>NZ_JQKO01000004.1 GCF_000746085.1 Methylocapsa aurea | reverse complement strand
AAATAGAACCAGCCCCAGTCGATCAGAAGATCGAATTTCTCGATCCCGAGATCGGCCTGGTATTTGTCGAGCGTATAGGTCTCCTTGGCGCCGGCGAAGACCCGCGTCGTGACGTCCATCGAGGCCCCCGGCGCAAGGGTCTTGGCCTCGCTCTGCTGGAACCCGGCGCCATAAACCTTCTGCGGCGTGGCGCGCTCGGAAAAGCTCGCCTTCACCGCGGCGCTCTGGTCGGGAATGACGGTCGCTGCCCAATATTTATCGGTGAAGCCGAGCCAGCCGCCGACCCCCTCGAAGGTCTTGGTCGCCTTCTCTTCCTTCTCGATGGCGTCATATTTCCAGGCCTCGACGCCGGAGGCGCCGATGACGCCGACGAAGCCTTCGTGCAGGACGGCGTAATTCTCGGTCGCCGGCAGGCCGATCCGCGACACCAGCCCATAGGGCGTCAGGGTCACCGGCCGCGCCGAGGCGTTCTCGACCGCGTCGGTCACCGTGAACATATAGCGGTCGTCGACGGCGATCTTGCGGCGGAAGATCAGGCCCTGGCCATTGTCATAGCTGAGCGTCACCGGGCTCGACGGGGTCAGCGCCTCGCGATCGGCGCGCCACAGCGTGTCGGCGCGGGGGAGCGCCAGCGCCTCGCCGGGCGCGGCGAGGAAGCCGGCCTCGGCGTAATAGGGATGCGGCGACCCGGCGGGGGAGAGCAGGACGATGTTGGGGCTCGAAGGATCGGTGGTCTCGCGATAGGCTTTGAGCGAGACGTCGTCGATCCGCCCGCTCTTCAGCGCGATCGAGCCGAACAGCGCCGGGGTGTCGAGTTTGATCCGCGGGCTGGCGGCCAAAGCCTCGGCCCGGGTCTTGACCGGCTCGCTCAAGGCGCCGCCTGGCCCAGCTGGCGAGCCTGCGCCAAGCGAACCGGGAGCTTGTGAGCCTGGCGCTTGCGGGCCGGGGCTTTGGGCGCCGGTCTGGCCGCCCCGCATCTGCGCCTGACGCGTCTTGTCAAGCTGCGGCCCGGTGTAAAACATGTTCCAGCCAAGCACGACAAGGCATGATAGGCCAATCGCCAGATAAAGATTCTTGGTGTCCTGCTTCATGCCATAGGCGTCCTGTCTCTAAGCAGGATTGCGTTGGCGCGCCAACGCAATCCTGCTTAGATCCTATGATTCTGCATTGTTTTCATCCGAAAACCGGCCGCCATTTTTTTTGCAAAGGAGGCCCGATTGCTCCGGCCTGCGCGCCGAGGGCGCCGGAGTTTGGCGCCAAGCGCCGCCAAGCTTTGGAATGGTCAGGCGTCAGGCTGAAAGCCGCTTGCGGCCGCGCGCGCGCCGCGCCGCGATGACCCGGCGACCGCCGACCGTCGCCATCCGGGCGCGAAACCCATGCCGCCGCTTGCGCACGAGCTTGCTCGGTTGATATGTCCGCTTCACAATTCAGCTCCAATCTACAAATCAGGAAGCCGCCCGGAGCCCAATTGACCCGGACGCAACCGCTGGCTGGCGCGGCCAAAGCCCGCGCGCCCCATGAGAACCATCGGGCGCCGCTCGCCAAAGCCGGAAATCGGAGGTTTTATAGAGGCAAGGGCCAAACCAAGTCAATTTGCTGGCTGGCCGCGCATCCCGATCGCTCGATTTGTCACCGGGACGCTCAAGCAAGCTTCCCGGGAAGGCGCGTCCCGGTTCCGGCCCCGGATCAATTATCCAGGAAGCTGCGGAGCTTGCGCGAGCGCGAGGGGTGTTTCAGCTTGCGCAGGGCTTTGGCCTCGATCTGGCGGATGCGCTCGCGCGTCACCGAGAACTGCTGGCCGACCTCTTCGAGCGTATGATCGGTGTTCATGCCGATCCCGAAGCGCATGCGCAGAACGCGCTCCTCGCGCGGGGTGAGCGAGGCCAGAACCCGCGTCGTGGTCTCGCGCAGATTCGACTGAATCGCGGCGTCGATCGGCAGGATCGCGTTCTTGTCCTCGATGAAATCGCCGAGATGCGAGTCTTCCTCGTCGCCGATAGGGGTTTCGAGCGAAATCGGCTCCTTGGCGATTTTCAAGACCTTGCGCACTTTTTCCAGCGGCATGGCGAGCTTTTCAGCGAGTTCCTCAGGGGTAGGCTCGCGGCCGATCTCATGCAGCATCTGGCGCGAGGTCCGCACGATCTTGTTGATCGTCTCGATCATATGCACCGGAATGCGGATGGTTCTCGCCTGATCGGCGATGCTGCGGGTGATCGCCTGCCGGATCCACCAGGTCGCATAGGTCGAGAATTTATAGCCGCGCCGATATTCGAACTTATCCACGGCCTTCATCAGGCCGATATTGCCCTCCTGGATCAAATCCAGGAATTGCAGGCCGCGATTGGTGTATTTCTTGGCGATTGAAATTACCAGCCGCAGATTGGCCTCGACCATTTCCTTCTTGGCCTGACGCGCCTCGCGCTCGCCCTTTTGCACCATATGGACGATTCTGCGGAATTCATGGATCTCGAGGCCGGTTTCGGTCGCGAGGCCATGAATTTCGGCCAATAGATCCTTGATCGGCTCCTTCGCCTTGGCGACGAAATCCTTCCAGCCGCGGCCGCCGAGCTTGGAGACGCGCAGCAGCCATTTCGGGTCGAGCTCGGAATTCTGGTAATTCTTGAGAAAATCCTCACGGGTGACGCCGGATCCTTCGGCGAGCCGCAAAAGTCGCGTCTCCATGCCGATCAGCCGCTTGTTGATGTCGTAGAGCTGTTCGACCAGCGCTTCGATGCGGTTCGGATTGAGCGACAGCGACTTGACGTCGACGACGATTTCCTTCTTGAGCGTCTTATATTTGCGCTCCTGCGAGGGCGTCAGCGTTTCGTTCTTGAGTTTATTCTCGACATTCTGGTCTTGAAGGCGGCGCAGCTTCTTATAGGCGTCGGCGACCCGATCGAACGTGTCCAGAACCTTGGGCTTCAGTTCGGCTTCCATCGCCGACAGGGAGACCGCGTTCTCCATATCGTCTTCTTCGTCGAAAACGTCTTCCGGGATCGGCGCGTCGATGCCGCCTTCCTCGCCGGCCGGCCGCAGGCGCGCGGGCGGATCGAGCGGGGCCGTCGCCGGCGCCTGTTGCGCGGCGAGCGCCTCGGCGGCGCCCGGCGCGGTCATGTCGATCTTGGGCGTATTCTTGCCGTCGGGGCCCGCATAGGTCGCTTCAAGGTCGATGATGTCGCGCAACAAGACCTTGCTGTCGTTCAGTTCGTCGCGCCAGATGATGATCGCCTGGAAGGTCAGCGGGCTCTCGCAAAGCCCCGCGATCATCGCCTCGCGGCCGGCCTCGATCCGCTTGGCGATGGCGATTTCGCCCTCGCGCGACAAAAGCTCGACCGATCCCATTTCGCGCAGATACATCCGCACCGGATCGTCGGTGCGGTCAGCCGGCTCGGAAGAACGGATCGCGACGGCCTTGGGCTGCGCGACCTCGACCAGATCGCCGCCCTCGGCCTCTTCCTCTTCGGCCGCTTCCTCGGTTTCGGCTTCGTCTTGCTCCTCGTTCTCGGTGACATTGATGCCCATCTCGTTGAGCATGGCCAGAATGTCTTCGATCTGTTCGGAATTGACTTCCTCGGAGGGCAGCACGGCGTTCAATTCGGCATAGGTGACAAAGCCGCGCTTCTTGGCGAGCTTGATCATCCGCTTGACGGCGGCATCGGATAGATCGAGCAAAGGGCTGTCCGCGGTCTCCACCACGCTGCCGTCTGCTTCGGCCTTCTCGTTGTCCTTTTTCGCCATCAATGGCCTCCGAACATGAGGAAAATTATCGATTCAATCCGCATTTTGGCGCGCCTTGAGCAGGAGGTTTGTCCTGCGCTCGACGGCCAAAACTCCAGCCGGTCCGGCCGCCCTGGCGCCCGCCAAGCCAACCCGGGCCCCAGACAAGCCAACCCGCGAACCCGATGGAGCCGCGAAAATCATGCGGGAGCGCCGAACTCCCACCTTGTATCTGTCGCATAGAAGGCGTCCAGTGCAAGCTGGAGCTCAACAAAAGATGCGTCGGGCGCTTGCGGCATCCTTCCCAAAATTTTCTAATTTTGCATCATTCGACCCCAAAAACCGTTGGCTGATTTTCGGAAGATGACGCTTGAAGCAATTCTCTTTCGATCGGCAAGACGGCTGTTGCGTCCTGCTTCAGGTCGAATCGATCACGGCCTCGCTCTTATCGTCTTTAATAGGCGGCTCCAGCGCTTGCCAAAAAAGAAGCCCCATTCTGGGGAGAGGGGTCTCGCCAATTCGCTTTGTCAGCCGCAGGAAAACAGGGCAAAGCGTCGAGCGCTCGCCTCGCAATCACAAAGGTCCGCCCAGACGTCCCGAGGAGGCGCCAAAGCCTTCGACGGCTGCCTCAGTCCCGCCAAGCGCCAATAATTGCTCCTGAATATCCTTGAGACGGCCGAGATTGGCCTCACTGGCCTCCATACCTAGAGCCAATTCAGCCGATTGCAACTCCCTATGTAGCGCCCTGGCGCGATGATGCAAGGTCAAGGCTTGCTTTAAGACCTCTTCGGCGTCGGTCTCGGCGGCCTCGGCCTTGACGCACCAATGCGACGCATGCGCGGCCAGGGAGCCGAGTTTTGTCAAAATCCCGGCAAAACCTGCCGCTTCGGCGCCGGCGCGGAGCTTCGCTTCGTCCATGCTCGCTTCGTTCACCGCGCTGAGATTGAGAAGCGCATCGCGCAAGGAACGCGCCTCAAGGCTCGAAAATTCGATTTCGGCGATCGCCTCGATGTGGCGCTCGATCAGCCCTGGATGATTGAGAAGAAGCAATAAAATCAGCGCTTCTCGCGGAGGGAGGGCGGCTTTGTCCGGGCGCAGCAAGGGCGATCTCGCCAGATTTGGGCTGACGAAGGGCGGCGCCCTCAAAGGGCTGCTGGCTTCGCCTGCGCGTTCGGCCCCGCGCCGCGGCGAGAATTTTGATCCCAAACCGCCGTTCGCGCCTTGACGGCGGCGCTCGAACCCGCGCTCCGAGCCTCGATCGAAGAGCTGGCGGAGCCGCGCTTTGAAGTCGGCCTGATAATAGCGGCGCAGCGTTTCCTCCTTGATCTCTCGGGCGATCTCGCCGAGCCGCCGCTCCAATTGCGCCCGGCGCTCCGGCGTGGCGAAATTGCCGGATTCGGTTTCCCTGACCCAAATCAGTTCTGCGAGCGGCAGCGCGCGAGCAAGGATATCGGCCATGGCTCCTGAGCCGCCCGAACGCACGAGATCGTCGGGGTCCTGGCCTTCGGGCAGCAGAGCAAATCGCAGCGAGCGGCCGGGGCCGATCAGGGGCAGGGCCATGTCGATCGCCCGATAGGCCGCCTTGCGCCCGGCCCGGTCGCCGTCGAAGCAAAGAATCGGCTCCTCCGCCATTTTCCACAGGAGCTCCGTCTGATCCGGAGTCAGAGCGGTCCCGAGCGGCGCGACAGTCGCGCCAAAGCCGGCCGAGGTCATTGCGATTGCGTCGACATAGCCCTCGACGACGATGACGGCGCCGCTCTCATGCGCGGCCTTGCGCGCAAGATGATGATTGTAGAGGACCGCTCCCTTGTGAAAGAGCGCTGTTTCGGGCGAATTCAGGTATTTCGCGGAAACGTCCTTGGCGAGCGCCCTGCCGCCAAAGGCGATGACCCGGCCCGAGCGGTCGCAGATCGGAAACATGATCCGATCGCGAAACCGGTCATAGGGAACGGCAATGTCCTCGCCGTGGATCAAAAGCCCGGCCTCGATCATCGCCTCGCTGGAGACGCCCTTGCCGGCGAGATGATCGCGCAGGGCGTATTTCTCGGGCAGGGCATAGCCAAGCCGAAATTGGCTTTGCAGCGCGGAGCTTAGACCGCGTTGAGAGAGATAGCTTCGGGCAACGGCGCCGGATCGGCCGTTCAACTCGGCGGCGAAATAGGATGCGGCCAATTCCAGCACGTCATGGAGGCTCGCCCGCTTTTTTTCCTGCGCCTCCGCCTCCGGAGAAAATTTGGGCAAGGCGAGCCCTGCGTCGGCGGCGAGGCGCTCGACGGCTTCTGGAAAGGAAAGCCCCTCCGTCTCCATCAGAAAATCGAAAATATTGCCATTTTTCCCGGAGGAAAAATCGAACCACGCCATTTTCTGGTCGTTGACGAAAAAGGACGGCGTCTTTTCCGCATTGAAGGGCGAGAGGCCCTTCCATTCGCGCCCGGATTTGATCAATTTGACGCGCCGCCGCACGACCTCCGAAACCGGAAGCTTTGCCTTGATGTCATCGAGCAAGGATGGCGAAAAGCGCATGGGCTCCTTTTAGCGTAAAATGAACCGATTCGTCCGTCGCCGGATAAATTTGTCGCGCTTGTCCTCCATATACACAGGGGGCAAGAGCAGAGCGCTGTAAATAGAGCGCCCCCCGACCGAGGGACTATGACCAAAACCGCCCGATTTTTCGAGATGAAGCGGCAGGGCCGGCCGATCGCCGTGCTGACCGCCTATGACGCGCCGACCGCCAAAGCCGAGGCGGAGGCGGGGGTCGATATTCTTCTCGTCGGCGACAGCGTCGGCATGAACATGCTCGGCTACGCCAGCGAAAAGGAGGTCACGCTGGCTGATATATGTCACCATGTCCGCGCCGTGCGACGGGGCGCGCCGGAGGCCGCGATCATCGCGGATCTGCCTTTCCTCACCTATGAAACGCCCGATGCGGCTTTGGCGAGCGCCCGCCAGGCAATTGAGGCGGGTGCCGATATCGTCAAGTTCGAAGGGTTTCGCCCCGACATCGTCAAAACGCTGGTCGCGGCCTCGATCGACGTCTGCTGCCACTTGGGGCTGGAGCCGCAGCATCATGCGGACAAGCGGTTCAAGGGGCGCTCGGCGCAAGAAGCCAAGAAATTAGTGGACGATGCAATCGCGCTGGATAGAGTTGGCATGGCGATGCTGGTTCTTGAACTCATTCCCGAAGAGGTCGCGGCGGAAGTCTCCCAAGCCATCAAGGCGCCGACGATCGGCATCGGCGCCGGCCGGAAAACCGACGGGCAGGTGCTGGTCATCTGCGATGTATTGGGCTTTACGTCCGCCAACTACCGCCATAACCGCCGATATCAAGAGGTTGGCCGGGCCATGGAGGAGGCGGCGCGCGCCTATGTCGCCGATGTGCGGAGCCGGGTCTTTCCAGGCGAGGAAAATGTGCTCCACATGGCGAAAGAGGAGCGCGCGCTGTTTCTGAACGAGAAGCCATGAGCCAGGCGCTCAAGCGCCGAGCTTGCTCTTCACAAGAGCGCTCGCCTTGCCAAAGTCCATGCGGCCGGCATATTTGCCCTTGAGCGCTCCGACCACTTTCCCCATATCCTTGATCGAGACGGCGCCGGTCTCGGCAATGGCCTCGCCGATCGCTTGCTCGACTTCCGCCTCGCTCAATTGTTGCGGCAGGAAGCCCTGGATGATCGTGATTTCCTCGGCTTCCTGTGTCGCCAATTCGGGGCGGCCGGCCTTTTCATAGATCTCTTGCGATTCCTGCCGGCTCTTGACCATTTTCTGGAGCAGACCGAGAATATCCTCGTCGGAAATCGTCTTGCCCTGACCGCGCGCTTCGATGTCCCTGTCTTTCAGCGCCGCGGTGATCATCCGGATCGTATCGACCCGCCGCTTTTGGCCGGCCTTCATCGCTTCCTTGAGCTGACTCGTGAATTGTTCGCGCATGGAATCTCCTGATTTTCTTCACGAGAATTGACGGGCGCGGGCGTTGCGCCTAGCTATGCGCCGTCGAAGCCCCTCGAATGTAAGACCTTTATGCCGCCCGCCGCCGAAATGGCGCGGGCGCGTCGGAACGCACGGGTGTAGAGCCAGCATGACGAAGGATCAAGATAAAGCGCCGAATTTCTGGCGAGCCCCCCGCGCAACGGCTCTCCTGGTTCTCGCCAATGGCGTGGTTCTGGAGGGCGCGGGGCTTGGGGCGGTGGGCGAGGCTGTCGGCGAGGTCTGTTTCAATACGGCGATGACCGGCTATCAGGAGATCCTCACCGACCCCTCCTACGCCGGCCAGATCGTCACCTTCACCTTTCCCCATATCGGCAATGTCGGAACCAATGACGATGATGTCGAGACGAGCAACCCCGCCGCCAGCGCCGGAGTGCGCGGCGTCATCGTCCACGCCCCGATCACCGCGCCGTCCAATCATCGCGCCGCGCGCCATTTCGATATTTGGCTGAAGAGCCGCGGCATCGTCGGCCTTTGCGGCCTCGATACGCGCGCGCTGACGACGCTGATCCGCGAAAATGGGATGCCAAATGCGGTGATCGCGCATTCCCCGGACGGCGTTTTCGATGTCGAGGCTTTGCGCGCCAAGGCGCGGGCCTGGCCGGGTCTCGAAGGAATGGATCTCGTCCCCAGCGTGACCGCGGCGCATGGCTACGACTGGACGCAGTCGGCTTGGTCGCCAGAGGGCTATCGCGACGGCGGCGCTGGCAAATTTCGCGTCGTCGCCATCGATTATGGCGTCAAGCGCAATATTTTGCGGCTCTTGACCGAAGCCGGCTGCAGCGTCACCGTGGCCCCGGCGACGACTTCCGCCGAGGCGATCCTCGCCTTGCATCCTGACGGCGTGTTCTTGTCGAATGGACCGGGCGACCCGGCGGAGACCGGGAAATATGCGGTTCCGGTGATTAGCGATTTGCTCAAACGGAAAATTCCGATCTTCGGGATTTGCCTTGGCCATCAGATGCTCGCCCTCGCGATCGGCGGCAAGACCGAAAAAATGCGCCAAGGCCATCATGGCGCCAATCATCCGGTGATGGATTTTGTTACCGGCAAAGTCGAGATCGTCTCGATGAACCACGGCTTTGCGGTGGATCCGGCCAGTCTGCCGAGCAATGCGCGGGAAACCCATAAATCCCTGTTCGACGGGTCGAATTGCGGTCTCGAATTGACCGACAGGCCGGCCTTTTCCGTGCAGCACCACCCCGAGGCTTCGCCTGGCCCGCGCGACAGCCACTATTTGTTTACTCGCTTCGTCGAGATGATGGAGAGGGAGCGCGCGCTGGCGTCTTGAGGAGCCTGCGCTCGGGCGCACCGCCCGATGAGCGGAGCGCCCGCCGCTGCGCGCCGCCTCACGCCGCCGCGTTCAGGCCGGCTGATTGAAAGCGGCAAAATCACGGTTGTTTGACCACAATCGTGCAAGTATTTTGCGAAATCGCCGAAAAGCGCTTCCTATTCGAGAGAACCGAACCTAAGTTTCAGTCAAGGCCACGTGAATCGCGCGCGGTGAGCGTTAAATTGTTAGTTTTCGCCGAACCCGCGATTTTTGGCGAAAGCGTTGACCGCCCGCTGAACCGACGGATTGTCATGCCCCTTGAAACGCTCCCTGCGACCGACGGCCAGCTGAATGCCGGCCGGCCGATCGATCGCGACGCCATCGCCGAGATTTTCGCCGAAATCGCCCTCGAAGCCGGCGTCGCTGTCATGGCGGTTTATGCATCTGACTGCCATGCCCGCCGCAAGCCAGACAAGAGCCCGGTTTGCGACGCCGACGAATATGCCGAGGCCATTATTCTTGAGCGCCTCGCCGCGCGTTTGCCCCATCTGCCTGTTCTCGCCGAAGAGGCCGCCGCCCATGGCCAGAACGCCGTATCGGGCTCGACCTTCATTCTCGTCGATCCGGTCGATGGAACCCGGGAGTTTCTGAGCCGCAATGGCGAATTCACCATCAATATCGGGCTGATCGTCGATGGCGCCCCTCAGGCGGGCGTCGTTTACGCTCCGGCGCTCGGACAGCTCTGGATCGGCGGGGCGAGCGCATATGCTTGCATGGTCGCACCGGGAGCGGCTCTCCCGCCGCCGCACCAGCGCCGGCGGATCCATGTGCGGCCGGCGCCGCCGCAAGGCTTGACCGCGCTCGAGAGCCGGTCCCATTCGGATCCCGAGACCGAGGCTTTTCTCGCGCAGCTCCCGATCAAGGAGCGGCGCGCGGCGGGTTCGTCATTGAAATTCTGCGCCGTCGCCGAGGGCGACGCCGACGTCTATCCGCGTTTCGGCCAGACAATGGAATGGGATACGGCGGCGGGCGACGCGATTTTGCGCGCCGCGGGAGGAATGGTCCTTGATCGCGAGCGGCATCCCTTGCAATATGGCAAGGTCGGCGCGCAGTTCAGAAACGGGCCTTTCGTCGCCTGGGGCGACCCTAACGCCATCGTTCGTTAGCATTTTCGAGCGAAGCGTCAATCGGTTGGCGTCAAGAATAGGTGCCGGTCGTGCGATTGCTGGGCTCTTACGCGCGCGTCAATCTTTCGTTAACGCCATTGCCTCAAAACTCGGCGGGAGTGCGCAAGGATAACGGCGCCCGATCGCGCCCGATTCGCGGAGGACATCTGATGCAAACGCGAAGAGAGTTGACGCTGAAATTGGCGGCCCTGGCCGGCGTCGCCGGTTTCGGTTTGAAGGGACAGCCGGCGGAGGCGAGCCCGCCGCCGGAGCGGCCAGGCGAATATTCCCCAGATGAGATCGTCAATAATGGCCACCGCTTTTTTGGCTCGATCACGCGCGGCCTCGCCGAACTCGTCGAATCGGCGACCAAGCGCTGGGGGCGGCCAAATGGATATATTTTGGGGCAGGAGGCCACCGGCGCCTTCATCGGCGGGTTGCGCTATGGCGAAGGCGTCTTGCATACGCGGAACGCCGGCGACCTGCGGGTGTTCTGGCAAGGTCCATCCCTCGGGTTGGACGCCGGGGCCGACGGCGACCGCACCATGATGCTAGTCTATAATTTGCCCGCAACCGAGGCGATCTTTCGCCGCTACGGAGGGATGGACAATTCGCTTTACTTGGTCGGTGGATTTGGGATGACCGCGCTGGTCAATGACGACGTTTATGTGGTCCCGATCCGATCGGGACTTGGCGCACGTCTTGGCATAAACGTCAGCTATCTGAAATTTACGCCGGCTTCGACCTGGAATCCGTTTTAGGGCGTGATGGCTGCGCCGGATTGATCAACGTCCTATCCCATCCTTCTCGGTTTGACCGGCGATCCTGTCCGATAGGCCTCAGTTGTCCCAGCGCAGCCTCTCTGCGGAGTTTGGTCGTCAGAACCTGCCGGGCGTTTTCAGTTCGATGCGCGCCCAAGGACGGGCAGGCGCTCGGACCGGAACTCGGCTTCGAGCCGGGCGATATCGAGCAGATAGGTCAACAGGTCCAATCGCGCAGCGCGCGCGAGTTTGCCGAGTTCCTCGGTCATTTGAGCGATATAGACGGCGGTGGATTGCGCTGATTCCGCGATATCTTCGCCTTCGGACGGTCCAAGTCTTGATGAGTCGCGTCTTGATGATTCAAGTCCTAAGGGCTTGGTTGTCGCCAGAGGATCAAGCCTCGCCGCCGGCTGTTGGATAGGGCGCGCCCCGCGCTGTCCAGATGACCCTGTGTCTTCAGCATGTCGCCAATCCATTCGCGGAGAGGATTCGGTGATGCGCCCTATAGGTGCAAAACTTATTATATTCTCGTAATAGTTGTATTCAACCAAAATTCGTCACTTTTTGGAAAATTCAGCCTCCACCCCCGCTCAGCGCCCGCAGCATAAATGTCCTCAGGGACGGATCGCGCTGGCGCGCCACCGCAATCCGGCATCCGAGAGCGTCAGATCAAAGCGCCTTGACCGCAGCCAAGACCGCCTCGGCATGGCCAGGAACTTTGACCTTGCTCCAAATTGTCGCGATCTTGCCATCGGGGCCAATCAGGAAGGTCGTGCGCTCCACGCCCATATATTTGCGCCCATACATGCTCTTCTCGACCCATACGCCATAGGATTCGAGCATGGCTTTCGATTCGTCGGAGACGAGCGTGAGGTCCAGCGTGTGCTTGGTCTTGAACTTGGCGTGGCTCGCGACCGAATCGGGGGACGCGCCAAGGATCGCCGCGCCGGCTTTTTCAAATTCGCCGTTGAGGCCGTTGAAGTCGATCGCTTCCTTGGTGCATCCGGAGGTGTCGTCCTTCGGATAGAAATAGAGAACCAGCTTCCTGCCGGCGAAGCTGGCGAGCGAAGTTTTGCCGCCGGCATCGTCGGGCAGCGCAAAATCGGGGGCTTTGTCGCCCGCGGCCAATTTCTTGCCCATATCGCCTTCCTTTCGTCGCATTGAAACGCCATTTGCCTTAGCAGATAGGGCCGGTCTGGAGCTATGCCTCAGACAGCGCAGTCGCACCGATTATTTTATTGATTCTGTATGAGGTCTTGAGCCTGGGCCCGCGTCGCAGGGCTTGAGACCCTCCGCCTGGACCCATTTTTCGCTCCAGCGCGATGCGCCGCTTTCGACAAAAGCGGCATATTCGCGTAGAATGAAAACTTTCAGCATTGGCTTGCTACGGAAAGGCCGCGAGCGGTTGGTCGAGCAACGTGAGGAACCGCCGGCCCAGCCGGGCATTTGGCTGCCCTGGCGTCCAAAAATGCCAAGATTCGCCCATGCCAACCTGGGTAGAAGGCGCTGGGTCGGCCGAATCGCCTTGTCGACCTGCCATCTGATCCTCGCCGTCATCATGCTGGCGCTCGTTGGCGGCGCGCTCCTCGTCGCCCGTCTCGCCGAGGGGCCGATCACCATCGATGGCCTCGGTCCGCAGATCGAGAGCGCCCTTGAGGAACGATTCGGGCGCGGCTACGATTTCAAGCTCGGCGGCGCGGCCATCGTCAGACATGGCTATGCGCCAGCGTTGAGCATAGACGGCTTGTCGGTGAGCGACAGCGCCGGGAAAACGATCCTGACTGCTCCCCGCGCCGAAGTATCGGTCGATCTCCTGGCCCTCATCGTCGGACGCGTGACGCCGAAGCGGCTCGAAATCTTCGACGTTGAACTGCATTTGGCTTTATTGCCGGACGGTTCGCTCGGCTTGCCGGTCGCGCCGGGGTCGCAAGAAACGACGCCGCTCACGCCCCCGCTCGCCAACTCTCTTGCGCAAGGCGGTTCTTCGCATGAGCAGCCGACGTCGGACATCGGCGCTGGCGGCCTGGATCCGGCGCTCCCCGTGAAGCCGGTGCGGGCCCTGCTGGTGAAGCAGATCAGCGCGGCGATCCGGCTGCTGGTCGATACTTTGACCAACCCCGAGAGTCCCATCGCCGCCATCGACCGCGTTGGCATCGCGCGCGGGCGCCTCGTGATCGATGACCGGACCACCGATCAGACCATGACGTTCAACGGCCTGAAGGTCGCCTTCGACAAGTCCTCCGGAGCGACGACCTTCACCCTCTCCGTCGACGGGCCCAATGGCCGCTGGTCCGCCAATGGGCTGGCGAGCGGGACGCCCGGCTCCGAACGGCGGCTTATGTTTTCGCTGCAAAATTTATCGCTCGACGAAATCTTGCTCGCGACCGGCGCCCGCTCCATCGGGGTCGATTTCGACATGCCGCTCTCGGCCAAGGTCAACATCGGCCTCCGCGCCGACGGCAAGCTGTCGGAGGCGTCCGGCCAGTTCGATATGGGGGCGGGATACCTGCGCTTTGACGATCCGAACGATGAGCCCTTAATGGTCGACGCGATCCATGGCGGCGTTCATTGGGACCCTGAGTCGCGGGCCATCATGCTCGATCATTGGACCTTTGCTGCGGGCGCGACGCATTCCGCCGCGTCCGGCTCAGTGGCGCTCCCCCAGCACGAGGGCGATCCATGGACGATTGGCGTCAGCAGCGCCGAGCCGACATTCGTGGGGCCGGAGCGGCCCGGCCAAAAGCCTGTCATTGTCGATCGGGGGCAATTATCGGCGCGGCTTTTCCTGACCGAAAAGAAATTCATCATCGATCGGCTTGCGTTCAGCGGCGCCGAATGCGGCTTCGCGATGGCGGGAGACGTCGATTGGACGGACGGCCCTCATATCCGGCTCGGCGCCTCGCTGTCTCCGACCCCGATCACCGTGGTCACGCGGCTTTGGCCCTCGTTCATCGTGGCGCCGGTCCGGTCCTATCTCCTTGCTCACGTCAAGGAGGGGCTGGTCCAGAAAGCCACTTTGCAGGTCGATTTCGACGCGCCCACTTTGGCCGCCATGCGCGCCGAACTGCCGCCTCCGGATGAGACGGTCTTGCTCGACTTCACGGTTGCGAACGGAAGCCTGGACTTTCTGACGGGCGTGCCGCCGTTGCGAGGCGTCGATGGAGCGGGCCACATTACCGGACGGACCACCTTATTCACGGTGACCAACACCGGCGTCGTCGAAGCTGGCGACGGACCCAGCCTGACCATCTCGGCGGGCAGCACATTCCATGTGCCCAATACAGAAATCCAGCCGACTCCCGCCGTGGTCATGGCCAAGGTGTCCAGCAGCGTCGAGACGATCGGCGATTTGTTGTCGCGGGAGGGGCTTAAAGCCTTCGCGAGCCTGCCGCTGGAGTCCTCGACCTTGAAAGGACAGGTCAATGGCGGGCTTGAAATCGACATGAATCTTGGCCCGACCATGGGGCCGGCGGACATCGCTCTCAAGATCAGCGCCTTGGTGACGGATTTTTCCGCCGAAAAGCTGATCGGCAAGGAAGGGCTCGAAGCCGCGACGCTGACCGTCAATGTCGATCCATCCGGCCTTCGGGCGAGCGGCCAGGGACGCATGTTCGGAGCGCCCGCCGTGATCGAATTGGCGCGGCCTCATGGCAAGGCCGCCGAGGCTTCGGTTCGAGTCACCCTGGACGAGGCGGCCCGCGCCAAGCAAGGGTTTAGCGGCCCGCCTGGCGTGAGCGGCCCGATCGGCGCAAATATCAGCGCGCCGCTGGGAACCGGCGAAAAGCCAAAGGCGGAGATCGAGCTCGATTTGACCCAAGCGGCGATCGACTGGCCGGGCATCGTGAAGCCAGCGGGCAAGCCGGCGAAGGTAAAGCTGTCGCTCGTCGTCCACGAGAATGGAATTCTGCTCGACCCGTTCACATTCGACGCCGGCCTGATTCAGGCGCGCGGCGCCTTGGATCTCGCCGCCGATGGATCGCTGCTCGCGGCCAGGCTGCCGCAGGTCAAAATTTCTTCCGGCGACGATATGAAGGTTGAAGCGGCGAAGGCTGGCGAAACCTTGCGCGTGATCGTCCGGGCGACGGCGATCGACGCCAGGCCTTTCTTGAAATATCTGATCTATTCGCCCACGGAACAAAGCGCCTCTGGCGCTGGCGGGGCCAAGGACGCAAGTGGGCCCAAAGACGCCGGCGGCTTCAAGGAGATGGAGTACGACATCAAGTCTGGACTCTTGAGCGGCTACAATAAAGAGGTCATCACGGGAGCCGAATTGAGGTTCCTGAAGCGCGGCGGCGAGTTCAAGCAGTTTTCGTTTTCGGGCCGTTTCGGGCGCGAAGTGATTTCCGGCAACATGACCGGCGGCCCTGCCACTCCCCAGCTCAATCTCATGACCGATGACGCGGGGACGCTTTTGTCCTTCATCGACCTCTATAAGCATATGGAGCGCGGTCGGCTTTCGGTCGGCATGCGCGTCGGGCCCGATGTGATGGCCGGAGTGCTGATCATCGATTCCTTCATCTTGCGCGACGAGCCGGCTCTGCGCAGGCTCGTCGCCGAAAGCGTTCCGTCCGAGGGCGCGGCCAAGGCGCAACGAATTGACGCCGGCGCCATGGCCTTCACCAAATTGCAGGTGCGGTTCCAGCGCTCCGGCAGCCGTCTCGATCTGAGCGAGGGCACGATGTATGGCGAAGCCATTGGCCTCACCGTCGACGGCTGGCTGGATTACGCGCATGACCGGGTCGATATGAAGGGCACCTTCGTCCCGGCCTATGCGGTCAACAATCTCTTTTCGAAAATTCCGCTGTTTGGCATGATCCTCGGCGGTGGGACCAACGAGGGTCTGTTCGGGGTCAACTACCGGGTTGAGGGCCTGGCCAGCGCGCCGACTCTCAATATTAATCCGCTATCGGCGATCGCGCCCGGGATCTTCCGCCAGATTTTTGGCGTCGGCGACACTTTCGCTCCGGCCGGCGGAGCGCGATAGGGCGATTCGAGCGCGATCCGCTCAAATAAGCTTCAGCAAAACATGCCTTTTGCGTCCGAGCGAGAGCTTGACAACGCCTTCGGTGACGTCTCCCGCGCCGATCACGGCGCGCTCGTCGGCGACCGTCTCGTCATTGATCTTGAGGCCGCCGCCCTTGATCTGGCGCCGCGCCTCGCTGGTCGAGGTGACGAGGCCCGCCTTGACGAAGGCCGCCAGCGCGCCAAGCCCGGCCTCGATTTCGTCGCGCCCGATATCGACGCTCGGCAGGCTTTCGGCCAGCGCTCCCTCCTCGAAGGTCTGCCGCGCGGTCTCGCTCGCCTGCAGCGCCGCCGCGCGGCCATGCACCATCGCGGTCGCCTCGGTCGCCAGCACCTTCTTGGCCTCGTTGATCTCGGCGCCATCCAGCGCTTCGAGCCGGGCGATCTCGGACAGCGGCAATTCGGTGAAGAGTTTCAGGAAGCGGCCGACGTCGCGGTCCTCGCAATTGCGCCAATATTGCCAATATTCGAATGTTGGCAACAGGCTCTCCTCCAGCCAAACCGCTCCTTGCGCCGTCTTGCCCATTTTCGCGCCGGAGGCGGTGGTCAGCAGCGGCGAGGTCAAGGCGTAGAGCTGGCTCGCTCCCATGCGGCGGCCTAGATCGATCCCGGTGATGATATTGCCCCATTGGTCGGAGCCGCCCATCTGCAAGACGCAGCCGTGGCGCTTGTGGAGCTCGACGAAATCATAGGCCTGCAGGCACATGTAATTGAACTCGAGAAACGAGAGTTCCTGGTCGCGCTCGAGCCGCATCTTCACCGAGTCCATCGCCAGCATGCGATTGACTGAGAAATGGCGCCCGACCTCGCGCAGAAAATCGATGTAATTCAGCGCGCCCAGCCATTGCGCATTATCGGGCATGATCGCGTCATGCTTGCCTTCGCCAAAGTCGAGGAATTTTGAGAAGACCCGCTTGATCCCTTCCTTATTGGCGGCAATGGTTTCGAGCGAGAGGAGCTTGCGGCTCTCGTCCTTGCCGGAGGGATCGCCGACCTGCGTCGTGCCGCCGCCCATCAGGGCGATCGGCTTTCCGCCGGTTTTTTGCAGCCAGCGCAACAACATGATCTGAACCAGCGACCCGACATGGAGCGAGGCCGCCGTGCAATCGAACCCGATATAGGCGATCAGATCTCCCGATTTCGCCTTCTGGTCGAGTCCGGCGAGGTCGGAACATTGATGCAGATAGCCGCGCTCGATGAGCACGGCCAGAAAATCGGATGCGGGACGGAAATCGTCGGACACGGGGATTCCTTCGAGCGCGCGGTTCGCGCGCATCAAACGGATCGCGCGAGGGTCTGGGCGAGGTTAAGCGGCGAGATTTAGGGGTAAGCATTGCCGAAGGCAACGGCGCCGATGCCTCGCCTCGCCGGCCAGCTTGGGCTATAACATGCTCTAAGCCTTGGAAACCAAGCAATGACTCTGACCTGCGCGATTGGCCTGATGAGCGGAACCTCGATGGATGGCGTCGATGTCGCCCTGATCGAGACCGACGGCGAGCGGGCGATCGGGCTCGGTCCAAGCGGTTTCTTCCCCTATGCCGAAGAGGATCGCGCCACCTTGCGCGCCGCGCTTGCGGAGGCGGCGGCGATTGAAAATCGCGCCGCGCGTCCGGGCGTTCTGGCGCAGGCGGAGGCCATGGTCACCGCGCGCCATGCGCAGGCGGTCGAGGCTTTCCTGCGCGCCGAACACATCGGCCGCGAAAAGATCGCGCTGATTGGCTTTCACGGCCAGACAGTGTTGCACCGGCCGGAGCGCCGCCTGACCGTGCAGCTGGGCGATGGAGCGGTGCTTGCCGCAAAATTAGGCATTGCTACCGCCTATGATTTCCGGGCCGCCGATGTCGCGGGAGGCGGGCAGGGGGCGCCGCTCGTGCCGGTCTTCCATAGCGCTCTCGCCGCCGCGGCCGGTTTCTCGGCGCCTGTCGCCGTGATCAATATCGGCGGGGTCGCCAATTTGAGTTTTGTCGCGCCGGGGAGGGAGCCGATCGCCTGCGACGCTGGACCCGGCAATGCGCTTGTCGACGATTTGATGCTCTTGCGCACGGGCGTCGCGATCGATCGCGATGGCGCGACCGCCGCCAAAGGCAAGGTAGACGAGGCGGCCTTGCGCGCTCTTCTCAGCCACGGGTTTTTCGCCAAGCCGCCGCCGAAATCGCTCGACCGCAATGATTTTTCCTCTTCGCCGGTCGAAAATCTCGGGCTTGAGGACGCGGCGGCGACGCTGACGGCTTTCACCGCGGCGGCGATCGCGCGCCTGCTGCCGTTTCTGCCGACGCTTCCCGCGCTGGCCATCGTCTGCGGCGGCGGCGCTCGCAACGCAACCTTGATGCGGGAATTGGCGGAGCGCCTGCCATGCCCTCTCGCCACTGCGGAGTCCTTCGGCTGGTCGGCGGATGCGATGGAGGCGCAGGCCTTCGCCTATCTCGCCGTGCGGCGGATGAAAAATTTGCCGATTACTTTTCCGGGCACGACCGGCATCGACAAGCCGATGGCGGGCGGGCTCCTGGCGGAGCCGGCAGGATCTTAAAGCGCTCTCCCCGGCCGCCGCGCGCCTATTTTCGTGGATCGTCCATCGGGTTGACGTAAGTGAGCGCGACCGGGCCTTGTCCGTGAACTTGGATCGTGGTCGGCCCCGTTGTCCATGCGTAATGACTCATGGTCGCTGGAACCTCGGCAAAATCGCCGACAGAGAGGCCCTGCCCCTTGCTTGCGTCGAGCTTGTCTCCCATCCCGATATAAAGGACGCCGTCGAGGACTGTCACGAATTCCGTCGTCGGATGCTGGTGCGCCGGAATTTTATAGTCGGCGGGCAGTTTCAGTCGGATCACGAAGAGCCCTTCCTTAGTAGGGTCTCCAGAAATGACGGCGGCTTTCGCGCCCTTTGGGAAGGCTGCCGGCGCGTCCGCCCATTCAAGCGAGCGGGCTGCGACTACCTTTCCGGTCTCCTCGGCAAAAACCGGGCTGGCGCCAAGGATCGCCACCGTGACGAAGAGCGAAAGCTTTTGCATTTTTCCCTCCTTTACGGATTGCGCTTCTGTCAGCAAGCGCAGGAACGACGCCTACCGCTTCTCGGCCGGTTCGCTCCGGGTCGGCGTCGGCAGGCGCGGCGGATTGCCGAGGCGGCGGTCGAGATAGATCCCGACCTCCTCGATCAAGGGCTCGACGCAATTTTCAAAAAAATGATTGGCGCCGGGGATCACCGCATGTTCGATCAAAATGCCCTTTTGCGTCTTGAGCTTTTCGATGAGGCCGGTGACTTCCTTCAGGGGCGCGACGCGATCCTGATCGCCATGCACGAACAGGCCAGAAGAGGGGCACGGCGCCAGAAAGGAAAAATCGAACCGGTTGGCGGGTGGGGCGATTGAAATGAACCCCTCGATCTCCGGGCGGCGCATCAAAAGCTGCATGCCGATCCATGAGCCGAATGAAATCCCGGCGATCCAGCAGGCGCGCGCCTCCGGATTGACCGCCTGCGCCCAGTCAAGCGCCGCCGCGGCATCGGATAATTCGCCCTGGCCGTGATCAAAGCCGCCTTGCGAGCGGCCGACGCCGCGGAAATTGAACCGCAGCACCGCAAAGCCGCGCTCGGCGAAGGTATAGTAAAGATTATAAACAATTTGATTGTTCATCGTCCCGCCAAATTGCGGATGCGGATGCAATATGATGGCAATCGGCGCGCCGCGGACGGCCGAGGGGTGGAAACGGCCCTCGATGCGGCCGGCTGGACCATTGAACATGACCTCAGGCATCATGACTCCCAAAATTAAACAATTGCTCCGGCGGGGCCGCCGGACCGTGATCCCTCACCTGAGGACCTTTCATCGAAGCTAAGCTTCGTCTCAATCAAACTTTTGGCGCAGCATCGAGTTCAAGGGGAGCAGCAACTTTTCGATCGTCGTCTCTCCCGGCCCAATCCTCTGGGCTAAAGCAACAGGACGTCAGGCCCACACCCTCAAGAACTGGCGCCTGATCCGATCCAGAGATGGACGCAACTGCTTGGTCTATCCAACAGCTTGATCCCGCGGCGGGTTTGCTTGACTTGCGAACCGCGCGGCGCCTAAGAATGGTTCTAAGATTTTATCGGTGATCGAGGCGGGGCGCGGAGAATTTTCCTCGCGCAATCGGAACCTTAGCAATCGGATAAAACCGTAGCGCTCTTCTAGCACGATCGACCCAAGAGATTGCAAGCACTTTGGTCGGGGCGCCAACAGTTTGTCCTTTCGAATGGGCCTTGCCGAATATCTCTTGTTGAATTTGGCCTGATGAATAGCTCTTGGATGTTTCGCCGTGCCGCCGCTGCGCGCCTATCTTGATCATAATGCGACGACGCCGCTGCGCGCGGAAGCGCGCGCGGCGATGGGCGCCGTTTGGGATCTGCCCGGCAACGCCTCATCCATTCATGCCGAAGGGCGCGCCGCGCATGCGATGATCGAGGCTGCGCGGGCCGAACTCGCCGCATTCGTTAACGCGCCGGCCGGGAATGTCATTTTCACCTCCGGTGGAACGGAAGCGCTGAATCTGGCGCTGACGCCTCATTTGGAGGCAGGCGGCGCGGCGGCGCCTTTCGACTTGCTCTTGGCTGGGGGCGGGGAACATGCGGCGGTTCTAGCGGGGCATCGCTTTCCGGCTGCCGCCTTCGAGGCGGTGGGGTTGACCCCGGCGGGCGCGCTGGATCTCGACGCACTCGACGCGGCGCTGGCGCGCCATCGCGGAAGGCGCCCGATGCTGGCGTTGCAGGCGGCCAATAATGAGACCGGCGTCATTCAGCCGGTCGCGGCGGCGGCTGAGCGCGTCCATGCGGCCGGCGGGTTCCTGGTCTGCGACGCGGTCCAGGCGGCCGGCAAGATCCCTTGCGACATGCAGGCTTGGGGCGCCGACGCGCTGATCGTCTCCGCCCATAAATTTGGCGGTCCGCAAGGAGCGGGAGGGCTGTGTTTCGCGTCGCCGGCGTCCCACATTAGGCAGGCTCTCATTCGAGGCGGCGGGCAGGAACATGGGCTGCGCGCCGGAACCGAAAACGTCGCGGGAATAGCTGGCATGGCGGCCGCCCTTCGCGCCGCGGCGGCGGGACTCGACCAGGAAGCCGCGAAGCTTGCGGCATGGCGGGACCGGCTGGAGGCGGATATTTCCCGCATCGCTCCGGGCGCGGTCTTTTTTGGCGCGGGAGTGGCGCGATTGCCGAATACCTCTTGCTTCGCGCTGCCCGGGGTCGAGGCACAGGTCTTGCTTATGTTTTTGGACGTAGAAGGCGTGGCGGTTTCTTCGGGATCGGCCTGCTCATCCGGGAAAGTAAAACGCTCGCACGTTTTGGCTGCCATGGGGATCGAGCAGAACTTGGCCGGGGGCGCCATCAGGGTCAGTATGGGTTGGAATTCTCGCGCCGAGGATTGCGTTTTGTTCGGCCGGGCGCTTGAAAGGGCGGTCCATAGGATCGGGACGAGAAAAGTCAAGTCGGCGGGTCAAGCCGCCGCGTGAGTTGTCCGGGTTTCCCGGCCGGCGATGAAGTCTGAACCAGCGGTCCTTGAAACCGCGCGGGTGAGGAGAATGAGATGGCAGCGGTTCAAGAGACAGTCGATCGCGTCAAGGCGATCGATGTTAGCGAATATAAGTACGGATTTTTTTCTGACATCGAATCCGACAAGGCCCCGAAGGGTCTGAATGAGGACATTGTCCGGTTCATTTCAGCGAAAAAGAACGAGCCGGCCTGGCTGACGGAGTGGCGGCTCGAGGCTTATCGGCGCTGGCTGACCATGCGCGAGCCCAATTGGGCGCGGGTCGACTTTCCGCGGGTGAATTATCAGGACCTCTACTATTATTCGGCGCCGAAGACCGCGGCCGGGCCAAAGTCGCTCGACGAGGTCGATCCCGAACTGCTGAAGGTTTACGCCAAGCTCGGCATTCCCTTGCAAGAGCAGGAGGTCCTCGCCGGGGTCGTCAATCCGGAGCGCAAGATCGCCGTCGACGCGGTCTTCGACTCGGTCTCGGTCGTCACGACCTTCAAGGAAGAGCTGAGCAAGGCGGGCGTGATCTTCTGCCCGATCTCGGAAGCGGTCCACACCCATCCTGAGCTCGTCAAGAAATACCTCGGCTCGGTGGTCCCGACGACGGATAATTATTACGCGACGCTAAACAGCGCCGTGTTCTCCGACGGATCCTTCGTCTATATCCCGCCGGGCGTTCACTGTCCGATGGAATTGTCGACCTATTTCCGGATCAACGAGCAGAACACCGGGCAGTTCGAGCGCACGCTGATCATCGCCGATAAGGGATCCTACGTTTCCTATCTCGAGGGCTGCACGGCGCCCAAGCGCGATGAAAATCAGCTTCACGCCGCGGTCGTCGAACTCATCACCCACGACGACGCCGAAATCAAATATTCGACGGTGCAGAACTGGTATCCGGGCGACTCGGAAGGCAAAGGCGGCATTTATAACTTCGTCACCAAGCGGGGCGATTGCCGCGGCGCGAATTCGAAAATCTCCTGGACGCAGGTCGAGACCGGCTCGGCGATCACCTGGAAATATCCGTCCTGCATTTTGCGCGGCGACAATTCGCGCGGCGAATTCTATTCGATCGCGATTTCGAACGGCCGGCAGCAGGTCGATTCCGGCACCAAGATGATCCATCTCGGCAAGAACACGACGAGCCGGGTCATCTCGAAAGGAATCTCGGCGGGCAAGTCGCAGAACACCTATCGCGGTCAGATTTCGGCGCATCGGAAAGCCACCGGCGCGCGCAATTTCACCAATTGCGACTCGCTGCTGATTGGCAACGCCTGCGGCGCTCACACGGTGCCTTACATCGAATCGAAGAACCCCAGCACGCAATTCGAACATGAAGCCACGACTTCGAAGATTTCCGAAGATCAGCTGTTCTATTGCATGCAGCGCGGGCTTTCGGCCGAAGAGGCGACGGCTCTGATCGTCAATGGCTTCGTTCGCGATGTTCTGCAGCAGCTTCCGATGGAATTCGCGGTCGAGGCTCAGAAGTTGATCGCGATCTCCCTCGAGGGCAGCGTCGGCTGACGCGGGCCGCATGCGAGGCGAGGGGCCGGCCGGGGATGGCGCGGACCCTTCGCTCGGGGCGGCGCCAAATTTATGTTGAAGACTTAAAGGAAGGTGGACGTTCAGGCGGACGCGGCTCAGGCGCGTCGTCTCGAAGCCGCCAACGCGAGGGCCGGGCGGCCTGACCTTTCAAGAATTAAGCGAGGATTAGAAACCATGCTCGAAGTCAAGAATCTCAATGTTTCGATCGGCGGACGCAAGATCCTCAACGACTTCAATCTGACCGTTCAGGACGGCGAGGTCGCGGCGATCATGGGGCCGAATGGAACCGGTAAATCGACGCTGTCCTATGTCATCGCGGGCCGCAAGGACTACACGGTCGAGTCCGGCGAGGTCTTTCTGAACGGCGTCAATCTCCTTGAGCTCGAGCCCGACGTCCGGGCCGCCAAGGGCCTTTTCCTCGCGTTCCAATATCCGCTTGAAATTCCCGGCGTCGCGACGATGACCTTCCTCAAGGCGGCCTTGAACGCGCAGCGCAAGCAGCGCGGCGAGGAGGAGCTCTCGACCCCCGATTTCATGAAGCGGGTCAAGGAATCGGCCGATAAGCTCGGGATCAAATCGGACATGCTGAAGCGCGCTCTCAATGTCGGGTTCTCGGGCGGCGAGAAAAAGCGCATGGATATTCTGCAGATGGCGCTGCTCCAACCCTCTTTCGGCATTCTCGATGAAACCGATTCCGGGCTCGACATCGACGCCCTGCGGGTTGTCGCCGATGGCGTCAATTCGCTGCGTTCGGAGAAGCGCGGCTTTCTCGTGATCACCCATTATCAGCGTTTGCTCGACTATATCGTGCCCGACACCGTGCATGTCATGGCGCAAGGCCAGATCGTCCGGACCGGCGGCAAGGAATTGGCGCTCGAACTCGAAAAGAGCGGCTACCGCGAATATGTAACCGAACAAGCCGTCGCTTGAGGGGAGACGACATGAGCGCTCAAATCATCCCCACGCGAACGTCAGCTGAAACCGCCCTTGCGGAAGCCTTCGGCGCGGCCAAGTCGACCTTGCCCGGCGGCGCCGATGTGATCAAATTGCGCGAAGATTCCTTCGCGGTGTTTCATGAAGCTGGCCTCCCGCATCGTCGCGTCGAGGCTTGGCATTACACCGATCTGCGGGCCCTGATGCGGGACGCCTTGCCGATCGTCGCCGCTCCCACCGCCGCGGCGATCGAGGCGCTCGGCAAGGAGTTCGCCGCGCCCGGCGCTCCCAGCCAACGCCTGGTCCTGGTCGATGGCGTTTTCGCGCCGCAATTATCCGATGCTTTGCCGGCCGGCGTCACGGTCCGCTCGCTCGCAGACGTGCTGACCGAAGGCCGGGCCGATCTCATCGCGCTGCTCTCCGGGCAAGGCCTTGGCGCGCAAGATCCGATCGTTTCCCTGAACGCCGCCTTGATGCAGGATGGCGTCGTCATCGAAGTCGCCCCGGGGATCTCCGTCGTCGAGCCGATCAACCTTATCTATGCGACGGCCTCATCGACGCCGGCGGCGCGGTTCTCCCGCTCGCTGGTGGTGGTTGGGGCTGGCGCCTCGATCCGCCTCGCCGAGTCGAGCCATGGCGCGGGCGCCCGCGTCGGACAAACCTATGGCTGCCTGATTTTCTCGGTCGGCGACGAAGCAAAGGTGGACCATAGCGCGATGGTGACGCAGACGCTTCCGGGAAGCGTGCGCCTCGAGACCTTCATCGCCCATTTGGGCGCCAAGGTGAAATTCGACAGTTTCGCGCTGATCGCCGGGGCCGGTCTCGTGCGGCGGCAGATATTCCTGCGCTTCGAGGGCGCCGATTCGGAGGGTTCGCTGCGCGGCGTGTCGCTGCTGCGCGGCCGCGAACATGCCGATACGACCCTGTTCGTCGAGCATGCCGCGCCTGGCTGCACCGGCCGCGAGATCTTCAAATATATTCTCGATGAAGAGGCGACCGGCGTCTTCCAGGGCAAGATCCATGTCGCGCCGCTCGCGCAAAAGACCGATGGCCGGATGCTGAGCAAGGCTTTGCTGCTGTCCGATACGGTGGCGATGAACAACAAGCCGGAGCTTGAAATCTTCGCCGACGATGTTGCTTGCGGCCATGGCGCGACCTGCGGCGGCTTGAATGTAGATCAATTATTCTACCTTCAAGCGCGGGGCTTGCCTTTCGCGGAAGCCGAGGCGCTGCTTCTGGAGGCTTTCGCGGCGGAATTGGTCGATGAAATCGGGCATGAAGGATTGATCGAAGCGTTTCGTTCCGAGGTCAGCGCCTGGCTTTCCGCACGCGTCCCCGCGCGCGTGGAGGCTTGAAGGCGCCGTCCCTGAAGCGCGGCCCTTGGCCGAGTTGAGGCGGCGGATCGTTGGGAGCGGAGGCTTGGCGCAGGGCGCCGGGTAGGAGTAGGGCATGAACAAGCACATCATCGCGGAAGCGCCTTTGGACGTCGCCCGTATCCGTGAGGATTTTCCGATCCTTTCCATGCAGGTCTACGGCAAGCCGCTTGTCTATCTCGACAATGCCGCTTCGGCGCAAAAGCCGAAGGAGGTCGTCGACCGCATGGTCCACGCCTCCTATTTCGAATATGCGAACGTCCATCGCGGGCTGCATTTTCTGGCGAATGCCGCGACCGATGCGTTCGAGGCGGCGCGCGAGAGCGTTCGCTCCTTTCTCAACGCCGAATCGGTCAATGAGATCATCTTCACCAAATCCGCCACCGAGGCGATTAATCTGGTCGCAGCCTCCTTCGGACAAGCCTTTATCAAGGAAGGCGATGAGATCGTCCTTTCGATCATGGAGCACCACGCCAATATCGTTCCGTGGCATTTCCTGCGCGAGCGCAAGGGCGCGGTGCTGAAATGGGTCGACGTCGACGATGAAGGAAATTTCTCCATCGAGGAATTCGAAAAGGCTCTGACGCCGAAGACCAAAATCGTCGCCATCACCCATATGTCGAACATGCTCGGCACGGTCACGCCGGTGAAGGAGATCATCAGGATCGCGCATGAACGCGGCATCGCTGTGCTGATCGACGGTTCGCAAGGCGCGGTGCATCTCGAGGTCGACGTGCGCGACCTCGACGCT
This sequence comes from Methylocapsa aurea, assembly GCF_000746085.1. Taxonomy (GTDB): domain Bacteria; phylum Pseudomonadota; class Alphaproteobacteria; order Rhizobiales; family Beijerinckiaceae; genus Methylocapsa; species Methylocapsa aurea. Next base: position 267,544 of record NZ_JQKO01000004.1, on the reverse strand, counting down.
GATTTCTATGTCGTCACCGGCCATAAGCTCTATGGACCCACCGGCATCGGCGCGCTTTACGGCAAAAAGGAATGGCTTGAGAAACTACCGCCCTTCCTTGGCGGCGGCGAGATGATCAACGAAGTCACCAGGGACAAAGTCACCTATAACGAGCCGCCGCATCGTTTCGAGGCCGGAACGCCGCCAATCGTGCAGGCGATTGGGCTCGGCGCCGCCGTCGATTATATGCAGAAGATCGGCCGGGCCCGCATCCACGCGCATGAATCGGCCTTGAGCGACTATGCGCACGAACGGTTGTCGCGGATCAATTCGCTGCGCATCTTTGGCCGCGCCAAGGGCAAAGGCGCGATTGTCGCCTTTGAAATGAAGAACGCCCATGCGCATGACGTCGCGACGATCATCGACCGGTCGGGCGTCGCAGTCCGCGCCGGCACGCATTGCGCCCAGCCGCTTCTGGCCCGTTTTGGCGTGACGTCGACCTGTCGCGCATCCTTTGCCGTGTATAATACGTTCGAGGAAGTCGACAAACTCGCCGAAGCCTTGATCAAGGCCGAGAGCCTATTTGCTTGAAGAATGAGGAGCCTGTCATGGCCGAGTCACAGACCGTCGAAGCCCAGGAAATTCTGCCAAACGAGCCGCAGTGGATCTTTGACAGCGGGGTTTTGCAACATGAACGGGTTCGCTACACGAATGACGTGGTCGCCGCCCTGAAAACGGTGTTCGATCCCGAGATTCCTTGCGACGTCTATGAGCTCGGCCTGATCTACAAGGTGGACATCGACGAACATCGTCTGATCAAGATCGAGATGACCTTGACCGCGCCAGGTTGTCCGGTCGCCGGCGAAATCACTCGGTCGATCGAAACGGCGGTCGGCACCGTTCCGGGAACCTTGGGCGTCATTGTCACGATTGTTTTCGAGCCGCCATGGGATCAAGGTCGGATGTCCGACGAGGCGCGCGTTTCGCTCGACATGTTTTGACGTCAGGCGGCTCGGTTTGTGCTGGGCCGGCTTTTCTATCGGTCGTGGACAGAGCAAAGGGACATTCGGCTAGAGCGAATGTCCCTTTTGGCGTTAGCCTTGCCGCAAATCGCTTCGCTCCAGAATCAGGCATCATCCGCCGCAAGTGGGCGGCACCTTAGCCCTTGAGCAGCGGTTCGAGCAATTTATCAAGGGCTTCGGGCGTCATCTCGCCGCTTTCTTTTTTGCCATTGATGAAAAAGGTGGGCGTTGCTTTCACGCCGAATTTCTCCGCCGCGTGATCGCGCACTTTGTTGATTTTGTCGTAAAGCTCCTGATCCTTGAGGCAGGTTTCGAAGCGCTCATGGTTCACGCCAGCCTGCTTGACGAGATTGGCCAGGGATTCGAGCGGCTTTTCGGTAAAGGCCCAGTTTTTCTGCTGCGCGAAGAGAAGATCGACCATCGCGGTCCGCTTGTCGTCTCCGGCGCAGCGCGCCAGCATGAAGCCGGCCGTCGCGAGAGGATCAAGCGGAAATTCGCGAAGGATGAAACGGACTTTGCCGGCATCGATATATTTCCGTTTCAGCTCCGGATAGGTCGCGGTGTGAAAAGCCGCGCAATGCGAGCAGGTCATCGAGGCGTATTCGACGATGACGATCGGCGCATCGCCCTTGCCGATAACGACATCGGGCAAAGCTTCGCCGGCCAGCAGCTGATCGAGCGGTATGCTTGCGCCTTGGGCGAGAGCCGGCTCCCGCAGGTCGTCGATCACGCCGGCTATTCCCGCGAGCGTCAGTCCCGCGGCAACGGTGGTTTCGAAAAATTCACGGCGGCTCTTGAAGGCCGCCAGGGATTTATTGGGCGAACGCATGAGTTTCGATCCATCCGGGGAAGTTTGGCCCGATCGCTGAGCTTGAACGCGGGCCATATTGGCGATGTAAGAAAAATGATCAAGGATTGTCGCGGTCTTTTCCACCTTGCGCACCATTTTGCCGGCAACTGACCACGCGCGCGCCGAGCCGGGTCAGGGCCAATCGCAAGGAATCGTCGGAGATGCCGCCGACCAGCGTCGCCGCCGCCTCAATGGCGGCGGGCTCGAGCGGAACATGCGCTGGCTTGGCGATGGCCCGCGCGTCCACCGGGCCTTGCTTGAGGGTGAGGCGGGCGACGCAGCGCCATCCGAGGTGGGCATTGACGCGCTCGATGATGACGCCGGAGAGATGCTGCATTTCGAGCGCGAACCCGGTTTCGACCCTTACAACCAGCGTTGCGGCAGCCGGCGCTTGCGTCGAAGCGCGCCGTTCCTCCGCAGCAAGGGCGCGCTCGCGCACCGGCCATTGCAGCTTGATTGGCCGCGACATTGCCGCCAGCTTCTGCCCGACAATGTCATCCCAAAACAAAATGAGGTCGGATTGGCCAAAGCCTTGCCGCGCCAGAACCGGATTGATCGCGGCTCCAACGAGGTCGGCGAGCGGGCGCGACCAGGACCCTTTATGAGAGGGAAATCTTCGCATCGGCCCTTATACCTTGCATTTTCCCTCAAGCGCCAATGGCCAGGCGGATTGATCTCTAATTCGCCAGGTTTTTGTCAGTCCGCTCTTGGAAAAGCCGCCCCTCCGGTGCCGCGCTGCTTCAAGCGGCGCCATCGTGGAGCGCGGCGGCGCGTTTGCGCATTTCCTCCGGCGAGAGATCCTCCTTGTGGGTGGCGATCCACCAGCGATGCCCGAAGGGATCTTCGAATTTGCCGCCGCGATCGCCATAGAACTGGTCCTCGACCGGCCGCAGGATTTTGAGGCCTTGGCCGACCGCTTGATTGGTGAAGGCGTCGACGTCCTCGACATAGAGATGGATCATGATCGGCGTTCCGCCAATCGTTTGCGGGCTTAAGGCGTCGTGATCAGGAAACTCGTCCGAGAGCATGATCCTGGCCTCGCCGATGGCGAGTTCGGCATGGCCGATCTTGCCCTCGTGTCCAATGCAGAGCGTTTCGATCGCGCCGAAGGCTTTCTTGTAGAAGGCAATTGCTTCGCTCGCATTGCTTATGCTGAGATAAGGTATCGCCCCCTCACGCCCCTCGGGAATTGGCTTGGCTGTCCCATTCATCAATTGGTCCCCCCGTGACTGCGGCGGCAAACTCTAAAGGGCCATCAGGCGAATGGAGCCAAGTATTGTTCAAAGAATTGCTCAAAGAAATGGTCCAAGCATTAATCTGCAGCCATAACCATATGGCGCGATCAATCCCCGAGCTTTGCTTGCATGACTATGCCAGCGCCAGGAAAGCCGCTAAACAAGGCGCATGTATGACGCGCTCCAGGCCCCGTTGATCGCGCAACGTCGCGCCTCTACTGCCGTGCTCGATTGGTACGACCGGCATCGCCGCGTTCTGCCTTGGCGCGCCTTGCCGGGCCGGCCGGCGGACCCTTATGTGGTTTGGCTTTCTGAAATCATGTTGCAACAGACGACTGTTGCGGCGGTCAAACCCTATTTCACCGGCTTCCTTGCGCGCTGGCCCACGGTCGGCCTGTTGGCCGACGCCCCTGTCGACGAGGTGATGCGGCAATGGGCCGGGCTCGGCTATTATTCCCGCGCCCGCAATCTTCACGCCTGCGCCAAAATGATCGCGGCCGACCTGAACGGCGCATTTCCCGACAGCGAGGCGGGACTGCTCGCCCTGCCGGGCATCGGTCCCTACACTGCGGCGGCCATAGCCGCGATCGCTTTCGGTCGGCGGGCGGTCGTCGTTGACGGCAATGTCGAGCGCGTCATCGCTCGGTTCTTCGCCATTGCGGAGCCTTTGCCTGCGGCCAAGCCTGCGATCCGGGAAAGAGCCGGCGAATTGACGCCAAGCGAGCGGCCGGGCGATTTTGCGCAAGCGATGATGGATCTGGGGGCGACGATTTGCACGCCGAGGCAACCGGCCTGCGCTATTTGCCCTCTGCTGACCGGCTGTGAGAGCCGGGCCGCGGGAAGCCCGGAGGATTTTCCGCGAAAGCGGAAGAAGCCGCCAAAGCCGCTGCGGCGGGGCGCCGCGTTTTATGTGCGCCGCGAGGATGGCGCGGTCCTCGTGCGCACGCGGGCGCCTAAAGGCCTGCTCGGCGGCATGGTGGAAATCCCCGGAACCGCGTGGGAAGCCGAGTTCGACCCGGAGCGCGCGGCGATGCAGGCGCCGATCGAGGCGCCCTATCGAAAGCTCGGCGCCGAGGTCGAGCATGTTTTCACCCATTTCGCCCTGCGGCTCGAAATTTATGTCGCCGAAGTCGGGCAGGGACAGGAGGCGCCTGCCGGTTGCCGCTGGGCCGCGGCGCGCGATCTCGCCGACGAGGCTTTGCCAAGCGTTATGCGCAAAGTGGTAGAAGCGGCGCGCCGCAGCGGCGGACCCGCCAAACCCACTTGAAGATAGGCTGAGGCATGGCCAAGCGACGCGGAGCGGAATTTCAGATCACCCTGACCGAAGGGTCGATCCGCGTTCGCTCGGCCGAGAGGGTCTTGACGATTTCGCCGGCGCCGAGCCTCCCCGGCGAGGATGACCCAGCCGACTTCATTGTCGACCTGGATTCGATCCTTTGTTGGGATTCCCCACATGAGGATGTTGAGATCGAGGTGGAGGAATTGCAGCGGATCGTCCAAGCGATCGAAGCGGAGTTCGAACGGCTCGGTCTCGCTGTGGAGTTCGATTAGCGCATGATTTTACAATCACGCGCCAGGACAAGCGACGGGCGCGCGCATATTGATTTGAAGCGATCGCGCCCAAAGGCTTTGCCATGACCCAAAGCAAGCACGCGCATCTCTGGCCCGGCGTTCCCCTGGCTTTGGGCTCGGCGGCGCTGTTTGGCGCCTCGACGCCTTTGTCGAAGCTTCTGCTTGTTTCGCTTGATCCGCAATTGCTCGCGGGCGTGCTCTACTTCGGGGCGGGCGCCGGTCTCGCAGGCGTTCATTTCGGGCGCGCCGCGCTAGGCGTCCCGGCGGAAGAGGCGCCCCTGCGGCGCGGCGATCTGCCTTGGCTTGGCGCGGTCATCCTCTTTGGCGGCGTCATTGGCCCACTTTTGCTGATGCTTGGCCTTTCCCGCACGGACGCTGCGTCGGGGGCGCTGCTGCTCAATCTCGAATCGCTCGCCACCATGGCCATCGCCTGGCTCGCCTTCCGGGAAAATGTCGACCGGCGTCTTTTGCTCGGCGCCTTCTCCATCCTCGCCGGCGCGGCCGTCCTGTCCTGGAGCGGGCAGGCCATCGCCTTCAACAGCGGCGCCGCCTTGATCGCGGGCGCATGCCTCGCCTGGGGCGTCGACAACAACCTTACCCGCAAGCTCTCCGCCGGCGATCCGGTGCAGATCGCGATGATCAAGGGGCTCGTGGCGGGAGCGGCCAATGCCGGGCTTGCGCTTTGGCAGGGCGCCGCCTGGCCCTCGCCCTGGACGCTGGCTGGCGCCGCCCTCGTCGGATTTCTGGGCATTGGCGTCAGTCTTGTCTGCTTCGTGCTAGCCCTTCGCCATCTCGGCGCCGCCCGGACTGGAGCCTATTTCTCGCTGGCGCCCTTCATTGGGGCGCTCATCGCGATAGCGCTGCTTGGCGATCCGCTGAGCGGAAAATTGCTTGCCGCTGGGGCCCTGATGGGGTTCGGGCTTTGGCTGCATCTCGCCGAGCGGCACAAGCACGAACATGACCACGGTGGGCTCGAACATGATCACAGCCATGTCCATGACGCGCATCATCAGCATGCGCATGACGGGCCTCTGACCGAGCCGCATTCCCATTGGCATCGCCATGAGCCGCTGCGACATTCGCACCCGCACTATCCTGATCTGCATCACAGGCATGGGCATAGATAAGCGACAGCGCCATCTTCACCCAAGCAAATGGGCGGGAATTTCTTCCCGCCCATCGAAGAAGTTCATGGCCCAACGCGATATTGCAGCGCTATTTCGCCTGGTTCAGGTGCGTCAGAGCCGATTCTGCGGATTTGGTCGCGACATCGGCATGGCCGGCCTTGCCATGTTCGATCGCTCCATTCAAATCCTTGATCGCGGCCGCCGTGTGAGGATTGGCTTTTTCCTTTTCCCCGGCTTCGGCATGCTTCAGCGCGATTTGCGCATGGTCCGCGAGTATATTGGCATGGCCTTGCTTGCCATGATCAATGGCTTCCTTGGTGTGCGTGATCGCCTCGGCTATGTGGTCTTCCGCGGCGAAAGACACATTGGGCGCGAAATAGGCCGCAAGAGCAAGGCTAAGAGCCAAGGCGGCGATTCGACGAGTCATCATCGATGTTTCCTCCCAAAGAACCGGAAACTCTTTCCGGGCATGATGGTTTCGGATCGCAATTATACATTTAGTCTATAGAAAAAATTATATAATGTCTGGAGCATTGTCAAGCAAGCGGTTTGGACGGAGCCGGTCGTTCGGGGGGGGAGGCAAGTGATCGTTCGCGCCGAAATGCCGTCTGATGTCGCTGTAATCAAAGCGATCGAAGCGGTCGCCTTCTCGACGTCCGCTGAGGCGGACCTGGTCGAACGGCTGCGCGCTGACGGCGACTCGGCATATTCGCTTGTCGCCGTCAGAGGCGATGAGCTTGTCGGCCACATCATGTTTTCGAGGATGAATGCGCCTTTTCGCGCGCTTGGGCTTGCGCCAATCGCGGTATTGCCGCGGCATCAACGCAGCGGCGTCGGAACCCGCATGATCGAGGAAGGTCTGTCTCGCGCTAGGCAGGAGGGATGGGAAGGCGTCTTCGTTCTTGGCGATCCCGCCTATTACCGGCGGTTCGGCTTCGACCCCAGCAAAGCCGCTGCCTTTGCCTCCCCTTACGCCGGACCAAACCTCATGGTTGTGGCCTTGCGGGCCGACGGTCTGCCCACGCAAAGCGGCGATATCGCCTATCCTCCCGCTTTTGCCGCTCTGGGCGACCGAGCGAGCCTCGGTCTCGGCTTTCTGGTCATCGTGGCGTGTCAAGCTGTCCCACGACATCAGGGCGGGCGGCGGAAACGTCGGACGCCGATGCGCGTGATTTTCAGAAATGAGCTATTCCGCCGCTTGGCGCAGGCTCGCGCGGGCCGAGGCGCGCAGGACGTCGATCGGCTGGAGCCGGCCCTCGCGCTGGCAATGCCAGAAGGTCCAGCCATTGCAGGCAGGCAAGCCTTGCGCCAGCGCGCCGATCTTGTGAATCGAGCCGGCAATGGCGCCGATCGAGATTGTCCCATCGGCCCGCACCGTCGCGGCGTGACGTTTTTTTTCGTCGACCAGGATTTCGCCGGGCTGAATCAGTCCGGCCTCGACGATCGCGGCGAAGGCGACCCTAGGCTCCGACCTTTTGCTCGGGACCGCCGCGATGGCCTCATAGGGAAGCCGCTCCACGCCTCTAATCCTGGCCCTTGCCGCGGCGGCATAAGTCTCGTCGCGCTCGACGCCGATGAAGGAGCGGCCCAATCGCTTGGCGACGGCGCCTGTCGTGCCCGAGCCGAAAAAGGGGTCGAACACGACATCGCCAGGGTTCGAGGCGGCGAGCAGGATGCGGGCGAGCAGGGCCTCGGGCTTTTGCGTCGGATGAGTCTTATGGCCCGAGCCGTCCTTGAGGCGCTCGGCGCCGGTGCAGATCGGAAACAGCCAATCGGAGCGGACTTGGCAATCCTCATTGCCCGCCTTCAGCAATTCATAGTTGAACCGATAGTTTTTTGCGCCCGCGTCCTTGGCCGCCCAGATCAGCGTCTCATGCGCATTGGTGAAGCGCCGGCCGCGAAAATTCGGCATGGGATTGGCCTTGCGCCAGACAATATCGTTCAGGATCCAAAAGTCCTGATCCTGCAGGATCGCGCCGACCCGGAAAATATTATGATAGGAGCCAATCACAAAAATCGTCGCGTCCGGCTTCATCAGCCGCCGCGCCGCTTTCAGCCAGGCTCGGGTAAAGCTGTCATAATCGGAAAAGCTGGCGAATTTGTCCCAATCATCGTCGACGGCGTCGACGACGCTTTGATCCGGCCGCGAGAGAACCGATTCGAGCTGCAGATTATAGGGCGGATCGGCGAAGACGAGATCGACCGAGGAGGCCGGAAGGCGCGCCATCGCCTCGAGGCAGTCGCCGACGAGGATTTCGTTCAGGGGCGGCGCGTCGGCCGCCGCGGCCGCGCCGGACGCGACGGAGCGCGGCCGCGAAATCCCAGTACGCAGAACCTTGATCTGAGATTTCGAGCCGGCGACCCCGGCGCGTTGGCTACGCATGAATAAAAACCGAAACGCAACTGACGCCGCAGAGTCTGCGTGACGCACAGTAAAGACCTCGTTTGGCCTTGGCGTCCGGCCGTGTCTCATTTTCGCACGCATTTGATGTAAATTGAGCTTAGAGCATGATGCCGAAAAGTGGGAACCGGTTTTCGGATGACATCATGCTCTAACTCTTTGAGGAGAGGTGGATTTAAGACTTTGGACGAAATCGCGTTGCGATTCCGTCCAAAATCATCCGGCTCTAGCGCGCCTTGAAGGGGCTGAAGCTCAGGCGGTGATAGGGACTGGGGCCGTGCTGGGCGATCGCCGCGAGATGGGCCGGAGTGCCGTAGCCGGCATGCTGGCTGAACCCATAGACGGGAAAGCGCGCGCAGAGGCGGGCCATGAGGCGGTCGCGCGTCACCTTGGCGATGATGGAGGCCGCGGCGATCGAGGCAATGGCCCCATCGCCCTTGACAATGGCCTCGCCGGGGCAGGACAGCCGCGGCGGCGGATCATTGCCGTCGATCAGAACATAACGGGGCGGGATCGACAGCGCGAAAAGCGCCCGCCGCATGGCTTCGAACGTTGCCTGCCGGATGTTGATGCTGTCGATTTCCGCCGCGCTCGCGAAGGCGACGCCGACTGCGAGCGCCCGCGCCATGATATCCTCGAAGAGGATTTCCCGCGCTTCGCGAGTCAACAGCTTCGAGTCGTTCAGTCCGCGCGGAAGATTGCGCGGATCGAGAATGACCGCGGCGGCGGCGACCGGCCCGGCGAGGGGGCCGCGCCCCGCTTCATCGACGCCCGCCACCGGCCAGACGCCGCTTTTTTGCCATTTCCGCTCGACGGAGAAATCAGGTTTCGAGATGCGCGATCTCCTGCGGAAAATGGCGACATGAGGCGCGCCTCTGTATATAAGAATTTGTGCGGCGCCTCTAACTGGGCCAAGGCGACTCTTTGACGTCACAAGACTGTTTCAGGATGATATCGGGCGACAGCGCCCGCGAAAAGCCAAGGTCGGCGTCGCAAGACGGGGAAGCAAGACGGGGAAGCAAATATGGTGAAAATCCTTCCGGTCATCATGTGCGGCGGCTCGGGGACGCGGGTTTGGCCGGAATCGCGCGAAAGCCTGCCAAAGCAATTCATCTCGCTGGTTGGCGCGCGCTCCACGTTCCAGACGGCGATGGAGATCCTCGACGACAGCGTTTTCGAGACGCCGATCGTCATCTCGAACCATGATTACCGTTTCCTCGTCTCCGATCAATTGCTGCAAATCAAGCGCGAAGCGCGTATCGTTCTCGAGCCGGTGCGGCGCGATTCGGGGCCGGCGGTCGCGGTCGCCGCCGAACTCGCGGCGCAATCTGGCCCCGACACGATCGTCGCGGTGTTGGCGGCCGATCATGTGGTGCGGGACAAGCAGGGCTTCGTCGCCTTGTGCAAGCAAGCGGCCGAGGCGGCGGCGCTGGGCTATATCGTGACGCTTGGCGTCAAGCCGACCGAGCCAGCTACCGGCTATGGCTATATCAAGACCGGCAAGGCCATTTCGCCCGATGGCGGGGTGTTCAAGGTCGAGGGCTTCGTTGAAAAGCCCGACGCCGCCACGGCGGAACAATATGTCCTTGAGAATTATCTCTGGAACTCCGGCAATTTCTTCTTCCGCGCCGATGTGATGCAGGCCGAACTGCGCGAATACGAGCCGCTCATCGCGGAGGCCGCCGCCGAGGCGCTCGCCAAGGCGCGGCGCGATCTGAATTTCATCGTCCTCGACGCCGAGGCCTTCGGCCAGGCGCCCAAAATATCGATCGATTACGCGGTCATGGAGCGCACCGACAAGGCTGCGGTCGTGCCGGCCGACATTGGCTGGTCGGATGTCGGGACCTGGTCGGCGGTCTGGGAATTGTCGGATCGCGACGACCACGGCAATTCCATTCGCGGCCAAGGCGTCATCATGAACGCATCGAATGTTCACGTCCGCTCCGACGAGCATTTGACCACGGTCGTCGGCGTCGACGATGTCATCGTCATCACCACCCAGGACGCCGTGCTGGTGCTCAACAAGGCGCATGGGGACAAGGTGAAGCAACTGGTCGATCGCCTGAAAAGCGAAAGCCGGCCGGAGGCCTTGCATCACAAGCGCTCATTCCGGCCTTGGGGCTATTATCAATCGGTCGACTCCGGCGCGCGCTATCAGGTCAAGCGCATTGTCGTGAAGCCGGGCGAGCGCCTGTCGCTGCAAAAGCACTTCCATCGCGCCGAGCATTGGATCGTCGTCAAGGGAACGGCCGAGGTCACCCGCAACAACGAGATCCATCTCGTTCACGAAAATGAGTCAATCTATCTGCCGATCGGCTCCGTGCACAGGATGGCCAATCCGGGACGGATCGACCTCGAATTGATCGAGGTGCAGACCGGCTCCTATCTCGGTGAAGACGATATCGTCCGGATCGAGGACGTTTATAATCGGGGCTGACCGGCGGACGGCCCTGCCTGATCCATGGCGTGCGGCGAACAATGAAAGTTGGGAAGATCGGTTTTCGTCGCTCTCCTTGCTGCTCGACAGAGCCGCGGCCGCTCAAGTCGCTCAATAGGCGTTCTTGAAGGCCTTCTTCGACATGATCGTGCGCCAGATGATCTGGAGATCGAGCCACAGCGACGAATGGTCGATGTAGAAAAGGTCGTGCTCGATGCGCGCCTTCAGGCTCGCCTCGGTGATCTCGCCGCGCAGGCCATTGGCCTGCGCCCAGCCGGTAATGCCCGGCTTGACATTGTGGCGGCGGGCATACAGCGCGACGGAAGGTTCGAACAATTGATCATGAGCGAGCGCATGCGGGCGCGGCCCGACCAGCGACATGTCGCCGAGGAGGACGTTGAAGAGCTGCGGCAACTCGTCGAGATTGGTCCGACGCATGAAGCGGCCAACTCGCGTGACGCGCGCATCGTTTGAGGTCGCCTGGCGCAGCTTGCGGCCATCTTCGAGCGTGGTCATCGAGCGGAATTTGAAGATCCGGAATGGCTCCTGGTTGAACCCATAGCGCCGCTGCCGGAAGATCGCCGGCCCTTTGCTGTCGAGCTTGATCGCGATGGCCAGCGCGGCCAGGAGCGGCGCGAGCAGGGCGAGAGCGATCAAGGCAAGCGTAATGTCGAATACCCGCTTGGCGAGGACATGGGCGCTCGACAATGGCCGCGCCAGGTTGAGACTGGAAATCGGGCCGGTCGTCGCGACTTGGGCCTTTGCGAACCTGTTGAGGACGCAGTCGGACCCCAGATGAATCGCTGCCGGAATCCGCAGGAAGGCGGTGACGCAGCAGTCGACCGTTTCCCTTTGCGCCCAAGGCACCAGAATGAAGACATCCTCCGGCCGGAAAATCCGCGCCGAGGCGGCCGCCAGGGCAAGGTCTTCGTCGAGATGGTCCGGTCCGCGCAGCACCGAGGCCGTCACGATTCGCATGCCGAGCGCGGCCGGTTCGTAGAGTTGGTAGAATCGCTCGATCTCTTCCTCGCGCCCAAGCAGAAAAATTCTCTTTGCGGCCATGCCGCCGCGCCCGGCGCTGGCCTTGATCCATTGCGCGAACAGCAGCCGGTTGATCGACAGAAGGCCAAGGCCGAGGCAAAAGAAAAGGCCGACCGAAACGCGGGGGAGGCCGGCCGTCGCCTCCATCATGAAAGCAATCGTGACGGCGGCCGGAAACGTCATGAACCAAGCCAGGCAGGATCGCCGGAAATGGACCTTGAAGGCGAGATAGCGCTCGTGCGCGTAATCGCCTTGAAACATATTTGCGGCGAGAAAGATGACGGCGACCAGCACGCCGAATTGGTTCAACCGCACGACGCCATCCAAGGCCTCATGCGCAGAGAGTCTCATGATCATGTCCGCGCCGAGGGCGCCGAGGGAGATCGCGCAAAGGTCGCTGGAAGCGGCGAGGAACGCGAAGCCGCTCCTGATCCAAGCCTCGTGTTTCGAAGAGGCAAAATATCTCCACGAGAAAAAAGACGGCCAGGCGCTGCGCGCGGGAGGCCGGTCAAATTGCGTCATCGATGCTTCTGTCGCTGGCATGGTTAGTTCCAAAATGAGACAGGGATGCAGCAGAACGAAACGAATTTGCGATTGGGCCCGCTGCTTTCCCGGACGGCAGCAATGGCTATGCCGGCCTGCGCCTTGGGCGCGCCTCCGCTCGGCCCCTTGACGGCGGCATCTTGACGAAGCATCGTCGCCGCGAGGCGAGAGCATGATGTCATCCGAAAAGTGGAAACCGGTTTTCGGATGACATCATGCTCTAACTCTTTGAGAAGAAGCGGATTTAGACTTTGGACGAGATCGCCTTGCGATTCCGTCCAAAGTCATCCGGCTCTAGGAACATGCGGGGCTTTTTCGGTATGGCGCACAGGATTTCCGGTTTGCTGGGGATGGCGGCCCTTGCCGTCGCGATCGGGGGCTTGGTCGGCGTCGCCGCGGCGCGCCCGCTGGTTCCCGCGGAGCGCCGCTACAGTCCCTATGACGGCATCCTTCCCGCCTGCGACGATCCTGCGGCGCTCGAGCGGATTCAATCGCGTTTCCACGATCGCGAAAGCGAATTCTGGAAGACCGGCCTCGAGATTCTGGGCTTTGAAAAGGTGACGGAAATCGGCTACCGGTCGAACGGTCTCGATTACATTCCCCGACGCTATTGCGTTGCGCGCGCCTATATGAACGATGCGCAATTGCGTTCGGTCTCCTTCTCGATCAACCAGGATCTCGGCATCATCGGCATCGGTTTCGGCGTCGAATGGTGCGTCAGTGGGCTCGATCGAAATGACGCCTATGCGCCCAATTGCAAAATGGCGCGGCCCTGACTGGATAGGCGGCTATGTTCCTTGACGCCGGCGTGAAAAGAAGCGCGGCCAGCCTCGCGCTGGCCGTGTTCCTCCTTGCCGCATCCGCTCCCTTATGCGCCGCGCAGACCCAGGCGCTCCCGCGCGAAGCAGATTGCGTTTTGGACAAATGCGCCGAATCGGCGCCCGCGGCGGAGGATCCGGGTCCGGAGCCTCCCCCTCTAGCGACAGGAATTCAGAGGTCGCGGCAGCGGGGCGCCAGCGCGCCCGGCGATTTCGACTTTTACGTCCTCGCCCTGTCCTGGTCTTCGGGTTTTTGCAAGACCCCAGCCGCCGCGCGGGCGCATGGCCAATGCGATGCAGGCGCCAATCTCGGCTTCGTGGTGCATGGGCTCTGGCCTCAATATGAGCATGGGTTTCCCTCCGATTGCGAGCCAGGCGCGCGCTTTCCCTCGCGGATGGCCTTGCAGAGCGCGGAGGGACTTTACCCAAGCGAAGGACTCGCCCGTCATGAGTGGCGCAAGCACGGGGTTTGCTCGGGCAAAAGTCCGACGGATTATTTCGCGGACGTGCGCCGGGCGCGCGAAGCCATCGCGATTCCGCCTCCCTTTCAAGCGGCCAAGCAGGATCAGGTCTGGACGCCGATCGACCTAGAGCGCGCTTTCATCGCGGCCAATCGGCGGCTGCGGCCGGGAATGCTCGGCATTGCTTGCGCCGGTGGCGTTTTGCAGGAGGTCCGGATCTGTTTTTCGAAGGATCTGCGCGATTTTCACGCCTGCCCGGAGGTGAGCCGCCAAGGGTGCCGGACGCGGCAAGTGTCAGCGCCGGCGCCCTTATGAATATCCGCGCTCACTCCATTCTGGCGCGCGCGTCGATCAGGCTTTGCAGATTTTCGTGAACGAAGCCCTGTCTTGGCTCATGAATGTTGAGAATTAGGACCGTGACTGCCGCGATGAGAGCGCAGACGATGGTCGTCGCCGCCAAGGCCCGGTCCCCGGCGATGCCGCAGCCATACCCCGTTATCGCCATCGCGACGACCGCGAGCAGGCACAACATGCCGAACATCTGGATCGGGATGCGATTCCTATGCGACGCCTCCCGTTCGGCGCCAACGTCAATGATGGCGTTCAAGGCGCCAATGAACAGGCCAGCCACCGCGGACCGATCCTGCTCGGCGAGGCGAACGGCGAGCGCCCATAGATCCTGCTGGACCGCGTCGGCAAGTCTCGCGCTTGCCGACGCCTGTTCTTCGTCGGCCAGCGCCCATTGAAGGCGCAGGTCGGCGTATCGCCGCAGCGAGAAACTCGCCTGCTGCGCCATCGGCTTGGGCAGCAATTGCGCCCTCAAATAGGCCGTGCCGATCGCGTTGGCTTCCTTGACGACGAGCAGGCGCCTTTCCTGGAAATTGGACATCGACGCCGAATAGGTGAAGCCGAGAAACAAGGCGAGCAAGCCAAGGACGGACGCCTGAAGCGATCCGGTCTCGAATTTTGCGCGCTGCCGCCGCGCCTTGTTGAGGCGCCGTCCGCCGCGAAACCCACCTTCCGTGGCGAGAATGAGCGGCGCGAGCGCGCCGAGGAACACGGCCCACACCGGGAATCCGTAAAGCGTCGATGTCGCGAACATTTTTTCTCGTTGCTGAGAAATCGGCCAGAGCGCCTGCGGAAAGGAATCGCTGCGAGTCCGAAGGTTGAAGCAACTCCTGGGATCATGCTCTTAATTGGCCGCAAGCGCGCCTTCAACCGGAGGCCGCTGCGAATCGCCTAACTCCGCCGATTTTGCAACGCTCCCGGCAACAGCGCCGAAGAGCGCAAGAACCGCCAAGAACCAGCAAGAAAACGAATAATGAACTACCGCCATGATTTTCACGCTGGCAATTTCGCCGATGTTTTCAAGCATATAATTCTAACGAGGGTTCTGCTTCATCTCGGTTTGAAGCCAGCCGCTTTCCGCTATATCGAGACCCATGCGGGAAGCGGCGTCTACGACCTCTCAGGACCGCAAGCCGCACGAACGGCCGAATGGCGCGGCGGCATCGGTAGGCTGGCCTTGAGTGAACTCGCGGCTGGCGCGCGCGAACTCATCCAGCCTTACCTTCAAATCGCGGCGCCTTTGCTCGATTTAGACCCACCGCGCTATCCGGGTTCGCCAGCGGTCGCGCGAGCGCTGCTGCGCCGCCAGGACAAGATGCTCCTCTGCGAGCTTCACCCGCAGGCCTGGCGCGCCCTGAAGGCCAATGTCGGGTTTGACGCGCGCGCCAAGCTCATCGAAATCGACGGCTATGTCGGCCTCAACGCCTTTATTCCTCCCATTGAACGGCGCGGGCTCGTGCTGATCGATCCGCCTTTCGAGGCGACGGATGAATTCGGCAGGCTCGCAGGGGCGATCGAGGCGGCTTGGCGCAAATGGGCGACCGGCGTCTATGTCGCGTGGTATCCGGTCAAGGACGTGGAGAAGGCGGCTTCTTTTGCGCGTTCGCTGGCGCGAAGCGGCGTCAAGCCGCTGTTGCGGCTGGAACTTCAGATCGACACGGTCCAGCCAAGAGGGCCGCTGAGCAGATCCGGCCTGATCATCGTCAATCCGCCATTTTCCCTCGAAGCGGAGGCGAGGCTGATCCTGCCATGCCTCAGCCAATGCCTGGCGGTTGGACGCGCCGGCTCCATGATCGAATGGCTGGCGGGGGAATAATGTCCGGCGTCTTGCCAAAGCTTGACGCTGCTCCAAATTCTTCTGGTCGGATTCATTTTCTGGGGAATTCGACAGGGAAAAGGCCAGGGCGGGCTCCATTGATGACGGGTCCCGAATGGCGGCGTTCGATTGGAAGGACAATGTCCCATGTCGCAGCAGGGAACGGTCAAATTCTTCAACGCGGACAAGGGCTACGGCTTCATAAAGCCGGATGACGGCGGCCGCGATATCTTCGTGCATATCACGGCGGTCGAGCGGGCCGGCTTGGAGTCGCTGACGGAAGGGCAGCGCGTGGCGTATGAAATCGAGCCGGATAAGAAAGGCAAGGGTCCGAAAGCAGTCGATTTGCGATTGGAATAGCCCGGCGCGCCGGAGAGGGCGCGGCGCAACTTGTGTTAGACAACGATTTACAGCGCGGCGACGCACGGCGCGGCTGATTCGTTCGGCCAAGCGAATGGCTCGCGTCTGAGCCTTTCCGATCAGATGGAATCCTCCAACGGGGAAGCGCGGCTTCCAAGCGCAATGAAGTTGATATAAACGGCGCGGGCCGCTCTTTTTGGCGGCGGAGAATGTCGAAAATGATGATGCTGCGCTCCTCACCTGCCTCGCCCTTCGGGCGGAAGGTCCTCATCGCCGCGGCCCTTGCCGGGCTGGCCGGACGGATTCAGACTGTCGCGGCCGATACCAGCGATCCCGCCGATACGATCCGCCAGCAAAATCCGCTCGGCAAGATTCCGGCCCTCATCCTCGCCGATGGGACCGTCTATTTCGACAGCCGGGTGATTGTCGAATATCTCGATCACCTGGCGGGCGGCGATGTGCTGATTCCAACAGAGTCCGAGGCGCGGTTCCGGGCGCTGACGCTGGCCGCGCTCGCCGATGGGATCGCCGACGCAGCGCTTCTTCTTGTTTACGAGGAGCGGCTGCGGGATGCGGCCAAGCGCGATCCGAAATGGGTGGCCTTGCAGGATGAAAAGATCCAGCGCGGGCTCCAGGCGTTTGAAAAGACGCTGCCAGCCGGCCGGCGCGATATTGCGCATATCGGCCTTGCCTGCGCCCTCGGCTATCTCGATTTGCGTTTCAAGGGGACGTGGCGCGGCGATCATCCGCATTTGACGCAATGGCTCGAGGCCTTTGCCGCCGAGGTTCCGGCCTTCGAGGCCACTCGAGCGTGAGCCGCAAATAGCGGCAGAGGCGCGGATTGGCGCGGGTCCGATCCGGCCCTCGCCGCTGACGAGAGGGCTGCAACCCTCTCCCAGCGGTTCCTTCTCGCCTCTTCGGCGCAAAAAGTGATAAGACAAGCATGTTCTTAAAAAAGGTGATCGACTTTTTCGATATTGAGACATCGGATATATCCGATGTCTCAATAGGAGCATGCTCCAACTCATTGAATCCGAGCGATTCCTTTTCGATCAGACAACTCCATCTGATCGGGAAACGCTCTAGAGCACGGATCGGGGAAGCGACACAATTTTAGCCACCGAAGGCACGCCAGCGCTGTTGAACACGAACAGCATGTAGTAGCCCGGCGGCGTGTTATTGGGGTTTTGAGACATTCTGACGGTCAACGTGTTGCCCGCCTGGGTGAATGGCAGAAAGAGATGGCGCTGCTCCAGATCGCTGGAATGGGTCGCCGAACCCGTATGAACGATCGCCACTTTGCTGATCGGTTCGTTGGCGCCAAGGGTAACGGTGAAGTATCCGCCGCCTTTCACGATCTCAGGGGCCGATAGGATGGTTGGGCGGGGGGCGGGCTCCCCTGATCCGTCCTGCCGATAAAGATAGGGAGGATAGTAAATTTCCGCATTGAGCTGCTTCGTTGGACCGGGAGCCCCACCGCCGCCCGTCAAAACAGCGCCATTGGCCAAGAGCACGGCAGCTGAGTGATAAAGACGCGCCTTGGCCGCGGCGGCGCCGAAGGTCCATTGAGATGTCTTCGGATCCCAAATTTCGGCGTTGTAAGCGACGCCGGTCAAGACATTCTCCGACGAGGATCCGCCCGTGACGAGAACTTTTCCATCAGGCAGCACGGTCCCATTCGACCAAATGCGGTCCGTGCTCGTGCTGGCGACATCTGTCGCGGTCGGCGGCGATTTGGTCAGATCGATGACCTGGACCCTTTTGTTATTCCGGATCGACAGCAGCTTGCCAGGGGAAAACATAACTGTAGGACGATAAGCCGTGCCCTGCGCGGCTATTATTCCTTTATCTTCCATCGTGCCCGGACCAGACGTGGTTAGTCTAAGTAAGTGACCATCTCCTTTCAGAAAATACAGAGCGCTATCGACGCCAAGAAATACTCTTGGATAGTAATATTCTATTGCATCGCCAATATCGATTCCCGCAAGGGTTCTCCAGCCAAGATTGACATGATAAATCTCGGGCGTAACCGCGACTGCGGCGCGCGAAAGCGTGTCCTTATTTAATCTTCCGCCAATGATAAGCTTATCGCCATTGCGCAGCGGGACGAAGGAGGCATACCAGCGCGGAAATTTCATGGTTCCGGCGGAGCTCAGGACATCATCCTTTGCGTAGAAAATCGATGTTTTGTTGTTAGCGTAGTTCCGCACTCCATTAACCGTGAGATCTCCGCCGGACAGCAGCACATCTCCGCTATTCTTATATGTTGTCCAACTCTCGAAGTCGCTTCCGATCAAGGACTGTGAGCCGCAGAAGATGTCTGTGCTCGTCCCATTGGGGAGCGTCAAATGCGCGTCGGATCCGGTTCCAAGCGTTGGATCCCAAACGTCGTAGTTCATTTGCGCCCCTTGCGCGCCGGTGAGGTCGGTGCCGTAGGACAGGACCCGGCCGTCGGACAGAAGGACCATGTGGATGGGTATGATCGGCCAGGTCGCGGGAGCGGCGAAAAATCCCTTCGCTCCGGCTTCGGCTCCGCCGTTCGGGATCGCCGCCGCGCTTGCCGCCGAGGGAGCTACAGCCGAAGGAGCGACGGCCTTGGGAATCCCTGCGCCCGGCCCATAGCCATAGTCCACCGGCGCTTTGGGATTATCGTCCTCTTTCAAATATATATCAGGGTAACGCGATTGTTGAACTGCGCCTAAATTTTCTGAAACTGCATCCGAGCTAACTGCAACGCTCAGAATGAGGACGCACAAAAGCATTCTCATGTGAATGTGAGACATGAGTTATCGCCAATCTTTGAAATGGGGTTTCTTATAGTATGCGCATTCGCGCGCATTGGACGTATCAATGAATATCAAATTTTGTCAATTATCTACTATATTCCAATATAGATTACAACCATTTTCATCTAAGTCTGAGCTAATTTGGCATTTTGTAGATGGGACGACAGCCGCCCTTGCTCGCCAGCCTCCCTCACCAAGACGCGCGCGTGACATTGCCGCAATCATTCGTTGACAACAGCGACATCGGGCGAGCACTTCCCGTTGTCTTGCCAAATGCTCGTCAATGCCTTCAGTCAGCCGCTCGTAGCTACCGGCGAATACAGAGCCGGCGGCGCGTTTTGAAATGGAGGACAAGTCGAGCGCTCAGCCTGACGGGCGGCAGCCGGCGGCGGATCAGGGACGCGTTATGCGGCGGCTAGAGCGCATCGTCGATCTGACGCGCCAATGCGCGTCGCGCCAATGCGGTGTTGGAACTTCAAGAAGGCTGCGCGAGCCACGCCTCAGCAGCTTTCCAACAAGGAGGCCGCTGGTTTCGAGACCCAAAAGGTCTCAGCAAGGCTGCATCGGCTTGGCGACGCAACCTTGTTTCAAATCCTTGCGCTCAACGTCAAGCCGCCGCCGAAGATGGGGTTTTGGCGACGAAGAAAGCATTGACCGAGAGGCAGAATTCCTTCCAGGCCGCGGCGATGTCGCGCAAGATCGCCTGGAGGTAGTCCTTCGAAGGCTTGTCCTCGCCGGGAAAATTCGACAAGGCGCAGGAGGTGCGATTGTGCTGAATGACGGAATCCAGCAGAAACTGGATAAAGCCGTCGAATGTTTTCAAAACCTCCGGCGTCAGGGCCGAGCGACCGCGCTCCACGGCGACATCGCTCATGTCGAAGGAGAGATGCTCCAGGCGCAACAGGGCTTCGCTGAAAACCTGCTCGATCGTCGCGACCATCGCGCGTTGGGTCACGATTTCCTTGTCGGGGCTGGCCATAAGGCGATTGAGATGCTTGCGATAGGCTTCGACCGACTGGGCCTGCTGACCGGCCACCCATTGCCCGAATTGCGCGATGCTTTCGGCATTGGAGACGCCGGCCTTGCCGCCCGCTTGCGCCTCGAGCGCGATCGCGGGAGCGAAGCGGCCAACGTCGCGCACGAGGCGGCGAGCGGAGTCGAGGGCGCCTTCCATGTAGCCGCCCGCATAGCTCGCCGTTTCGGAGCCGCCGAAGAACAGCTTGCCGTCCCAAACCACCTGCCGCAAGTGGGGATTGCCGTAATGGGGGTGGTCCTCGGGCGGGATCAGATCGCGCCGGGCGCAGGTAAAGTCCTCGGCGGCCCAATCCTGGTAATGCTGCTCGCCATGTTCGAGTTCGGGGCCGAAAATCTGGCCGATCTGATTGCCCATCAGCATCGGCAGCCCGGCCTTGAACGACTCGCGCAAGGAGGGCGGCAGCGCGAGGAAGCCGCCCAGGGCCGCGCGGGTGGCGGTGGCGTCGCAGGCGTCGAAAATCTCGTTGAAGACCGCCTGCTCATGCGTGACATAGGCGTTGCCGGATTTGCCGGCCTCCCGCCACAAGGCGCGGTCATAGGCGATGACCGCCTTCGCCTCGCCCGCCATCCAGGTGTAGGTCTCCCGCATCGCGTCGACCAGCGCCTCATCGAGGCTAGGCTCGAAACGGATATGCTCCTCGACGATGCGCGGCGGCATGGCGAGGACCACCCGACGGGCCTCGACGACGATCAAGGCGTCGCCCTGACGGAAATGCAGTTCGACATGATCGCCGCGATCGAAAATCACCGAAATCGCGTGCTCCAGGTGAATTCGCTCGGCCGGAAGCTTTTGCGCGATGGCTTCGATCACCGAGGCCATGCCGCCTTCGACGCGGCGGGCGCCGCCGTGCACGCTCTCGTTCTCGCTCGGAACCGCAGTCTTGTCGTGATCGTGCAGGCGCATCACGGTCCCGGAATCATGTTGCGGGAAGGTAACGAGCCCAAGATCGGCGACGAGGCGCGTCATTCCCGGCTGCGTGTCTGGCCAATACCAGGTCGGCCCGAGATCGACCCGCATGCCGGCTTTTTCGGACGCGACCGAGAGGACCCTGCCGCCGAGGCGCGCGCGCGCCTCGAACAAGGCGAAGGGACGTCCTTGCGCCTGCAAACCGGCGGCGAGCGCCAGACCGCATAAGCCGCCGCCAACGATCGCCGTTTCCAGCATAGTCCTTCTCCCGAACCGATAGTTTGTCGCTCGCGCGGCGATCCAATAAGATAAAGCAATTCCCGGGCCGATGGCGAAAGCCGAGGCGCCGGCTACCGCTGGGGGACGATGATCAGGCGCTCGACCGGATTGCCTTCGACAAAATGCGATTGGATGATCTCGTCGATGTCCTCGGGCTTTTCCGGCCGATACCAGATGCCTTCGGGGTAAACCACCATCAGCGGGCCGGCGCGGCAGAAGCTCAGGCAGCCAGAAGCGCTCATGTTGACGTCTGGAAGCTGCTTAGCCTCGAGCTTCTGCTGCAGGCGGTCCCAAAGCGGCTGGGCGCCATTCTCCATGCAACTGCCGCGCGGATGGCCGGCCGGCCGCTTCGTGAAACAGGCGAAAACATGATATTTGAAGACCATGGGAATATCGAGCGACATGAACCAGTCCTAAGTTGGCGAGAAATCCGCACTTAGAATCATTCAATTCTTGTGCCGTCTGATCCGCTTCCGGCCAAATATCAAATTGCCATGCATTCGTCGGCGAGGAAGAGCCCGTCCAGAAGCCGCATCTTATCCTGAGGTGGTCGCGCTAGAGCGCTTCCCGTTTCGACGAGATCAGAAATTGGTCGCATTTTCTTAACGCGAACCGGCATCCACTTCGCTCGCAAATACTTATCTTATGACTTTTCGCGCCGCTAGAGCATGATGCCGAAAAGTGGAAACCGGTTTTCGAACGACATCATGCTCTAACACTTTGATGAGAGGCGGATTCAGACCTTGGACGAGATCGCGTTGCGATTCCGTCCAAAGTCATCCGGCTCTAAGGCAAAAAAGCCGGCTGCAAGGCCCTGATCAAATGGCTCGCCGCAACGCCAGTGGCGCGCGTCGTCTTCGAACCCATCGGCCCTTATCATCGCGTGCTCGAGCGCGCGCTGGATGCGGCCGGCGTTCCCATCGCCAAGGTCAATCCGCGTCAGGCCCGCCGTTTCGCTGAAGCCGCCGGCAAGCTCGTGAAAACAGATCGCGCCGACGCCGCCATGCTCGCGCGCATGGGCGAGGTTCTCGATTTGCGGCCGCGTCCCTGCGTCAGTCAGACCATCGCCGAGCTGAAAGAACTTCATCTTGCCCGCGCCGCGCTCGTCAAAGACCACACGGCCGACAAAAATCGCGCCAAAGCGATCACGCTGCCCCTGCTCGAAAGGCAGAACAAAAAGCGCCTCGCCGAGATCGATGTGAAAATCGACGAGATCGACGCCGCCATCGGAAAACTTGTCAACGACGACGCTCAGCTCGCTCGGCGCTTTGAGATTCTTCTCTCCATCCCCGGCGTCTCGAAAATCACCGCCTTCGCCTTGCTCATCGAAATGCCGGAACTCGGAACGCGCTCGAAGGCAAGCAGGCCGCGAGCCTCGCCGGCCTCGCGCCAATCCAAAGACAATCCGGCTCATGGAAAGGCCATGCCTTCATCCGCGGCGGAAGAGCCGTTCTCCGCCAAGCCCTTTACATGCCCGTGCTCGTCGCCTGCAGATTCAACAAAGACAGCAGGACCCTCTACCAAAAGCTCGTCGAGGCCGGAAAGCCGCCGAAAGTCGCCATCACCGCCGTCATGCGCAAGCTCCTCGTCCTCGCAAACGCACTCTTGCGAAACGAGCGGCTCTGGACCGAAAATGCCCCTTGCCCATAACGGATACTCTAGCGGCCGCGAGATCCTGCAAGCCCCTCGCGAGCGGGCGCTTGGCGTGTGATCGGTCACGGCGCCGCGCCCTCGAAGCAGCCGGCATCGAGTTCACGAACGGCGGCCAACCCTGGGGTAAGAATGAGGAGACATCCGATGAGCTAGTTCAACAGAGCCGAAGGCTCCACCATGATATGGGTCGAAGAGCTGCGCCCTGCCGTCAACGAGTTCACCTTACGGCCGCACCGCTTGGATTTCCCCACCTTTGAAGAGGCTGTCAGACATTTCATGACAGACTTTGCTCCCGAGCGACGAGAGATCACCAAGATAGTCACGGCATCGGGCGAGGAATGGTTCCTCAAAGATATTGGGGAAATCTTCGACGAGAGCGCCAAGGCAGGCACATAGGCGTCGAGTTCATCGCCGAGAATGGCGGCGGGGCGGGCGTAAGGTTGCGGAAAAGTAATCCGTGAGTGACCGCTATTGTCCTTGATTGTCTGTATTCCTTTGGATACATTTCATGTACACGCTCGTTCGATCATCGGGCTTCGCTGAATGGCTTGCCGAGCTTTCAGATCAGCGCGGCAAAGCTAGAATTTTGGCAAGGCTCACGAGCGCCTCGCTTGGTAATTTTGGAGATTGCGAGCCGGTCGGCGAAGGCGTGTCTGAAATGCGCGTTCACTATGGCCCAGGGTACAGGGTCTATTTCGTGCGACATGGCGCAACCGTCTACGTTCTTTTGAACGGCGGGGATAAAAACTCGCAAAAGCGGGACATTGAGCAGGCAAAAGCCATGGCTCGGGACTTGAAAGGCGGCGCGTGATGAAAGCCAATTATGCGACCTTCGACGTATCAGATTACCTCGACAATGAAGAGGTCATTGCCGAGTATCTTTCCGCTGCCGCCGAAGATGCCAACCAGGACGTTCTCCTTGCCGCGCTTGCCAATGTCGCCAAGGCGCGCGGCATGGCTCAAGTTGCAAAGGATGCAGGCCTTGGGCGCGAAAGCCTTTACAAAGCGCTTTCCCCAGGATCGCATCCGCGCTTTGAAACCGTTAGCGCTGTATTGCGCGCTCTGAACGTTCACCTTGCCGTCGTGCCGAACACTGATAAAGCGGAAGAAAGCGAACCTGAACATGCCTCCCATGGAGCATAATTGCTCGCGATCCCGCTGAATGCGTTTGCGGGCATGCCGGCCGGGCGGACGTGTCGAGCTTGGTGGCGCGGGAGCGCCTCAAATGCTCCGAATGCGGAGCCCAGCCCATGGAGGTGCGGCCGAACTGGCTCGAGCACAAGCGCAGGGTGCGGGCCGATAAGCCTGAGCAAGGCCCACAACGGCTCCAGGCTAGCACCGCAGCCGATGTTTTCCCCAAATTTTCGATTTTTGCTCACCGGGTGCTTGCCGAGCGGAAATAATGACAACCTTGAGGCCGACGAAGCATCGTAAGTTATTGATTTTGCTGGTGCCGGTTGCAGGAGTCGAACCCGCGACCTACTGATTACAAATCAGTTGCTCTACCAACTGAGCTAAACCGGCATTTTGTCTTGGAGCCAATCGCGCTGAGCTAGCAGTGTAACGGGCGACTTGCAACCGTTAGATGGTGTGCGCCTCCGGCTCGGTCGCGGCACTGGCGCGAGGGAGGAAAATTATTAACCTTGGCTGCTTAGATCTGCTTAGATCGACGTTTGAATTGGGCTTCGAATCCGAGGCGTCGCGCTTATTTTGGCCTAAAATTGCCGTGAATGCGTTACAGGCTTATGACCATCGCGCTTATCTGGCGTCAGTTGCGGAGGGATAGATGCAGGCAAATTTGGCTCGATCGATCAGGATTGGTCTGGCTCTGGGTTTCACGGCGGCGTCGCTCAGCGCGGCCTCGATTCCGGCTCGCGCCGGTGACGGCGGCGCCGTCGCCGCGGGTGTGATCGGGGGCATGGCGCTTGGAGCCATCGCCGGAAGCGCCATCGCCGGCGCCGCCGCGCCGCCGCCGGTCTATTACGCTCCGGTTCCGGTTTACGCGCCGCCGCCCCCGCCGCCCCACTGCTGGTACGAGCCCCAACAAGTGTGGACCGGCTACGCCTATGTCATCCAGCGGGTCCGGGTCTGCAACTAAGCGCGGGTTCGGTCCGCCTCATTTCCTTGAGAGGCAGGCGGCCTTTCGAAGCCGGAAAGCATTTAAGGGCCCTTCAAGGACTTCGCTTCGCGCGAAGCCCCGGTGCTTTCGCCCAGAAAGCGGCGTCGCAAGGCAGCCTCAATCGTCGGCGTAAATATCGCGATTCTTGGTCTCAGGCACGAAAAGCACGCCAATGACGAACGTGGCGAACGCGAATGCAATCGGATACCAGAGCCCGAAATAGATATTTCCAGTTTGCGCCACCATAGCGAAAGCCGTCGCGGGTAGGAGACCGCCGAACCAACCATTGCCGATATGGTAGGGCAGCGACATGGATGTATAGCGAATCCGGGTCGGGAAGAGTTCAACGAGCGCCGCGGCGATCGGCCCGTAAACCATTGTCACATAGAGAACCAGCACGAATAAGAGCCCGACGATCTTGGCGGCTTGCGGCTGGAGGACGTCGATCGGATTGCGCATTTTGACGATGCCGGGGTCATCGGCCTTCGGATAGCCTGCGGACTGCAAGGCCGCCAGCATGGTCTTGGCGAAAGCGGCGGCCGCCGCTTTGGCGTCGGGGACCTTGGCGGCGTCGTAAGCCGTGACTTCGCTGGAGCCGACCTTGATTTTCGCGAGCGCATCGGCAGGCCCCGCTACCCGCGAATATTTCACCGAGTTCCTGGCTAGAAAATCGCGGGCGATATCGCAAGAGGATGTGAAGACGCGGGTCCCGACCGGATTGAACAGATTGCCGCAGTTCGTCGGATCGGCGATGACGGTGGCCTCCACGTTCTGCAGCGCCGCCTGAAGCGCGGGGTTGGCGTTCGCCGTGATCATCTGAAAGATCGGAAAATAGGTTAGCGCCGCGAGCAGGCATCCAAGCATGATGATTGGCTTGCGGCCGACTTTGTCCGATAGCCAGCCGAAAAAGATGAAAAACCCTGTGCCGAGCAATAGAGCCCAGGCAATAAGAAGATTCGCTGTATAGCCATCGACCTTCAGAATCGATTGCATAAAAAACAAGGCGTAGAATTGCCCTGTATACCAGACGACACCTTGTCCCATCGTCAGGCCCAGCAGGGCGAGCAGGACAATTTTAGCATTCGTCCAATTGCCGAAAGCCTCGGACAGCGGTGCTTTCGACCCTGTTCCGTCCTCCTTCATCTTTAGAAAGGCCGGCGATTCGTTTAATTGCAGGCGAATCCAAAGCGAAATCGCGAGCAGGGCCACGGATACAAGGAATGGAATGCGCCAGCCGAATTTCGCGAAATCGGCTTCGCCATAGTAGGTGCGGGTGGCCAGAATGATGAGCAGCGACAAGAACAGGCCGAGCGTCGCCGTCGTCTGAATCCAGGACGTATAAAACCCGCGCCGGCCCTGCGGCGCATGTTCGGCCACATAGGTTGCGGCGCCGCCATATTCGCCTCCGAGCGCTAGGCCTTGCAATAGCCTTGCGGCGATCAGGATGATCGGCGCCGCCAGCCCGATCGACTCATAATTTGGCAGAAGTCCGACAATAAACGTCGAAAGGCCCATGATGAGAATGGTGACGAGGAAGGTGTATTTGCGGCCGACGAGATCGCCAAGGCGGCCGAAAACGAGGGCGCCAAACGGCCGCACCAGAAATCCCGCCGCGAAGGCGAGCAGCGCGAAAATATCGGCGGTCTGTTTTGGAAACTGACTGAAGAATTGCGCGCCGATAATACTTGCGAGCGCCCCATAGAGATAAAAATCATACCACTCAAAAACCGTGCCGAGCGAAGAGGCGAAAATTACCTTCTTCTCGGCGCGAGACATCGGTCTCGTCCGACTATTCGCATTGGCCGCCGCTGATGGAGTGGTCATGTCGCAAGTCCCGCCTATCGATCGCTCATAGGGCAAGGCTACGCTAACGGCGCTCCACTGTCATTTGTTTTGACTCGTCCTCTTTACTCAAAGCGGCGGCCCCACTGTAGGCTCGAAAATGCAAAACAAATGCGGCTCCAGCGCATGAAGCCGCCTCTGTCCGCCGAGCTAAGCCGCCGGCGTAAGCAAAAAGCCGCAACCAACCTTCACCGTCAGATTTCGGCGGATGCGTAGCTCGTCACTTCCATGCCGATGCAAACTTCGGTGATGATGGGGGTCGTCCAAACCATACTATCCTCCGCTGTTAATTTGGCGTCGCTTCAAGACAGCAGTCCGCCCTACGGGAAACCAGGGCAGTCTTGCCCTGGTCCAAGGATTAGCACCGCCCGTCGGCGGTTTCCATGGAATTTCGCTGAGCGTGATTCGCTGAGCGGAAATACTCTACGGCTGCAGCCCTCGCCGCGAATGTCGCGAGGCCATGATCCTGATCTCCCGCCGGGATAAAAAATTCTTTGAAAGCAACGTTCTTTTGATGTCGTTGCAGCCTCCCGCGGCGCCGGAGATGATCAACATAGCCGCATTCAAGCGTCAATCCGATTGCCAAATTATCCCGAACGAAATGCATGAATATCGTAAAGACGGCGCCCGGCCCTTGATGCATTATCCGCCCCGAAATGAAGCGGACGATGCAACGTTAAGTCGCATCGATCAGTCTTCTATGAATTGGGCAGGATACGCGGGGGTTGCTTATATGAATAGAGTTCTGAATTCGGTGTCTGTCGCCGCTTTGCTGGCGTTCGCTCCTTTGGGTTTCATCCCGGCGGCAAGCGCGAACGACAAGCTGAACGAACTTTCCAAGAGCGACGAAAACTGGGTCATGCCCGGTAAGAACTACAACTCCGACAATTACAGCAAGGCGTCCCAGATCAATGTAGGAAACGTCAAGCAGCTGAAGGCCGCATGGTCCTTCTCTACCGGTCTTTTGAATGGCCACGAAGGCGCTCCGCTTGTCGTGGACGGCAAGATGTTCATCAGCACGCCCTTCCCGAACACAACTTTCGCGCTCGCCCTCGACGATCCTGGCAAAATTTTGTGGCAGGACAAGCCAAAGCAAAATCCCGCCGCCCGCGCGGTCGCATGTTGCGATGTCGTCAACCGCGGCCTTGCTTATTGGCCGGGCGATGGCAAGGTTCCGCCACTCATTCTCAAGACATTGCTTGACGGCAATGTCGTGGCCCTCAACGCCAACACGGGCGAAACATACTGGAAAGTCGAGAACTCCGACATCAAGGTCGGCTCGACGCTGACCGTAGCCCCCTATGTCGTCAAGGATGTCGTCCTGATTGGCTCGTCCGGCGCGGAACTCGGCGTGCGGGGCTATGTGACCGCCTATGACGTGAAAACCGGCGCTCAGAAATGGCGGGCCTATGCGACGGGCTCCGATGAGGACCTGTTGCTCGCCGATGATTTCAACATCAAGAACCCCCAATATGGGCAAAAGAACCTCGGGCTTTCGACATGGGAAGGCGATGCCTGGAAGATCGGCGGCGGCACCAATTGGGGCTGGTACGCCTATGATCCGGATGTGAATCTCGCCTATTTCGGCACCGGCAACCCGGCGCCCTGGAATGAGACGATGCGTCCGGGCGACAACAAGTGGACGATGACGATTTTTGGCCGCGACGTCGATACGGGAAAGGCGAAGTTCGGCTATCAAAAGACGCCGCATGATGAGTGGGATTATGCCGGCGTCAACGTGATGATGCTGTCCGAGCAAAACGAACGCGAATACGGTCAGCCCCGCAAGCTTCTGACCCATCCCGACCGCAACGGCATTGTCTACACGCTGGACCGCACTAATGGCGACCTCATCGCCGCCGGAAAAATTGACGATACCGTCAATGTCTTCAAGAAGGTCGATTTGAAGTCGGGCCTGCCAGTGCGCGATCCCGAATATGGCACCCGCATGGACCATCTCGCACGGGACATCTGCCCCTCCGCCATGGGTTACCACAATCAAGGCCATGATTCCTACGATCCACAGAAGCGGCTCTTCTTTATGGGCGTCAACCACATCTGCATGGATTGGGAGCCCTTCATGCTGCCCTATCGCGCTGGGCAATTCTTTGTCGGCGCGACTTTGAACATGTATCCCGGCCCGAAGGGCGATCGCCAGAACGCCGAGGGCCTTGGCCAGATCAAAGCCTACAATGCCATCAGCGGCCAGTTCGCATGGGAAAAGATGGAGCGCTTCGCAGTATGGGGAGGGACCATCGCGACCGCGGGCAATCTTGTCTTCTACGGGACGCTTGATGGGTTCATCAAGGCGCGCAACAGCGAGACGGGCGA
Source organism: Methylocapsa aurea (assembly GCF_000746085.1). GTDB lineage: Bacteria > Pseudomonadota > Alphaproteobacteria > Rhizobiales > Beijerinckiaceae > Methylocapsa > Methylocapsa aurea. The sequence goes on along the minus strand of NZ_JQKO01000004.1, from coordinate 238,582 downwards.
GCTCCTGTGGAAGTTCAAGCTTCCCTCCGGCGCGATCGGCTATCCGATTACCTATACGCACAATGGCATACAATATATCGCGATCAATTACGGGGTCGGCGGGTGGCCGGGGGTTGGCCTCGTCTTCGATCTGCAGGATCCGACTGCGGGTCTTGGCGCCGTCGGCGCCTTCAAGAAGCTCGCCAACTACACCCGGCAGGGCGGCGGCGTCATGGTGTTCTCGTTGGATGGCAAAGGTCCCTACGACGACCCGAACGTCGGCGAATACGCCAAGGCCAATTAGCTCCAAGGCCAACTAGCTCCTCGAACCGGCGTCTCGCACCGTAGCGCATTTGCGATCCGGGACGTCTCGCGGGATGCCGCCTCCGCGTTTCCCGAAACGACGCGCAAGCGGCGTCCCGCACCTATCGCCTCACCCCTTCGAGCCCGCGAGGCCAGATCATTGATGTTCCGTATCTCACATTTGAGCGCTTTCACCCTAACGGGGCTCTGCTCGGCGTTCGCGCTTCTCGCCTTCGGAAGCGGCCCTCGCGCGGCGGCCCCTCCAGTCTCTGCCCCTCCAGTCTCGGCCGCGCCCGCCGAGGCGGCGCCCCTACGAATTTGCAGTTCGCAAATCGAGGCTCCGTTCTCGATCAAAGATGGCTCGGGCTTCGAAAATCGGATCGCCTCGATACTTGCCGAGGCCATGGGTCGCAAGCCCGACTTCGTTTGGACTGAAAAGCCCGCGATTTATCTTGTCCGGGATTTTCTCGACAAGAATGCTTGCGATGTTGTGATGGGGCTCGACGCTGGCGACCCTCGCGTTCTGACGAGCGAGTCTTATTATCGCTCGGGCTATGTATTCGTGTCCCGCGCCGACCAATCCGCCGAGATCAAATCTTGGAAGGACCCGCGCATTGAAAAGCTCGATCACATTGCCGTCGCCTTTAGTTCGCCTGCGGAATCGATGTTGCACGAGGTTGGAAAATACGAGGATAATTTCGCCTACCTCTATTCGCTCGTGAATTTTCGTTCGCCGCGAAATCAATACACGCAGGTTCCCTCAGAAAAGCTGGTCAGCGAAGTCGCCTCCGGCAACGCCGCCTTGGCCGTCGCCTTCGCGCCGGAAGTCGCGCGCTACGTCAAACAGGCGGCGCAACCTCTGCGCATGACGATGATTTCCGACGATAATTTTCGAAGCGATGGGCAAAAGGTGCCGCATCACTTCGACCAATCGATCGGCGTGCGCAAAGGCGACCAGGCGCTTCTCGATCAAGTCAATATAGGCCTTGCCAAGGCGCGCCAGAAAATCGAGGCGATCCTCAAGGAGGAGGGCATTCCTCTTCTCGACAAGGGAATGTGAAACCGCAAAGGGCCGTTTGCATCGGCCTTACCTTCAAGCCGGAAATCAAAATGAAGAAATTGGGAATAACGACGATCCTTGGCTTGAGCGCTCTGACGGGACTTAGCTTATCCATCGCGATCGCGCAGACCACATCGCTCGATCTTCGCAACACCGTGACGGGTCAGCCGATGTCGCTTGACGAAGCCCTCCCCGAAGGGCGCGATGCGGAAGGCGTCAAGATCTTCCTCAAGACCGGCCGCAATCCTTATAATTCGGACTGGAGCTGCCTCGCCAAGGGCCAGGAAGCCTTTCTCACCGCCTGCTCGGGCTGCCATGGGCATCTCGCGGAAGGCAAGATCGGCCCCGGCCTCAATGACGATTATTGGACCTATCCCAAGAACAAGACCGATCAGGGATTATTCGAAACGATCTTCGGCGGCGGCCAGGCTCAAATGGGCCCGCAATCCTTAAATCTCACGCTCGATGAAATGCTGCAAGTGATGGCTTGGACGCGGCATGTCTACAAGGATGGACCAAGCGGAGCGGAGTGGATGACCGACGCGGAAAAGGCGAAATTCAAGCCCTATGACGCTAATGAAGTTGTTCCCAAAGATGCGCCGGGGCTCTGCAGCGCGGCGAAGTGAGTCTTCGCCAGATGATGAAAAAAGCGAAGCATGTCGATCGGCGTCGATGCTTCTAAGCCAGAATGAGAGGAACCCAATATGTCGATTTCCAAACCCACGAAAATTGCTGCTTTCATCTTCGCCGGCTCGCTGGCCATGGGCGCCGCCACTATCGGCGCGAATGCTTATGACGGCACCAAATGCGCGGCGCCAGGCAATTGCTGGGAGCCAAAGCCGGGCTTTCCGGACAAGATCGCTGGATCGAAATATGACCCGAAGCACAATCCTAAAGAGGTCGCCAAGCAGAGCGAATCGATAGCGGCGATGGAGGAGCGCAACAAGAAGCGCGTCGAGAATTTCAAGAAGACCGGAAAGTTCGTCTACGAGATCGAAAAGATCGCGAATTGAAGCGGAGCCGCGCCCGTCGCGGCTCCCTGGCTCTTTGGAAGAACGCGACCGGTGTGCGGCGCGCCCCGCGCGCGACGGCGGGACGCGATCTGTTTCGTTTGACTCGACTGCGGGCAGCGCGTCGCAAGCACCGGATTATGCCGCGGATGTCTGCTGAACTTGCTTGCGAGCGCGACGCTCTCCTTGAGGATTGGAGGAGCGCCGCCTTTCGCTTGCAACGCGAAATCGGCAAGGCCATCTTAGGGCAGGACAGGGCGGTCCGGCTGCTCGTCATCGCGATTTTCGCGCGCGGTCATGTCCTGCTCGAAGGGGACGTCGGCGCCGGCAAGACGACGATGCTCCGCGCCTTCGCCCGCGCGATCGGCGGCGCCTTCGAGCGCATCGAAGGCATGGTTGATCTCATGCCGAGCGACCTCATCTATTACACCTATCTTGGCGCCGATGGGAGGCCGAGGGTCGATCCGGGGCCCGTGCTGCGGAACGAGGGCGATCTATCGATCTTTTTTTTCAATGAGATCAACCGGGCGCGCCCACAGGTCCACTCGCTCTTGCTTCGCTTGATGGCCGAAAGAAGCGTTGTGGCTCTCAATCGCGCCTATCGCTTCCCGCATCTTCAGGTCTTCGCGGATCGCAACCGGATCGAGAAAGAGGAAACCTTTGAATTGCCAGCGGCGGCGCGCGACCGCTTCTTCATGGAAATCGGCATCGAGACGCCGAAGGACGCAGATATTCGGCGAGCGCTCATTTTCGATCCGCGCTTTCATGACGTCGATGCGCTGGTTCATTCGGTTCCCGAGAATATGATCGATTACCGCGATCTGAACGTTGTGGCCCAAGCGATTCAAAGCCGGGTCCGGTCGAGCGAGGCTCTCGAGCGCTATGTCGTCGCCCTTTGGGACGCTGTGACGGAGCCGGCGGCGGCGGGAATCGATATTCCCGATGTCGATATGGAGCGCCTTGTGCTGGGCGGCGGCAGTCCCCGCGGCTTGAGCTATCTGGCGCGCGCGGCGCGGGTGCGCGCCTGGCTTGAAGGCCGCGACATTATCGTGCCCGAGGATATCCGCGACGTCTTCGTGGAGACGATGGCGCATCGCATTTTCCTCCATCCAGTCTATGAGCTGCGGCGTGATGCGATCATGCGGGACTTCTGCCGGGCGGTCTTCGCCAAAGTCCCTGCGCCATGATGGACGACGCGCTCATCGCCTATCGGATGCGCGGGTGCTCGGCTAACCTCGTCGCTGGCGCCCATCTGGGTCGCGAGCCCGGCGGAAGCGGCCAATTCCGCGATCACGTTCCCTTCCTGCGCTGCCCGGACGCGCGGCGGATCGACCTGCGCGCCTCGCTGCGCGATCCTTTCGGCGAAATCTATGTTCGCCGTTTCAATCAGCGCATGTCGATTGATGTCTATGCGCTGGTCGACCTCTCCGCGTCGATGGGCTTTGTTGGCCGCGCATCGAAATATCATCTCGTGGCAGACTTTTGCACGTTGCTGGCCCGCTCTGCGCGCGGCTACGGCGATGCTTTCGGCCTGATTGGCTTCGATGAATCGGTTCGCGATGATTTCATGTTTCCGCTCGCCCGGCGGCGCGGGTTGGATGTCGAAATCGGCCGCGCATTCGAAAGTTTGGCTCCGATCGGGCGAAGCGCTGCAGGCCTGGCGGATGCGGCGCGATCCGTGGCGGGCCGGCGCAAGCTCGTCTTTCTCGTCTCGGATTTTCGGCTGAGGATGGCCAAAATCGAGGAAGCATTGGCGGCGCTTGGCCGGCACGACATCGCGCCGATCCTGGTTGGAGACTCAGCGGAGGAGGAGGATTTGCCGCCCTGGGGGTTGATCGAACTGGCCGATCTCGAAACCGGGCGGCGGCGCAAAATCTTCATGCGCCCGTCGTTGCGCGAGAAATGGCGCGCCGAGGCGCGCGCCCGGCGCACGCGATTGCGGCGCCTGCTGATGCGCTATGGCCGGCCGCCGATCGAGCTTGCGGACAGACTCGACGCGGATGAGATGTCGCGCCATCTGCTGGAGGGTTGAGCAGGATGTCGATGCGGCCGCAAGGGCTGGTGGGTTGCTTGGCCTTGATGCTGAGCGCCGAGGCTGCGGTTGGCCAGATCGGGCCGGTCGTTATCGAAGGGCCGCGGCCTTTCGGCTATTTCCTCGGCGATGTCATTGCGCTCGACATCGACGCGCCGGCGGCGAGCGGTTACGAGCTCCAACGCGCGTCATTGCCGAAGCTCGGCCCCGTCGCCTATTGGCTGGATCTTGTTCGGCTCGACGTCGATGAAGCGAGCGCGGGATCAGTCAAGCATTGGCGGCTCCATCTCGAATATCAGAATTTCTATGCAGCGCTTGACGCCCGCACCTTGGTTATTCCTGGCTTCGCGTTGGATTTCACGTCTGCCGGAAACAGGATCGAAGCGAAGATCCCGGCCTGGTCCTTTGGCGTATCGCCTCTGCGCGAAATGCGGCCTTCAGCGCAAGAGCCGGATGATCTGCTCCGCCCGGACATCGCGCCGCAACCCATCGCCCTGCATCGGTATGAACGCGCGGCAGGCGGCTTCGGCGCGGCTTCGGCCGGGTTGCTGCTCATCGTTGCTTTCGATCGCGCATGGTGGCCTTTTCGGCGGCGAGCGACCCGCCCCTTCGCCGCGGCGTCGCGCCAAGTTCGCGCGGATCTCCAGGATGCGGATCTCCAGGATGCGGATCTCCAGGTTGCGAATCTACAGGTTGACGGAGGCGAAGAGACCTACCGTCAGGCGTTGCTCGTTTTGCATCGGTCCATCGATCTGACGGCGGGGCGGCGCGTCCTCGCGGACGATCTTCCGGGATTCTTGGCCGCCCATCCCGCTTATCGACTTGTCGAGGCCGAGTTCAGCCATTTCTTCTCGGCGTCCCGCCGCGCGTTTTTCGGCGACGATGCGTCAGGCGCGATAAGGGATCTGCCGCCGACCCTCCTCATCGCCTTTTGCCGCCGCCTCGCCAATTTGGAGAGGACCGCCAAATGAATGCGATCTTTGCGCAGCCGCAGATGCTCTGGCTGTTGCCCCTCGCGGCGCTGCCGATTTTTCTTTCAGCATCGCGGAGGCAAGCCTATCCATCGCTCGAAGGACTTCCGGAAGATCTTTTCTCGCGCATCGTCAGCCTCGCTGTTGCGGCCACGGGAATCATAGCCATCGGAGCGACGATCCTCGCCCTTGCCGGCCCCTACCGGCGCGGCCAATGGACGGAGCGGGTTGGGCAAGGCGCCGAGACGGTCCTGCTGATCGACCGCAGCGGCAGCATGAACGAAACTTTCGCCGGACGCCAGCCAACCGGCGGCGAGGAATCGAAGGCCTCCGCCGCCCGCCGCATTCTGCGGGACTTCGTCCTGCAGCGCGAACATGATCGCATCGGCGTTGCGGCCTTCTCGAGCGCGCCCATGCTCGTCCTGCCATTGACCGACCGCCGCGACGCTGTGCTCGCGGCGGTTGACGCCATCGACCGCCCGGGCCTCGCCAAGACCGATGTCGGGCGCGGTCTGAGCATGGCTTTGGCGATGTCGGAGGAAGGCGCGCCGCTCGCCTCCCGCGTCGTGCTGCTCGTCTCGGATGGGGCCGCCGTCATCGATCCTCGCCTTCAGAATAAGCTGCGCGCCGGCTTTGCCCGCGTTCGCGTCAATCTCTATTGGCTGTTCCTCCGCACGGCGGGCGACAGAGGCATTTTTGAGGCGCCGGAGCCAGGACAGGATACGCCGCAGGCGATGCCCGAGCGCCATCTCGATATTTTTTTCAAAAGTCTTGGAATTCCTTACAAGGCTTTCGAAGTCGAAAGCCCCGACGCGGTGCGCGAGGCGGTGCGGGAAATCGATCGGCTGGAAAATCATCCCATTGTTTATCGGGAGCGCATTCCGCGCCAGGATCTCGCAGCGACCTTCTACGCGCTGGCGGGCTTGGCGACAGCGCTGCTGCTCGGCGCCAAGCTCTGCGAAGTCTCCTTGCGCAAGGGCGTTGTCGAACGTCCGTTGCGCCTCGCGCGCCGTGGGCCTGCCTGATGCACAAAGGCGTCGCTCGCGTCAGACAGGAACTGCGTCTTCTCTGGCGCCGTGCGCGATCCACAGTGCTCATCGGCTGCCTTGGCCTCGCCATCCTTGGTTTGATTGCATCCGGTTGGCTGCTCTTTCGCAATGCGGCGCATAACAAATCCATTGCCGCCTTGGCCTTGGGGCGAGATGCGCCTGTCGGGGACGACGCGCCGGCGCCGCTCCTCTTCGCTCGGCTGCAATTCTTCATTCTTCACGATCGGATTGATGAAGCCCAAGGGCTCATGGATCTTATCGAGAGGGCTGGCGATCGGGCGGTTCGCGCGCGGGCGCGGCTTAATTTCGGCAATGCCCGGATGCGGCTCGCCTTCGATCTCCTTCAACGCGCCAAACCAGACTCCGCTGCGCCGCTCATCAATCTGGCCAAGGAGGATTATCGGCAGGCGCTCCGGCTCGATCCTGATCTGTGGGATGCGCGCTACAATCTCGATGTCGCCATGCGCCTCATTCGCGATTATCCGGCCTTCGACTCCAAGGGCGATGAAATGCGCGCCGGCGAGAAAGGGCTCTGGACCGATGTCCCAGGAATCCCAAGGGGGGAGCCGTGATCGCTCCCGCCAGTCGGGGTTCGCTCCGCGACCCGCGGTTTTGGGTGCTGACTGGGGCCGCCTTGTTGCTGTTTGCAACCTTCGCCGCGCCCTCCTTGACGCGCACGGGCAATGGCGTCGATGTTCTTGTGATCGTCGACATCACCGGCAGCATGAATGTCCGCGACGTCAAACTGGCCGGGCGCCCGGCGAGCCGCCTTGATCTCGTCAAGAGCGTCTTGAGGGAGGCGCTGGCCAGTTTGCCTTGTCCAGCGCGTTTCGGGCTTGGCGTCTTCAGCGAGCGGCAGTCCTTTCTCTTATTTGAGCCGGTCGACGTCTGCGCGGCGTTCGATGCGATCGAAGGAACCCTCGCGGGCCTCGATTGGCGCATGGGCTGGGAGGGTGACAGCCATGTCGCCATGGGCCTCTACCGCGCAATCGACATGGCGCGAGACGTGAAGGCCGATCTCGCTTTCTTCACCGATGGGCATGAGGCGCCGCCGCCGCCGGCTTCCGGCGGTCCTGCGTTCGAAGGCGAGCGCGGGGCTGTTAAGGGGCTCATCATGGGCGTTGGCGAATATGCCTTATCGCCGATTCCGAAATTCGACGATGACGGACGCGAAATCGGCTTCTACGGCATGAACGACGTTCTGCAGGAGAATCGTTTCGGGCCGCCGCCGAAGGACGCCGAAGGCCGAGAAGGCTATAATCCGCGCAATGCTCCCTTTGGCGGGCAAGTCGCGACCGGCTCGGAACATTTGTCTTCGGTGCGCGAGCCTTATCTTAAGAGTCTCGCCGAGGCCACGGGGCTTGCCTATCGGCATCTTTCGGATGCGCCTTCTTTCGTCGCCGCTTTGAAGGAAACAGCAAAGCCGCGTCCGGTCCCTGTCGCTCTCGATCTGCGCCCTTTCTTGGCCAGCGGCGCCCTGGCCTTGCTTCTTGCCGCCTACGGCTTGGCGCCCGCGCTCGCCGCATTGCGGCGTCGGTTCGGCGCAAAATCTTTCGCATTCCCATTCTTCCGGAGGACATAGGTTCGATGAGATATTTCCTGTTGATTGCGGCGACGTTGGCGTTCCTCGCGCCTCCGGCCGGCGCCCATGGGCCGACGCCGCAAAAGGCCGAGGACAACATTGCGATCGCGGCCGATCCGAAGGTTGTATGGGCGCTCATCGCCGATTTCGGCGCCATCGCCTCCTGGCATCCGATGGTTGCGCAAAGCGTGAGCGAAGCCGGCAACAAGCCCGGCGCCGAACGTAAGGTTGCCCTGAAAAGCGGCGGCGTTCTTGTTGACGGTCTCGATGAATATGACGCCGGCGCAATGAGCTATTCCTACCGGTTGGCGGAGCCAAATGCGGAGGCTTTGCCGGTGAGCTTCTATTCGGCCACGCTGACCGTCAAACCGCGTGAGGGCGGGGGCTCCACCGTTGCTTGGATAGGCCGCTTTTATCGCGGCGACACCGGAAATTTTCCGCCGGACGCTCTGAACGATGAAGCCGCCATCAAGGCCATGTCCGGCTTCTTTCGAACGGGACTTGAGGGACTGAAGGCCAAGGCCGAGAAGAACGGCTAGCACATGCGGGCCATCGCAGGGTTGCTCTTGCTTGCGGCATTGAGCGGCTTTGTCGGCGCCGTCTCGGCGCTTGCGGGCGAATTCATCTATGTCGCCGATCAGGATGGACGCATTCTCATCCTCGACCCTCTGTCGAATAAGGTCGCGGCCAAGATCGATGTCGCGCGCGGCCCGGTCGGCCTCGCTGTCGCGGCCGAGCAAGGGCGCGTCTACGCGACCCATCCCGACATTGGAGCGATCACGGTGCTCGACGCTGAGCATTTGCGCGTCATCGCGACGCTCCAGATCGGCGGCGCGCCATTTGGCATAGCGGTCGCGCGCGACGGCGCTTCGCTCTTAGTCGGCGATTGGAACAGCGGCGCCGTGAGCCGCGTCGATGTGCGAACGGGCGCAATATCGGCGGTCGCGCGGGTCGGGCGCTCGCCGGCGGCCGTCGTGATCGACAAAGCGGGCCATCGGCTCTATGTCGCCGATCGCGAGGGCGGGATGGTTTTCGTTCTCGATGCGGCCACGCTGCGGGAGATCGCCGTCGCGCCGGTCGGCAAAGCCCCTTTCGCCATGGCGCTCGCGCCGGATGATGGCCGGCTCTATGTTGGCAATGTTCAAGACGGCAGCCTCATGGTGATCGATGCTTTGGCCTTGAAGCCGCTGGCGACGATTCCGGTCGGCTCGATGCCCTATGGCGTGGCGGCGACGCCTGACGGAAGGCGCATATTGGTCGCCAACCAGCAGGCCGGCGTCTTGTCGATCATCGACGCCGAGCGGCTCGAAACCATCGGGCTCGTCAAGATAGGCCGCTATCCCGAAGGGATCGCCATCGCGGGGGATGGGCGCACGGCCTATGTCGCCAATTGGTTTTCCGGCGATGTCTCGGTCGTCGAGACCGCGAGCGGGGCGGAGATCGCCCGGATCAAGACGGGAGGCGCGCCTCGGTCGCTGCTCGTCGTTCGATCCGGCTCACGATGAAAATGAAAGAGTCCGACGGGCGGGGGTTTCTGATAGCGTTTCGCCAAGCGGCGGGCGATGGCGGTCCATCGCGGCGCCGGTTGGTCGGCGCGGCTTTTCATGCCAGAGCGCTTCCCGACCAGATGGAATCATCTGATCGAAAAGGAATCGCTTAAGAACATGCTCCAAGCGCGATTTTCGCTGATCGGTATTGGCGAGCCTTTGATGAAGCCCATTTCGAAAGACAGTTGGCAAGACGCGGACGATTTTCGGCCGCCGCCCGGCTGCTTGCGCGCCCTGTGGTTTCGCGGTTCGCTACGGATGCAGCTCCTGTCGGCGTTCCTCTTGATCGACGTCGTCGCGGCCCTGGTCGGCATGACCGTCATCGTCATGAGAGCCAGGGATGCGGCGACGGTTGAAATGAGCAGTTCGATGCGGTTGGCGGAATTGGTCATCTCCGAGACGATCAGACTTATGGAGCCGCATACGCCCGCCGATCGGCTTCTCCAAATTCTTCCACATCAGTTGCGCTTCACGCGCCATGTGCGCGTCGAAGTCTTTGATGCGCTGGGCAATCCCCTTGCCGACAAGGAGGAGGCGGCCCCGCTCGAGGAAAGGAACCCGGCTCCAGCCTGGTTCGCCGCCTTGATCGCGCCGCCAGTCGAGCGGCATGAATTGCCGGTGATCGCGCAGCGCCGCAAGATCGGCTCGGTCCGCATTCTCGGCGAGCCGCAGGATGAAATCGCCGAGGTCTGGGGCCATACGGCCGCGTTGGCGAGCTTCGCCCTCATCGTCAATGCGATTGTCGTCGGCGTTCTTTATTTCATGTTCGGCCGAATTCTCGGTCCATTGACGCAGGTCGCCTCCGGCCTTTCGAATCTCGAGCGGCGGCGCTATCGAATTCGCTTGGAGGAGCCGCCAGTGCGCGAACTCGCCGAAATCGTCGGGCGGTTCAACGCGTTGGCGGAAGTCCTTGGCGCCGCACATCGGGAAAATGCGGAATTGAATCGTCGGCTGATCGAGGCGCAGGATGATGAAAGACGCCGCATCGCGCTTGAATTGCATGATGAATTTGGACCCTGCCTCTTCGGCTTGAAGACCAATGTGCAATCCTTGGCGGGCGCCTGCGCCCGGATCGCCGCCCTTTCGCCCGCGTCGACGGCGGAGATCCAGGAGACAACCGGACTCATCGTCGAGATCGCCGATCGGATGCAGATTACGAACCGGCATCTCTTGAACAGCCTGAGGCCCATGGCGCTTGGCCATGTCCCGCTGGGCGAAGTTCTCGACGCGCTGGTCGGCGGCTTTATTCGGCTTTATCCCGCCATCTCGTTTTCTTTATCCGCTCCGGGGATCGCATCGACTTATGGGGACCGCATCGATTTGACCATCTATCGCTGCATCCAGGAGAGTTTGACGAACGCGGTGCGGCATGCCGGCGCGGCGGAGATTGCCGTCGTTCTCCGCGAAGAAGAAGGCGCGGGGAGCGATCGGCGCAAGCTCATCTTGGAGGTGCGCGATAGCGGCAAGGGCATTGCGCCGGGCGCTCGTTTGGGCTTGGGCTTGTCGGGAATGCAGGAACGCGTCAAGGCGCTCGGCGGCGAATGGATGCTTGACGCCTCCAATCGCGACGGCGCGCGGATCAATGTGACGTTTGTCGTCGACGCCGCGAAAGAAGCGAGCCCCTTGGACGACAAGGAGCAAGCTGCAAAATGACGTCTGCGCTCATTATCGATGACCATCCAATCGTGTTGCGGGCCTGTCGCAAGCTGCTCGAAGACGCCGGCGTGGCGGCAATCTATGACGCATCGGATTTCATGACCGGCTATCGGCTCTATTACAAGCGTCGCCCGGACGTGGTCATCATCGATCTCGTGATCAGCGGCAATGGGCTCGGCGGCTTGGATCTGATCCGTCGCATCAAGTTGCGCGATCCGAAGGCCCGCGTTCTCGTCTTCAGCATGCATGCGGATCCGGTTATCGTCGGCCGCGCGCTTGAGGCCGGTGCCATGGGCTATGTCGTCAAGGACGCCGACCCGGATGAATTCGTCGCGGCCTTCGAGAAGGTGCGCATCGGCGAGCCTTATCTCAGTCATATGATTGCGATGGATGTGGCGCTTGTTGGGGCGCGGGCGCGTCCCAATCCCCTGTCGCAATTATCATCGCGCGAAATTCAGACCCTTGCTTTGCTCGCCGAGGGCAAGCCCTACAGCCTCATCGCGGAGGAGATGAACATCAGCTACAAGACCGTCGTCAACGTCTGCTCGCTGCTGCGCCGCAAGCTCGGCGTCGGCAGTCTGGCGGAGCTCATTGGCTTGGCGGTGCGCAACACAAGCGCATTTTGACAATGATCAATCGCGCCTTGCGCTGGGAGACTGGCCCGGTCAGAAACCAGGCGCGTCGACTCGCAGCTTGGTGAACCACGGGCCTGTATGGTTTGGCCCCAAAATCCGGCGGAGGCGCGGCGGCTTGCGGCTTGCGAGCGCATAGAGGCTGCCGCCGGCCTTGTCGGTCCAAGGCGCCTGCCACGCTTCGAAAGGCTTGCCCTTGGCGGCTTGACTTTGACCTAGCGCCAGCGCGGTCTTGACTTTGTCCTCGGTCAGGTTGGTCGACTTGGCTAGGCCGGAAACATTGCGCAAATCATAGGCCGGATCGATCAGTTCGGCCAGCACCAGGCGAATCTCGCAATCCGACAGCCCGTCGGCTTGGGGCAATTCCCAACCTTCGATCTGGTCGCGGCGGACAAGGTCGGCAAGGATCGTGGACTGAGTAAACTTCAGCGCATTGTCGCGGATGAGTCCGATGCCGTAAGGAAATGGACGCACGGCCAATCCGAGCAAGGTCCGCAAGGGATCTTTCACATTCTGGGCTAACAGAGCTGGCGCGACATAATCGAAGCGCTTTTCGATTCGCTCTTGCAGCGTCTCGAAACGGTCCTGGGAGATGCGCGGCCAAGCCGGCAGGGCCACCTCCTCCTTGGCGGCTCCAAACAGTGGAATGACGCTATATCCCTTCCCCATGGCCTTCGTAGGTTTGGCTTCGAAGACGGGGTTGATCTTGGCTTCTGGCGGCCAGCTCTGAAACATTGGATGCTCCGGCGGCAGCGTAAAAATATGGCGCAGGAATCGTTGGCAGTTCCTGCGTCCGAGCTGGTAATCGTGATCTCGAAAAGCCCGCGCTACGAAGCCGCCGAAACCGCCGAGGAGGCCGCTGGCGATCGCGTAACGCTCATCGACTTCGCGGCGTTCGATCTTTCCGTTCGCATCCCTCGTTTCGACAATCGTGACCCGGCTCGGGCCGATCAAGTAACGGCTGCCGCAGGTTGGGTCGGCCGCGAGAACGAGTTCGCTTGGCTTGAACCGCGCCTGATCGATGAGGGCCGGCATCAGCGCGGAGAATATGCTCGCGATGCCAAGTTTCGGCTGGTCCTGGGACTTGATCGGTTTGCGTTCGGGGAAGGGCGAGACCATGATGACGGCCCGATCGGCCGCCGCGAGGTCGGACTCGTTCGGCTCCGAGGGATTGGCTTTGATCGAGAAGCGGGCGTATTCAAAAGGATCGTTGTCGATGATCCCGCCGTCCGCCGTCGTGAACCAGAACGCAGGCGCTTCGCGGACCGCCTTCATCCAATCCGGGTCGATGCCGTGTTCATTGATGAGCGAATCAATAGGAAAGTGGCGGCCTTGATATTCGTCGAGCGCGGGATTGTCGCCGAGCACCGCTCCGATTTGCCGCGGCGCAAGCCCGACCGGGAACGCCGCCGAGGCGAGGGCGCAAATGCTGTAGTCCTTCCATTTTTGTCGACCGGCCGGCGCGCCGACAAGTTCGGCGGCGGCGATGCTGCGGGGCTTGTCATTGTCCGCGAAAATACTCGGGCTATCCCAATTGCCCAATCCGGTGACGGCGTAATGCACACGGTCGCCATGGGAGATCATGTGATAGTCGCCGCCGTCGAAGGAAACCTTGTAAGGCACGCCGCGGAGGTTCGACAGGGTCATGTAGATATGCAGGGTCTTGGCGATATAGGGGCGTTCTTTTCCCACCTGCTTGACGTCGATGCCCGCCTTGGCGATTTCGTCGAGGAGCCGCGCATTGAGAAGCGAGGTGACGGGCTGCGGATCGCCCGGCGCCGGCCTCGAAACGCCGCTTGTGCGGGTGTAGTCATCCTCCGGCGTCGGCGGGCCGGCGAGATCGCTATTTGTCAAAAAGTCGTTCTTCTGTCCGTCTTCGGCGATGAGACCGGGCTTGACGACCCAGGCCTCGTAGAGCTTCGGCAGGTAAACCTTCAGTCCTTTGCCGGCCTCATCGGAACGGAAATCGATCGGATGTTGGTCGGCGTCGCCGAGAGCGATCGCGCCGATCGCGGCGGTGAGTGCGCCCGCCGACGCTCCGGACAGGACTTTGATGCCGACCCTATGGTTTGGAATCTCGGCAGGGTTTACGCCGGGGATCTGCCCGTCTCCCGCTCTCTCCCATTCATCGAGCGCGAGGATCAGAAAGTCGAACACGCCCGCCGTGTAAGCGCCCGCTGAGATCGCGCCCGACATGGTCAGCCCAATTTGAAACTCGTGTTCGTTGGTTTGTCTCGGCATGGCCCCCTCCCAACGCGTTTCTGGCGGTCTTATTGCTCTAATTGATGCTATAAATACTTTAAAATAGCAGTCGCCGGCCTAGCCATTTGGCCGGTCGGGGCTGAATGCTTAATATTGGTGGAATATTTAAGGATTTTGTCAAGCCGTAGCCGCATCGGCAAACTTAGGCGGCGCGGATGAGGCTGGCTCCCGTTGGCTCCGCAAGCTAAAATTCTCAGGTTTTTCATGCGCGAGTGGTTATTGACGATAGGGTGTATGCGCCAATAGTTGAGCGATTTTTGTTTTGGCGGCTCAAGGGCCTTGCGCAACTTTCAATCCGCGGTCAGAACTCGAGAAGTTCGGAGGTTCGCATGAAAAGCCCATTCTTGGCATCCGCGTGGTTGGCCGTGACGACGTTAGCCGGAGTGGCGGCTCCGGCGGCGGACGGAGTGCCAAAGTTGGACGTCGCGCAGTCGTGCCGCGAAGCGCAGGCTTTTGGCGGCGATGATAAAAATCTCGCCTATAAGGGCTGCATGCAGGATGAAAAGGAAGCGCGGGAACTGCTCGCGCAGAAATGGTCAGGATTTAACCCCGCCGATCGACGCGATTGCGTCGCCCAAGGCAAGGCGCCGATGCCGAGCTATGTCGAAATCCTGACGTGTCTCGAAATGTATGACGGGTCGAGTTCGTTCAATAAGCCCTTAGGCGACTCTCGTCGCACTCTTGGCGAGCCGGCGCCCGTTGCCGCTCCGCCGCCGGCCCCCACGGCTCCGGCGCCGGCTGGCGGCGGCGAGACCAAGTTCTGAGCAAGGTTTAACTCAGTCGGTAGCCGCTTCAACGAGTCGCCTCCATCAGGCAACGGCGTTCTTCGGCTCGCCGATGATTCGCATCGGGGACGGATTAACTGTTAAGTCGCTCACGGCCCGAAAACAGAGTCAAAATAGAAAGGGCGAGGATGCTGCAGACCCTCGCCCTCGTCAATTTTGTCCCAACCTGTTCTTCACCCTTGCCGTTTCGATGACGGCTGCGTCATATTCTGGCGCCGGGCGAAAAAAGGCGTCCTCCCAAGACTTGGACTGCGTGCGCCGAATTTTACGGCTGGTTCAGCGTTCAACGGCTTACGTGAGGTATGTAGCTCACGTTAAATCCATTGTCACGCACATTTGAGCAATATGCCTTGAAAGAGGCATATTGGACGAAAGATTTTTCCTCCCAGCGGTTCGATCAGGGTTGATTTTGTGCGATTGAGCTGCGCTCGAACATGCTATACGAGATCCGCCGGAGGTCGTTGCGATTGCCGAATGCGCTGTTCCTTGGGCGGCGCTGGGAGTGTCCGTAAATTGAATCGGGCGGATCTAAGAAGCAGTCGGGCGCGACCGGATGTGTGGCTCAGGCCACGAGGCGAAAGATGACGCAACCTCCGCCTTTGATTCTGCCAGACCCACTGGGCGATAGCCAGATCGTCAGCGCCAGGGCGCCCGGCATCGGCGGGCGCATTCGCAATTGGTTCCTGACCGGCGTCATCGTCGCCGGTCCGCTCACGGTGACTGCCGCGATTGTCTGGTGGTTCGTCGACACCGTCGACACTTGGGTGAAGCGCATCGTTCCGGTGCAGTTTTGGCCGGACAGCTATCTGCCGTTTCAGCTCCCCGGATTTGGCGTCATCTTCGCCTTTATCGGGCTGACAGTCTTGGGTTTTCTCGCCGCGAACCTTGCCGGCCGGAGCTTGATTCGGCTCGGCGAGGCGATTTTGGCGCGCATGCCTGTCGTCCGTTCAATCTATAAAAGCGTGAAGCAGATCTTCGAGACGGCGTTTTCCCAATCTGGAACCGCCTTTCGCAAGGTGGGACTGATCGAATTTCCGGCCAAGGGCTCGTGGTCGCTGGTGTTTATCGCCGCGCCTCCCGGCGATGCGATCGGCGAGCGCCTGCCTGCCGACCAACTGCATATTTCGGTGTTTCTGCCTTGCACGCCAAATCCGACCACGGGCTTCTATTTCTTTCTGCCGGCGCGCGACGTCATTGAGCTTTCGCTCAGCCCGGAGGCCGCCGCCAAGCTCATCATGTCTTGCGGCGTCATCCAGCCGGAGGCGGCGGCGCTGATCGCTGCGCATGCGGTCAAGCGCGTGCACGAGGCCGCCTGACGCGTCGGCGCGAGATAAGCCAAAACATGCATCATTGCCGGGCACATTCCCCAAAGAGGCGTCGTTGGTTCCGACGAAAACGATGCAGAGGAGTCATCCCGCTACCGCCGTTCCTCCTTGTCCGGCGACTTCGGCAGGGGGCCGCCATCGGGTCCCGGCGCGCCGAAAATCAGGAGATCGTCGATCGCCTTCTTCTGCGTGCTCGACCAGTTGGCGAGTTGCGCGCAGATGGACGGTCGGGGCGCGCTCGCTTCTTGCGGCCTTTGCGGGCAGTGCAGCGAGATGAAATTCTGGAGGCTCATCGAGAGCTGCAGCGAATAGTCTGAGGAGTAGAGCTGCGTATCGCTGAAGACCGCGCCGGAGGCGACGTTCCCATAATACATCAGCCGGAAGCCTTGCTCGGTGTGAGGCTCCTTCTCGCCATCGAGTTTCAACAGCGCTCCATTGGCCGAGAACTCCGGCAGGATCGCCACGCTCGGGAAACCGGCGGTCTGATGGCACCCCATGCAGGAGGCTCTGGCGTTGTCGACAGGGCCCGCGAGCCGCCCGCCATAGCCGAGATGATTGAAGCTCAGCGGCGGCCTCGCCAGTTCCTTCACAGCCTGCTCGTTGATCCATTGCTCGGTCAGTTTTTTCCGATCGCAGGGGCCATTGGGTCCGGAGCAGGTTTCCGCGAAGGTGGCCTTCGGACTGTTGCCCCATTGAAGCCCGAGCGGGACCATCCGCTTCCACGGGGAGCTCCCCTTGGCGTTGCCGTCATAGCCGAAGGTGCCGAGGAGCCATCCCGTGGCGCTGCGGTCGTCGCGAACCGCAACGTCGATCTGGATCAGCCGGACGACGCCTATGGCGCGCTCGAAGCGGGAGAGCGGCCCCTGGTTTCGCCAGCGCGGATCGTCATTGACGAAGACATGGGCTTTCCACTCGAGCGCATTCTTCGCGATCGGCAACTGATCCTCGGTCACCGTCGAGAAGAGCAGCTTGATGATGTAGGAGCCGTTGGCCATGTTGTTGCGGCCGGTCGGATCTGGATTGAGCGCGCCGGGTTTGGGATCGTCCGGATTGCAATAGACCTGTCCGATGCCGAAGCCGGCGCGGTCGTTGAAATAGGCCCCGGACCAAGTGTCGACGAAGTCTTTCTGGAGCGTGCTGAGCGTATTGCCGGACGAATCGAACTCATGCGTGAATCCATGGACGAATTCGCGGCCGTCGGTTCCCGGCCAGTCCGATGCGACCTCGGTGTTCCAGTCCATCCATGGCATCCCGTACCATTTTCGCTTTTTGTTGTCCTCGACATAGAAGTCGACCTCGACATTGCCCTCCAAGCCATAGTCGAGCAGCGCCTGCAAATAGGCTCTCGGGTCGATGGGGCCGCCATCTTTGAAGGCAATTTTGAGCCACGGATAACTTTCCATGGGCGGCAATTGGTTGGGATAGTTCTGACTGAGCGCGAACGTCCTGCCAGCATAGTCGGGCGGCGGATCGCCGCCTTCGCCCTGACGGTAGTAATCTTTAAACGTCCCCCGCACGCAGTCTATCTTCGCGAGCGCATTGCGAACGGAGTCCTCGGTCGCGAAGGCGGCTGCCGGGGCGAGCAAAAGACAGGCGCAAAGGAAGGGCAGGGCCAGAGCGCGGAGAGCGAATATGCGGCGACCATTTGGCATAAGGCCAATCCTCCATTGCGTTGACGCCGGCGCGCCCATCAGCTCTTGCATCGCGCGGCGTCACTTTACCATGAAAAAGCTTCGGCTCTTGGCCATAACGAAGCGACCCGCGGTGCGGCCTTCCACACCGGCGTTTGACCTGTCTCGTCCCTGTCGTTAACACCAAATCGGCCAGCGGCAGTCGCCGGCCTTGTGACCCGCGCCGGATCCGTTATGGCCGTTTACACCGAAGTAACCGACGCGGACCTGACCCTTTTTCTCGGCGATTATGAGCTTGGCCGCGTTCTCGCGCTGAAGGGAATCGCAGAAGGGGTCGAGAACTCGAATTTTCTTCTGCATGTCGACGCGGGCTATTTCATTCTCACGCTATATGAAAAGCGCGTCGAGGAGGAGAACCTGCCATTTTTCCTCGGGCTCATGGAACATCTTGCCACGCATGGGCTTAATTGTCCGCAGCCTGTGAGAAACAGGTTCGGCGGCGCGCTCGGACGGATCAAAGGACGCCCGGCGGCGATCGTGACTTTCCTCGAAGGCATTTGGCGCAATCATCCGGACGCCAAAAGCTGCGCCTCTCTTGGCGAAGCGCTCGGGAAGCTGCATCTGGCCGGCGCCGATTTCGCGGGGTCTCGCTCCAACGCATTGGGCTTGAATGCGTGGCCGGCCCTGTTCGACGAAGTGCGCGGCCGCGCCAACGAGGTGCGGCCCGGGCTGGCCGAGTTGATCGAGAAGGAGCTCATCTTCCTGGCGGCGGCATGGCCGGCAGGTTTGCCGCGCGGCGTCATCCACGCCGATCTCTTTCCCGATAACGTCTTGTTTCTTGAGGATAAACTATCGGGGCTGATCGATTTCTATTTCGCCTGCACGGACGATCTCGCCTATGACCTCGCAATCTGTCTCAATGCTTGGTGTTTCGAAGCCGATTGCTCTTTCAACGCCGCCAAGGCGAAGGCCTTTTTCGCCGCCTATGAGCGCATCCGCGCTTTGAGGCCGGAGGAAGTCGAGGCGCTCCCGATCCTAGCCCGCGGCGCGGCCTTGCGCTTTGCTCTGACGCGCCTCGTCGATTGGTTAAATGTCCCAGAGGGCGCATTGGTGCATCCGAAGGATCCGCTCGAATATGTGCGGAAACTGCAGTTCCATCAGAGCGCCGGCGGCGCCCGCGAACTTGGTTTGCGGCAATGAGCAAAGAAGTGACGATCTGGACCGACGGCGCCTGTTCGGGAAATCCCGGCCCCGGCGGATGGGGCGCGATCCTCGCCTTTGGCGATCTTAGAAAAGAGCTTTGCGGCGGCGAAGCCCTGACGACCAATAATCGCATGGAGCTCACCGCCGCGATCCAGGCGCTCGAAGCCTTGAACCGCGCTTGCGTGGTCCATCTTTATACCGACTCGAACTACCTCAAAGGCGGCATCACCGGCTGGATCTCCTCCTGGAAACGCAATGGCTGGCGCACGGCGGACAAGAAACCCGTCAAAAATGTCGAGCTCTGGCAAAGACTTGAAGCGGCGGCCGCGCCCCACGCGATCGATTGGCGTTGGGTCAAGGGCCATGCGGGCGACGCGATGAATGAGCGGGCCGATGCGCTCGCCCGGCAAGGAATGGCGCCGTATCTGCCGGCGCGCGGTCGAGCAACGCCCGCATTGTGACGGGCCGGCCGGCAGAGTCCGATCGCCTTTAGAGCAATGCTCTCGAGCCTATTCCAAACAGATTGGTTCAATCTATTCGGAAAAGGCTCGGACTCTTTGACACTGGAGCGATTTCTGATCGATCGAATGAGTCCATTCAATCGGAAAGCGCTCTAAATCTGCGTCAACAAGGCTTCGGCGCTTGAGATTTCGGCCTTGCCCGGGGCCTCTTCGACGTTGAGCGTGCGGACGACGCCATCCTCGACAAGCATCGAATAGCGCTGCGAGCGGACGCCGAGTCCGCGTTCCGTGAGGTCGAGCGACAGCCCGAGAGCATTGGCGAAATCGCCGTTGCCATCGGCGAGAAAACTAATCTTGGCCTCAGCATTCGCAGCTTTCGCCCAGGCGTCCATGACGAAGACGTCATTGACGCTGGCGACGGCGATTTCATCGATTCCCTTGCTCTTCAATTCGTCGGCCTTGTCGCGAAATCCCGGCAAGTGGCTGGCGCTGCATGTCGGCGTGAAGGCGCCGGGGACGCCGAACAGCACGACCCTTCTGCCCTTGAAAATCTCGTCCGTGGTCCGCAGTTTGGGACCGTCCGGCGTCATGACCGTAAATGTGGCCTTGGGAAGGGAGTCTCCAATCTTGATCGACATCGTCTTGCTCCTTACGCCGCCAAGGCTTTGGCGTTCCGAGCCGGCCTTTATGAGGCATGGCCCGAGAACACAGTCTAGACCATGATTGTTTCAAATTGAATCGATCATGCCTTTTATGGCGTTGTTATCAGGCGCGATCCTAGAGCACTTTCGAGCGAAGTGGCGACTAGCGCTAAGACAACGCGAGAAGATAGAGAATTAGAGCGCTTTCTGATTCCGCTGACTCTGAATGCGCTCTAGCGATCCTTGGAAACGAGGGATGCGCCGCCGAGTTCGGCTGTGAACTCGTAACTTCGGCCTGGTTGCTTCAAGGTCAAGACCACCGGCGGCGGGGGGCCGGCATCGGCCTTGGGCCTTTCTGATTCGACGATCAGGAATTCGTTCGGGCGGTCGGCTTTGCGGGTTTCAAAAAACCAGCCCTCGGGGGCTTCGGCGAAAAGGTCTTGCATGAGGGGATCTTGCGCCTCTTCCGCTGGTTTCGTTTCGCGGTTTTGGATGGTCAGCCGCCAGGTTGGCGCTTGTTGTCCCCGATCCCTCGCTATGGCTATTTTGGCGTCCCGCTCCATGGCGGTGAGGCGGGCCGGGACCGTTGCTTCGGCCATCGCGAGCGCTGCCTCCTGCCCGCCGCCCGCGCCGCCGGTCACGACTCCTTTGAGCGGTGCGAGCGGCAGGTTGGCCTCGGCCTGGGCCGGCAGGCAGATGCGCTCGCAGACGGCAAATTTGAGGGTTAACGCCAAGAGCGCGGGACGGGCGCCGTCCTTCGGCGTCACGTGGAGCGGAAAAATTACCTCCTGGCGATATCCGTAAACCTCGGTTCCGGATTCGTCGATTCGCGTCGGGACGGGATAGAGGACGGCGACATCGGCGACGTTTTCGGAGCCTTCGAAGTCGAAGACCGGCGGGGCGCCCGCCTCGCCCGGAGTTCGCCAATAGGTGATCGCGCCGGGGTCCAGGCGAATTTCGGCGCCGGCGCGGTAGAAACCTTGCGCCGGCCCCTGGTTGACGGCAATGAGCCGCACGGCGGATTTATGTCCGGAACTCCACGCGCTCGCGGAAGAACTCCCGGAAGGAAGCGGGCCTGAATCGGAGCGCGATTGGATCGAAAAAAACAGCGGCGCAAGCGCGGCGATGGAAAGTGCGATAGCGCACTTACCCGGAGAGTGGAAAAGCTGGAAAGACATTTGCATGGGAACATTGCCGATCGCTTGCCAAGTTCAAAGGCCAACTTATTTAGCCGGGGCGGGAGCCGCAATCCGTTCTTATATAGGTCTTGATCTGCGGCTGGATTTTAAGATCAGTTAGCACGAAGAAGTCAGTTAGGGCGAAGAAGATGGGAACGATAAAGCCTCCAACAGCGATGCGGCAAGGCCACGGCGATTTTCTTGACGGGCAATTGCTTGTCGCCATGCCTGGCATGGCTGACAATCGCTTCGCTCGGTCGGTCATTTATGTTTGCGCCCATTCCGAGGAGGGCGCGATGGGAATCATCGTCAATCGGCCCGCGGCCAAGGTCAATTTTCCGGAACTTCTTGTTCAACTTGAAGTGATCGGCCCTGATGAGGCGATCCGCTTGCCGGCCCAGGCTGGGTCGGTTCAGGTCCTCAAGGGCGGCCCGGTGGAGACCGGCAGGGGCTTCGTGCTCCATTCCAATGATTTTTTCATCGATAATTCGACTTTGCCGATCACCGGCGGCGTGTCCTTGACCGCGACGATCGACATCCTTCGCGCCATCGCGCGGGGCGCTGGCCCCGATCAAGCGATCTTTGCCTTGGGCTATGCGGGCTGGTCCGCGGGACAGCTCGAGGCGGAGATGCAGGACAATGGCTGGCTCAATTGCCCGGCCGATCCGTCGCTCATCTTCGACCCCGCCTTGGGCTCCAAATATGAGCGCGCGCTGCGCAAAGTCGGAATCGATCTCGGGCGGCTGTCGTCGGAAGCCGGTCACGCTTAAACCCGCGCCTTCGCTAAGGCGGCCTCTGGTTTGACGCAGGATCCTCTTCAAGCCGCGATCGTCGCCGCGCCGACGAGCTTGCGCGCCTCCATTGCGCTGATCGGGTGGCCAAAGGCATAACCCTGCGCATATTCGCAGCCGAGCTGGTAGAGTTCGATCGCATCGGATTCCGCCTCGGCGCCTTCGGCGACGACCTCCATGCCCAGATCATGCGCCAAGGTTACGATCGAGCGCAGGATGACCGGCCGCGCGCCATTGCCGGTCTGGCGAACGAAGGACCTGTCGATCTTGATCGTGTCGAACGGAAACCTTTGCAGATAGGCGAGGGATGAATAGCCGGTGCCGAAATCATCGAGCGAGAGGCCGGCGCCGAGCTCCCGGATGCGAGTCAGCATTTGCGCGGCATATTCCGGATTTTCCATGACCAGGCTCTCGGTCAGCTCCAGCTTCAAACTGCCGCGCCGGACGGAGCAGCGGTTCAGCACCGCCCTGACGTCATGCAGAAGGTCGTGGCGGAGCAATTGCCGCGACGAAATGTTGACGCTGGCGAAGATCGGCGGATCGACGTCGAGCGCCCGCTGCCAGGCGGCAAGTTCGCCCGCGGTGCGCTCGAGCGCGAAAATTCCTAGATCGATAATGGCCCCGGTTTCTTCCGCGACCTGAATGAATTCTGCTGGGCTGAGCCGCCCGAGACGGGGATGCTCCCAGCGCAGCAGCGCTTCGAAGCCGGCGACGGTGCGATCCTCGAGCCGCACGATCGGCTGAAAAAAGACTTTCATCTCGCCGCGGTCGAGCGCGCGGCGCAAATCCGCCGCGAGGCCGAACCGGTCCGAGCGCAGCGTCCGCATCGAAGCGCGGAACACTTCGATCCGGTTGCCGCCCATGCGCTTGCCATGCCGCATCGCTATCTCCGCGTCTTTGAGCATGTCCTCGCGCTTTGCATGCAGCTGCGGATCGTAGAGCGCCAGGCCGATCGAGGCGGTCAAAGGGATCTCGCGGTCGCTGAAGGTCACTGGCGTCGAGGCGACCCGGCGCGCCACATTGGCGAGAGCGGTGATTTGGTCGGTCTCGGTTTCCGAAACGATCAGGGCCGCGAATTGATCTCCGGAGAGCCGCGCCAGCGTGTCTTGCGGCTTCAGGATGCGGCTGAGGCGGCGGGCGAGCGTCAGGAGGATGGAGTCGCCGGCCGAGAGCCCGACGACCTCGTTGACCTGCTTGAACCGGTCGATGTCGATGCTGATGACGGTGGGGCGGATCTTGCTGTCGGTTTGGGCGAAGGCCAGAGCCGCCTCAAGGCGATCGAAGAAAAGCTCGCGATTGGGCAGGCCGGTCAGATTGTCATGCACGGCATCGTGCAGAAGGCGTTCTTCGGCGGTCTTGGTCTCGGTGATGTCGCTGAGCGAGCCGACGATCCGGAGCACTTCGCCATCAGGGCCGACGACCGGCCGCGCCTTCAGGCGGAACCAGAAATGCTGCCCGTCGGCGGCGCGCAGGCGAAAATCCTGGTTGATCCGACCGCGCCTCTGCTCGAGCATCGCATCGAGGCAGGCGCGATAGCGATCTCTTTCCTGCGGATGCAAGACGTCGAGCCAAGCGGCGGCGGGCCCTTCGAGCGCGCCGCGGCCAAGGCCCAATTGAAGCTCGATTTCCGGACTGACATAGACCCGGTCCGCCGCGACGTCCCAATCGAAGATCGTGTCGCCGCTGCCGGTCAACGCCAGCGCCTTGCGCTCGACGTCGGACACCGCGCCATGGCCGAGCGCGCCGCCAACGAAGGCATTCTGCATGATCGTGAAGCCGATCAGCATGACAATGAGCACGAGGCCGCCGATCAGCGCGGGGGACACGAGATCATTGGTCAGCGCTCCCGTCACGGTGAAGGCCGCGCCGACAATCCAGACGAGGAGCAGAAACCAAGTAGGAATCAGCATGACCGCGCGGTCATAGCCATGGATCGCTAGATAGAGCACCAAGACGAAGCCGACCGCGGCGATGGTCGCGAGCGAGATGCGCGCGACGCCGGCCGCGACCGGGGCGTCATAGACCGCGAGGCCGACCAGGGCCGCGAGGAAAATCAGCCAGACCGTCGCGACATGGGAGGCGCGCACATGCCAGCGGTTGAGGTTGAGATAGGCGAACAGAAAAACCAGCAGCGTCGCGGCCAGAATCGTCTCGGCGCCGGCGCGCCAGATCCGGTCGGATTGGCCTTCGGTGCCGAAGATCTTGCTCCAGAACCCGAAATCGATGCAGACATAGGCGAGGACCGTCCAGGCGAGCGCGGCGGCGGCTGGGAAGATCACCGCGCCCTTGACGACGAAGACGATGGTGAGGAACAGCGCCAGCAGCCCGGCGACGCCGATGACAATGCCTTTGTAGAGGGCGAGGCTGGTGACCTTGTCCTTGTAGGCGTCGGGCTCCCAGAGATTGAGCTGGGGCAGGTTGGGCGTTCGCAATTCGGCGACATAGGTGACGGTGGTGCCGGGATCGAGGGTCAGCCGGAACACGTCGGCGTCGGCGCTCTCATCGCGCTCGGGCGGAAATCCCTGGCTCGCGGTGATGGCGGAGATGCGCGAGGCGCCAAGATCGGGCCATATCACGCCGGAGCCGACCAGCCGGAAATGCGGCGCGACGATCAGCCGCTCGATCTGCTCGCTGGTGTCGTTGGTGAGCGCGAAGACGATCCAGCTTGGCCGCGTCCCTTCCTCGCGCGCCCGCACCTCGATGCGGCGGACGATGCCGTCGGAGCCGGGGGCGGTCGAGACGAGCAGGCGGTCGCCTTCGGAGTGGTAGCTTTCGATCGCCTTGGTCAGGTCGATCGCCCGCGCATCGAGCGGAACCCGCACCGATTCGATCGCTCTAGCCGGGCCAAGTCCAGCCGCAAGACCCGCGAGGGCGATCAGGAACCCGAGAAAACGCGCAATGCTCGACAAAAGTTCTTTGCCCTGCCTTGATGGACGATGGCCCGCAAAAACGCAGCGGATCAAGCCGATTTTGAACAGAGATTGGTAAGGCTTGTTCGCGCGGCCGGCAAGGGTGGGGTGTTTAAGGGGCGTTTACGTCGGTTTTGAGGTAGGCGGGGATTGAAACATAGTTGACGTTTGATGGGTGGCGTTAGATGACCGCTTTGCGCACAAGCCAGACACACCCCCTTCAGATCGCGGAAGTGCGCGCAAGCTCCTCGCATGGGCGGATCGGGATTACATTCTGCCCCGGTAAGCATGACGACGCCGCGAGCACGGGGGCCTGGGCGCGCGATCTCTCGGCGGATCTCGACGTCATCGCCGCATGGGGCGCGCGTCTGGTGCTGACGTTGGTTGAGCCGGCCGAACTCGCGGCGCTCAAGGTGCCTCATCTCGGCTCGGAAATCCGAGGCCTGGGGCTCGATTGGCGACATCTGCCCATCGCGGACTACTCGGTTCCGACCGAGGCCTTCGAGAAGCAATGGGAGACGCATGGCCGAGAAATCCGTGCGCTGCTGCGTAGCGGCGCCGATGTGCTCGTGCATTGCAAGGGCGGCCTCGGGCGGGCTGGCATGATTGCCGCCCGGCTTCTAGTTGAATTGGGCGCGGCGCCTGAGCAGGCAATCCGGGACGTCCGCCGCGCGCGCAAAGGCGCGATCGAAACGCCGGCGCAGCTGGCGCTGGTCAGACGGACGACGGCCATAATATGATCGCCATCAATGACAATGTCATCGACACAGCGACTATGCAAAAGATCGGCCGGCAGATGGGAAGCAATTTGGCTGGCGTCTATCAGGACAAGGAAGGTCGGCGGTTCTACGTGAAGTCGCTGGAATCGCCCGCGCACGCGCGCAACGAGATCATTGCGGCGAAGCTCTACCAGCTGGCCGGGGCGCCGACGCTGACCTATGTGAGCGCAAAGGAGCTAAATCAGATCGCGACCGAGTTTGTCGAGCTTGATAAGAAGCATATTTCGCGTCTCAGCGACAGCGAGCGCAGACAGGCGCGGCGCTGGCTCGGTGTGCATGCATGGACAGCCAACTGGGATGCAGCTGGATTCGACGGCGACAATCAGGGCGTCGTCGACGGAGTGGTCACGACGCTCGACGTCGGAGGCGCGCTGGAGTTTCGGGCGCAGGGGGACCCGAAGGGCAAGGCGTTCGGCGCATGCGTTCGCGAACTCGACACGCTGCGCAAGAACGTGGACAACCCTCACGCAGTCAGGCTTTTTGCAGATATGAGCCCTGTCGAGATCAATGAGGCAATCGCAGTGGTGACGCGAATTCCGGACGCTTCGATTCGGAGGGTCGTCGCCGAGAATGGCGGCGGCATCGCGCTTGCCGAAAAGATGATCGCACGCAAAGCCGACATGGCAAAGCGCATGACCTGAGCAAACCAACAATCCGGCTGCCGGGATGGCGAGTCAAACTCTCCTCTTCCACAGCATTTTTGAGCAAACCGGCATCCACTTCGCTCCAATATGCTCAGGCTCTTTAACACTCGAGCGTAACCCGGACGAAACCTGACCCTGACTACAAATGAACGCGCTGGCAGACGGGGCTTTCTACCAAGGGCGCGGCTCGATTGAACGGAATCACCCGATCGCGCCGCCCTCGAAACCAAAGCGTGGAAGCCTCTGCCGATCGACCAAAGTCGCGCGCCCCGATGGGCAGCCCCTAATGCTCCCCCTTCGCCTGGACCGCGTGTTTCAGCTCCCGCGCGGCGTCGATCGCGACCTTCTTCTGGGCTTCGGTCAAGCTCTTATTCTCGCCAATGGCGGCTTTGAGCTTAGGCATTTCGACGTGTTTCGCGTCCGGGATCTCCGCGATGAACGCGGTGAGCGCGGCGATGATCGCATGGAGTTCGTCGATCTTTTCCTCGAGCGGTTTCGGGTCTGACATCTGCGCCTCCTTGTTGGGTTTGGGACCGGACACAGCAAAAGGCGAACCATTTCCGCTCGCCTGCAACCCGATGCGATCCGCCCCGGCGGCTGGGTCAGCCCTGCTCCCGCTTCGGCAGACGCAGCGGAGCGGGGTCGGATTCGAGCAGGCCATATAGCAGGTGATCCTGCCAGACGCCATTGATGCGCAGATAGGAGCGGGCAAAGCCTTCGCGGGTGAAGCCGATGCGCTCCAAAAGCTTGATCGAGGCTTCGTTATGGGGCAGGCACGATGCTTCGATCCGGTGCAGCCGGAGGTTGGAGAAGGCGAAGCCGGTCACCGCCCGGACCGCGCGGGACATGTAGCCCTTGCCGGCGTAAGGCGCGCCGATCCAATAGCCGAGGGTCGCGGCCTGGACGACGCCGCGTTTGACCTGGCCGAGGGTCAGGCCGCCAAGCAGGACGTGATCTTCACGAAAAATGAGAAAAGGATAGGCCTCGTCGCCGTCGATTTCCTGGCGATGGCGGCGCAGCCGGCGCCGGAACGAGGTCCGCGTCAGGTCATCTCCAGGCCAGGTCGGCTCCCAGGGCGTCAGAAAAGCCCGGCTGCGCTCGCGCAGGCCCGCCCAGGCTTCGAAATCGCGCATTTCCGGAGGGCGCAGATAGACGCCCTCGCCCTGCACGCAAGTTGCGCTTTCGCTCGTCGGCCCGAGACGGAAAAGAGCCAAGCGGCAGATCCTTGTCAAATGGCCCGCAGCCGCTCGGCGACGCGGTCGGGGGTCAAAACCTTGGCCACGGGGCCGATCGCCGCCACCGTCGGCGCGGACCCCAGCGCCCGCGCGCCAGCGCGGCGGATATGCAGAATATCCAAGCTGTCGATTTTTGCGATGATTTCATCGCGGCTGAGGACGCGGCCAAAGGCCATGACCTGGCGGGCGATCTGCTCGCACCGGGCGGTTGGCGACTCCAGCGCGGCGAGCAGCGAGACTTTCATCTGCGCTTTGGCCCGGCGCGCTTCGGCCTCGGTGAGCGTTTGCGCCGCCTCGGCAAGGCAACCCAGAGCGACCGGCACCAGCTCGGGAACGTCCCTGGCGCCTGTCGCGGCATAGAATCCGAACAGGCCGGCGTCCGAATAGCCCCAATGGAAGGCATGGATCGAATAGGCGAGGCCGCGGGTTTCGCGCACCTCCTGGAACAGGCGCGAGGACATGCCGCCGCCGACGGCGTTGGCGAAGACCTGCATGGCGTAGAAATCCTCGTGCCCATAGGCGAGGCCTTCGAAGCCGATGACGATATGGGCCTGTTCGAGCCGGCGTTTCAGGCGAATTTCGCCGCCAAGGTAATGCGCCGGCGGGTGGCCGGCTTCGATCCGACCCGCTGAAAGGCCGCCGAAGCGGCTTTCCGCCTCTTCGCAAATGCGCTCGTGATCAATCGCTCCGGCGGCGCCGATCACGATCGCGCGGCTGCGATAATGGGCGTCGAGATAGGCGCCGATGGCCTCCCTGCCGAACCCTGAGACCTGCTCGGGCGTTCCGAGGATCGGCCGGCCGATCGGCTGGTTTGGAAAGGCGGAGGCGTTGAAAATATCGAAGACGAGATCGTCCGGCGTATCCTCGACCGCGCCGATTTCCTGGAGAATGACGTCCTTTTCGCGCTCCAGCTCGGCCGGATCGAAAGTGCTTTCGGTCAGGATGTCGGCGAGAATGTCGAGCGCCAGCGGAGCGTCCTCGGCCAGCACATGGGCAAAATAGGAAGTGTGCTCCGTGCTGGTCGCGGCATTGAGATCGCCGCCGGCCGATTCGATCTCCTCGGCGATCGCCCGCGCCGAACGCCGCCGCGTTCCCTTGAACGCCATATGTTCAAGGAGATGCGACAGGCCGTGCTCATTCGCCCGCTCGTGCCGCGAGCCGGCGCCGACCCAGACGCCAAGCGCGGCGGTCTCGAGATGGGCCATGCAATCGGTGACGACGCGCAAGCCGGAGGGCAAGGTGGTGACGGTCGCGCTCATGAGGCGGCCCGCCGCGATGCTTGCCCGGCTCTGGCGCGAATGAATCGCTCGATTTCCTTCTGGTCGTTGGGCAGAATTGTGAAATGCTCCTTTTTGTCGAAGAGACCGGCGAGATGTGCGGGGAGGGGAGGCCGCTGGCCAGTGGCCAATGCGATCGCGTCGGGAAACTTGGCCGGATGCGCCGTGCCCAGGACGACGAGCGGGGTCTTGCCGTTTTGGGCCTGCGCTCGGCGGGCCGCGTTGATGCCGACCGCGGTGTGCGGATCGGCGAGATAGCCAGCCTCGCGCCAAGCCCGCGCGATCTCTTGCGTCGTTTCGGTCTCGTTGACGCTGAATGCGTCGAACTCAGCGCGAATGGCTTTGAGCGGCGCCGGTTCGATCGTGAAGCCGCCCGATTGCCGCAGCCGCGCCATCAGTGTGCGCAGCGCCCCCGCGTTCCGGCCATGCGCCTCGAACAGAAGCCGCTCGAAATTCGAGGAGACCTGGATGTCCATCGAGGGCGACTGGGTGGCGTGGACGCCGGTCACGCCATAAGCGCCGCTGGCCAGCGCGCGCGCCAGAATATCGTTCGAATTGGTCGCGATCACCAGCCGCTCGATTGGCAGGCCCATCCGCTTGGCGATCCAGCCGGCGAAAATATCGCCGAAATTGCCGGTCGGCACGACATAGGAGATTTTTCGATTCGGGCCGCCCAAGGCGACGGCGCTAGTGAAATAATAGACCGTCTGGGCGAGGATGCGCACCCAATTGATCGAATTGACGCCGCTCAGCTTGAGCTCTTCGCGCAAATTTGCGTGATTGAACAACGCCTTTATGCAGGCCTGGGCGTCGTCGAACGTGCCTTCAAGGGCAATGGCGTGGATGTTGTCGCCCTCGACCGTCGTCATCTGGCGGCGCTGCACCTCCGATACGCGGCCATGCGGATAGAGGATGAACACATCGACCTGCGCCAGCCCGCGAAACGCCTCGATCGCCGCGGCGCCGGTGTCGCCAGAGGTCGCGCCGACGATGGTCGCCCGCTGCCCGCGCGCCTGAAGCACATGATCGATCAGCCGCGCGAGGAGCTGCATCGCTATGTCCTTGAAGGCGAGCGTCCGTCCATGAAAAAGCTCCAGCGCGAAAAGATTGGCGTCGATCTGGACGAGCGGAGCGACGGCCGGATGTCGGAAGCTCGCATAAGCGGCGTCGATCATGCCGCGCAAAATGGGCGGTTCGATTTCGCCCGCGACGAAGGGCGCGACGATCGCCTGGGCGACATCCGCATAGGACTGTCCGGCGAAATCCGCGATCGCGCCATGGCCGAACTCCGGGTAGGATTCGGGCAGATAGAGGCCGCCGTCGGGCGCAAGCCCGGCGATCAGCGTTTCGGTGAAGGAGACCGGCGGCGCCTCGCCGCGCGTCGAAATATATTTCACGGACAGGCCCTGGCTCCCAAGGGTGAATGAATTGGGGTCTTTAGCATGAACCTCCGGAAGGGCGGGGGGAGAGGCCGACGCGGCGAAGACCATAAGCGATGGATCAGCGCTTTTGCCAGGCAAAAACGACAAAAACGCCCAGAAGCGCCAAGGCGAGGCCAAACCAGGTCAAGGCGTAGGACAGATGATTGTTCGGGAAGGAAAGCTCGGTCGCGCCGCCTTTCGGCCATCCGCCGGGAACTGGCTCGGCGTCGGCGTCGATGCTGAAGGGCGCCGCCTGCGTCAAGCCGAAATGGGCCGCGATCAGGGCCGGGTCCCGGGTGAAATACTGGCCGCTCGCCGGGTTGTCGGCCGGGGTGAAGGCGTTGCGGGATTCGGGCTGCCGCATCAGGCCGATGACGCGGGTCTCGCCCTCGATTTTTCCGGCAAGACGCCCCTGCGGCTCCTTACGATCCATCGGAACGAAGCCGCGATTGACGATGACATAAGCGCCCGAGGGAAGCCGCAGCGGCGTAAGCACGAGATAGCCGGGCGTTTTGATTCCAGAGCCGCCGCCCGAGGGGCGGAAAACCAGCGCCTCCTTGTCGTTTTCGAAGCGGCCGTCCAGATGAACATGGCGGTATTCATAAGAGTCGGGGCGCAGATTTGGCCATTCCGCCGGCTCCGGCAAAGGCTGCGGCGCCGCCTTGGCGCGAGATTCGATTTGCGCGATCACGCCCTCTTTCCAGGCGAGCCGTTGGAGCTGCCAGACGCCTAGGGAGACGAGGATAGCCATCGCCGCGCAGGTGAATAAGGCCGGCCATAACAAGGAGGCGAGGCGGCGCATCTTCAGCCTTCGATCCGCCCCTGTTCAGCCTTGTTGCGATATTGCAAGGCGATAAGAATTCCTTTGAGCGGGCGCAAAAGGCCAAGGCAAACGATCAGGGTCAGGGGCAGGAAAACCACGAGATGAAGCCAGAGCGGCGGCTCATAACGCAGTTCCGTCCATAAAGCCGCGCCGAGCACGGCGAAGCCGCCGATGAGGCTGACGAAGACCGCGGGGCCGTCGCCCGCGTCTGCGAAGCCAAGATCGAGCCCGCAATGGCTGCAGCGCGGCGCTACGGCGAGGAAACCAGAGAAAACATGACCGCGGCCGCAGCGCGGACAGGTTCCAAAAAGCCCGGCCGCCAAGGCCGAGCGCAGCCGATCGCCATCACGTGGAGTCATCGCGGTTCCTTAAAGCGACGCCTTCGAGACTCTCTCTTCTCGCAAGCCCGAGATAGGATCGCTCGAAACACAAAGTTTGGGGCGCGGGCCCCGCCGAAATAGGCCCGAGGGAGTCTTCTGCGCCCGCTCTCCAGCGCTTCCCGCCCGATGGACTCATTCGATCGAAAAGGACAGGCTCAGAGCCAAGGAATTAGAGCATGTTCCGAACGAAAAAGTCGAACATCTTTTTTAGAAACTGTCTTCCAGCGACGTGAAATGGCCGTTGAACGCGGGGGGAGGCCTTTTTTCGCCGAACTTCGCGCTCTCGGTCGAGACCTTGATTCACAGGGAAGGCAATCGGCTTTGTGTTGACGAAAGCAAGTATAGTTAGCGTAACTGAAGTCAAGAAAGGAAGCCTCTCTTAAATCAGCGCTAATTCTGAATCCGGAAGCGGGAGGCGCAATTGTCGCAAAGATATTGTGGCACAACCGGAAGTGTGTTACCCAAAGCTAGGTTGTCGGGGCTTGGAAATGCATGCGGCGCCGCGTTGTTTTGGGGGCGTTTCGGGCCGCTGAGCGTTTCGCTATAGGTGAAAATTAAGATCCTGGCGCTGTCCGGCGGTCAATCCCTTCACCTCTGCGAACCGACACTCTAGCTCAAACGGGTCTTGTGATGCGACGCTGGATTGCCGAGTATTAGGTCTGGCGCTTCTACGTTTCAGTTATCTTTCAGTTATCAAAGCCTTTTTCGGGGGCAGTCGCCCTATATATGGATATTTGAGTTATTATCGATTAATGCGCTCTGCATGAGCATAATGCGCGTGTGTTTTTGAGTAATTCCAAGTGGGTGGCTTTCGTTCTAGTTGCAAGCGCAAAAAATGCCTGGAGAAACCGGGAATTGGCTTTGAGGAAGATGGCGGGCCTGCCTCGGCGGGCAATCACTTGTAAATCCCAGATAATAACTTGCAAATACAAGGTATCAACGGATGTCGCGTCGTTTCGGGCAGGACGATTTAACTTCGGGCGCCCCGGCCTCCGATCCGAGGGCCACAATACATGGGTCTCTTCTTGATATTGTTTCGAAGGACCCTGAAGCCAGCGCGCGTCCGGCGATCGTTTGCGGCGCGCGGATCGTTTCTTATGCCGATCTGGATCTTCAATCGAACCAAATCGCCCGGTATTTGAGGGGAAAGGGGATCGGCGCCGGCGATCTTGTCGGGCTGTTCCTGCATCGTTCGCCCGAAGCCATCCTGGCCATGCTGGGGATCTTGAAGGCGGGCGCGGCGTTTTTGCCGCTGGATCCGAGCTATCCCGCCAATCATCTGGCCTTTATCGCGGAAGACGCCCGGCCGGCGGCCGTCGTTTCCGCCGCGGAAATGTTCTCGTCGCCGGGCCAGTCCAGGCCCTGGGCGGCGCCGACCATCCTGCTCGACGCGGAGTCCGACGCGATAGGGCGGGAGAGCGCCGCGCCGCTCGACGCGTTCGTGGGGCCTAACGATCTCGCCTATGTCATGTATACTTCGGGAACCACCGGGCGGCCCAAGGGCGTGATGGTTCCCCATCGCGGCGTCGTCCGTCTGGCCTGGAACAATTTCGTCGATCTCGGACCGAGCGACGTGGTGCTGCAACTCGCCCCGCTCGCCTTCGACGCGTCCACCTTTGAAATCTGGGCGGCCTTGCTCAATGGCGCGTCGATCGCGGTTGTTGCATCGGCGCATCCGAGCTTTAGCGAGATCGGCGAGGCCATCGCGCGGCACAAGGTGACGACCGCCTGGCTCACCGCCAGCCTGTTTCACGCGATCGTCGATCATCACCTTGAGATATTGCGCCCGCTGCGCCAGTTGATCGCCGGCGGCGACATTCTTTCGCCGAGGCATGTGCGCAAGCTGTTGGACGCTCTGCCCGATTGCCTTCTGGTGAACGGCTATGGACCGACCGAGAACACCACCTTCACCTGCTGCTACGCAATTCCGAGGGATGCGCCGGCCGACGCCCCGGTGCCGATCGGACCGCCGATCCTCCATACAAGGGTCCATGTGCTCGACGACCAGCTTCGGCCGACGGCGCTGGGAGAGCTTGGCGAGCTTTTCGCGGCGGGCGAGGGCGTCGCGCTCGGCTATCTCAACCGCCCGGAATTGACGACCGAAAAGTTCTTGCCCGATACATTTAGCGGCAAGCCGGGCTGTCTGATGTATCGGACCGGCGATGTCGTCCGGCAACGCGCCGACGGCGTGGTGGAATTCGTCGGCCGCGTCGACCGGCAGGTCAAGATCAATGGCAAGCGGATCGAGTTGGACGAGGTGGAGGCGACGGTGCGCCGCCTGCCGGAAGTCGCCGATGCGGCGGCAATCGTCCGCGCCCGCGCCGATGGCGAGCGCCAGATCGTCGCCTATGTTGCGGCGCATGCGGGCGCGAAGCCGGATCCCGCCGCGTTGCGGCGGCGCTTGCTCGAGCTGGCGCCCGATTATATGGCGCCGGCGCAAATCATCATTCTCGACGCTTTGCCCCTGAAGCCGAACGGCAAGATCGATCGCGATGCGCTGCCGGTTCCGCCGGCGTGGTCCGGCGCCGAAGCTCAGGCTGAAGCCCCAGCCGAACCTCTGGCCGACCGCCAAGCCGAACGCGCTGTGCCCCTCGCGCAGGCGGCGAGCGATATCGAGGCGGAGCTGGCCTCGATCTGGCGGAAGATTCTGAAAGTCAGTTATGTAGGGCTAGACGCAAACTTCTTCGATCTTGGCGGCAGCTCGCTCGACCTGATGGCGCTGCACGAGGAGATCCGGGCGCGGTTTCAGGACGAGGTGCCGATGACGTCGTTATTCGAACACACCACCATCCGCGCGTTGGCGGCGCGCCTCCACAACCCGGACCGCGGCGCGGCGCCGGTGTCCAACTTCCAGGATCGCAAGCTGCGTCAGAACGAGGCGCTGCGGAAGATTTGGCAGCGCCGGGCATCGACCGCGCGATGAAAGAGGACGCGCGCGACCAATCCCCGATGCTCTCCGGCATCGCCATCATTGGCATGGCGGGCCGGTTCCCCGGCGCTGCTGATGTGGCCGCCTTGTGGCGCAACCTGCGCGAGGGCGTCGAGTCGATCTCTCGCTTCACCGATGCCGAACTGGAAGATTCCTTCGAGCCGGCCATTCGCAACGATCCAAATTTCGTCCGCGCGCATGCCATCCTCGACGGGGTGGAGCAGTTCGACGCGGGTTTCTTCGGCATGCATGCTCGGGAGGCCGAGCTCACCGATCCGCAGCACCGCCTGTTCCTGGAATGCGCCTGGCAGGCGCTGGAGGATGGCGGCTATGACCCGGCCGCCTATGCCGGCGCCATCGGCGTCTTCGCCGGCTGCAGCATGAACACTTATTTCCTGCGCCATGTGTGTCAGGATCGCGCGGCTGTGGATCTTTTCACCAGCAATTATCAGGTCGGCGGCTACCCCGAATTGCTCGGGACCTTGCAAGATTTCCTCGCCACCAGGGTGTCCTACAAGCTCGACTTGCGCGGGCCGAGCATTACCTTGCAGTCGGCCTGCTCCACCTCCCTCGTCGCGGTCGCTCAGGCCTGCCAGAGCCTGATGCTGTACCAATCCGACATGGCGCTCGCGGGCGGCGTCTCGATCACGCTGCCGCAGCGGCGCGGCTATCTCGCCCAGGAGGGAGCATTGGCCTCCGCCGAAGGGCGGTGCCGCACCTTCGACGCCAAGGCGGATGGAACGGTCTTCGGCAATGGCGGCGCGGTCGTGCTGTTGAAGCGGCTGGAGGATGCGCTCGACGACGGCGACCATATTTATGCGGTTATCCGCGGCGCGGGGCTCAACAATGACGGCGCCGCGCGCGCGGGCTTCACCGCTCCGAGCGCCAATGGCCAGGCCGACGCCATTGCGGCGGCCCTGGCGGCGGCCGAGGTGGACGCCCGCACGATCAGCTATGTCGAATGCCACGGCACCGCAACGCCGCTCGGCGATCCGATCGAAGTCTCCGGCCTGACCAAGGCCTTTCGCGGCAGCACCGACGCCGTCGGTTTCTGCGCCCTTGGCTCGGTCAAGCCGAATGTCGGCCATCTCGACGCGGCCGCGGGGGTCACCGGCCTGATCAAGACCGCGCTGGCGCTGAAGCAGGCGCAGCTTCCGGCCACGCTGTTTTTTGAGACGCCAAATCCGCATATTGCCTTCGAGGACAGCCCCTTTTATGTGAACGCCGCCTGGCGCGAGTGGCCGCGCGGTGAATGGCCCCGGCGGGCGGGCGTCAGCGCCTTCGGGGTCGGCGGAACCAACGCCCATGTCGTGCTGGAGGAGGCGCCGCCGGTTCAGTCCGAGGCGCCGCTGAGGTCGGTTCAGATTATCGTCGCTTCGGCGCGCAGCGAAGCGGCGCTCGAGGCGGCGCGTCAGACCCTGGGTCGCCATATTGCCGAGCATCCTGAACTGCCGCTGGCCGACGTCGCCTATACCCAGCAGGTCGGGCGGCGCGCTTTCGCCCATCGCTGCGCGGTCATTTGTCGGGACGGCGACGCGTCGGCGCGGCAGGCCGCCGCGGCGGCGCTGGAAGCCGGTCGCGGCCTCGTCTCCGGGCGGCCGAGCGCGGCTCCGCCACCGATCGCCTTCATGTTCCCCGGGCAGGGCGCGCAATATCCAGGCATGGGGAGCGATCTCTATCGCGCCGAGGCCGCATTCCGCTCCAGCATGCGGCGCAGCGCCGAGATCCTGAAACCGGCAATCGGCCATGATCTCTGCGCCCTTCTTTACGGCGATGAGCCGGCGCGGTTTTCCGCCGAAGCGCTGCAGGCGACGGAAATCGCCCAGCCTGCTTTGTTCGCCGTGAGCTATGCCTTGGCCCAGCTCTGGCGCGGTTGGGGCGTCGAGCCACAGATGATGATCGGCCACAGCGTGGGCGAATTTGTCGCTGCCTGCGTGGCCGGCGTTTTCTCGCATGAGGACGCGTTGGCGTTGATCGCCGCCCGAGGCCGGCTGATGCAGGAGATGCCGCGCGGCGCGATGCTGGCGGTGCGCCTGCC
Source organism: Methylocapsa aurea (assembly GCF_000746085.1). GTDB lineage: Bacteria > Pseudomonadota > Alphaproteobacteria > Rhizobiales > Beijerinckiaceae > Methylocapsa > Methylocapsa aurea. The sequence continues at coordinate 202,049 of NZ_JQKO01000004.1, read as the reverse complement.
GGAGGCCGATCTTGCTCCCTTGCTGACCGATTCGCTGGCGCTCGCCGCGATCAATGGACCGATGCTTTGCGTTGCGGCCGGGCCGGAAGAGGCCGTCGCCGCGCTTGAAGAGACGCTGACCGGACGCAGCGTCATGTGCCGGCGCCTGCATACTTCGCACGCCTTTCACACGCCGATGATGGACCCGGCGGCGGCGGCGCTGGCGGAGCAATTCGCCAAGATCCGGTTCGCCCCTCCAAGGCTTCGCTGCATCTCAAGCGTCACCGGCGGCTGGCTGACCGACGCGCAGGCGACATCGCCGGACTATTGGGCGCGCCATTGCCGCGCGCCGGTGCGCTTTGGCGACGGACTGGCGACCTTGCTCCGCGACCCCGCGACCGCCGGCCGTGCAATTCTGCTCGAGGTCGGGCCAGGCATCACCCTTTCCACCCTGGCGCGTCAGGCCGGCGCCGGGACCAGCGCGGCGGCAGTGCTCGCCTCGCTGCCCGACGCCTCCCGCCCCGAGGCCGATGACGACGTAATGGCGCGCTCGGCGGCGCAGCTATGGTGTTCCGGCGCGGCGATCGATTGGCAAGGTCTACATGCGGGCGCCAGGCGGTTGCGGGTTCCGTTGCCGACCTATCCCTTCGAGCGGTCGCGGCACTGGATCGATCCCCCACAGCCTGTCCGTTCCGACAGCGCCGCGTTGGCGCCTGTTCAATCAGGCGTGGTTGAGCTAGGACAATTGCCGTCTAGCGCAACCGCCAAATCTATCGATGAAAAATCTTTTGCCGAGACATTTTTTACAATGCAATCAACAACAGCCACCATTCCACCGTCCAGCGCAGCTCCAGCGGCCTCCTCGGGCGTCGAGCTACAAGGCAAAATTGTCGCGCTTTTGGAAAACCTCTCCGGCGAACCGATCGCGGACGTTGCCCCCGAGACGAGTTTCCTCGAAATGGGCTTCGACTCGCTGTTCCTCAGCCAAGTCACGCAGCAGTTGCAGCGCGACTTCAAAGTCAAGTTGACCTTCCGCCAATTACTGAGCGATTTGTCGACTATACCGGCCTTGGCCGCGCATCTGGCTGCGCATCTGCCGCCCGAGTTGGCTCCCGCCGCGCCGGCCCCCGCTCTCGCCGCGCCAGCGGCCGCCGCGGTCCCGTCGGCCCCGATCGCTCTGACCGCGCCGGCTCGGCCGCCGGCTCTCGGACCCGCCGGAGCCGGGACCATGGAACAGATCATCCGCGATCAGCTCGATACGATGAGCCGGCTTATGGCGCAGCAGCTCGACGCCTTGCGCGGCGGCGCCCCGGCGCCAGCGCCTGCGGCGGAACAGCCTCGCGCGGTCGTCCCGACTCCGGCCGCGCCGGCTGTTGCGGCCCCAGTGACGGCGTCGCCGCCGCCGGCGGAGGGAAAATCCCGTCTGGAGATGCTCGCCGAGGCCCGCAATGCGCCGACCGGCCCGATGACGGATTTTCAAAAAGAAAAACTCGCCGCGCTGACGGAGCGTTTCAACGCTCGCGCGCCCGGTTCGAAACGCCTGACGAGCGAGCACCGGCCCGTTCTCGCCGATCCGCGCGCCGCCGCGGGCTTTCGGCAGGAATGGAAGGATCTCGTCTTTCCGATCGTGAGCGATCGCGCCGCCGGCTCCCGCATTTATGACATCGATGGCAACGCCTATATCGATCTGGTGAACGGCTATGGCCAGACGGCGTTTGGCCATGCGCCGGCCTTCGTCGTCGAGGCGGTGGCCGAACAACTGCATCGGGGTTTTGCGATTGGACCGCAGGCGGCGATGGCCGGGAAGGTGGCCGCGCTGTTCAGCGAAATGACCGGCAATGAGCGGGTCACTTTCTGCAACACCGGATCGGAAGCCGTGATGGCGGCGATGCGGGTTGCGCGCACCGTCACCGGCCGGTCCCGCATCGCCACCTTCACCGGCGATTATCACGGCCAGTTCGACGAAGTGCTGGTGAAGGGAAGCTTGCGCTCGGGCGTCGCGCGCTCGGTGGCGGCGGCGGCCGGGATTCCCTCGGAGTCGGTCGAGAACATGGTGGTGCTGCCCTATGGCGCGCCGGAATCGCTGGAGTGGATTCGCGCCCATGCGGATGAGTTGGCCGGCGTTCTGGTCGAGCCGGTGCAAAGCCGGCATCCCGATCTGCAGCCGGTCGCCTTCTTGAAGGAACTGCGCGCCATCACGGCGGCGGCGGGCTCGGCATTGATTTTCGACGAGGTCGTGACCGGCTTCCGAATGCATCCCGGCGGCATGCAGGCGCTGTTCGACATCCGCGCCGATCTCGCCACTTATGGCAAGGTGGTCGGCGGCGGCCTGCCGGTCGGCATCCTCGCCGGCAAGGCGGCCTTCATGGACGCGCTCGACGGCGGGGTGTGGCGCTACGGCGACGATTCCTATCCCGAAGTCGCGATGACCTTCTTCGCCGGAACCTTCGTGCGCCATCCGCTCGTGCTGGCGGCGGTATGGGCGGTTCTCAACCATCTCAAGAGCCAAGGACCGGCGCTGCAGGAAGGCCTCACCGCCCGCACGGCGGCGCTGGTGGGGCGCCTCAACGGCTTCTTGAAGCAGCGCGGCGTCGATGCGCATATCGAAACCTGCGGGAGCTTGTTTTTCTTCAGCCTCGCGGGGGCCAGCCGCTTCGCCAGCCTGTTCTATCCGCACATGCTCGAGCGCGGCGTTTACATCCAAGACCATTACCCCTGCTTCCTCACGACGGCGCATAGCGACGCCGACATCGCGGAGATCGCCGAGGCCTTCGAGAGCAGCATCATCGCGATGCAGGAGGCCGACTTCATGCCGGCCGCTCCCGGGGCCGCCATTTCCGATGCGCCGCTCACCGAGGCGCAGACCGAAATCTGGCTCGCCGCTCAGCTTTCCGACGAGGCCTCTTGCGCTTTCAATGAATCCATGACCCTGCGGCTGCGGGGCGCTCTCGATCGCGCGGCCTTGAGCCGGGCGGCCAACGAGGTGGTCGCGCGGCATGACGCCTTGCGCGCCTCGTTCCACCCAGCCGGCGGACTCATGCGCATCGCGCCCGTCCTCGAACTGACGATTCCCGAGTTCGACTTCGCGGCGATGCCCGGCGAGGCGGCGGAGGCCGCCTGGAGCGAACTGCTGGCGGCGGATGCGGCGGCGCCGTTCGATTTGGCGAAGGGACCCTTGATCCGCGCCCAATTGGTGCGCCGCGCGGCCGACGATCACGCCTTGGTCCTAACCGCACATCATATCATTTGCGATGGATGGTCGTTCAACGTCATTATCGACGAACTGACCAAGCTCTATGAATCCGCCCGCACCGGGGCGCCCGCCGATCTGCCGGAGCCCCTGTCTTTCGGCCGCTACGGCGCCGAGGAGCGGGCGCGGCAAGCACGGCAGGGCGCGGCCGTCGAGGCGTTCTGGCTGCCCCAATTCGCGCCTCCGCCGCAACCGCTCGATCTCCCGACCGACCGGCCCCGTCGATCGGAAAAGACGTTCCGCGGCGCAACCCTGACCCGCATGATCGATGCGGAATCGACGCAGCGCTTCCGCAAGGCGGCCGCGCGTCAGGGCTGCACTCTATTCGTCGCGCTTTTGACGGCGTTCGAGACCCTGATGGGGCGGTTGGCCGGTCAAGAAGAGGTCGTCGTCGGCATTCCGGCGGCCGGGCAATCGCTCGCGGAAGGCGATAGCCTTGTTGGCCATTGCGTCAATTTCCTTCCCTTGCGCGGGCGCTGGGAGGAGGGGACATCGGCGGCGGAGCTTCTCGCCAAGACCCGCCAGATCGTGCTCGCCGCTTATGAGAACCAGAGCTTCACCCTCGGCACGCTGGTGCGCAAATTGGATCTGCCGCATGGGCTGGGCGCGCGGCCCTTGGTCGAAGTGCAGTTCAATCTCGAACGCCTCGGCGACAAGATCCATCTGCCCGGGCTCGAGATCGAGGCGCAGTCCAATCCGAAGCGGTTCGTTATTTTCGACATTTTTTTCAACATCACCGAACAAGAAGGCGGGCTGCGCATCGATTGCGATTACAGCACCGACCTGTTCGACGCGGCGACCATCGAGCGCTGGATTGGCGGCTTCCACACGCTTATGGACGCCATCGCGGCCGATTCCGCGCGGCCGATCTCGGCGCTTCCGCTTCTGTCTGAGGGCGAGCGCGCGCGTCTGATCGACGGACTGAATGATACAACGGCGCGCGATCTCGATCTGCGCCCGCTGCATGAACTCTTCGCGGCTCAGGCGGAACGGACGCCCGACTCCATCGCCGCGGTTTGCGGCGAGACGGTTGTAAGCTACCGCGAACTCGACGCGAGGGCCAATCGCCTCGCCCATCATTTGCGGCGCATCGTTCCCGAGCCCTGTGGCCGCATCGCGCTGGCGACCGAACGATCGCTCGACATGCTGGTCGCGTTGCTCGCGATCCTGAAAGCGGGCCACGCCTATGTGCCGCTCGATCCGCATTATCCGGCGGCGCGGCTCCGCCTCGTGCTCGACGCCGCCGCCGTCTCGGCCCTGATCTGCGACAGCGCGGAGACGGCTTCGGTCGCCGCGGGCCTTCCCGTCGTAAGGCTGGACGTCGAGGCCGAAGCTATCGCGGCCAATCCGGCGAGCCCGCCCGTGGCGGCGACCGGCGACGCCGAGGCTACATGCTACGTGATCTTCACCTCTGGCTCCACCGGGACGCCTAAGGGAGTCGAAATCGCCCATCGCTCCCTCGTCAACCTGCTCTGGTCGATGGCGCGAATTCCCGGTTTCGGCGCGGGCGACGTGCTGGTCGCGGTGACGACCATCGCTTTCGACATCGCTGGGCTGGAGCTGTTCCTGCCGCTCATCACGGGCGGGCAGGTGGTCATCGCGAGCCGCGACGAGGTCACCGGCGGCTTCGGTCTTGTAACCCGCATCGAGAAATCGCAGGCCACCCTGGTTCAAGCGACGCCTTCGCTCTGGCGCATGCTGCTCGAAGCCGGCTTTCGTCCACGGCCGGGGCTCAAAATGCTCTGCGGGGGCGAGGCCTTGCCGCGCGACCTCGCGGACATGCTCCTCGCAAATGGCGGCGAGCTCTGGAATGTCTACGGACCGACCGAGACCACCGTCTGGTCCAGCATCGGCAAGGTTTCGCCTGGTCCCGGCCCGATTACGATCGGCGAGCCGGTCCTGAATACCCAGTTGTATGTCCTCGACCGCAATTTCGAACTGACTGCGCCCGGCGTCGTCGGACAGCTGTTCATTGGCGGCGATGGGCTGGCGCGCGGCTATTTCCAACGCCCCGACCTTGACGCCGAGGCCTTCTTCGACATCGCCCTCGCGGATGGCGCGCCGCGCCGTCTCTACCGCACCGGAGACCTCGCGCGGCGGCTGCAAAATGGCGCCATCGAAGTCCTCGGGCGGGTCGATGCGCAGGTCAAATTGCGCGGTTTCCGCATCGAGCTTGAGGAAGTCGAATCCGTCATCCGACGCAGCGCTGGGGTTGCCGCCTGCGCGGCGGCGATCGCCTCCCCACTGGGGGGAACGCCGCGCCTCGTTGGATATGTCGTGGCGGAAGCAGGCAAAACGCTTGTCCCGGCCGAGCTTGCAAGCGCCGCCGCCGCTCAATTGCCCGACTACATGGTCCCGGCGGCGTGGGTTGTCCTCGACCGCCTGCCGTTGACGCCAAATGGGAAGCTCGACCGCAAGGCGTTGCCAGCGCCAGACGCCGCCCTTGCCGTTCCGGATCGCGTCGTGACGCCGCCGCGCACTCCAGTGGAGACCAAGCTCGCCAAGATCTGGAGCGATGTGCTACAGCTCGATGACGTTGGCGTTCATGACAATCTATTTTCTCTTGGCGCGGACTCCATCCACTTGTTCCGCATCGCGGCAAAAATGATGGACCAGGGTATAGGGCTCGAGGCGAAACACGTGATGCGGCATCCGACGATCGCGGAACTCGCGCAGGCCGCGGAGGAATCATCCGCTGGATCGGCGCTGACGGCAGCTCTGGCGGCGGCGCCGTCGCTACGGAGTTTCAGGCGGAGCGCGCAAGCGGCGCGGGAACCCACTGCATGAGCTGTGGCGTCCCTGAGTCGCGTCCAGACGCGACAGGTCCGCTGACGCGCATTTCGTCAGCGGATGTTTCGGAGGCTCAAACCAGCGGCGGACCAGCGTCCGCCGCTGGCGCGTTGGTCTTTCCGTGCTCATCCTCTCAGGAGCGCTGCTGGTTCATCGATTCGCTCAATCCAGGCAATGCCGCTCTTAACGTCGCATTGCGTTGGGAGATCAACGGGCGCTTCAACCCTGCGACGATAGAGCAGGCGTTTCAGACGATCATCGACAGGCATGAAATCCTGCGCACGCGGTTCTTCGAAAAGGACGGCGAGCCGATGCAGGAGGTCGTCGCCAGCTACGCGTTCAAGCTGCTCGTCATCGACCTGACCATCATTCCAGAGGCCGAGCGCCTCGACGAAGCCTTGGCGCTTGGCAGGCGGGAAGCGCATCTGCCAATGGACATCCGGCGCTTGCCGCTGATCCGCGTCACCTTGCTGCGCCTCTCCGCCGATCATGCGATCTTGCTGGTGAGCGTGCATCAAATCGCCTTCGACGGCTGGTCCATCCGCGTCCTAGCGCATGAATTCGGCGCGATCGCCGCGGCGCTCGACGCCAATTGCAGTCCAGATCTCCCCGCGCCTTCGCTGCAATATGGCGACTATTGCCGCTGGCAGAAAGAATATTTCGCGAGCGGCAGCTTTGACGCGGAAGTCGCCTATTGGAAAGGCAAACTGGGCGGCGCGCCCTATTTCGAGCTGGTCCCCGATCACGCGCGACCCTTGCGGCCGACCTACCGCGGCGAAATCCTGGCGACCGTCCTGCCGCCAGAGCTTGGCGGACGGCTGGAGGAGGCGGCGCGACAGCATAATATGACGCTGTTTAGCTTCGCCTGCGCCGTCACCGGAGCGATGCTGCACCGCTATAGCGGCGCGGCTGACGTGATTTTCGGGACCCAGATCGCCGGCCGCGACGATCCGGACCTCGAGACCATGATCGGCATCTTCATCAACAATCTGGTGATGCGGTTCGATGCGTCGGGCGACCCAACGTTTGACGAATTCCTGACGCAGGTCAACGGGACCGTTCAGGACGCGCTGATCCATCAGCGGATGCCGTTCCACAAGCTGGTCGAAATCCTCAATCCGCCGCGCGATCCCAAACGCACGCCGTTGATTTCGGTCAATTTCACCGTCCTACGCGATGTCATGGACAACAAAATCTATGGCGGCTTCGAGTTGAGCGGACAACCTTCGCTTTCCGCCGGGTCACTCTACGATTTCTTCTTTTTCCTCGTCCATTGGCCCAGCGGCTGGCGGATGGCGGTGGAATATAACCCGGATCTGTTCGAAAGGCGCACGGCCGAGGCAATGCTTGCGTTTCTGATCTCCGCTTTCGAGTTCGCGGTCGCGACTCCGAGCGCGAGATTATCGGCGCTCACCCCGCCGGTTCGCGACGCGATCGCCCCGCGCCCATTGCGCGAAGACCTCGCCGCGATCGAGGCGTTGCTCGCAGCTCACCCAGATGTCCAGCAGGCGGCGGTCGCCTACCGAGCGGAATTGGGCGGCCAAGGGCTGGGCGGGCGAGGGCTGGCTGGGGCGGAAGCGTCTTACGCTTATGTGACGCCCGCGCCGGACTCGGGCGCTCTTTTGGAGACTTTGCCCTCGAAGCTGATGGCCTATCTCGAAAAAGCGGCGCCGACGGGAAATCATCCGAGCGGCGTTAGCATCCTCCTCGCCTTGCCGCGCACATCGCGCGGCGATGTCGATTTTGCGCGCCTGCCGCCGCCGCCCGCCCCCCGGAGCGCTGAGCGGACGCCTGGGCCAGCCGGGCCTTCCGCCGCCCGGCTGCGGGAGGTCGAAATGAAGCTGGCGGCGATCTGGCGCGACGTTCTCGGCGTCGCGGAAATTAGCCCGGATTCGAATTTTTTCGAACTCGGCGGGCACTCCTTGCTGACCATCCGGCTCATGGCCCGCGTTTCAAGCGCTTTTGACGTCAAGATCGATGTCGTGACTCTTTTCCAGGCGCCGACATTGCGCGAATTCGCAGCCTGCCTGGCTGGCTCCGAAGCGCCACCCGGACCCTCCACCGTCGTCCAGATTCAACCGAAGGGCGACAAGACGCCGATCCTGGCGATCAACAATACGGTGCTCTATTACAATCTCGCGAGACGGATCGGCACGGATCGGCCGTTTCTCGGCATTCCCTTGATCGAACCTGATGGACCGCTTCCCGAGACGCCGCGCAGCTTAAGCGAAATCGCGGCTGACTATGTCCGCGTGATCCGCGAGGCGCAGGCGCATGGACCCTATGTATTATTCGGCCTGTGCGTGGCCGGAGCCATTGCCTATGAAGCCGCGCAGCAGCTCGCGCGGGCGGGCGAATCGGTTCCGCTGGTCATCATGTCCGACATCTGGGTGCCCGGCTATTTGAAGGGGCTGCCGTTTTTCAGGCGCTTTATCTACCATTGGAATTATCGCTTCCATGTCCTCCGCCACCGGATCAAGCTCGTCCGGACCGGCAAGGAGTCGTTCATGGATATTCTCGGGTCATATACGCTGATTCGGAAGAGCCGGATCTTGGATCTTGCGGCCAAGTTGCGCCTCATCAAGAGTGCGCGGGTCAGAAACGTCGACCGGGAGGACTGGCTGTTCCTGCGCACGCTCGAAGTGGCGCGGAACCATTATCGAACGCCACCGTCGGTCGGAGATGTGGTTGTCCTTCAAAGCGATGAAGTCATTACGCGTTTTGCCGATCCTAACCTCGGCTGGACGGATCTGGTGAAGGGCCGCTTCTTTCTGTTCCACATCCCGGGCTGGCACGAGGAGATGTTCCAGGATGAGGGGGCGAACCGGATTGTCGAACATCTGCAGCCTTTGCTCGAGATGGTCGACGCCGAACGCGACCGTTCCGTCTGGCGAACGGCGTGACGGATCAAGCTCCGCCCGGGGCGGAGCTCCCGGGCTCCAGACTCAGCGCCTTTTATAAGGTGCGCGGCGCGCCTGCCTCGATCGAGGCCCGGGCGCTCGCCATTGCGGTCGAGCAAAGCGTGGAAATGCCGCTGGCGGCGATCGATGATGGCGCCGTTCTCGCCGATATCGTGGGACAAGTAGCAGCGATCGAGGATTGCGGAGATGGCTGGTTCGATGTGCGCATCGATCTCGCGGCCGCAACGATCGGCGACGACGCCGGCCAATTGATCAATATGCTGTTTGGCAATACGTCGCTGCATGACGACGTCATCCTTCATGACATCGTCGCGCCGGAGTCTCTGCTCGCGGCGGCTTTCGGCGGTCCGCATCACGGTCTCGAAGGACTGCGCCAGCGCGCGATGGCGCAGGGTCGCGCCTTGACCTGCTCGGCGCTCAAACCGCAGGGACTGCCAGCCTCGAAGCTGGCGGAGCTCGCCTTCCGGCTGGCCCTCGGCGGGCTCGATTTCATCAAGGACGATCATGGATTGGCGAACCAGTCCTACAGTCCTTTTTCCGAGCGGGTTCGCGCCTGCGCCAGCGCGATCCGCGAGGCCGCCGCAATCAGCGGATGCGCGACCCGCTACGCGCCGAGCCTGTCGGGTTCTTACCCTGAGATGGAGCGCCAGCTTGGCATCGCCCGCGATGAGGGGCTCGACACCGTTCTGATCGGGCCGATGATTGCCGGCGTCTCGAATTTTCACGCCTTGCGCCAGGCCAATCCGGATTTCGCATTTCTGGCGCATCCGACAATGACTGGCGCCGCGCGCGTTTCGCCGATCCTTTTCGCCAAGCTGTTCCGGCTTTTTGGCGCGGATGCGGTGATCTTTCCCAATCATGGCGGACGATTCGGCTATTCCGCCGCGACCTGCGCAGGGATCTCGGACGCGCTCCGTTGCGTCTGGGACGGCCTTCGCCCGAGCGCTCCGGCGCCGGCGGGCGGAATGACCGTGCGGCGCGCGCCCGAAATGCTCGATTTTTATGGCGCCGACGTCATGCTGCTGATCGGCGGCGGGCTGCTCGAAGCGCGCGACGCGATCACGGCGACGACCGCCGATTTTGTTCGCGCCGTCGCCGAACACGACTATGGCGGTCTGCGCTCATAACCGTGTCAGGCGGCGCGGCCCCGGACGAGTCGTTCGGCGGCCCTGAATGGCGCCTTGAGCCTGTTTATGCCGGAATAGAGCAGTTCATCGATGCTCTTTGGATTGGACGCTGTAAGGCTTTCGAAGGCCGCGGTTTTCACGCGGTCCTGGAATTTCGATCGGCCGGGCGGCAGCGGCTGCAATCCAAGCAGCCGGAGGCAGAAATTCGCCTGGTAGATTCGCGCCTGACGAATTTCGGGAGGCAGAATGAACCACATGCTGACGCTCACCGAAACATTGTTCCCTGTCGACACAATGTGAGGCGCCAAGGGCGGGTGGTGGACAGCGATCCCGGGGTCCAGATGGAATACTGTTCCCGATTCTAGAACCTCATCGCGATAGATGGCCGACATCGGGTTGCCCGCGTAGAAACGCTCAATTTCGGGCTCGGTCAGAATGAAGCGATCCTTCGGATCGAAAAGACGGACGTCCTTTTCGCCGCGAACCTGAAAAAGGAAATTGGTGTCGGCATCGAAGTGATAGGGCGTCACCATGTTGGGCGAGGCGACGAAGACCGAGAGTCCCGAGTAGCCAATGTCCTGCCGCAAGGGCAGTCCCGTGATGTCTTCAACTTCGCCAATTGTCTTGCGAAGAATGTGGCCATAGTCCTCGTCCAATTCCTCAAGACTGGACAATTTGAAGAAGGCTCCGCCCGCTTCTATGCGTTCAACGGCCTGGAAGAGCCTGTCCCGCAAAGGAGCGTCGTTGAATTTCGCGTCGCCGCCTTTTATTCTGAAGCCGAATTTCGCCGGATCGCCCCGCTCGACCGCCGCCGTGGCGAGGCTCGCCAGCTTGGCGAGATCGAACAGGGGATGGTTCGCGAGATTATGGCGGAAGGTGAAAGGGGCGCAATTCATCTGTTTCCAGACGCTTGGTTCGTCTGGCCCGATGATGCGGACATCTGGCGCCTCAGCGACTTGATTTGAGAGAGACGTCATTTGGAGCTCCCATAGCGTCCGAGGTTGGCGAAACGGCTCGACGCGAAGCCGGCGAACCCCGCCAAAGTTCGGCCAAACCCCCTCCGACGTTCAGTATATGAACACCCATGATCAACGGATGCATTGGCGCCTGCGGGTTGATCAAGCATGATCATGTGCCGCCCTTTGTTTCAACCTGCGCGAAGCCGCATGGCTCCGGGAGAAATCATCCAGGATAAGTATATGTCGATCAGACAAATGTGGCGCTCAAAGGAAGGTCCATCTATGGATGAAATTGGCGTTGTGAGCAATAGCCAGACCATTTTTGTAAATGATCAAGTGACCGACAAGCGCTCAAAAAACCGCCGTTCGCAATTGCGCGACCGCCGCGCCTGAGGGGATCCCATGTCTGACGCCGACCCCGAACCAATGTCATTGCGCAAGGCCGAAGAGTTCCGCTGGGCTGGCGTCGAGCATCGCCCTTACAAGGACGATCAGAGCGCGCCATTCAAGGCGATTTCCCGGCAGACGCTGTTTTCCGATCCGCGCTTGCTCGGCGAATTGCGCTATTTCGAGATTGAGCCTGGCGGATTCTCCACCCTCGAGCGGCATGAACATATGCATGCGGTCGTGGTGCTTCGCGGAGAAGGACATTGCCTAGTCGGCGCGGCGGTCCATCCGCTGGCCTTGCATGATCTTGTGACGATTTCGCCCTGGACCTGGCATCAGTTCCGCGCGAGCGCGGCGGCGCCGCTTGGATTTCTATGCCTTGTCAATGCGGCGCGGGACCGGCCGCATCTTCCAACCGAGGAGGATCGCGCGGCGTTGAGAAGGGACCCGGCGGTTGCGGCGTTCCTTGATGGCGCCGACCTAGCGAAACCTTTATGTCCCTGAAAAATGGCGGCGTTTTCAGGCAAGATCATTTGGCGAAAAAAAGAGCATGAACGAGTTCGATTAACTCGTTCATGCTCCGGATCGATCGCGGTGGCCGCGCTTCGAATAAGCGCGTCTTGCGCGGGCTAGATCACGATGCTTTTAGATGGAAACATCCAAAAGCATGAAACGTGATCCATTGTTGAGAAGAGAGCGGGATTTGACGCGAAAAACCGGAGTCCACTTTTTCGCATCCCGCTCTAGTGCTCCATCGGGGCGCCCCAGGATCCCCACACGTAAATGCAGGCGAACAGGAACAGCCAAACCACGTCGACGAAATGCCAATACCAAGCCGCGAATTCGAAGCCGAGATGCTGGGTGGACGAAAACTGTCCGGCGAAGGCGCGAATAAGGCAAACGCTCAAGAAGATCGTCCCGACGATGACATGGAAGCCGTGAAAGCCGGTCGCCATGAAAAAGGTCGCGCCGAAGATCGAGCCTTTGAACGCGAAGGGGGCGTTGGCGTATTCATAGGCCTGAACGCTGGTGAACAGGAGGCCGAGGAGGACGGTGAGGATCAGGCCATATTTCAAGCCGGAGCGATCGCCCTTGAGGAGGGCGTGGTGCGCCCAGGTCACGGTCAGGCCCGAGGTCAGGAGGATCAGCGTGTTGAGCAGCGGGAAATGCCAGGGGTCGAGCGCCTCGATCCCTTTCGGAGGCCAAGTGCCGCCGGTGAATTCGGCTCTGGAATATTGAATGGCCTCGCCTGGGAAGAGGCTGGCGTCAAAGAAAGCCCAGAACCAGGCGACGAAGAACATCACTTCCGAAGCGATGAACAGGATCATGCCGTAGCGATGGCTGATCTGCACGACGCGCGTGTGGTAGCCGCCGTATTCGGCCTCATTGATGACGTCGGCCCACCAGGAGCCCATGACGAAGAGAAGGCCGATGAGGCCGGCGCCGAAGACCAAGGAGCCGGGAATGACGCCGGCCAAGGACAAGTGCTTCATCCACAAGATGGCCCCAACCGCCAAGACAAAAGCGGCGAGCGCCCCGAGGATCGGCCAATGGCTTGGGTCGACGAGGTGATAATCGTGGTTCGGTTTCGCGTGGGCGTCCGACATCAAAGTTAACCCTTTTTCCGGCTTGAAGGCTCACGTGAGCCTATCTCGTTGAAACCCGCCGAAATGCCCGTGACGGGATCCGGCCGCAAAATTGGCTGATGGCGTTTGCCTCGTTTGGGAGCGGCCGTCAAGGCGACCGATCGTCCCGGTCTAGAGAGGCTTCGCCTTCGCGCCGGTCTTGCCGTCGCCTCCGGCGCTGGACGCCGAAGGCTTGGCGGCAAAAAAAGTATAGGAGAGCGTGACGGATCGGACGCCGCTCATGGTTGAATCCTTCTCGAGGGCGGGGTCGAGGAAAAATACGACCGGCAATTCCGTTGTCTCGTGCGGGCCGAGTTTTTGTTCATCGAAGCAGAAGCAGGAGATTTTGTTGAAATAGGCGCCGGCAATATCGGGGCTCACGTTATACATCGCCTGTGCTGCGGTTTCCGCATTCGACATATTGGTGACTTTGTAAAAGACAGTCGCCGTTTCGCCGGTCCGCAGCCGGATCTCCGGCGTTTCCGGTTCGAATTTCCATGAAAGCCCGGGTGCGATATTGGCGTCGAAACGCACCGTCAGGTCGCGCAGGCCTTTGCTCGCGGGCGCGGCCTTGGCGACCTGGATCGTCCCGCCGTAGCCGGTCGCGGCGCAGAACAGGCGGTAGAGCGGCGCAGAAGCAAATGTCAGGCCGAGCATCGCCAAGCTTATAGCGACAAAGACGGCGGCGACGAGGTTCGTGCGTCCAAATATTGGCGCTCGCGGAGATTTGGGGGCGCTCTGGGCGCTGCGCCGGATCATTGGGTCATGTCACAGAGGCCGCTCGAGCACGCCGGGCCCGAGCTTGGCGATCGTCACGACATAGAAAAGCAGGACGAAGAAACCGATCGCAATGCCGATCGCGACATTGCGTTGACGCCGGCTCTTTAGCTGCGCCGGGGTCAATGTGATGCCTTCGGGTTCGCCAGCATTCGTCATAGCATCACCATGGCAGGTTGATTGTCAGCCGTTGCGAAAACGCAAGAAGACGCTCTCCGACGATCTCTGCAAAGAGGAGGAAAAGATAGAGGATTGAGAATCCGAACAGGCTTTTCGCGCAGCGATCGGCCCGCTCGCCGGTGCGGACAAAATAAACGCGCGCCGCAAACAGCAGCATGAGCGCGCCAAGAACGGTGGCGAGCAGCCCATAGGCGAGGGAGGCGAATCCCAGCAGCCAGGGCGAAAGGCCGAGCGGAGCCAGGACGATCGCGTAGAGGAGGATTTCCAGGCGGGTGCGGTTGGCGCCCTTGACGTTGGGGAGCATCGGAATGCCGGCGCGGCCGTATTCGTCGGCCTTCACCAAGGCGAGCGACCAGAAATGCGGCGGGGTCCAGACAAAAATGATCGCGAATAGGGCGAGGCTGGCCAGGCTGATTTCGCCTGTGGCCGCGGCATAGCCGACGATGGGAGGAAACGCCCCCGCGGCGCCGCCGATGACGATGTTTTGCGGGGTCGAGCGCTTCAGCCACATCGTGTAGATAACGACATAGAAGAATATCGTGAAAGCGAGAAGGGCGGCGGCGAGCCAGTTGGCGACGATGCCAAGGGTCATGACCGAGAGAACCGCGAGGGTCGCGCCGAAGCCGAGGGCGTCGCCCTCGCTGATTTTGCCGGCTGGAATCGGCCGCTTCCGGGTCCGCTTCATCAGGACGTCGATATCGGCGTCATACCACATATTGAGAGCGCCCGAGGCGCCGGCGCCGACCGCTATGGCGAGCAGCGAAGCAAAGCCGATGACCGGATGGACATGCGTCGGGGCGATCAAGACCCCGGCAAGAGCGGTGAAAACCACGAGCGACATGACCCGGGGCTTGAGCAGGGCGAGATAATCGGAGGGGCTTGCGATCGAAACCGTGAGGTCCGAGGCTGTTCTCTCGCTGCTTCCGCTGATGAAACTCATGTCCGCGCCGACTCAATTCCTGCGCCAACCGCGCATTTTGGTACAAAACTCACTTTGCTTTCGAAACGTTCATGCGAGGCGCTCTTGACGCCAGCGCCTCGCTATTGGTCGCTTAAGCGCAGCGCCTGCGCGTTTCCGCCCGCCGCAGGCGCTGGGCGGCCAGGTCCTGGCGCGCTATCTATAGGGCGCGGCGAAAGCTCCGCCGCGCCGCGTTTTATTTCAATGCTCCAAATCCTTGATGCGCGGCAAGGTCTCGAACTGATGGAACGGCGGCGGGGACGATAGCGTCCATTCGAGCGTCGTTGCGCCGGGGCCCCACGGATTGTTTCCGGCGAGCAGCTTCTTGGCGAAGGCGTCATAGATCAGATAGAAGAACAAGACGAGGCCAATGCCGGAAATATAGGAGCCGTAAGAGGAAATCTGGTTCCACTGGGCGAAGGCGTCGGGATAGTCGATATAGCGGCGCGGCATTCCGGCTAGGCCGAGGAAGTGCTGCGGGAAGAAGGTGAGGTTCACGCCAATGAAAGTCACCCAGAACTGCGCTTTGGCGAGAGACTCATTGTACATGTAGCCGGTCATCTTCGGGAACCAGTAGTAGAAGCCGGCGAAGATCGCGAACACCGCCCCGACCGAAAGCACATAGTGGAAATGGGCCACCACGTAGTAGGTCTCGTGAAAGGCGCGATCGATGCCGGCATTGGCGAGCACGACGCCGGTCACGCCGCCGACCGTGAACACGAAGATGAAGCCGGTCGCCCAGAGCATTGGCGCGCGGAACGAGATCGAGCCGCCCCACATGGTCGCTATCCAAGAAAAGATCTTCACGCCGGTCGGCACCGCGATCACCATGGTCGCGAAGACGAAATAGCGCTGTGTGTCGAGGGACAGGCCGACCGTGTACATATGGTGGGCCCAGACCACGAGACCAACGATGCCGATCGCCACCATCGCGTAAGCCATGCCGAGATAGCCGAAGACGGGCTTGCGCGAAAAGGTCGAGATGATCTGGCTGATGATGCCGAAGGCCGGCAGGATCAGGATGTAGACTTCCGGATGGCCGAAGAACCAGAACAGATGCTGGAACAGGAGCGGATCGCCGCCGCCGGCGGGATCGAAGAAGGTCGTCCCGAAATTGCGATCGGTGAGGAGCATGGTGATGGCGCCGGCGAGCACCGGCAGGGTCAGCACCAGCAAGAAGGCGGTGACGAGGACCGACCATGCGAACAGCGGCATCTTGTGCAATGTCATGCCGGGGGCGCGCATGTTGAAGATCGTCGTGATGAAATTGATTGCGCCGAGGATCGAGGAGGCGCCGGCCAAATGGATCGAGAGGATCAGGAAGTCCATCGCCGGGCCAGGCGCGCCCGTATTGCCTGAATAGGGCGGATAGAGAACCCAGCCGCCGCCAAAGCCCATCATTCCCGGCGCGCCTTCTGCGAACATCGAGATCACGGCGAGGGTCAAGGAGGCTGGAAGCAGCCAGAACGAAATATTGTTCATCCGCGGGAAGGCCATGTCCGGCGCGCCGATCATGATCGGGACGAACCAATTGCCGAAGCCGCCGATGAGCGCCGGCATCACCATGAAAAAGATCATGATGAGGCCATGCGCCGTGATCATGACGTTGTAGAGGTTTTTCGCGGCGTCGACCGCCGTCTCTGGCGAAGCGGCGTTGATGATCTGGGCCAGATGATTGAAGATCTGGATGCCCGGCTCCTGCAGCTCCATCCGCATCAGGACCGACATGATGGCGCCGATGACGCCGGCGACAAGGGCGAAGATGATATAGAGCGTGCCGATGTCCTTGTGGTTGGTCGAAAGCAAATAGCGCCGCCAACCGGTCGGATGGGCATGTTCTTGATGGTCTAATGTGGTCGTCGCCAACGGGGATCTCCCTCGAACTCTGGTTTTGCCGTCGCCCCTGGAGCGCGCCGCGATTGCGGCAGGCTCCACAGTGTTTGATTATGATTCCATGCGATCGAGAGGCGCTCTAGCGCTGATCGACGGACTGCGCGCCGCTATCCGCGAGATGGATCGGCGCGGCGTTCGTCGAAGCAAATTTCTTGCTCGCCTCGACAAGCCACGCCGCGTATTTTTCAGGGCTCACGACGCGGACGGCGATTGGCATATAGGCATGGCCCTGGCCGCATATTTTTGAGCATTGGCCATAATAGACGCCTTCGCGCTCCGCCTTGAACCAGGTCTCGTTCATCCGTCCGGGAATCGCATCGATACGGATGCCAAAGGAGGGGACCGTGAACGAATGGATCACGTCAGCTGACGTCATCAGCACGCGCACGACCTTGCCGACCGGCACGACGGCCTCGTTGTCGACGGAAAGCAGGCGGATATCGCCCGGCTTCAGGTCCGACTCGGGTATCAGGTAGGAATCGAATTCGAATCCGCCGCCCTGATCTGCCGGATAGTTATAGGTCCAGTACCATTGCTTGCCGGTCACCTTGACGGTCAGATCCGGCTCCGGCACGATCACTTGGTGAGCGAGGAGGCGAAACGAGGGAATCGCGATCACGACGAGGATCATCACCGGGAGCACGGTCCAGATGACCTCGAGGGTGGAATGATGCGTCGTCCGCGACGGGACGGGATTGGCTTTTTCGTTGAACCGAAAAATGACATAGGCGAGGAGGCCCAGAACGAACAAGCTGATCATGACGATGATCGGCAACAAGATCCAATCATGGAAAAAATGCATCTCGTGCGCGATTGGCGTGACCGCTTCCTCGAAACCGATCTGGCCGGGTTCGGGGAAACCGTCCGCATGGGCCGAACCGGCGGCAAGCGCCGTCAGCCAAAGGCAGGCATGGAGGATGGGCGTGCGAAACGCGGGGCTGGGTCGCGCGGCTGTGCTGGCAAGTCTCATGAAAGTCGGTGCTCCGGTTGCACGGCTGACGCGCCGCGCCTACCATTTCCGTTTTGCCTCGTCTAGTGGCTGAGGGTACGGGTTCAAAACCACAAACGCTGATTGAGCGCAATGAGCCTGTAACGATTGCGGCTTGCGGCAAATACGCGCGACAAAGACGCGCCATTATGCGACTTTTCATAGCAGACTGTTTAGCCAGCGGCTCGGTCAGCTATTTTGCTGAGGCGAACGCCCAGCGCGTTGCTTGACAGGCGGAAGCGATTTGCTAGAGCATGATCGGCATTAGACCTCGGACTTGCTGACGAAGATCATTCGCAAAAACAAGTAAGTAAGGAGCGTGATCGATTCTCGCCGGAAGGATCGGGCGCAAAGGCGCGTTCCCGGCTGCGGGTCGCGCTGGATCGGCGAGGGCGCCCGAAAAAGGTGGGAGTTAGGGCTGGTCCGATGGGAAAAAGGCAGTCGCTTTTTAGGAGCCTGCTTTCGCGGTTCAATCTTCCTCTTTTTCGGCGCCTAAATTTTGGGATGCGAATGAACCCGCGGGCGCCCTTTGTTCTGGCGCGCAATTGACAAATTCAGTTGGAGGCCGGCCGTCGCTGGATCCTCCCTGCCTCTTCGGCGATGCGCCGCGCGCGATTCGCGTCGAGGCGAGAGCGTCGGCGCGCAAACTGAGAAAATTTAATATAAGGCAATAGGCGGACGTAAGATTCGCATTTCGGAGAGACCATGGCGCAGGCGATCGAGGCAATGAAAGCAAGGGTGGTCAAGCGGCTGTTCCGCTCGATGTTCATCGGCGTTTGGCTCATGGGCGGCGGGTGCGCGGCTTTTGGCCAGGGCGTGGTGAAAGCCAAGCATGGCGACTGGGAATTGCGCTGCGAGACGCCGCCCGGCGCCGCCCGGGAGCAATGCGCTCTCCTGCAAAGCGTCGCCGCGGAAGACAAACCAAACATCAATCTCGTCGTCATCGTCCTCAAGACTGCCGACGGGAAGAGCCGGCTCTTACGCGTCATCGCCCCGCTCGGCGTGCTGCTGCCGTCTGGCCTGGGGCTCAAAATAGACGACGTCGACGTTGGCCGGGCCGGTTTCGTGCGCTGCCTTCCGACCGGCTGCGTCGCCGAGGTCGTCATGGAAGAGAAATTGATCGAGCAGATGAAGAAAGGCCAGAGCGCGACCTTCATCATATTCCAGACGCCAGAAGAAGGCGTCGGCATTCCGCTCACTCTGGCCGGCTTCAAGGAAGGATTCGACGCGCTCCCTTGAGCGCGCCGCATCCCCTGCATCTGGCCTTTATTCGGCGGCGGCGCGCAGCGCGGTCGGCAACGCCGCGACGGTGGCGGCGAGGGCGGTTGCGACCTTGGTCAAAGCCGCGGCGACATCGGCGAATCGCTCCCCCTTGCTGACCGTCTGCTCGTCCATATACAGGGAGCGGCACACTTCGATCTGCATGGCGTGGCAATGGGCGGGCGGATTGCCATAATGTTCGGTGATAAAGCCGCCAGCGTAAGGCTTGTTGCGGCGGACGGAATAGCCGAGCCGGCGCAGCTCCTCTTCGACGACATTCACCAAAATCGCAGCGCAGCTCGTCCCATGACGGTCGCCGACAACGAAATCGGCCTTAGCCTTGGCGTCGAGGCCAACCAAGCGGATCGGATTGGGAAATCCGGCGCTGGCGAGCAGGGCGCCGGACGGCATCGAGTGGCAATCGACGAGAACAGCGAGGCCGAAATTTTGTTGCGCCCTGGCGAGCAGCCCGCTCAGGCGCGCGTGATAGGGCTTGTAGATTTTTTCGATCCGACCGAGCGCTTCTTCCACCGGCAGCTTGGCGGCGTAGATTTCTTGCGCCTGGCCGATGACGCGCGGGACGGTTCCAAGCCCCCCGGCGACTCGCATCGAACGCGTATTGACGAACGCGGGCAGCCGCCCCTCGAACATCCGCGGATCCAATTCATAAGGTTCGCGATTGAGATCGAGATAGGCGCGGGGAAACCGCGCCCGGATCAGCGGGGCCCCCAGAGCGCCGACGGCGCCGAATAAATCATCGACGAAAGCGTCTTCGGAGCGGCGCAGCGCCGCGACGTCGAGCCGTGCGCGTTCAAGGAAGCGGCGCGGATACACATTGCCCGAATGCGGCGACGAAAAAACCAGCGGGGAGCGGAGAAGGGCCGGCTCTAGAACCTCGAATGACGGGTCGAGCTCGGGTTCATGCGCCGCATCGAGCTTTCCGGATGCGCTCGCGGCGGACCCATTGGCGTGCGGCTCCGAAGTCATGAACTTAAATCTCCCTTGCGAAGCCGCAGCCTATGAAAATTGTGCAGCCTTCATCAATCTGTCAAGGATAACTCATCAATATCGCGGCGGGGCAAAAAGATCACAGCGAAACGGAAAAACTAAAGGCCAGCGCAATGACCGGCGATTTTCACCGGATTTTTACCAGCCCGGCCCTTTGATGGCGGCAGTTGCGAGGCGCCCCATGAACAATATGAACATTCCGACCCATTCCAAGATCCAGCTCGGCAAAATCCTGCTTGCCGAAGATGACAACGACATGCGCCGCTTTCTCGGCAAGGCGCTGCAGAACGCGGGCTTCAACGTTGCCTCGTTCGACAATGGTCTTTCCGCCTATCAAAGGCTGCGCGAGGAGCCTTTCGAATTGCTGCTGACCGATATCGTGATGCCCGAGATGGACGGAATCGAATTGGCCCGCCGGGCGACCGAACTCGACCCCGACATCAAGGTCATGTTCATCACCGGATTCGCTGCGGTCGCGCTGAATCCGGATAATAACGCTCCGCCGCAGGCTAAGATTCTCTCCAAGCCCTTTCATCTCAAGGACCTCGTCAATGAGGTGCAGCGCCTGCTCGGGGCCTGAGCTTCACTGACGCCCTGGCCTCGCTGGTTCAATTTGACGGTTTGAATTGGATCGCCAATCCGGCGGCCGTCAATGCGAGGGGCAGCACGTTGGCTCCTCGGTCGCCGCCGCGGTCGCGCCGCGCTTGATGTCCTTATAGGCCTTGAACGCCTTCAGGGCCCACATCTCGCCAACGCATCCGCCCATCGTTGACGCCACAGCGAGGAATTCGCCGACTTCCTTGTCGGTTACGCCTAATCTCACGGCTTGCTGCACGTAATATTTAAAGCATGGCTCGCAGCGCGCTGAAATGGCCCAAAGCATCGCCGCCAATGTCTTGTAGCGCGCCGGGACGGCGCCCTCCGCGAAAATCGCGTCCTGGCGCATCTGGTTGATATGTTTGGAGACGCCATTTGTGATCTGGCCAAATTCGGCCATCAGTTCCAAGGCTGGGTCGGTATCGGCAAGCGGCGCATTCATAGGATGGCCTCGTTCAGGATTATGGGCGCAGCGACGACGGATAACCTGCGTCCGTGGTCGCCTTGATGAGCGCGGCGGCATCGGCTCGGTCAGGGTCGAAGGTCACCGTCGCAGTTTTCTTATCGAAATCGATTCTTGCCTCGGCCACCCCCGGCGACTTTTCCAGCGCCTTTCGGACCGTGATCGGGCAGACTGGACAGGTCATGTTCTTCACATCGAGGGTGACGGTTCGCGGCGCGCCCGCAAACGCCGCGAGTGGCAGCAAGGCGAGGGAGGCGGCAAGCGAGGCGGATTGAACCTTTCGACGCACAAGGATCTCCCGTCAGTAGAACAGTGGCGCGAGCCATGGCGTGGCCAAGAGGCCGAAAAGCGGCGCGGCGACCGCCCAGAAGGTCAGACGCTGGCGTCCGAGCATACGCGAATCGGCGCAGGCAGCGCCTTGTCCGCAGACCTCGGCCGTGAGGTAGAGCTTGCGGAATGCCAAGCCGAGGAAGAGCAGCGTCAGACCGGCGAAGATCGGGCTGTAGGGCTCAAGGGCGGTCAGGTTCGCGATCCACGCTCCCCCGATGCCGAGCCCCAGCAACACCAGCGGCCCGACGCAGCAGAGCGAGGCGCCGATGGCGGCTAGGGCGCTGGCGGCCAGCGCTGTTTTCGCGTCAAGTCGCGCCATCTCAAAGACTCCAAAGCGATCTTACCCTTAGTCTAAACTCCGTAGTATGGTACGGGTTCAAGGGGAGAATTTATGCCGGATGAATTGAGCATCGGTCAGCTCGCCGCGGCCGCCGGGGTCAATGTCGAAACCATCCGCTATTATCAGCGGCGCGGCTTGCTCCACGAGCCAGCGAAGCCGTTTGGCGGTCAACGGCGCTATCCCGCCGCGGTGGCGAAGCGGGTCAGGTTCATCAGGCGGGCGCAGGCGCTCGGGTTCACGCTGGAGGAAATTTTCACCCTGCTTCGCCTCGACGGGGCGATCTGCTGCGCTGAAACGCGAAAACTGGCGGCGAGCAAACTTGGGCTCATCGAGACGAAGCTGACCAATCTCCAAAAAATGCGCGATGCGCTGGCCGAACTGACGCGCCAATGCGACGCCGGAAGGACAGACGAGCCGTGTCCAATCATTAACGTTCTTGCGCGCGACGATTGATGCGCGATTGCTGAAGGGCAAACTTCTATTTTGCCTTGGCGCTGCCGGCGCGGCACAATGGCGTGCGAATCCGTCAGCTCCTTCCATGAATGGGGAAATGCCTTGTTTTCCAATCGACCCGCTATGCGCCTTCCGATGACGCAAGCTTCCGCCGCGCGAGGATGCGCCGCGGGCTTGGCGCTTTGCCTGACGTTTCTGCCGGCCATGGCCGCGGCCGGCGGCTTCGAGGATTGCCTCGCCGGGCTGCGCGGGGCGGCCGGGGCGGCGGGCGTTGACGCCGCGACTTTCGATAAGGCGACGCGCGGGCTCCAGCCCAACCCCGAGGTGTTGGAATTCGCCAAGTCGCAACCTGAATTCAAGACGCCGATCTGGGATTATCTCGCCAGTCTCGTCGATGAGGAAAGGGTCAGCGACGGCCGCGCCATGATGGCGCGTTGGGGCCAAGCGCTCGCTTCGGCCCAAAGCCATTACGGGGTCGATCCGGCGACGATCACCGCAGTCTGGGGCGTCGAATCCGATTACGGCCGCGCGTTTGGGACCCGCCCGATCGTTCAATCGCTCGCCACGCTCTCCTGCGGTGGAACGCGGCAGGCCTATTTTCGCTCGGAATTCATCGCCGGCTTGAAGATCCTCCAGCACGGCGACATCGACCCGTCCCAATTCAACGGGTCCTGGGCGGGGGCGTTTGGCCATACCCAGTTCATGCCCTCGACCTTCTTGCGAATCGCCGTTGATCTTGACGGAGACGGCCGCAAGGATCTCATCAATTCCGTTCCCGATGCGCTAGGCTCGACCGCCGCCTATTTGCGCAAGGGCGGCTGGACGCCCGGCGCCGAATGGGGCTTCGAGGTCCGGCTGCCGGAGCATTATTCGGGTCCCTCCGGGCGCACCCGCAAGGAGCCGATGGCGGCCTGGGCGGCGCGGGGCCTGACCCGAATCGACGGCTCGGGCCTTGGCGGCGGCAGCGCCGGCTTGTTGCTCCCGGCGGGTGCCAACGGACCGGCCTTTCTCGTCACCCGCAATTTCGATGCGATCTATTCCTATAACGCCGCCGAATCCTATGCACTGGCGATCGCGCTTCTGTCAGATCGCCTGCGCGGACGCCAGGGGCTTGTGACGGCGTGGCCGACCAACGACCTCGGCCTGTCCCGCGCGGACCGGCGCGAATTGCAGACGCTGCTCATGCGCAGGGGCTATGATCTCGACGGCAAGGCCGATGGCGTGATCGGAACCAAGTCAAAGCAGGCGATAGCTGATTTTCAAGCCAAGGCGGGACTTGCGCCGAACGGACGCGCCAGCGCCTCGGTCCTTGCGGCCTTGCGGGGCAGGTGAGCCGGCAACGCCCGTCCCGCATCAAATCACATAAATCCGGTCAGGCAGTTCGTCCTGTTTGTCCCCCGGCGGAAAATGCTCGGCGAGCACGCCGCCGCATTTCTCGACCGCGATTGTGAATCCTTCCGCGATCTCTCCGTCCTGGATATTGGCGAGCAAGGCGTCCACCGCCTCCCGCCAGACGGAGTCGTCGACCTTGGCCGCGATTCCGTCATCGGCGATGATGCGGACATAATGTTCGGCGAGGGAGACGAAAATCAGAATGCTGGCGCGGTTTTCCTTGCGGGCCATGCCGCGGATCATGAATTGCTCCATCGCTGCGCGATGCGCCTGCGCCCGCCGGACCCCGCGCGGAACCAGGCGATGGCGCAGGGACGACCCGGACAGAACGAAGAAAAGCGCCGAGAAAACCAAAACCTGAATCAGAAAAATCCGCTGCGTGGAAAGCTGCGTGAAGGCGATGAGGAACCAGGGCGCAGCCAGGGCGGCCAGCGCCGACCAGGCGATCGCATAGGTCATGTAGTCGGAGGCCGCGCGGGCCACGACGCAGACGATTTCGCCGGATGTTTTCGCCTCGACCGCCTTGATCGCGGCGCCGATCCGGCGCTGGTCTTCGAAAGATAAAGTTTGCGTCATCACCAACCTCCAGAAGCGCCGCCGCCGCCCGACGACCCGCCGCCGCCGGAAAAGCCGCCGCCAGATCCGCCGCCCCAGCCGCCATCATCGCCCCAACCGCCGCGCCCCCCGCCGCGTCCCGAATTCATCAGCATCCCGAGCAGAAACGAGAGGAGATTGCTCCAAAACAGGCTGTCGCTTTGGGGCGGCGCCGTTCGGGGATCACCCCATCGGGAGCTCGAGGCCTGCTGGCCCCACCGCGAACCGGAGCTTGCCGGGGCCCCCCAACGCGAGGCGGCGCGCGGCGGGGCCCCGATTCGGGGCGCGCTCATGAGCATAAAGACAATCAGCAGGAACAGCGCAAAAACAATCCACGGCGTCCAATTGTCAAGCGTCGAGCCGTGGCGGTCGAGCCGGAGCTCCGGGCGTTTCTGCCATTCGGACGCATCGGTCGTCAGAACTGTGATCGCATCATCGACCCCGCGCTCGATTCCGCCGCCGAAATCGCCGGTCTTGAAGCGCGGCGTCATCGCATTTGTGATGATGATCTTCGACAAGGCGTCGGTCATCGTCCCTTCGAGGCCGTAGCCGACCTCGAAGCGCACCTTGCGCTGTTTCGGCGCGATGAGAAGAAGCAGGCCATTGTTCTTCTGCTTCTCGCCGAGCTTCCAGTTGCGAAACAGCGCATTGGCGTAGGGCTCGATCTCCTCGTCCTCGAGCGAATTGACCGTCGCCACGACGAATTGAATGCCGGATTTGGCTTCGAGCGCTTCCAGTTTGTCCGTAAGCGAGGCGCGAACAGCCTCTGGGATGATGCCGGCCTGATCGACGACGCGCCCGCTCAGCGGTGGAAAGCTGAGCGCGAGCGCGGCGGCGAAGGCGATCGCCGCGAAGAGCCCGGCCGCGAGGCTCCGCACGGCCGCCGGCCAGGCGCTCTGCGGGCGCCCACGCCCTTGGAGGATCGCCTTTGGCGGCGCGGCCGAAGTCCTGCGCGGCGCCGTCAAAATTTCACTTGCGGCGGGGTCTGCGCCGATTCATTGGCCGTGAAGGCCGCGAGCGGCTTATGGCCGAGGAATAAAGTCTTCGCCCAAAGGATGGTCGGGAAGGTTCTCAGCGCGGTATTAAACACCCGCGCCGCTTCAATATAGTCGCGCCGCGCGACGGCGATGCGGTTCTCGGTGCCCTCTAACTGCGATTGCAGGGCGAGGAAGTTCTGATTGGATTTCAGGTCCGGATAATTCTCGCTGACCGCCAGCAGGCGGCCGAGTGCGCCCGACAATTGCCCTTGGGCCTCCTGGAATTGTTTGAGTTTCTCGGGGTCGGTCAATTGCGAGGCGTCGATCTTGACCGACGTCGCCTTGGCGCGCGCCTCGATCACCGAGGTCAGCACCTCTTTCTCCTGCTTGGCGTAGCCCTGGACGGTCGCGACCAGATTGGGAATGAGATCAGCGCGCCGTTGATACTGGTTCTGGACGTCCGCCCACTTGGCTTTGGCCTCCTCCTCCAGCGTCGGGATCGTGTTATAGCCGCAGCCTGAAACGCCGATGCCGATGAGGACGAGAACAAGAAGCGCGCGCAACTGGCGCAGGGGGCTTTGCGAGGGCGGATAAATTTGCGAGGTGGAGGGAAGGGTCGCGGGCAAGGTCATGAGGGGCTCCGGAAATGAGCGCGGCGATGGGCCGGATGCGGGATTATAGGGCGCGGCCGAAGCCGGCGCCGGGATTTTTTGGCCGAAGGGGTTTGGCCGAAGAATTTGTTTTTGCGAGATTTGGCCGTCGCAGCGGCTGGCCTTGGGTCACCAGGATTTGACTGGCGCGAGACATTGGTTTCTCTACATTCACTCAAAATTATGACGCTTATGGCGACACTCTCTGCAATGGCGGCGCCTTCATGAATTTTTTTGATTTCTCCCTATTTCGCTCCATCTTTTTGCCGGGCGCCCAAGCTGCATCCTTGATCGTGGCCTGTTGCGCGCTCGCGGCCGAACCTTCCGGCACCGGCGCGATCAGTTACGTTGTAGAACTTTTCACGAGTCAAGGCTGTTCATCCTGCCCGCCGGCCGACCGATTGCTTGCGGGGATAGCGCGCCGGCCGGAGGTCGTCGCGGTCTCCTTCCCGGTCGATTACTGGGACTATATCGGCTGGAAGGATACGCTGGCCTCGCCCTTGTCTGCGGCCCGGCAAAAGGCCTATGCGGCGGCGCATGGGGAACATCACGTCTTTACGCCCGAGGCGGTGGTGAATGGGCTCGTCGGCGCGATCGGCAGCGATCGGGACGAGATCGATCAGGCGATCCAGACCACCAAGGGCCGCGATGGCGCGCTGACTTTGCCCACCCGCCTGTCGGTCGCCGATGGGCGTCTGTCGATCGAGGTCGAGGCTGGCGGGGGCGGTCCGGCCGGCGTGTTCCTGCTGCGCGTCTTGCGCGCGCGGACCGTGCGGATTGGCCACGGCGAGAATGCCGGCCGCAACGTGACCTACACGAATGTCGTCCGGGCGATCGACAAGCTCGGAGAGTGGACCGGCGCGAACAAGACATTCAACATGCCCGAAACGCGGGGCGACGACGAAGGCTATGTCGTTTTGGTGCAGCGCGGCACGCTGGAGCAGCCGGGCGTGATCCTCGGCGCCGCGAAAACAGCGGGCCTCTGAGCGACTCGACTCATTTGGAGTCCATGATCGCGGCTTTGCCAAGATCGCCGCTTTGCAAAGAAACCCGCGCGCGCGAATTTTGCCTGAATCAATCGCGTCAGACTCTTTTGCCAGTTCCGCTCACCCTCTATAAGCTTAAGCTCGGTTTCTCGGCTGGGCCGAAGCGGCTTGGCTTGAAGCCTGAGGATCGGATTCGTAGCTTCGAATCTGGAGCGCGCCGGTCGAATCGCTTACCCTCGATCGACATGGACGAAGTTCGAAATCAATGGGTTGGAAGCAGATCTCCAATGAAAAGGCCTTTCAACTTTTTTGGGATCTGCTTAGCTGACGAATCCTCTCCTTTTGGGTAAGGCGGCAGGCAAGGAGCATCCGAGCGTCATGATTTTCCGTTTTTCCCCAAGCGCGGCGGCTGTGTTCCCAAGCGCCGCGGTTGTGTTCCGAGGCGCCGCGGCTCTATTTGCAGCCCTCGTGGCCTTCGCCGCGCCCGACGCAAGTTTCGCTACGCCCGGCGATGCATCGGCGCAGATGGCGGGCGCGGCCGCGAAGGACCTGCACGCCGAGGCCGTCAAATCGAGCGACGACAGGGCGCATTGGCGCGTTGAAGCCCGGAGGAGCGATCACAAGAAGGAGGAGGCCAAGAAGGCCGATTCAAAGACCCAGGATTCGAAAAAATCCGACGCCAAAGGCGAGACAAAGGGCGCGGATCAAAAAAAGCCCGGCAAACCAATTCAGGTCGGCAATTATGGCGATTGGGGCGCCTATCTCGCGCAGAGCGGCAAGGATAAAACCTGTTACGCGCTGGCCAGTCCAAAGGACCGGGCGCCCGGAGGTCTGAATCGCGACCCGGCCTATGTGTTCATCTCGAACCGGCCCGGCGAAAACGTACGCAACGAAGTCTCGATCATCATGGGCTTCGCCCTGAAGGAGGGCGCGGACGGGCGCGCCGAAATCGGCGGATCGAGCTTCGATCTCGTCGCCAAGGGATCAAATGCCTGGATCAAGAATCCGGCCGAGGAATCCCAATTCATTGACGCCCTGAAAAAGGGCTCGAAGCTCATCGTCAAGGCGCCTTCGCAGAAAGGCCGCGTCACGACCGACACCTATTCGCTGTCCGGAATTTCGCAGGCCCTTGAAAGGGTCCAGAAGGATTGCCCGTAGGCCGCGCCGTGGAGGCATCGGTGGCATTTGGGGCATGCCCTGATCGAAAAGGGAGCGCTCCAAGCTGCGACCGGCCTGTTCAGGCGGAGCGTCGGGGCGCATATTAGGGATCTAAGCTCAGGAAGATGCGAAAAAACGCATCCCTCGGGAGGGAAGAAGATGTCGGACAAGATCTATCCTGTCGCCTCCGACTGGGCCGCGCGCGCCTATGTCGATGCGGCGAAATACAAGGAGCTCTATGGGCGTTCGATCGCCGATCCGGATCGGTTCTGGGCCGGCGAAGCCGCGCGCATCGATTGGATCAAGCCCTTCACCAAGGTCAAGAATGCGTCCTTTGGACCCGGCGAGGTCTCGATCAAATGGTTCGAGGACGGAACGACCAATGTCGCGCATAATTGCATCGATCGCCATCTTGCGGAGGCCGCTGATCGGACCGCGATCATCTGGGAGGGCGACGATCCGAGCCAATCAAAACATATCACCTACCGGCAATTGCATGAGGAGGTGTGCCGTCTCGCCAATGTGCTGAAGGCGCGGGGCGTGGCGAAGGGCGACACGGTCACGATCTACCTGCCGATGATTCCCGAAGCCGCCTACGCCATGCTCGCCTGCGCCCGGATCGGCGCTATTCATTCGGTGGTGTTTGGCGGCTTTTCCCCCGATTCGCTCGCCGGCCGCATCGAGGGGTGCCAATCCAAGGTTCTCATCACCGCGGATGAAGGCCTGCGCGGCGGCCGCAAGGTGCCGCTCAAGGCCAATGCCGATGCGGCGGTCAAGAAAAGCGGCGACGGCGTGACGACGGTTCTGGTCGTCCGGCGCACCGGCGGCCCGGTCGAATGGGTCGATGGGCGCGATGTCTGGTACGACGAGGCGGTCGCGAAGGCGCCGGCGCATTGCCCATGCGCCGAAATGAACGCCGAGGATCCGCTCTTTATCCTGTTCACCTCGGGCTCGACCGGCGCCCCCAAAGGCGTCGTTCACACCACCGCCGGCTATCTCGTCTACGCTTCGATGACGCATCAATATGTCTTCGATTATCATCCCGGCGACATTTATTGGTGCACCGCGGACGTCGGCTGGGTCACCGGACACAGCTATATCGTCTACGGTCCGCTCGCCAATGGCGCGACGACGCTGATGTTCGAGGGCGTCCCGACCTATCCAAGCCTGTCCCGCTTCTGGGAAGTGATCGACAAGCACCAGGTCAATATTTTCTACACCGCGCCGACCGCGATTCGGGCGTTGATGGGAGCTGGCGACGCGCCCGTCAAGGCGACCAGCCGCGCCTCCTTGAGGCTGCTCGGCTCGGTCGGCGAGCCGATCAACCCGGAAGCCTGGGAATGGTATTACCGGGTTGTAGGCGACAACCGCTGCCCGATCGTCGACACTTGGTGGCAAACCGAAACCGGCGGCATTCTGATCACCCCGCTGCCCGGGGCGACGGCCTTGAAGCCGGGCTCGGCGAGCCTGCCTTTCTTCGGCGTCAAGCCGGAGGTCGTCGGTCCCGACGGCGCCGTCCTTGAAGGCGCCTGCACCGGCAATCTGGTCCTCGCCGATTCCTGGCCGGGACAGATGCGCACGGTCTATGGGGACCATGCGCGTTTCGTGCAGACCTATTTTTCCGCCTATCCCGGCAAATATTTCACCGGCGATGGCTGCCGCCGGGACGAGGATGGCTATTACTGGATCACCGGCCGGGTCGACGACGTCATCAATGTGTCGGGACACCGGCTTGGCACCGCCGAAGTCGAGAGCTCCCTTGTCGCGCATGACAAGGTCTCGGAGGCCGCCGTCGTCGGCTATCCGCACGACCTCAAGGGTCAGGGCATTTATGCCTATGTCACGCTGATGGTCGGGATCGAGCCGAGCGAGGCGCTCCGCGCCGATCTCATCGCCTGGGTGCGCAAGGATATCGGAGCGATCGCATCGCCAGACGTCATTCACTTCGCTCCCGGCCTGCCGAAAACGCGGTCGGGCAAAATCATGCGCCGCATTCTGCGCAAGATCGCCGAACAGGAGTTCAGCGCGCTTGGCGATATTTCGACTTTGGCGGATCCGGCCGTGGTCGATGAACTCATACGCAACCGAATCGGGTGAGCGGCGTTTCAAATTGAGGCAGGAACGCCATAATTAAACCACAATTTAACCTAAGCGGGAGGTTTCTGCCCGGCTGAGCACAGCCCTTGGTATAGTCTGATCGAAGGCTCGGTCTAATCTTCGAGTCTATGTCGGTTCGTCTCGTATCGTTGGGGGCGTCTATGAATAAGTTGCGTACAGGCGGCAGATCAATTTTCAGAAAAGTCTATTTTAGCGCGAGCTTACTTGCGGCATTGGGCGTCTGCGCCGTTTTGATCATCGCGGCAAATTCGGCGCAGGCGCGGGAGAACGTGGCGTTTTCGCAAAGCTATCCGCCGGGAACGATCATCATCAAGCAAAGCGAGCGACGACTCTACTTCACGACCGGAGGCGGGACGGCCATTCGCTATCCGATCGCGATCGGCCGGTCCGGCCGGGCCTGGCAGGGCGAGACGTTTGTCCAGGGAAAATATGTCGAGCCGGCGTGGTCCGCCCCCGCAGTGGTCCGGCAAGACCATCCGAACTTTCCGGCGGTGATCCCCGGCGGGTCGCCGCGCAACCCGATGGGCGCCGCCGCGCTCACCTTGAATCTTTCGGAAGTCGCGATCCACGGCACCACTCAGAGCATGCGCAAATCGGTCGGCACGGCCGCATCCTATGGGTGCATCCGCATGTATAACGAGGATGTCGTCGATCTCTTCCATCGCGTGCAGGTTGGAACCCGGGTCGTCGCCGTTCCATAAAGCCCTTAGCGGAAGGGCTCGTCGTCGGCCGCGTGCGGCTTGTCAGTATTGTTCGGGCTGAACCTGGCGGCGGGTTCGGCCCGAATTGCTTTTTGCACGCGGAGGGAGAGCGCAGCGCTCAGGCTCCGCCGATAGGGGCCTTTCCTTCCGCCTCGGATTGGATTAACCAAAGCCCTTCAACAGCCGCGCTGGCATGGCGGCCCGAGCCGCGCCCGGTGGGCGCGTCGCCGTTCTCCCGGCCTTTGGCAAGCCGTGGCTCCAGCGCCAGACGCGTTCGCGCGTGCAAGACGGTTCGAGCGCGCATGCATTCGCGCAACAAACCGGACGGAGAAGCCAATAATGTCCGGCGGACGGGAGCAATCGGTGGAAACGAAGGTCTTTGAGCATGGCGACCTTGTCAACCAGGTCATCGATGTCATCGTCAAGGAAGGCTCGTTGGACCGCGAGAAGGTCACCTTGGACGCGACGATCGAGAGCCTCGATCTCAAATCGATCGACATCGTGATGATCTTGACCGCTCTCGAAGCGACGTTCGATGTTTATATCCCGATGGATGGCCCTTTCCTCGATGCGAAGGACGTCAGGGGCCTGACCGATGCGATCGCGGCCATCGTCAAAGAAAAAAGCTGAAATGACGGGATTGCGGCGGGTCGTCATCAGCGGCATGGGGGCTGTCTCCGCCGCCGGCGTCGGCGCGCCTGCTTTGTGGCGCGCCGCCCGCGATGGCCGCTCCTGCATCGCCGAAACCCAGTTTCCTCGCCCCTATCGCGGTCGGATCAGGATTTCGGCGCAGGTGCAGGGGTTCGATCCCGCCGCGCATCTCGAAGCCAAGCTCTTGCCCTTCTGCGATCCGGTCGCCCGCTATCTCCTCGTCGCCGCCGACGAGGCGGTGGCCCAAGCGGGTCTCTCTCGCGCGGAGCCGATGGGCCCGCGCACGGCGACGATCATCGGGACCGGCGTCGGCGGCATGCATACTTTGGAAGACGGGCTTCACCTGACCCTGGTTGAGCAGGGCCGTCCCGACCCCTTGACCGTGCCGCGTCTCATTCCAAGCTCAAGCCCATCCAATGTGAGCATCCGCTTCGGCGCCATGGGGCCCTGCTTCGCCGTGGCCAGCGCCTGCGCCTCTGCGACGCAGGCGATCGGCATGGGCGCGCATTTCATTCGCTCCGGCCTCATCGATCGCGCCATCGTCGGCGGAACCGAGGATTGCATCACCAATAGTTCGATGCTGGCCTGGGAATCCTTGCGGGTGCTCTCGCCCGACGCGTGCCGGCCTTTCTCAAAGGGCCGCAATGGAATGATCCTCGGCGCCGGCTCGGCGGTCTTCATCCTCGAGGAGGCCGGTCTGGCCCGCACCCGAGGCGTCGAAGCGCTCGCCGAAATCATCGGCTATGGGACCTCCGCCGACGCCAAGGACGCGGTGCGGCCAGATTCGACTGGGGCGGCGGCTTGCATGCGCAACGCCTTGCGGGACGCCGCGATCGAGAGCGAAGAAATCGATTACGTCAACGCGCATGGAACCGGGACAACCGTCAGCGATATCTCGGAAGTGGAGGCGATGGGCCTTGTTTTCGGCAAGAGGCTCCCGCACCTGCCGATGTCCTCCACCAAGCCCATTCATGGCCATGGGCTGGGCGCGGGCGGGGCGCTCGAACTCGTCGTGACGATTGGCGCGATTCGCGAAAGCATCGCGCCGCCGACGATCAATTGGCGCGAGGCGGATTCGAGATGCCCGGTCGACGCGGTGCCTAACGAGGCGCGCCCCATGCCGATCCGGCTCGCCTTGACCAATTCCTTCGCCTTCGGCGGCATCAACGCCAGTCTCGTCATTCGCCGCGCCGAGGCCGCATGAAAGCTGCGCTTTCGCCCCCGGCCGAGATCCGCTGCTTTAAGAGGCCAAGGTGAAACGGGCGCCGCGCTCGATCCTGATCACCGGCGCATCAAGCGGCATCGGACGCGCGCTCGCTCTGACCTATGCCAATCCCGGCGTGGCTTTGGCGCTGATCGGGCGCAACAAGGCGCGGCTGGAGGCGGTCGCCGCCGCCGCGCGGGAGCAAGGCGCCGAGGTCGATATTGGCCGCCTCGACGTGCGCGATCAAGACGCGATGCGGCAATGGATTGTCGAACGCGACGGCGCCCGCCGCTTTGATCTTTGCATAGCCAACGCTGGGATCACGACCGGCCTGTCGCCGAGCGGCATAGCCGAGGACCCGCAAGCGGTCCGCGCCGTTCTCGAATCCAATCTCATTGGCGTTTTGAATACGGTCGAACCCCTGATCGCCCCGATGTGTGGGCGCGGGGACGGTCAGTTCGCGTTTGTCGGATCGATGGCGGGCCTGCGCGGACTGCCCTATGCGCCGGCCTATAGCGCCGCCAAGGCGGCGGTTCACTCCTATGCCGAATCATTGCGCGGCCGGCTCGAGCCCCAAGGGGTTCGCGTCAGCCTGCTGATCGTCGGCTTCGTCAAAACGCCATTGAACGACAGTATCGAAGGCCTAAAGCCGTTCGAGGTCAGCGATGCGCAAGCTGCGCGAATTATTCAGCGGGGCCTCGATCGCGGCAAGGCTGTTGTTGCATTTCCATGGCCGCTTTATCTCGCGACGCGGCTCGCCCGAACCCTTCCGGCGCGGCTGGTCGACAAAATCATGGCGCGGTTCGATGTGAAAGTGCCCGAAACCCAAGAACGGGTCCGCTGAGGCTCTATCTCACCCGCGAATCGGTGAAACCGCAGAACTTCCCAACTCCGGCAGGTCTCCGCCAGTCTCGCATCTATGGCAAGACTTTGTTAAGACTTTGGCGCTCCTTAAGAAATTAGAAAGATTGTTGCTCAATTCCTGCAACAATCTGTTGCAATTTGTTTGTTGTCTACGCCGGCCTTTTCATAGATTCAAAGACTTGAGTACATCCGCCGGCTTTGGCTCGTTCGAGCATTGTTTTTAGCTTGCGCACAAGAAAAAGCAGCGCAGCGCCGCCCGAACGAAACAAACCGCGCCAGGGCATTGTTCCGGAGAGTTTCGCCGGACTCCGATCCGAGGGCGCCCGCGGCGCGGCCCGGAGAAGACGATTCGTAGGGGGGCTTGGCATTGGTTTTCTTTGATCTTCTCACGTTGATTTGCGAGACGAGCCTAGCTATTTCCGTGCTCGGCCTGCTTTTTGTCGGGGGCGGATTCATCACCCTCATCGGCATCAATCTTGTGGAGCGGGCGGCCGGAGCGCCCTGGGGTCGGCCGCTTCCCGCGCCGGTCTTGGCCGAGGCGGACTTGCCCCATGTCCTCGTACAGATCCCGGTCTTCAACGAATCTGAAATGGTGGCGGACGCCTTGCGCTCGGCCGCCGCGCTCGATTGGCCGCGCGATAGGCTGCATATTCAGCTACTCGACGATAGTTTGGACGAGACGAGCGCTATCGCCGCGCGCGTTATCGGCGAGTTGCACGAGCAAGGCTTCGACGTCTTGCACCTGCGGCGGGGAGATCGCTCCGGATATAAGGCGGGCGCCCTAGCCGCCGGCCTCCTTCACTCGGACGCCCCTTATGTCGGCGTCCTGGATGTCGATTTCCGCCCCCCCGCGCATTGGCTGCGCGCTGTCATGCCGGCTTTGATCGGCGACCCTCGCGCCAGTTTCGTGCAATCGCGCTGCGAATTCGCCAATTACCGGACCAATTGGCTGACCCGCGCCCAAGGCCTGATGCTCGACGCGCATTTTACGATGGAGCAGGCGACGCGCTTTCGCGCTGGCTGGCTGTTTCAGTTCAACGGCACTAGCGGCGTTTGGCGGCGCTCGGCGATTTCGGCTGCGGGCGGCTGGTCGTCCGATTCGCTCTGCGAAGATCTTGACCTCACCGTGCGCGCGGAAATCGCCGGATGGCATGGCCTTTTCGCCATGGATCCCCCTGTGCCCGGCCTCGTTCCCGATGAGGTCCGGCATTGGCGGGTCCAGCAAAGACGGTGGTCGAACGGTTTCGTTCAGGTCGCCCGCAAGCTGCTCAAGGCGGTTTGGACCTCGGATTGGTCAGCGCGGCGAAAAGTATCGGCGACCTTCCTTATTCTCATACAGACCTTCTATCCTTGCATGGCGATCGCCAGCGCCTCGCTTCTCGCCTGCATCCTGATTCGCGGCGGCGATCCCGCCGCCTATCTGCCGGTCATTGATTTGATCGCGGTTTTGATCGCGGTGGTCGCGATCGGAATGACGCTGGCGCCTTATCTCCTTTTGCGGCGCGGCTCCCTTGCCCGCTATCTCGCCACGCTCGCTTCGCTGACCCCCCTGATGATTTATATCAGCCTTTCAAACGCGCCCTCGATCCTGAAAACGGTTTTCGGCGCGACGGAGACATGGACGCGCACCCCGAAGACGCGTCCGATTCCCGCGATCGCGCCGACCGATCAGATCAGCCCATATTGAACGGCGCTCGGCGGCTCCTTTGTCTATCCGTCCGAACTGGAGCTTTCGCCCAAACTATTGTAGTTCAGAGCCAGAGCAATTTTGAGCGCCTCCAGATTCACGCGGATCTAGAGCGCTTTCCGATCGAATGGAGTCATTCGATCGATCAGAAATCGCTCCAGTGTTAAAGAGTCTGAGCATGTTCTCGTCGAACAGGTCGAACCAATCTGTTCGACGAGAATATGCTCTAAAGGCGCTCTAAGCTTGATTTCATTTGGAGTGGTTTCGAATGCAGCGACCTGGTTTGGTCCAGAAGACGAAGCTCGGTCTGGCCGCCGTCGCGGTCCTGGGGCTTTGCGGCTGTGGCGGCCAGGTAGGCAATTTGGATTCGTCCGACGCCGGTGGATCGAAACCGGCGAGTGTTCTTGGGCTCGGCGGCGGCGCGGCGCCGAAAGGAGCCGAGGCCAAGCGAATATTTTGTCCCGAAATCGTCGTTCTTGAAGGTACGGCGGCGAGTCAAGTCCACGCCGGCGCGCCGCCGACCAACGCGAATCTGCGCTATCAATTATCTCTCGACGATGCGGTTCGCGAGTGTTCGCTCGACGGCGACAAGCTGGCGATCAAGGTGGGGGTCGCGGGCAAGGTTCTGCTTGGCCCCGCCGGCGCCGCGGGCAGTTTCACCGTGCCGGTGCGGATGGCGGTGATCCGCGAGAGCGACGATCAGCCTCTCGTCTCAAAGCTTTATCGTGCGGCGGCGACCATTGCGGCCGGCCAGACTTACGCGAGTTACAGCATCGTCTCTGAACCGCTGCTCGTGCCCTTCACTCAGGACCATGCTGAGGAGGACTACAGCATCAAAGTCGGCATCGACGAGGGCGGAGGCGCGGAAAAGGCGAGCGCCAAGCGCGGCAAGCCTTAGAGCAGGGCGCCAGGCGGAGTGCTAGCCATTGACAATCGCCTCGCGCGCGCCGACATAATCTGTTGTCAGACCAAGACCCCTAGCGGAAGAGTCCGCCTCGCGCAGCGATGCGCGCGCCGGCGCCGAAGACGCAACCGCCCCGGAAACGCTCAGGCACAGGGACCGCGTGGGGGATGACACTCTGGAAAGCGATTTGCCGCCGAACGCGGGAAATCCACCGACGGAGGTAACTTCGCGCCGAAGGTCTCGAATTCGGGCGAAGGAATTCTCTCAGGTCACCGGACAGAGGGGGCAAAGCGCCGCGTTCGCGTGGGTGTTCTTTGCGTTTGTCCGATCGAGTGGGTCCTATGTCTGATATTCAGTCCGCCTTTGCGCCCGATCTGGCGCGCACGCCGCTTGATGAATTGCACCGGTCGCACGGCGCACGCATGACGCCTTTCGCCGGCTATGTCATGCCGCTGCAATATCCATCGGGGATCATCAAGGAACATCTCCATACGCGCGCGGAGGCTGGTCTCTTCGACGCATCGCATATGGGGCAGGCGATTCTTGAAGGTCCATTGGCGGCGCGTCGCCTCGAAACGCTGGTTCCCGGCGATATCGAGGGGCTTGCCCCGGGGCGGATGCGCTATACCCAGTTGCTCGACCCCGATGGCCATATCCTCGACGACCTGATGGTGACGCGCCTTGCCGACGAAGGAGGGCGGGAGCGCCTTTTTCTCATCGTCAACGCCGGCGCCAAGGCGGCCGACTTCGCCCATCTCGCGGCCAAGCTTCCCGATCTCGCGCTTACCCTTCTCGACAAGCGGGCCTTGCTCGCCTTGCAGGGACCTAAGGCCGCCGAGGTCTTGGTCCGCCGCCTGCGGCGCGCCGGACAGGACTTGGCGGCGCAGGACTTGGCCAAAATGCCGTTCATGTCGGCTTGTGAGATCGATCTTGGCGGCGTCGACCTCAAAATTTCCCGCTCGGGCTATACCGGCGAGGACGGTTTCGAAATTTCCGTTCCCGCCGCCGCCTCGGTTGCTCTGGCGCAGGATCTCCTGAGCGAACCGGAGGTGCTTTTGATCGGCCTTGGCGCACGGGATTCGCTTCGGCTGGAGGCCGGTCTTTGTCTCTGCGGACATGACATTGACGGGACGACCGATCCTGTCGAGGCCGGGCTGGCGTGGTCGATCCCGCGCCGGCGTCGCGAAGAAGGCGGATTTCCGGGCGCCGAGGCGATCCTGCAGGCCATCGCCAAGGGGCCCTCGCGCCGCCGCGCCGGCTTTCTGATCGAGGGCAAGGCGCCCGCGAGGGAGGGCGCGCAAATCGCTGCGCTGGATGGCCAAGCGATCGGCCGCCTCACGTCAGGCGGTTTCGCGCCGAGCCTCGGCCGGCCGATCGCGATGGGCTATGTCGACGCCGCCCATGCGGCGATCGGCGCTCCGGTCCAATTGCTGGCGCGCGAAAAGTCGATTCCGGCAAAAGTGGCTTCCATGCCTTTCGTTCCACATCGCTATTACAGGGGAGCCTGATGCCGACATTCTACACTAAGGAGCATGAATATATCCGGATCGAGGGCGAGGAGGGCGTTGTAGGCGTCACCGACTATGCGCAGTCGCAATTGGGGGATGTGGTTTTCGTGGAGCTGCCGCTGATCGGCAAGAGCTTGACCAAAGGCGCCGAGTCCGCCGTCGTCGAGAGCGTCAAGGCCGCGAGCGGAGTCAATGCGCCAGTCTCGGGCGAGGTCGTCGACATCAACCGCGCGCTCGAGGAAACGCCGGCAATGGTCAACCAGGACGCCGCTGGCGCGGGCTGGTTTTTCAGGCTCAAGCTCACTGACCCGGCCGAACTCGAGACCTTGATGAACGAGGCCGCCTATCAGGACTACGTCAAGACTTTCGGCTGAATGATCCAAGTCGAAGCAAAAATGAGCAGATCGGATCCGCCATGCGCTATCTTCCCCTCACCGCCGACGATCGCTCCGATATGCTGGCGCGCGTCGGCGCCGCCGATATCGACGCGCTATTTTCCGACATTCCCGCCGACAAGCGGCTTGAGCATCCGCTCGATCTGCCCATGCGCAAAAGCGAGATGGAAGTCGAGCGCCTGCTTGCGGGGCTGGCCGCGAAGAATATCGCGGCGGGATCGGTCCCGTTTTTCGTCGGGGCGGGCGCCTACAAGCATCACATTCCGGCCAGCGTCGACCATCTGATCCAGCGCTCGGAATTTTTGACCAGCTACACGCCCTATCAGGCCGAAATCGCGCAAGGCACGCTGCAATATATTTTCGAATTCCAGACCCAGGTCGCCGCCCTGACGGGGATGGATGTCGCCAACGCCTCGATGTATGACGGATCGACCGCGACGCTCGAGGCCGTGCTCATGGCCCATCGCGTCACTGGTCGGGGCAAGGCGATCCTGTCGGGCGGGCTGCATCCCCATTACGCCGAGGTCGTGCGCACCTCCTGCGCGATGACCGGCGACGCCGTCGTCAGCCTTCCTCCCGATGTTTTCGCGGCCGAGGATCTTGCCGGCCTCGTCGACGCGCAGACCGCCTGCGTCGTCGTGCAGAGCCCGGATTTTTTCGGCAATTTGCGCGATCTCGCCGGGCTCGCCGCGATTTGCCAGGAGAAGGGCGCGCTTCTCATCGCGGTCTTCACCGAGGCCGTCTCGCTCGGCCTCGTCACGCCGCCGGGCGCGATGGGGGCCGATATCGTCGTCGGCGAAGGTCAGTCGATCGGCAACCCCTTAAGTTTCGGCGGCCCCTATGTCGGGCTATTCGCCGCCAAGGCGAAATATGTCCGCCAGATGCCCGGGCGCTTGTGCGGGCAAACCGTCGATGCGGAAGGCCGGCGCGGATTCGTTCTGACGCTTTCAACGCGCGAGCAGCACATCCGGCGCGACAAGGCGACCTCGAACATCTGCACCAATTCCGGCCTTTGCTGCCTCGCCTTCACCATTCATCTTGCTTTGCTCGGGGAGGCGGGCTTGCGGCGGCTCGCCCGGATCAATCACGCCAATGCCGTCAAGCTCGCCGAGCTTCTGGAGGCGATGCCCGGCGTCGAGGTCCTCAACAAAACATTTTTCAATGAGTTCACGATCCGCGTTCAAGGCGATGGCGCGCGGGCTGTGGAGTCTCTGGCGGCAAAAGGCGTGCTCGGCGGCGTGCCGGTCTCGCGGCTTCTGCCGGGCGCCGGATTGGATGATTTGATTCTAGTCGCCTCGAGCGAGGTCAATACGGACGAAGATCGGGCGGCGCTCGCGGATGCTTTGCAAGGAGCGGTTTGATGCTGAACAGGCCAGAACACCCCACGCAGGGGCGCTCGATGCAAGCCGGAGAGGCGACGAGCCTGGAGATCGAGACCTTCACCTCCAACCGCGGCCTCGCGATCGAGGAGGGCTTGATCTTCGAGATTGGCCGGCCGGAGGTCAGCGGCGTCGATCTCGATGAGCCCGCGCCTTTCAAGGACCGCCTCGGCGGATTCGAACGGAAAGACCCGATCGGCCTGCCGGGTTTGAGCGAGCCCGAGGCCATGCGCCACTACGTGCGCCTGTCGCAGAAGAATTACGCCATCGATACGGGCATATTCCCGCTCGGCTCCTGCACGATGAAACATAATCCGCGCCTCAACGAGGCTTTGGCGCGCCGCCCCGGCTTTGCTGATATTCACCCTTTGCAGCCGCAATCCACCGTTCCCGGAGCGCTGGAGCTGATCGGCGAACTCGCCCATTGGCTGATGGAGATGACCGGCATGGCCGCGGTCGCCATGTCGCCCAAGGCGGGCGCGCATGGCGAGGCCTGCGGGATGATGGCGATCAAGGCGGCGATCGCGGCCAAGGGCGAGGGCGCGACCCGCAAAATCGTTCTCGTCCCCGATTCCGCCCATGGCACCAATCCGGCGACCGCGACGCGGCTCGGCTTCGAGGTTCGCTCCGTCCCGGTGCGCGGCGACGGAACCGTCGACGCCGCGGAGGTCGAAAGCCGGCTCGGGCCGGAAGTCGC
Source organism: Methylocapsa aurea (assembly GCF_000746085.1). Taxonomy (GTDB): domain Bacteria; phylum Pseudomonadota; class Alphaproteobacteria; order Rhizobiales; family Beijerinckiaceae; genus Methylocapsa; species Methylocapsa aurea. Next base: position 161,899 of record NZ_JQKO01000004.1, on the reverse strand, counting down.
CGCGATCATGCTGACCAATCCGAACACCTGCGGATTGTTCGAAAGGGATATTGTCGCGATCGCCGCCGCGGTGCATGCGGCTGGGGCCTATTTCTACTGCGATGGGGCGAATTTCAACGCCATCGCCGGCAAGACGCGCCCTGGCGATCTCGGCGTCGATGCGATGCATATCAATCTTCACAAGACCTTTTCGACCCCGCATGGCGGCGGCGGTCCGGGGGCCGGTCCCGTGGTGCTGTCGGCTCTGCTTGCGCCCTTTGCTCCGATTCCCTTCTTGCGCCGAGACGGCGATGGGCTGCGCCTTGTCGAGCATCTCGACGAAGCGCCGGACTCGTTTGGCCGCATCAGCGCTTTTCACGGCCAGATGGGCATGTTCGTGCGGGCCTTGGCCTATATGCTGTCGCATGGCGCGGATGGCTTGCGGCAGGCTTCGGAGGACGCCGTTCTGAATGCGAATTACATTCGCGCCAGTCTCAAGGATCTGATGTCGCAGCCCTTCGGCGATCAGCGTTGCATGCATGAGGTTTTGTTCGACGACGCCTGGTTGAAGCCGACCGGGCTTTCGACATTGGATTTCGCCAAGGCGATGATCGACGAGGGCTTCCACCCGATGACGATCTATTTTCCGCTGGTCGCCCACGGCGCCATGCTGATTGAGCCGACTGAATCGGAATCAAAGGCCTCGCTCGATCTCTTCATTGCGACCTTGCGCGATCTTGCGATGGCGGCGCGTCGCGGGGAGACGGAGCGCTTCATTGGCGCGCCCTTTTATGCGCCGCGCAGACGGCTTGACGAGACGCGCGCGGCGCGAAGTCCGATCCTCAAATGGACCAAACCCGCGCCGCGATAACGAAGATTGTTGGAGTGAAAAGTGGAGCCGCCCGGAGCGCAGCGCCCAAGAGCGTTTCCCGATCAGACGGAATCATCTGATCGAAAAGGAATCGCTCGGATTCTATGAGTTGGAGCATGTTCTTATTTTAAGAACATGCTCTAGCGTTGGCTTCAGTTGAACAGCGTTTTCAGATCGGCGATGTTCTTGCCGATCAGTTCCTGGCCGAAGGCGCCTTGAGCCTCGCCCTTCAGGACGATTTCGGCCGCTTTGGTTGCCGCCTCTGCGGCGGCGGAGCGCACTTCGGCCATCGCCTGCGCTTCGGCTGTGGCAATTTTCTCCTCGGCTTGTTTGGTGCGGCGCTGAATGAAATCCGCCAGACGCACCTGTGCCTCCTTGGCGAGCGACTCAGCTTCGGCATGGGCCTGGGCGACGACGGCGGCGGCCTCGGCTTCCGCCTCGGCCCGGCGCCGCTCGAAAGAGGCTAGAACGGCCTCGGCCTCGGTGCGGAGCTTGGCCGCTTCATCAAGCTGGCCCTTGATTTTTTCGCCGCGATCGTCGAGCGCCGCGCTGATCTTCTTATGCACGCCGAGATAGCCAAGGAGGGCGACAAAAATCGCGAAGCCGAGGGCGACGAAAAACTCTTCATTGAACATGAAATCTCTCCGGCCTCAGGACTTGGCTGCGATCGCCGCATCGATGGCTTTGGGATCGGCGGGCTTGCCGGTGATGTGACGCACGATATCCGCTGCGGCTCCCCGGGCGATCTCTTCGACATTCGCCATCGCCTTGGCCTTCGTCTCGACAATTTGGGCCTCGGCGCTGGCGAGCTTCGCGTTGAGATTGGATTCGAGCGCGTGGCGTTTGGCGTCCGCCTCGGCGTTGAGTTTGAATTGCGTTTCCTGGGCCACCGTTTGCGCCTTGGTCCGGGCGTCGGCGATGGTCTTGTCATGCGCTGCGGCGGCCTGCTCCGACTGAGCGCGGAAGGCATGCGCTTCGCTGAGGTCCTTGGTGATCTTGCCAGCGCGCGCGTGCAAAATATTTTCGACGCGGGGCAGGGCGATTTTGGACATCAGCAGGTAGAGCAAACCGAAGCTCAGGGCCAGCCAGATGAGCAGGGGAGCAAAATTGCCCGAGTCGAAGGGCGGAAAGGCCCCCGGGGCGTGGCCGCCGTCGGCCGGCTCCAAGGCGCCGGTCTCCGCGTGGGCGGGACCATGCGGTTTCGCCTTGCCTTCGAGCGCCGCGATGCGCATCTCGAGCGGTCCGAGATCGGGGCTAACGGCGGCGGTTTCGCCGGTTGAGGAAACGTGCGGCGCCAGCTGGGCGCTGACGGTTTTTTGGATCTCGGAAATGGCTGAATGTGTCAAGGCTGTGCTCTTGGCTATGGCGCTTTCGGCCGCAGCGACGCGATTGTCGAGCGCGGTCAAGGCTGTGCGCGATGAGGCGAAGGACTCGCTGTCCGTCCGTTCGAGCAAATCCGCGCGCCTGCTCAAAGCGGCGATGTTTTCATCGAGTTGGACGACGCGCGCGCTCGAGTTATCGAGCAGATGGGCGCCGAAGGAGACGCCAAGGGCGGCGATTGCGCCTGCGGAGCCTGCGACGACGAGCGACCATGTGGACGGCGAGAGTTCCGCCAGTTTGAACTTGGCCAGCTCGGATTGGAATTGGCGACTAGCGCGCGCCGCCGCCGTCGCCAGCGTTGTCTGCGCCGCGCCGAGACCGCGCAGGCCTTGCGCTAAGCGCTTGGCGAGCGTTTGCGCAATCGCTTCCAATTGGGGTTTGACGTTGTTCATGGACCGGCGCTCCGGGACGAGGCAAATGCGCCCGGAAAGAATCCGGGCGCATCGGAATCATGACTACTTAACAAAGAGCAGAAGAATCGCCACCAGAAAGGCGAAGATGCCCAAGCCTTCCGCAAGCGCCGCGCCGATGAAGGCGCGCCCGAACTGGGCGTCGGAAGCCGTTGGATTGCGCAGGGCGCCGGAGAGAAAATTGCCGAAAATCAGGCCGACGCCAATGGCGGCGGCGCCCATGCCGATGGCGGCGAGGCCGGCGCCGATGAATTTAGCTGCAACGGGATCCATTATTAACTCCTAAGCTTACGAAAGTGGGCACCGATCTGTTGTTGATATTTATTCAGTGTCCCGGATGAATTGCGTCGTTCAGATAGACGCAAGTGAGGATCGCGAAAACGTAAGCCTGCAGGACGGCGACAAGCAGCTCGAAGCCGGTCAGCGCGACCGTCGCCGCGAGGGGGAGCGGGGCGAGGGCGGCATAGGCGCCGGCGCCGAGCAGGGCTGCGACGAAGCCGCCCATCACCTTCAAAGTGATGTGGCCGGCGAGCATATTCGCGAAGAGACGAACCGAGAGGCTGATCGGGCGGGAAACGAAGGAAATGATTTCGATCAGCACCAGGAAGGGAAGCAGGGCGGGAGAGACGCCCGAGGGCACGAACAGCCCAAGAAAATGGGTCCCGTGACGGATGAGGCCATAGATGATGACCGTGCCGATGACGAGCGCGGCCAGCGCGAAGGTGACGATGATCTGGCTCGTGACCGTAAAGGTGTAGGGGATGAGCCCGATCAGGTTCGAGAAAAGCACGAACAGGAAAAGCGTGAAGACGAAGGGGAAAAAGCGCATTCCTTCGCGTCCGGCCGACATATGCACGGTCGAAGCAATGAATTCATAGGTCATTTCTGCGGCCGATTGCAGCCGGCCGGGAACCAGCGCCTTGGGCCAGGTTCCGATGATCATCAACGCCGAGCCCGCCAAGACGACGATCAGCATGAACAGCGAGGCATTGGTGAACGAGGCATCGACGCCGAACGGATGCAGGGGGAAGATCCGCTCGATGTTGAACTGGTGGATCGGATCCATGGTATGTTCTGCCGCCACGTGACTATCCTTCGCCTGAATCAGCAGCCGGAGCTTCGATCCGGCTCATCCTCGTCCTCGTCCAGCGCTTTGCGCCGCGATTAAACCAGCCCGCCCTTCGAACCCGGAGGTTTGACGGCGATCCGATAGACATTCCAAAATCCCGCCGCCGTCCCGAAAAGAAGGAAGACGAGAAGAAAAACCGGCGATGCGCCAGTCCATGCGTCGATCTGCCAGCCGATGACCGCGCCGACGATCACCGCCGCGACGAATTCGCTCAGGACGCGGAAGCCGAGGCTCATCGCGCTTCCCAGCGATCCGGCCGCGGGAGCCGCGTCTTGCCCGGAGTTCTGAGCGCTGGGGTCCTGGTGCGCTTCAAGCGCGCTTGAAAGTCGGTCGAGCCGAGCCCTCAAGGCCTTTTCTTCGCGCTGGTCTTCGTCTTCGCGACCGGTTCGCCGGCGTTCTTCTTCGCGTTTTTGATCGTCGCCCCGTTGCTTGCCGCGCTCCGTCACTCGTCTCGCTCCACAACTCGTCTGACCTGCCTCGCAAAAGGATGCAAGAGCAATCTATAAGACGCCCGGACGCGAAAAGCGAGAAAGGCGCCCGTTTTAGGGCGAGCAAAGAAAGAGACGTGAGGGCGTCGTGCGGCGAGCGCCTGAGCCGGGCGCACCATATGGTCGGCGCACGCCCCTGTCAAGACTTAGTCGGAAACATCTAAGCTATTGAAATAGCCTTGAAAAACAATATTTTGGGGTTTTGTTTGGCCGGGACGTTTCGCCGCGTTCAGCCCGCATCGAGGAAGCGCTCCGCCTCTTCCAGATCGACGCAGACGAGCTGGCTGACGCCGCGTTCGGCCATGGTGACGCCAAACAGCCGGTTCATCCGCGCCATCGTGATCGGATTATGCGTGATGGTGATGAAGCGCGTCTCGGTTTTCTGGCGCATATGCTCGAGGAGGTCGCAAAACCGTTCGACATTGGCGTCGTCGAGCGGAGCGTCGACTTCGTCGAGGACGCAAATCGGTGCCGGATTGGTCAGAAAAATCGCGAAAATCAACGACATGGCGGTGAGCGCCTGCTCGCCGCCCGACAGCAGAGTCATCACCTGCGGCTTCTTGCCCGGCGGCCGGGCGAGGATTTCGAGCCCTGCTTCGAGCGGATCATCGGATTCGATCAGCTGAAGTTCAGCCGAGCCACCGCCAAATAGGCTTGTGAACAGCTCCTGGAAATGGGCGTTGACGATGTCGAAGGCCGCGATCAGCCTTTCGCGGCCTTCCTTGTTCAGGCTTTGGATCGCTTGACGCAGGCGCCGGATCGCTTCGGTCAGATCCGCGTGTTCGGTCGAAAGACTGGCTTTGGACGCCAGGGTCTCGCTCAATTCCGCTTCGGCGCGAAGATTGACCGCGCCGAGCCGCTCGCGATCCTGCTTCAAGCCTTCAAGCCGCTTTTCAACCTCGCTCGCCTGTGGAAGCTCGTCGCGCGGCCCGACATTGGCGAGCGCCGGAAGATCATCCGCCGCGCATTCGAGTTCGGCGCCGATCGTCCGCAGGACTTCATCGCAGCGCAGCCGCGCCGATTCGACCCGCGCCTCGCTGCGGGCTTTTTCCTCGCGCGCCGCGCTCATCGCCTCCAGCGCGGCGCGGGCCTGGCGATCGGCTTCGGCAAGATGCGTTTCGGCCGCGACTCGCTCATCCGAGGCCTGCTGGCGGGCCAGTTCGGCGGCTTCGATCTGGCCGATCAGACTCCGGCGGGTCGAGAGAAAGGCGTCCGGCGCCTCCGCGAGTCTCTCGCGCTCATCGGCGGCTTCTTCGAGCCGGGCCTGTAGAGCGCCGATTTGCCCGCCAGCGCTGGTGCTGCGCGCCTCCCAGGATTTGCGCTCCTCCTCAATCGCCTGCAACCGCTTGGTCCGCGACTGCGCCTCGCGCAGATGGGTTTGCAATTCGGCGCGGGCTTCGGCGACGAAGGCGCGCTCTTGCGCCGCATTGGCGCGGGCCGTCTCCAGCCGCGCGGTCAGTTCGGCCGAGGCGTCCAATCCCTCGAGCGCGGCCTTGGCGGCCGCCAGCTTTTCACTGGCTTCGTCGCGATTGCCATTGAGGCGAAGCGAAGCCTCCTCTAGCACTGCGAGCCGCGCCAAGGCGGCGCCCTGGCTTTTCTCCAAAGCGGCGCTTTTTTCGCGCGCGGCTTCGACTTCGCGCAAGGCGTTTTTGTGGGCTTGCCGGGCGCGGCCCTCGGCTTCCGCCGCCGCGGCGAGATTGGCCTGCGCCAGATCCGCCGCCGCCTTCAATTCGTCGGCGACCTCGCGCGCGGCTTCGGCGTCTAGCGTCAGGTCGCCGAGGCGGTTCTTTTCGGCAAGGCGGCGGGCGGCGGGCGTCGGCGCTTCGGCGGCCTGGGTAAATCCATCCCAGCGCCACAGATCGCCCTCTTTCGAGACCAGTCTCTGGCCGGGCTTGAGCAAGGCGCGCAAGGCTGCGCCCTCCGCGCGCAGAACGATGCCGATCTGATCGAGCGCGCGGGTCAGCGCCAAGGGCGCGGTGACCAGCTCGGAGAGCGCCATCACGCCCGGCGGGAGGGCCGGATCGCTCGCTCCGTCGGTCAGCGCCCAATGCGCGGGGGAGGCGGGATTGGTCGAGGCGTCGAGATCATCGCCAAGCGCCGCGCCAAGGGCGGCTTCATAGCCTTTGGCGACGCTGATTTCTTCGGTGACCGCGGGCCAGAATCCGCCGGTTCCGGCAGTCAGCAGTTTCGATAGGGTTTGGACCTGGGTCGCAAGATTTTGCGCCTTGCGCTCGGCCTCCGTCAGCGGGCCCCTGGTCCGCGCCTCCGCCGCGCGCGCCTCGCCATGGCGAAGTTCGGCGCTCGCGACTTCATCCTCCAGCGCCTCGGCGGTCTCAAGCGCCTGATCCAGCGCGGCCTGGAGCAAGGCGGGATCGTCGCCGCCGCCAAGCTGGGCTTGCAGCGCGCTTTGCTCCTCTGTGACTTTGGCGAGATCCGCCTCAAGCCGGAGGAGCCGCGCCCGTTCGTCGCGCAGCGCGCTCTCGCCGGCGGCGCGGCGCGCCTCGACGCCGGCGCGCGCGTCCTGCGCCTCGGCCAGCGTCTTTTCGGCAACCGCGAGGGCGGCCTCAGCTTCGACCAGCTTTTTGCGGGCGCCCGCCTCGAATCCGGCCTCCGCCTCGCCGGCGCCGCTCAGCTCCAGGGCTTCGGCGTCGAGCCGGGCGAGGACGCTGGCGGCATCCTCGATCAGCGCGGTTTCGCGGGTCAGATCGCTGGTCATTTGCGCGATCCGGCGCTCCAACTCGACGATCCGCGCCTTCGCCCGCCGTTCCTCGCCATCCAGCGTTTCACGGGCGAGCACGAGCTTTTGCAGTTCGCCGCCAGCATTCGCCTCGGCCTCGCGCAAGCCGGGCAATTGATGCGCGGCGATCGCCTGCACGCGCGCGGTCTCGGCCTGGAGCCGGGTTCGCTCAGCGACTTCGCGCGCGTCGGCCTCCAGCTTGCCCTCGGCGAGGGCCTGAGCCTCGGCCGCGTCCCTATGGTTGATCAAGGCGAGCAGGGCTTCGTTGCGCCTGATTTCGGTCGCGAGATTGCGGTAGCGCGCGGCCTGCCGCGCCTGCCGCTCCAGGCCCTTCGATTGCGCGTCGATCTGCTGCAAAATATCGTCGATGCGGACAAGATTGTCTTCGGCGGCCTTGAGCCGCAGTTCCGCCTCGTGCCGGCGCGAATGCAGCCCGGCGACGCCGGCGGCCTCCTCGAGGATGCGGCGGCGCTCTTGCGGCTTGGCCGAAATCATCTCGCCGATCTGCCCCTGGCGGACCATGGCCGGGGAACGCGCGCCCGACGAGGCGTCGGCGAACAGCAATTGCACGTCCTTGGCGCGCACTTCGCGTCCATTGACGCGATAGGTCGAGCCGGCGTCGCGGGCGATGCGGCGCGAGACCTCCAGAACCTCGCTATCGTTGAAGACGGCCGGCGCGGTGCGGTCGGCATTGTCGAGAAAGAGGCAGACCTCGGCCATATTGCGCGCTGGCCGATTGCCGCCGCCCGAAAAAATCACATCGTCCATGCCGGAGGCGCGCATGTTTTTCGACGAACTCTCGCCCATCACCCAGCGCATTGCCTCGACGAGGTTGGACTTGCCGCAGCCATTCGGACCGACGATGCCGGTGAGGCCCGGCTCGATCAGGAAATCGGTCGGCTCGACGAAGGTTTTGAAGCCCGCGATCCGAAGCTTTGTGAATTTCATGGCGCTGCCTTTATCTCGGCGACCAGCTTTTGCAACATTTTCGATCTTTGTTGAAGCGCGTTAGCGTTTGGTTAAGTAAACTAAACCTTTAGCGCGCGTTCAGCTGATTCGTCACGGCCGATTACGGGCAAGCGCGGCGGCGAGCGCAAGGCTTTGCGTTGATTTATTTGTGCAAAACGATGTTGCGATCGTAGCCCTTCGTGGAGCGGCTAGCAAAAAAGGCAGTGAGACGATGGACGTTTCCAAATCCTTCAACTTGGGAAAGACACAGGCGGAGCTGGACTTTGTAAACATTGATCCATGCAAAGACACTCCTGTGTTTGTCGATCCTTATGCCTTGGAGATCAAAGGAGACGAGTGGTCGACTCTTTGTGCTGACCATTTGCGTTCGTTTTTTACTGCCGTGCTTGAAGCCCTCAAAACAAATAAGATGAGTAGGGCGCAACACTTAACCAATCATCTCGGCGAAGCAGGCGAGACGTATTTAGGGGTGTCAAAGGGTCGTCCACAGGGGAGGGGCTTAGGTCCGTCAAAATCTGGTGACTTATTATCGGCATTGGCGGCGAGTAGAGCAGTTCAAACCGGAGTCCTTTCCGATTTAGCAGAAGCAGAGCTTTTTATTAGAGGAATAGGAAGAGACATTATCTCTGATTTAACAACGAATATTATTCGCTCACCTCTTATTGCGTATACTCAATCGCAATGTGAGTTGCATGGGATACCAATCATATCGAATTGTAGTGTTGGCCCAACCTGGGACGCAACAACGGAAAATTGGATACAAGCGTATCAATCGCTTCCAAGAATACAGGGATCGCCGATTATCCTTGTGCCAAAATATTCAGTACGGCGCTCACTATCTTTAGACAGCCAAGAATTTTACAATCATCATATGATCGAATTTTTGCAGCAAGAGTATTTAGCGGCGAGCTCATCCTTAGTTCATACGCTTCAATCTGGAAGGAGACGTGTATACAAAAAAGATGTAAAGAAACGCCACCCTTTCATAAAAGATGATATGGCCGATTTTGTAAAAAAGAACCCTAAAGTATTAGAGCAGTATCGCGAGCTTAAAGGTGCTCAAGGTGCACTAGGTAGCAGCGATTTCGATGAGACGTTTGACGAAATGACTTTTGCGACGGCTTTGTCTGTCACACTAGCATCAATTCCAGCTGGTAACGATGCCGCGACACAGTATCATTCATTTATGACAGGTGTTCTCGAATTTTTGTTCTATCCGGCACTCATCTATCCGGTCAAAGAAAAGGAAATTCATGAAGGCCGTAAAAGGATAGATATTAAATACACAAACGCCGCAGAGCGTGGTTTTTTTGAAAGATTGCTAAAAGCACCGCAAACGCGCGCAATCAATGTGATGGTCGAGTGTAAAAATTATTCGAAGGAAATAAAAAATCCAGAATTAGATCAAATGGGTGGTCGCTTTGGCCATACGAGGGGATTTTTTGGTATTCTTTGTTGCAGGCACATCGATGACAAGAAGCTTTTTGCTAAGAGGTGCAAAGACACAGCGCTAGACACGCGGGGGTATATATTGGCGCTAGATGATGCAGACATAACGGGGTTTCTGAGCCTAGTTGCGAGCGGGTCGAGACGAAACATAGATCGGGAGCTTCAGCAAAAATTAGATGCATTGCTGAACTAAAATCGCGGGTTCGACCGCTTCCACCTCGATTTGGCGGGCAGCTTTACTGGCGCAAGGCCGTCCCACCCTGGGCAAAAAGTCGCGCCAGTTGACGCCAGCTCCCCACTCAGCACCAACCCTCTCCCCAATGCCCACCCCTACTCAGGACTCTTCCGATACTCCTCCAGCCTCGTCCGAAAACCTTCGGCGTCGCCATATTCCAAAAATTTCTGATAGCGCGCGTGCGGATCGCGGATCCGGAGCGCGTGCTTGATCGGGCACCAATGCTGCTCGGTCCGGCTGGCGATTTCACGCGCATAGGCGATGACGCCATTCGCGTAGCTGCAAAAGGCGCAATTGATCGCCTCGATCAGATTTAGATAGCCGAGGCGATAGCGGTCGAAAATGAGATAATCCGACCGCTTGACGCGAGGAATGCCATAGGCGCGAAAGCAAATGTGCTGGTAAATCGTCACCCAAATATCGAGCAGGGCCAGCGGCGCCAGCAGCGAGTATATAATCGGCGACGTTAAAAAATTAAGCGCCGGGGTCTCCTTGAAGAATTGGATGAGGCTCATCCGCAGCCGGCGGTGCCGCTCGATCGCCTCGCGCTGAAAGGCGGCGATATTTTCGGTGAGGGCGGGGCCATAGAGCGCGCGGCCCTTATCGACCTCCCTCTCCAGCTCCTCCTCAAGATCATGGATGCGCGCGAGGATGGCGGCGATCTGTTCATTCATGCGGCGCGCTTTCAATCTGGAGGGGAAAGCGCAGGATAGCCCGCCATCTCACAGCCTGGACAGCGAAAACGCGCCCGTCCAGCGGCTTACCCTTCCTCTATCGAGTTGAACAGCGCATCGGCGAATTCCTCCGCCGGTTTGAGGCCAACGATGTCCTGTTTGCCGGCGAAGGTGAAGCGCGGGACCTCATGAACGCCCGAAGCGCGGATGTCGGCCATCTCCTGCCGGAGCGCGGCGGCATCCTCGCTCCCATTGAGGAAGGCCTCGACCAAAGCGGGGTCGAGGCGCGATTTCGCCGCTACGGCGATCAGGACGGTGCGGTCGCCAATGTCGAGGCCCTGCAGGAAAAACGCCTGGAACAGCCGCTCGACGATTTGGGTTTGCACCCCGAACCCATAGGCAAAGCGGATCAGCCGATGCGCATCGAACGTATTGGGCTGGCGCTGGATCTTGTTGAAGGCGAGCTCCAACCCGAATTCGCGGGCCATTTCCGCTGGGCGGGCAAGCGTCGCCTCGGTCTCGGCGCCGAATTTCGCTTCCAGATAGGCGCGGCGGTCCTGTCCCTGCGCCGCCATGTCGGGATCGAGCTGATAGGGATACCAGCGGATGTCGACGGCAAGACCCGGCACCGAGGCGACGACGGCGTTGACGAGCCGCAGGCCAATGAAGCAATAGGGACAGACGACATCCCCGACAATATCGATCGGGATCGGTCCGGGTTCGTCGCTCATGAAAGGCTCCTTGTCGCTATGGCTTTAGAGCGCTTTCCGATCGAATGTGAGTCATTCGATCGAACAGAAATCGCTCCAAAGTTAAGAAGTCTGAGCATATTCTCGTTAGACGAGAATATGCTTTGGCGCCGAGCAAGACAGCAATTTCCGTGCTCGGACGAAGAGGCCCAGCCAGGAGCGGCGCCCAAAACCTCAATTCGTCCGTGAGGGCGCGCGGCGCGCCTTGGCGAGCGCGGCGGCAAAAATGTCCTGCGATGGCGCGCCGGGCACGACGACATCCTCGCCGAAAATGAAAAACGGCGCCCCGGTCAGGCCAAGCCGCCGCGTCGTCGCCAATTCGTCCTTCACCGATTGCACGTCGTCCTGGCGCGCGAACAGGTCGATGAGCGTTTCGCGGTCGAGGCCGGTCTCGACGCCAAGCTCGATGAGAAGGCCCCGGTCGCCAATGTCTCGCCCTTCGATCAGATAGGCGCTGAACAGCCGTTCGACCATCTTGCCTTGAATGCCGCCGATCTTGGCGATGCGCACGAGCCGATGCGCGTCGAGCGTATTGGGCATGCGTTGAATCTTGTCGAAGGCGAAGGCGAGGCCCGCTTCCCGCCCGGCCGCCGCGATCTCCCGCTCGACCTCCTCGACCCGGTCGGCGCCCAATTTCTTGGCCAGATAGGTCTGCCGCGGAAACCCATCCGGGGGGATCGAGGGGTCGAGCTGATAGGGCCGCCAGCGCACATGAACGGGACTGTCTTGCGCCGCGACCGCCGCCTCGAGCCGGCGCTTGCCGATATAGCACCAGGGACAGACGACATCGGCGATTGCGTCGATGGCGACGAGCCTGGTTTGGGTTTCGCTCATGGCTCGGTCCTTCGGCAAAAAGCGGGCGGGCGGCGCCGCTGCGTTCACGTTTAGTATTTTTCGGAAGCCAAGCGCAAATTGGCGCCCTACTCATAATGGGCCTGATGGATGGGCGCTTGCGCCCAGGAGATGATCGCCATGCAAGAATTCAGCCCCGAAGGGCTCAGAATCGTGGATGAGACGGCGCGGCGCCATGGCGTCAGCAGCGAGGCGGTCGCGACGCTGCTGCGGGCGCTGGCGCTCGGCAATGGCGTCCAGGCCCAGTTCAACCACCCGGATCTTGGCGGCATGGGGCAATGGTCGCAAGGCGGCATGATCATGGTCGGCGATATGTTCAACCAGGGCCTCAAATATCGCGTCGACCGGCTTTGCTCCGAATTGGCCGATCTCTTGCGCGCTCAGCCCTTGTTCGAGCCGCGGAAATCCAGCCAATCCCAGTCCCAGCACAGCGCGTCGGACGGGGTCAGCCTGTTCATTTCCGGCGCCGCTTCCGGCCAATGGTGGCCGGACGAACTCGGCGCTCCGGCGGCGACCGGCGCCCAGAATGATTTGCGCTACGCCTTCTTCCCGGCCTCCCGCCGCCTCGCGATTCAACATGATGGCCGGGTGAGCGTCCATGATGCGGGCGACCATCAGATCACCGGCTTCTCCCAACAACAGGGCGGCGATCAGTCTTTGACCTTCACCAGCCAATATGGGCTCGTGCGCGTCGCCGACCTGCCTTTGGTTTCGCCTGGAGCGTTTTCAAGCCAAGCGGATGCTGGTTCGCGCCAAGAAAATACAACAAGCCAAGGAGCCGGCGGCCGCGATGGTTTTGGTTCTTCGCCTTCGACGCCCGCGCCGCAAGCGCCGGCGAGCGCCGCGCCCGCGCGACAATCCGCCGACGATATTTTCACCATGATCGAACGGCTGGCGGATCTGCGCCAGAAGAACATTCTGACGGAGGAAGAATTCGCCGCCAAAAAGGCGGAGCTTTTGAGCCGGCTGTGAAAGTGCTCTTACTCTTCTTTATCGCATTTTCTTAACGCGAACCCGCATCCGCTTTTTACGAAAATCTCGTGAAGATGCGCGGCGGCGACGGCGCCAGACCATTGCGCAGCGGTCCTCACGGGGAGGGCTAGCTTTTACGAATACGATAAACATCCGCGCCATTATTGAACGCGCAATCGACGGATGTCTGCACAAAAGGGAAACCTAATGATTATCCAACAAAGCTTACGAAAAGTTGTTTCCGCCATTGGCGCCGCCGCGCTGTTGTTGAGCGGCGCTGCGCAACCCCTTGAGGCTTGCACCGGCATCCGCCTGACTTCACAAGACGGCGCCGTGGTTCACGCGCGAACGCTGGAATTCGGCATCGACATGCAATCCGAGCTGATGATCGTTCCGCGCGGCTATGCGCGGACGGGAACCACGCCGGACGGCAAGGAAGGGCTCAAATGGAAGGCGAAATACGCCAGCGTTGGGCTTAACGGCGTGGGCAAGCCGTTCTTGTTCGATGGGTTGAATGAAAGAGGTTTGGCTGCTGCGCTATTCTACTTCCCAACCTCCGCAGAATACATGCCCTACGCCGCGGCCGATGCGGGCAAGGCCATGGCGCCTTGGGAGCTGGGCTCATGGATGCTTGAGAACTTCGCCAGCGTCGAGGAGGTAAAATCCAACATCGGCAAGGTTGTCGTTCCCGCCGTGGTCTACGAGGGATGGGGTTTCGCTCCGGAGGTTCATTTCATCGCCCATGACGCCTCCGGGAAAAGCATCGTGATCGAATATGTTGGCGGCAAGCTCAATGTCTATGACAACTTGTTGGGCGTGATCACCAACTCGCCGGCGTTCGATTGGCACATGACCAATCTGCGCAACTATGTGAACTTCTCAATGACCAACGTTCCGCCAGTCAAGCTGGGCCCGATCACGCTCGAGCCGTTCGGCCAGGGCTCGGGGATGCTTGGGTTGCCTGGCGACTTCACGCCGCCGTCGCGCTTTGTTCGCGCCGTCGCGTTCAGCCAGTCGATCTTGCCGTCAAAGACCGAACGCGACGCAGTGTTGCAGGCGTTTCACATCCTCAATCAATTCGACATTCCAAAGGGCGCCGCCCGCGACCGCGAAAAGGATGCGCACGGCAATATTCCGGCCGATTATACGCAATGGACCTCCGCCGCCGATCTCAAGGCGAAGCGCTACCATTTCCGCACCTATGACAACAGCCAGATCCGAATGGTCGATCTCATGAAGATGAACCTAGACGCCAAGGACATCGTCAAAATCTCGATAAAGGGCGATGAGGTTTTCAAGCCGCTGAACCCCTGAAGGGCGTTGCGGCTTGGATCAACGGCGTCATGCCGGACTGGCTCAACCGTCCGGCATGACGCCGCGAGGCGGTATTCGACGGTGCGGATCGTTCGAAGCGTTTGACGTCGTTCCGACCGCCGATGGCGTGCCGAAGCAGGCTGTCAATTGACTTCGCATGTCTGATCCATCGGCTGTATCCTCATCCAAACATTTTGCGCAAACGTAATCCCTTCTACATAAAACCGACATATCGCCAATTTAAACTTATGAAGAGCCATGCATATACAAGTGCGCGGACGAGATTGGTCTGACATCTTTTGTGCGCTCTCTGCCCCTGGCTCGTTTCTTTAGCCAACTGCTCGAATGAATCACGTTTTTCCGAACGGGGTTCGGCGGCATACGCGCCTTGCGCAACCATGACCGGTAGATACCGGGGGGAACTTCATGAAAAGGCTTCTGCTTTCAACCGCGCTGCTCGCAGCGGCGGCCATCGTCAATCATTCGGCGATCGCCGATGACCGCCTAAACAACGGCAAGCTTACAATCGCCGTTTTTGGCGATTGGCCTTACAATCAAAACTTGCTGACCAATGCGCCGCTTCTTATCAACTCGGTCAATGCGGATCCCGCCGTCAGCCGCGTGATTCATGTCGGTGACATTCATTCCGGCAGCTTGGCCTGTACGAGCGCCGGCATTCTGCCTCCGATATCCGCCTCGAATCCGGGCTGGAATCAGCAGATCTATTTCCAGTTCCAGCAATTCAAATCTCCTGTCGTGTATACGCCAGGCGATAATGAATGGACTGACTGCCACAAGGCCAAGGAGTTCAAGAGTGGCGATCCGCTCAAGGAATTGGCGAGCGTGCGGAGCCTGTTTTTCGCCAGGCCCGGAAAGACTTTAGGGCTCGAAGAGAAAAGCGTGTGGAGTCAGGCGATAGATTTCGATCCGGCGTTTCCTGCCGACGCCCAGTTCGTTGAAAACGTGATCTGGGAAGACGAGAAAGTGGTGTTCGCGACCTTGAATATGCCCGGGTCGAACAATGATGCCTTGCCATGGACCAACGGCTTTGAGAACCCTTCCTTGCAGGCAAAGGAAGTTGCCGACCGCACCGCCGCCGATATCCGGTGGCTGAAGGCGGCGTTCAATTTGGCGATATCCCGACGCGCCAAAGCCGTGGTCATCGCTCTGCAAGCCGATATGTGGGATCCGGCGGCGATTGTTCAGGGCGGCGATGGGTTGAACGGGTACACGCCCTTTGTGCAGCAATTGGCCAATCTCAGCATTCAGTTCGGCCGGCCAGTGCTGCTCCTCAACGGCGATTCGCATGTCTTTGGGACTGATCATCCGCTCGCGAATCCGAGCAGCGCGATAGGTTTGATCCACCACACCCAGCCCGTGGCCAATCTGACGCGCATCACCGTGCAAGGTTCAACGAATAAGCCGGCCGAGTGGCTGCGACTGACCATCGACACGCGCACGTCTGGCGTCTTCAGTTGGAAGAACGTTCCATACTGCGCCGATCCGCTGTCCAGCTGTCAATAATAGAAAGACAAGACAGATCCGTTAGAGCGCTAAAGCGGATCTGTCTCCTTTACTAAGAATCTCTTTTGCTTTGACTCTCGGCCAAATGCATAGGGGCGCCGGCTCCTCGGCCTCATACGGCGCGCGCTCATCTCGGCTCCGTTTCAAAGGCGCCCACCCGAAACCCGTAGGCTAACTTCCTCTTTCGCCGCCGCTCCCCGACCTCTGCGCGAACGCCCGCGCCATTTCGACGAATTCGCTCGGCATCATGATGATGGTCATCGTGTTCTGCTCGGCGCCGACTTCGGTGATCATCTGCATGCGGCGCAATTCCAGGCCGGCCGGGCTTTGCATGATGATTTCCGCCGCCTGCCGCAAAAGCGTCGCGGCTTCGACCTCGGCCTCCGCCTTGATCCGGCGCGCGCGCTTTTCGCGCAGAGCCTCGGCCTCTTGCGCCATCGCGCGCTGCATGGATTCGGGAATTTCGACGTTTTTCATCTGGACGCGCTCGACCTTGACGCCCCAGGGTTCGGTGACGCGATCGATCGAGGCCTGTAGCGCCTCGGAGATCGCCTGCTGCTCCTTCAAGACGTCGTCCAGCGTATGCTGGCCGATGACGCCGCGCAGCGCGGTCACCGCGACCTGAACGACCGAATCGCCAACATCGACAACCTCGACGACGGAGCGTTTGGGATCGATCACCCGGCGCCAGATCACCGCGTTGATCTTCACCGGCACATTATCCTTGGTGATCGCCTCCTGCTGCTCCACCGCCGTCGTCATCGTCCGCAGATCGATGGTCCAGGCTCGATCGATCAGCGGGATCAGCAGATAAAGCCCCGGTCCCGCGGTGCGCATATATTTGCCGAGCCGGAACACCACGGCCCTTTGATATTGGTTGGCGATCCGCACGCTGGCGAGGAGAAGCAGCAGCGCGAGGACCGCGAGGCCGATGGAAAGGGGGGAGGCGCCAATCATCGAGATCTCTCCAATTGCCCCAAGGCAGTCAGACGCGTCAGGGCTGCTTTTTCCACCATGTATCTAGCGTCGCGCCGGCCGTCGGCGAACCATAGCGCGGCAGCCGCTGCGGCCGCGCCAGCGTCGATGAGGCCGCGATCCATTGATCGGGCGCGTGAAACAGCGGCACGATATAGAAGCCCGACAGGAGCGCGCGGTCGTAGGAGCGCGCGGCGGCGATGAAATCCTCGCGGGTTTTCGCCGAGAGAAGCGCGGCGATGAGCGCGTCGATCGCCGGCGATTTGGCCCCGGCGAGGTTGAACGAGGCTTCCTGATCGGCGCTGGCCGAGCCCCAGCGCGAGCGCTGCTCGTTGCCGGGCGAGGCCGAGGCGAGCCAGCTTCCGAGCATCATGTCGAAATCGAATTTCTGCCGCCGCCGCTGGTATTGCACTTCATCGACGAGCCTGATCTTGACGGCGACGCCGACCCGCGCCAGCGAATCCGCATAATTGAGGGCGAGGCGCTCCTGGCTGCGATCTTTTACCATGATCTCGAAGGCGAGCGGCTCGCCGCCTTTCACCAGCCGGCCATTGTCAAGTTCATAGCCCGCCTCGCGCAAGAGAGCGAGGGCGCGTTTGGGCTCGCTCCGGTCCTGTCCCGATCCATTGGTCCGCGCCGGCGCCCATCGCCCTTCGAGAATATCGGCCCGGACCGCGCCGGGAAATCCCGCGAGCAGGGCGCGCTCAGCAGGGCTCGCCGGCCGCCCGGTCGAGGCGAGGTCGGATTCATCGAAAAAGCTCGCCGTGCGCTTGTAGAGTCCATTGTAGAGATTGGCGTTGATCCACTCGAAATCGAACAGAAGCCCCAAGGCCTCGCGCACTCTGACATCGGCGAAAAGCGGCCGGCGCAGATTGAACGCGAACCCTTCCATGCCCTTGGGGCCGCCGATTGGCAGGCTTTCGCGAAAGACGCGATGGTCGCGCATCGCCGGGAAATCATAGCCGGTCGTCCAGCGCACCGGATTGGTCTCGACCCGAAAATCGAGGAGGCCGGCCTGGAAGGCCTCGAACAGGCTGTTGGCGTCGCGGAAATATTCGATGTCGATTTCATCGAAATTATAGAGGCCGCGGCGGATCGGCAGATCCTTGGCCCAATAATTTCGATCGCGGGCGAGGATCAACCGCTCGCCCGGCCGGACGTCGGCAATCTTGTAGGGCCCGGAGCCGGTCGGGACTTCCAGGCTGGCGTCGTCGAACCGCGCCAGATCGATCTTGTGGCGGGGCAGCACAGGCATCAAAGCCAAGGTCAAAGGCATTTCCCGGTCGCCGATGCCGGCAAGATCATAGGAGATCGTCAAAGGGTCCGGCGTTTCGACCGCCTTCACCAGCCCATAGGCGGCGCGCTGCTGCGGCCGTCCCCTGGTCTTGAGGAGATCGAAGGTGAAGCGGACGTCGGCGGAGGTGATCGGCGCGCCGTCCGAAAAATGGGCGCGCGGATCGAGCCGGAAGGTCACGCGGGAGCGGTCGGCGTCGGTTTCGATGGACTTTGCGATCAATCCATAGAGCGTGAAGGGCTCGTCGAGGGAGCGCGTCATCAAGGTTTCGAAGACATTGCCGTTCAGTCCCTGCGCGGTCGAGCCGGCCTTCAGGTTGAACGGATTGAGACTGTCGAACGTGCCCAAAAACCCGATCGCCAGGCGCCCGCCCTTTGGCGCATCGGGCGCGGCATAAGGCAAATGATCGAAATCCGCCGGCAGGTCGGGCTCGCCATGCATGGCGATCGCCGGCTGGGGCGCCGAAGCGGCGGGCTCGGCCTCCGCGCGAGATTGAGCGGCCGAAACCGCAAGGGATATGAAAGCGGCCGCGAAAACAGCCAAGGCGAACCGAATCAAGCGCTGGGTCATCGTTGCAATCTAAACTATCGAGATGTGATTCGCATGGCCAACGCGGGCGGGGGCGGATTGCGCCGTGGCGCGCCGAACCGCTTGGCGCAAGCTGAAGCGGGGCGCGGCGAGCTGTTTTCTCCGAAAAAGCTTTGTATTGAGAGTAACTTGCGAGATCGCGCGAGTCGCGGTCCGTTGCGGCAGGAAAGCGGAAATCCGGCCTGGGCCAGAGCCGCCGCCGGACTCGGCCGCCGGACTTGCAAGCAGGCCAAATAATGCTTAACCCAAGCAACAAAGCCGATTTCGCCACAATCGAGGCGGCACCATGCGCGCCTTTCTTGACGGCGGCACACAATCTCGGCTTTGTCTGCCGCTGGTTGCTTCTATCGCCGGATGAAGAGAGGCTGTCGCCGATCGATCGGCGCGACACTTTCTCGAAAGGCCGATCAATTGAAAGGAAATCTGATGCCGTTCTCGTTGAAACGCCTCGGCGCTGCTGGCATGGCTGGCATTTTCCTGCTAGCCGGCGCGGAGGCTTTCGCGCAGGCCAACCCGCCGGCGAAGAAGCCGGCCGCCCCAGCTCCCGCGCAACAACCAGCCCAAAAGACGCAGGCGCCCGCGCAGCAAGGGCAGCCGCAGCAGCCGCAAGGCCCGGTCAAGATCGAGCTCTCGCCGACGCAAAACGACTGGACCAAGGTCTGCGGCAAGGATCAGGCCGCCAATAAGGAAATTTGCTACACGACCCGCGATTTCAGCTCGCAGGCGGATCAGCCGCCGGTCTTGGCGCTCGCCGTCTATGACGTTGCGGGGGATGACACGCGCATTGTCCGCCTTCTGATGCCGGTTGGGCTTTTGTTGCGGCCGGGCTTCCGCTTCGCCGTGGACAAAGGCGCGACGCTGGAGGGCAATTTCGAAATCTGCTTCCCGAACGGTTGTTTCGCGGAAGCCAAGGTCAAGGGCGCCACCATCGACCAGCTCAAAAAGGGAACGGTCCTGAATGTCGCGGTGAAGAACCAGGTGAATAATGAAGTCACCTTCGGCATTCCGCTGGTCGGCTTCGGCAAGGCGTTCGACGGTCCCGCGATAGATCCGAAGGTGCTCGAAGAGCAGCAGAAGAAATTGCAGGAAGAGTTGCAGAAGCGCGCTGAGGAAGAGCGCAAGCGCTTGGAAGCGGCCAAGCCCGGCGCGGCGGCCAATCCCGCCGCTCCGGCGGCGCCTGCGCCCGTTTCCCCGCCTAAGCAATAAGCAACGGCGCCCGAAGCGAAAAGCCAATTGTCCGGCGATGGGAAAGCCCCTTCGCCGGGTGCCGGAGCGTTGTTTTCTTGATTCGGCGCGTCAGGAAATCAAGGCTGGCGGCGCATCGGACTTCGCCGCCATCGCGCCGCGCTTGAAGGGGGCGAGACGGGGTCCGAGAGCATCCCAGGTCTGCAGATAGATTTCGATTTGATCGAAGGCCGGGCCTTCCCATGCGGCAAGGAAGGCGTTGGCATTGACGCCGCTGCGGCGCAAGCGGCAGATCGCGCGCTCCGCTTCGAGCCCGGCATCGGTTGCCAGGGTGGCCCAGTGCGGCATCGCCAGGCTTGACCAACCCTGGCGCGCAGAGACGGCGGCGACGGTGGACAGCAGGCAGGCTTGCCTCAGTGCGGCCGGTGGCTGTGGCCGTTGCTCGATATTGGCCGCCGCGCAGGCTTCGTCGAACAGCCGAAAGAAGGCGTAGACGGCGAACCAGGTGAAAAACCACGAGGCGGTATGCTCGCCATCGAGCGGAAGCCGATGGTCTTTCAACAATCCTTCCGAAAATTCCTTGAATTGATTTTCCCGATAGGCGCGCGCGAAGACTTTCTGAATCGCGAAGGAATCAGCGTCGAACTCCAGCGCCTGTGCCTCGGCGAGATTGAAACCATTGGCCTCAATAAGGCGCATTTCCGGGAAGGGGAGCGGACCGCCTTCTTGATGCAGAAGGTCGACATGCCCGTTCCAGAGATGGCCGACCTCATGCATCAACGCGAAGTCCATCGCTACGTCGAAGATGGCGGCGGCCAGTTTGCGGCGGATCGGCTCGATCTCCTCGCTCGCATGGTTTTCCTCGCGGACAAAGAACAATTCGCCTTTGGGCGGAGGCGCGGAGTTTTCTCCGAGCCGGTCGATATCGTCGATCCAGGGAAAGACTTCCCGGATCGTCATTACCGCATTGCACAGGCTCCACATGGTCCTGACCGTCGCGGAATAGATGCAGATCACGTCCCGAGAGCTTCGCTGCGCAAAGGCGTTGAATTCTCGATGCTCCGCGAAACCGAAATCGACCCCGCCCGGGGCGGCGTAATCGTCGGAAAGCCCCGCGAGGCGGCCGCGCGCGCGCGCCTCCAGCATTTGAAAGACATGGATCATGCCGCCGGGCTTTGGCGCGGGCGGCATGAAATGAGTGAGGCCGAGGCTTTTCAGGGCCTCATCGAGCGCGGTGTCATGGCCAAGCATGGTTGTCCCAAGCAATATTTGAGTGTCCTAAACGATATTGGGCTCGCCACGGGACCGCCCGGAGCGGCGCAGTGATCGAGCATCATGTTGAACTTTTAGCTCTTCTCGCCGGATTTAGACAGATTATGATTTAAGCGCCGGCTGATCTTGGAGTTCCTTTTTATCGCATATCGCTGAATTAAGTGAACGTCGGCGTCAGCCTGGCGCTTGCTTCACGCCTTGCTTTTCAGTTCCACCGCAAACTTGATGAGGGCGGGGCTGGTGGGAATATGCAATTTTTGCTTCAGGGCCGAGACAATATTGGCGGCGCTCTTATAGCCGATCGCCAGCGCGGTCGAAATTTCGGAAAGACTCTTTCCATCGCCGAGCAAAGCCACGACCTGGCGCTCCCTGTCGCTCAAGGCGCGCAAAGGATCTTCCGCGGCCTCGAATTTGGCCAAGGCGAGATTTTGCGCCACCGACCGGCCAAGATAGACCGATCCGGCCAAAACCGCGTCGATCGCCTGCAAAATCGCGTTGGGATCATCATTCTTCGTCACATAGCCGTGCGCGCCGGCATCGAGCGCTCGGGTCACAAAGGTTGCCGCCTCATACATGCTGAAGATGACGATGCGGGCCGTTGGATTATCCGCAAGCAAGCTTGAGATGATGTCGAGGCCGCTGGCGTCGGGCAATTCCACATCGAGAATGACGACCCTTGGCAGAATCCGCCGGTTGGCCGAGAGGCCAGCCTCGGCCGAGCTGGCTTCGCTGGCCGCGAAATCCGGCCGCCGCGCGAAGATCCGCTGGCAACCGTCGCGAACGATGGGATGATCCTCGATCAGCAATATCTTGATCGCATCGCTCATGTTTCGTCGCCCATTTGACCCTCTTGCGCTCCGCGCGGTTGCCTCTGCATGAGGGGGAGCCTGCTCGTCAAATCACGTCGACGGCGGGGCGGGTCCAACCGGAATCGAAGCTTCGATCAGGGTCCCTGCATGCGCTCCCTTGCCGATTTTCAGGCATCCGCCAAGTTTGCGCACCCTTTCGCTCATGCCGAGCAAGCCGAAACCGAATTGGAGCGCCGGGGGCGGGCCGACGCCGTCGTCTTCAATCGATAGAAGGAGGCGCGGCGCCTCGGCCATTGACCCTGCGCCGGCGCGATAGTCCATAGCGATCCGCACGGATGCGCCCTTGGAGTGTCTTGCCGCATTGGTCAAGCATTCTTGAACGATGCGATAGCTGGTCAGGCCGACCTCCTCGTCGAAGGTCGGCGCCCGCCGCGCGATTTCGTCCGGAATCTGGAGGTCGCAGGCAAATTCCCGGTGCTGGGCGCGCCAGGACGCAACGAGATGGCGGAGCGCGTCGGGCAGGCCCATTTGGTGCAGGATGACCGGCCGGATCCGCTCCAGAATGCGATAATTCTGCTTCTGGATTGCGTCCGCCAGGACTGAGATCGTTTGCGCCCGCTCGATAATCTCTTGTTGAGGCTTGGGCGCGGCGGCGCCTGCTCCTGCCGCCTCGATGATGCAGGATGCGGCGGCTCTGATTCCAAACAGCGAGGCGCCGAATTCATCGTGCAATTCGCGGGCGAGTTCCTTTCGTTCGGCGTCCTGGATCGACAGCAGGCGGTCGATGAGCAGATGATTTTCGGCTTCGGCGCGGGCGAGGGAGTGGGCGAGGCGGTTGAACTGTTCGCCGATCCGGCGCAATTCGGCGATGCGGATCTCCCCGAGCGCTTCGAATTGGCCGCGCCCGAGCCGATCCAGTCCTTCGACCAGCTGATGGATCGGCTGCAATGTGTGGCGGGCGGTCAGGAGGATGAGCGCGACGATGACGATGGAAATCGCCGTCAGAAGCGCGGTCAGGAAGACGAGGCTGGCCCAGATTTCCGCCGCCTCGTCGGTGGGCTCGCTGGACATGACGAGTTCGCCGCGCCGCGCGCCAGTCGCAATGGGAAAGGTCTTCTGGACCCGCGCCGGCTCGAATAGATCGAGAAACCAGTTTGGCGCGGAAGACAGCCGCCTCGGCTCGGGCTTTTGATCCAAGGCTTGGGTCGCGCTGGCGCCAGCGTCCGGCCACAGGGGCTGATAGGCGACCTTGATGTGGCGGACATGCGACAGGCCGGTCCGCAGCCGCTGCAGGGCAGCCTCCGGATCCTTGGAGCTGGCGAGTTCGTCCAGCGCGTAGCCGATCAACTGATCCCCCAATTCGACGCCGGAGCGGATTTCCGAGGCGATCCGCGTCCTCGCGTCGAGAAGCGTCGCGGCGATCATGGCGACGATCCCCAGCAGCAAAATGCCGGTCGGGATCAGGATCAGGCGCATCCGCATCGAGTTTTTCGCCGTCTCCTGCGGCATCGATCTCTCCTTCGCCCGCGCCTCGAGCACCCTCAGACTGGAAAGCGGCTCCAGATCTCCGCTTATCGCATTTCCTTAACGCGATCAGGCATCGGCTTGCCTCGAAACTGCGGCCAAGGGGGGAAATGGCGGCGGGGACGAAGGCGCGGCATTTTCAGGTCGGCCGCTCTTTTTATTTCGCGCCGCCGCTGCAATGCATGGCAAGGGGTTGGCGCGCGGCTTCGCCAAAATGGGCCAAAATGGCCCGCCGATGGGACTTGACGGGTCAAAGCCGCATGGCCCATGTAAGCCCGGCTTGGCATGGAGCGGCAAGAGGCGGTTTGGCCTCGCTAGCCGCTTCCGCAGGGCAAATGGGTGGGCGAGGAGAATGGCGGGCAAATGACTGACTCTGGCCCAACCAAACTTTCGCCCTGGCGGCGGGTCGTCGTCAAACTGTCCGGCGAGGCCTTGATGGGCCAATCGAGCCACGGGCTCGACGCGCCGACCTTGACGCGGATCGCCGCCGATCTCACCAGCTCCGCCGCGCTTGGGGTCGAGGTGGCGGTGGTGGTCGGCGGCGGCAATTTTTTTCGCGGCATAGCCGGCGCCGACAAGGGCATCGAGCGGGCGCGGGCCGATTCAATCGGCATGCTCGCCACGGTCATGAATGCGCTCGCCCTCGAATATGCGATCGAGAAGCAGGGCCAGAGCGCGCGGGCGCTGTCGGCGGTGCCGATGCCCTCGCTCTGCGAAGCCTACTCGCGGCAGGCGGCGCTGCATCATCTCGGCAAGGGCCGGATCGCGGTTCTCGCCGGCGGCACCGGCAATCCTTTCTTTACCACCGACACCGGAGCCGCTTTACGCGGCGCCGAACTCTCATGCGATCTCATCATGAAGGCGACGCAGGTGGACGGCGTCTATTCGGCCGACCCAAAGCGCGACCCGACTGCGACCCGTTATGAGAAGCTTACCCATGACGAGGCCATTGCGAAGAATCTGGCGGTCATGGATACGGCCGCTTTCGCGCTTGCGCGCGAGAACAAGATTCCGATAATCGTCTTTTCCATTCAACACCCCGGCGCGATCCGCGCGGCGCTCGAAGGAAAAGGCAAAGCCACTTTTGTTTCGCCCTGATTGGCGCTAAGCATCATTTCTGCAAGGCAGCCGCCGGTTTTCGGACGAAAAAGATGAGCAAATCAAAGAATCTAAGCAAGATTGGCATGGCGAGCCAACGCAAGCTTGCCTAGAGCGGAATGTGCGAAATGGCGCCGAATTTCCGGCCGGATCATGCGCTAGGGCAGACGGATAGAAGCGAAGGTCCTGGACGGCGAGGCTCCGAGGCGGCGCGATTTTCCAGCCAGGACTTGCCAAGCAGGACTTGCCAACCAGGAACCGCGCGTGCGGGCGCCCGGAGCCGTCCATCCGAAAATCTCGAACGACGGCCGCAATTCGCGCCAGTCCGTCGGGCCGCTTGGCATATATTAGGCATTAGGGTTTCATGATGAGCGCAGAATTCGACATTTCCGATCTGAAGCGGCGCATGCAGGGGGCCATTTCGACCTTGAAACATGAACTGGGCGGCCTGCGAACCGGGCGCGCCACGGCGAGCCTTGTCGAGCCTGTGCATGTCGACGCCTATGGCCAGTCGATGCCGCTCAACCAGGTCGCGACGATCAGCGTGCCGGAGCCGCGCATGTTGTCGGTTCAGGTCTGGGACAAAGCCATGGTCAACGCCGTCGATAAGGCGATCCGCGATTCCAATCTCGGCCTTTCGCCCACCGTCGAGGGGCAGGTCCTGCGCATTCGCATCCCGGAGCTGAACGAGCAGCGGCGCAAGGAAATGGCGAAGGTCGCGCATAAATATGCGGAGGAGGCGCGGGTTGCGGTTCGTCACGTCCGCCGAGACGGGCTCGATACGCTGAAAAAGCTGCTCAAGGACAAATTGATCAGCGAGGACGATGAAAAGCGTCACGAAAGCGAAGTCCAGAAAGTGACGGATCAATGCGTCGGCGAGGTCGACCAGGCGCTTGCGATAAAAGAAAAGGAAATCATGCAAGTTTGATCCAAAGAGGTCTGCTATAAGCGCTTTTGGCTGGATGCGTTTCGCCTTGGCCAAAGTGAAAGTCCGGCCTCGCGAACCCGCCGGAATCTGGTAAGTACATTTGCATTGTTTTCCGCCGGCCCACCGCGGCTGGAGTCGAGAGTTCCCGCTCCTGCGAGCAGCCGGGACATCCTTCGAGACGAGAGGCAGCGGATCAAGATGCCGCCGGCGGCTGGCCACCAGGACATAATGATGCCGAGCATGATCTCCGCAGAGCCGGCGCTCGAAGCTCCGCAGCGTCGATATGACGTTCCGGCGCATGTTGGCGTGATCATGGACGGCAATGGGCGTTGGGCGGCGAGCCGCGGCCTGCCTCGGATCGAAGGGCATCGCCGCGGACTGGAAGCGCTCCGCGGGACCGTGCGCGCGGCGATCGACTTCGGCCTGGATTATTTGACCGTCTATAGTTTCTCGATGGAGAATTGGAACCGGCCGGTCGAGGAGGTCGCCGACCTCATGGGCCTCCTCAAGCGGTTTATCCGCAACGATCTCGGCGATCTGCATAAGTCCGGAGTCAAGGTGAAGGTCATTGGCGGCCGGGCCAATCTCAAGCCCGATATTCGGGCCTTGCTCGCGGAGGCCGAAGATCTCACCAAGGCCAATACGCGGCTCACCCTGATCGTCGCCTTCAATTACGGTGGCCGACAGGAAATCGCCGCAGCCGCGCGCTCCCTTGCGCTTGACGTCGCGGCGGGTCGCCTGAACCCCTCCGAGATCGACGAAACCCTGCTTGCCCAGCGTCTCGACACTGCAGGGATCCCCGATCCTGATCTCATCATCCGCACCTCCGGCGAGCAAAGACTCTCCAATTTTCTGATGTGGCAAGCGGCCTATTCCGAATTTGTTTTTCTGCCGATGCATTGGCCCGATTTCGACCGGGAGGCCTTCGCCACCGCCCTGGCGGAGTTTTCAGCGCGCGAACGGCGGTTCGGCGGGGTGACGGCGCAAGGCCGCAATGGTAAGATTAAAATATGAGCCATCCTCTCGGGAGACCGGCCCGGCCCGCCATTCGGAACGATGCCTCCGACGCGCCGCGTGAAAAGCCTCCGGCGCCAGGCAGCCCCCGGGGAAGCCGGCTGGCCGACATCATGCCGCGCATTCTTTCCTCGCTCGTGCTGGCGACGGCGGCGATCACGGCGGTCTGGTGGGGCGGCGAGGTCTTCTCCATCATATGGCTCGGCGCCGCCTATGCGGTCGGCTACGAGTGGCAGACCCTGATCCGCGCCGCCCGCCCTCTTCTGCGCTTGATCCTTGTCGCCCTCGCGCTTGTTCTTGCGGCGGAATTCGCCCGGAGAGGCAGTTTCAGCGCGGCCAGCGCCGCCGTCGCCATCCTCGGCCTGGCGACGGCCTTGGCGGCCGGCTCCTCCCGGCGCTATTGGGCCTTTGTCGGCGTCGTCTATGCCGGCGCTCTCATTATTTCCGTCAACGCCTTGAACAATTCGGCGGCTTTTGGCCCAAAGGCGATCTTCTGGCTGTTCGCCGCCGTTTGGGGCACCGACGTCTTCGCCTATTTTGGCGGCCGGCTGGTTGGCGGCCCCAAACTCTTGCCGAAAATTTCACCCTCGAAAACGTGGTCCGGCACGCTGATCGGTGTGTTTTCCGGCGCGCTTCTCGGCGTCGTCGCCGCCAAGCTGCTAGGCTTTTCGATCGGGGGGCGCGGCCTTGGCGATTTTTCGTCTGTGCTGGCGATGTTTGGCCTTGGCCTTGTCACGGCGCTCGTCTCCCAAGCTGGCGATGTGTTCGAATCGGTCGTGAAGCGATGGTTCGGCGTCAAGGACTCGAGCCTTCTGATCCCCGGACACGGGGGATTCATGGACCGGCTCGATGGCTTCCTCGCGGCGGCGACGTTCATGGCCTTGGCGGGAGCTGCTCTCCGCCTGATGTGAAAGCTGCCGGCGCCTGAGGACCAGAGCGGCTTTCCAAGTCAATTCGGGCGCAGCAGCCGCCGGTTCGCGCCAAGAGAATGCGTTTTGGCCTTTTGGCGGCTTGGCCTTGATTTAGCCTCTCCTTCTGGCGCAAGCTAGCTCTGAGCTCGCGGCGAGACGCCCTTAGTCTATTTTTGGCCGCATTTACCTTATGTGAACCGGCATCCGGTTTGCTTGGAAGATGTGTTCGGTCGGTCTTTTGACGCGGTCTCTTGAAAAGGCGGCGTCTTCCAAAAGACATGCTCCAGACGAAACGCGAATGAGGCGGCATGGACAAAGTCATTGAACTGCGGCGCGCGCCAGCGGCCAAAAGCGAAGCGCGCACTGTCGTGATCCTTGGCGCGACCGGGTCGATCGGCAAGTCCACCGAAGACATTATCGCGGGCGCCGACGGAGCCTTCCAGGTCGAGGCCGTCGCCGGGGGACGCGATCCGCGCGGCTTGGCCCGGGTCGCCCGCGCGCTCGGCGCGAAATTCGCTGCGCTCGCCGATCCCTCAGGCTATGCGGAGCTGAAAGAGGCCTTGGCCGGAACCTCGATCGAGGCGGCTGCAGGCGAGGCGGCCGTCATTGAAGCAGCTTTGCGCCCGGCCGACATCGTCGTCGGGGCGATTGCGGGCGCCGCCGGCGTCGCGCCGACCTTCGCCGCGCTTTCGGCGGGCCGGACCGTCGCGCTCGCCAACAAGGAATGCCTGGTCTGCGCCGGTCCCGCCTTCATGCGTCAGGCCGCCGCCTCCGGCGCCAAACTGCTGCCCGTCGACAGCGAGCATAACGCGATTTTTCAGGCGATGGGCGACGCCGAACTCGCCACGATCGAGATGATCACGCTGACGGCTTCCGGCGGCCCGTTTCGGACCTGGACCAGCGAAGCCATCGCCAAGGCCACGCCGGAACAGGCGTTGACGCATCCCAATTGGTCGATGGGACCGAAAGTCACCGTGGACTCCGCCGGGCTTATGAACAAGGGCCTGGAAGTCATCGAGGCCCACTATCTTTTTGGCGTCGAGGCGGCCCGCCTCGATGTTCTGGTTCACGCCCAATCGATCGTTCACGGTCTCGTCGCCTTTACCGATGGCTCGGTCACGGCGGGGCTCGCGTCGCCGGACATGAGGGTGCCAATCGCCCATTGCCTGTCCTATCCAAAGCGAATCTCGACCGCCGCGCGTCGGCTCGATCTGGCGTCTGTCGGCCAATTAACCTTCGAACGGCCCGATTTCGAGCGTTTTCCGGCCTTGCGCGTCGCGTTGGAGGCCTTGCGGACGGGCCGGGGTCTCCCCACTGTCTTAAACGCCGCGAACGAAGTCGCGGTCGACGCATTCTTGAACCGGCTGATTTCCTTTCACGAAATTGCGGCGATGGTTGAAAAGGCGTGCGATGCGGCGCTCGCCGACGGGGTCTCGCACGAGCCCGACTCCGTCGCGGATGCGCTCGCCATAGACCAAGCCGTACGCGAAAGGACGCGCGCTCTTTTTGGAAAGCAGGCGGCATCGAGCCTGTTCATGCATTGATTTTGGACAAGAACGGGACAAGATTTAGAAAGCGCGGGGCCGAGCGGCCGAAGGGTGCGGCTGCTTCCGCCGGCTCGGCAAGAGTCTCAGCCGCCGCCGTCAAGGTCAGCTCCGCCGCGCAACCTGAACTGCGCTGCAGTGGTACGAAGAGCTTGACCGTTATAAGTTAAGGTCAAGGTTTTATCTTAGAGTCGCGCCAGAAAGGAGTAGAGAGCGGCGATTTAGCGCATCTTCTGCTCGCGAGCAAAATTTCGTTCGCGCGAAGTTCTTCTGTATCTATTGATGGCAATCTGAAATTCTATTCGAATTCCAGAGAGTTTTCCAACGAAGCAGCAACCCAATCGCGGGAGAAATTGCGATTAATACAAAGGGCTAGAGCTGCTTTCCAATTTCGCTGAAAGCCTAGCCTTCCCTTCAATCGTCACGTTCTAGGAGTTCCAATGTCGATCTTTACCCATATCTGGTCTGGCGCCGGATATATCGCACCTTTCATTTTTGTCTTGAGTCTCGTGATCTTCTTTCACGAATTGGGACATTTTCTGGTTGGCCGTTGGTGTGGCGTTAAGGTCGACGTTTTT
Source organism: Methylocapsa aurea (assembly GCF_000746085.1). Taxonomy (GTDB): domain Bacteria; phylum Pseudomonadota; class Alphaproteobacteria; order Rhizobiales; family Beijerinckiaceae; genus Methylocapsa; species Methylocapsa aurea. Next base: position 132,447 of record NZ_JQKO01000004.1, on the reverse strand, counting down.
TCGCTTGGCTTCGGCCCCGAAATTTTTGGTTTCGTCGACCGCTACGGGACCCGCTGGCGGCTCGCGGCCCTTCCCCTCGGCGGCTATGTCAAATTCCATGGCGACGCCAATGGAGCCTCGGTGACCGACGAAGCGGCTGCGGCCTTGATGCCGGCGAGCGAGCGGGCGGTTAGCTTCTTTGCTCAGAAAGTCTGGAAACGCGCGGCGATCGTCGCCGCCGGCCCCATCGCCAATTTCCTCCTCGCCATCGTGATCTTCACGGGCATATTTTACTTCAATGGGCGCGACATCCTTCTTCCATTGGTCGATGGCGTGGCTCCGGGGAGCGCCGCTGAAGCGGCGGGCTTCAAACCGGGCGATTTGATCGTTTCGATCGACGGCGCGAAGATTGTCAGCTTCGAAGAGATGCAGCGCGCCGTCCAGACCTCGAGTGATACGCCGCTGACTTTCGGCGTTGATCGCGAGGGCAAATTGGTCGAACTCGTCGCGACGCCGCGCCGGCGCGATGTCGTGACGCCGTTCGGGACCACCCGCGTTGGGGTTCTTGGCGTCGAGGCGCGGGGCAAGCGGGAGAATATTCAAACCCAGCATTTTGGCCTGATCGAGTCGTTCAAGCGCGCCAACGCCGAGACTTGGTATGTCGTGGCCCGGACCGGCTCCTATCTCGGCGGCTTGGTGATGGGAAAAGAATCCACCGATCAATTGTCTGGGCCGATCCGGATCGCCGAGGTCTCCGGTGAGATGGCCAAGATCGGCTTGGCGGCCCTGCTCAATCTCGCCGCAATTCTGTCTATTTCAGTTGGAATTCTCAACCTTCTGCCAATCCCCCTCCTCGATGGCGGTCATCTTTTCTACTATGCGGTGGAGGCGGCGCAAGGGAAGGCCATGAACGAGAGAGCGCAACAGTTCGGGTTCAAGCTCGGACTGACGCTGGTGGCGGGATTGATGATCTTCGCGACCTATAACGATATCCTGCGCCTGACTCGCCAATTGATGAATTTGGGATAACAAGAATCGGGAGATATAAAGGCGAATGGTAAATAAGAATTGATTGAGGAACGGAGTTGGGTTGATCAAAGGGTTAACCCTAACTCTTTACGTTTTGCTCACCGCAAACCGTGTCTTGTCCGCAACGCCATGCCGAAAACGGTCCCTCGAATTGAATCTTGATTTGCAGTGCGGAATAAACGCTGTAGAAGCAGAGCTTGGGACAAGCGAGCGCGCCTTGCGCTCCCGAATAAAGCCAGTTGGATCAACTCTCTGGCGCCCGGCTATCAACCGGCGTTAAGGAATGTGGGGACCGGTCGTACAATGCACTTCATGCGTAGCCATATGAGCCGGTTCGCTGTCGCAGCCCTTGCGTTTGCTTGGCTGATCGGCGGCGTGGCGGGAGCCGTCGCCGCGAGCGTTTCCGTGCAAGGCAACAAGCGCATTGATAGCGAAACGATCGCCGCCTATTTCACCGGCTCGGATCAGGCCGCCGTCAACACCGGCGTGAAGGATCTCTACGCGACCGGGCTGTTTTCCGAAGTGAAGGTGCGCCGCGAGGGCGGCCGCGTTGTTGTCGTCGTCGCTGAAAACAACATCATCAACCGCGTCGCCTTCGAAGGCAACAGCAAGATCAAAACCGAAACGCTGACGGCGGAGGTGCAGTCGAAATCGCGCGGGCCCTATAGCCAGGCGACGGTTGACGCCGATATCGAGCGCATCAAGGACGCCTATCGCCATGCGGGACGCTCCGCCGCCACGGTGACCGCGCGGACGGTGGATTTGCCCAACGGCCGGCTCGATGTCGTCTTCACCGTCGATGAAGGCGAGAAGACCGGGGTCAAGACGATCAATTTCGTAGGCAACCAGGTTTATTCGTCCGGAAAGCTGCGTGATCTCATGCAGACGACCGAGATGAATTTCATGTCCTTCTTCAAGACCTCGGACGTCTATGATCCGGACCGGATCGCGTCCGATCTCGAATTGATCCGCCGCTACTATCTCAAGACCGGCTATGCCGATTTTCATGTCGTCGGCTCCGACGCCCAATATGATCCGGCCGTGGGCGGCTACGTCATCACGATCACCGTCGAGGAAGGCGTTCAGTATCAGGTCGCCTCGGTCGTCGTGGAGTCGCATCTCCGCGACATCGACGGCGAATCGCTGCGGCCGCTCGTGCGCTTGTCCGCGGGCGATATCTATAATGGCGATATGGTCGAAAAGACCGTGGACGCCATGACCAAGGAAATCGCCAAACACGGATACGCCTTCTCGCAAGTGCGCCCGCGCGGCGACCGCGACCCGGTCAGCCGCACGGTCACGATCGCTTTTGTCCTTGATGACGGCCCCCGCGTCTATGTCGAGCGGATTGTCGTGCGGGGAAATACCCGGACGCGCGATTACGTCATCCGGCGTGAATTCGAACTGGCGGAAGGCGACGCCTATAATCGCGTCCTCGTTTCGCGCGCCGAGCGGCGGCTTAACAATCTTGGCTATTTCAAGAAGGTGAGGATCACCAACGAGCAGGGATCGGCGCCCGATCGCGTCATCATCGTGGTCGACGTCGAGGACCAGGCGACCGGCGCTTTGTCGGTCTCTGGCGGCTACTCGACTTCGGCCGGCTTCATTGCCGAAGTTGCCGTGACCGAAACCAACTTCATGGGCCGCGGCCAATATGTGCGCCTTGCCGTTTCCGCAGGTCAGTACTCCCGCGGCGTCGAGTTCAACTTCACCGAACCTTATTTTCTCGGCAACCGCATGGCCGCCGGCTTCGATGTCTACGCCAAGCAATCACGGGTCAATCAATATTCCTACTACAACACCAACGTGACCGGAGCCACGCTGCGCCTTGGTCTGCCCGTGACCGAAGAGATTACTTTCTCGCCGCGTTATTCGATCTACAACACCGACATCACGATCCCCAATAATTCGCGCTATCCCTATAATGATTGCAACAGCCCGATCTGGGGAACGACGCCTGGCATCTATAATGGAACGACGCTCAGCTTTGGCAATAATTGCTTGACGAACGGCGAGGCCTCGCTGGCTCTGAAACAGGCGCAGGGCGGGACCCTGACCTCGTTGATCGGCTACACGCTGGGCTATAATTCGCTCGACAACAACAAGGTCCCGACCTCCGGCTTCTTTGCCGAACTCCGTCAGGACGTCGCCGGCCTTGGCGGCGATTCCCACTTCGTTCGCACCAGCGCCGACGTTCGCTACTACCATGAGATCTACGATCAATTCGTCGGCTTCGTTCGCCTTCAAGGCGGCAATATCACGAGCTTCGGCGGAAGCGATCTTCGCATCGTCGACAATTTCAACCTGGGACCGAGCCTCGTTCGCGGCTTTGCGCCGAACGGCATTGGGCCTCGCGACATCTCCGACTACTATGTAACGGGCAACACTCAGGGCAATCCACTCGGCGGAACCACTTATTTCGGCGCGAGCTTGGAGGTTCAGTTCCCGATCTTCGGCATGCCCAGGGATCTTGGCCTGAAGGGCGCCGTTTTTGCCGATGCCGGCACGCTGTTTGGCTATAATGGTCCAACTAACTTTACCAATTTCCAGAATCCTACCAACCAATGGTCCAGCAATTGTACGCTCAGTAATGTCGCGCCGGCCTACACGCAGGGCAATTGCATCATCGTTGGCGGGAACTCGTCGCTTATCCGCTCGTCGGTGGGCGCTTCCATCATCTGGGCGTCGCCGATGGGGCCGATCCGCTTCGACTTCGCCAAAGCGCTGACGAAAAGCCCCTTCGATCAAACGCAGTTCTTCCGCTTCACGGGCGGCACCTCTTTCTGACAGCAGTCGCCGCATTCTTACCGCAGCGCTTGGAAGGCGGCGTTCTTGCCGGAATTGAGCTTTGGCGCGCTCCCAACTCCTGAGGATCTTTGCGCAACGCTCCGACTGGCGCGCGCCAAATAATTCGGCGCTCGTGGCGGCGCGCCTGTGGCGCTTCCACCCAACGCGCCGGATATCCGCGGCCGGGGCGCGGCCGCCCGTCGATGCGGCGCAGGGATCCGCATGAGCGCACCGAGTTTCTTTTGGCGCGGCGAGAAACTCACGCTCGCCGATGTTGTCGCCATTACGGGCGTCAGGGTGGCGCCCGGAGCCGATCTATCCATTCTGGTCGACTGCGCCGCGCCGCTTGAGGATGCGCGGCCCGGAGAACTCGCGTGTTTCGATCCTCCAAAAAATTGCGGTCTCCCGGAGACGACGCGCGCCTCCGCCTGTTTCGTTAGGGCGCGCCACGCGGTTCGCCTTCCAAGAGAGACTTTGGCGCTGGTGACGGAAGAGCCCGCGCAGGCTTTCGCGGATGTCTTGGCGCGGATTTATCCGGCGGCGATGCGGCCAGGATCCTTGTTCGCCGCCGCTGGCGTCAATCCAGGCGCCTCAATTCATCCCGAGGCGCGGCTCGAACCAGGCGTGATCGTCGATCCTGGCGTCGTCATTGGGCCGCGCGCGGAAATTGGAGCCGGCTCGATCATTGCGGCCAATAGCGTTATCGGCCCTGGCGTCCGAATTGGCCGTGATTGCTCCGTCGGCGCGCAAGTCACGATCGCGCATGCGCTGATCGGCAATCGGGTCACCCTTCACCCGGGCGCGCGGGTCGGCCAAGCGGGCCTGGAGCCCTCCAGCCTCGGCTATTGGAATAACCCGCTCGGACCTCCGGACGCTCCGCGGATCGGCCGCGTCATCATTCAAGACGATGTCGAGATTGGAGCCAATTCCGCGATCGATCGCGGCGCCCTGGGCGACACGGTCATCGGGGAAGCGGCGAGACTCGGCAATCTGGTGCAGATCGGTCCTGCTGTGATGGTCGGGCGCAAGTGCGTGATTGGCGCGCAGGTCAGCATCGCCAGCGGGACAAGGCTCGGCGATTTCGTCGCCGTGGATAGGCAGGCGGGAATTGCAGCGCATTTGCAGATCGGCGCGGGCGCGCGAATCTTCGCCCAGTCGGGCGTGATCTCGGACGCGCCGGAGCGCGCGCGTCTTGGCGGCGCCCCGGCGCGGCCGCTGCGGGTCTGGCTCCGCGCGCTGGCGAAACTCGGCTGGCGGCCACGGGCGGGACGGCCTGCCGGCGCTGGCCGCGATTGAGCAATTTCCAATCCGTTGAAAACATGCGACAGAATTTTAGCGACGCCGGAGCGAACCGCGGCCGCGCCGCGCACAATTGCGGCGGCGAAGAAAAAGAGGGGAAATGCAGCAAGATGAACGAGGCGGCGCCGACCACGATTGAATCGTTTGATATTCTGCGGATATTGAAATCCTTGCCGCACCGTTATCCATTCCTGATGGTCGATCGCGTGATCGAGGCGCGGGGCGACGAATTCGGCATCGGGATCAAGAATGTCAGCATCAATGAACCGCAATTCCAGGGGCATTTTCCGGACCGTCCCGTCATGCCCGGCGTGCTGTTGATCGAGGGCATGGCCCAGACCGCCGGTGTCCTCTGCGTCAATGCGCTTTCCAGCGGGAAGGGGGCGCCTCTCGTCTATTTCATGAGCATCGACAAGGCCAAGTTCCGCAAGCCGGTCACGCCAGGCGATCGGGTCGAGTTCCATATGACCAAAACCAACCGGCGCCGCAGCATGTGGTGGTATTCCGGGCTCGCCTTCGTTGAGGGGGCGTTGGTCTGCGAGGCCGAAATCGCCGCAATGCTGGTCGAGGATGGTCCCGCAAAGGTCTGAGGTCATCGAGCGCGGCTGTGGCGTTTGACTAGAGCGCTTTCCGATCGAATGGAGTCATTCGATCGATCAGAAATCGCTCCAGTGTTAAAGAGGCTGAGCAAATTCTCATCGAACAGATTGAACCAATCTGTTCGGAATATGCTCTAAGGCGCCAAGGCGAGGCGAGCGAAAAGTCGCGGGCATGCTCTCCAACTTGAGGGACGTCTAAACAGCCGAGGCTGCTTCCCGCGCCTTGCCAGCTTGGTCGGATGGCAGCATGATGGGGGCGCTTCTATAAGCGCCTGCCGCGCCAACACTGCATGCGCGCGCAGTCTTGGCGCCACAGCGGCGCACGATCGCCGGACAGGATTGCAGGGGGCTGGAAAAGATGACCAAGGCCGTCCGCGTTCACGAGGTTGGTGGACCCGAGGTTATGCGGATCGAAGAGATCGAACTGGGGTCCCCTGGGCGCGGCGAGGTCTTGGTGCGCAACCATGCCATCGGCGTCAATTTCATCGACGTCTATTTTCGCAGCGGCGTCTATGCCGCTCCATCGCTTCCCTTCACCCCCGGCAATGAAGCGGCCGGCGAGGTGATCGCGCTTGGCAAGGGCGTCAAGGATGTCAAGGTCGGCGACAGGGTGGCCTATGCCGAGCGATTGGGCGCCTATGCCGAGGCCAGGGTGATCGGCGCGGATCGTCTCGTCAAATTGCCGAAGAGCATTTCCTTTGAAACCGCGGCGGCGATGATGCTGAAAGGCCTTACCGCGCAATATTTGCTGCGCCGGACCTTCAAGGTGAAGCCGGGCGATACGATTCTCGTGCACGCGGCGGCCGGCGGCGTCGGCCTCATCCTCTGCCAATGGGCGAGGGCGCTCGGAGCAACAGTGATCGGCACGGTCGGCTCGCCGGAAAAAGCCAAGCTCGCCAAAAAGGCCGGCGCCAAGCACACAATACTCTATCGCGAGGAGGATTTCGCCGCGCGCGTCAAGGAGATCACCAAGGGCCAGCTCTGCGACGTCGTCTATGACGGGGTCGGCAAGGCGACCTTTCCAGCCTCGCTCGATTGCATCCGGCCGCTTGGGATGTTTGTCAGCTTTGGCTCGGCCTCCGGTCAGATCGAGGCTTTTAACCTGGGCCTGCTGTCGTCCAAGGGCTCGCTTTTCGCCACGCGGCCTTCGCTCCACACTTATGCCGAGAAACGCGAGGATCTCAAAAAAATGGCGCGAGACCTGTTTCGCGCGGTCTCGAGCGGCGCCGTCGAAATTCCGTTGCGCGCCGCGTTTCCGCTGGATGAGGTCGTGAATGTCCATCGCGCCCTGGAGGGCCGGGAGACGACTGGCGCGACAGTGCTAATTCCCTGATTCTGTTCTGGGGACTCACGCGCGACCCGAAGAAGCGCCCACTCCTCCCTGCGGCGGAGAAATCAGGGTAGACTCCGCCTTATGGAATGGCGGGACGAAGGCCTCATCATCGGCGTGAAGAAATATGGCGAGACGAGTGTCATCGTCGAGGCGATGACCCGCGCCCACGGGCGCCATCTTGGTCTTGTCAGGGGCGGCCGGTCGCGCCGGATGCAGCCTTTTCTGCAAGCAGGGAATAATGCCGAGCTGGTCTGGCGCGCGCGGCTCGACGAGCAGCTTGGAACCTTTGCGGTCGAGCCGACCAAATTGCGCGCCGCCCGGCTGATGGCGAGCGCGGAGGCCCTTCATGGGCTGGGTCTCGTCGCCGCCTTGCTGCGCCTTGTCGCGGAGCGCGATCCGCACCCCGCGCTGTTCGAGACGGCGGTGCGAATCGCCGATCATATCGACGATGCCAACGAGCTGCCGCCGCTTCTCGTGCGGTTCGAAGTCGAAGTTTTGGCGGAAACCGGGTTTGGCCTCGATCTCGCGCGCTGCGCGGCGACGGGAGCCGCAACCGATCTCGCCTATGTGTCGCCGAAATCCGGGCGCGCGGTCTCATTGTCGGCGGGCGAGCCCTATCGGAGCCGGCTTCTGCCGCTTCCGGCCTTTCTGCGCGATGAAATCCCAATGCAAAGCCCGCCGCCGGACGACATCCGGGACGGGTTCCGGCTAACGGAGTTTTTCCTGATGCGCGATCTGTTCGGCCCGCGCGGGCAAGGCTTGCCGCAGGCGCGAGGCGCTTATCTGGCGGAACTCGCCAAGCGCTGTTTCTGGGGAGCCTGACCCCAAAAAGCTTTTGATGTCATGCGTTAATACAACGCGATAGAGAGCATGTCGAAAGACATGCTCCAAAGCGCCTGAGCCTACTTGATCTTGGTCTCTTTGAACTCGACGTGCTTGCGCACGACCGGATCATATTTCTTGAACGCCAGCTTTTCCGTCTTGGTCCGGGCGTTCTTCTTGGTCACATAGAAATAGCCCGTGTCCGCCGTGGACAGGAGCTTGATCTTGATCATTGCGGCCTTGGCCATCTCATTCGTCCTTCAGATGCGGCGCAAGGCTCGCAGCCCGAGCCCATGGCTCGAGGATAATCGGGAAAGCCGCGACCATAGTGATCGCGCCTCGCTTGTCAAGAAATCGCGCGCGGACTTCGCCACAAGACTACGCCGAGATAGAGCGTTAGCAGCGCGGCGATGCCGTAGAAAAAGCCGTTCGGCCCGAAAATATCCATCCCCAAGCCCATGGCCGGCGGGCCGGCGAGCATGCCGAGCGAGTAGAGCATGATGAAGGCGGCATTGGCGCTGGCGAGGTCGGCGCCGTGATAGCGCGATCCGAGATGGGCGAGGGCGACCGCGTAGAGGCTGCCGACGATCCCGCCCCAGACGATGAGCAGGCCGCAGAATAAGAGAAACCCGTCGGTTTGGACAAAAGCCAGGGCGAGCGCGCCAAAAATGCCAAGCAGCGCGATGGATATCAATAATTTGCGCCGGTCCATCAGGTCCGAAATAAAGCCGACCGGGAGCTGAAAGAGAACATTGCCCAGGGCGAACAGAGCGACGAGCATGGCCCCGATCTCTGCGGTCCGGCCGGCGCGCAGCGCATAGACGGGAAGCAGGCCCATGCTGGCCGTCTCGATCGCGCCATGCGCCAAGCCGGCGAGGGTGGCGACGGGCGCGCCAAGGAGAAAGCCGAGCACCGGAACCGAGGGCGCGCGCTTGATTTCAGGCTCGGCGCCGCTGCCCAGAATAATCGGCAGGGCCGCTGCGGCGAAAAGCGCGATGGCGGCGATGAACGGCGCGGCGCTCGCGGTCCCGACGAGGGTCAGGATCAAGGGCCCGACGCCAAAGCCCAAGGCGACGCTCGCCGCATAAATCCCGATGACGAAGCCGCGCCGGTTGGGCGGCGCTATCGCATTGATCCAATATTCGCTGACGACGAAAAGCGCGGTCAGCGCGGCGCCGAAGACGGCGCGAATTGCGAGCCAGGCCCAGTAGTCGTCGGTCAGGGCCATGGCGGCGAGACTGAGGCCGCAGACCAGGAGCGCCAGGAAAAGCAGCCGCTTGACCCCAACCAGCCGGGCCCAGGCCGGAACGAAGGCGGCCCCGACCAGGGTCGCGAGGCCCGCCGCGGCCGGGTTCAGCCCGATCGCCCGCGCGCTGTAACCTTGTTCCCCGAGGCGCACCGCAATCAGCGCCATCGTCAGGGACAGCCCGACGCCGACAATCGAAACGGTCGTGATGGCGCAAGCCAGCGCAGGAACGAGGCCGGGGGCCGTTCCTTTCTTCCCGCGGCCGACATCGATCAAGTCTCGCCGCGCCAGAGTTGGCTCCTTTTCGAAAACCAATCCGATCACGCGCCCCGGCTGTCGCCGATCGCCGTCGGACTGCCCTCGAAGCCATGCATGCGCAATGCCCATTGATGGGCGATCAGGCCGCCTTTCAGAATCGGCAGCAGCCAGAGCGACAGCATGAGCGTGAGCGTCGGCCAAACCAGAGCGTGGGCCCAGATCGGGGCGTCCGGCCAATAGGTCTCGGTCAGCAGCATGAGCGAGCCGACGATATGGCCGACGACGAAGATCGTTAGATAAGGGGGGGCGTCATCGGCGCGGTGATGGTGCAATTCCTCGCCGCATTGTGGGCAGGCGTCATTGACCTTGAGATAGCCGCGAAACATTCGTCCCTCGCCGCAGGCGGGACAATGGCGGCGCAGGCCGCGCGCGATGGAGCGCCCTATATCGCGCTTGGGCAGGTCGTCAATCCGGCCTTTGGGTTCGAATACTGTCACATTAGCAGGCGCGGGCATGAGGGCATCCTTCGTCGGCGCAGTCGGCCGGTGGCGCATTTAAGGCATTTTCGAGCGTCGTGGACAGCGGTTCGCGTCAAAGGAACGTGCGTCTCGATCTATTTTTTTGAAGGTCGGCCACCAGATAAGCCCGAACGGCGCGATCCGACATTGGACCCTATGTCGCGGCGCGGCGAGCGGGCGGCGCTTTTGCCTTTTCGCGGCGGCGCCTCGCTCACAAGCTCGAAGCGGAGCGCTCCAGCCAGCGGCGCGGCCTCCACGAGCTTGACTGTTACAATGTCGCCGAGGCGATGGATCTGCCCCGTCCTCGACCCGATCAGCGCATGCAGCGCGGGGTCATGGCGGAAATAGTCGTCGCCGAGCATGGAGGCGGGGATGAAGCCATCGGCGCCGGTGTCGTTCAGCCGGACGAACAGCCCGGCCCGGGTCGCCCCGGAAATCCTGCCCTCGAAACTGGCGCCGATCTTGTCGGCGAGATGGGCCGCGATCAGACGTTCGACGGTCTCGCGTTCGGCCGCCATGGCGCGACGCTCGGCGGCCGAGATTCGCGCCGCGATCTCGGCGAGCTCCTCAATCGCGCCGCCTTGATCTTGGGCCTCCAGCCCATCCTGGCCAAGATGCAGGGCCGAAATCAGGGCGCGATGAACGATGAGGTCGGCGTAGCGGCGAATTGGCGAGGTGAAATGGGCGTAGCGGCGCAGATTGAGGCCGAAATGGCCGTAGTTCTGGACCACATATTCGGCCTGGGCCTGTGTGCGCAGCACGACTTCATTGACGAGATGTTCATTGTCTGTGTCCTTGACGCGGGCGAGAATCCCGTTGAATTGCTCGGGCCGCAAGACCTGGCCGTTGGCGAGCTTGATTCCGATCGAGGCGAGAAACTCGGCCAGATTATTGAGCTTTTCGATCGAAGGCTCGTCATGGGCGCGATAGATGAAATGCTGGCGGTGCGCCTCGAGCGTTTCGGCGGCCGCGACATTGGCGAGGATCATGAATTCCTCGATCAGCCGATGCGCATCGAGCCGGGCGGGGATGATGACGCGGTCGACTGCGCCCTCCGCGTTGAGGATGATCTTGCGCTCGGGAAGATCGAGATCGAGCGGGCCGCGTTTTTCGCGCGCGATTTTCAGCGCGGCATAGGCCTCGTACAAGGGAATAAGGACGCTCTCCAGCAGCGGCCCGGTCGTCGCGTCGGGCATGGCGTCGATTGCCGCCTGCGCCTGCGGATAGGAGAGCTTGGCCGCCGAGCGCATCACGATGCGATGGAACTCATGGCCGAGCTTGCGCCCGTCGGCGGCGATGACGATGCGCGCGGCTAGGGCGGGGCGGTCTTCGTTCGGACGCAGGGAGCAAAGATCGTTGGAGATTTTCTCCGGCAGCATCGGCACGACCCGGTCGGGGAAATAGACCGAATTGCCGCGCTCGAGCGCCTCGCGATCGAGCGACGCGCCGGGCCGGACATAGGCCGCGACATCGGCGATGGCGACGCGAAGGATGAAACCCCCGGGATTTTCAGGATCGGCGTCGCGTTCGGCATGGACCGCGTCGTCATGGTCCTTGGCGTCGGCCGGGTCGATGGTGAGAAGCGCGATGTCGCGCCAATCCTCGCGGCGATCCATGCTCAAAGCCCCGGCGCGATTGGCCTCGGCTATCGTCTCGGGCGAAAATACGTTCGGGATCTGATGGGTGTGGATGGCGATGAGGCTCACCGCTTTTTCACTGTCGAAGGCGCCGAGCCTTTCGCGCACGCGGGCGGCGGGAAGGCCGAAGCGGCCGGAGCGCAAAATCTCGACCGCGACGAGATCGCCCTCGCGCGCGTCGCCCTCATTGCCGGGGCCGACCTCCAGTTCGCCGCGATTGACGTTTTTCTTATCGATTGGCTGGATGCGGCCACCGCCCTCCGGCGCGCTGCGGAAAATTCCCAGGACCTGCGATCGCGCCCGCGGCAAAAGCTTGACGACGCGCCCGCTATAGGCCGGTTCGCCCGGTTTCGCCTCGGCCAGGAGTTCCACGCGCACCAAAGCGCGATCGCCGACGCCGGGCGTTGGCGCGCCGGGCCTTTGCCGGCGCGGGACCGAGACCGCGATTTTGGGCGCCGGTCCTTGCTCCACCGCATCCCATTCGACCGGCGCGGCGAGGAGATCGCCATCGCGGTCGCGGCTGAAAATATCGGCCAGAACCACCGCCGGCAGCGCGCCGGGCCTGTGCAGGCTCTTGCGCCGCCGCTCGATCGCGCCTTCCGCCTCGAGCTCTTTCAACATGCGTTTGAGCGGAATCCGATCGGACCCTTTGATGGCGAAGGCGCGGGCGATTTCGCGCTTGCCGATCTTGGCGGGCGTTTTGTCTCCGGCGGCTTCGCGCTCGCGGGCGATGAAGGCGATAATTTCGTCGCGCGAAGGAAGCGGTCGATCCGCCGTGCTCGCGGCGCCCTCTTGCGCGCTGCTGTCTTGGCCCGGCTTGCTGGCGCCGGAAGGTTTCCTCACGCTTGTTTGGCCTTTTTCGGTTTAGCCGTCGCCGGCTTTTTCCCCGCGGCGGCTTTCTTCACAGCGGATTTGCCGCCAGCCGGCATTGTCTTGATCGTTGACGTGGGCTCGAACGGCGGCGCTTCATCGTCGTCGATGGGCTCCGGCTTCGCCTTGGTCTTGACAGCTGCCTTGGCTTTGGTCGCCGGGGCTTTCTTGGGCGCAGCTTTCTTCTTGGCGCCGCCGCCGGCGGCCTCCTTATCCTCGATCAGGCGGATCGCCTCTTCAAGGCTGATGGTTTCGGGCGAACTGCCGTTTTTCAAGGTCGCGTTGATTTTCCCATAATTGACATAGGCGCCAAACCGTCCCGCGCGCACCGTGATCGGGCCGCCGGACGGATGTTCGCCAAGGAGGCGGCCTTGGATCGAACCGCCGCCGCCAGAGGCCTTCGCGGCGAGCAGCGCCAAGCCTTCCTCGAGCGTTAATGTGGTGGGATCGGCCTCGCGCGGCAAGGTCGCGTTGATCTTGCCGTGATTGACATAGGGGCCGAACCGTCCGGCCTTGATCGTGACGGGGCCGCCCGATGGATGGTCCCCGAGAACCCGCGCGGCGGCGCTTTCGGCGGCGCCGAACCGCCGTCCCGTCAGGCCGCTCTCCTTGGCGACGATGAGATCGATCGCGCGATTGGCGCCGATCCCAAGAATATCCTCGTCCTTGCCAATATTCGCATAGGTCTTGCCGTGCTGGACATAGGGACCGTAGCGGCCGATTCCGGCCAGGATCGGCTCCTTCGTCTCGGGATGCTTGGCGACCTCGCGCGGCAGCGACAATAGGCCGAGCGCCTGGTCGAGGGTCAACTCAGCCGGGCTCAAGGTCTTCGGCAAGGAACAGCGCTTGGGCTTGTCGCCCTCGCCTTGCTGCACATAGGCGCCGAAACGGCCATCGCGCAGGGAAATTTCCTCTCCCGTTTGCGGGTCCTCGCCCAAAACCTTGACCCCCGGACGATCGCCCTCCGAAACATCGGTAGCCTCGGTATTGGCCAGAGTGCGGGTGAATTTGCATTCGGGATAATTGGAGCAGCCGATGAAGGCGCCGAATTTTCCGAGTTTCAGCGAGAGCTGGCCGCCGCCGCAGGACGGACAGGCGCGCGGGTTGGAGCCATCCTCCTTCGCCGGGAAAATATGCGGGCCCAGGAGTTCGTTCAGACTGTCCAGCACCTCCGTCGTGCGCAAATCCTTGGTTCCGGCGAGCGCGCCGGAAAAATCGGTCCAGAACTCGCGCAAAACCTCTTTCCAGTCGATCTCGTGGTTCGAGACGCGGTCGAGCTTTTGTTCAAGATCGGCGGTGAAATCATAGCCGACGTAGCGGGTGAAAAAGCTCTCCAGAAAGGCGGTGACGAGGCGGCCCTTGTCCTCTGGAAAAAGCCGCTTCTTGTCGAGGCGGACATAGTCGCGCTCCCGCAGCACCGCGAGCGTCGAGGCGTAGGTCGAAGGCCGGCCGATGCCGAGCTCCTCCATCCGCTTGACCAGCGTCGCCTCGGTGAAGCGCGGCGGCGGCTCGGTGAAATGCTGCGCCGCGTCGATCCGCTCCTTTTCGAGGATCTCGTCCTTGGCCATTTCCGGCAGGCGTCCGCCCTCCTCGTCCTCCTCGTCGTCGCGGCCTTCCTGATAGAGTTTCAAGAAGCCGTCGAAGCGAATGACTTGACCAGTGGCGCGAAGATCGAGCTTGCGGTCGCCTGCCTGCGCCAGAATGTCGACCGTGGTGCGCTCCAGCTCGGCCGATTCCATCTGGCTTGCGATGGTGCGTTTCCAGATGAGCTCGTAAAGCCGCGCCTGATCCGGCTCTAACGCGCGTAAGACATGCTTTGGCAGGCGGGTCAGGTCGGTCGGGCGGATTGCTTCATGCGCTTCCTGCGCGTTCTTTGCTTTCACCGTATATTTGCGCGGCGCCTTGGGGACATAGGCGGCACCGAATTCCTGGCCGATGACGCTGCGCGCGCTGGCGATGGCCTCCGGCGCGAGATCGACGCCATCGGTCCGCATATAGGTGATGAGGCCGACTGTCTCGCCGTCGATCTCGGCGCCCTCATAGAGGCGCTGGGCGAGCTGCATCGTCCGCGCCGGCGCGAAGCCGAGCTTGCGCGAGGCCTCCTGCTGCAAGGTTGAGGTCGTGAACGGCGCCCAGGGATGGCGTTTGGCCGGCTTCGCCTCGATGCTCGCCACCGAGAATTTGGCCGCATCGAGAGCCGCCTTGAAGGATTCGGCCTCCGCGCCGGTTCCAATGTCGAGGCGGGCGATCTTGGCGCCGTCGGCGCCGACCAGCCGGGCGATGAAGGGCGCCCCGGCGCTCGTCTTCAGATGCGCCGCGATCGACCAATATTCGCGGGTGACGAATTGCTCGATCTCGAGCTCCCGATCGCAGACAAGGCGCAAGGCGACCGATTGCACGCGGCCGGCCGAGCGCGCGCCGGGCAATTTGCGCCACAGCACCGGCGACAGATTGAAGCCGACAAGATAGTCCAGCGCCCGGCGGGCGAGATAGGCGTCGACCAAAGCGGCGTCGATCTCGCGCGGATTTTTCATCGCTTCGAGGATCGCGGATTTGGTGATGGCGTTGAAGACGACGCGCTGCACAAGCTTGTCCTTGAGGACGCGCTTGGCCTTCAGGACTTCGAGAACGTGCCAGGAAATCGCCTCGCCTTCGCGGTCGGGGTCGGTCGCCAGAATGACGCTGTCGGCGTCCTTGACGGCCTTTGCGATGTCGGACAGGCGCTTGGCGGATTTGGAGTCGACATCCCAGAGCATGGCGAAGTCGGCGTCGGGATCGACCGAGCCGTCCTTGGCCGGCAAATCGCGGACGTGGCCGTAGGAAGCATAAACTTCATAGCCCTTGCCAAGATATTTATTGATGGTCTTGGCCTTCGCCGGCGACTCGACGATGACGACATTCATTGACAGCGGTCCTCATTATGCGCTTGGCCGGACGAAAGGGTCCGAGGCCTTCAACTCGACTGTCCAGAACAGCCGCGGCTTGGCTGGCCGGAGGTGAGCCGGGCGGACCGCCATTGCGGTTTCCGGGCGGGAAGATGGGGGAGGGCGGGGCCTTAGTCAAATCGGGCGGGGCCTGCGCCGCCGCGGGAGCAATGGCTCAGCGCGGCGGGTTTTTCATCAAACCGGGGATTATCAAGCAGCGGTGACGGACTTATATGCCAAAGCGGAGTCGTGAGCCTATCTCCAATCAATAATAATAATCAATTGTTTACAGTTCGAGGCTCGCTATTCTGTTATAAAATGCGTCTATTGGCATAACCGGCAAGCGGAGAGTGGCACATCATGCAATTGCACAAGACCCAGAATGATTTGCGATCGAACGCCAAGTCTGCCTCGATCGATCTCTTGAACGCGCGCGTGGCCGACGCCATCGACTTGGCGCTGCTGACGAAGCAGGCGCATTGGAATTTGAAGGGCATCCAATTCATCGCCGTCCATGAAATGCTCGATCTGTTCCGCAAGGAATTGGATGCGCATGTCGACACCATGGCCGAACGGATCGTGCAACTTGGGGGAACCGCTCTCGGAACGACGCAGACGGTCGCCGGCAAGACATCGCTCGAGCCATATCCGACGGATATCTATAAGATCACGGACCATATCCATGCGCTGATCGCGCGCTATGGCAAAACCGCGAATGCGGTTCGCGCCGGAATCGACGCGAGTTCGGAAGCAGGCGACGCGGACACGGCGGATATATTGACCGGATTTTCCCGGGCGCTCGATAAGTCGCTTTGGTTCCTGGAAGCTCATATCCAGGAGCCGGCCTGAACGATTCGCCAAGCCTTTAGCATTCCGGCTTGTCACTTTGGTCCGAAACCCGTCAGCGGGTTTCGGAGATATTGGGAATTGGACCCGCTATTTGCGCGGGACGCGAAGGCTCTGGAATGTATTTCCGGCAGCGGCGCCTTCGGCGCGCAGATCGAACGCAACATTTGGCCCAAGATCCTCGGCGATAAAATCGAATGAACCGTGGCCGTTGCCGCTCGCGTCGGTTTTAATGCTGCCGAGCTTATGGTGGCACTTCAGAGCAAAGTCATAGGTCGTGTTGGGAGTGGTTCCCCCCACGAGTCGGACGACAATTTCGGTGGCGCCATTCGAGCGCCGGAAGACGGTCGCCGAGCCGCCGGTGACCGATGCATCGGTGATGGCGACGTCATCATTGGTGCAATTGGCGTTGTCTTGACGAACCAGCGGAACGGTGAGCGCTTTTTTTGTTCCAAGCGGCAATTCGTTCGGGCAGACCGTGCTGTCTTTTGCCGAAATCACATAGGAAAAGGCGTGATCGCCCTCGCGATGGGTGCTTTCGACGCTGCCTATGACGGCGTTGGCGGGAGCGCTGTCGGCTCCTGTCAGGGCGGCGTGATCATTGTACCAGCAGATCAGCGGCTTGTCCTCGGCGAATGCGGAGCCCGCATTCAGCAAGAGCGCGGCGCCCAAAAAAATTTTCTTCATGGCTTCCCACATCCGACTAGAAGAGTTTTCTTAAATTTCACGCGCCGGTCATAGCACGCCAAGAATCGCTTGGGTATCGCCGCGAAAGGAGCGCGTCCTTTCGCCGATATCCTCAAACCGGGGCCAAAGCGGCCGGATGAATGTGAAAATCTTGTGCGCGAACGGGGGTAAGCGCGACAAACTCCTGTGACGGAGCTTTTTTGGTCGTATAGAACACAGCCCATGTGCAGCCCGGCTCGAGAGCTCAAATTTCCGCACCGGCACTTGCTCGGGATCGAGGGGCTTTCGCCCGTGGACATCGCCATTCTGCTCGATCTTTCGGAAGCGGCGATCGAGGTATCGCGCCAGGTCGAAAAAAAGCGCTCGACCCTGCGCGGCAGAACCCTGATCAATCTCTTTTTCGAGGCCTCGACCCGGACGCAATCCTCCTTTGAGCTCGCTGGCAAGCGCCTTGGCGCCGATGTCATGAACATGTCGGTCGCCACGTCGAGCGTCAAAAAGGGCGAGACGCTGATCGATACGGCGATGACCCTGAACGCCATGCGTCCGGACATCATCGTCGTGCGCCACGCCCAGGCCGGCGCCGTGCATCTGCTGGCCAAGAAGGTCGATTGCTCGGTCGTCAACGCCGGCGACGGCGCGCATGAACATCCAACCCAAGCGCTGCTCGACGCGCTGACCATCCGGCGCAACAAAGGCGCGATCTCCGGGCTCGTCGTCGCGATCTGCGGCGATATCCTGCATTCGCGGGTCGCCCGCTCCAATATCTTGCTTTTGTCGGCGCTTGGAGCGCGGGTCCGGGCGGTCGGCCCCTCGACGCTGCTGCCCGCCGGGATCGAGCGGATGGGGGTCGAGGTGTTCCGCGACATGCAGGCGGGGCTGGAGGGCGCCGACATCGTCATGATGCTGCGCTTGCAGCGCGAGCGCATGCAAGGCGGATTCATTCCCTCGCCCAGGGAGTATTTTCGGTTTTTCGGCCTTGATGAGGCCAAGCTCAAACTAGCCAAGCCTGACGCTCTGGTCATGCATCCCGGGCCGATGAACCGCGGCGTCGAGATCGATTCCAGCGTCGCCGACGGCTCTCAAAGCCGCATTCGCGAACAGGTTGAGATGGGAGTCGCGGTGCGCATGGCCGTGCTCGAGGCCCTCGCGCAGCATTTGCCCAATGGTTGAACGCGGAGCGGCTTTGAGGTGAAGGTTCAATCGTCGCCCTCCATCGCGCATCAGCCGCTGGCCCTTGTCCATGCGAATCTGATCGATCCGGCCGCCTCTGAACGGATCGACGGCGGGGTTCTCATCGTCGACGGCCTGATCCGCGGCATCGGTCCTTCGGTCGCCGCGCCGAATTTGCCCGCCCATGCGCGGATCATCGATTGCGCCGGCGATTGCGTGGCGCCTGGCCTCATCGACATGCGCGCCTTCGTTGGCGAACCTGGGGCCGAACATCGCGAGACGATCGCCACCGCGACGGCGGCGGCGGCGGCGGGCGGCGTCACGACGATTCTTTGCCGTCCCGACACCAATCCCCCGGTCGACGACGCGGCGGTGGTCGATTTCCTGCTGCGCCGGGCCAGGGACACCGGCCGCGTGCGGGTGATCCCCTCGGCGGCCTTGACGCAAGGGCTGCGCGGCGTGGAAATCGCCGAAATCGGCCTGCTGCAACAGGCCGGCGCCGTGGCCTTCACCGATGGCGCGCATTCGATCCGCAATGCGCAGGTCATGCGCCGCGCGATGGTTTACGCGCGGGACTTTGACGCGCTCATTATTCACTATGCCGAGGATCGCGATCTCGCGGCCGAAGGGGTGATGAACGAGGGTGAGTTCGCCTCGCGCCTCGGCCTTGCGGGAATCCCGCGCGAGGCCGAGGCGATCATCCTCGACCGCGACATTCGCCTCGTGAACCTCACCGGCGCTCGATACCACGCCGCGCTCGTCACATCCGCCTTATCCCTGGACATTATCTCCAAAGCCAAGGATGCCGGACTGCCGGTGACTTGCGCCGTCTCGATCAATCATCTCACCCTCAATGAGAGCGATATTGGCGATTATCGCACCTTCTTGAAGCTCGCGCCGCCGCTCCGCCATGAAGATGAGCGCCGCGCCTTGGTCGCCGGCCTGGCGTCCGGGCTGATCGACGTCATCGTGTCGGATCATGATCCGCAGGATGTCGAAACCAAGCGTCTGCCCTTCGCCGAAGCTGAGTATGGCGCGATCGGCCTGGAGACCATGCTTTCGGCGGCCTTGCGGCTCGTCAATTCGGGCGAAATCTCGCTGCGGCGCCTGATCGCCGCCATGACCCTGCGGCCCGCCGAGATTTTGGGCCTGCCGCAAGGCCGGCTTGCGATCGGCGCCCCCGCTGATTTGATTCGCTTCGATCCTTCGGAGCCCTATGTCGTCGATCCTTTGAAGCTCCGTTCGCGCTGCAAGAATACGCCCTTCGATGACGCGCGCATGGAGGGCAGGGTGAAACTCACCCTGGTCGCGGGAGAGATCGTGTTCGAGATGGAGTGATCCTGTCCATGGAGTCCAGAGCTGCTTTCAGATCAGATGGAATCAGAAAGCAGCTCTAGCCCTTTGTTTTATCGCATTTTCTTTACGCGAATCGGTTTCCGCTTCGCTCGAAAATGCTCTAGAGCCGGATGACTTTGGACAGAATCGCAACGCGATCTCGTACAAAGTCTGAATCCGCCTCTTAATCTAGGAGTTAGAGCATGATGTCGTCCGAAAACCGGTTTCCACTTTTCGGCATCATGCTCTAGGATCAGCCGTCGCGGTTGGGAGTGCCGAGAACATGGACGTTCGGCGCCAGCATCACATTGTCGAATTGCTGGGTGAACATCGCCGCCGCGAAGAAAGCGACCGCCCGCAACGTCTCGTCGCCGGTATTGACGAGGTCGTGCCGCACCGGCGTCTGGAGGACGAATACGGTTCCCGGCTTGACCGCGTGAACGCTGCCGTCCTCCATGCGCAATTCGCCGGTCCCGGCAAGGATATATTGCGTTTCCTCGGTGGCGTCGGTGTGCCAGCCAAGCCGCTGGCCGGGCTCGATCTCGTAGACGATGGTCGAGGACTGGGTCGCGCCATGTCCGCCATAGGCGGCGAAAGCGCCGGCCCAATGGACTGTCGGGTCGTCCATTCCCCCAACCTTCGAGCGGGGAAGATCGCCGGTCGCAACGATAAACACTGAGTCCAAGGCCGCCTCCTGATGATGGGTCGCCCCGGTCTCGGGAAGATTCCAGGCATGGCGGCCCGTTGCGGCGCCCACGCATTTTCTAAGCGAAGCAGCTATTGGTTCGCATTAAGAAAATGCGACAAGGCTAACGAGTTGGGCCAGCTTTCCCTGTCCCTTTGATCTGAATGCACTCTAGCCGCATCTGAACGCTAACGTTATCCGTCAGCAGCGTCAACGGGCGTCTCAAAAGGCGGCAGATTCGCCCATCGAGCTAGAATTGGCGCCGTCGGCCGGTTGCCGCGCCGCGCTGGGAAAGCTAGGCTGCTTTCTCCTTATCTCGGTGAAAAAAGCCGGTTCTCGACGTGGCCCTATCAGCTATCGCCCTCCTCTTCGGTTATTTTTGCGGCTCGATTCCTTTCGGGCTTATTTTGACCGCTCTGGCCGGGACCTCGGATCTGCGATCCATCGGGTCCGGCAATATTGGCGCGACCAATGTTCTGCGCACTGGCCGCAAGGATCTCGCCGCGCTGACCCTTCTCCTCGACCTTTTCAAGGGCGTGGCGGCGGTCTTGATCGTTGGATATGTCACGCAGCGGGCGCTTCCCCCGAACAGCGCCTGGCCGCCTGTTCAAGCGCTCGTCGCGGCGTTCGGAGCCTTTCTAGGACATTTGTTTCCCATTTGGCTGGGGTTCAAAGGCGGCAAGGGCGTGGCGACTTTTCTGGGGTGCCTTCTCGCCCTGGCCTGGCCGGCGGGGCTCGGCTTCATCCTCATATGGCTGAACGTCGCCTGGTTCACCCGTTTCTCCTCGGCCGCGGCGCTCGCGGCCAGCGCCCTGACGCCGATATTTCTGCTGTATTTGGGCCAAACCAGCACAGCGGTTCTGTTCGCCGGGATGGCGATCATTCTATGGATTAAGCATCGCGCCAATATCGCCCGCATCGCGGCGGGGACGGAAACAAAAATCGGGCGGAAATAAATGGCGCCCCCTTTTGCGCCCTCGGCCGTCGTCGAACTGACCGAGGCGCAACGTTTCGATTGGCTGCGCCTCGCGCGCTGCGAGAACATCGGACCGCGTACGTTTGACGTCCTGCTCAGCCGCTACGGCGGCGCCCGCGCGGCGCTGGAGGCTTTGCCGGAGCTTATCAGACAGGGCAAGCCCGGCCGGCCGATTAAAATCGCGACCGTCGAGGAAACCGAGCAGGAACTCGAGTTGATGCGGCGCGCCGGCGCGGTCTTCATCGGCCTATGTGAGCCGGACTATCCGCCGCTTTTGCGCCGCATCGACACGGCGCCGCCCTTGATCGCCGCGCGGGGCGATCTTGCGAGCTTGCGCCGCTCCAAGGTGGCGATCGTCGGCTCGCGCAACGCCTCGGCGGCGGGGCTCGCTCTCACCGAGCAACTGGCGCGCGGCATCGCCCGGGCGGGTCACGTCATTGTCTCGGGGCTGGCGCGCGGGATCGACGCGCGGGCGCATCAGGCTTCGATCGAGACCGGGACGATCGCGGTGCTCGCCGGAGGCTTGGGGAATATCTATCCGGCCAATCATGAGCTTTTGCTCGAACGGCTCCTCGAACGCGGCGCGGCGATCAGCGAAATGCCGTTTGGCTGGGAGGCGCGTGGGCGCGATTTTCCGCGCCGCAATAGGATCGTCGCCGGGCTCTCGCGCGGGATCGTGGTGGTCGAGGCGGCGCGCCGCTCGGGCTCTCTCATCACCGCGAAATTCGCCGCCGAACAAGGTCGCGAAATCTTCGCGGCGCCGGGCTCGCCGCTCGATCCGCGCGCTGAAGGCGCCAATGACCTCCTGCGCGAGGGCGCGACATTTTGCACCAATGCGCAGGATGTGATCGAGGCTCTAGCCAAGCAAAATTTGTCACAGGAGCGACCAGGTTTCGGCTTCTTCGAGCCCGACTTTTCGGCTGAGTTCAGCGAGCCCTTATGGGATGAACTCGATCTTCCCGAGCTGGCGCGGGCGGCTGCAGCGCCGGCCCCTTTGCCGCCAACCAATGACATTGGCTCCTTGATCGAGCGCGAGGAAGCTTGGGAGGAATTTATCTCAAACAGCGAGGCCGATGGCGGCGAGGCCGACGGCGATAGGGTCGCGGCGCCGCCGGCGCAACGTTCGCGGACGGAGATCGTTCAGCGCGTCATCGAACTCCTCGGGCCAACGCCGGTCTCCGTCGACGAGATCGTGCGCGCCTCGGAGGCGCCGGCGCGGGACGTGCGGACGATTTTGTTCGATCTTGAACTTGCCGGGCGGCTCGAACGCCACGGCGGCGATCTCGTGTCATTGATCTGAGATCTTGATTTGAGATTTGGGCCTGCAACATTGAATGAAAGCAAAGCCAAGGCGTGGCTTGGCCGAATTCTTAGGTGTCCTCAGGTTTCAGCCGCGTGTATTTTTCGCTAATTTATCATAATCTTACTGAGCAGTACGGCGGATCTTCGCCGGGTGGGCTCAGGAGGGCGCATTGTGTTCGAATTCGCGTCGGCGTTCTTAAGCTCCGATAGTTTATCGCCGCATGGGATATGCCTGACTTGGCGTCCAGAACTGATCTGGACCCATGTCGCAGCGGACGCCGTCATCGGCCTCGCCTATTACTCGATCCCTTTCGTGCTCGCCTATTTGGCCTATAAGCGCCCGGATTTCGGTTTTGGATGGGTCATATGGAGCTTCGTCGCCTTCATCCTCGCTTGCGGGACAACTCATTTCATGTCGATTTGGACATTATGGGTTCCCGATTATGGATTGGAGGCGGTCGTCAAAGTCATTACCGCGGTCGCGTCCGTCGCCACCGCAATCCTGCTTTGGCCCTTGCTGCCGCGCGTGCTCCAACTGGCTTCGCCCGAGCAATTGCGCCTCGCCAATGAAGCTCTAGCGTTGCATGTAAAGGAGCGAGACGCCGCCTTGGAGGCGCTTCAGAAGGAGGTCGAGGAGCGGCAATTGGCGCAGGACATGCTCAGGCAGGCGCAAAAAATGGAGGCGGTTGGGCAATTGACCGGCGGCGTGGCGCATGATTTCAATAATCTGCTGACCGCAGTTTTAGTGAGTCTGGATCGCGCCGTCCTACAGAGCGAAGCGCCGCGGGGCGAAACGCCGGATCCAAAACTCAAGAAAGCGCTTCAAACCGCAACGGCCGCAGCCGAAAGAGCCGCGGCTCTCACAAACCGGATGCTCGCCTTCGCGCGCAAACAACCGCTCAAGGCCATGAGCGTCGGAGTCAACGAACTTGTGTCCAATCTCTCGCCTCTCCTTAAGAATGCCTTAGGCGAGCATGGGACGCTGGCCCTCGACCTCGATCCGCAGGTGGGAAACGTCTGGGTTGATCGCAATCAACTGGAGCAGGCGCTCCTCAATCTTACCGTCAACGCGCGTGATGCAATGCAAAATCGAGGCAAGATGACGATTGCGACGCGGACAATCGACATGGGCAGCGGAGGGGAAAAAGTCCCCGGCGCTGAGATCGAGGTCAAGGATTCGGGCTGCGGCATGAGCAAAGAGGAGCAAGCCCGCGCTTTCGACCCATTCTATACAACGAAGCCAATGGGCAAGGGCACTGGCCTCGGCCTTAGTCAAGTCTATGGTTTTGTCCAGCAGTCCGAGGGAACCATCCGGCTCGACAGCGCGCTCGATCATGGAACCAGAGTATTAATTCACCTTCCTGTCATTGCGAAAGCTTGAATATGGCGCACAGACCCGTCCTTCTTGTCGTCGAGGATGAACCCCTGGTGAAAGACTCGCTCGCTCTCGGACTCGAAGATGCAGGCTTCGAGGTCATCGCGGCCGAAAGCGGAGATGAGGCGTCATATATTCTGCCAAGAATGCGGCGAATAGACCTTTTGCTCACGGACATTAGAATGCCGGGCAAGATCAACGGTTGGGCTCTGGCCGATATGGCGAGATCCCGCCGCCCGAATCTGCCAGTAATTTATACGAGCGGGTTTTCGCCTCAACAAGGAAGGGACGTCGAAGGCAGCATCTTCCTCCCGAAACCTTATCGCATCGGTGAAATACTCAACGCGATCGAGGAGCTCATGTCGGGCAATGAGAAAATGTCCTCCATCAATGAGGAGTTGAGTTCCGCGAATGAGGAGCTGGAAGTCTCCAAGGAGAAACTCCAGTCGCTCAATGAAGAGCTGCTGACAGTGAATGCCGGTCTGAAGGAGCGTGTGGCTGAGCTGAGCCGCACCAACAGCGATATCATTAGTCTTTTGAAGAGCACGCAGTTCGCGACGGTCTGTCTTGACCAGAAACTCACGATCAAGCACTTTACCCCGGCCGCACGGGATCTATTCTATCTGGCCGAAAGCGACGTCGGTCGTCCGATTTCACAAATACGCTCGCGGCTCCGCCTCGATTCGGTTCAAAAAGACGCGAAACGCGTATTGCGCACGCTAGGCGCCGTCGAGGCGCAAATTGAAAGCGACGATGGCGCCAAGCGATATTTGATGCGGATTTTGCCCTATCGCACGCTCGGGAATGTGGTCGCGGGCGTTGTCATCACTTTCGTTGACGTGACCCCGGTCACTGCCGCCGAAGCCGAGATCTTCAGTCTGGTCCGCGATCTGCGCAACCGCGTCGAGACAATGGAGCGGATTCTCGATCTCCTCCCCGCCGGAGTTTTCATCGCGGGCAATGACCCGATGCAGCATGTGCAAGTCAATCGTTATGGCATTCGGCTCTTAGGTGAAAAAGGCGATCAAAAGGGACCGCGAGACGTGCCGGTGCCCTACCGGCTATTCGACCATGATCGCGAATTGGCGTTTTGGGAGCAGCCGCTCCAACGGGCCGCTCTTACCGGTCGGGCCGTGCCGGCCATGGAGGGCCGATTGGTGCGTCGTGACGGCCGTTCGGTGGACGTGATGATGGCGGCGGAGCCGCTATTTGATGAGCTTGGCGCGCCGCTTGGCGCAATCGCCGCATTCATCGACATGTCGGAGCGCGATAGGGCGGAAAAGCCCGCCGACGTTCCCGCATCCTCCGAAAGAGCCAGCGGGCTTTCCAGAGCGCTTCCCGATCAGATGGGTTCATCGGATCGAAAAGGAATCGCTTAGATTCAATGAGTTAGAACACGCTCTAGAAGTCCGAGAGAATAGTCCAGCTTGACAGTCTTCTCGAGCGCGAAATCAGAATATCTGTCGAATTTCCTGCATTGCGAAAGCGTGAGCATGGTGAAGCAAGTCATTTTGGTCGTCGAGGATGAGCCCTTGGTGAAGGACTCTATTGTCCTCGAGCTCGAAGAGGCTGGGTTCGAGGTCGTCGCGGCCAATAGTGGAGATGAGGCGTCGTATATTCTGCCGAAAATGCGGCGGATCGATCTTTTAATCACCGACATCAGAATGCCCGGCCGGGTCAATGGATGGGCTCTGGCCGACATGGCGAGATGCCGGCGGCCAAACCTGCCCGTGCTCTATACGAGCGGATATACGCCTCAGCACGGGAGGGAGGTCGAAGATAGCATCTTCCTGCCGAAACCTTATCGCGTCAGTGAAATATTGAACGCGATCGAGAAACTTACCAGCGGCGACAAGAATTCTGACGCCGCCTGACGGGTCTCGTTTCCCCTCCTGGAGCGCTTTTAGATTCAGCGGACTCAGAAAGCCGCTCTAATTTTTTATTTTATCGCATTTTCTTTACGCGAGCCCGTCTCCGCTTCGCTCGAAAATACTCAGACTTTTTAGCACGGGAGCGATTTCCATTCGATCGGAGAGCGCTTTGGCCAGCGCCGATTGACCATGTTCATGAGGCCAATCGGCGCGCTTTGCTTCAGCCCAGGATCGCCTTGTGATGGGCGATATGGTCGCCGACGAAGGTCTGGATAAAATAATAGCCGTGGTCATAGCCTTCGTGGCGGCGCAGCGTCAGCTCCTGACCGGCTTTGGCGCAGGCGGCTTCGAAAAGATGCGGGTGCAATTCGCGCTCGAGGAACTGGTCCTTCAAGCCCTGATCGATCAGGATCGGCGGCAGGCGGCGGCCCTCGCCGATCAAGGCGGTCGCGTCCCATTGCGCCCAGGCCTTGTGGTCGGGACCGAGATAGTTCGAAAAGGCCTTTTCGCCCCAGGGACATGACGAGGGCGCGACGATCGGCGCGAAAGCCGAGACGGAATGGAACTTGTCCGGATTGCGCAAGGCGGCGACGAGCGCGCCATGGCCGCCCATCGAATGGCCGAAAATGCCCCAGCGCGCCGGATCGACCGGAAAATGCGCCTCGATCAAGGCTGGCAGCTCCCGCGCCACATAGGAGCCCATGCGATAGCCCTCGCGCCAGGGCTCCGCGGTCGCGTCGAGATAGAATCCGGCGCCAAGGCCGAAATCCCAGCTCGAGTCGTCGCCTGGATAACGGCGGTCGCGCGGCGAGGTGTCTGAGGCTACAAGGATATAGCCGGCCTTCGCGGCGTGCTGCTGCGCGCCCGCCTTCACGATAAAGGTTTCCTCGGTGCAGGTGAGTCCGGCGAGATAAAGCAGCGCCGGAACTTTCTTGCCGGTGGCCCCTTCGGGGACGAACACCGAGAAACGCATGTCGCCGCCGATCTCCGTGGAGGCGTGGCGATAGAAGCCGACTTCGCCGCCAAAGCAGCGATGCCGGCTGATTTCCGTCAAGGCGCTCATCAGAACTCCACCACGGCGCGGATCGACTTGCCTTCATGCATAAGGTCGAAGCCTTCGTTGATCTTTTCGAGCGGCAGCTTATGGGTGATGAGATCGTCGATATTGATCTTGCCGTCCATGTACCAGTCGACGATGCGCGGCACGTCGGTGCGCCCGCGCGCGCCGCCGAAAGCCGAGCCTTTCCACACCCGCCCGGTGACGAGCTGGAAGGGGCGCGTCGATATTTCCGCGCCGGCGGGGGCGACGCCAATGACGATGCTCTCGCCCCAGCCCTTGTGGCAGCATTCCAGCGCCTGGCGCATCAAAGTGACATTGCCGGTGCATTCGAACGTGTAGTCCGCGCCGCCTTTGGTCAGATCGACGAGATATGGGACAAGATCCGTCCCGATCTCCTTCGGATTGACGAAATCCGTCATGCCGAATTGTTCGGCGATGGCCTTCTTGGAGTTATTGATGTCGACGCCGACGATCTGGTCCGCGCCGATCAGCTTGAGCCCCTGGATGACGTTGAGGCCAATGCCGCCAAGACCGAAAACCACCGCGCGGCAGCCGACTTCCGCCTTCGCGGTCCAGATGACCGCGCCAACGCCAGTGGTGACGCCGCAGCCGATATAGCAGACCTTGTCGAAAGGCGCGTCCTGCCGGATTTTCGCGAGCGCGATCTCGGGGACTACGATGTAGTTCGAGAAGGTCGAGGTTCCCATGTAATGGTAAATCGGCTGGCCTTTATAGCTGAACCTCGTCGTGCCATTGGGCATCAGGCCCTTGCCTTGGGTCGCGCGGATTTTTTGGCAGAGGTTGGTCTTGCGCGACAGGCAATAGTCGCATTCCCGGCATTCCGGCGTGTAAAGCGGAATGACATGGTCGCCTTTTTTCAAGGAGGAGACGCCGGGCCCGACATCGACGACGACGCCGGCGCCCTCATGGCCGAGCACGCTCGGGAAGATCCCCTCCGAGTCCTGGCCGGACAAAGTATAGGCGTCGGTGTGGCAGATGCCGGTCGCCTTGATTTCGACCAGCACCTCGCCCTCGCGCGGCCCCTCGAGGTCGAGTTCGACGATTTCGAGAGGCTTTTGAGCCTCGAAAGCAACCGCTGCGCGTGTTTTCATGAGTTTTGCCCGTTTGCGAGAAGCGCCTCGCCGTTTCCTGTCCCCTTACGCGCGCGCTCGCCGGATCGAGCGACGAACCTTGCGCAAAGCGCGCTCGCGGGGTTGCGGCGATGGATTAGCGCGGTTTTGCGCTTGCGGCAATGGCTGCGCATCCGTGGGCGCTTTCAGGTTCATCGGAATCGGAAAGCGCCTCTATCTCTTTGTATTATTACAATTTCTTGACGGAAGACGGCGGTTGCTTTCCTCGCAAATGCTCTAACCGGAGGATGCCGGCGGCCAGCATCCACTTCGCTCGAAAATGCTCTAGAGCGCTTTCCGGCCGAATGGAACCATTCGGCCGGAAAGAAATCGCTCTAAATTCAAAAGCTTGAGCATATTCTTATCGCTCAGATCAACCTGAGCGGAATATGCTCTAGGAGTCGAAGGCGCGGACGGCGTCGGGATCGGCGTTCAAGGGCGCAAGACCTGGAATGAAAGCATCGAATGCGGCCCAGAACTGCTCGCGAATGGCGTCTCGCTCGATCAGAATCTCATGACGCGAATAGGGAATCGTAATGACCCGCCCTGCTTTGAGGCGGCTTCCGAAGGACTCGATCGCCGCCGTGTCGCAGAGGCGGTCAGCCCCGGCGGCGGCGATCAAGATCGGGGTCAAGGTCCGGCGCGGAAACTCGACATCTTCGAAACGACGCATCAGGCTGAGAGCGGCGTTGACCCAGCCGATCGTCGGATCGCCCACTGCGAGGTCGGGCGCGGCCGCGATGGTTGCGGCGATGCGCTGAAAACGGTTGGGATCGGAGGTCAGGACATTGTCGGCGAAGCCCCGCGACATATAGGGATTGCCGCCGCCCCCAGGCGCGAAGGAGGCGCCAAATCCCAGCATCGTAAGGGCGCTGACGAGGGCGCGCCCGGCGCGTGGGAAGCGGAGATCGCGGATCCCGATCATCGGCGCGGTGACGACGATGCGTTCGAAAGCCGAGCGCCCGGTGCGGGCGTCGGCGAGAAGAATGGCCCCGCCCATGGAGTGGCCGAGCGCGAACCAGGGCGGACGGCAATAGGGTTCGAGCACTTTGGTTCGCAAGGCGTCGAGATCGCGCGCATAGGCCCGGAAATGGCCGACATGGCCCTTGCGGCGGTTGGACAGGAGGCGGTCGGAGAGGCCTTGGCCGCGCCAGTCCAGGACCACCACATCGAGGCGCCGCTCCAGCAGTTCGGCGATGACTTCGAAATATTTTTCGATGAATTCAGCCCGTCCGGGCAAAATCGCGACCGTGCCGAAGCAAGGTCCCTCGCAGCGCCAGCGCGCCACCCGCAGGTTCACTTTGTCGTGGGTCGCAATGCTTGCGACGATGACCCCTGGCGGGGCGGGATTTTCTGCGATCGTGCAAAGTTCCAATGCGAAAACCTCAATGCGCCCCAAGGCGAATGGCGGAAGGCGGGAGTTTGGCGCCCTGCCGGGTCGGTTGAGTTTAGCGCGACGCCAGCAAGAAGTCTTGCCTAGGGCCCCGGTTTTGGCCGCCTGGTTTGGTCGCCGGGCGCCTCTTGCAACGGAAAACTCCATCCCTACATCAAGCCCTGCGCGGGCCGCTCTCGGACGCGCGAGAACAGAGGCGAGCCATGGGCGCTTTGTCGGCTCAGCTTCGTGTCGCTTCATCATGGAGGATATGCAGATGCGTCAATTCGATCTTTCCCCGCTTTACCGCTCGACCATTGGATTCGACCGCTTGTTCAGCATGATCGATCAGGCCGCCGGTCTTGAGGCGGCGCCGAGCTACCCGCCCTATGACATCGAACGCACGGGCGATGATTCCTACCGGATTTCGATCGCCGTCGCCGGCTTTTCCGACAAGGACCTTTCGATCGAAACCAAGGAAAATACCCTGACCGTGCGCGGTTCAAGGGAAAGCCCGCGCGAGAACGGAGCCGCGAAGCCGGAGATGCTCTACCGCGGCATCGCAGCGCGCGCCTTCGAGCGGAGATTCCAGCTCGCCGATCATGTTCAGGTAACGGGCGCGCGGCTGGAAAACGGCTTGCTCCACATCGACCTGCTTCGCGAAATTCCCGAAGCGCGGAAACCGCGTCAGATCCCCATCGGCAAGGCCGGTGCGGAGGTCGGCCCGCAAGTTGTCTCGACGGCGCAACAAGCGGCTTAATCCCACCGGGCGGGTTCCCCCCTCCCTAACCTGGCTTGGTGGTGGAAGGGCGTCTCCTGGAGGCGCCCTTTTCCATTTGCGCCCGCGCCAACGGCGTCAGGCGGCCTCAAGCTGCTTCCTGCGCGACGGCGAGAAAACGCTCGATGTCTGACGCCTGCGTCGCGAAGGACGTCACCAGCCGGACAAAGACTTCGTCCTCGCTTGGAAGAACAATTTTGGGGTCGAAGCTGCGAAAACTCCATTCGTAATAAAGCGCGCCGGCGGCTTTTAGCGCCGCGTCCGTCTTGCGCGGCAAAATCGCAAAAACTTCATTCGCCTCTCGCGTCCAGGGCAGCCGCACGCCGGGCGCTTTAGCGAGACCTTCGGCCAGCCTGACCGCACGGGCATTGGCGGTTTTCGCGAGCTCGAGCCCATGGCCCTTTTCGAGATAGGCGACCATCTGCGCGCCGAGAAAGCGCCCTTTCGACAAAGTATGCCCGCCGCGCTTGCGTTGATAGGGAAGGTTCAATGCTCTGCGGGGATCGAAAAAGATCAAGGCTTCGCAAGCGAGCGCGCCATTCTTGGTCGCGCCGAAGGACAAGACGTCGATCCCCGCTTTCCAGCTCATTTCGGCGGGGGTCGTCCCCAGGGCGACGAGCGCATTGGCGAAACGCGCCCCGTCCATGTGCACCTGAAGTTTGGCGTCATGGGCGATCGCGGCCAGTTCGGAGAGCTCCGCGCAAGTATAGAGGGCGCCGCATTCGGTCGCCTGCGACAGCGACAAGGCGGCGGGCTGGACGGTTTTCACCACGCCGCGCGGAAAATTTGCAAGGGCCGCCGCGAAGTCGCGCGGCGCGATCTTGCCGGCGTGGCCAGGAATGCCGACCAGTTTGGCTCCGGCGGTAAACATTTCCGGCGCGCCGCACTCGTCATCGAGAACATGCGCGTCTTGATGGCAGAAGACCGCGCCCCAAGGGGGGCAAAGCGCGCCAAGCGCCAATGCGTTCGAGGCGGTGCCGGTGGCGACGAGAAAACAGGCGATCTCTTTCTCGAAAACCTCGCCCAAGAGCTCTGCGGCCCTGGCGCTGAAGGGGTCCGCGCCATAGGCAGGGGAGGGGCCCTTATTGGCCGCAAGGATGGCGTCGAGGATGGGCTGGCTCGCCCCGGTGGTGTTGTCGCTGGTAAAATCCATGGCGTTTCAGGCCCGGGTTAGGGAAGCGGCCTCGACCCTCCAGGGTCCGGCCTGACCTGCGAGGCCAGCTGCGCATACGGGAAACGCCATGAATTTGCTCCGCCCTTGTCGAGCCGATTCATGCTCGCGCCCTGGGTGGATACCATGAAGAACGGCCGCGCCTCCACAGGCAATCTCTGGTGGGGCGCAACGCCGCGGGAAGCGCCCCCAGGCGAGCCTACCTGTTGGGACAAATGGGCGAACTTGCCCGACAAATTTTTAATGCAAGCCAACATTGCTTCCGTCGATTTTCATCTCTTGTTAATCAAGATAAAATCTGCAATGTTCACCCCCTTGAAATAGGACAGTGTTGCTGACCATTACAGGCCGGGACAGCCGCGAAAAATCCTCGCATCGACAATCGGCGTTTTTTTGATAGAGGGTTAGAGATGACCGACCCCATTTTCCGCGACCCCACTGCCGGCCCTCTCGTCCTCGATCCGGGCCTCCCCGCCGAGCAAGGCCTCTATTGCCCGACCCGCGAGCATGACGCTTGCGGCGTCGGCTTCGTCGCCGACATGCATAATCGCAAGTCGCATGACATCATCAAGATGGGCCTCGAGATTCTCCTCAATCTCGATCATCGCGGCGCGGTCGGCGCCGATCCCAAGGCCGGCGACGGCTGCGGCATGCTGGTCCAGATCCCGCATCGATTCTTTGTGGATAAGGCGCGCGACCTCGGATTCGACCTGCCCGAGCCAGGCGAATATGCCGTTGGCGCCTTGTTCCTGCCGCGCGATCCCGAGGGGCGCGCGATTGTTGAAGCGATTGTCGAAAACACCGTCGCCGAGGAAGGGCAGATATTTTTGGGCTGGCGCGATACGCCGGTCGATCCCTCCCGTCTTGGCGAGAGCGTCAAGCCGAGCGCCCCGGTCAGCCGCCAGATCTTCATCAAGCGCGGTCCCCATGTCGAGGATCAGACGGTTTTCGAGCGCCGGCTGTTCATCCTCCGCAAGGTCATTTCAAACGCCGTCTATAATTTGCGCGATTCCCGCACGGCGGGCTTTTATCCGGTTTCGCTTTCGTCCCGCACGATCGTCTACAAAGGCCTCCTGCTGGCGACCCAGCTCGGCCATTATTTCCAGGATCTCGCCGATCCAAGCTTCGAATCGGCGCTCTCGCTCGTGCATCAGCGCTTCTCGACCAATACGTTTCCGACCTGGTCATTGGCCCATCCCTATCGCCTCGTCGCCCATAATGGCGAGATCAATACGCTGCGCGGCAACGTCAATTGGATGGCGGCGCGGCAGGCGTCCGTCGCCTCGGGGCTATTCGGCAATGACATCAGCAAGCTCTGGCCGATTTCCTATGAAGGGCAATCGGACACGGCCTGTTTCGACAATGCGCTCGAATTTCTCGTGCAGGGCGGCTATTCCCTCGCCCATGCGATGATGATGCTGATCCCGGAGGCCTGGTCGGGCAATCCGCTTATGGACGAGGCGCGGCGCGCCTTCTACGAATATCACGCCGCCTTGATGGAGCCCTGGGACGGGCCGGCGGCGGTCGCCTTCACCGATGGCCGCCAGATCGGCGCGACGCTCGATCGCAATGGCTTGCGCCCGGCGCGCTATATCGTCACTGACGACGGCCTTGTCGTGCTGGCCTCCGAGGTCGGAGTCCTGCCGATCCCGGAAGAGCGGATCATCGCCAAATGGCGGCTGCAGCCGGGCAAGATGCTGCTGGTCGATCTGGAGCAGGGCCGCATCATCTCCGACGACGAGACGAAAAATGCGCTGGCGACCTCGCACCCTTACGCCGAATGGCTGGCCCACACCCAGATCGTCCTCGAGGATCTCAATCTCGTCGAGCCGCGCTCGACCCGCACCGACGTCTCGCTGCTCGATCGCCAGCAAGCCTTCGGCTACACGCAAGAGGATTTGTCGCTGTTGATGTCGCCGATGGCGGTCACCGGCCAGGAGGCGGTTGGCTCGATGGGGACGGACACGCCGATTTCGGCGCTGTCCTCGAATTCGAAGCCGCTCTTCACCTATTTCAAGCAAAATTTCGCCCAGGTGACCAATCCGCCGATCGACCCGATCCGCGAGGAACTGGTCATGAGCCTCGTGTCCTTCATTGGGCCGCGCCCGAACATCCTCGATCAGGAAGGCAATTCGAAGCGCAAGCGCCTCGAAGTCCGCCAGCCGATTCTCACCAATGGCGACCTTGAGAAAATCCGCTCGATCGGCCATTTCGAGGAAGCTTTCGACACCAAGACGCTGGACATCACCTATCCGTCGGAAACCGGGGCGGAAGGCATGCGCGAGGCGCTGGATCGGCTGTGCAATCGCGCCGAAGGCGCCGTGAATGGCGGCTTCAACATCATCATCCTGTCCGACCGCCTCGTCGGGCCCGACCGCGTTCCAATTCCCGCGCTGCTCGCCACCGCGGCGGTGCATCATCATCTGATCCGCAAGGGCCTGCGCACCTCGGTCGGACTTGTCGTCGAAACCGGCGAAGCGCGGGAGGTGCATCATTTCGCGCTTCTCGCCGGCTATGGCGCGGAAGCGATCAATCCCTATCTCGCCTTCGAGACTCTCGCCGCAATGGCCGATGAGTTTCCCGACGAAGTCGACGGATACGAGGCGTGCAAGCGCTACATCAAGTCGATCGACAAGGGATTGTTGAAGGTGATGTCGAAAATGGGCATCTCGACCTATCAATCCTATTGCGGTGCGCAGATTTTCGACGCGGTCGGCTTGGCAGAAGAGTTCGTCGCGCGCTATTTCACTGGAACCGCGACGAGGATCGGCGGCGTCGGCCTGCCTGAGATCGCGCAGGAAAGCGTGCGCCGGCACAAGGACGCTTTCGGCGATGCGCCGGTCTATCGCAACGCCCTCGACATAGGCGGCGATTACGCCTTCCGCATTCGCGGCGAAGCGCATTCCTGGTCGCCGCAGTCGGTCTCGCTCCTGCAACATGCCGTGCGCGGCAATAATGCGGAGACCTATGGCGCCTATGCCGCGCTGTTGAACGATCAGAGAGAGCAGCCTTTGACCATTCGCGGCCTCTTCCGCATCAAGAGCGCGGAGGAAGACGGCCGCGCGCCGGCGCCGATCGACGAAGTCGAGTCCGCCGCCTCGATCGTGCGGCGCTTTTCGACCGGCGCGATGTCCTATGGCTCGATCTCGCGCGAGGCCCATACGACGCTGGCGATCGCGATGAACCGGATCGGAGGCAAGTCGAATACCGGGGAGGGCGGCGAGGAATCGGATCGCTACAAGCCGCTTCCCAACGGCGATTCGATGCGCTCGGCGATCAAGCAGGTGGCCTCCGGCCGGTTCGGCGTCACCACCGAATATCTCGTCAACGCCGACATGATGCAGATCAAGATGGCGCAAGGGGCGAAGCCGGGCGAAGGCGGCCAATTGCCGGGCCATAAGGTCGACGCCGTCATCGCCAAGGTGCGCCATTCGACGCAAGGGGTCGGCCTCATCTCGCCGCCGCCGCATCATGACATCTATTCGATCGAGGATCTTGCCCAGCTGATCTTCGACCTGAAGAACGTCAATCCGGAGGCCTTGGTTTCCGTCAAGCTCGTCTCCGAGGTCGGCGTTGGAACGGTCGCCGCCGGCGTCTCGAAGGGCCGGGCCGATCATGTGACGATTTCAGGCTTTGAAGGCGGCACCGGGGCCTCGCCGCTCACCTCGATCAAACACGCCGGCAGTCCATGGGAGATCGGGCTCGCCGAGACGCATCAGACGCTCGTGCTGAACAAGCTGCGCTCGCGCATCGCGGTGCAGGTCGATGGCGGCCTGCGCACCGGGCGCGACGTCATCATCGGCGCGCTTCTCGGCGCCGATGAATTCGGCTTCGCCACTGCGCCCTTGATCGCCGCCGGCTGCATCATGATGCGCAAATGCCATCTCAATACCTGTCCGGTTGGGATCGCGACGCAGGACCCGGTGCTGCGCAAGCGGTTCACAGGACAGCCCGAACATGTGATCAATTTCTTCTTCTTCATCGCCGAGGAAGTGCGGCAATTGATGGCTTTCATGGGCTATCGCACCGTCGACGAGATGATCGGGCAGATGCAGATGCTCGACAAGCAGAAGGTCGTCGAGCATTGGAAGGCGCGCGGGCTGGATTTCTCAAAGCTGTTCCACAAGCCGCAGGCCGCGCAAGGCCAATCTATTTTCCACTCCGAGGCGCAGGATCACGGGCTGGACAATGTGCTTGATCGCGCGCTCATCGGCGCGGCCAGGGCGGCCATCGATGGCGGCGCGCCGGCGCGGATCGAAACCGCGATCAACAACACCAATCGCGCCATAGGCGCCATGTTGTCGGGCGAGATCGCGCGCCAACATGGCCATGCCGGCCTCCCGGACGGGACGGTGCGCATCGACGCCAAGGGAACCGCCGGCCAAAGTTTCGGCGCCTGGCTCGCCGCGGGGGTCACCCTCACGCTGGAGGGGCAGGCGAATGATTACGTTGGCAAGGGACTTTCGGGAGGCAAGATCATCATCTTTCCGCCGGCGGCGTCGCGGATCGAGCCCGAACAATCGATCATTATCGGCAATACCGCGCTCTATGGCGCGATCGCCGGCGAATGTTATTTCCGCGGCGTCGCGGGCGAGCGCTTCGCGGTCCGCAACTCCGGCGCGCTGGCCGTCGTCGAGGGCGTCGGCGACCACGGCTGCGAATATATGACGGGTGGAATCGTCGTGGTGATCGGCGAGACGGGCCGCAATTTCGCCGCCGGCATGTCGGGCGGCATTGCTTATGTCCTTGATGAGGACGGCCGGTTCGCCGAGCGCTGCAATCTCGCCATGGTGGAGCTCGAGCCGCTCGCGGAAGAAGAAGACCTGATGCAGAAGAGCTATCACCAGGGCGGCGACCTCGACTTCCACGGCCGCGTCGACGTCATGGGCGACATGACCCGTTTCGACGCGGAGCGGCTGCATCAGCTGATTTCAAACCACGCAGACTTCACAGGCTCGGCGCGGGCGCGGCGGATCCTCGACCAATGGGGCGACTATAAGCATAAGTTCCGCAAGGTTATGCCGGTCGAATATCGCCGCGCCATTGAGGAAATGCGGGTGGAGCAGGAGCAAAGGCTGCTTGCGACGGTGGGGATTTAGGGCTTCCCCACTGAGAAAGCGCCACAGAACAACTGAAGCATTCGGGCGTCGCGGGCGATTGCGTCCGCCAGAGGATATTCCATGGGCAAGGTGACGGGGTTTCTTGAAATCGATCGGCGCGATCGGCGCTATGCGCCGGCCTCCGACCGGATTCGCCATTACCGGGAATTCGTCATCCCGCTCTCGGAGGAGGC
This sequence comes from Methylocapsa aurea, assembly GCF_000746085.1. Taxonomy (GTDB): domain Bacteria; phylum Pseudomonadota; class Alphaproteobacteria; order Rhizobiales; family Beijerinckiaceae; genus Methylocapsa; species Methylocapsa aurea. The sequence continues at coordinate 96,092 of NZ_JQKO01000004.1, read as the reverse complement.
GACGAAGGATCAGGCGGCGCGCTGCATGAATTGCGGCATTCCCTATTGCCACACCGGCTGCCCGGTCAACAATCAGATCCCCGATTGGAACGATCTCGTCTATCGCTCCGATTGGGAGGAGGCCTCGCGCAATCTCCATTCGACCAATAATTTTCCTGAATTCACCGGCCGCGTCTGTCCGGCACCATGCGAAGCTTCTTGCACGCTGAACCTCAACGACAACCCGGTGACGATCAAGACGATCGAATGCGCGATTGTCGATCGGGCCTTCGCCAATGGCTGGGTGGCGCCCGAGATCGCCAGCGTGAAGACGGGCAAGAAAGTCGCGGTGGTCGGTTCGGGGCCGGCGGGCCTTGCCGCCGCGCAGCAGCTCGCGCGCGCTGGCCATGAGGCGCATGTTTTCGAGAAGAACGCCAAGCCTGGCGGCTTGCTGCGCTATGGCATCCCCGATTTCAAGATGGAGAAGCATCTGATCGACCGGCGGATCGACCAGATGCGCGCCGAAGGCGTGAGCTTTTATGGGAGCGTGAATGTTGGCGTCGATCTCGACGCCAAGACTTTGCTCGATGATTTCGACGCGGTGGTTCTCTGCGGCGGGGCGGAAAGGCCGCGCGATCTGCCGATCGAGGGCCGCACCCTCGCGGGCGTGCATTTCGCGATGGAGTTTTTGCCACAACAGAACCGGCGGGTCGGCAAGGAGCCGATTCACAGCAACGAGCCGATCCTCGCTGGGGCCAAGCATGTTGTCGTCATTGGCGGCGGCGACACCGGCTCGGATTGCATCGGCACGTCGATCCGACAAGGCGCGCTTTCGGTGACCCAACTCGAAATCATGCCGCAGCCGCCGGAAAAGGAAAACAAGCTTCTGACCTGGCCGAACTGGCCGTTGAAACTGCGCACGTCCTCGTCTCAGGAAGAAGGCGCGAAGCGGGATTTTTCGGTGCTCACCAAGGCGTTTCGCGGCAAGGATGGCGCGGTAAAGAAAATCCTTTGCGTCAGGCTCGACGATAAATTGAAAGAGATTCCGGGAAGCGATTTCGAGCTGAAGGCCGATCTTGTCCTGCTCGCCATGGGCTTTGTTTCGCCGGTGCAGGAAGGGCTCTTGCAAAGTCTTGGAGTGGCCTTCGATGCGCGCGGCAATGTCGCCGCCGATCAAGTGAATTACGCAACCTCGGTTCCGAAGGTTTTCGCCTGCGGCGACATGCGGCGCGGCCAATCCCTGGTGGTCTGGGCGATCCGCGAAGGGCGCCAAGCCGCGCGCGCCGTCGACGCCTTCTTGATGGGATCGAGCCTCTTGCCGAGATAGCGCCGCAGCGCGTCGCGGCCGAATGCTGGTCTACAGCACCACAACCCGCGCGCCGACGCCGACCCTCTGGTAAAGATCGATGACATCCGCATTCATCATGCGGATGCAGCCGGAGGACACGGCCTTGCCGATCGAATCCGGCTCATTGGTGCCATGGATTCGAAACAGCGTGTCCTTCTCACCTTGGAACAGATAGAGCGCGCGGGCGCCGAGCGGGTTTTCGAGACCGCCGTCCATTTCTTCGGGCAGGTCTGGGCGGCGCTTCAGCATTTCTTTCGGCGGAATCCAGCGCGGCCATTCCGCCTTGCGGCCAACTCGCGCGACGCCTCTCCACTCGAATCCTTGGCGGCCGACGCCGATCCCATATTGAATGGCGGATCCGCCGGATTGAACCAAATATAAATGCCGCGACTGCGTGTCGATGACGATCGTGCCAGGCGGCTCGTTCGTCGGATTTTGCACGCGCGCGGCGGTGCGTTCCCGGAGATTGACGCCGAGTTCGACGTCGCCGCTCTCGTAGCCCGCGCCATAGGCCCGGCCCTGCGCCGACGGACGCGCGCGACCGCCAGAGCGCGGCTCGACCGGCTGTTCATAAGGATAATAATATTCGCCGCGACGATAGGGCGGCGGCAATTCGTCGGGGAAATAGTCTGGATAGGCCGGATAAGCGTAAGCCGGATAGGCTGGATAGGCCTCATAGCCGGAATAGTTGCGCCATTGCGCGAAAGCCGGGCCAGCCGGCGCAAGGATCAGATAGGCAGCGGCCGGAAGGGCCAAGCAGACCGTGGCGACTCTTGCAACGATAGAACGCATCATGACACTCGACTTTGCTTGATCTGCCCCCGGCGCAATGGCGCGAACCTTGACAGGTGAAAACGGCGAAAGCGGGAAGCGCTGTCGCATTCACAGGCCTATGGAGCGGCCCTAAAAGCAAAGCCGGACCGATTCGGCGGATGCCGGAACCGGTCCAGTATGGTTTCGAACGCTTGCCTCGCGGTTAAAGCACGATAACCGGAGCGCCGATCTTAATCCGCTGATAAAGGTCGACAACATCCTCGTTGAGAAGGCGGATGCAGCCGGACGACACCGCTTGGCCGATGGTGTCGGGCTCATTGGTGCCGTGGATGCGGAACATCGTGTCGCCATGTCCATTGTAGAGATACATGGCGCGAGCGCCGAGCGGATTGGCGATGCCGCCGGTCATGACGCGCGGCAGATCGGGGCGGCGCTTCAGCATCGCGGCCGGCGGCGTCCATGTCGGCCATTCGGCGCGGCGGCCGATATAGGCGCGGCCCTGCCACGCGAAGCCTTCGCGGCCGACGCCAACGTCATAGCGCATCGCCCGGCCGCCTTCCATCGACAGATAGAGATAGCGGTTCTTGGTGTCGATCGTGATCGTGCCGGCGCGCTCGCCGGTAGGATCGTCGACGACTGCGCGCGTCGCCGGAATTTCGCGATTGAGCGCCGTCGGCAGGTTCGCCTGCTGAATGTGGCTTCCCTGTTGGGCCTGGCCGCGGAGAAGGCCGGAGGTCGCGCCGCCGTCGAAGGCGTTCGCTCCAGTCGCGAGCAGCGAGGCCGCGGCGGCCGCGACGAGAACATTTGACCTTAAGAAGCGGATTTTAAACACGTGGCAACCCCCGTTCGAAACCATTATGGCGTCTTCTATTGGTCACCGAACGCGCAAGCTGTGCGGTTTGTTCCATTGGAAAAAGAGACGATTGCGATTTTTTGGCGGCGAGGCGAGAGATCCGTTCCGCGCCTTGAGCATAGTCTCATCGAACAGCTGTTCGATGAGACTATGCTCAAACACTTTTATGCTGGAGCGATTTCTGATCGATCGAATGATTCCATTCGATCGGAAAGCGTTTTGGCATGTCTCATAAACACGGCCTTCCACCTGCGCGGCGCAATCTTGGAAACGGCGCCGAATTTTTTTAGATAAGATGGGGCGCGGCGGCGAAGCCATCGAGCGCAAGAGCGATTCAATTTAAGTCAACCGCGCGGGGGCGGCGCATCCAGATCGAACGAAAACATTTGGTCGATAGGATCCGACCCAAAATCAGCGTTGGGTCCGGCCGCGCCGAGCGCGTCCTGCAGGCGCTTCGAGAGCGCTTTCCGATCCAGGCGGAGAGCAGAGTCTAGCTCTTTGTATAGTTACATTGTTGAAGAGAGCCGATCGGCGCCTGACTCGGAGCGGGTCTAAGGCCGCGGTCTTGGCCAGGCGAAATCGTCCGCCCGGCCAGGTTTGGCTTCGAGTGGGCTTGTCTGTTGCGATGTCTCGCCGGCTTGGCGCTTGGGCCGGTCTCCAGATGCTCCGGTCGGCGCGATCCGCGTGGCGAGTTCGCCGCCCGGGGCGAGCACCGGGCCGGTCAAGGGCAGGATCGGGCCGGCGATCGGTTTGACCAGGGGCGGCGGAGCAACCGGCTCTGGCTCGGGTTCGCCGTTAGGCGGGGCGGGGGCGTCGGCTGCAGGGGAGGGGAGATTGGCGACCTCTGGATCGAGGCGCGGCCGGGTTTCATCGAGGTTCCTGCGGATTTCCGGCTCGATGAAATGCGCCAGTTTGCGCGCGCCGGCCTTGGTGAAATGGACCCCATCGGAGGAGCGCATGCGAACGATCTGGCCATTAATGTCAGGCCCGAGGGCGCTGTACTGACCGAGTTCGTCGGCGAATGCCTCCCAGATATCGATATAGGAGGCGCCGGCCTTGGCGGCATATTCGCGATAGATCTCGTTGAAGGCGGCGGCGTCGGCGGCGAGCCGTTCGCTTTTCAACACAGGCAAGCCGACCCAGACAAGCGGAATTTTCTTCTCGCGAAACATTGAAGCGATCGACTCGATCCGATGCGCATAGGCTTCCTCCCATTGCGGCGAGCGCGGTTCATGAGCCCCATTGGCGTCTCGCAGGGTCTGCCGGTCGTTGCTGCCGATCATCATGACGGCGAAGTCGATTTTTTCGCCGCTGGCCAGCAAGTCCTGCGCGGCTTTTGTCCAGTCGTAGAAATCGTCGCGCACCAAGCCGCTGCTTTCCTTCGCCTTGCGCAGGATCGCGACCTCAGGCCGGTCGGCAAAGGCCTCGCCCAAGCCTTGTTGCAGCAGCTGCGCGAGGCTGTCGCCCAGCACCGCAACGAAATAGCTCGGCGCGACGGCTGGCTTCTCGGCCGCTTTTTCGCCAGATTTTTCGCTCGTTCTTTCGGCCGGCCGCTCCGTTGTCCGGTAGCTTGGCTTTGGCCGCGCGGCGGAATGTTTCGGCGCGGCGCGGTGAACTTCCGGCCTAGGCCTCATGGGTTTCATGACATGGCCCGGCGGCGGATTGGGCTGGAACAAATGCGTGAACCAGGCAAAGGGATCGGCCTGGGCGAACGCCGCCGATCCGCCGCCAAGGTGCAGCAGAAGGGCGACAATGGCCAGCCAAAGCCCTCGCCCCGGCCGCCGCATCCTTGGGCAAGGCGGCGCCTGGGTTTCCCGTTGAACCATATCCATCATGCGGCCCAATATACGCCTCGATCGCCGCTGGCGCATCCCTTAAGCGGCGCCTTTCGCGCTCTGCTTCCGAATCGCCCGTGAATGCCGCTTGGTCGGCGACGTCAATGGGGAGATCCCGGCTCTCTTGCGCTGGAATGCCGCCGGATGGTTTGCTTGACACAAATGCTCCCCCTTGCCTATATCGCGGGCGTCTCGGCGCGCGTCCTTTTAGGCGCACTGGGGCGGAGTAGCTCAGCCGGCTAGAGCAGAGGAATCATAATCCTTGTGTCGGGGGTTCGAGTCCCTCCTCCGCTACCACCTTTCCCCCCCACATTCGGGCTGCCGGAAATACCTCATGGCCGATGAGCGCGGCGAGCCGGCCTCGCACTTCGATTTCTATGGGCGCGCCAGGCGGCGTGGGCAGCACGATGATGGAAGCAACCAACTCCCGCAACGCCCGGATGGGCTCGCGATCGTCGCCTAAACTTTCTGACGACAGGGCTTTCTGAAGGTCCTCGACCTGCTGGCGATAGCGGGCAAGAGCCGTCGGATGAAGCGCCACGGTCTCAGGCGGCTTCTCCGCACTGGCAAGATCGGCTTCGAGCTGCTTCCGCTCGGCCCTCAGCTCAGCGAGCGGTTCGCGAACCTCCGCTTCTTCGGAGAATCCTTTCACATACGACTGGAAGATACGGTCAAACTCGCGTTTGACCCGCGCGAGCCGCTTTTCGATGCGCGACCGGTTGGCGATCAGGCTGGCCGCGAGCCGCTTGCGCTCTTCGTTATAGGTCTCGACATAGGCCGCGATAAGATCGGGCGTGGTGAGATTGGCTTTCAGGCCGTCGAAGACCGTGCGCTCGATCGTGTCGAGATCGTAAACACGACGATGATCGCAGGCGCCCGTCTCCTTCATTTGCGTGCACTGGATGCGCTGCCGCCCTTTCCTTGTGTCCTTGACGGACATGCCGGCGCCGCAGCAGCCGCATTTCAAAAGACCCGAGAGGACGCGCTTGGGCTTGCGGGTCTGGTTGGGAACCGGCCCGCCGCGCTCCTGCTTGATCGCGCCAGCCTGTTCGAACAAGTCCTGGCTGACGATCCGCAGATGCGGCGCGTCGATGGACTGCCACTCGGATTGCGGGTTCGGGCGCGAGACGCGCTTCCCCGTGTCCGGGTCCTTAATCATGCGGACCTTGTTCCAGATGATACGGCCCGCATAAAGGTCATTGAGAATGATCCCGTTATGACGGGTGAGCGAGCCGTTCAGGGTCGAAGCGGCCCAGTAGCGTCCGCGCGGCGGCGAAACCTTGCGCGCGTTCAGGCGGGCCGCGATCTCGCGTGGCGTTTTGCCGCCGACATAGGACTCGAATATCTCGCGGACGATCGCGGCTTCGTCCTCATCAATTTGCAATTCGCCGGGCTTCCCCGGCATAGGTCTGTATCCATAAGCGCGGCCGCCGGCATGCCGCCCGTCGCGGATCACACCGGACATGCCGCGCCGGACCTTGTGGGCGAGGTCCTGGAGATAGAGCGCCCCGACAAGCCCGCGTATGCCGATCTGGATCTGGTCGGCCTTGCCGTCGTGTACGGCCCTGAGCTCGATGCCAAGAAAGTTCAGGCGCTTCCAGAGTCCGGCGAGATCTTCCTGATCGCGCGAGAGGCGATCCAGCGCCTCGACGAGGATGACGTCGAAAGCGCCGTCCCGCGCCGCGTCCATCATGCGCATCAGGCCGTCGCGGCCCAAAATCGATGCGCCGGAACGCGCCCGGTCGTCGAACGTGCCGACAACGTCGAGGCCGTTCTTTGCCGCATAGGCGCGGCACAGCGCGACCTGGTCTTCGATGGAGCGCTCTTGCTGAAGCTCGGTCGAGAAGCGTGCGTAAATGGCGGTTCGCATCACTGTTCGTCCGGTTCGGGCCGGGGCAAGGCTGCCTCGGCAGCCCGGCGATGATCCTCCCTCGCGGCCGCTCGCGCAAGCGATTTGACGAATTCCAGGAGCCTGGGGTCCGGCGTAGCCGAGCTGGCTTCCAGCGGCCGGCGCGCGGTTTCAGACTTTTTCTCGGAGCCGGGTGCCCGGTTCATATGCACTGCTTCGTCGGAAAACGGCGTCAAGTGCCGTCATGCTCAACGTAGTGGCGCAGCAGTCCGGATTCCTGGTCGCGAACTGGTCAAAGTTGCCCCTGCCGTTCCCCGTCCATCGGTGTTCGTTCTTTGCCGGTCATTTATAGCGGCTGTCCTCGTGGCAAGCGTGAAGCTCCTCCTCTGACGTTGCGGCCCTGAAGGGTGCGGTTTGGCCCGCCGCTGTTCCAACGCCCGTGAATAACAACATGGACGAAAGGAACGACAATGACGAACCGGACCAGATACAGAACCGAAGCCGAACTGAAGGCACTCTTTGAGCAAGCCGTCCGCGCGATTGGCTTCTACGAAGCGCAGCGCAAGGAAGCGCTGATGGCCCTCGAAAGTCTGAGACGGGCGCTTAATGCCCGCAGGCCGAAGCCGCCGACGCCATAGCATCATCCGCGCGCCGCGCACTATTAATGCGCAGTAAGTATCATTGTTATGATGCTTTCTGGCGCGAGCCAATTTGGCTGGGCCTCTGCACGACATCATATCCGTGAACTCCCGCTTTAATCTGGCCCGTGCCAATCGGCATGTCATGGCAGGGCGGCACTTAGAACTTTTGCATAATCGTAATTGGCAACGTACAGTTCTACTGGATTGCAAGGGTCTTTCTGTCCTACTCTCGCGAGCAGGAGAGAACACAATGCCTGTTCCATTATCCGAGGCTATTCAGACCCTTCTTTCGGGAAATGTTCTGTCTTGGGCGAAATTCGGCGATCTTAAAGCGGGTCATATTCAGCTTACAACGCCGGGCGCGCGACGCAATTTGCACTTCCTCCTGTCTTGTGACCAGAGCAAGGTCGCAGACGCTAAAGAGGAGTTGTTCGATGGCTTGATTGCGGCTTGGCAGAACACATCCTTTGATCCTGCCGCTACCGCCAAAGGGATAACAACGGCAGTATACACTGGCAGGTGGCGGTTGATTCGTCTGGAATCAGCCGGGTTTGGTGGCCTCAATCTTGTCGACGGTCCCAACTTCGTGCTTGCCGTCGACGGTGAGAATTGGTGTCTTGAGGGCCAGAACGGCTCAGGCAAAACGTCAATTGCCAGTGCCATCGTCTGGGCACTTACCGGGTGTCGGTGCCGCGACCAAGATGGCGTCATCCAGGATGACGGGCGGCGCATGCCCGTCTTCAATGATTCTGGCGTTCAAATCGGCGATTGGCCACCCACCGTTTCTTACCCTGCCACGCCCTTGAAGCTAAGTGGCCCAGCGGAGGCGTGGGTTCGTCTCACGTTCCAAAATGAGAACGGCGATACGGCGGAAGCATATAGGCGATTGGTCGCTGCTCGATCTGCGGAGCCAAAGTTCGAGACGAAAATCGCTCCTGTATTGCTGTCAGCACCGCAACTCATCGAAACCGGCCTGCTGATGCCAGCGCGATTAACGCGCATCGGTTTCGGCGAACGTAGCCAATCAATTTACGAAGCCGTCAAGCTTCTGACCGGACTCGACCAACTCGCCGACATCGGGGAAGGCGCAGCGAACTTCGCGCACAAATCCAAGCGCTTTCTAAAGTATGGAGTGGACAGAGGTGTTCAGGCGATTGAAGCGAAAATGGAACTTGCGCTTAAGCGCGCTACCGAGGAGGCTGTTAAAGCCACCTTTGAACTCAAAATCACCGGCAAACGTGAAGACACGGATTATGCCAAGGAGCTTCGAGACACAGCGGAGAGTGCCTCCGCACTTGCTGGCACCCATCTGAGCATTCTCGCATCGGACGTCGCCAGCGACCTCGATATGAGCAAGCCGGATGACCGCGCCAAGATAAAGAACGCAGTCAGCGCGGCGCGGGGCATTCTTCAGCAGAATGTCAAAGGCATCCCCACATTCGATGCTTGGGCCGCATTGAAGACGGCGCATATGGACGCGGGCTTTCAAAAGCTACCTGCGGCTCTTGCCGAAGCGAGGACAAAACTAGCGGAGGCTGTCGCATGGGATCAGCGCCAAGCTGAAGATACCAAGCTGCGGTTGAAGGCTCTAGCATCGCAGTTCTTCGTTGCGGCGGAACATGCTCACGAAGATGCAGACTGCCCTCTGTGCGAGAGCAAGCTCTCAGGCGCCAAACGCAGGGCCCTGGCAGCCGAGTTGGAAGAACTTAAGAAGGCTGCCGCAGTGGCGGAGCGCAAGCTCACAGATGCGTGCGCGGAACTTGAGAAGAACATCCGAAATCTTCTTCCCGACTCTATCAATGCGCATCTTACGCTGCTCGCCGACATGCAGCCTCGCGACTCGTTTGAAGCCGCCGCCAAGGAGCGCTTTGCGCAGGAGCCTCCTTTCTCCGCAGTCCTGACTGGAATGGCGAATTTTGTGACCGCGACCACCACCGCGCTCGCCGCCAAGCTGCCGACTTTCGGGCACACAGAAACCAGTGCATCGTCCGACGCGCCTACCGCCGCGAAGAACCTCCTTTCATACATCGAGAACATAGAGCGTATCGCGGCACTCGTAGAATGGTGGGCCAGCAATCGACAGTCTTTCGTGGATAGCTGGAATACGCTCAAAGGTATCGCCGATGCGGAGGGCAAGTTTCCTACAGACAGCTTAGAAGGCAAACTCGCTTCACTAGAAGCGGCACTCGAAAAAGCCGCCCCGCTCGACGACCTCACCAAGGCGCTAAAGGACGCCGCCACAGAAGCGGAGAAATGGCTTGTGATTCACACGCAGCAGCTTGTCCGCGACGCGATCGCAGGGGCATTGGAGCCGCTCAAAGAGTTGCGCACGCTGGTTGCAACCGAAACTGCAGGCTCGATTTCCGCGCTTTCCGGTCGGATGAAGTCTGTTCTTGACCGCATCCATTTCAAAGAACGTCTCTCATTCGAAGACGCGGCGCTGAGCAAGAAATCCGTTCAGATATCTGCCAGTTTCGATCATGGCATTCGAATTGACGCTTCAACTGTTGCGAACAGTTCCTGGCTGCGCGCTATACTATGGGCGTTTATCCTCGCATTGAGGGAACAAATCTTGGAGTCGCTTGGCACAAATCCATTTCCGCTCGTTGTGCTGGACGACCCGCAGGTTACATTCGATCCGCGCAATAAAAGAAAGTGGGCCGAGGAAATCGCGCTACTTGCCAATGCAAGCCCAACCGCAACGGAAGCCATGCAGCTTCTGGTCGTCACCCATGAACGTCAATTCTTCCAACTTCTCGTGAATATCGAAAAACTGACAGGTCAGCAGGGTCTCGTTGTTAGGATGAATACGGCATCCAAGGTTGCGACGGTTATAAACGGGAACTCTCTTGCCCGAAGCTACGAGGAAGCCAAGGATAAAGGGGATGACGCGCTAGGCCATCATTATGTCTTCGAGATCCGGACCTATTGCGAAGACTTGCTTAAAATCATGCTTCGTTGCGAAGGACCGGATGTATGCGACCTATCTCTGGACCAGCTCGCAATTCTGATGAAGAAGCTGCGCGAGGCCAGTGCTGCGCCCTTCAATCGGCCCTCGTTCGAGAAGCTGCTCAATACGATTACGGGCGGCGGCGGTGCGAAACCGATGAAAATTATCAATGAATCACACCACAAATTTGACGGCACTATCGGCGTGGCACAAGCGGGCGACGTGAAGTCCTTTTGGGAGAGTACCCTTCAAACCCAGATACATACATGCTTCAAAGTCTATGCGGAATACGAGGCATATTCGGGCGAACCTCGCCTCTTTCCGTGGATGGACAATGTTATTCCACTGCCGGTGGGCAACGCCATCGAGCTCAAGAAGCTTACTCTCGTGCACACAGGAATCGCGGCAGCAGCAAGGTCTGATGGCCGCGCGGGAGATGGGCTAATAACGGTCGAGGAACTGGCGCAGTCAATCAACATCACACTTCACAACCACGACGCCTATCAGCTCGCCGCAGGAACGCTCGATCCGGTGGCAGCCATCGGCGACGTCATCATCGTCAGCAACTATGCGAAAGTGCACGCGCGGAACCTCGTGGTCACGACGTTCGGAGACCAGTTGCTCGCGCGCCGATACAACGAAACGGAAATTCACCCGCACATTGCCATCCTGACTGGACAATCCGTGGACCCCTATGCGCTCGCTCAGCCGGTCATTGCACCGCAGGAGAAGATAACACTTCGGAAGATCGTAGGCACTCTGTTCGCCTCGTCCAGGCTTCCGACGCCACCGAAGGATGAAAACGCTGAGTTTGTTGCGCTGAGCGACCTAACGGTCGTTAACATGCTGCTTCAAAATGCAAAGCTGTTCAAGGTGAGTGGGCGAAGCGCCGAGCCTCTAGCACTTGATGGTCAGTTCATCATGACTCAGCCCGTCACTCTGAGGCCTGAAATCCTCGGTGAGATGGACGGACGGCTCGTCATTGCGGTTGATGAGAACGGCGCGCGATACTTCAAGCGGCTACGCCGGCACGAGGCCATAATCCTGCTGGAGAGCATAAATCCGGATGGCACAGCTCCGGGCGAAATTCTCAGCCTTGAGGGTGAGCTTGGCTTTCCACGCCTGACCGGATTGCTGGAAGTTGTAGGGGTTATGTTTGAACTTCCTAACTAGACTAGAGTGGACTGCCAGTTCGAACCATCAAGGGCAAGGTTTGGGAAACAAGCCGCCTCGGACGGATCTTTGCTCGCGGGATGGAATGTGAAAATTCGCCACAAACTCGCCACAGGCTGAGACGGACCAAGACGGACAATCGCGGATTTCTGCGGGTTTCAGCGGGCCGAATTTTTGTGGCAAATTTCGTAGAGTTGGTCGATTTGTTTCTATAATATTCAACTAAGTCTTTGATTTAATAATGGTCGGAGTGACAAGATTCGAACTTGCGACCCCTTGCACCCCATGCAAGAAAAGTCCTTGGTTTCTGCGGGCCTTAGGCCTGTCTCGCCACAGACTCGCCACAACTTTTCTCAAGTATCCCGCTTAGCAACCCTGCTGATCCTATTTTATCGCGGTCGCTGTCTTCGAGCAAATGTCCGTAGACGTTGAGGGTTGTCTCGATATTGGTGTGGCCCATCAAGGCCTGTATCTTCTTCAGGTTGGTTTTCTTTTCGATCAGCATCGATGCAAAGAAGTGCCGCAGATCGTAGGGCCGGTACTTCGCCTGTTCGACATCCTCGCCGTCCACGGTCACGGTCTCAACCAGACCGGCCTCCTCACAGGCGATATCGAACCCGCGCCGCTGCCAGTTGCGGCGGGACTGCCAGCGCCCGTTCTCCGACGGGAAGATCAGATCATATTTGTTGTCGGCGGCATGGTTGCTTGCGTAATGGCCGACCATATCGAGCGTATCGGGGCTGAGGTCTATGAACCGTCGCCCGGCTGGTGTCTTCGTAACTGAAATCTCGCTGCCGCCGCCTTCGATGGCACGATCGACATAGATGCCATTGCCGCGAAGAGCCGACCGGCTGGCCGCGAGATATTCCTGTGGCCGCATCCCAGAATCCACTGCAAGGTAGAGCATCGGGCGATAGCGTCGCCACGTCTTTGCAGTCAGTTTGTTCTTTGAATTGGCCAGCCGGTCGGCGGCGGCCAGAAGAGCGATGATCTCTTGTTTCGTCGGTATGCTTACGGGCTCCTGATAACGCGAATCCGCTCGCACCGAGATTCCCACGGCCGGGTTGTGCGCGAGATGGCCTCGGATGGTCATCTCCTTCATGACCGAGTGAAAAGACGACAGAACCTTGCTGGCGACCACACGGCTCACCTCACCGTTTAGCAGCCAAGAGCGGAACGCCACGATGTCGGGCGCGGTAAGATCGGCCAGCGGCTTCGGCCATTCATAGGCTTTGATGAAACCGGCCCGGTACTCGTAGTTTCCGTAGGTATAATTCGTGACCGGCTCCCGGCCATTGAGCCCCTCCTTCTCGCATATACGCAGCCACATATCCGTGGCCTCCGCGACGGTCCCGACGTCACCTGACCGCGCACGCCCATTTTTCCGTAACGATCCACTTTCCAGAAAAGCGCGCGCCTCCTTCAGCGTGTCGAAGGTGGCATAGGTGTAGCCGGATTTCGTGGTGCTGGAGGGATAGCGGACCTGATACGTTGTTCCCTTCGCTCCGGTTCTTTTTCTTATGTCTGCCATAGTATATTCATAGCAAATCTGTTGGATAAACTGCAATCTTAGAAAGATCAGTTATCATAAGAGCGCTCCGCTTCGACCTGTCGATTGAAATAAGCGCTCAGCAGCGCGTTCCTCTCGATTTTGAGCCGCCCCTCAATCGGATCAATGAACCAGGGCAGCTTACGCTTTCCTCTCGCGTCCATGTCTGACGACCGTTTGATCTGGCGCGGAGTCAGGTGAATATTCATCTCGGCCAGAAGCTGGCGGGCCTCTTCAAAATCGAGATAATGAGGTCGTTTATCTGCTTCCGTCACGTTGCTTTCGGCGATCCTTACGCCATGTCTATATTACTAAATTATACTTCACTATCCATAATTGTTCAATTTCTGGTCGCCGTACATTATCCGAATCTTGTTGACTTTATGTTGTCAGATATGACAACATAATATGGATGACACGCAAGACCCGGCCGATCTCATGGATCAAAGCGGCCCGAAAAGATTTCGAGGAATTCCCTTTGGGGGCGCGACAGGATATGGCCCGCGCCCTGACCATCGTTGCCGAGGGCGGATTCCCTGACATTGCGAAGCCGCTGACAGGTCTGGGATCCGGCGTGCTGGAACTGGCGCTGAAACATCGAGGAGACGCTTTCCGCGTCGTCTACGCACTGCAACTGGCGGACGATATCTGGATTGTGCATGCGTTCCAGAAGAAATCGAAAAGCGGGATCAGCACGCCAAAAGCCGAAATTGACCTGATCCGCGAACGGATCAAACGACTAAAGGAGGCTCTGCGATGAGCGACGATTTTGAACTGGTACACGGGAGCGGCAATGTCTTTCGTGACTTTGACATGCCAAATTCCGATCTTGAGCAACTACGCGCCATCCTGGCGGCGCAGATTGTTAAAGCGTTAGACCGTAAACACCTGACGGTCCGCAAGGCTGCGGAACTGACGGGCATTGCTGCCGCCGATTTCTCCCGGATTCGCAACGCGAACATCGGGCGGTTCACGGTTGACCGTCTGATGACGGTGCTGGGCCGTCTGGATCAGCGCGTCGATGTAAACGTGAAAGTGCGGCCGAATGTAAAACGGGCAATCCCCGTCCCATCACATAGATAACGCATTCTCGGCGCCGGTATCCCGTCCCGGAAGTGGCACTTTGGGTCTTCCGACATAGGTGCAAGTCAATCATGGTCGTAACGATCGCGCTGCCGGCCGCGCCCGCTATCATCGTTGCCTCGGTCTCGCTTTTTGTAAGTTCCATCGGCTTTGCGCTCCGCCGCCGATCGTCTGGCGCGCCAGTCCCGCCGGGGTGATTTTTCGGGGGGCGGTGCGCGGTCGGCTCCTTTTCCCTGACTCTGATCGGCCTTCCGCTGGTGTTCCTGTTTGGCTTCGGCCCGGGTGGTTCCCGATGCGGCTTCCCCGAACTCGTCGCGAAGAGATTGCTGCTGGTCGGCTTCTTGCCGGAGTTCGGGAATGGTGAACTCCTTGCGAAAGTCCGACCAGACCTTCTCGCGTTCGGCGGCGAGCTGTCGCCAGACCGCCTTCTGTGCGGCGACCTCGGAAGCGTGACGGGTTTTCATGGCTTCCCGGTCCCTCTGGAACTCCTGTGAGAGCTTCGCCAGTTCAACGCGACGCGCAGCCTTCAAGGTTGCCGCTCTTTCATTGCGACTCTGCGCCTGACGTTTGCGCAGAACCTGTTTCTCGTTCTCTTGCTGCTGCTGGAACTGCTTCCGGCGGGTTGCCGGGCTGATCATCAGCTTGAACAGACGGGCGAGGCCGCCCCGCTCTTTCATGGCCGCATAGTGAAGGCGCACGGCGTTGCCGATCGCACCAAGGAGGGAGCGTTCGCGAGCATTGAAGAGGCGGCGCTGGGCGAACTGCGTGCGCCCGAATTGCTTCCACTCGGCGCTTTCCTGAAGGTCATGAAGCGCCTGCTCGGTATAGGGATGCGGTGGGCTCCTCCGTTTGCTTTTCCAGATGGCGTCAATGAACGGCTGGTAGCGATCGGTCACGGCCTTGCGGTCGGCTTTATAGCTGTTCCACAGTTTCTCGGAGTCGGCGTTGCGCGCTTTGAACGCGCTGGCCTGCGCCGCCTTCAGATTCGCGACATGGGCGGCATAGGCCGCCTTGATTTCGGCGGCGCGCTGTTTTGCCTTTTCGCCGTTGAGTTTCCGGGTGGCTTCCCATTCCTCGCGCGATTTCGCCTGGGCCGGCCGCTTCGGCGGCTCGATGCCATTGTCGAGCGCATGAAACTTTGCCCGACGGTCGGGGCTCCGGATCACGCCCTGGCTTACCTCGTAGTCGTCGGCCCACCGGTCGAGTTTATGGGCATCGTTCGACAGGGACACGGCGTGGCCGGTCTCGGGGTTGACCAGATTGACGATGATATGGACATGCTTGTGGGGCCGGTCGGTATGTTCGACGATGACCGCCTGATGGTTCTCCATGCCGAGGGTACGCAAGGCTTCGAAGGCGGTCTCGCGCATGTGGGCCTGATCGGGATTGTCGGCCTCGTGCCAGTTGAGGGTGAAGGCATAGACCGGCCTGGTCAGCTTGCGCCCAGTCGCCTTCACGCCGGACCGCTTCTTCAACTCGTCGGCCGCATCGCACAGGGCTTTCATTTCGCGCCAGGCGCGGTGCGGATCGTCGGTGGCCAGATTGTGCAGCTCCACGAACCCGACGCGCTCGGAGGTTTGGGCGTGCTTGTCGTGCAGGACGTACACAAGAGCGCCCTTGAATGACGTCCCGCGCCCTTTGGTGTTTCTACCCTTCGCCCAGTTCATCCAGGGGCTGCCCCGGCGCGTCGATGCGCCTGAGCAGGCGGCGCAACTCGTCCAGGGTGGACTCGATGTGGCGCGCGCGGAATGTGTCGCCGGTCGCGTTGCAGGCGCGTGCGATCTGGTTGAGGTTCGAGCCGATCCGGGCGAGGTCGTGCCGATCGATCGCGCTCAAATTCCGCGACTTGCGGACCAGGATGGCGCCGGACAACGCCTGCTCCCGGACGAAGTCCGAAAGCGGGATATTGTTTTCCGCCGCGCGTCCCTCGATGATCGCCATCTCGTCCTGACGCACGCGCGCCGAGATGAGCAGCCTGCGTTTTTCGGAGTCGGGTTTGCGAGGCCTTCCGCCTCTGCGGAAGGGTGGTGTTTGTCGAGTCATGTGTCATGGCCGCTTACCAGCGGGGTTTCAGGGGATGCCCCCCTGACGAGCGTTTTTGTCTGACAAAAACATTGCTCGCTATCCCCTATACTTAGTATATGGCCATACAACTCACGATTTCAACAGATATAGGGGAAGCCTATGGGTTAAAAACAACTCATCCGGCAACTTTGTACAATATTGAATATTTCTGTACTTTTCAATCAACCAGATTTTGAATTCGAGTTTGCTAATATTTTCAGACGTATACGCTGGAATATGTCTTTTGTCGTATCGAATACGCCGGGACAAAAGGGCATATTTGCTGAATTGGTGTGGTGAATTGGGAGGATGTGCAGCGGAATCGCGCATGCATACGGGGGTAGTCAAAGTCGCGTAATGCCCCGGACAGAGACCGTTTAAACGCCCTCGGCACGGGCTTCGGCTTCCGCAATGAAATCGCAGAGTTCTTCGCTTACCTCGCACTCGGCGGCGACTGTCGAAGGCATCCGCCCCTGTTTGTCCGCAATAAACGATGCGCCACGCTCGACAAGTATCCGGGCAATTTCCAGGTTATTCCTTCCGACCGCGATGTGCAGGGCTGTCATTCCCGTGTTTTCGTCCGTGGCATCAACGGAAGCCCCGCTTTCAAGTAACGCCACAACGCGATCAAACATGCCGTCGTAGGCTGAGTCGAGAAGTAGATAGCCTAATACTCGCTTGAGATTGGCTTGTTCCGTCGCGTCCATGGCAGCCGGGTTCGTGACGAAAGCGCCACGAAGATGCTTTTGAAATTCATCCTCGGAGATGGTTGGCATGGCTATCTCCTCAGTGTTATCTCGAAGGGGTGTGTCTGCGGGACCATGGCTGCGCCAGGATCGAAGCTCACAAAATTGACCGTTGTGCCGCAACCACACAGCTTGTCATCTGCTTGAGGCCATACGGTGTAGGTGCGCGGCAGGCCTGCAAGCCGGTCTTTCAACACAAAAAACGCCGCTTCACCTGAACAGACCGCTACTCCGTCAAAGATAGAACGCCCGCCGGTCGCAGTCACTTCCTTGACCCGCCAAAATCCTGCCTCTTTGGAAATCGTGACCTCTGAAGCTTCGCCCATCTGCGTCGTGGCGTGAAACGAGCCGCTATAATCACGGCGGACGTTGTCCCCATAAAAAGCGGCCAGTGCTTCGCCAGCATTGATTACAGGATCGGGTGGCTCGTTCATTTGCGCAAACTGATGGAATATCCCGACGTACTGGTCATTGGTTCGAATATGCCCGCCCAGAAAGCGCTGAAGCGTTTTTACTGGAATTTTATAGTCCCTCTCAGTGCTTTCACTAATGCGCTTGGCCAGGCGCGGCACACCGATACCGTGGTGTTCCATGTAGTTCAGCAGCGTTCGACGTGTCTTATCGCGCTTCGCTTGATCGAAGTCCGTCACGATTCCTCTCCACATTGACCAGAACGCGACCAAGACAAAGGGCATCCTCGCCCCAATCTGAGTGAGAATACTCAGGAGTCGCGTAAAATGGAAGCCAGGCAAAGGAACCGGCACGCAAGCCGGGAATCGTGGTTGCGCGCGGCCACCAATGAATTGCGCCCCTATTTCGCCAAGCTTGGGCTGACGCTTCCGGACAAGATCAGATTCGCCGTCGCGTTCACATCGCACGGCAAAAAGGGAAAGGTGGCCGGAGAGTGCTGGCATGCCGGCGCATCCGATGACGGCCATCACGAAATCATCATCCGCGCCGATTTCGTCGACCCTGCGGAAGTGCTCGGAATCCTCGTGCATGAACTGGTGCATGCCGCGCTGCCGCCGGATGCCAAGCACGGCAAGGAATTCAGGGAAGCGGCGCTCAGGATCGGGCTTGAAGGGCAGATGCGGCACGCCATGCCCGGCGCGGTCCTCAGGGAGCGTTTAAACGAGCTCGCTTCGTCCCTGGGGCCGTTTCCGCACGCAAGGCTGAACTTCGATCGCGTGACGCTGGCCGGCGAAGCCGTGGCGGACCGGCCGAAGAAGCAGGGTACACGCATGCTCAAGGCCGAATGCCTCGGCGCGGGCTGCGGGTACACGGTCCGCGTCGCCGCGCGGTGGATCAAGGATTGCGGGCCGCCGCATTGCCCGAAGCATGGCGCGATGCGCGTGCCGCCGCTGGCGCAGGACGGCGCTGCGGCTGACGGCGAAGCAGAGCCGATCCTCATGAATGCAGACGATGCGGACAGCGAGGCGATGCCGGCTGACCGTCCGGCTGCCCTCACCCTGCAAACGACGGAGTCATAGTATGGGCCTGATTGTCGCCATCGCGTGCGGGTTCGTCTGGTTACAGTTTGCGGACCCGTTTTCGCAGTTCCTGTTGCACCATGCACCGGCGGCTTATGCCCGCCAGCTTTACTCAAACGGCCCGGCGATCCTTGGGGGGCTGATGCTCTGCGGGGTGGTCGCGGCCGCCGGGCTGCAAGACTCGATGACGAACCAGCGCACCGCTGGCATGTGGCAGTCGGCTGCTGGACGGCGGGTCATCGGCTGGGCCGCGCATTGGGCGGCGTTTATCGTGCTGGCGGCGTCGATCGGCCTGGCGTTGCAGCCGTGGACCGGCGAGACCGTGCTAACCGCAGGCATGGCCGCCCTGCTCGCATGGGGCGGGATGCGGCCGTTCAAGATCTTGCTCGGCCGCGCGACCCGTCCGCTGCGCTGGTTCCTGGCGGGGCGGCATGTCGGGCTGGGCGGCACGTCGCGTTTCTCCGGGCTGCTGGATGAATGGGCGAATCCGTGGCGGCCGGGACAGGTGCTGCTGGGCGCATCGATGTACGATCCCAAATGGATCGTCGGTTTCAGCGACGACCGCCATGTCTGCACGATTGCGACCAACCGCGCGGGCAAGGGCCGCTCGGTCATTATTCCCAATCTCATCACCTGGCGCGGCTCGGCCCTCGTCATCGACCCGAAGGGTCAGAATGCCCTTGTCACCGCATTGGCGCGCGGCAAGGGCGGGAAAGGTCTGACGCATCCGCTCGGTCAGACGGTGCGGATTCTCGATCCCCTGGGTGAAATCCGCGATCCTCTGCTGCAAGACTGCAAGGCGCGCTTCAATCCGCTGGCCAGCCTCGACCCCGGCGCCGACGATTATGCGGAGCGCGTCGAGCTGATCGCGGACGCGCTCGTCGTTCCCGATACAAAAGCGAAGGACAATTTCTTCGACATTTCAGCGAGAGTCATCATCAGCGGCCTGATCGATTACGTTGTGATGAGCCCGGACATTCCGAAGGAGGACAAGCATCTCGGCACGGTGCGAGATCTCCTCATCCATCCCGACGGGCCGCCGCTCGAAAGCAACCCGGAGGCGAACCCTCCCTTCCGGGGCATGGAGGAAATGGGCGGGCTGGCGCAGGCGGCTGCGTCGCTGGTTCTGCAGGCCGGCAAGAATGCCAAAGGCGATGTCATCGCAACGGCCATCTCTCATACGAAATGGCTGGACAGCACGGGCATGCGCCGGACCCTCGCCCCGTCGGACTTTAATTTGCAGGATCTGAACAACGGCGCGACGACGATCTATCTGGTGCTGCCGCCGCAATATCTGGAAATACACAGCCGATTCCTGCGCCTGTTCGTCAACCTTGCCCTCCACGCGGCCGCCGAAGGGCGAAAACGCAAATACGCGACGCTGTTCCTGCTCGATGAATTCTACGCCCTCGGGCGTCTCCAGCAGCTGGCGAAGGCTGCGGGCCTGATGGCGGGCTACGGCGTCAAGCTGTGGCCGATCATTCAGAACCTCGGCCAGGTTCAGGAGATCTATCCCCAAAACTGGGAAACATTCATGGGCAATGCCGGCATGTGGCAGGCCTTCGCGATGAACGATCAGACCACGGCGCGATATTTGTCCGAGCGCCTCGGCAAGCGGGTTCTATGGCGCAAGATGCGCGGCCCCGAAGGCTATGACTGGGAACTGGCGGGAGCCGCAAACCTGCGCGACGCGCAGGAGCTTGCCAAAGCGACAAGCCGCGCCAGTGGCAACATGGCCGTGTTCACAGAGACAGGCGAAGCGTTCCTGCTGCGCCGGACGCCTTACGACAAGCTGTTTCCACGCGGGCGCTACATGCCCGACCCTTTCGAAAATGGAGATTCGCAATGACGTCCGCACTGTCGCATGGCGCGGATACCTGCATGCCGTGCAACCTCTTTGGCATCGCCGTCGTCCTGTATTTTTTGTTCGTGCTTTCGATGAGTGTGGCCCGTGCGGCATGGGGGCTGCTGGCGCGTCTCATCAGCCTGTCAATGGAGCTTTCCGATATCGCCGGCGAAGCGCTCGCGGTCGCGGCGGCATGGCCCTTCGAATATGCGCTCGACCACGCCGAAAAATGGGTGGCCATAGCTGCGGAGTTGCGCGCCCAGCGGAAGATCTGGCGCGCGGAATTCCGCGACAGCATGCCGTGGGACGAGTTCCGCCGCCAGATGGCGGGACAAGGCGAAGCCGCGCGTGACGACTATGCCGATGCGTTGAGCCTGCTCGCTTTGACGGAACCCTTTACCCGGCAGGACCTGGATGCGCGGTTCAAGCGGATCATGCTGGGCGTCCATCCCGACAAGGGCGGTTCCGACTTTCTGGCGCAACAGGCCACAGCCGCGCGCGCCCTCATTCTCAAGCGAAAAGGATGGAAGAAATGAGCCATAAATCTGAACTGGCGATCAAGCGGGAAAAGGAGCTTGCCAGGCTGCGGGAGGCGACGGGCACGCCGGAGCGTTTCGTGCTCGATTTTGCCTGCGCGAGGCACGACCGCGCGTTTCGCGTGACCTTCGCCCGCTATTCTGCGGCGCAGCGTTTCCGGTGCGAGAGCATCGACAAGACTGAATCGCATCAGTCGACGATAGAGCGGCTGCAGGGGCTTTTGCGCCCGGCGGAAGCGCTCCGGGTCCGGACCGAGGATGTGGATGTCTCGACGGTGTCTTGCGCCTGGTGCGCGGCCGACTCGGGCTGGACGCTCTGCGCCCGATGCAAAACGTTGGTCTGCGGCGCCCGCAAGACCGGCCGTTCCTTTATCTGCCGCGACAGCTGCGGCGGGAAATTCTGGACAGAGCCACTCGAAGCCCTCGATGCGGCGCGGTCCGGGTCGTCCGCACGGCTCGCGATCGGGCAGAGCCGGAAGTTGCTGCCGGGGAAAAGGGAACGCTGAAAACGCGCTCCCGGAGTCATGTGCATAATGGCGAAAGAGAATAGCCGTGAAGATCAACGGAGCGGTTGTAGTGCTTGGAATTTGCATGGCGGCGTCGCAGATCGGCACGCCGCATCTGCTGACGACCTATCAATGCGACACCGACGGGCGAAAATGCATTCGCTACACGCAATGCTTTTACATCGGAGTGCAGGGCTGGCGGAAAGTCGCGTTTGCCGGGGAATGCCCTGCGGTGAAGCTCTTTGCGCTGGACTGGCCGCCGTTCATCTGGCGCAGGGGCTGAATGGCCGGATAGTCCGCGCGGGGCTGCATTCGATGGTATGGCAAAAACTTCCTTGCCAAGTATAGTTCATAGTGTTATAGTTTATATTGTTATGAGGGCTATTTGCGGATTTTTAAAACGAAATGGTTCGTGCGCTACGCACGGCGGGAACGGATCGGCGACGACAGCTTGCGCGAAGCGATAGAGCGCGCGGAGCGCGGCCTTGTCGATGGAGAACTGGGTGGTGACATCATCAAACAGAGGGTCGCCAGAAAGGGACAGGGCCGGTCGGGCGGCTACCGCATGCTGATCGCGTACCGGCGAGGCAGTCGGGCGATATTCCTTTACGGCTTCGCCAAAAGCGAGCGCGAGAACATCGATGACGACGAATTGTCGACGCTGCAAGACATCGCGGCGGGGTGGCTCACGGCAAATGACGCAAAGCTTGCTCGCGCTGTAGCGGACGGTTTTGTGCAGGAGGTAGACAATGACCAAAGCAAAAATGACCAGAGAAAAAAAGAAACCTAGCCGGCTGACGAAAGCCCTGCTTGAAACAGCCAGGGACATGCGGCGCGGCGAGCTGCTCGATGAGGGGGCTTACGCGAAAATCACCATGCGGCATCTCGGAGAGAATGAAGTGCCGAAAGCCGAGCCGATAACGGGCGAAGAAATTCGGGCGTTGAGGGAGAAGGCGCATTTAAGCCAGGCGGTGTTCGCGCGTCATCTCAACCTGACGGTCGGCTATGTCTCGCAACTGGAACGCGGCGCGAAACGGCCGACAGGTGCTGCGCTCGTTCTGCTGAACGTGATTCGCCGCAAGGGACTTGAAGTGATCCTGTAGAGGTCCGCCCTCCGGGCAACGAGTACATTTATCTCCATTGGTCAATCGAATTTCATCGCGCTTTCGAGTTCGAGCGCCCGGTCCTTGGTCATGGAGCGCATGCATTCGGCGGCCTGAATCTGGCGGATGGTCCCTTCCTGCGAGTCGTAAAAAGTACAATTCGCGTCCCGGAACTTGACCCAGTGGCGTTGCGCCTCCTTCAACGGGCCGAGCTGCCGGGCGTCGAGCCGCTGCGGTAAATCCTTGTAAGCTTTGTTCAGCCGCTCGTCCCAGACTTTGGTTTTTGCCTCGATGCAATCGACGATGTCGGCGGTATTGGATCGGTCCCCGCACGGCGGGTAATCCTCGCCGAACATCTCGGCGGCGGCTGGCGAAGTCAGCACGACGAGCGCCGGAATAATCAGCGGAAAAGGACGTTGCATGAGATTGTCCCCATTCAGCGGCCCGTGTTCAGGCAGCTGGAGACGCCTAATCCGAACGCGCTGAGGAGTCCATGTGTGGGCGTTGAGTGAAAGAGAAAGGAGCCGGGCGAACCCGGCTCCTCTTCGTTCAGGCCTGTTCGTCCTCCTTCGGTTTGCGGAGAACGATGCGGCCACCTGTGGCCGGGAGCAGGTCGAGTTGCAGGGTCAGGCCCTCGCCGTCTTCGTGCTCCCAGGCAGCGCCGATGCGGTTCCAGAACTTCTTTTCTCCGCGCTCCGAAACGTGCCAGGCGATCAGTGTCGGCGGTGTGGTTTCGCGTTGTGGTGCTTTCTTCGTGTTGTTTTTGCCGTAAGCCATTGTCTTGCTCCTTTAAGTTCCGGGCTGACCCCATGCCAGCCGTGCCTTTCCGTGAGCGGAGCGCATAGGACCGGGCGCAACGCGCTTGTTTGGGGGAGACCTTCAGGGGGAACCGAAGAAGTGCTTGCGGCCATAGGGCCGCGTTCCGATAGGTTGGCACTCAAGGCTGGCGTGCGGGATCAAGCCCGGTGATGGAGCGGCGGCATGCATACGGGATCAACACGGGAAGCACTGCAATCTGTCGTGAAACCAAAGGCCCCGAAGCGTCTGGCATTGAATTCACAACGGGGAATTGGTCTGGAACCGGTGCGGCGTCCTGCGAGATATGGAACGAAGGTGGGATGTCTGCCCGTCCTGTCAACTGTGATGGCCGGGCGGCGGTTATTGCCTGTTCTGCCCTGTGAGGAGGAAGCCTCAGGAAAGCACGGACGGGACCGGGTGACGGGCGCTTGCGTGGCCTGTTGCAAGAGATATCAGCCAGCGGACAGGCATGAATCCATACGGGCTGACGCCCCGATCGGCCGATTGGAAGAGCCTCGGGCAAAAATGGCTATAAACCGTTGCTTCAGGCTCATTTTTCGAGCGATGCAAAGTTCTTCCGACCGAGTGTATTTTGCGGGGATGAACAAAGGACTTGCAAAATGGTGACAAATTTGTCACCATAGGCTTAATGAGAGACACGAGGCTGATTTCATGGATCAAGGCGGCGCGGAAGGACTTCGAGGAATTTCCCGAAGACGTGCAAAGCGACATGCTCGACGCGCTCACCCTCGCGGCCGAGGGCGGCAAGTCTGACAAGGCAAAGCCATTCAAGGGTGTTGACGGCGGTGTGTTCGAGATTGCGCTCCGGTATCGCGGCGATGCGTTCCGTGCGCTCTATGCCGTCAAGATCGGCGCGGATATCTGGGTGGTCCACGCCTTTCAGAAGAAATCGAAGTCAGGGATCAAGACACCGCAAATGGAGGTCGATCTTATCCGGGAACGGCTCAAGCGATTGAAGGAGGCATTGAAATGAAAAACGACGACATGGAACTGGTGCGCGGCAGCGGCAACGTCTTCCGCGACTTTGGACACCCTAACGCGGGGCTCGAACAGGCGCGCGCCATTACGGCGGCGAAGATCATCAACATTCTCGACGAGCGCAAGCTTTCGACACGCGACGCCGAGAAGCTGACGGGCGTTTCGCACTCTGAGTTCACCCGCATCCGCAATGCCCAGCTTCGACGCTTCACGCTCGACAGGATGATCGCGATCCTCGGCAAGCTCGACGAGGATGTCGAAGTGAACGTCACTTTCAGCCCACGCCGGCATAGCGCGGTTGCGGCACCGCAAGTGCGGTGAGCGCGTGTTCGCGCAACGGGAATTCGCGGATCGGCTTCAAACGCGCCTGGCAATTTTTCAATCATTCTGAGATAGACCCGGGCCACAGCAGATAGTGCTTTCAAGCCCTCGGGTGGCCCGCAGTTACGGCCCTAAGGGAAGCGGCTTCGCACATTGCCGCCGGAGGGATCGTGTCAGCGTCCAGGGCGCCACGCCGAATTCTTTCGCGATACTTGCGGTGGTCTCATTTTCAGACGACAGCCGTTGGCGAGCCTGATCGAGCTGCGCGTCATCCAGCTTTGGCGGGCGGCCCAAGCGGGTTCCGCGCCTTCGGGCCGCCGCCAGTCCCTCTTTGGTCCGCTGCACCAGAAGACGGCGCTCGAATTCGGCGAAGGCGCTCATCACCGTGTAGACCAGCATGCCGGCGGGCGTCGCGGTGTCGATTTCAAGATTCGCGATCTGAAACTCGATGCCCTTCTGCCGGAGTCGCTCCGCCTGCGTGACCGCGTCGAGAACCGACCTAAACGCTCGATCCAGGTCCCACACGACCAGAGTATCTCCCGGTCCGAGCCGTTCGATAACGGTTTCAAAGATGGGCCGTCGCGGACTGACGGCGGAGAGCGTCTCCATATAAAGATAATCGCATCGGTTCCGAAGGCCCTCGATCTGCCGATCCGGACGCTGCTCCTGTGTCGATACCCTCAAATACCCAATTTTTGTCATTCTAAATCAATCAATTGGCGACAGCGAACGGCCACGCGCCCTGGCACATAATCGACCCTATCCGTGCTCTCGATTTTCGAATCCGCTCCGAAGCTCCGCATGCGGGCAAAATTGCATAGATTCAAGAGTATACAGCATAATTATAGCACAACGATCAGAATTACGAAAATAGAAACGTATTCGGTCGATTATGAGCGATCGTCAAACAAGTAAACGCAGGGGCTATATTTCCACAGTTCTGGTTCTCCTTCCCCTGACAGGAACGGGCGCTTGGGCCACCGATTTCACGGCCAAGGTTGTCATGGAGAAGATGAAAGCCGAGGAACGCTACCCGTACATCGCTGGCGTGGTCGAAGGGCTGGCCTATGCCCGATATGAGCGGGATGGCAAGAAGACCGAGAGCATGAAATGCATTTACGACTGGTTTTACGAGAAGCCGGAGTCGATTAACCTGATCTACGCTGCCTTCGGACGGTACTCGGAATTTACGCCCGGCGCGATTATCGGGGCATTGGTGGCCAAGAGCTGCGGGGACTGATGGAACTGGCGGAACAACTCACGCTTATGGAGATATTCGAGGAGCACGCGGCCTACAAACGCCGTATGGCACGCGCTCTTGAGGAGGAGAATGAACGCGTCTTCGAGGAACACAGGCAGCAAAAACAGCATCAGGAAGAAGAAGAGAAGAAGTTCTTCGACGACCTCATGGAGGCGTCGGACCGGCAGATTGCCACGTTCCGAAACCAGCTTGAGGACTACGATACGGGCGTCGTGCATGCCCTTATGGATAACGAGCATGCCCTGGATGACGCCCGCAAGCGCCGCGAAGAGCTTGAATCGTCGGCTTTCCGGCTGCCGGACGGCCGGATGGTGTTCAAGACGGAAGACGGCAAGCGCGTCTTCGATCAGAGAGGCGCGGAACTGTCTCTCGACACCGTAGACCCCCATGCCATCCCGGATTCCCGGCCACAATGGGAAACATTCAAAGCCGCCAAGGAGAATGAGCAAAAGCTTCAGCAGGAGCGGGAGAAACTCCTCCAGTTCCAGAAGAAAGTTGACGACGCCCGCGCCGCTGTCGACAAACCGGGTATCACAGCAAAACAGCTTGACGAACTCGACGCCGATCTCAAGCGCAATATGCCGGAGGCGGTCAGGCAGAAGCTTTCGGGCAACGCTCCGGCTCCGAATTCCGCTGAATTCCAGGTTCCGGGGACGGCTCAGACCACGCGCGTTCCGGACACGTTGCGAGTCCCCGGTCCCTGATTGCGCACTCTGTTGGCCACAGCTTTCAAACTCAACAGGACAAATCGCGAGTGCGCTTGTTGCCGGTTCCTGTAAGATCGCGAGACGATTACCGCGCATGTGCTGGGCTATTGGCCAGCAACGTCTTTGAGCCAATCGATATGAACCCAGCTCTTTTTCTCATAGCAGTTTTTCGTTGAATGGCCCCCTTTTAAAGCGGGAGTGCGCGACTTGACTAAATATCTTATCCCGGTGTTGCTTTTGATCTCCAGCCCGGCGCTGGCAATAGATCGTTCCTATCTCGGTGCCTGGGCGCGAGAGCCGGGCAATTGTGATTTCAGCGGAGCCGGCCCCTTCAGGATCACGGCCAAGGGGATAGAAGGGCACGAATTCGATTGCACGACAAAACACGCCACTCCGGACGGTGGCGGGTGGCTTGTCCAGCTTTCCTGCGCCGGGGAGGGTGACACCTACAATCTCACGCTGCGCTGGAAAATCCTGCCTAACGGGCATTTGCGAGAAACCACCAAGGGGAAGGTCGTCGAATATATGCGATGCGCGAAGGCGCCAAAATGAAACCGATTAAGGGCCTCGACTTCGCGGGCAAAACCGGCAGGATGATAAATGGAAAAATCAGCAAAGAAATACGTCGCATGATATGGCCCTTCTTAACGCGAACTGTCGTTTGTGCTGCAATCCTCGCCTATTTACCGGTTGCAGCGGCAGCCCGCTCAAAGGCCGCGAATTACCTCGTCGCCGAAGCAATTGCAGGCGCGTGCGACGGCAAGAACGGGCAGATCGACCCGGCATCGGTCATCGAGCGTGATCTCACCGGCGATGGCAAGGCGGACCTCATCATCAGCGATGAAGGCATCAGGTGCGCGGACGGGACACGCAGCTTGGCCTGCGGGATGCAAGTCTGTTCGGTCAATATCTATGTCCGGCGCGGTGATCTGCTAAAGCTCACGCTGGAAACGCTGGGGGCGCGCGTGCGGGTTGAAGGCGGCCCCGTTCCCGTAATCTACATGCACGCCCATGGCGGCGGGCTGCGTAGCATCCGGTGGGACGGAAGCGGATTTCGCTAAGGGGGAAGCGGGATTGGGACAGTCTTGAACGCAGCGGCGCCGACGCTGCATGATTTCCTGAAATCGAATTTCCCAGCGTGAGGATTTTACCCGATGCTCCGAGGCTGTCATCGTCGACCTTGTCCGTTCCCGGGATCTAGCCCAAAACGAAGATCGCGGTGCGGCGCTATCGGCCGCAGCCCCAAGGGCGGGGTGCGGCGGCAGGGCTCGCCCTGGGGCGCAAAAAAACGTGCGGCCGCTACCGGCCGCACCTGAATGGCGCAACCGGTAACGTGGGCCGGTTCAGTCCGTCAGGCACTCTGGCGGGCCTTTATCGATGATAGCCTTCCTTTCAGTTCCTGCCTGACATGCGCGGCAATCGTCTCGCGGACAAAATCCGCCGTGGTCAGGCCGGGGATGAGTTGGCCTGACACGCCGAAGAAAGCGCGGAACCCGGTTTCGCTCAAAAATGGCCGGTCCCGATCTACGGCATGGGCGTAAAAGCCGGGGAACAGGCAAAACGTGCTGCCGATCCCGAACATGCCGTGTAATTCGATCCTGACGCGCATTGCGCCAACTGTGACGACAAACTCGCCCGCCTGTCCCCACAGGGGAGCGGAGTCCGGCGGCGCGGCGGATTCCCGCTCAAGGATGCAGCCGGGCGCGTCCGGCCCTGCGATAATGCCGCATGTGCCGCCGTTCAGTTTGGCGGCCAGAAGGTGCGCCTCCTCCCTGATGCTCATGGCCTCGTTGATCGCGGCGGTCTGCATGGCGGCGTGATGCCGTTCGATCATGCGTCGATAGCACGGCAACGCCTCCTCCATCGTGCCGGGCAAGTGCGAGGTCGCCCGGTCCATTTGCCGCCGCTCGTTGGCGGTGGCCGCGTCGGTCAGAAGGTTGGCGAATCCGAGTTGCGCGGTCATGCTGCGCCCCCTGCGGCCTGCCAGTCCGGCACGATGCCAAGCGCCCGGATGCGCCCGGCAAGTTCCTCGTCCGGCATGGGGCCGGATGACAGGCGTTCAAGAATCTCTCGCAACAATGCGCGTTCGGCGGTCGGGGGCGTCTCGTCCTCGATGTCGCGCGCCTCGCCGTCGGCGGCGGGCCGCTCGAATTTCTCGACGGTGGCGTGAAAACCGCAATGCCCGCAATGGGCGGGGCTGTCCGGTTCATAGGTGTGCGTGCCGTCGCCGGAAGCGTCTGCATCCGTGCCGTCGCTGCAAACGCGAACCCAGACGGTCGCGGCTATGTCGATCTCGGTTTCGTCGCCGCATTGCGGGCAGCGCATGTCAAGAAAGTTGGTCATCGGGGCAAATCGAAATTTAGTCATGGTCGCTTTCTCCTTCTTGTTGTTGGGAGGGGCCGCTTACGCGGCCTCCTCCTGCACGGTGGCGGGGACGGTTTCGGTCTTGCCGGTCAGAAAATCGGCGGCGCGTTGCGCGTATGACGCGGCGGTAAAAATCGCCCGCTTGTCGTTTTTCAGGGCCTTCAGCCAGCTCGCGATATAGGCGGCATGGTCGGGCCGTGGCTCCGGCGTCAAATCAAGGTCGGCGGACAGGAAGGCCGCGCCAAGCTCGGCGACAAGCTCCTCCATGGCGTAGCCTTCATCGCCAAACCGCTTGCGCCCGAATTCACGCGCCAGCCGTGACGGGTGCTTCGTCCAGTGCGTCAGCTCGTGCGCCAAGGTCGCGTAATAGCTCTCCGCGTCCCTGAACGCCTCGAAATGCGGCATCTGCACATGATCGGATGCGACGCTGTAAAAAGCCCGGTCCCCGCCATGCCTGACGGTCGCGCCGGTCGCGGCAAAAAACCGCTCGGCGCGGTCGATGCGCTGAACCGGATCAAGGCGCGGCTCCGCCGGTGCGAGGTACTGCGCGGGCAGTCCGTCGATCTGCTCGACGTTAAAAACCGTGTAGCCCTTCAAAAAGGGAATATCCCGCTCCGACTCCTCCCCGGTCGACTCGTCGGCCTCGGTGCGGCTGAAGGTAGAGGCATAAACAACAAGGCTCCCATGCTCGCCCTTGCGGACGGCTCCGCCAAGGCCAAGCGACTGTTTAAACGTCATCCAGATCGGGGCGGAATAGCCTTTCTCCATGGCCGCGCCCCACAACATCAGGACGTTGATTCCCTGATAGGGAACGCCGTTGCCGCGCAAGGGGCGGGTGATCCGGCCCGCCGCATGCTCGCCGCTCCACGGCTTCATCCATGGCCGGATTCCGGTTTCCAGACTGGCGACAATCTGGTTAGTGACACGCTGATAAATATCGGTTTTCATTGCCTTTTTCCTTCGTTGCTAAAAGGGTTGCGCATGCAACCCTGCTAGCCACGCGGCAATGAGCGGGGGATGGCCGTCAGGGCCGATTCTGCCGGAGGGGTCTCACCCACCCGGAGGGCGGCGCGGCCGTCTTGGCAGCCCGCCTCTTGGCGGGTGAAAGATGGGGAGACCGGCAGAAGCGCCCGCAGGGCCTGGCCTTGACGGCCTGGGGCGGCAGCCCCGCTTTCAAACGGGACAAAGCCAGCCGGAGGCTGTCGAATTCTTCTTGCTTTGCGTGATGGATCGTTACCCGAATGGGCGAAGACGCCGCTTCGCGGCTTCGGGCGCTCTTGCGCCTAGAGCCAGGTCCGAAGGACACGCCCCTACAGCGGGGTTCTGGTTATTGGGGTGGTGATATGATTTGAATCCATCAGTCGGGCAGAAGTCCGGGCAAAGCGCCCGATTTGAACGGACAGCAACCGCATCCGCGTCACCGGGGCGGGCATCCATTCAAAAGGAGGTCAGAATGGGCGAAGAGTCCGCAGACGATCCGGCGCTTGACCGGATGATGCGCGTGGTTCGGGCGTTGCGGGCCTTGGCCGCGCCGCCCGAAAGGCAGGTGATCGGGCTGGATTTTCACGATGTGAAAGAAGCCCTGAAAGGCGGCGGCGTGGCGGCCTTCGGAGAAGGAGAGGCGTCGGGGCGGGGCCGGGCGACAAGGGCGGCGGAACGCGCCCTTGCGGATTTGAAAGCCGGAAGGCGACGGTGAGGACGGCTGCCTGTAAAGAATTTCCCCAATGCTGGTTATCACGCTGGGGGGCTTACGCCGGGTAGGGTCATCCCATAAAGGCATGACCTTGCAACCCCGGCGGTACTGGAAGATTATGTATATTGTCGGACGTTAGCACGAGTTCGCGATCGAAATCCTCAGGAGCCGGAAATGGTCGATGAAAACTGGGCGCGCTTCGAACGAGAACGAGAACGGCAAAGGCGAGATCAGGCATTTAGGGAAAATGCTGAGCGAGCAGCACGAGAACAGCAAAGAGCCCACCGTGAAAGAACTGAAGCAGCCCGTAAACAATACTTGGAATGGAGTGACACCGAGGCAAAACTGACCAGAAATCTAAAGCAGCAAAAGCAAGAGCAGCAGAGATTATCCGACAACTTGTCGCGCCAAATTCAGGAAAAACGCCAAAATAAACAGAAGGATTATCTACCGATTGACACGCGATCCGCCGGTTCGTCCTGGAATTTTGGATGGTTGACGATCCTTGTCGGCGTAGTCGGGTTGTTCTATATGCTTCGCAATGCGTCACAATCGACTATTAATATAGTTATTGGTTGCGGTATTATTTTTGCTGTCGTTGTGGCAGTTAAGTGGATTGTAACTTGGCATCCAAGGTTCGTTTTATGCGTAATAATCGCTGGCATTTGGTATTACAACACTCATTGAGTTTATGATGTTTTAACAATGCTAACAACATTACTGTGGTACAAATTTGATCCGTGTCGCTGCCGGCAGCCCGGAAAGCGGCCGCCCGTCTTTTCAAGATCGGATTTCCGCGATGCGTTTTATATTTTCGCGTGGCTTCATAGCTGCGCGGCAGCCGGCTTGGAGATTTGTGGCTGTGTTGTAGATTGGAGTTCTTTGAGTTTTTGCTTCGCCTGCTTTTCAAGATCGCTACCGGGAGAGGCGTACTCCGCCACAAAGCTGTAGGCTTCAACGCGTGCCGCCGCGTCGGGGAGGCCGTCCGAATGCTTGAACATGCCAGCCATAGCCCGCTGTGCAAGCGCAGTGTCGGGAGAAGGACCGGACCTGTAGGCGGCAAACCTGTAGGCTTCCACGCGTGCCGTCGCGTCGGGCAGATCGTCTGCATTCTTCAAGAGGCCAATCACGGCCTGCCGCACAGGTGCGCTGTCGAGAGAGGAAAAGGCGGCGGCATTCTTGTAGGCTTCAACGCGTTCCTCCACGTCGGGTAAATCGTCCGCGTACTTCAAAATGCCAGACACGGACTGCTGTGCAAGCGCGCTTCCGAGAGGGACATTGAGAACAGCATCTGCATAGAAGTTCACGCGTTCCGTTGCGTCGAAGTTGCGGGGAGTGGCATAGGCGGACGCAAGCCTGTAGGCTTGTCTTAATTTAGTCTTTGCTATCTCTAATACGGAAATTTTCATAAATCCTCGCAGCCCGAATGTTGTTTCGATAAGTATACTATAATATATGCTTAAGTAATAGATTTTTTACTTAGCGTTTGTGCATCGACACCATCGGCACTGAACGATGGGAATCCGTACCGCTTAAAGCAGAACCCTTTTAAGCGGTCCGCTCTGACCTCATAAGTTATTGAAAATAAAAGGATTATACCGTTCTAAAGGGAGCACTTGGAATCCCAGCCATAAAAATTGGCTACGCCCGCGTCTCGACGGATGAACAGAACCTCGGCATGCAACCGCACGCGCTTGACGCGGCGGGCTGCGAGAGGGTGTTTCAGGATCAGGGGTTGTCCGGGAGCCGTGTCGGCGCGGCCCGTCCTGCTGACGGCGCTGGAGACGGTGCGGGAAGGCGATACCCTGGCGGTCTGGCGGATCGACCGGCTCGGGCGGTCGGCTCGGGCGGTCGGCGCTCCACCCGCTGCAAATCCTCGACGATCTCCGGTCGCGGAATATCGGCTTTCAGTCGGTCATGGACGGGATCGACACCAACACGGCGGCGGGCCGCATGGTGTTCTCGATGGTCGGGGCCATCGCCGAATTCGAGCGCAGCGTGATTTCGGAGCGGACCAAGGCGGGCATGGCGGCGGCGCAACGGCGCGGGCGGCATGTGGGCCGTCCGGCGAAACTCGGCGCCGACCAGCTCGATTATGCGCGGCGCATGCTTGTCGAAGGCGAAGGCGAAGGCGAAGGCAGAGCTGAAATCGCCCGCACGCTCGGCGTCGATCCATCGACGTTGCGGCGACGGCTGATGAAGGGGTGAGTCATGCTATCCCCTTCGCCATCAGCCTTCGCCAGGAAGGCTTCGGCATGACAAGAGGCTTCGGAGGGCAGGAGACGAAAGCTCTAGCTATAGCTTGGCATCAAGTGCTATACTAAATTTGTAGATTAATAAATTCGTATTTTCTGAAAGGGATTGCCAATGACCATCGTGAAGGTGCGCCGCGCCGCGCAAATCACCCTGCCTCTCGTCATCCGGGAAGCGGCCAGGCTGGAGGAAGGCGACTATCTGGAAGCCGAGGTCACGGAAAGCGGCGCGATCCTGCTGCGGCCCGTCAGCATCGCCGGACGCCGTGAACCAACCCCGGCGCAGGAAGCTGAAATCCTCGCCATCGTCGATGAAGAACGCAAAGCGTATGCCGCCGAGCGCCGTTCTTGATGCTTCGATCCTTGTCAGCGCGTTCCTGTTCCCCGAGAGCGTTCCGGGCCGGGTTCTGAAGCTGGCGGACCGGGGCATGTTTGCCATGCACCTGTCGCCTATCCTGCTTGTGGAAGCCCGGCGGTCCCTCCTCCGTGCGGGTCTGCGTGATGCCTACGGCCACAGCGAAGAGGACGCGATTGCATGGTGTGCCGAACTTCAGGAAATCGGCTCCATGCTTCGTGCGCCGCTGCCGGAGATCGGCGCGGTGTGCCGCGACCCCGACGACGACCATGTGCTTGCCGCCGCTCTCGCCGCGAAAGCCGACACGATTGTAACGGGCGACAAGGACTTGCTGGCGCTCGGTCAATACCGGACCGTGCGCATTCTCACCGCGCGGGTTTTCCTGACGGAACTTGTCCCGGATGCCACAAGAGATGAAAGCCGGTGAATGTCATCCGGTCTTGTCGAAGTCTTTTCGATCCGGCCGCCTCATCCATTCTGCGAATTCACGATAAGCGGCTTCCGCCCCGGCCTGATTCCCGCAGGCCATGCGTGATTTGATACGCACCTCCGCCTGAAACCGCATAATTTCCTCGTTCCCCTTCCTGACAAGCTTACGGCGACCGAGCATCATTATGGGGTCTGTTTCAGCTTCCAATCGCTCGCGGGCGGCAAGGCTGCGCCGCTCGATCCATGCCAGGGTCATCTAATGACCCTGGCAAAGCGGAGTCGGTGTGAATCCCCCGGTTTTTGACACCGGATTTATGCAACAAAATGCCTTTACGCTGCGGCAGGCGGAGCACCGCTTTCAATTTCGGCAAGGATCGCGCGTAATCGCTCTACATCCTTCACCAGAAAGCCCTTTGCACAGCCGAGGCAATAATGCTGTTTGTCGCCATCGGACTTGATGGTCAGGCGCTTCACACCCTTCGCGATGCGATGGCTATCGTTGTTCCGGCAGTTGTGAGAGCTGCCGGCAACCGTGATCTCCATGCTGACAATGAGGGATCTAGGGCGCGGCATCGCGAAGCTGCTCCTCGAATGCCTGCACGATTTCCGGAAGGGCCGTATGCGCCGTGTCCAGTTGTTCAAGCGTAAAATTCTGGCGATCGGCCGCAGCACCGCCGACGCGTTCGTTGACACGGCGATGCAGCTCTGAGGCCGTCCACACGAAATTACGCGTCCGCCGCCTCGGGTCGAGCGTTTTCCCTCCGGGTGCGATGCCGAGACGCCCAAGAATGCCGCCGCTCTCGTTCTGCACACGGTCGTTCAAAGAGCCGCGCCGGGCTTCCCTGCGATCCTGCCGTGTGGTCCGAAGACGCCGAATCTCTTGGGCTGCCTGATCCGGCGTAATTCCGAGGTCCGCAAGCTGCTGGAGGAGAGCTGCCGCCTGTGGATCTCCGATCGGGTCCATGTCGGCGGCGCGGACGCCCCTTTCTTCCAAGATTTCGACGGGCGCAAGCCCGCCTCCCCCACCCAGCTCGCGCTCCACTGTGTCGCCGGTGAAGTTAACGTCTTCCACTTCCGGAAGCAGATCGGCGAAGAACCCTTGGTCGGCCTCACTAAATTGCCGAAAATCGTTCCATCGGCGAGCGACATTCGCCCCAACATGGAAAACAACGACACCCTGATTAGTGGGATGGCCGGGTTGGTTTTGCTCGATCGCCCGCATGATGCGGCCGACGAACTGCACAAAAGGACTCAGGTTAGCGAAGATGCTCCCCACCATCGCAACCGCGAGGTAGCGGTGGTCGAAGCCCTCTCCAAGCATACGGGCCTGAACGATGACATCCAACTCGTGGTTTTCGAGCTGCTGGAACACACGGTCGTTCGCTTGGCCTTCACGCGAATGCACATAAGCGGCCCGAAGCCCGCGTGTCCGGAAGGCTTCAGTGATCTGGATGCAATGGTCGTAATTGACGGCGGACGCGATGATCTTGAGCCGTGGCTCCCTTGTCTCCTTGCGCAGACGCCGAAGCTCGCCGATCGACTGGTCCACTATCGAGCAGAGCGTTTGGTCAGACATGACAATGCCGCGGCGAAACTCCGCGTCACTTTCGCCGAGTCGCCTGACCTCGTCTGCGTCGATCAGGCGCTCTTGCCCATCAGCGCGATCCACATAGCGCAGTTCAGTTGGGCGCAGCATTTTCGCCCGAAGACGCTTCACATAGCCCGCCTCGATCGCTCGAAGAACCGGGAAACTGTAGATGATCTCTCCTTCCATTAACCCGCCGTCTGCGCGGCTGGGGGTGGCGCTGAAATTTACGATACGGGCGGAGGGAAAGCGCCTCTTTACCTGCTGCCAGCTTTCGGCGGTGTTGTGGTGCGCTTCATCGACCAGAATCAGATCGAAGAAATCCGCTTCAAGATCGTCCAGCCAACGGTTCTCGTTGCCGGCGATCTGCTGAATATTGGAAACCGAAAAGTCAGCGTGCCGGATGTCGTCAAGGTTCACGCGCCCGCTGGCGATGATCGTTGTCTCCGGAAGCTCCTGATCGCCTGAAATCACGCCGAAGCGATCGTAAAAGTTTGTGGCGCTGTTAGCCCTCAGGTCATTGCCGAGCTGACCTCGGATTCGTGTACCGGGCGCTATTATCAGCGCGCGCCGTGCGCCCATAGCAAAAGGCGTGATGGCGATTAGGCCGGACTTGCCGCAGCCTACAGGAAGGACAATTCCGACCTCGCGCGTGGCGTCGGCCTGCTGGAAATGATCTCTTATGCGGACCCAACCTTCGCGCTGCGGAATGCGGAGCTGCTGATTGTCGGCAACGGTGATTTCTTGGTCGAAAGACAATGTTATTGTCCTCTAGCCGCTCGGCGATTGCTGTGCATGGCAAGAGCCTCATGCGCACGCCGGCGGTGGTGGGTAAGGAATTGTTTGCTGCCGCCCCTCATGGAAGGAATGGCGAGGCGGAGATTCAATGGTGATGCGGGGCTATGGCTTCCGCCATTTGTCCGGTTTGCCGCGCCCGGTGTAGCGGACACGCTCGACCAATGGCGGCTTTCCTTGGTTCAGTTCCCTTGCCCGCTCAATGGCTTCCGCCTGGGTGGGGAGAACGTCGCTGGCCCTCTCCGAATTTGGTTTCCTGACGGCATAATCTCCTTGCGGACGCCGCTCCACAAACAATTGGTCCTTATCCATATTCCGGTCACTCCGCCGAGGTCATGCCGCACTACAAGTTGTAGTCGCGTCTGGAAGGTATGGCGCAATATGTGGGATTGCCTCTTAAACTTTGCAAGAGCGGCCCGGCCACTGGAAGCGCCGCCTCAATCCCCTCGCCTAAGGCCGGGGGTGCGGTGCGCGAAACCTTCCGCACTTGATCCAGTCGGCGGCCCTGATCATCCGGTCTCGTCGAAGTCTTTTCGATCCGGTCGCTTCATCCATTCTGAAAATTCACGATAGGCGGCTTCCGCCCCGGCCTGATTCCCGCAGGCGATGCGTGATTTGATCCGCACAATGGCCTGAAACCGCATAATTTCCTCGTTCCATTTTCTGACCAGCTTACGGCGGCCAAGCATCATTACGGGGTCTGTTTCAGCGTCCATTCGTTCGCGGGCGGCAAGGCAGCGCCGCTCGATCCATGCCGGGTCATCGAATGACCCTGTGCGGTTCAGCAATTCCACATTGATGCTGCAAACCTCGATTTCTTCCAGATAGTCACGGGCGACTTGCCCGGCGTCAGCATCACTCCAGCCCGCAGCTTTGAGTTCTGGAATACGCCTGTCCATGCCGCGCCGCGCCTCGGCTGCTTTTTGTTCCCAGTGTTCGGGCTTCGATGCCCAGTCCCATTCGGGCCGTAAACAAACGTCACGCCGCCACATGATTTGAAACCTTCCATGCGATCCGCCTTCGCCGCCCTCCTACGCCAAGGCTTCGGCGGACAGGAGGCTATGGCGGACAGGTCCAATCGGAGCGGAGAATCGTAATGGAAAGCGGAGTCGGTGTGAATCCCCTGCTCACTCCCGCTGGGGATCGGGACCGGCGGGACTGGCCGGCGGGGGGCACAAGCAGAGAAAGGGCCGCCAGCTGGCGGCCCTTTTCGGCGGTGTCTTACCACCACGATGTGTAATAGACCGTCAGGCCTTCCTGAATGGCGGCGCGCGCCTTGCCGATGAACGCCAGGTCACCGGCTGTTTCAGACCCGTCCGACTCGCCGAAAAAGAAGCCCTGCGTATCTGGCAGGCGGCTGTCTTTGAAGTCGGCTTCAAGGCGGTCGAGATCAGGCGTCGCAAGCACCATGCGGACGCAGTTGAAGGATTGAGCGGCGCCGCCCTTTTCGCGGTACAGCTTTTCCATCCAGCCATGCAGATCGGGGTGCTTTCGCCAGTAATGCAGCTCGCCGTGCGCATCGGCGTCAAAATCGACGTTCGAGGCAGGTTTTTCGGTGGTCGTCAGTGCGAACATATCCAGTCCCATCGGGATTCTCCTTCTTTCTGGAGGCCGCCACAGCGGGGCCTCGACGCGGCCCGGCCGAAGAGCCGCACAAGGCAGGGGGGCAAGAAGGCGAAGCCGGTCCTTTGTTGGGTTCCCTCCTTAAGGGTCGAAGAAAGGTCTTGCCGCCCTGACGCGGGTCTTCAGGGATCGCGCGCATTCGAGGCCCTCTGGCGGGCCTCATAAGTGGGAGAACACGCCGGGCGATTTCGCAGTGCTCGACGCCAAACGGTCCGCGCCGGTTTAAGCGGGGAACGCAGCTTCAATTCCTGATGGCTACCGATGATATGCGGGATGGAGCCGCATCTTCGTAGAAGCGCAACGCAGAGTCGGTGTGAATCCCCTGCTCACGACCGCTATGCGAATGACCAGTTTATGACCAGCAACGCGCCTTGAAGCCCAAACAGCAGCGTCAAAAATAGAAAGGAGAGCACACCGCAACGGAGCATTCAGAATGTCCTGGACTAAAATTATTCAGGGTGAAGAGCTGACACGCCTGCACGAACGACTGGATTTGCCGCCGCATTACACGATCCAGGAGGCATCCACCATGCAGGCTCCATTTTATCGAAATGGCGAACTGGTCAAAATGATCATCGACATGGACCTTGCGTTCATGGTCGCGGCCGGACCGGGCGATCTTTCTGCGCAGGAGTATTATCCGCTGACCGGGAAAAGCGCCGATATTCACGCGGCGAATGAGGCCGCCGGCCTCGCGCTCACGCGGGATAACGTGATTGCTTATGTCCGGTTTTTCACGACGTTCTTGCAGACTGATGCCGGCGAGTCCTTCGTGATCGTCGAGTCTCTGAATGGCTACAGGCTGGTCAATGAAGACAAGCCGGATCAGCGGATGCCCGAGGATATGCGTTTCGTTTGCATGGGCGAGACCGCTGACGGCGATGCCTTCGCCTTCAAGGGCTACATGGTTTATCAGGGCGTACTATTCGGCGTTTCGATGCGCGTGCAGAAGAACGGCTATGTCGAAATGCTCGACGACGATCCGATGGGATTTATCGTCCGGCTTCAATGACAGAACGCAAGCCCGCCCCGATCTCGACAGTGCCGGAACAAAAAAACCTGCCCACTCGGATCAACGGGGAATGCCGGGCGGGCGGCATCGCACCGGCGGGGGGACCCACAAGAGGTGGGCCAAAAGGAAAAGGCCGCCAAACGGCGGCCCGTCCCTCCTCCCGGTCAATATTCGCTCGGCAACAGGATGGTGTTGTTGATGAAATACAGGGTGATTTCCGCCAGCGGAAAATCGGTGAACTCGATCGCCTTGGTGAACACGACGCCGCCATTGCCGTCTTCGCAATTGAGCGTGGCGGTGTGATCGAGATTGACGGTGAGTTTCCAGCTCTGAAACTCCTCGGCTGCAATGAGCTTGTCGAAACGTTGCGCGAAGGCGATTTCATCGATCAGCCAATGGGCGCCGCCAGTCTCGGCGACGTATTTCACGCCGTCGGTGTAATGAATGTCGCGCACCATTGCGTGACGATACCATTGCTCGCTTCCGGTGAACTGGATCAGGTCGTCTCTGGTGAGTGTTTTCGTATCGGTCATGGTCGTTCTCCTTTGCTTGGCGAGCCGCGCGATTACGGCCTCGTGGGGCAAAAGGGACCGGGACCATTGGACGAGGGATCAAACGCCGCGCGTTAGCGCGCCGCCCTGCGGGGCGGAGCTGCACGAGCCCGGACTTGATCCGGGGGCGGAAGCGAGCCGCGTTGATCGGGAGGCGGGACCGGTCATATGTTCCCACATGAGAGGCCGTCTGCGTGACCGCCTAGGGAAGGACGCTGGGAACCGATAGAAGTGAGCCTTACGACGGGACTGTTCTGCAAAATAATCGAGGTCGCAAATTTTACCAGAATCCGACACGCCGGATTTATTCCAATTCGTGTGGAGGAGACGGCATCCGTTTCTGTGACCCAAATTCCTATAAGTTGAATATACTTGGTTTACATGGCGATTCGCTTTGCGAAGAAGTGGGGCTTGGAAGATTAAATGTTCTTGAACGATCAAGAGACCGCAACAGATCTCCTCTACTACGAGGCGATTGCCAAGACCGTGGTCAAGCTCATCCGCGAGTCCCCTGAAGCGCCTGTTACCATAGGGGTCCACGGAGACTGGGGCGCGGGAAAGTCCAGCGTCCTCAAGATGACCGAGGCCGCCTTCGCTGACGACAAGCGCGTGCTTTGCCTCTGGTTCAATGGCTGGACCTTCGAAGGCTTCGAGGATGCCAAGACAGTCGTCATCGAAACCATCGTCGATGAACTGCGCCGCGCTCGGCCGGCTTCAAGCAAGGTCGCGGAAGCCGCCCGCAAGGTATTGAAGCGGGTCGATTGGCTGAAACTCGCGCATAAGGCAGGCGGATTCGCTTTCACAGCGGCAACCGGCATTCCGACCTTCGATCAGGTCAAAAGCTTTTTCGATATGGCAACGGCCGTATTGGCCAAACCGCAGGATCATCTATCGCTCGAAGATATGAAGAGCGTGGCGGAACAGGCCGGCGATTTCATCAAGAGGGCTCCTGAGGATGCCGACCATCTTCCTGAACACATCCACGCTTTCCGGGAAGAGTTCAAGGAATTGCTGGACGCCGCCGATATCGACCAACTCGTAGTCATCGTCGACGATCTCGACCGCTGCCTTCCGCAGACGGCCATCGCGACCTTGGAAGCAATCAGGCTCTTCCTGTTCGTCGAACGCACCGCCTTTGTCATCGGCGCCGACGAGCTGATGATCGAATACGCCGTCCGCGAGCACTTTCCCGATCTGCCCCCTAGCTCCGGTCCCGTAAGCTACGCACGAAATTATCTCGAAAAGCTGATTCAGGTGCCGTTCCGTATCCCCGCTCTCGGTCTCGCCGAGACCCGCGTCTACGTCACCCTGCTTCTCGCCGAGAATGCGCTCGGCACAAGCGATAGGCGCTTCATCCAACTTCTTGGGGCGGCTCGGGAGGACATGAAGCGTCCCTGGAAGAGCCGGGGGCTCGATCGGAAAACGGTTGAGACGGCGATGGGCGGAACCGTGCCGCCCGAGATCGATCAGGCGCTCGTCCTTAGTGCTCACGTCACCAAGATCTTGAGCGAAGGGACCCGTGGCAATCCGAGACAGATCAAGCGGTTCCTCAACTCAATGATGCTCCGCCACGCGATCGCCGAGGAGCGCGGCTTCGGCGCCGAGATTCAGCGGCCGGTTCTGGCCAAGATCATGTTGGCCGAACGCTTCTATTCCGAGTTCTATGAGCAGATCGCTCGGCTGACCGCAGGCGCCAACGACGGCAAACCCGAGGCGGTTGCCCGTTTCGAAGACTATGTTCGCAATCCCGCCTTCGAAGATGACGACGACGATAAGCCGGTCGGCAAGGGCGCTCGGAAAGCACCGCGCCCCAAGGCAACACCATTGCCTGCAGAAGCCGAGGAATGGACGAAGAACGAATGGGCGAAGGGCTGGGCGGCAATCGACCCTCTGCTCGCGGGCGTCGATCTTCGCCCTTACGTCTTCGTTACGCGGGATAAACGCAGCTCCCTTGGCGGACTCGCCGCAGCCAGCCATCTTGAGGGTCTTGTTGAAAAGTTGATGGGTCCCCGCATGATGGCCCGGGGTGCCGGACAGGAGATCGCCAAGCTGACCGGCCCGGAACCGGAAGAGGTTTTCGACGCCATCCGTGGGCGCATATTGCAGGAAGATAGCTTTACAACAGAGCCGAAAGGCATTCAGGGGCTAATCGCGCTCGTCGCGGCACATCCGCCGCTCCAGCGCCGTCTGCTCGGGCTTGTTAGAGAACTGCCAACCGCGAAGGTTGGGGCTTGGGCTGCATCGAGTTTGGGAAATTGTTTCACCGAGACGAACACCGCTGCCGAATTTCAAGGCGTCCTGAACGGTTGGGCCGAGCAAACCGAGAACAAGGTTCTACAGACTGCAGCCCACGCAATCGCCTCGATGAAGAAGGCCTGACCGGATGGGAACGTCGAAGGGATATGGCGGCCCCGCAACCGGTCTCGTACCTTCCTGGGTCGATGACCCGGTGCCGGGCGTGGCCCCCGCCGGGCCAGCGCCAGCTCCCGGCGCCCCCAATCTAACTGCCCCCGCTCAACCCTTACCAGGCGCGCCGGCAGTCCCGCGCGCGCCAGACGTCTCTGGCGCGGGTAGATTGGGAGGCGCGCGCGGTAGCTTCTCTCGGTTCGCCAGAACGAGCAGTCGGAGTGCCTTGGGCAGCGCCCTATCTAACTATGTGCGCAACGGGACCGGCGGAGCACGACGCGCAGCGCGGCGCATGGGGGCTTCCCGCGCAACGGGCGCGCGCCTCCTCGGGGTCGTCCGTGATGTCCAACGCTTCGGCGCGGCAGAAGCGCTGCGTCAGCTCAACCTGCCGGGGCTCGCTGGACGGCCAGCGGCAGACGTCTTCATGGCACTCCTGGAGTTCGTATGTCCGCCGGGCGGTGCGATAGACGAAGCGATCGCCCGGCAGGCAATGCTGGAAACGATCGGCGATCTCGCAGAGTCGGGGGTCGGCGACTTCGGCACTATGACGCCGGACCAGATGCAGGAGTTCTTTCTCGATTTCATTGCTCGTTCGATCGAAGGCCGCGTCGTGGCGGACCTGGGTGGACGTGGCGTGACTCTTCCTGATGATGTCGCTGCCGTCGAAAGCGCACAGCAGCAGCTCCATGACTTCGTGACTGGATGCACCCGCGGGGAACTTTCCGACCGATTGGACGGCGTCGATCGATTGAGCGACCGCAACATCGAGCGGGTCGTCGATCAAATCTATGAAGCGGCGTTCGAACTCGTCGCGGCCGCAGGGGAGGCAGCGAAATGAGACACCACAGCATCGTCTGCCGCCTCGGCGTAGGAGACACAGCACCAGTGAGGCCGGCGCGTTTCGACAGTCATGTCACCGAGATTCACTTCGTCGACGGTGACCATAGGCTCGGATTCGGCCTCGGACAAGCTCTCGATCAGCTTGGGGAACTCGGCCTTCGCCCTTCGGAACGAGCGGTTGATCTGGCCCTGCTTGCGGCCGTTCTCACCGCCGCTGATACCCGCGTATCACGAAAGACTGAATCTCAGGATTCCTGGACGCGAGAGATCGATCTACACATCCCGGTAGCAGATCCCGCAATCTGGGAGGATCTGGTTCCGCTGCTCCGACGAATGCTCGACTTCCTCACCGGCGATCGTTGGGGGCTATATTTCCGGCCAAGGATCGCCGGCCTGTCACTGCTGGTGACGCTGCCGAAGAAACTTCGCACCGCGAACCCGACGGGGGTCTGCTTGTTCTCGGGCGGTCTTGACAGCTTTATCGGGGCAATCGACCTTTTCGCTGCTGGCGCGAAACCGATGCTTGTCAGTCATTATTGGGACGGCATCACCAGCAAGCATCAGAAGTACTGCGGCGGAGTCTTGAAGCGACATTTTCCCGGAATTGAATTCAATCATATCAGGGCGCGTGTCGGCTTCCCAAACGACACCGTTGAAGATTCACCGTCTGAGAATACACTGCGGGCTCGGTCTTTCCTGTTTTTCGCCTTGGCTGCGCTCGCCGCCGACGCCATCGGTGGCGACGTCGTCATCCACGTTCCGGAGAATGGTCTGATCTCACTTAACGTACCGCTTGATTCGCTCCGATTGGGTGCGCTGAGCACTCGCACAACCCATCCCTATTACATGGCGAGATTTGACGATCTGCTGCGGGGCCTCAAAATAAGCGCCCGCGTCGACAACGCCTATCGGCATCAGACGAAGGGTGCGATGGCCAAGGGATGCGCTGATCTGGCATTTCTCCGCAAGCAAGCGCGCAACACCATGTCTTGCTCGGCGCCGGCGAAGACTCGATATGCCAAGGAGGAAGACCAGCGCCAACCCAAGCATTGCGGGTATTGCGTGCCCTGCCTGATCCGCCGGGCGGCGATGTTGGAAGGCCTGGGCTCGGATGACACGCCCTATCAGATCCCTGACCTCCATGCCCGTGTGCTGGACTCTAACAAAGCTGAAGGCGAACACATCCGGTCCTTTCAATTGGCGCTGTCCCGTCTTGCCAAAAAACCGGGCCGCGCCAGATTCGACATCCATAGGCCGGGCCCGCTCGGCGACTACCCCGGCGATTTAGGCGCCTACGAGACGGTCTACGCTGAGGGGCTGCGCGAGGTAGGTCGCTTGATTGCCGGCGTCAGGGTCAAACCCCTGTGACCGATCCTGCTCCGACACGCCCGAAGTGGGTCGATCTCCATTGCCATCTTGATCTTTATCAAGATCACGCTGCATTGATCGCGGAATGCGACCAAGACGCGGTCGCGACACTGACGGTTACCACTACCCCTAAAGCCTGGCCCCGCAATCGGGACATGGCAGCATCTTCCAAGCACGTCCGGGTGGCCCTTGGCTTACATCCCCAACTCGTCGCTGAACGTGCAGGCGAGCTTCCGCTGTTCTATCACCACCTCGCCGAAACCCGCTACGTCGGTGAGGTCGGGCTTGATGCCGGACCGCGCTTCTACAAGAGCTTCGAGGCTCAGGAGCGAGTCTTCGAGTCTGTCTTACGCGCTTGTGCAGAACAGGGCGGAAAAATCCTGACCATCCATAGTGTCCGCGCCGTCTCCAAGGTGCTGGCCCATATCGAGCGGAGCCTGCCGGGCGGTAGCGGTCGCCCAGTCCTGCATTGGTTTACAGGTACACCCGCCGAGGCACGTCGCGCCGTTGACCTCGGCTGCTATTTTTCTATAAATGTCGAAATGCTGCGATCTCCCAAGCACAGAGCGATGGTCGCCGGGCTGCCGGGCGACCGACTCCTGACTGAAACCGACGGTCCGTTCGTCGAAATTGATGGACGGCCAGTGAGGCCATCCGATGTGAAGCAGACTGTGATTGAACTCGCATCTCTGCGGCAAAATTCGACCGAAGTAATGGCGCGCCAGATTATATCGAACCTCGCGACTCTCGTTGGGCCTTAGTGTTTGATTGCGACGGCTGATGCAACCTTGCCTGACAGCCAGATTGGCGTTCCCATGAAGCAGACTAAAAAAACCGGGCCGCCCGAAGGCGGCCCCGGACCGGACGGCGCTAGCTTTGCAGCCCGATGAGATACGCTGCTGCCTCGGAGGCCTTGGACGCGGCGGTGAAGATCGCCTTCTTGTCTTCCTTCATCACGGTCAGCCAATGAGCGAGATATTGCGCATGATCGGCGCGGGGCTCGTCGCTGATCTGAAGATCGGCACAGAGGAAGGCGGCGCCCAGCTCCGCGACAAGCTCCTCCATCGCATAGGCATGATCGCCGAAGCGTTTTCCAAGTCGGCGATTGCAGCGGGGTTCGGCCGAAGTCCAGTGCGTGAGTTCATGCAGTAGCGTGGAATAATATGATTCCGCAGGCGAGCTGGTCGGCGACCCGATGAAAGCTTCGCGCGGGGGAAGCTGGATGCTGTCCGTCGATG
Source organism: Methylocapsa aurea (assembly GCF_000746085.1). Lineage (GTDB taxonomy): Bacteria > Pseudomonadota > Alphaproteobacteria > Rhizobiales > Beijerinckiaceae > Methylocapsa > Methylocapsa aurea. Next base: position 51,170 of record NZ_JQKO01000004.1, on the reverse strand, counting down.
GACGATAGAAGGCGCGGGTTCCGCCGTGGTCGATCCGCGCGCCGGTCGCGGCAACGAAGGCCTCGGCCTGCTCGATCGGAGTCATTGTGATGACTGGCGGCGCGTCGATCGCTGGCGGCTGATAGCCGTCCACCTGCTCGACGGCGAAGACCGGCGTGGCGCGGGCAAACAGGCGGGTTTCAGTCTCGGCCTCGCCCGTATTGGGGGCGATCTCAAGCTCCTTGTAGAAGACGACATAGGCGGCTTTCTCGCCCTTGCGGACCTGGGCGCCGGCCTCGGCCCATTGGCGGTAAGTGCCCCATGTGCCGGAACTGAAGCCGGATGCTTCGGCATAGGCCCAGAGGGCGACGACGTTGACGCCGCGATAGGCTTTCTTCGAGGCGATGTTGACCGGGCGCATGATGTTGCCCGTGCCGCGATGCCAGGGAAGGCGAAACTCTCCGGCGCCGCGCTCGATGGCGCTGACGATCTTGTCGGTGATGTGCTGGTGAATGTCGAAGCGTTCTTTTGTCATGGTCGTTCCCCTTTGCTTGCGGGCCGCGCGATTGCGGCCTCGTGGGGCAAAAGGGACCGGGACCATTGGGTGAGGGATCAAACGCCGCGCGTCAGCGCGCCGCGATGCGGGGCGGAGCTGCACAAGCCCGAAGGGTGCGGAAGCGAGCCGCGTTGATCCGGAGGCGGGACCGGTCACCCGTCCCACCTGAGAGGCCGTCTGGGAGGCCCGCTTAGGGGAACGATTCAGGAAATGGGTGCGGATTATATTCAGCAGCCGTTTTCAAAAATTTTCTGCCACGAGCAAAACCGGCTGGCGAGGTCGGACTTCCGACACTCTAGAACGAATCCCCGAGCGACCGGCGATATCCGTAGTTTTGGCTATCAAAATGTGTATCCAATGGGTACACTCCAAGAATGGGAACGAAGGATACAGGCTTTCGCATACGCGTCGAGCGTGATCTAAGGGATGCATTCTTGGAGGTGTGCCGCGCGCAGGACAAGCCGGCAGCGCAAGTAATCCGGGAATTCATGCGTCGTTGCGTCGCCAGACGGCGCGGTGGCTCAAGCTTGGCTCCGTCATCGGTGCGTCAGGTGGGGAGCACGAATAGACGATGAGCGAGATAACGGAACAGCTTGAACGCTTTCTCGACTACATAAAATTGCTCAAGGGGGACGAGAAGGGCGAGGCGCAGGTTTTCTGCGATCGCCTGTTCCAGGCATTCGGCCACAAGGGATATAAGGAGGCCGGTGCAGAGCTCGAATTCCGCATCAAGAAGAAGGTGACGCGCGGGACAAGTTTTGCGGACCTGATCTGGAAGCCCCGTCTACTTATAGAGATGAAAAAGCGTGGTGAGAACCTCTTTCTACATTACAAGCAAGCCTTCGATTACTGGATTCACGCCGTTCCGAATCGCCCACGTTACGTCGTACTGTGCAATTTCGATGAGTTCTGGATTTACGACTTCGACAAACAGATTGATGAGCCAGTCGACATTGTAGCTATCGCGGATCTTCCCCGTCGGTACACAGCACTTAACTTCCTCTTTCCGGATAATCCGGATCCGCAGTTTGGGAACGACCGGGAAGCGGTTTCCCGTGAGGCCGCCGACAAAGTCGCTCAACTCTTCAATACTCTCGTAGCGCGAGGGATAGACCGCGCAAGGGCGCAGCGCTTCGTCCTGCAGATGGTGGTAGCGATGTTTGCCGAGGACATAGGCCTGCTGCCCGCGGGCATCGTCTACGGCCTAGCGGATGATTGCCGGCGCAAGGGTCAAAGTCCGTATGATCTTTTCGGCGGCCTATTTTCACAAATGAACTCGACCAAACTGGCGACCGGCGGCAGGTACAAGAGCGTTCCCTATTTTAACGGCGGCGTCTTTCAGACCATCGACCCGGTCGACCTGAAGCCAGCAGAACTTGAACTCATTTGCGCACCCGACGAGGGAGCGGCGACTAAGGACTGGTCGAAAGTAAATCCTGCGATATTCGGCACAATTTTCCAGCAGAGCATGGATGCAGAGGAGCGTCATGCGTACGGCGCTCACTTCACATCTGAAGCGGACATTATGCGCATAATAACGCCGACCATATCGAGGCCGTGGGATGAGCGGATTAGCAAGGCGTCTACGATGAAGGACCTGCTGGCCTTGCGCGGCGACCTCATGAGCTTCAAGGTGCTCGATCCCGCCTGCGGCAGCGGCAATTTCCTTTACCTAGCTTATCGCGAGTTGGTGCGGGTGGAAATCGCACTAATGGCAAAGCTGAAGGAGACGGTGAGCGCCTCGAATTTTCAGGCGCAGGCAAAGACTATTTCTCTTATCAGTCCCAAACAGTTTTACGGGATTGATCGGGACTCCTTCGGGGTCGAATTAGCCAAAGTCACGCTGATGCTTGCCAAGAAGCTTGCCCTCGACGAGGCTATAGAAGTGCTGGAGCGGGATCAGATTGAACTGGCTCTGCACGGGGACGACGCGCTGCCCCTCGACAATCTCGATTCAAACATTCGCTGCGGCGACGCTCTATTCGTTGACTGGCCGGAGGTGAACACCATTATCGGCAATCCGCCTTATCAGTCGAAAAATAAGATGATCGAGGAACTCGGACGCGCGTATGTCAACAGAGTACGAAAGAAAATCCCTGGCGTTCCGGGACGCGCGGACTATTGCGTCTACTGGTTTCGCAAGGCACACGATCATCTCAAATCAGGAGAGCATGCCGGTCTAGTCGGAACAAACACCATCCGCCAGAACTATTCTCGAATGGGCGGGCTCGATTACATCGTGAAAAACGGCGGAACGATCACGGAGGCCGTTTCGTCCCAAGTGTGGAGCGGAGACGCAGTTGTCCATGTCTCTATCGTCAATTGGGTGAAGGGAACCTACAAGCCAAAGAGGAAGCTGTTTCGGCAAATCGGTGACCACAAGGACTCGCCATGGGAAATAAGGGACCTAGAGCGTATCGGGCCGTCCCTTTCGTTCGAGGTTGACGTTAGCACCGCCAGACCGATTTACGCGAACGCGTTCTCTACCGCATGCTATCAGGGACAAACGCATGGGAACGATGGATTTCTGCTAAGCCCCGAGGAAGCGAGAAACCTTATCAAGGGCGATAAGGGGCTAAAGCCTTATCTTCACCCCTACATGATTACGGATGACCTGATCGGCACCAAGGACGGCTTGCCGACCCGGTATGTAATTGATTTTGAAACTCTCGGCCTGCTTGATGTGCGGAAATTTTCGACAGTTTACAAAATCCTTGAACAGCGCGTTCTCAAGGCAAGGGTGAAGGCGGCGGAGAAGGAGAAGCTGAGCAATGATGAGGCCTTGCTTGATGACGAAGAAGGCAAAATAGCCAAGGATCACGCGAATGCGCTGAAGACCTGGTGGTTGCTTTTCCGCCGACGGGGTGAATTGCTCTCGCATATAGCTCCGCTGGAGCGGTACATCGTATGCGGCCGCGTGACAAAACGGCCGATATTCGAATTTATCTCGCCGGAAATTCGCCCCAACGATTCGTTAACGGCCTTTCCTTTGGACGATGATTACTCGTTTGGAATTCTCCAATCCGGGATCCACTGGGCGTGGTTCACCGAACGATGTTCGACAATGAAGAGCGATCCCAGGTATACCTCGAACACGGTATTTGACTCTTTTCCGTGGCCGCAGACACCGACACTCTCCTCTGTCAAGAACGTCGCAAAGGCGGCTGTTTCGCTCAGAAAACTTCGCCGCGATCTCATGAAAAAATACGATCTTTCCCTTCGGGAGGTGTACCGGACACTGGAAACTCCGGGAGCTTCGCCGCTCAAAGCCGCGCACGCCGATTTGGATGTGGCTGTGCGGGAGGCATATGGCATTAAAAAATCCGAGGACCCGCTGGTCTTCCTTCTGGATCTCAACCAATCCGTTGCAACAAAGGAAGAGGATAACGAATCAGTTGTCGGACCTGGGCTTCCTCCGATCGTGAAGAGGAAGGCTGGGTTTGTAAGCGCCGATCGGTTAGCGATGACGAAATAACAGACGGAAGCGCCACTGTTTTTCCTTGGGATGGCTGTGCCCCGTACCAAGGAATCTAGTTCTTAGCGGGCCTTTCCTCAGAGATTCGCCGCTGCTTCACGGCCTCTTCTCCTTGGTGCTGGGCGCTCGGGGACCGGCTCTTCCGATGGTGAATGCACGCTTCCTCTTGTTCGGATCTGAAACGCAAATACAGTAGACCGCGTTGGAGAGGCCCATTTCTGGCTCATCCTCAAACAGCCATGTGGTTGGCCGTGCCCGCAGCTCATCGCCCAGCACGGATACGATCTACAAAGAGCGGGAAAGATGCCAGATTTCGGCGGAATAGAGGCCGTTTTAATCTACAGCCAACCCTGGTCCGCCTGGAGGAAGCGGGCGGCCGATTCCGTAACGTGTGTGCGCACCAGTTCCGATCCCGTCGTCGCCTTGAAGTCAGCGGGCAGTGCCGAGAGCGAACGGGCGATCTTGAGCAACCAGAATTGCACGGCGGTCGCTTCACTCGCAGACATGTCTTTCAGTCGAGCCGATACGAATAGCGGGATGCCCTCAAGCACCTTAACGGCATAGGCGCGGTGGCTGTCCTCGGTCAGCATGCCATCTATGCGCTCCAACCCGGCCAGAACTTCTTCGATGTTCGTAATCGTACCACCCGGCCTTTCCTGGGTCGCGAACAACAGCGCAATCCGGAACGCCTGCGTATCGATCTGAAAGGTCTGAAAGCCGGGAAGCTCATTAGCCTTGCGATAGGCGGTCTGAATATATTCCCGCGCCGCGTCGAGTTTGGGGAGTTCGGCCATTGCAATGGCATATTGCAGCCAGAAGAGGGGTTCATCGTTGACCCGTTCGTCGTAGCGTAGCCGTTCATAAATCCGGAGGATCACAGCCATCGCGTCCGTCTTGTCCCGCAGCATACGGTGAAGACTGCTATAGGCCATCATGTTCGACATCAGGACCCGATAGGCACGCTGGGGTTTGCGCTCCGCTGCGGCCAGCGTCACCTCGGTGACCGCGTCGGCGATCTCCTCGGGCTCGATGAACGCCTTGATCACGAATGCCGAAAAGACTGCGGACCTGGCACGGAAACTGTCGGCCGACAACTCGAAGATTTCTTTGGCGAGGTCCTCCACGGGCTTCAGCGCCACAAAGGGATCGGCGCCAATAACCGATCGGATAAACCCGGCGCTGATCGATCCCTGGTATGCGGCGATCAACATTGTCATCACAAGGATGCGCCGCGTGATGCGCGTCTCGAACAACGGCGCCAGCGACTTTTCGATCCGGTCCCGGATCGACCGGTTGTTGAACAGCTCGAGGAGCATGTCTCTCAGATCGCTCGGTTGCTTCCCGCCGGTTGCAGGTAAAGGCAGGCCGGCATACTTGCAAAGACGGGTAAACGCTGCCATCTCGGGGTTGGTCAGCTGATTCAGGCTGATCCGTTCGAACGGCTTGGGCAGCAGTTCGGCGAATTCATGATAGCGCACCTCGAATGTGCCGGTGCGTACCTCGATGACAAACTTGACGTCGGGCAAAGCGGCACGGAGACCCTGCAGAGCGTCCTGGCTGGTCGAATATTGCTCGACGAAGATAACGAGGCGCTCGACGCTCCGAAGCGCAACGACCTCGCCCGCGATCTCGGGATGACCCGGCCGAAAAAGGAGGCATGTCCAGCCGCGCTTCGAGAGCTCGAATGCGAGCAGATGCAGGAATAGTGTCTTGCCATTTCCAAGCCTGCCATCGACGACAAGCGCGCGGCGATGCTCAATCGCGTCCGCCGCCGATCGAACGGCTTCCGCGCGCGCAATCGCATATGTCTCTCCCGGCTGAGATCTCGCTAGCCGGCCCGGATCAAAATTTCCATATACAAGCAGGTCGTATACCTCGCCCGCGGTCGGTTGCACGATGGAACTGCGATCCCGCACCGGATTTAACGGCCTGAATGACTTGAGCCGGGACAAGTCGGTCGGTGCCTCGGCTCTGGGGGCCTTCTTCAAGGCATCCGCGAAGCCATTCGTTCCGATGAACAGGGTGCGTCCATAAGGCGCTGTTCGTCGCAGAAAAACATCGTCCTGGTCTGGCCCTTGAATGAAAAGCGTCCGCGTCGCGAGCCCTGAATCTTCGAGGAGCAGAGCCGCAATATGGTAGTCGGCGAGGCTGTATCCTATAATGTATAAGGCGCTCGCGAACACCAGATCGCGCTGGAACTGGTCGTACCAGGGTGATCGGACAACATACTGATTGACGTAGGAGGCCTCGCCCAGAACCAAGCTGGTGCGGACATTCTCCGGGGTAACGAGCCTTATGCTGCCATGCAGGTGAACAACCGCGCCGTGTGGCAACTTGTTCGGGACCGGCTCAGACACGTCGTATCCATTCGGGGGCAGCTTCTTGCCAAGCCGGTAGACCTCGACGGCATCGTCGTAATTGGTCGTGTAGATCCTGCGCCACGGCTCATCCAAAATCGCCGCTTGCGCGTTGTCCAGAGAGGCGATCCGGAATATCTGGTAGACTTCGTCTCGAAGCCTCTGCGAATCGTCGCTCGCAAACTCCTCGGTCAGTACCTGAAGATCATAGCTCGTATCGGCTGGAAACTTGAGCTTCTGAATGAAATGCCGCCGCAGGCCATTTCCGTTCGGCGGCCTGCCGCCAGCGATGTTTTTCGCGCCAAGACTAAAGCCTGACCCAAGAAATATGATCGAAGTGCTCGGCTCGACTTCACCGATGGTATTGATTGATTCGGACACAATGCCCCTCCAATTCAAATGAATAGTGGTCTATCGATGCCGCTATCGCAAGCCGCAAATAGTCTTTGCATAACTCGGTCAGCATGGCGCAATAATGAACGGCGGGCGTTTTCTGGGAAGACGAACCCGTGGGCCGAGCTGAGGTCTGCTCAACCGGAAAAGCGTCCGGTTCGGGTGTCGAAGCGGACAGCCAGGGTCCACCGTAGGGAGCCGGACATCGTTAAATCGCGTTTGGGCGAACAAATGCGCCCTGCAACCGCAAGGGAAACTCCGCGATTTCCGGTGGGGGGGAATGGCTGTAGCGGGCCTCCGCTACCACCGTTACCCCACTATGCCGCCCATGCGGGCGGAATTTTGGTTCTGCGGTCAGTTCCGCCAGATAGCCTCGCAATTCAATATCCAGGGGAGTGCGGGGCGCGACGGGGTGGACGATCACCGCGTTGACCAGCGCCCGGAAGGAATCCGCCGAAGACCCGGCCATGATATCGCGGCCCGATTTTAGCGCGGCCGACAACTGATCGATCTGTTCGAGATAGCGCGCAATCGCCATCGGATGCAGCGCCGTGGCGTCGATCGGCTCGGGCATGTCCGCCAGCTCAGCCTCGATCCGCGCTCTTTCTCCTTCCAGATCCAATAGCCGGTTGCGAATCGCGCCAATATTTGCGCTTTCGTCGGCCAGCGCATCGACCAGACGCTTCAGAGATCGCGTCGTCTCGTTGCGGCGGCGCTCCGTATTCGCTCGCGCGACGACGGCCTCATGCGCGAGTTTGCTTCGCTCGGCATGATAGATCTTTGCGAATTCCGCGATCATCCTTGGATCGCGCAACTCCGCTCGCAGACCCTCCACGGTGACGCGCTCGATGTCCTCGAGATAATAGAGGCGCGCGTGCGAGCAGGATCGGCTCTCGCGGAAGGCGGAACAGCGCACGCGCGTTTTGCCTGTCTTGTCGCGATCGTGGATTGCCATGCCGGCTCCGCAGCAGCCGCATTTTAGCAGGCCCGAGAGCAAGCGCTTCGGCCGGCGGCTTTTCGCCGGCGCTTCCCCGCACCTGGCGCCGCGCTTGGCCCTGACGGCAGCCAATGTCTCATCATCCAAAATCCTCAGATGCAGCGCCTCGGCGGACAGCCATTCCGACTCCGGGTTCGGCCGCGAGACCCGCCGGTCTGTGTCAGGGTCCTTCACCATCCTGACGCGGTTCCAGATGATTTTTCCGGCATAGAGCTCGTTTTGCAGAATGCCATTGGCGCGCTGGCGGGACCCTTTATCGTCGCGGCGTTCCATTTTGCGCCGCGCGGCGGAGCAACCGCGTCCTGGTTCAGCGCGCCGGCGATATCGCGCGGCGTCGCGCCGGCGGCGTAGGCCGCGAAAATGCGGCGCACAATATCGGCCTCATCCGGGATGATCTCCATTTCCCCTGGCTTCCCAGCGATGGGCCGATATCCATAGGCTCGGCCGCCGGCGTGACGGCCGTCGCGGATCACGCCCGCCATGCCGCGCTTGACCTTCTTGGCGCCGTCCTCGCGGTAGAGCTGGGCGACCAGGCCCCGCAGGCCCACGGTGACCGTATCAGCTCTTCCGTCATGGACGGCGCGCAGCTCGATCCCGGCATAGGCTAGGCGCTTGTGGATGCCAGCCAGATCCTCCATGTCGCGCGAGAGCCGGTCCAGGGCCTCGACGACGACAACGTCGACGCCTCCCGCCCGCGTTCGCTCCATCATCGCGAGCAGGCCGTCTCGGCCGAACATCGAAGCGCCGGACCGCGCTTTATCCTCATAGGTTCCGGCGATCGTCAGGCCGCGTTTTGGCAATAGTCACGGCAGAGCTCTATTTGATCTTCAATGGATTTTTCGCTTTGAAGGTCTGTGGAAAACCGCACGTAAATGACCGCTTTCATTCCTTCGCCTCGCCCGCGCGCCTAGCGGCCATCCGCTCCAGCGCGAGGCGATGATCCCGCCTTGCGGCCTCGCGCGCAAGAGCCCGCACCAATTCAATCATCCGAGGATCGATGGGGCGTTCTTCCGGGGCTGAGCGGGGACGCGGCGCGCGGCGCATTCTCAGACGAGGTCCTTATCGACCGCCAGCCGCTCGGGCATAGTGACAATTGTCGAACCGTCCTTGGCGCGCTCGATCTCAATAGCCGCCTTTGGCAGCCAGACCGCTTTTTGGCGGTCCCCGTCATCTGAAACAAGGATCGCGCCCTCGTCCGGCCGGACTGCCTTTGTTTCATGGTGGCTGATGAGACCGTCTCAAACTTGGGGGTGCTATAGGTTTCTGGTCGTTATTGACCTGGGGACGTGGAATGAAGTGGCGGGTTTTGCTGGAGCTGACAGAGGCAAACGGGAACGTGGAGACGCGTGAGCTGGTGACTGGCCACCGACCGACAAGCGCGATCTTTCCAGAGGACATTGGGCTGACCTTGGCCGAGGGCAAGTCAGTTCTGGCCGCCATGCAGACCGAGCTGGTTCAAGCCCAAGCCGATGAATATTGTGATCATAGGCGCATTTGTTCGCATTGCGGCTCCCGTCGCGCCATCAAGGACGGGCGCACCCGGCAGCTGACGACATTGTTCGGGGTCGTGAAAGTCGAGGCGCCTCGCCTCAATCCCTGCCGTTGTGGAGTCGCCTCGCGCCGAATTGTCAGCCCGCTGGCTGAGATCATGCGGGATCGATGCACACAAGAATACGAGCGCATTCTCGTCAAAATAAGGAGCTTGGCCGCTTAAGGCCGCGCGGCGGCCTTGATGGCCGAGTTTCTACCCCTGGATAAAGCGCCTGCGGTCGAAACGGCGCGACGGCGAACCCTTTGGGTGGGAGCGAAATTGGAGCAGCAGAGCCTGGCCGCCAAGCCATTGGCCAGTCCGCCATCGGCTCAGTCGATCGTGGTCTCGCTCGACGGCGGCCATGTGAAGTCGATCAGAAGCTATCAGATGCGATCGTTCGAGGTCATGTTGGCTTGCGCCAGTAACGACCGAGGGAAGCAGCAGCTGTTCTGCAGCGTCCCGGTCGAGGCGGATCGGCAGCGTCAGCAGCTCAGCGCCGTCCTGCGCGACCTTGGCGCAACGCCCGCGACTCTGGTGACGGTGTTGAGCGACGGAGTAGAAGGCCCACGCTTTCTGGGTGAATCCGCGAGCCCGGGTCCGGCGCGTCATGTTATGGACTGGTTTCATCTTTCGATGCGAGTTCAGCACGTGACCCAAACGGTTCGAAGCTGGCCGCGCGGGACCAACGAGGATCTCCCGCAAGGCGATCTGCTCGCGAAGAAGATTGAACGGATCCGTTGGCTGCTATGGCACGGCCGCCCCCAAGGGGCTCTTGATCTAATCGACGAGATTTTGCAGGACATCGAAATGCCAAAGCGCCAAGTCCAGCTGACCGCGGCCTATCTCAAAGAAACTCACAGGCATCCTGCGAGATCTCGAGACTTACGTCTCGGGACAATTCTCCTCGATCATCAATTATGCCGCCGCGCGGCGTTCAGCCGAGCTAATCTCGACGGCCCAAACCGAGAGCGCAGTCCATAGACTGCTGCATCGGCGGATGACGGCAAAGCAGCAAATGCGCTGGTCGCCGAGAGGAGCGCACTTCATGCTCAAGGTTCTGACCGCCGTCTTGAACGGAACATTCGAACGCGACCATATCGCTCTCGGCCTGTCGACGCGCTCCCCCATATGCCAGGCGGGTTAGAACCCCCAAGTTTGAGACGGTCTCAATGGCGGCCTTTGAACAAATCATCTACGCTCAGCATGCCGCTCCCTTATCGGCAAATATGCCTCCCTTGCGCTGTTTGCACCAGAGCCTTAGCTCTCTGATTTTATTGCTTTGTGCAGCTACGCCAAATCAGGAACTAATAACTAAGTCATAGCGTTAAAGGGATACATTGGCGCTCACGCAATTGTCGTGCATCGGAGGCCAGCGTCAACTTCGGGGGGGCAACGAGGGAGAGAGGGCATGAAAATTCGAGGGCAAGACATCCCACTTCCAACCAGCATGGTGGGCAATTACCCCAACCCACGTTGGTGGGATGCTACGTGGGCGCGACATTTCAAGGGTGACCGGGAACCGCCGGATTCCATGAGCCGCGAAGCTCTCGAAGACGCCGTCGCAGCGGTTGTCCTGGATCAGGAAAACGCTGGCCTCGACATCATCACGGATGGACGCGTCCACGGCGACAACTACGCTGATACCGCAGTCTACCATTATTTTCGGCGGCTGGGCTACGATCTTCGAGGCAATCATCTAGGCTTCCCAATTTATAGTCGTCTGCATTCTGGGACGGTGGAGCATGAAATTCGGCGGCACGGCGCCATAATGGTCGAGCAGGCGCGGGCGCTCAAACGCGCGACGAGTAAACCGACCAAGGTGCAATACACAGGCGTCCAGGTTCTCGCCCAATGTACGAACGATCTCTACTATAGCAACTCCCGCGATCGAGCGCTGGCCATCGCGAAGGCCATGAACGAGGATATTCGGGAGGTAGACGCGTTGGGCGTCGACTTCATCCAATTGGATGAGTTCACTTGGCCCTATTTCTTCGAGGACTGGGCCATCGAAGCATTCAACACGGCGGTCGAAGGGGTCAAGAACGCCCGCATTATCGTCCATGTCTGCTGGGGCAATTGGGGCGGCACCCCGGCCTATTATCCGGACGAGACCGGCACGCCTGGCGAGATCTACGACTTGACTAAGCGCAAGGAGAAAGCGAACGCCCCGGCGGCAACGCGCTCGATCGTGCCGAAGGCTTACGAAGCGCGCATCAATGTCCTCAATCTTGAGAGTTGCGGCAGACGCGTCGATGATATGTCAGGTCTCGACGCCTTCAAGGAATTTCCGCTGCCGGACAATATCGACTTCTGGGCCGGGGTGATCGACGTCAAGAGCACGATCACGGAAACGGCCGCTGAAGTGGCGGACCGCATCACCGCCCTGCTGAGGGTCGTCCCGGCCGATCGGCTCGGCGTCACCACAGACTGTGGCCTGATCCTGCTGCAGCGCTACATTGCGCAGGACAAGATCCACGCCCTGGTCGAAGGGACCAAGCTGGTCCGCGAAAGGCTGCAGCAAGCCGTAGCCGCCGAGTGACTTGACCAGATGGCGCGGCCACTGACGCCCCCGCCATCTGACGCCGGAGCTTCTAAAATGCCAGTCTATACGATCGCCTGTCCCGACTGCGGGCGGGTTGCGAAGAGTTTCGTTCTGAAGGGCGCCCGCATGCCCACCGAGTGGACATGCTCGGGATGCGGGGGTCGCCGCGCGCGGCCAGATCCCAACAAGCGTCCTGAGCCCCATCCCTGGGAGACAGGTCATGGCGCCGGTTGTCCTTGCTGCGGCGGTTAACCCGGCGCGATCGTCAGGACAAGCACCGATTTCTACGCCCGATTAAGGGAGACAGATGGTGGATCAGTTCGTTGCTAAAGGCTCTGATCCGTCCTTCCTGACCATCGAACAATGGGCGAGGAAGATCGAGGAGGCGCTCGAGAAGCCAAACATCGTCGGCCCCATCAGGAATATCCGGGATGGCGACCGGCGCGAATTCGACGCCATTTTCATTGGCGGTGGAGCGGCGGGGCGATTTGGATCGGCATACCTTCGCGCCCTGGGCGGCCGTCAGCTAGTGATTGATCGCTGGCCTTTTCTCGGCGGCTCCTGCCCACACAATGCTTGCGTCCCCCACCATCTTTTTTCGGAGTGCGCGGCAGAATTGATGCTGGCCCGCGCTTTCTCCGGAACTCTCTGGTTTCCGGACATGACTGGACGGACGACCTCGATCAAGGAAGTGGTCGATCTGTTCCGGCGTGGCCGCACGGGGCCGCATGCCGTCATGAACTATCAAAGCAAAGAGCAACTCGACATCGAGTTCGTGCTGAATGCATCGGCCCGAATCCTCGACGCTCACACCGTCGAGGCGGCCGGCGAGGTCTTCAGAGCTCGCGCTCTGGTGCTGGCGCTCGGCGCCGAGCCAGTCCGCCTGGACGCGCCCGGGAGCGAACTGGACGGCGTGCACGACTACGCGACGCTGGTCGAGACCCTTGACCGCGAGCCGGGCGATGCCGTGGTTGTCATCGGCGGAGGTAAGACGGCCGTCGAATATGGCTGCTTCTTCAACGCCACGGGCCGTCATGTGGTCATGCTCGTCCGCAGCCGGCTTCTCGACCTCATACGCGACGGCGACACCCGCGCCTACGCTATCGACCGCATGCGCGAGCAGGGTATGGAGATCATAGAAGGGGCGACGGCATCCGCCATTATCGGAGACGCCTCCGGCCACGTTGCCCGAGTTGTTGCTGAGACGCCTGCGGGCCCGCTGCAGATCGACGCCGATTTCGTGTTTCAAGCGCTTGGCGAACGGCCACGGTCGCGCCCCGCGGTCGAAGCGCTTGGCGTCGCCGTCGACGACAGCGGCGCCGTGGTGGTCGACGAACAGCTGCGGACATCGGTCGCTGATGTTTATGCGGTCGGGGACCTCATTGGCGCTCCCATGGAGATGTTCAAGGCGCGCAAGAGCGGAGTCTATGCCGCGCGCGCCATTATGGGCGAGAAAGTCAGCTACCGGCCGTCCGACTGGCCGGACTTCCTGCACACCCATTACGAGGTGAGCTGGCTCGGCCTCGGCGAGGAGGAGGCGCGTGCGCGTTTTCTGAACGTCGTCATTCTGAAAATGCCTCCCGACAACCCCAACGGCCTCGCCATCGGCCTTCCGGCGAGCGACAGGACAATGCTCTACGCCATGGCGCGCCCGCACATGTCCGGCTTCCAAAAACTGGTGTTAGATGGCGATACCCGAAGGGTGTTGGGGGCGCATCACGTGGGCTATGGAGCCAAGGATGCGTTCCAATATCTCAACGTGCTGGTCCAGAGGGGCCTGACCATAGATGAGCTGGGAGAGATGGACGAATTGTTCCTCAACCCCACTCACTTCATTCAATTGTCGCGCCTGAGGGCCGGCCATCGGGAGCTCCGAAACCTATGAGCCGGGTGGTGATGGTCACGGGGGCGGCTTCGGGTATTGGAGCCGGGCTGGCGGCGCGCTTCCTCAGCCTGGGAGACCAAGTGGTCGCCCTCGACATGGACCGGGGCGGCCTCGCGTCGCTGGCCGACCAGCTTGCCAGTCCGAACCTGTTGCCAGCTGTCGCCGATGTCACTGATGATGCGCAGCTGGAGGGGGCGCTGGCCGAGGCGGTCGCGCGCTTCGGCCATCCGGAGGTGCTCATCAACAACGCTGGTACGACCGGCGGCGCGCAAGCGACGACCCTCCACGAAACTCCGCCCAATGTGGCCGACCGCGTCATCGATGTGAACCTGCGAGCCGTCATCCGGCTGAGCGTCGCCGTCCTGCCGGCCATGCTGGAGCGGCGCCGCGGCGTCATCTTGAACATAGCTTCGGTGGCCGGGCTCGTGGCGTTCCCCGGCCGGGCCGCCTATTCAATCGCCAAGGCCGCAGTCATCCAAGTCACCCGAGCCATCGCTGTCGACTATGGGCGCCAGGGAATTCGGTCCGTCGCCCTGTGCCCGGGAATGATCGACACGCCGATGACCCATTGGCGGCTCGCCCAGCCCTCATTGCGGGAGGAGGTGCTGGCCCGCATTCCCCAAAGGACGATCGGCGCGGTGTCGGATGTCGTGGGCGCGGCGGCTTTCTTCGCCAGCGACGAGGCCAGTTATTGTAACGGCGCCGCCATACCCATTGACGGCGGGTACTCAGCCGTCTGATCGATGCAACCACGTGGCTTTCGGTAGGTGGTTCTGGGATGTCTAAGCGGGCGGAAGGCAATCGGGTGAAGACCAATGGCACCGGCCACCGAATCGGCCCGTGATGGAAGCGGTCATGTTCGATTACATCATTGTCGGCGCCGGATCTGCGGGCTGCGTCTTGGCAAGCCGGTTGACCGAGGATTCCGCTTGCCGGGTATTATTGCTCGAAGCGGGCGGCGAAGACGACGCGCCCTCGATCCGGATACCGGCATTCTACGGGCAACTCCAGGACAGCCCCTGCGACTGGGCTGACAGAACTCTTCCCCAGGCGCATTTGAATGGGCGCCGTATCTTTGTGCCTCAAGGCCGGGTGCTCGGCGGATCGAGCTCCATCAATTACATGATTTACATCCGCGGCAACCGCGGCGACTACGACGAATGGCGCCGCCGCGGGAACGAGGGCTGGGGATACGATGACGTTTTGCCTTACTTTGTGAAAGCGGAAGGCAATAAGACCCTTTCCGACCGCTATCACGGCACGGGCGGTCCCCTTGATGTCGACAGCCATTTGCCTTCGAACCCTCTCGTCGAACGCTATCTCGCCGCGGCGGAGGAAGTGGGAATCCCATTCAACCCAGACTTCAATGGAGAGTTTCAAGAAGGGTGTGGCCCTTTGCAAGCCACGCTCGCAAATCGCGCCCGCTGTAGCGCCGCCAATGCATATCTCCACCCGGCGCGCTCGCGTCCGAACCTGACCATCCTGACCCATGCCCAGGCGACGAAGCTGCATTTCAGCGGCGCCCGAGCCGCTGGCGTCGATTATCTCCGCTTCGGAGTCCTGGAGCAGGCGCGCGCTGCTAGCGAGGTCATCGTTTCAGCCGGCGCTTTGCGTTCGCCTCAGTTGCTGATGCTTTCCGGGATCGGACCAAAAGCCGAGCTTGAACGGCGAGGGGTTGACATTCGCTTGGATCTTCCAGGCGTGGGCAAGAACCTGCAGGACCATCTCCATACAAGAGTGCGGTGCGAGATCGCGCGGCCGCTCACCTTCGCCCCGCTCCCGGACGAAACGAAGGCGGCCGCATGTCAGGAATACGCGGCTCATCGCAGCGGCCCGCTCGCGTCAAACTTCCTTGAGGCGGGAGCGTTTGTCAAAAGCGAGCCGAAAGAGGCGTATCCGGGGCTCCAGCTATTTTTCCTCATGACGCTGGCTCCTGACTATCCCGAAGGCGGGCCGCCAGACCGGCATGGCGTAACCTTCACCGCCTACATGAATCGGCCGCTCAGCCGCGGCGAGGTCACGCTCTCGTCGCCCGACCCTCTTGATCGACCGATGATCGATTTCAACTACTTGAGTGCGCCCGACGATATGAGATGCGCCGTCGCTGGCGTACGCTGGAACCTCAGGATTTTGTACGCTAAGCCCTTTGACGACATCCGAGGCGTCGAAATAGCGCCGGGAGCGGAGCTGAGAAGCGATGCGGATATCGAGTCCTTCGTGAGGCGCGCTGCCTCCACCACATGGCACCTGGCCGGCACCTGCAAGATGGGAGTTGATGAGATGGCTGTCGTCGATCCCCATCTCAAAGTGCATGGCGTCGAGGGACTGCGCGTCGTGGACGCGTCGATCATGCCGACAATCGTAAGCGGCAACACGAATGCGCCAACGATCATGATCGCAGAGAAAGCAGCGGATTTGATTCGCAACGGCTCGCGGCAGGGCGTATGATTTTTAGTTTAATGGGCGGTGAGATGTCCAAGACCGAGCCACGACCCATTTACGTCGACTCCGATAAGCGCACGGGCCTCGACGATCTTGCCGCGCAGGTCAAGGATGGCTCCGTCGTCGCGGTGGGAGGCGGCCTCTCCTCGCGGGAGCCCATGGCCCTGCTGCGGGCCATCCTGCGCCGTGGCGTCAAGGGTCTCACCGTGGTCGGCTCGGCGCATGGCATCGATATCGACCTGTTGAGCGGCGGCGGCGCCATTTCACGATCTTCGGAGAGCTACGTCGGCTTCGAGCAGGATTTCGGCATGGCGCCGAATTATCGGCGCGCGCTCGAATCCGGCGCAGTCAGCGTTGATGACAGCTGTTGCTATACTCTTGTGCAACAGCTTCGGGCCGCCATCCAGGGCCTGCCGTTCCTGCCCATCCGGTCGGTCAGGGGCACTAGCTTTCCGTCGCTTCACCCCGAGTACAAGCGGATGATTTGCCCCTTTACCGGCGAAGAGCTGTTGCTCGTCCCGGCCATCGAGCCCGAGGTCGCCCTCATTCACGCCCAGTACGGGGATGCCCAGGGCAACCTGCTGATTCAGGGACCACCTGTCGCGGATATTCTTTTCGCAAAGGCGTCGCGGGAGGTGCTGGCGACGGTCGAGGAGATCGTCTCGACGGCGCGGCTCAAGGAACTCGGCGGCGTCAGCATCCCATACTTCTACGTAACTGCGGTGAGCGAGGTCCCGATGGGCGCGCATCCCACCGCCTGTTATCCCTTTTATGCCTACGATCGACGCCATACGGTCTTGTACTATGAGGCGGCCCGCAAGGGCGCCGACGCCTTCTTGGCCGAGTATCTCTCCGTCTTTGTCCACGGCGCGCCCGACCACGCCGACTATCTTGCGCAGATCGGCGGCGAAAAAGCGCGCGCCCGTCTTTCCTCTTGGCGCGATGGCGCCGAAGCCTGGAAGCGCCTTTACATGGACGAGGCGATGGCATGACGACAAGCTGCACCTTCGGCGAGATGATGATCGCGGCGCTCACCCGCACGATCGCGGACGGGACGCTGGTCTTCCATGGATTCGGATCGCCGCTGATCCAGCTCGCCATGCATGTGGCGAAGCGAACCCATGCGCCGCGGATGATCTTGGTGGCGGGCGCTACCTATGGGGTCGATCCTGAACCGCCTTTTCTGGCCCCCACCTCGAACGATTGGGTGATGGATCGCGGCGCGTCGTCCTCGCTTGGCATTGAGGAGCTGTTCGACCTCGCGGCGGCCGGGCGCATGGGACGAATGTTCCTGTCCGGCTTACAGATCGACCGATGGGGCAACTGCAATGTGACGGCGCTGGGCTATCCCAACATCAAGCTGAAATTGCCCGGCGGCGGCGGCGGCTGCAACCTTTCCTGCGACGCAGCCCATATCACCCTTTGGACCACGGCCCATCGGTCGCCGAAGGACGCCAAGGGCCAACGCCGATTCCGTCTCGTCGAGGACTGCGATTTTATCACCAATCTTGGCCACCGCACCCGAGACGGACAGCCCGCAAAGGAGCTCGGCCATCGCGGCGGCGGCCCGCAATGGCTTGTGACCGAGCTCGGCCTGTTCGACTTCGACGCCGACGGGCACGCCCGGCTAACCGCAGTCTACCGCGACACCTCGCTCGACGAGGTTCTGGAGAACATGGGGTTCACGCCGAGGCTCGCCGCCAAGGTCGAGACGATTCCGGCGCCGGAGCGCTCGGTCGTCGAACTCATCCGGCGGCTCGATCCACTGAAGGTCCACGAGAAGGAGATTCGCGCCGAGGATCTGCGGCGCGAATTCGCAATCACCTAGAGCATGATCCCAAAACGTACAGACTTTTTCGATAAGATCATACGTTAAAACAAAGAGATAGAGAGCATGATAGACATCATGCTCTGGGCGCGAGGGAGGAATGTCCTATGCCCGCATCGGCCGGTCTGCTCGCGCCCCAAGCCAAAACCGCCCGCCCGCTGTTCAAGGAGAGGCTCAACGTGGTTCCGCTTCCCTACCGCGGAGTCAGCGTCCAAGCTTTCGATGGCCCGATGACGGAGCACGGAATTGCTGACTATTTCCTTGGCCGGGAGGCCTATCGCCGCACTGAGTTCATCGTGCTGAAGGCGCCGGGCGGAGGACATGCGGTCATCGCCGTCGATGTTTCCGACCGTGAACCCCTTTTCGCGCCGATTGTGCATGTGGAGGTCCTGGCCCTTGCTGAAGCGTGCATCTATGTGCGCGATCCCGAAACCGATTGCGCAAACCGGTCGGCCCTTGCCGCTCTGGCGGCCCTCCACGGCGTCAGCAAGGACCAGACGCTCATTTGCGAAGGAAAGTATGACCACGTCAACTTCATCCACCATCCGAGTCCTTTCGTTCTCAAGGTCGTCGAAGTGGCTCCTCCCGAGCCTCCCAAACTCTTCGACCTCGTTCGCCACGTTCTCAGCTACGCCGATCTGCCTCCCATCATTCCGGTCCTCGAACGGATAGACCTGAAGAATTTGGTGCGGAACATGTCGGCGCCCGCGTTCCTGGTCCCTTGCAGGTCGGGAGGCCTCGAGGACCTCGGCGCTCCGATCTACTATCTCGACGAGCGACCTCCCGAGCGTCATGACTGGACCTTGATCGGCTGCGAACGCAGCCTGCAATTCCACCGTCACTACTATGGCGACGAGCCGCCGCGAGTGGAAATGTGCCCGCGCGTGATCGGCGGTTGCAGGAGTGAGCCGACAATCCTCAAATGCTGCCTTTGGGAATTCGACATCGAACGTGAGGGCGAAGTCATGGTTGTCCCGTGGGGGGCGAACCTGGTGATGATCGAACGGGCGTTGAGGGAGTTGTCGCGTGACATCGACCGGGTTTAGATCGCCCTGGCAGGGCGTATGGTCCCTTGACGTGATCGTGAACCGCAGGATCCGCCGGCCGCGGACGACCGGCGTCACGATGGTCATCGACACCGGCCTCGGCGCCACCGCCCTGCGAGACATTTTGGCGCTGGCGGGGGAGCACATCGACCATTGGAAGTTCGGCTTTGGCACCTCGGCCTTGATGCCGCTGCCGATCCTCGAGGAGAAGCTGGCGCTACTCCATGCGCGCGACCTCTTGACTTACCCCGGCGGCACCTTGCTCGAAGCGGCCATCGTCCAGCAGCACTGCCGCGTCTTCATGCGACACGCGAAAGACCTGGGGTTCCGGGCGGTCGAGATTTCCGAAGGGACCATCGACCTGCCCGGCGACCGTCGCCGGCGAGTCATTGAGTGCGCGCGGGATTCTGGACTCGTCGCCATTACCGAGGTTGGCCGCAAGGACCCCAAGCGGCAGCCGGGCGCCGAGGAACTGGCCGAGCAGGCTTTGAAGGATCTGGCCTGGGGAGCCTCCTGGGTGATTATCGAGGGGAGGGAGTGCGGGCAGGGCATTGGCATCTACGACCAGAAAGGCGGCATTCGCACCGGTTTCCTGGATGAGATCATCAGGCTGGTCGGGGACTCTGCTCCTCGCCTTATCTGGGAGGCCCCCCTCCGGCCCCAGCAGGCCTATCTGGTTTGCCGATTCGGCGCCAATGTCAGCCTGGGCAATATCCGACCGCAAGAATGCCTGGCTCTGGAAGCCTTGCGCTGCGGCCTGCGTTTCGAAACGTTTTCGACGATCGCCCATCAATCCATGGATTCTGGCCGCTGGGATCCGACGCGGGTTGAGGACGCAGTCGGAATCGAACCCGCCCGGAGCGAAAAATGAGCCCGACCATTCCTTTGGGCGACATCGCGCGCGCGGCCGTCCTCGAGGTCGGTGAACGGTTGACGGAAGCGCCGTCGAAGCGCCTCACCGACATCGCGTTTAGTCGCGAGTTGCAAGCGCAGAAAGGTCTGGTCACGACGATTGGCTGGGTTGATCTCGCGCATACGATGACCCTGGCGGAGCGAGGCGTCATCCCCCGCGATAGCGCCCGCGCCTTGGTCGCGGCGCTTCTCGCGCTCCACGAGGCGCGCGCCTCATTCGCTCCGGCCGCCGAATATGGCGACCTATACACCAATCGGGAGGCTTGGCTCGCCGAACGCACCGAGGCGGTCGGCTGGCTAGGCGTCGCCCGCGCACGCCGCGAGGCGCTGACGACGGCCTACCATCTCACGCTCTGCGACGAATTGCTTGATCTCGGCGAGGCCCTGGCCAAGGCGGCCGAGGCTCTCAATTCCGCGTCGCTGCGACGCCGCGACGCGCTGATGCCCGATTATACCTATCTGCAGGCGGCCCAACCGACCACATTTGGCCATTACCTGCAGTCCTTCGCCTGGCCGATCCTGCGCGACCTTGATCGGGTCCAGGCCCTTTACGACCGCGTCGACCAGAGCCCCGCGGGCATCGGCAGCTCCAATGGCTCGGTGACGATGCAGGACCGGCCCAAGCTGGCGGACCGCCTGGGTTTTCGCCAACCGGTCCGGCACGCCCGCGACGCCATGTGGCAGGCGGACATCGCTCTTGAAGCGGCCGCCGTCGCCGTGACCGCGGCGGTGAATCTGGACCGCTTGGCGGAGGACCTGATGATCTTCGCATCGGCCGAATTCGGGTTCGTCAGACTTGCTGACCGCCATGCGCGGGCGAGCAAGATCATGCCGCACAAGCGCAACCCATATGCTCTGGCCTTCGTCAGGGCTGTCGCGAACCGTCTGATCGGCGTGCAGGCCGGGATGGCCGCCGCCGCCCGGACGCCCTCCGGCCAGATGGACAACCGCTTTTTCGCCTACGAGGCGGCGCCCGATGCCGTTCGATCCGCCGGCGAGGCCGCATCGCTCGTCGCCGAGTGCGTGGATGGGCTGAGCATGGACGAGGCGCGCGCTTTTGCCGCCTTGGACGATCGGTCGGCATGTGCGTCCGACCTTGCCGAGCGTCTGATGGCGGCGGTCGGAATCGATTACCGTTGCGCGCACGGCGTCGTCGGGCGTCTCGTCGGAGCGCTGGAGGAGAATAAGCGCACCCTCGCCGCGGCGACGGCGAGCGACGTCGCCAACGCCCTGCGGGCCGCCGGCCTGCCCTTCAATGGCGTTACTGATCAATTGGTCGCCGCGGCGCTCAATCCTACCACCTGCGTCGCGTCGCGGAGGGATGTTGGCGGCGCCTCACCGGAAGAGGTGACGGCGATGGCGGCCGCACTATTCGAGGCGGTCGGCCAGCGCCGCCGCGCGATCGAAGTCGCGCGCGCGCACCGGGAGGCCGCGCTCCGTCGCCTCCATGCCGAGGCGGAGGCTTTCGCGGGAGACGCCTCGTGACGGAATGGTCATTCGGGTCGGCCATCTACGGCGGCGCGTGGGCCACCCCAGAGATGAGGGCCCTATTCGCTGATGCGCCGCGAACGCGGCGATGGCTCGATCTGTTGGGCCTGCTCGCGGAAGCGCAAGCCGAACATGGGCTTATCCCGGCTGAGGCGGCCCGAGACATTCAGGCGGCGTGCCGGTCGATCGATGTCGACGCTGATTTTCTCGCCGAATGCCGGGAACGATACGAAGCAACCTGCCACTCGACGGCCGGTTTGATCGCGGCCGTCGCGCGCCGATGCTCCGCGTCCGGCGCTGAATGGTTCTACTTCGGGGCCACGGTCCAGGACATTACGGACACCTGGCTCATGCTGACGCTGCGTGAGGCCCGCGGCTTGCTCGTCGCGGACCTCGAGCGCGCGATGGCGGCGACGGCGGACCTCTGCCGACGCCACCGGGATACGGTCATGGCCGGACGAACCCACGGGCAGCAGGGACTGCCGATCACCTTCGGGTTCAAGGCCGCGGGGTGGCTGGCCGAACTGCGACGCCATCGACAGCGCTTCGAGGAAGCCGCTCGGCGCATGGAAGTGGGCCAGCTGTGCGGCGGCGTCGGCAGCCTTTCGGCCATGGGGCCGGAAGCATTGGCCGTGCAGCGGCGCTTCCTCGGGCGCCTCGGCCTGCGCGAGCCGGATATATCCTGGACGGCGAGCCGCGACATCCTCGCCGAATGGGCTCACCTCCTGGTTCTGTCCACCGGCGCCGCCGACCGGATCGGGCACGAGATTTACAACCTTCAGCGCGACGAGATCGGCGAGCTTTGCGAAAGCGCCAGCACCGAAGGGATCGGCAGCATCACCATGCCGCATAAGCGCAACCCGGAGATGGCCGAACATCTTGGAACCCTGGCCCGCGTCGTGCGGGCAAATGCTGGGCTTCTTGCCGAGGGCCTGGTTCACGACCACGAACGCGATGGCAGATCGTGGAAGGTGGAATGGCACGCCGTGCCGGAGTTGACCATGGCGGCGGGCAAGGCCCATAGCCTGCTCGCATCTCTCCTCGGGGGGCTGGAGGTGCGCGCGGACCGCATGCGCGCCAATATGGAAGCTTCCAGCGGGCTGCTCTTTTCGGAAGCCCTCATGATCGCCCTTGCCCACCGCGTCGGCAAGCAGACAGCGCATCGTGCGGTTCAACGGCTGGCCGCCGCGGCGCGCCGCGAAGGCAGGCCCTTCGCGGCCGCCGTCGCGGAGGATTTAGACATCCGCAGTCATCTGAAGACGCAAGAAATCGATCGGCTGTTTTCCATCGAGGCCCAAACCGGGCACTGTCGAGAGCTGGTGGACCGGGTTCTCAAAGGGAGCCCGCCGTGACCGCCTGGACCGCTAGCCTCGACGCCCTGCCGCGTCTGTCGCTCGTGTGCGAACCGACGCCACTCGCCCCCGCCCGCCGCCTCTCGGCGGCCCTTGGCGGTCCACAATTGTGGTTCAAGCGCGACGATCTTCTTCCTTTTGCATTCGGCGGCAACAAGGTTCGCTCCCTGGATCTCATCGTCGCCGAAGCGTTGCGTCAAGGCGCAGACACTCTGGTTACCGGCGCCGGTCCCCTGTCGAACCATGTTCGGGCCAGCGCCGGTGTGGCGGCCATGACCGGATTGCGTTGCATCGCCATCTATTGGGGCGCAGCGCCCCCGAGGGTCGAAGGAAACCATTGGTTGACCCGAATGCTCGGGGCCGAGATCGTCTTTACCGGCGATGCGGACCGCGCTTCCGTGGATCGCGGCATCAAGGCATCCGTAGCCAAGGTTGTCGCGCGGGGCGGCCGGCCTTTTAGCGTTCCTCGTGGCGGCGCCTGCGCCCTCGGCGCCCTGGCCCACGTCCTGGCGGTGCGCGAGACCCTCGAACAATGCGCGGATCTCGGCGTCATGCCGCAAGCAGTGGTTATGGCGGTGGGAGGGGCCGGGACGCTCGCGGGATGGCTATTGGGAACGGCGCTGTTCGGCGCGACTTGGCGGCTGGAAGCGATCACGGTCAGCCGGCCGGCAGCCGAAGCTTTGTCGCGGGCCCGGAATTTAGCAGCCGAAGCGGCCGCCGCGCTCGATTGTCCCGCGCAGCTCGGTAGCGTCAAGCTCTTCGTCCATGATGGTTTCCTTGGAGCGGGGTACGGTGTTCCATCGCCGGAAGGGAAGGGCGCGATTGTCGCAACAGCGCGCGCCGAAGGCGTATTCCTCGATCCCACCTATACCGGCAAAGCCATGGCCGGCTACCGCACCCTGCTGTCGCAAGGCCGATATGCCGGCGCGGATGACGTTCTCTTTCTGCATACCGGTGGGGCTCCGAGCCTGTTCACCGCCGCCGTGGAGGGAATGTCGTGACGGATTGGCAGGACGCCTTGTTCGCGCCGCGCCGCGTGGCGGTCGTCGGAGCTTCGGCCTCCCCCCGCAAGGCCGGAGCCTTGTTCCTGCGCAACCTGACGGCCCTCGAGGCGGGCTTCGAAGGCGAAGTCGTCGCGATTCATCCGTCGGCCAGCGAGCTTCTGGGGTGTCCCGCTTATCCCAGTCTTGCGGCCGTTCCTGGGCCGGTGGACTTGGCGATCGTCGTCACGCCGCCGGCGGCTGTGCCAAACGTCATTGCGGACTGCGGCGCTGCAGGAGTCCCTGTCGCTATCGTCATCAGCGGCGGCTTCGCCGAGACCGGACGGCGCGGCGTCGAGTTGCAGCGCGAGGTGGCCGGCATGGCGGCTGCGCGTGGAGTGCGGATTCTCGGCCCGAACTGCTTTGGCGTCATCAACACCGCTTGCGGCCTCAACGGCTCCCTATCGATCGGCTTGCCTTCACGCGGGGGCATTTCCCTGCTGACTCAGAGCGGCGCCTATGGCATGGCGGCCTACGGGCGCTCGACGGATGACGGCACCGGCTTCGCCAAGATAGTCGCCCTTGGCAACAAGCTCGACCTCGACGACGTCGAGCTGCTCGAATTTCTGGGGCGGGACCCCGAGACGAGAGTCGTCGCCATGCTGCTGGAATCGATCTCCGATGGCCGCGGGCTGTTCGAGGCGGCGGCGGCGGTAGCGACGAGAAAGCCAATCGTCGCCTTGAAGACAGGGCGTCACCCCGACGCTCAACGGGCGGCAGCCAGCCACACCGCCGCGCTCTCCGGCGACGCGGCCGTGATTTTCGCGGCTCTCCGTCAAGCAGGCGTGCATCTTGTCGAAGATGGGCTGGCGCTTCTCGACGTGGCCGCTTCCCTTGATCGCCAGCCGCCGCTGCGGGGCCGCAATATCGGCATCGTCACCAATTCGGGCGGAACAGGCGTGGAGCTAACCGATCTCCTGGAGTCGAAAGGTCTCGCCGTGCCGGCTCTGTCGCCGGGCCTGCAAGCAAAGATCGCAAGCCAACTGCCGCCGCAAGGATCGGCCGTCAATCCCATTGATGTCGCCACCGACTGGGAGCGCTTCGCAGCAATGTACGAATTTGCGGTTGAAGCCCTGATGACGTCCGAGGAAGTGGACGCGGTGGTTCCGGTCCTGCTGCAGCGCTCGGCGCTGATGCCTGAGGTTGGCGAC
Organism: Methylocapsa aurea; assembly: GCF_000746085.1. GTDB lineage: Bacteria > Pseudomonadota > Alphaproteobacteria > Rhizobiales > Beijerinckiaceae > Methylocapsa > Methylocapsa aurea. Next base: position 26,196 of record NZ_JQKO01000004.1, on the reverse strand, counting down.
GTCGTCATTGCGGCAAGCGCGCGAGCGCGTGAGAGGGGCTCGCTCAAGCCGATCCATGTCTGCTGGGTGGCGCCGCGAAGCGCGGACGCTAATCGCAAGAAGCTGCAAGCGGCAGGGGTGCCCTGCCACGCTTGGCCGGGCGCGACGGCTACCATTCTTGCGGGCGCCGTCTCCCGACCGCTCCGACCATTGGCGCGCCTGTCGGCAAGGGAGCCAATTCTCCAGCCAGCCGCTGTCGACGATGCAGGCTGGTTGACCTCCGCCGCGGCATTTTCTCTGTTGCAACAGTCGGGCTTCCCCGTGGCGCGTTGGATGGTGGTTACGGACCCCGCCGCTGCGGCAGCGGCGGCCGCCAAGATGCAATTTCCGGTCGTCCTCAAGGCGGAGCGTCCTAAGCTGGCGCATAAGAGTGACGCAGGCGCCGTGCGCCTAGGCCTGACCGACGGCGCCGCAGTCGCCGAGGCATTCGAGGATTTCTCTCGCCGACTGGGCGCCGGCCCGGCTCTTTTGCAGCGACAGGAGGGACCGGGTGTGGAGCTGATCCTCGGGGCTCGGCGCGATCCGCTCTTCGGCCCGATCGTGATGGCTGGCCTTGGCGGGGTGTGGACGGAAGTTCTGGACGACGTCGCCCTGCGTCTGGCGCCGATCGATGCCGACGAGGCGCGGACCATGTTGGATGAGCTGAAAGGCCACAAGGTTCTTGCCGGATTTCGGGGCCGCCCGCCGATCGACCTCATTCGCTTCGCCCGATTGATCGGGGACCTGTCGCAATGGTTCTGCGCCGCGGCCTGGCTTAGCGAACTCGATCTCAATCCCATCATCGCCAATGGCGATGATTTCACTATTGTTGACGCGCGCATGCGCGTCGTCAATTCTTCCCGGTCGCTTGAGCAAGAAGGACGAGACCATGGAGACGCTCACTAAGGCTCCCGCTGTTGTCCCCGCGGAAGACGAGGCGCGCTGCGAGATAGAAGCGATGGTGGGACGGGCGCGCGTTGCGCAGGCGGCCATAGAACATTATGCGCAGGAAGAGGCGGACGCCCTGGTCACGGCCGTAGGGTGGCAGGTCTACAAGTCGCGAGAAGCGCTGGCGAAGCTCGCAGTCGAAGAGGGCGGCTTTGGCAACGTTCAAGACAAGGTCGCCAAGTTCGCCAACCGCGTGATGGGAACGCTGACCGACATGGCGTCAATCAAGACGTGCGGCGTCGTTGAGGAAGATCCGGCGCGCGGATTGATCAAGATCGCCAAGCCGGTCGGCGTCATCGCCGCGCTCATTCCCACGACAGGGCCGGACGCCACTCCGCCCGTCAAGGCGTTGGGAGCGCTCAAGGCCCGCAATGCGATTATCATCGCGCCCCATCCCCGGACCAGGAAGACATCCGCCGCCGTCGTCGAGGTCATGCGCAAGGGATGTCTGCAAGTCGGAGCGCCAGCCGACCTCATCCAGGTCATCGAACGGCCGTCGATCGCAAAGACCGAACTGTTGATGCGAATGAGCGACTTGATTGTTGCAACTGGCGGCGCGGGAATGGTGAAAGCGGCGTATAGTTCCGGGACGCCGGCCTATGGCGTCGGCGTGGGCAACGCCGTGCATGTCGTCGACGAGACCGCGGATCTCGACGACGCCGCGCAAATGATCGCCAACGCCAAGACTTTTGATTATGCAACGAGTTGCCTCGCCGACAATTCCGTCGCCGCCCATTCCTCTATCTACGAGGCCCTCAAGCGGAAACTCGTCGAGCGCGGCGGTCATGTCTGCGCGCCGGCCGAAAAGGCTCGTCTGCAGGCTGCGATGTGGCCGAAGGGCGAGCACATTCCGTCGATCGAGGTTGTCGCCAAGTCCGCCGCGCGCATTGCCGAACTGGCTGGAATCGAGCTCGCACCGGACCGCACATTTCTCATGGTCGAGGAAGACGGCGTCGGCGAGGCGCATCCTTTCTCCGGGGAGAAGCTGTCGGTGGTCCTGGCGCTCTATCGGTACAGCGGCGGCATCGACGGCGCAGTCGACCTCGTCAACCGAATTACTTCATATCAGGGCGCCGGTCATACTTGCGGCATTCACAGCAGTCGCGACGATCACGTTCGCACTTTGGCCTTTGGCACAAGGACGGCGCGCGTGATTGTCAATCAGAGCTTGAATGAAGGAGCGGGCAGCGTCCGCAATGGCCTGCCTTATACTCTCTCGCTCTCCTGCGGGACTTGGGGCGGGAACATCACGACGGAGAACGTCAATGTCCGCCATTTCGTCAATCTGACCTGGGTCTCCCGCCCGGTCGCGCCGCGGCGCGTGGCGCCCGAGGAAGTCTTTGGCGTTCATTGGTTGAAATACGGCAATGAGTGAACGCGGGGCCAGGATACTAAGGCGCTGCTCGGAAATTACGGCTGTCATGCCGCCGATCATGCCGCACCTCCGGCCCTACCGCGGAGTCGACCCGGCCGATTCCCCATTGTCTGCGCCAACGCCGGCCACGGGGGTGGAGGTCCGGCTTCCGGTCGCTGCAGTCGAGCGCGTTCCATTCAAACTGGCAATGAATGGTCCAGGTTACAATTGCATCGGTAGCCGGATCGAGGTGGGAGGTCCAATAACTCCTGTTTTTAGCGTGCGATCGATGACCTGGCCTTGGCGGCGCATCAGTTCGAAGATCTGCTGCGGCTGCGTGCAGTGAAGGTGCTCGTAAACGCCATCCGGCCCCGAGAGCTGCGCCGGCGAAATGCGCACGCCGAAAGCGACGACCCGCTCGATGCCGTAGCGCTCCGGCAAGGTGGGGACCAGCTCGGAGCCGATCTGGCCGAGCGCGCCGGTGGCTAAGATTCGTTGAATGTCCCTTGTCGAACAAGAACACTCGGCTCCTCTTGATCTTGGCCGTAAACCCGCAGGCGCAGGCACAGCAAAATCCGGCAATGAATTGCGGGCTGCATCAGTTGGGTCGTCCGCCTTGCCCCTCGACGCTTACATGGATCACGCCCGCTCGAATAGGACACGCACATGGCGCGCTTGCCCGTCCGCTCGCATAAGAGCCTGATTCGCACAGTAGCTAGCCTTCACGCCCCATCACCGATTTATCGCCGCTCGTCCAACGTTTTGATCGTGGCCAAGACGCGATCGGTCAATCTCTTGCAGCGGACGCCATCAAAGGGAAAAACGTCCGACAGGCTGGCGCTGAGCTTCCTCTCGATCGTTTTTCGCAGCAAAGCGCGCGAGCGGTGCATCCTGGTTCTGACCGTCACCTCGGGAATTTTGAGCTGCAGCGCTATGTCCTCGACGCTCATTTCTTCGACCGCGCGCAAGACGAAGACCGCGCGGAAGAGAGCCGGCAATGAATCGATCGCCTCCTCGAGAATGCGCCGCACTTGTCTCCGCGACAGATCGCTTTCCGGGTCGTTCGCCGCGGAGGGGAACATGATCACACTCCCACTCGGACGCTCGTCGATGTCATCCATTTCCATCGTGGGCCTCGCGCGGCGTTTTCGTCCGAGCGCCTCATTCAAAGTGATGCGGACAAGCCAAGTGGCGATGCGGGCGTCGCCGCGAAATTCGGCGATGTGAGCATAGGCGCGCGTCCAGGCTTCCTGCACAACGTCTTCGGCTTCACCATCGTCGCCTGTGATGCTTCTGGCCGCGCGATAGAGCGTGCGGTTATAGCGCTGCATGAGCGCGACAAAGGCGTCGGCCTCGCCTGCAACGATGCGGGCGATGAGATCCGCATCGGAAGAGAGCGTCCACTCCGCTCGCGTCGCTCGCGCCTGCTCCATCGCATCCGTCTCCTATGCACATTGGATGCGGCGGGAGATTAAATGTTCCCGCTCCCAAATGCGGGAACGTTTCACGTCCCGTTGCATCCAATGATGGTCAAGGCCCGCAGCAGCGGGATTCTCATCAGGCGGGAGAATATCATGCTCCGTTTCGGAAGTTCGCTTGCAATAACCGTCTTGTGCTTTGCCGGCGCCAGCGCCATGGCTCAGACTGCTCCAAAACCGACCGATCCTCAGATCGCCCACATCGCCTATACGGCGGGGCAGATCGACGTCGAAGCGGCCGATCAGGCGCTGAAGAAGACGCAGAATAAGGATGTCAAAGCTTTTGCCGAGGCAATGGTTCAGGACCACACGGCGGTGAACAAACAGGCCCTCGCTCTGCTCGACAAGCTGAAGGTGAAGCCGGAAGATAACGACACCAGCAAGTCGTTGGCCGAGGCGGCGACCAAGAAGCGGGAAGAACTGTCGAAGTTGAGCGGGGCGGCCTTTGACAAGGCTTACATTCAGAACGAGGTCGCCTACCATCAAACCGTCAACGGGGCGCTCGAAAAGACGCTGATCCCCTCTGCGCAGAACGGCGAGCTCAAGAGCTTGTTGCAAACCGGCCTCAAGCTCTTCCAGGAGCATGAAAAGCACGCCGAGAACCTCGTGAGCGAGTTGAAGTAGGCTCTGATGAAGAGTCGATTGAACATCGTGGCAGGCGGAGCGCTGGCGCTCGGCCTTCTGCCGTTTGCTTTTCCCGCGTAGAGCGCCGAGCCGAGAATTTATGTGATCGAAATCGGCGAGCTGGCTTTCGGGCCGGCGCCTGAAGGGCATGTGGACGACATCGTCGAGTGGGCGAATGCCGACAGTTTCCAGCACGTAAGCGAGGACGCAACTGGCACGCTGCGGCATCGCAATTTGTCGCTGCACCGCAGGCCGAGCGACCGGATTTCGGATATCCGGGACGTCGGGGCTCGAATCGGCAATTGAGCTGATTTTCGGAGTTTCAAATACTATGATATGATTTTTTTATGCGTCTGACCAATTTCACTGACTTCGGGCTCCGCGCCCTTATTCTCCTGGCCGATCGAAGGCCGGAAATCCTGAGTTCCGCCGCGATCGCGGACCATTTCGGCGTCTCTCGCCATCACATGGCGAAGGTGCTGCAGGAACTCGCCGCCGCCGGCTTCGTCGAAGGGATACGGGGCGCACAAGGGGGCGTGCGGCTTGCGCGCGACCCGCGCGATATCCGGATCGGCGACGTCATTCGAACCCTCGATCGCGATCAGGCCATCGTGGAATGCTTTCGCGCCGATGGCGGAAATTGCATCCTGCTCCCGCGATGCCGCCTCAAGGGCATGCTCGCCCGGGCGAGCGAAGGGTTCTTGCGGGAACTCGATCGGTTCACGCTCAGCGATTGCCTCGTCGAGACGGCTTCGGTTCCGGCGCTTGATCTAACCAGCTGATATCCCAAGCATTCGTCGCCCTCGGGCCGGGTGCTTGACCTTATGGCTTTAAATAGGTATTTGAAATACCTGTTTAGGGGCGCCAACGCGACGCTCCGGTTAATCAAGACCAAGCGGAGGAAGCGCTGATGTTCTGTTACCAATGCGAGCAGACCTATCGATCCGACGATCTCGCCGGCTGTTCCGGCTCGAAAGGAATGTGCGGCAAGGACGCTGCGACGGCCGATTTGCAGGACGTCTTGATTCATGTTTGCGAGGGCATCGGCCAATATGCGGTCCGCGCCCGGGCGCTCGATGCAACCGACCCCGAGGCCGACCGCTTTCTCCTCTATGCATTCTTCACCACACTGACCAACGTGAATTTCAACGCGAGCCGCTTCGTCGACATGATCGCGCAGGCGGCGCAGATCCGCGACCGGGTCAAGGCCGCATACGAGGTTGCGGCGCGCGCGGCCGGCAAGGCGCCGGAAGCGCTTTCGGGGCCGGCGGCTTTCGTTCCCGCGCAGGATCTCAACGGCCTCTTGGCCCAGGCCGGCGAGGCGGCCGTGAGGATGGACCTGAGCGTCGTCGGCGCGGATGTCGTCGGGCTTCGCTCCCTGGTCCTCTACGGTTTGAAAGGCGTCTGCGCCTACGCCCACCATGCCGCCGTGCTGGGTCAAGAGCGGAACGCCGTCTTCGAGGCGGTCGAGCACGCTCTCGACCTTCTGGCCAGCAAGCCGACAGAACTTGGTCCGCTATTGGAGGAGGCGCTTGCCCTCGGCCGCGCGAACTTCACCGCCATGGAAGCGCTCGACGCGGCAAATACCGGCGCCTTCGGAACCCCGGAGCCGACCGAGGTCCGCGTAAGCCCGGTCAAAGGCAAGGCGATCCTCGTCTCGGGCCATGACCTCAAGGATCTGCACGCGATCCTCGAAGCAACGAAGGGCGCGGGCGTCAATGTCTATACGCATGGCGAGATGTTGCCGGCTCATTCCTATCCGGCGTTCAAGGCCTATCCGCATCTCGTCGGCAATTACGGCGGCGCCTGGCAGGATCAGCAGCGGGAATTCGCCGAGTTTCCCGGCCCGATCGTGATGACGTCGAACTGTTTGATCGAGCCGCAAACCCGTTATCGCGGACGCTTGTTCACCGCTGGACCGGTGGGTTGGACCGGCATCCGTCATATCAAGGACGAAGATTTCCGGCCGGTGGTCCAAGCCGCGCTGGCTTTGCCCGGCTTCGCCGAAGACGCCCCTGCGGAAACGATTACCATCGGCTTCGGTCGCGACGCTGTGCTCGGCGTCGCGGACAGGATCATCGCGGCGGTCAAGGCCGGCGCGATCCGTCACTTCTTCCTGGTTGGCGGTTGCGACGGCGCGGCGCCCGGCCGCAACTATTACACTGACTTCGCGGAAGCCGCGCCGCAGGATACCGTCATCCTGACCCTCGGTTGCGGCAAATATCGCTTCAATCGCAATGATTTCGGCGCGATCGACGGGTTGCCGCGCCTCCTCGACATGGGTCAATGCAACGACGCCTATTCCGCCGTCGTCGTGGCCAGCAAACTAGCCGAAGCGTTCGGAGTCGGCGTGAACGAGCTGCCGCTCTCGCTGATCGTCTCTTGGTTCGAGCAAAAGGCGGCCGCCGTGCTGCTGACCCTGCTTGCGCTCGGGGTCCGTAATGTGCGGCTCGGTCCCACATTGCCGGCATTTCTGACCCCCGCTCTCGTCGATGTGCTGGTCGACAAATTCGGCATTCTGCCGATCGGTGAGGCTAAAGCCGATATCGAAGCGGCATTGACGCGGGCTGCTTGATTTGTCTGGCGCGCCGGGCGCTCGACAGCGACCGTCCGGCTTCTCCTTGCAACTTGCATCGGCATTTTCATTCGCCAGCGAACAAGGCAGCGCCGAGCGTCTCCGTTTGGACCATCCTTCATGCCGACGATCGAACTGACCACCCGCGACGGCGAACGCGTGACCTTCGCCGCCGAACCGACCGAGACGCTGCTCGACGCCGCCGCTCGGGCCAATATTTTTCTGCCGGCCGTGTGCCGGGAAGGGGGATGTGGAAGCTGCCGGGTGACTCGCCAGACCGGTGAGGTCGAGCACGGCCCCTACAGCAAGGCGGCGCTGAGCGATGCGGAGCGCGCCGCGGGCGAGATCCTATTATGTCGCACACAGGCGAGGAGCGACCTCGAGTTGAAGGCGCCTTTCGATCGAGCCGCCATTGGATTCATGCCAATTCCGGAGCGAAACGCCGCGATCGCCGAACTCTCGTCCGCGGGTTCGAGCGCGGTGCGCCTCGTGTTGCGACTCGCAGACGATCCCATGTGGGGCCGGGCGGCCGAATTCATTCCGGGCCAGTTCGTGGAGCTCGCCCTTCCTGGGACATTGATCCGACGGGCCTATTCGCTCGCCAATACGCCGAACTGGGACGGGACGCTCGAGTTCCTAATCCGCTTGCAGCCGAACGGCGCGTTCTCGAGTTATTTTGCTGACCGCGCCAAGATTGGCGACATGCTTGTCGTGCGAGGTCCGCAAGGGAGCTTCACGGTCGATGAAGCAAGTCAAGCGCCGCGCTGGTTCGTTGCCGGGGGCACCGGCCTCGCGCCGATGCTGGCCATTCTGCGGCAAATGGCGGAGTTCGGCGATCCGCGCGACTGCCGCCTCTTCTTCGGCGTCAACCGGGAGGAAGAGCTGTTCGCCGCAGAAGAGATTGAAACGTTAAAGACGGCATTGCCCCAGCTGAAGGTAGCCCTTTGCGTTTGGAAACCGGAACCGGGTTGGACCGGCTTTTCCGGAACTCCGACCGATGCGCTTGCTTCGGCGCTAGCCGGTCTCGGTACGCTGCCAGATCTCTACGTCTGCGGGCCGCCGGCCCTGATCGAGGCCGCCGAGGCCGTCGCCCTTAAAGCCGGGATCGCGCATGATCGTGTGTTCAGCGAGCAGTTTCTGCGGGCTTAGCGCCTATCTTGCAGTGCGGAACGGCTTGGCTGGAGTCGCGGCCGCTATCCGAGAATCAGCGACTCGTCGTCCTTCGCCAAGTCGGAGAACTCGGCTGTTCCTGGAGATGGTTGAAGAGTTTGGCGCGCAATCGCCGTGCTCACATCATAATCGCTGACATCCGCACCAGGCGCATTTACGACCCAGCCGCCCCCGCCGATGGGGCGAGGGTCCTGGTCGACCGTATCTGGCCGTGGGGGGGTGCGTAAGGAAGCTACGGCGCTGACAGTGTGGCTAAAGGAGATCGCACCAAGCAAGGCCCTGCGCCAATGGTTCGCGCGTGCGCCGAAGCGCTGGGACGAGTTTCGCCATCGCTACCATGACGAACTCGACCGCAATATGGAAGCGGTCCGACGCCTGCGCGATCTTTCCAGAACGGGACGCCTTACCCTTTTTTGTTCGCTGCGCAAGATCCGGAGCGCAACAATCTCTCGGATGCCTTCCACATCAACTGGCCGATTGGCGCGCGGGTCCGGATGCTCGCCAATAGCGTAACCCGCGGAGAGCGCGGAAATCCCTTCTCAGAAACGAGAACTATCATCGGCGAGGAAGAAGGGCGACCGATCTATCTTTTCAGCACGGACTCTCCGCTCCGCTCGATGACGGGCGATTTTGAAGCGATGGCGCTTTACGCCGGTCAAGGCGTTGGACGAGTTACCGCTATCATCTCCGCAGACGAGAGACTGCGTGCGATCGTCTCGGACGCAGCCGCAATCCTGGCTAACCTCCCTCGGCATGCCGGATGAAGCCTCGCTTGAATGGCCGCGCCTGCCTCAAACTGCATCGAGCAAGAACGCTTCTGATCAAATTGTCATACGAGCGCGGAGAATGAAGGAGACCCTGATTAAGCGCCGCGCGACAGCGCCTCAAGCAGCCCCTTGCGAACCAGCGCCCCAATCGAGTCTGTCGGGGCCGCGGCCGGTGGGACGCTGATGCTCTGCGCGACATCGTGCGGGACTACGTGGTGGAGACCTTGACCGATCAGGACGCCGTGCTGGTTCTGGATGAAACCGGCCTTCTGAAGCAGGGCAAGGCCTCGTGCGGCGTTGGGCGCCAATACACAGGCTCGGCCGGCAAGATCGCCAACTGCCAGATCGGTGTGTTCGCCACCTACGCGTCGCGCCACGGCCACGCCTTCATCGACCGGGCTCTCTACCTGCCCAAGGCCTGGACCGATGATCCCACACGGATGGCGGCGGCCCATGTGCCGGAGGGGACGGCCTTCGCAGCCAAGCCTCGGCTCGCTCTCGACATGATCGATTGGGCGATCGCTGCGGATGCGCCATTCGCCTGGGTCCCGGCCGACAGCGTCTACGGGGTCGGCGATATCGAGATGGCGCTGCGGCGCGCCGGCAAAGGCTATGTGCTCGGGGTCAACGCCAAGCACCGTTTCGGGTCCTGGGGCGGCAAGCCTGCCATCGCCGGCGCGGCCGAGGAAATCGCGCGATATCTCGATCCTTCTGCTTGGCGGCGCCTGTCGGCTGGCGAAGGAACCAAAGGGGCGAGGCTGCACGATTGGGCATATTGCGAACTGGCCGATCTCGACGCCGCCGAATACGATGAAAAACGATCGGGTTTGTGGACGCGGGGCCTGTTGATCCGCCGCAACATCGCGGATGAGGATCTCACCTACTTCTCCACCTGGCATCCGGTTGGAACGAGCATCGAAACCCTGGTCAGGGTAGAAGGTCATCGCTGGGCGATCGAGGACAGCTTCGAGACGACCAAGAATGAATTGGGGCATGACCATAACGAGACTCGCTCCTGGCATGGCTGGCATCGCCACGTCTCGCTCGTGATGCTCGCGTTCGCCATGATGGCTGCGATCCGTCGTCATGCCAACAGCGCGCCGCCCCCAAAAACGAAGCGCAAGACCATGAGACCAACGCCAGCGAGGCCTCGTCAGCCTTGATCCGCTGGTCGGTCCAAGAAATCCGCCGCATAGCCACGCGGCTTGCTCAGCATCGCATCCAACCTGCCCACATCATTGCATGGTCAATCTGGCGAAGGGCCCATCAAGCCGCGGCACGAAAAGCCCATGTCAATTCAAAAATGCAACTGTAATGCTAGGTCAAGATGATATCAATTTCAATCGAATGGGCTGGGCCAACCCATTCGGAAAGCGCTCGTTTTTCCGCCACGTTGAAGAGTGTTCGATTTTTCCGAAGTTGCTGATAATGGGCCTTTTCTTGAGAGCCTTGAGCGCTGCGACGTCTATTTCCTGGACCTCGCGCCGCCTTCGCCGCCGCCGGATCTTCCTCCGGCCTCGGGCCGGAGGACGTTGGGCATCATCGGCGGCGGCAATAAGTAAGAGCTGACGACCATGATAACATTTAAGCGGCGATTTTTTTCTGGAAACGGAGAGCGAACACGTCTCGTCGTTTAGTGGGTTTACGGATGTAGCGGACCTCCGCTACCATCAATCCAGGTCGACTTCTCGCCAAAATCTGTGCGAATTTAGTCGTTGCGTCGATTGTCGCGTGCGCGGCGAAGGGCGCCGGCAAGATCAGGCTTTGTGGGCGATCGCCCCGACTTTTTCGGCGGAGCGCGAAGGCTGGTTCAAGGTCCTGGCCTCGTGCGCTGCTCCTTAGAATTTCTTGCAGAGCTCCTCTGGCTTTTCGACATCCAATCGAATCCTTCGGCCCGGCGAAAGAGTCGCCAGCGCGGTTTCGGTCCGAAAAAGAACATACTCGGATCGCACAGAAGGGCTTCGAGCGCGGCGGGAGGCTAGCCCAGGCCGGTTCAAGAGAAGGTGATCGGCGCATTCGATTCCGACGCGCGTCGATTTTTTGAATTTGCGCCCGTCCAATTCGATCAGGTGAGTCCGTCGCATTCGGAAGCTTCCTGGAACTCGTGCCTAAATCACGGGGAGGCCGACCGCCGCGCCGTTGCGAAAGGCGCTACCTTCCTTTACAAGGGCGAAAAAATGAGGGCTCGCGATGGCTGGTGATGAGGACGAGCGTAGAGGGACTAAGGCCGCGCAGGGCTCGGCAAATGGGCTGCGACAGGATTCATCGGGGAGCCCATCCGAAACGTCCGAGCCTGGCGAAGGTGAACCCCTTGCCGGCGCGTCCGCGTCCGCTGCGCCCCCTGAAGATCAGTCCGATTTGCAAGCAGACCAAAAGCCGGCGCCTGAGGCGAATCTGATCGGGAGCGCCCGGTCGACGCCGGAACAGACGGGGTCGCGCTCCAGCCTGCCGCTATTTGCCGCCGCCATCGTAACCAGCGCCGTCCTCGCCGTTGGCGGCGCTTTCGGCCTTCGTTATTTCGACGGCTCGGGTTCCGCCACTGCCGCCTTTGACGAACGCATGGCCGCCGCGAACGCACGCGCCGATGCAATCGGAAGCAAGACCGATTCGTCCATTGCTGCGTTGCGCGCCGCTGTGACCACGCTCGAGCGGCGCGTCGGCGTGGCCGAAAGCGCTGCGGGCAAAGCCGCCAGCGATGTGAATTCGGCGCTGAGCGAGATGCAAAAGACGCTCGCCGCGCGGCTGGCGTCGCTGGCGCGGGCGGCTGGCGGCGCGACCGCGGAGCTCGTCGATCTTGGGCCGCTGCAAACCCGCATCGAGGCGATCGAGCTGAAACTCGGATCGCTCGAAACAGCGCTTGCGGCGCCCAAGGCGGACGTCCGGGCGCAGCAGGACCGCGAAAGCGCCTCCGCCGAGCCGAATTCGCAGGTCCAGGCCATCGCGATCGTTGCTGAAAGTCTGCTGCGCAAGTTGGACCGCGGCGCGCCATTTTCAACCGAGCTCGCGGCGCTCGAAAACCTTGGCGTCGGGCCGGCCGAACTTGCGCCTCTGCGTCCCGTCGCCGGAGCCGGCGTTGTGAGCCCGCGTAAATTGGCCGACGAGTTCTCCGCTCTTGCTTCGCCGATTCTTGCGTCCGAGCCGGCCAGTGAAGACGCCGGCATCATTGACCGCCTGACGCGCAATGCGGCCAATTTGGTGCGCGTTCGCCGCGTTGGCGAGGCCGGCGCCAATGATCCAGATCTTCCCGGCCTTGTCGCGCGAATCGAAAATGCCCTGAAGCGCCTTGATATTGAAGAGGCGTTCACAATATGGACCGAACTTCCCAGCGCGGCCAAAGCCAAGTCTGACAGCTGGGGCGAGGCCGCAAAGGCGCGGCTCGGCGCTCTGAGCGCCGCGCGATCGATCGAGGCCGACGCCGTGGCGGCTCTCGGCAAACCGAAATCGTGATTTCGTCTCGCCAAGACCCGAAATCGAAGCCTCCGACGAGAAAAACATGATCCGGGTTCTCCTATTCTTCCTCATTTTGATCGCCTTGGCTTTCGGCGAGGCTTGGCTCATCGACCGGCCGGGCGAAATCATCCTGACCTGGCAAGGGTATCGGATCGAAACCTCTGTCCTGGTGGGTCTTGGCGTCGTCGCCGCTGCGGCAATGGGCCTTTCTTTGATCTGGAGCCTTCTCCGCTTTGTGTTTCGGTTTCCCTCGCTCATCTCCCTGACCTCGCAGGCTCGCCGCCGCGACAAAGGCTACGCGGCGATCTCGCGCGGCATGATCGCCGTGGGCGCCGGCGATGGGCAACTTGCCCGTAAATCCGCCGCCGAGGCGCAAAAATATCTTCGTCATGAGCCCTTGACGCTGCTTCTGACGGCTCAGGCCGCCCAGCTCTTGGACGACCGGGGCCAGGCGGAAGCGGCTTTCAAGGAAATGACCAAGCGGAGCGACACCCGTCTCCTTGGCTTGCGCGGGCTGCATGTCGAAGCGCATCGGCGCGGCGATGTCGAGACCGCGCATCATTTCGCCAATGAAGCCCATCAAATCGGCCCGTTGCCTTGGACGGCGAAGGCCCATCTCGAGCATCGCGCCGCAACCGGGGATTGGCATAAGGCCCTGGCGACGCTGGAAAGCAACGTCGGGGCTCGGCTCGCCGACAAGGAAACCCGCGAACGGCAGCGCGCCGTGCTCGAAACGGCGATCGCGCTCGACAAGGCCGAGACCGCGCCTGACGAGGCTCTTCGCTACGCCCGTTCGGCGATTAAGCGCCAACCCGGCCTTGTTCCGGCTGTTGCGATCGCCGCCCGCCTGCTTGGCCGTAAGGGCGACGTGCGCAGGGTGACGAAAATGATCGAGACGGCTTGGCCGCTCGCGCCCCATCCTGACCTCGCGAAAATATATCTCAACTTGCGTCCCGGCGAATCCAACGCCGATCGTCTGGTGCGGGCGCGGGCGCTTGCGCGGCTTGCGCCGCGTGATCCTGAAAGCCGGATCGCCGTTGCGCAAACGGCGATCGCCGCGGGCGAATACAAGGTCGCTCGCGAGAGCATGCAGCCGCTGATCGAAGCTGGCGCGCGGCCAACCGCCGGCATGTGCCGGATCATGGCCGATCTCGAAGAGGCCGAGCATGGCGCAGCGGGTTATGTGCGCGAATGGCTAGCGCGCGCATCCCGCGCGCCGCATGATCCGGTCTGGATAGCCGATGGCGTCGTTTCGGACCAATGGCTGCCGGCCTCGCCGGTGACCGGCAAACTCGATGCGTTCGTCTGGCAAAGGCCGGTCGAGCGGTTGAGCGCCGAGGCCGAAGCTGAAGAAGCCGTTTTTGCCCCGATTTCGGTCTCTCCTGCGCCGATCCAAATCGAAGAGACGCCAGCGAAGGCGCTTGCTGCGCCCCAGCCAGCGCCGATCAAGGCCGAGGCCGAGCGACTTCAAGGACCCGGAGCCTCGGTCGCAGTGGAGCCTGCTTCGCAAGCGACAGTGAGCCAGGCCGCCGACATAGAAGCGGCAGTGGGCCAGCCCGTCATTTTTCCCGTACCTTCGGCGCCCGATGATCCCGGCCGCGCTGAGAAGCCGAAGCCGCGTCTTTTCCTTTAGCTTTGAGTTCGAGCCAGCCGGTCAAGGGCGCCCCCGTTCTGTCGCCGGAAACAACCAGTGTTGCGAACATTGGCCGATCCGGCTAATAGGTGGCCCGTGACGTCTCGGTTCGTGTTTTCCTCGGGGTCACGCCGCAATAGCTCAGCTGGTAGAGCACCTCATTCGTAATGAGGGGGTCGGGGGTTCGAATCCCTCTTGCGGCACCAGTTTTTTCAAATGGTTACCGGCCTTTTTAGGCATTCTAGCGGCAAGCGCGCTCTACTCGGTAAGCACTCGGTAAGCAGAAATCGGAAATTCAGGGAAAACATCGGCCACTGTGCTGGCCGGGAACCCTCGTGCGCCTTGCTCAAGCTTGTCTTCCCGCACCCTGCGCTTTGTGCTCGAGCCAGTTCGGCCGCACGTCCAAGGGCCGGGCTCCGCATTCGGAGCATTTGAGACGCTCCCGCGTGCGAGGAACGGGGAAGGAGTCCACCAAGCTCGACACGTCGGCCCGGCCAGCGTGCCCGCAAGCGCATTGCGCCATGACCGATCGCACGCCAAGAGCGCGCATGTTGCCAACGGCAAACCAAGCTCAGGCTGGGGACTACGCCGGGCAGATCATGGGCAAGGTAAACGCCGCCGGGCGCGGGGAGAGGGTGAACTGATCCAGCCAAATCGGATGTGAAAGAACTCGCCGCGTTTCCAATAGCCAAGAAAAATCTTATTCGGCGAATGCCGGTTCCAGATGCTATCTAGTATTGTTAGGTACTAAAGGCGCGGGCGCGACATGATGAATCGACATAACATTGGCACTTTGAAACGCGCGCTTTCTGGAGCGCGGCGCCTCTCGGCTTTGGCCATCGCGCTCGCCTCAATTGCATGGAGCGCGCCGGCCTTCGCTTGGCCGCGTCAAGTCGGCCCCTTTATTTATGTTGCGACCGCTCCGCAGGGAGTTTCCGTCATCGACGCCTCCACCAACAAGGTGGTCGCCTCGATCTCGATTCCCGCCGCCTATAGCAGCAATGGCGTCGCCGTAACGCCCGACGGAAGATATGTCTATGTTGACGGCGGCGACGTCATCTCGGTCATCGACGCCGCGAAGAATTCCGCGATCGAGACCATTCGCGCGCGCGGCGCTCGAAAAGCGCTGGCCGTCTCGCCGGACGGCAGGTTTCTCTATTTCACAGATCTTAATGCGGGAACCGTAACCGTCGTCGCGACTGCCACGAACACGCCGGTGGGCGCTCCGATTTCTGTGGGGGCTAGTCCTAGGGCGATCGCGGTTTCACCGGACGGCAAGCACCTTTATGTCGCCGGGGGAGACAGCTACCCCGGATCCGTGGCGGTCGTCGACCTCGCCGCCGCCAAGGTCATTGCGTCGATCGCGGCGGATGACACGCCGATTGCCTTGTCTGTCACACCCAATGGAAAATCTGTTTATGTCGCCGACCAAGAGGCGACATTTGGGGGCGTTCAGGTGATTGACGCAGCCACGAACACGGTCACGAAGAATATTTGGCCATATCCCGACTTTCACGCGTCAGCGCTCGCCGTGTCGCCCGATGGGAAATTCGTTTATGTTGCGAATGAATATTACAATGGCTCGGTTTCCGTGATCGATGCAAATACGAATGAGGCGCTTGGAAGCTCGATCCGGGTTGGGCTGGTTCCCGCTGGACTCACCGTGACGCCCGACGGAAAACGCCTCTATGTGATCGATCTTTACGGCGCCGCCTACATTATCGACACGGCGACGAAGGCTTTGGTTGGGCCTAAAATCGCATTGCCGATGGAACCGATCGCCGTCGCCGCTGTCCCGCCGCCGCAGGGACTGCCATTTCAGGACTTCAAGATCGCGGGCCTCCACATCAATCTCGGGACCCAGCGAAACAAGGATTCCTTTATCTACTACGCCTCGTTCACCCCCGGCGCGACCAGCAATGGGATGAGCCCAAGCGAAGCCTTCATTCTCAAGATCGGAGACGTCTCTATCACAATTCCACCCGGGTCGTTCCAACGGCAGAGCGACGGGAGCTACCGATTCATTGGGACAATCGCGGGCGCACAAGTTCAAGCCTATATCGCGCCAGCCGACGCTAAGAGCTTCAACGTCCATGTGGCCGCGCAGGGTCTCAACCTCACGAATATCGCCAATCCGGTCTATGTCCGCCAGATCGTCGGCGACCATGCTGGCCTTGTCGCGGTCGAAGCCAAGATCTCAAACCCGGTCGTTGTCGGTGGCCCCGCACCATTGGATATAGGTGGGAGGGGAAGAGGCATGGGATTCCGCTCAAGTCTCGCACGGTGAATCGCCATCGCGCGCGCCTGACTTAGACAAACTGTTTGGGCCGGGATCTGCGGCTCTGGCCTTGGCGTCTCACAAGAAAATGCAGACGGGGGAAAGCCAATGACCGAGGGCATGCCAGCGGACGAGCCCGAGACGCAGATTGAGCAAGCCCCCGGTCTACAGGCCGAGCCGCTCAGCCTATGGGATCGTTTGATTGCGATCGTCGGAAAGCCGGAGGTCGACGACCCGCCACGGCGCCGGCCAAAATTCACCGTGATCAAGGGTGGCCGAGAATTGGCGCTGCGGCGCGGGGCGGGCGGTTTGCTTCGCCCTGTCCGCCGGCGTCAGGTCGCATCGATTTCGATAAGTTTCCTCTTTGCGGCGTCGATGGCGGTCACCTTTTCTACGGCGTTGCACGCCCATTCCTTGGATTCGGCGAATATAATGCCCTTTCTGGCGTTTTTCAGCATTTTGAGTTCCGGATTGTCGCTTATGCGGCTTTCGATTTTCGCAGATATAGCCGCCGTCGCGAAATCAAGGACCAGGTCGATTTCTTCAAATGTTTTCGGAACCAATTTCGAAAGTTTGCTTTTGATTTGATCCTGTTCCTGCACATGTAGGTTTCGGTGCCTGCTAAAAGGCTCCACCGTATTATCTGTTTCGATAGCCTCCTGATATTTCCGATCGGCGTCCAAAAAGCGCCAGCGCAGGACCAGCGTGCGAATATTGTCCGCCGCGGTCTTTTCCGCGCCTGCTGTTTCCTTCAAGCTTGGCTCTGGCGCGATTGACTTGGCCGCGGGCGCCTTGCGTGTCTTCGATTTCGTTGTCATTGGGGCTTCTCCTTCAATATGTGCCGCATAAATCATTGATTTCAAACGGTCGAAAATTCGACCCTCTGAACTCTTGGGAGCATTCAAGGCAAGTGCCGGAAAAGAAACACCATAACGGCTGTGAACAGGCCGCCCGCTGCGCACCACTTTGCAAATCTCCCAATACCGACAGCGTTGCTCGTCTCCAGCTTCAGCGCAGGGCTTTTCGAGTCCGGGTCGCTGATCCCGCCGAAAGTCATGGTGTTTTCCCGGAGCTCTTTGACCTTGTGTTCGATCACATTAAGCAGCGCCATCATCGGTTCTGATCGATCGCTGCGCATGCCGTCGGCGGCGAGAAATGCGGCGGCGAGCAGATGGGAAACTTCGGTCAGATCGTCATAAATTTGAATTGTGTTTTCGTTTGTCATAGGGGTTCCCCTTCAATATCTACCAGTTAAGTCATTGATTTCGAACGATGCAAAATTGCAGCGTCGCCTTCCGCAAGCGCCGAGCCGAGTCGCCGCAGGAATTCTCTCCATCGTAGAAATGCCGCCTGACGGCATGAACGGAACTGACAAGCTGAGCAGAATTCGCAACGAAGTCCTTGGCGCGCTTCGTTTATTTGCGATTCAACGCGGGCGGAAAGCTGATTGATCAGCTGATGATGATTTGGCGCCGTTACCTCGTGTAAATAAGGCAAGCCGGTATCGGCCGCCGGAATGGGTTCATTCGGCATTGCAGCTGCTCCCGTTGAGGTTGGGTTCATCGCCCTTGCCGGCCACGCGCCAGCTTGGATCGATCTTTTCGAGGAGTTCCCCGGAAATCCGCATAGCCTCTCCGGAGGCCGCGCGCCGGAGCTTTTCCGCCTGTTCGGCGAGGCGAAGAAGAGCCATCGCATAGCGGAATTGAAGCCGCATCCAAATGACTTCGTGCAGCGGAAGTTTCAGGCGTGGCGCAGGCAAGCCGGTAGCGCTTGCCTGAACGGTGGGGTTCAGCATTGGGGTTGCTCCTGCGGATGAGAGGATATGAGCGCGTCAGTCTCCGGATGTGATCGCGAAGGCGTCGCCCTCGATTTGGATCACGGTCTTGCCGTGCTTGATCAGCGCGGAAAATTGTTCGCTGGCCGAGACCAGGCGAAGGCTTCGGCCCGACGTTCCGACTTCGCCCGCAATGCGTTCGGCGTCGGCTTCGAGGCGCTGCATCGCGCGTCCCGCCATCGACGCGGCCCGGCGGACGCCGTCGAGCTCACGCGTCGCCGAGGCGATGGAAAGATCGGTGCTTTTCGGCTTTGACATTTGCGTTGCTCCTTTGCATATGATATTAAAAATATCGATGAGGGTGGCGTATGTCAATATTAAAAATATCAATTCGGCAAATAAAGGCAGCTCGTGAGCTGCTGGCATGGTCGCAAGTTGAACTTGCGGAGCGCAGCGGCGTCTCCTTGCCGACGGTCAGGCGACTGGAAGCGCAGGACGGCGTTTTAGGCGGGCGGGCCGAAACCGGCTCGAAAATCATCGCCGCCCTCGAATCGGCTGGCGTGATCTTCGTCGAGGAAAACGGGGAAGGTGCAGGCGTCCGGCTCAAGAAACGTTCAGAGACGGTTGCCGATCTAACGGGCCAGATTGACGCCCTGGAGGCCGATATGACACCGGATCCGACCAACGAGAAGCCCAGCCCAAAGCGAGGAATGAAGCAGCTGAGGCGTGCGCACGATCTGAACGAATTGGCGGAACTGAAGAACCGCCGCAGGAAGTCGCGCACTCAGGAAAAGGAATGAAACCCGCCCTCAATCAACCAGCATCGAGTTTATCGCCGAGAACGGCGGCGGGGCTGGCGTGAGGCTGAGGAAGCGAGGATAAAACCCGCAATTAGGGTCTCTAAGGCAGACGAATTGCCATATAAAAGAGCGAACCATTGGAGGTCCGTAATGGCCGAGCTTGAGCCCGTCATTCTTCACCAGGATGAAAACACTGGAGACCGTTTCTTGATCTACGGGACTGACAAGGGCTTACGGCTTGATATTCGTTACGTTGGTGAAACGCTTTGGATGACTCAGGCGCAAATAGCTGAATTGTTCGGCCGCGATGTTTCTGTCATTTCAAGGCATATCGCGAACATCGTCGAAGAAGGGGAACTTACGGAACAGAGCAATTTGCAAAAAATGCAAATTGCTGGAGCGACGCGCCCGGTTGCTCTTTACAGTCTCGATATGGTGATATCGGTCGGATATCGAGTATCCTCGGCACAGGCGACGCTATTTCGACGCTGGGCAACTGAGAAACTGGTGCAGTTCGCAACAAAAGGATTTGTCGTTGATTCAGTGCGCCTAAAACAGCCTGAAAACGCCGATCGCATCGCCGAGCTTCGCGAAATTATCCGCGATATTCGGTCAGATGAAGCAAATGTCTACCGCGAGATCCGTAGCATTTGCGCCATGTGCCAGGACTATAAAGGTTCATCTGAAGTTTGGCAGGAGTTCTATCGCAACACTCAGGCGAAGCTTCTCTATGCCGTGACGAGCTATACGCCGGCCGAAATTATCAAGTCGCGCGCCGACGCCAAAGTGCCAAACATGGGCTTGACGAACTGGCCGAATGACAACATCCGCAAGCAGGATGTCACGGTCTCAAAGAGCTACCTTTCGGATTCGGAAATCAAAGAATTAAACCGGCTTACAACAATACTTCTCGACATTTTCGAAGATCAACTTGATATCGGCCAGCTTGTCGTCATGGATGATGCCAAGAAGCTGCTGGATCAGCAGCTTAGATCGCTCAACAGAGTCGTTCTTACCCACGGCGGCCACGTCAAGATGACAGACGCCAAGCAGCGTGCAGAGCAGCAATACGAAATCTTTAGCGCGGATCGAAAGATTGAACGCCAGAAAGAAGCCGACCGAGTGATCGCGGAACTGCGGCGGACGGAAAAGTCACTTCCGAAAGCCAAGCGTCCGAAACCATAGAGGCCTCACCTGATAGTTTCCGGTGATGCCGCTCGCTTGGACCGGCGCAGGACGGCCAAGGCCTTCCTGCTTGATTGAAGTGCCAGGCAAGCGCGGCGCAGCCTCTATACAGCTATTGCCCACTATGACATATTATCGCAGATGATATTTGAAATATTTAAAAGCGTGCCTGACCTGAGGGTTTTGAAATGAAATTAGTTATAGCTGCAATAATACTCTTCGGCTCGACCAGCATCGCATCTGCTCAATATTATGGAAGCGGCTCAAATCCGAGCACTCATGAAACCAGTGGGTATTATCGAAACAACGGAACATATGTCCCGCCGCACCACCAGACAAATCCGAACTCCACTACCAATGACAATTACAACACACGTGGGAATTACAATCCTTATACCGGCCAAACTGGGCACCATAGTCCTTATTGAGAACATGACTCTAAGCTAAGATCGGCCCCTTGCTTTGAGCAGAAGCAGATGGCCCGGGAACGATGCTCCGCGAAAAGGCCAAATATGTCTGTGCGGCAAGCAGTCTGTTTGGCCATATTATTCTGATCGGGCCGGAAAGCTGTCGGCGCCTATTCTCGGCCGCCCTTGATCACGGCGAATTTTGGCCGGCGCTGTGGCGCCTCGTCGACGTCCGGCTTTCCGACGATCTCGATCAAACGATCCCATAGGCTGAGCGGCTCGGCCTGTAGACGAGGGCTTTGCTCCAGCTGCGTCTCGGGCTCGTCTGCTGGCGTGTCCTCGGTCATTGGCTTGCCCCCGTCTGCATTTTCTTGTGAGACGCCAAGACCAGCGCCGCGGAACCGGGCCCAAACAGCTTGTCGAAGTCAGGCGCGCGCGATGGATTTTGGATCAATGCCGTGATCGCGCCATTGGGCGGGGCGATTCTCTTGCCCGCCTGCGCCGATGTCTCGCCGCGCGCCGCCGCCGCCATCGCGGCATTGGTCTGCGCCTGTTGCAGCGCGGCCGCGTCGGTCAGGCCGGGCCGCTCGCCATTATGCAGCTTGCGCATAAGGTTCGCCGCGATCCCGGCGGTTTCATTGTCCTGCCCGGCGACCTGTAGCCCGAACTGCAAGACCCGATCGGCATAGGGGCCGTAGGCCTTGTCCAGCGCCGGGATGATCTTCGACAGGGCCGCGCGCTCCTGGCCGGGCAACGCCGCTGTCAATGGAGCCATGATCTGCTTGACCTCGTCCTTGGTCACCGGCTGGCGCGCTGGCTCGGGGATTCCAATCCGCTCCTGTGCGATCAGCCGCGCCTTGGCGAGGGCAAGGACGGTGTTGGGGTCCGCCGGATTGGCTTGCGCCTTCGCCGCGGCGACCTCCGGCAATTGATCGGCGGCCCCGGCCGGATCTTCGGCGCGCTGCTTGGCGATGCTCTGCGCATATTTCCGGGCCGAATCGTAATAGGCTTGTTGCTCGACAAAGCCCGGCGCGCCCGGCGCGGGCTTCAACGCCGCGACCCGGCTTTCAAACTCCTCTGCCGGCAAGACGGGGAAGTCATGGGTTTGCGTGTAATAGGCCTGCCCTCGCGCCCTCGTCGCCTCGAAGTCGGCGCGCGCCTGCGGCCCGAGCACCGATCCGACCCTATCGGCGGTCAATCCGTCGACGGGCTTCCCCGTGCTCATCAAGGAGGCTTCGTCATCCTTGATCAGGCTGGCGAACTCGGTCCGCTCCGCCCGGCTCGCCGCCTCGGTCTTATGAATGTCCTGGATGACTTCATGCTCGGATTGCGTGAGCAGAGCTTGGCGCTTGTCCACCGGGAGAAGATCGGCGATCTGCTTATCCCGCCCGCCGAGGCCATGCCGGGCATAGCTGATCACCGATGTTCCATTTGCGTCGCGCACGTCCTCGCCTTCAAGCGCGCGCTTGGCCCCGCCCGGCCCGCCAAGGTGCATCATGGCGTAGAGGCCTTCCTTGGTGATCTCAACGCCGCCCACGGTCTTGCCAACGTATTTGCCGAGCCCGTTTGATGCGATCTCTTCGTCCATCTTGCCAACGTGGGCGCCGAACGCAGCCTTTTGCGCATCGGAATTGGTGAGGAAGTCTGGCAGGGTCTTGACCTCGGGGAAGCCCGGAACGTTGAACGTCCCGCTCCATTTTCCCGGCGCCGACGCAGATGTTTTCGACCAGCTCTTCAGGTCCTCGCCGGGGCCCGGCGCATAGACCCCGATATCGGCGAGGCGAGGCGCTCCGAATTGATAGGTTCCGGCATAGCCGAACTGGTTGACCTTGGCCGGATTGCCGCCGCTCTCTTGGGTCGAAAGCGATTTGTCCCACCCGCCGAGCAGGGCGACGCGCTTGGCCGCCGGTTGCGCGCCGAGCCAGGCGTGCGAGAAATCTTGCGTCCAGATGTTTTTGCGCTGTTCCGCTTCCTCTCTCGAGATGTAGCCTCTCTCGGCCATCGCATCGATGAAACCGCCAGCTGTCTGGAAAATTCGGGAATGCTCAAGGGGGTCGCTGGATTTCAGCGCCGCGTCGCGAAGACCGGCGAGGCTTATTTCGGTCCCCGCCTTGAACTGATCCTCGTCCAGACGATCAGCGCGCTGATTGGAGGCGATGCCGCCCCTATCCACATCGATTTTGTTCCTGAGCAGGAACAGTTGGCGGATTTCGGGGTTCTGAATGCCCGCCGCCGATTGTTCGAGCGCGGCCCGATAGCGATCCGGATAGTCCTTGCGCAGCGCGCCTTGGTCCTGCTCATCCTTTACCGCGGAATCGATGTCGACCTTTGCGGCGAGCCAATGCGCGCTCGCTTGCGCTTCGGCCAGCTTGTCGGCTTTGTCATTCTGCTGAATGGCATAATCGGCGGCAGTTTTCCCGGCTCTGGCCAGCCCCTCGCCGAAAGCCTGTAGGCCGGTCCCGGCCTTCGCCGCCGTCTGCGCAATTGTCGCTCCAGCCGATGTGTCGACGCCATAATCCGCTGGCCGCCCGGAGTTGCCGGACGGGGCGCGGCCTAACGATCCAAAATCGGGCAATGTGGGCAATGTGATCTCCCCCGATTACGTTGGGCCGCGCAAACCGCCGCCGCGCGGCCAAGATGCCGGCCATGGCGCAAATGTTGGTTCCGGGCTCTTTGTGGGTTCCGGCGGAACTTCCGGGAAGAGGTCCTCCGGCGCTAAATCGGCCCTCACCCAAAAATCCATCCAGCAATCGAACCGACCACCCATTTGGGCGACGACTTCGGCAAGCCTGTCTTTCCAGTTGACGAACTTGCGGCCCTGGCCGCCTTTCTGAACACGCTGCTTGCTATAGTTCCAGCTGTAGACATCGAAAATAGCCGGATCCGGTCTTGCGCGTAGGCAAATTTCGACGTCGCGGCCTGGAAACAAATTCTCGTCGAAGCCAAAGAGATCGGGCGTGTCGTTCGTGACGGTCAGGTCGTAAGCCGGGATTTTTGAGGCGATGCGCTCGAGGACGCGTTTCAGCGTTGTCGGAGGCTCCGGCCAAGGCGACAAGCTCCAACTCCTGACGCCTCGGTCCGCCGAGCGCCAGCCGTCGCCGTCTCGAAAAACAACGATATGTGCGCGTGTAGGCAGCGCTTGCAGCGGCGGCTCAACGCCCTCGACGGTTCCCACGTGTTCCTGCTGCATCTCAGACCTTTGCGCCTTCAGAGTTGCGGATATATTCCTCCGCCAAGGCGCGATCTTGAAACTTGTCTTTGACCACGTTGCCGTCGCTCTTCCGCATGACGGCGAACCGCGCATGAGGGCCTCGCCAATCAACATGGAGACCTTCGCCTTCGTCCTGTGCAACCGCGCTGGCGCCGGCCTTCAGGCTTTCGAAGCGCTGGAGCTCGACGACATTGGCCCAGGTTGCGCCAGCCGACGCCACGTGCAGCACAAGCAGCCAGTCCCCGGAGTCGATCGCAACGCGGATCTCGTCATAGGGGCGTAGGTTGCGGGCGATATGCCGCCAATAGTCCCGATGCAGGATTTCTTCGATCGTCGTGCCGGTCTCGGCCGTGACGAACCATCGATTGAAGGCGTGTTCAGACAGTTTAAACCGGGATTCATTTAAAGCTTTATTGGTCATTTCATTTTCCTTCCAAAGCTCGGCGAGCTTTCTCAAAAATAAAGGCAATTCGTCGGGCCGTTTCGAGCGGCGAACTGTCGACGGTTTCGATCGGGCCGCCATTCCTGCCGGTCATCTCGATCGCCGCAAGACGCGGGTGCACATAGGGGGCACAGTACTTTGCGGCGTCGAGCCGAACGGCCGGCTGGGCGCCAATGTCACGCATGACCGACAGCATATATTCGAGAGGGGTCACCCCTTCTTCAAAGGCCCGCTCGGCAATCTCGCGCGTTCGCGTCGTGGTCGAGCCTTTGCGGCGTCCTGCGCCTGGTCTCTTACCGCCGCGGGCCATCTTTGATTTCTCTGATTTCGATTTGATTGTTTTCGAGGGTCATTTCGACATCATCGACCTGCGCGAGAAATTGACGAATGATCTCTGCCGCCTCGGATTTGGCCCCGGCTTCGTTCGTCAGCGCCAGGCCTTCGCGCAGGCCTTCACACGCCCGCCGCATAGCGCCGCCGGTCGGATCAGCGGCCCACGCAAAGGCGTCGAAGAGGCATGCGAGGGCGATGATCTGCTGGTCGGGCACGTTCAGTCCTCCGATGTTCGTGGAAGGATAGCGACCCTCGAGCCCAATGCGCCAGACGCTGATTGCGGAAGTTGCGGGCTTTGCGGAGTTTGCGCGCATTGAAGTTCGGCGCGGCGAGCAGCCTCGGCGCGGCGAAAATACTCGGCGACGCGGCCGGCCCGTTCTCCGGCCTGATATTGGCGCAGCGCCTCATCGTCGCCATCCAAAAACATTGCAAGCGCGGGCCGGCTGATTTGCCAAGGTCCCCCAGCGACGCGGCGTCCGATGTTGTGTTGGGAGCACCAGTTTTGCACGGTCCGCTCCGAGACCCCCGCCAGCCGGGCCGCGATACGGACGCTTATCGCCTCTCGCCGATCATAGGGGATCAGGACCTTCGGCTCGTCGATCATGCTGAACCGCCTTTCTGGTGATAGGGATTTTGCCAGTAGGTGCGCGTCAGCCGGTCGAAGACCCGCCCGCTCGCCGTGACGGCGTGTTCAGGTCCAAGGCTCCGCACTTCCTCGCCGTGGCAAAACCAGATCACCCCGCCGGTCTCGCCATCGCGCGGAACGTCGAATAGATCCCCCGGCGACCATTCAAATTGGACGGCAAGGCTCCCCCACTGATCTAAGAATAAGCCAGCGGCGGCGATCGCTTGGCGCCATTCCTGGTCAGAGACGCCTATCGGCTTCTGGATTTGAAGCCGGGCCCAGGCGTCGCGATAGGGTTCCGGCACGCCATCGGCGGCGGCAGCCCGTTCCTCAAGCGCGGCCGCGCCGAGCTCGGGTGTCGGGCTTTCGGCCTGCCGAAGCAGAGTGACGATTGCGGCTTTGTGCTCCCGAAGTTTTGCGAGTAGGTCCGCCGGCGGTTTGGCTACCGCCTTAAGCGCCAACCTGTCGCCGTTCAGGCTGACAAGGACGCCGCACGCAGACGCTTCCTTGATGATGGTTAGAGCGCTCAAATCTCGCCCTCCCAGCTGCCGGTCGCGGCTTCGTCCAAGCCGAAATCATGCTCGCCAGTTTCGGCAAGTCCGCCAACAACGCCGTCAACCCTAAAACCTTGGCGGTCTTGGCGGTGTTGGTTTTCTTGGCGGTCTTGCCTCTCGCTAACCTGTTGTTTTTCTTGAAGACCGCCAAGGCCGCCAACTACGCCAGGGTTAGAAGGTGTTGGCGGACTTGGCTCGAAGCCTTGAGGAAGCGTCCAGACCCAACCACCTTCGCCCGATTTCTTTGAGATGATCTCCAAAGATTGCTTCGCTCGTTCGATCGTTCGCCAGCTATGGCAGGCATCGCGGCCGCCCACCTTGACCTCCTTCGCCGATCGCGGACCGTCGACAAGGAAATCAAAAAGCCAGTCCTTGGCTTCCCGGAACGCCGAGCCTTCGCCGGTATCGTCTTCTGGCCGGGCCTCGGCTTCGGCGAGGATATCGCGCGCCGCGCCGGTGACCGCCTCGCCCCATGAGACAACCGACGCGATAATATCCGGATGCTCGCGCATCGGGACCGCTTGCAGCTCGTAATTGAAGCCGCCGTCATCCGGGCCGATGTTCGACTTC
>NZ_KN050804.1:161063-421035 GCF_000746085.1 Methylocapsa aurea | reverse complement strand
CTTTGTTCACCGCCAAGACCCTCGCCATTTCTCCCTTCGTCGTGATGTTCGCGGTGTTCTTCTGGGGCTTCATCTGGGGCTTGCCAGGGACCTTCATCGGCGTTCCAATTCTGATCGCATTCCTCACCGTCTGCGAGCAATACCCTTCCCTCCAATGGATCGCAGTGCTCCTCTCGGGACAAGCGCCACCCGACAAGACACACAACGCATAATCGGCGAAGCGACGCGCCCGCTATTTGAATCGCACAGCCGTGGCGCGCGAGCTGGCTTTCCATTCAACTTCGCAATTGCAGGCGTTGCGGAGGAACTGCGCTTTTGGAGGGATGGCGAACTAAGGCGCCGTCAGTGCGCCGGCTTGGCGCGTCTGCGCCGCTGCTCGGCGCGCAGTCGTCTACGCTGGGCGCGGCGCTCCCACCAGGACAGGGGATGAGCGCGACGGCGGCGGTGTCGCGACGTGGGGGAAGCGGGAGGCGCCGATTCAGCGGCCGGAGCCGCAGCAATGGCTTGGGACGTCGCGACGGCGGCAAGCGCAGCTGCCGCGCCTATCGCAAAAAGACCGTCTAAGAAGGAGCGCCGAGACAACATTTTCCATAAGCCCTTTCTGCCAAGCGGGACTCAACTCTACTCGCTCATGCGCCCAAGCTCAGCCCGCAGCGGCGCTATTCGCCTCGCCCGGACGACTTCCCGACGCGCGCGGCGCCTTGGCGAGGCCAGAACGTCATCCCAAGTCCGATGAAAAGCGCAGCGGCCAGGACAAAAAAGAGGGCGGATTGCTTCAGCCACGTGATGGCCGGAACGGCGAGAGCCATGGCTAGACCGAGGAAAGCAATTTCCAAAGATAGAAGATTGACTCCCGCGACAAAGGTGCCGAGCGCAAGCAACATCAAAAGCACCAGACTGGTTGCCGGCGCATTCAACATTCTCTGAACGCCGGGCAACAGCACGATGTTCATCGTTACCAAAAACGCCAACCAGTGCAGCGCCTGCATCCACACCAGCCGAATGCGCGCTTGCCGGTCGTCGAGACGGGACCACCCCGTGACGACGCAGACAACGCCGATCGCCAGAGCCAAAAACTCCCAATAGCCGATCAGAGGCTGATGCGAAATATTGGTGAAGGCCACGCCGAAGATTGCCAATATGAGCACGATGACGTAGGGCAATTTTCGCCGCAATAGGCTTGCTCTGCCGGACTCGGCGGGCTCTCTTGTGAGTTTAGGTTCGCTCATCGGCAATCCAATCCTGAACGCTCCGCCAGCGCCGCACCTGACTCTCCCGCCCGATTTCGGGGGACCTTCAAAGCCCCTCTCATCATTGGCTGGTTTATGTGTCTTGAAAATGCATTGGTCGCCCATGGCGTAGAATTTGGTGCTAGCTACCTTCGCGCTGGACTTTCGGCCGGAAAGTCGTCCTTCACTCCAGTTGCATTTATGCTCAAATTGACCCTGTGTCCCATCTTCTAAGCAATCCCGTACGACACCTCAGGGCCGCAGTTCTTCTAAGATAAACGTATCGCAGGCGCCTAAACTCGTCAACGCAAGGTCAGAAAAATATCTTGAACGCGACCGGTTGAGCGGAAGCCAGCCGCCCGCCCTTCGGCCTGCGCAACCAGCTTCAGGAGCGATCACTGGCAAGCCCGGGAAGTCTCGCGTCAAGGCAAATCCGACGCGCCTAAATCCCGAACGCCGCTCTCGCCGCAGGATCCCCTTTCCGCTTCCGAAAAAGGGGTCCCCGCTTATTAAATCGTTCTACTTTACAATGCGGCGCCCCAATCTTGCGCCGCATTGTAAATCCGCTGTATCGCACCATCGTTGACGGAGGGGGCAAATCTTGTGATCCTGTGGCGGCGCATCGGGCGCGCGGATTCTGTCTACAAGCGGAAAAGTTGGAAGAACGCGCAATCCCGCGAATGGCCTGAGTTGACTAGAGTCCGGATTCTAATTGCCGAAAGGGTCTAGTCATGTTGTCACGGCGCGTTTTCCTAGACGGACTTTTTGCGATCGGCGCGGCGGCGGTGCTTGCTGCGGCGCCGTCCGCGCTTGCCGCTGCTGCCGAGGCCAATACAGAAAAACGCGCTCGCGCGACTTCGCGACTGCCCCGCCGCCGCCGTAGTCCGGGCACATGGTGGCGCTACCGCGCCAGTCGAAAATAATCGGGCCTTCGTCGCCTCTCGGGAAAAGGGTCAACGCCGCTCTGCATAGCGCCGCGAAGCCAGTGGAGTCCCCGGCTAGACAGAGAGGGCGGCGCTCCGCCCGCGAGCGTCGCCACGCGACGCCGAACGACGTTTCCAGTTGGGGCTGGACGGCAAATGCCTGAAGTGGATCACGCGCGGAGCGAGCCAACGGCCGACGCTCCCGCGCAATGAACGCGTTCATCGCGGCGACCGCGGTGCAGAATGGTCTCACGCTCTAACCGGCCACGCTCTAACCGGCAATGACGCGGAGTTCGACGCCCTGGGCGCTCGCCTGCTCGGCCCTTGGCGCCGCGCTTCTTCATGCGAATTTGCTGGAGTCTTCGACGTCGGCGGCGGCCGTCTCTTTGCCGTCCCGCCTCGAGGCAGTCGTCAGAGCCGCCCATTAGCCGGAGGGACGGGGCCCGCCCCTCGGTAGAGGTCCCAACGGCTCCAGCGCAGCGATGGCTAGAGCCGGATGATTTTGGACGGAATCGCAACGCGATCTCGTCCAAAGTCTTAAATCCGCCTCTCATCAAAGAGTTAGAGCATGATGTCGTCCGAAAACCGGTTTCCACTTTTCGGCATCATGCTCTAGTGACGCCTGCCGCACGCCGCTCGAAAAATGCCAATTGCATCTCGACAAAATCTCCCCGCTCGAATATCCGATTAACTCTATCGACTTTGCCGTATTAAATCCAATGGGACCGCCTCCGGGATGGCCGCGAGAGCCGCCGCGCCGCCAACGCTTCTGTTGCCGCTGAATGGGATATCGATAAATGCGTAAAACGTCGCTTGCCTTAGCATCGGCTCTGGCAGCCGGTTCCGCCGCCGGATTGTGGTTCGGCGCACGGTCCGCGCCCGTCGACGGTCCTGCGCGCGTCGTCCCCGTGCCTGTCGGAGCAAGCCCCGCGGCGCGGCGCGACGTTCCAATCTACCTTTTTGGCCTCGGCAATGTGCAGGCCTATAATTCGGTGGCGGTCCGAGCTCGGATTGACGGCCAGATCACAGAGGTGGCGTTCAAGGAAGGGCAAGAGCTGAAGGCGGGCGACGTGCTCGTCAAAATAGATGCGCGCAGCTTTCAGGCCAATCTTGATCAGGCGCTGGCCAAAAAGGCCCAGGATCAGGCGCAGCTCGACAATATTCGCCGCGATCTCCAGCGCCACGCCGCGCTGGTCGAAAAGAATTTCGTCGCTCGCCAGCAATTCGATACGACGCAAGCGCAGGTGGCGCAGCTAGAGGCGGCGATCAAAGGCGACGAGGCTTCGATCGAATATGCGCAGGTGAACCTCGGCTATGCGACAATTCGATCCCCCCTCACCGGACGGGCGGGGATTCGCCGGATCGATAGCGGCAATATCGTCCATGCGAATGATCCCGACAGCATCGTCACAGTCACCCAGACCCGCCCGATCAGCATATTGTTCACTCTGCCAGAGGATGCGCTGCAAGGGATCGTCAAGGCCATGGCCGTGGGGCCTTTGCCGGTGGCCGCGTTGAGCCGCGACGGCGAGCGGCAGTTTGACGTCGGCGAACTCACATTGATTGACAATGCGATCGATCAGGCGACCGGGACGGTCCGGCTCAAAGCAACGCTTCCGAACGAGGCTGGGCTGCTCTGGCCCGGACAATTCGTCATGACGCGGCTGCATCTGTCGACCCTACGCGACGTTCTAACCATTCCCGCAGCCGCCATCCAGAACGGCCCCGATGGAAGATTTGCTTATCTCGTCAAGAGCGACGGCGCAGTCGAGGCGCGCAAACTCAAGCTCGGCCCCGAAAACGCGGAAACGGCGGTAGTCGAGGCCGGTCTCAGGGACGGCGACCTTGTCGTGACAAGCGGACAGTACCGCCTTCTGCCGGGCTCGAAGGTGGAGGTCGAGGCGAGTCCGCCGGCAAACCCACTTGTCGCGAGCAAGCGGGACTAGCGGTCGATGCGCCTCTCAACGCCCTTCATAGAGCGGCCCGTCGGCACAACTTTGTTGATGCTCGCGGTCACCCTGCTTGGCCTTGTCGCCGTTCCCCAATTGCCGATCGCGCCGCTGCCGCAGATCGACTTTCCGACGCTTCAGGTCACGACAAATTTGCCGGGCGCGGATCCCCTGACGGTCGCCTCTTCGGTGACAAGTCCATTGGAGCGGCAGTTCTCGCAAATATCTGGGCTGACCCAACTGACCTCGACGAGCGTTCTGGGCTCTTCGTCCATCAGTCTGCAGTTCGACCTCGACCGCAATATCGACGCCGCCGCCCAGGACGTCCAAACCGCGATCAATGCAGCGGGGGGAAGTCTGCCAAAAACGCTGCCCTATCCGCCGACCTACCGCAAGTCCAATCCCGCCGACTTTCCGATGCTGATCCTCAGCGTTTCTTCCGACACGCTGCCGCTCACCACAGTGGACGATTACGCCGACAATGTGCTTGCGCAACAGATCAGCCGCATCCTCGGCGTCGGCCAGGTCTCGATCCAGGGCGAGCGCAAGCCGGCGATCCGGGTCCAGGCCGACCCATTGAAACTCGCCGCGATGGGGCTCAGCCTCGAGGATCTGCGGGGAACCATCGCCAGCGCGACGGTCGATGCGCCGAAGGGCAGCATCGAAAGCGAGCGCCGCAATTTCACGATCTACGCCAATGACCAGCTGACCAACGCCGCGCCGTGGAACGATATCATCATAGCCTATCGCAATGGCGCGCCGGTTCGAATCCGCGACATCGGCCAGGCGATTGGCGGCGCCGAGAATGTGAAGAGCGTTGGTTGGGCGAGCGGTCATGCCGCGATCGTCCTCGCGATCTTCAAGTTGCCGGGTGCCAATGTCATCGACGCGGTCGCACGGGTGAAGGCGGCGCTTCCCTTGTTGCAGGCCTCAATGCCGCCAGCGTTGAAGGTCGCGATCGAGGTCGACCGGACCAGCACCATCCACGCCGCAGTCGATGACGTGCAATGGACGCTTCTGATCACGACTGTCCTGGTGGTGATCGTTATCTTTCTGTTCCTTGGAAACCTGCGCGCGACGCTGATCCCGAGCGTTGCCGTGCCGCTGTCGCTGCTCGGCGCCTGCGCCCTCATGTTTGTGGCTGGCTTCAGTCTCGACAATCTTTCCTTGATGGCGCTCACGATCTCCGTCGGCTTCGTCGTCGACGACGCGATCGTCATGCTGGAAAATATCTACCGCCATGTCGAAGCGGGTTTGAGCCCAAAAGAGGCAGCGCTGAAGGGTGCGTCCGAAATCGGCTTCACGATCATCTCCATCAGCTTGTCCTTGGTCGCAGTCTTCATCCCAATCCTTATGATGTCCGGGATCGTTGGCCGCCTCTTGCGCGAATTCTCCTTCACCGTCGCCTTGACGATCCTAGTCTCGGCCATCGTCTCGCTGACCTTGACGCCGATGATGTGCGCCCGCCTTCTCGATCGCGAGAGCATGGCGAATCCCGGCCGCGTCTCAAGGCTGTTTGAGGCCGCGTTCGCCGCGCTGCTGGCGGCATATGCGAAAGGCCTCGACATTGTGTTGCGGCATCAGCGGATGACTTTGCTTGTCTTCGTCGGCACGGTGGCATTGACTGGCTTTCTTTATGTCGCCATCCCGAAAGGGTTTTTTCCGCAGCAGGACACCGGCGTCATCTATGGGATCACCGAGGCCGCGCAAGACATCTCCTTCGTTGAGATGACCAAGCGCCAATTGGCGGTCACCGATGCGATCTCCGGCGATCCCGACATCATGGGATGGGTTTCGACCATCGGCAGTCTTGGCGCCAACGCGTCCAATACCGGCTTCATCCGCATTGGCCTCAAACCGCATAGCGAGCGGCGCGCAAGCGCCAATGAGGTCATCGCGCGGTTGCGCAAGAAGCTCGCAGCGGTTCAAGGCGTCATGTTCTTCATGCAGGTTCCGCAGGATCTCAACGTCGGAGCAAGGACAAGCCGCACCCAATATCAATATACGCTTCAGCATGCCGATATCGGCGAATTGAATCATTGGGCGCCGATGATTCTGGACAAGCTGAAGACCTTGCCTGAATTGCAGGATGTCGCGAGCGATCAGCAAAATCGCGGCGCCGCGATCAGCATCGTCATCGATCGCGATCAGGCGTCGCGCTTCGGCATTCGGCCGCAGGTCATTGACGACACGCTCTATGATGCATTCGGACAACGTCCAGTGGCCCAATACTTCACCCAGCTCAACAATTACCGCGTGGTGCTCGAGGTCCTGCCCGAGCTGCAAAGCCGGCTGGACACTCTAGAAAAGATCTATATCGCATCGCCTACGACAGGCCGGCAGGTGCCGCTCTCCGCCTTTGTCCATTACGCTTCGGATCAGGTTGGCTTTTTATCGGTCAACCACCAGAGCCAATTCCCGGCCGTGACGCTGTCCTTCAATTTGAAGCCGGGCGCCTCGCTTGGCGAGGCGGTCGATGCGATCAATGCCGCCGAGGCCCAAATCGGCGCGCCAGCGACCTTAATCCGCGGCTTTCAAGGCTCCGCCCAGGCATTTCAAAAAACCCTGGCTTCGCAGCCCTATCTGATCCTCGCGGCCCTGGTGGCGGTCTACATCATTCTCGGCGTGCTTTATGAGAGCTTCATTCATCCTCTGACTATTCTCTCGACACTTCCCTCCGCGGGCGCCGGGGCCTTGTTGTTTCTGATGCTGTTTCACAAGGATATGTCGCTTATCGCCCTGATCGGCATTCTTTTATTGATCGGCATCGTCAAGAAGAATGGCATCATGATGGTCGACGTCGCCATCAGCGCGCAGCGCGACCGTCGGCTGGCGCCGATCGAGGCGATCCGCGAAGCCTGCCTGCTTCGCTTCCGGCCGATCATGATGACGACAATGGCCGCCATTCTCGGCGGCCTGCCGCTTATGCTCGGCTCCGGCGCCGGATCGGAATTGCGCCAGCCTCTCGGAGTGGCCATGGTCGGGGGCTTGCTCGTCAGTCAGATATTGACCTTGTTCACGACGCCGGTCATCTATCTCGCCTTCGAATATCTGCGGAGCCCTCGCCCAGCGCCTGCCGGAGAGCGCGGGGCTCAGCCTGAGATTAGTCCGGCGGCGGCTGAGTAGATCGCCATCGGCCTCGGCGCGGGAGTTTTGGCGCTCGCGCGGTTAGTTGGTTTAGCTATCGTCAAGCCGCTTAATTTTTTGCCACGATCGCCGCGGGAGCAGAGGCGCCGAACTTGTAACTGAAGCCTGCCTTGACTTGATTTTCCGTCCAATGATGGCTTTCGAACACCTGCGGAAAAACGGCGGGGCCATCATAGAAATAGCCGAAATCCGAATAGCGATATTCAGCCCGCACGGACCAATGGTTATCGACCGCATATTCGACGCCGCCGCCGACCGTCCAGCCGCTTCGTGTCGTCCGAAAATTGCCTTGCGCTCCGAGCACATTGTAGGCGTTGAGAATGGCGGCGTAAGCGCCGCCGCCTGTCGCGTAGACGAGAATGTGATCAAAAGCGATGCCAATCCGGCCGCGAATATTGCCTTGAACCGGCGAGCGAGTATTGGACAACAGGTAGGATGTTGGCTGAATGCTCTTGTTTAAGGTCGTGCCGTCAACTTCGCCCTCTAGTCCAAGCACCCATTGGTTGACCTGCCAGTTATGGCCGATATGAACGCCGCCGATGGCGCCCGCCGGGCTCACGGCGCTCGAAACATAGGCGGGCGGGAGAAACCCGCCGCCAAGGGGGCCGCTGAGAACCGTTAATTGGCTGTTGTCCGCGCCCCAGGCATAGCCAATCTGGCCCCCAAGATAGAAGCCGCCCCAGGCGAAGATCGGCGCTGCGGGCGGCGGCGGGCCCAAGGGGAGATCGGCGGCGGCGGCGGAGCCGGCGAGCGCCAAGGCGCATGTCGGAGCGATGAGAATTCTTGCTAACATTGTCGTTCCTTTCAAAGCTGCTTTGGTCTTCATGAAAATGTCCTCGACGCGCGATTGCCGCGTCGCTCTCAGAGCTTGGCCCTGAGGGTCAATCCGGCCATGAGCGGATCGCCGACATTGCCGCCGATGCCGCCTCCGCCGCCGCTTAGCGCCGGCGAAAGGTTGATGAAGTAACGCTTGTCCAGCGCATTATGGGCCCACACGGAAAAGTCCCAGCTGGCGTCCTCGAACCTAATCCCGGCGTGAAGATTGAGCAGGCCATATGCGGGGATGAGGCTGTAGATTGAATCGTTGGCCTCCGAATATTGCTGGGTCTGATAGGTGAAGTCGGCTCCTACATAGGCAACCAAGGGCTTCGGGCTGATCGCTTCAAAGGGATCGAGCCTATGGGTGTAATCGGCGCCGACCGCCATCGCGAATTTCGGGACGATCGACAACGGCTTGCCGGTGAAATTGCAGCTTTTCGGCCCCCCGGGGTAGTTCATTTCGAACGGGCACGGGCCACTATTGAAGGAGTCAAAATATGCGTCGTCGTAAGTGAATGACGCATAAGCCGTTATCTCCTCGGTCGGCTTCGCCCGAAGATCGAGTTCAACGCCGCGCGAGATTGCCCGCTTTGCGTTGGCGAGGTAGCTGACCGGCGTCGAGCCAACCAGGCTGGTGACATTGGTGATGTAATTATTCATGACCATCACGAAGGCGGACGCATTTGCCTGCAGGCGCCCGTCGAAGAAGCTGCTCTTCACCCCGACCTCGTAGTTGTCGAGCTCTTCCGCCTTAACGGTGGTTTTTGCGTTGAGAGGAAGGTTGGCGACAGGATTGGGCCCGCCGGCGCGTCCGCCCCTGGAATAGGTTACATATCCCATCACATCCGGGGTAAACTTGTAGGAGGCCGACGCGAGCGCGGAAATCAGCCCTTGGCGGGTGACGGCGTAGAATTCCCTGTTGGCGCCAATCTGTCCATTCTGAATATTGATGACCTGCTGGATCTGCGCGGGGGTCAAGCCAGAGTAGTCGTTGACGCTGAACCTATATTGGCGGAACAGGCTTTGCTTGGCCGAGTAGGAGTAGCGCAGGCCGGCATCGATGTCGAGATTTGGCGTGGCGTGCCAGACTCCTTGCGCGAAGGGCGCTATCTGATTGGTCTCCGGATTGTCATAGAACTGACTGCCGAGATAGTTTAGCGCCCGGTTGTAAACGAGAAGGGTCGCCGGCGCGGACGAGCTGGCGAACCAGTTCCCCGCTTTCGGGCCATAGGTCGTCAGACCATGGTCATACAGATTCTCATGGAGAAAAAATAATCCCGCGCTTCCCTCGACCGGCAGACCCTTCGGCGAACTGATCTTGATGTTTTGAGTGATCGATCTTTCCGGCGAAACGTGACCATTGGAATTCAAAGTCAGCGGAACTCCGCCGAAGTTGCCGTTTCGGTTATTTGGATGGAAGTCCCAACCCCGATAGGAGGAAATTGAATTTAGGGTGAAGCCGTTAAAGGCGTAGTCGACGATAGCCGCCGCGCCCTCGGTTTCCTGTGCAGTCTGCAGATAGCCGACGACATCCGTCTTGTAGCGGTCGAGCGCATTCCACGGCAGGGGCGTGTAGCCGACCCTGGCCGCTCGAGCATAGAAGCCATTTACAACAGGCGCGCCGTTCGCGTAATTCGTGACTACTCCGTTGAAAAGGGAGACGCAGCAGGACTGATTGACATGCGAATAATCGAAGACAAGGCGGACGGAGAGGTCATTTGTAGGCGTCAACAGGATCTGACCGCGGGCGCCCTTCGAGTGCCAATCATTATTGTTCTGCCCTTGATTATAATTGTAGATATAGCCTTCGCGATCGGTCCCAAAGGCGGAGAGTCGGAAAGCGGCCTTGTCGCTTTCGGCGATGGCCCCGGTGGCGGAGGCTTTGACCTGGACGTAGTTGTAATTGCCATAGGACACTTCGGCGGTTTCCTGCGCGACGAAACTCGGCAGCGCCGTGGTGATGTAGACGGCGCCGCCGGTGCTGTCCTGGCCGCCGGAGGTGGATTGAGGCCCCTTCAGCACCTGGATGCCCTCTAGGTCTGGAATATCGAAGATCGCTTGGCCGGGGCGCGGTTGGTAGACGCCGTCTATGTAAATCGGCACGCCGCCGAAAATGGAGTCGGTCGCGTTGGAGGTGGCGGCGCCAAATCCGCGAATATTGACGGTGAGGTTGCGGACGTTGGAGAACTTGATTTGCAGGCTGGGCGCGAGTTTCTGCGCTTGCAGAAGATTGGTGATGTTCAGGTCCTGGATTTGCTGCTTGGTGACCACAGACACAGCTTGAGGCGTAGATTGGAATGCCGTCGCCTGTTCCTGCGAGATGGCCTCCACTGTGTCCGCCGCCGGCGCAGTGACCACCACGTCCTCGACATGGCCCTCGACAGCGGCTTGCCCCCAAGCGGCGGTGGAAGCGGTTAGGCTAAGGTAGACAGGCAGGCTGATGCGCTGGGCTAGTCGCGGTG
This sequence comes from Methylocapsa aurea, assembly GCF_000746085.1. Lineage (GTDB taxonomy): Bacteria > Pseudomonadota > Alphaproteobacteria > Rhizobiales > Beijerinckiaceae > Methylocapsa > Methylocapsa aurea. Next base: position 410,506 of record NZ_KN050804.1, on the reverse strand, counting down.
ACTTTTTTGTTTTCATGATGGCGTTCCGTGGGTATTGGCACAGCCGCGAGTCGCGGCGTTGCTATTGGAGATGGCCTGAAGATCTATCGATCAAAATCGTAGGATTTAACAAATCTCTATTAAGTCGATGGATAGTGTCAATTTAGAAAGCGCGGCGCGCCGTCGATCTCAAAATATGCGTGCAAAAATGCCACAGCGGGCGCCGTGCATCCGTCCTCGATCCGATCTTTCGAGCAGAATCGATGCAGTAGAATCGCCGGCGTCTGAGGGTTTTGGGTCGGCGCGCCTCGCGGATCGGCGGACTGAATGCGGGATTTCTTGCGCTTTCGTGGCGGGCGATGTCAGACGCCAAACGCCGCAGGAAAGGCGTCGTGCGGGCGCGGCCCATTCCGCAAGCGGCGATAAGGGACTTGCATCCCTCAGTAAGGGTGACCATCCGAATGCCAAGTGCGGAGCGCGCGTTTCCGGTTTCAATTGGCGGGCGCCCCCGACGGTCGGGTTGCGGCGCGCTATTGAGGCAATTGACGCCAATGATCTCGGGGTTCGGACATTGATGTGGTCGCGAGGTTCAGGCCTCGGTCAAATCAACGTAGGACATGACGAGATAGAGAAGGGCTTCAGACGATCCCAGATTTCGGTATGTATGCGGAACGTCGCCGTCGAAGACCAGTGCGTCGCCCTCCCCAAGTCGTTGCGTCGGGTCTTTGCCCGCCGTGATTTCGATGTGCCCGCGGACGACGACAAGGCTTTCCAGAGTTCCTGGGCTGTGCGCCTCGGAGCGCACGGCGTGATGCGGCGCAAGGGTCAATTCATAAAATTCGACCAGCCGCTGGGAATCGTCAAGAAACAGGGGGCGAGAGGTGAAAAGTCCATCGTTCGAAGAGATGACTTTCTGTTGATCTTTTCTCAGAACAAACGCGCCGCGACGATGACGCGCCGAAATCAAGCTGCCAAAGGGAACGCCAAGGGCGTTGGCGATTTTCCATAGAAGATTGATTGTCGGGGCCATTTCCCCCAGGGCGATCGCGGTGAGCTTTTTCTCCCCAAGTCCCGACAACGCAGCCAGCTTTTCAAGGGACCCTCCTTGGCGCAACATCAACCTGCGCAGCCGATCTCCGATGCCTGCGTCGTAATTGCCTGTTTTGGAATCGCCAGTTATCCGCATCGCCTCTAAGGGGAAAAAGGGGAGATATCTCATAAAGTCTATATTATTTATAGACGAATAACGCGCGCTTCCCCTCGGCGTCAAGCGGATCGCTCTCTGGTCTACGAATTTCTGAACCCCCCAGAGCTAACGCAATATTTCGGTGGGGAATTGAGAAAGCCAGGCCATCATCGAAGCGGCTGCTTGTCTCGGTCGCCTCGCGTGCACAAGGAGGCGATGCTCGTGCGATCGAGAATAAGCCCTATGGCGTCGCGCACGTCGAGCATCAAATTACGGACGGCGCAGGCGTCCTCGTCCGGACAATCGGCGCATTTGCGGTAGGCGGTGCGGCTGGCGCAAGCGATCGGCGCCAGAGGTCCATCCAAAATACGAATTATTTGGCCAACGGTAATTTTATCGCTTGGACGCGCCAAATGATACCCGCCGCCCTTGCCTTTCTTGCTGGTCAAGATGCCGGCATTCTTCAGTTCGAGCAGGATGGCGTCGAGGAATTTACGCGGGATCTGGTTTTGAGCGGCAATCTCGGCTGCAAGGCAGGGACCCTCGAACGTCGCCAAATGCATCAGCGCCTTGAGGCCATATTTTCCTTTGTTCGACAGCATGGATCCACTTGAAGCTTAGGCGCCGGCGCATGCGCCGAATGCCTCCATTGCCCGCCGAGCCGGTTACAACTCCAATTCATAGTGGAGATTGGCGACGCTCGCAATTTGCCTGCATTTCCGTCTCCTCACAAAGCGCCCAGATCGGCCTCCGATTAACGACGCGATCTTAAATTGGGTCCGGTCCGCATCCTGTCGGTTGACCGGGCGAAAAAGGAGTTGACCATTTTTCTAGTCTATTTATAGATTAACTACTACAAGGCCCGCGCGGCCGATCCCAACTTAAAAGGCGCCGCAATGAGCTCAGCTCTCGCTTCCGCAGGCCTAGGACTCTACGACATTGAGCCGCAACCCCTAATTTCCACGCCAGGAGCGCAAACGCTTCTAGCGCCTCGACGCGGGAAGCCATCCTATTGGCCGCAAGGCGCTGCTCTCACCCTCTATGCGTTGGCGCTTGCCGCGGCGGTGACTTATACGGCGCGTCCGGCGCCGCCGGTGCAGGAAGAGGCTTTGGAGCTGGTAATGTTGCCGCCTCTGGCGCCCGAGGAACAGCCGCCGGCAATCGAAGAGCCGCCGCCGGTCGCCGAGGAAATCCCGCCCGAGATTGTGGAGGAGGCCCCCCCGCCGGTCGCCGAGGAGCCTGCGGTCGCGCCGGTAGAGCCAAAACCAATTCCGAAGCCAAAACCAATTCCGAAGCCCAAAGTCGTCGAACCAAAAGCTCCGGCCGAGAAACCGCGCCATGCTCCCCAATCCGCAGCCCCAACGCGCACCGGGCCGACGACCGTTCCGCCAAACGCGATGGCCTCCGGGTATGCGAATCAGGTGCACGCGAGAATTGCCCGCGCCGCGGCCAGCACCGTTCCACGCGCCGCGCTGGCGCGCCACGAAACCGGCCGCGTTGGCTATCACATCGTCATCTCGCCTTCGGGTTCGGTGATCTCACAGAGCATTTCTCCCTCCGGCAATGCCGCGTTTGATACGGCGGCCTCGCAGGCCCTGGCGCGCGCCGCGCCGTTCCCCGCAACGGGAATGTCGCGCCCTGCCTCCTTATCTGGAGCCATCGTCTTCCGATAGGCAGAGCAGTCCCAAAAGCAACCCTATTTTCATCAACCAGGAGAGCCTTGCGATGGCAGATTCCATTGACCCCGCAGTAGCGGCAGCCGCAGCCCACGCCATGTCCCCAATCGACCTATTCCTGCAAGCCGATACCGTCGTAAAGGCTGTTATGATTATCCTGATCCTAGCATCCGCATGGAGCTGGGCGGTCATTCTGGATAAGCTCGTTCGGCTGCACCTGCTGCAGAAGCGCGCGGGTAAGCTGGTGACCAGCATTCAGGCTGGCCTGCCTGTCGCGTCAGTTGCCGAAAGCTTCGAAAACGCCTCCCCGACGGACCCTTTCGTCACGGTCTACAAGGCGATGGTCGAAGAGCACACCCGCTCCTCCGACCTCGTCTTTTCCGAATCCCAAAGAGACAGTCTTCAAGAGCGCGTGCATCGGGTAGGTCAGTTGGCCAGCGCCGAAGCGCTCGACCATTTGCAGAGCCGGTTGCCCGCCTTGGCGACGATTGGCGCTGTGGCGCCTTTCGTTGGCCTGTTTGGCACCGTCTGGGGCATTATGAACTCGTTCCAAGGCATTGCCGCCGCCAATAACACTAGCCTCGCCGTCGTTGCGCCAGGCATCGCCGAAGCCCTGTTTGCGACCGCCCTTGGTCTCGTCGCCGCGATTCCCGCGGTGGTCTTCTACAATCGCATCGGCGCCGACATCGGGCGATACGGCAAGCGCCTCAACGCCTTTATCGGCGTCTTCGAAATCGAATTGTCCCGCCAGTTGTCAAAGAAAGGAGATCGCAATGGCCTTCGCGCTGCGTAAACACGATAGCGAATTCGACGCGCCGCCGATGAGCGATATGAATGTCACCCCGCTCGTCGACGTGATGCTGGTCCTTCTCATTGTGTTTATGGTGGCGGCGCCACTCATGGCCGCCGGGGTCCCAGTAGATTTGCCTAAAGCGCAAGCAAAGCCTTTGGTCGAACAGAAGCAGCCTATCGCAGTGAGCATTGGCGCAGATGGGCGGTATTTCGTCGATCAGCGGGAAGTCGCCGCGGACGAGATCGTCATGGTCCTTAGCGAGAATGCAGACAGCAAGGAGCGCCGCATTCACGTGCGCGGCGATAAAGCTATCGCCTATGGCAAAGTCATCGAGGTTATGGGCCTGATCAATTCCGCCGGCTATACGAAGGTCGCGCTAGTGTCGGAATCGAGCTCTTCGTCCTCCTCATCCAAAGCAATATCGCCAAGCGCGTCGCCATAGCCTGATCTCCACATGCCGCCGCCGTCAACGCTCACTTATTTGGCTGGGCTCGGACGCTGAGAGCGTCCGTCGATCTTTATTCGCACGGGCCATGCATCGCGGCACGGCTCAACAAGATAAGCAATCGGGAGAGTATAAATATGAGTTGGAAGTTGATGACCGCCCGTCGCGCTATGGCTATGGGCGGGGCTCTGATCCTTGGCGCGGGCCTGGCTGTTTCCGCCCATTCCCAAACGCCACCTGCCGGCGCGTCGCCGGCAGCGGGGCCTTCGCCTGCCCGCACAGCCATCGAGTACCGCAAAGCCGTCTATACGTTGATCGGCGCCAATTTCCGGCTTCTTGGCAATGTGTTGAAAGGCAGCGCGCCATATGATGCAGCTACAGTCCAAAAGAACATTGCCCGGCTTGTCTTTCTTTCCGACTTGGTGAGCGAAGGATTTCCCGAGGTTTCCAACGTCGGTGAGCCGGACACCAAGGCCAAGGCAGATGTCTGGACTAATCGCGCGGACTTTGATCAGAAAGTGAAGGATTTTCAAACCCACCTTGTTGCCCTTCAGCAAGTGAACGATGCCGAGAAGGGTCCGACAGAGGCCTTCAAGACGGCCGCCGCGCAGGTGGGTCAAGACTGCAAGGCGTGCCACGATACCTACAAAGCCAAGTAAGCCCGGGGCCGCTCGCTCAACGCGAGCGGCCCCGCAGGCCCGCTGTTAGCGCCACCGTTAAAGCGCTTTCTCACTCCCGTATCACTAAATCTGAACGCATTTCCGAAGAGCTTTGCTTATGACGACCATCGAAGAGGCGACCCGAGCGTCAGCTGTTGAGCATCGGCAAGTATGGGACCTGCCAGTCCGGGTGTTTCATTGGGCGCTTGTTGTGGCCATTATGGGAGCCTTCGTGACCAACAGGCTGGGCGTAAGCTACTTCAAATATCATGTTTGGTGTGGTTATGCCGTTATCGTCCTGGTCTTGTTTCGCATCGTATGGGGCTTTGTCGGCACGCGCCACGCGCAGTTCTGGAATTTTGTGCGCAGCCCAGCGGCTACGCTGAAATACGCAGTTGGCTTGTTGCGAGGGCGTCCCGCGCGTTATGCTGGCCACAATCCGCTAGGCGCCTGGATGGTGGTGACCCTCTTGGCTGCATTGGCCACGGAGGCCACTCTTGGCTTGTTCGGCAACGACGAGATTTTCAATCTTGGTCCACTTGCAGGATATGTAAGCAAGGACCTGAGCCTACAGCTGACCTCCATACATCGTCGCCTTTTTTATTGGATCATAGGGGCGATTGCCATGCACATCCTCGCCGTGATCGCCCATCATGCATTTGAGCAAGGTCACTTGGTGCGCGCCATGATTACCGGCCGCAAGCCGCGGCATAGCGTGGAGGAAGCCGACAGCATCGCCTCATCACGCACGTGGCTCGCCGCGCTGTTGACTATCGCGCTTGCCGGTGGGCTCGCCTGGTTGGTGACTCACGCGCCGACGCCCGCGGATGACGGCTTATACTAAAACATGCTCCAACTCATTGAATTTGAGCGCTTCCCGATCAAATGATTCCATCTGATCGGGAAGCGCTCTAGGAGGTGTGTAGGCCGGAGAGAGGGGGGGGTGAGGCTTGCGCCCTCTTTTTGTTCCCCAAAATGCGCGTCAGCGTTCGCCATTCGGCAGCCATAGAACGGGCGCCGTCCTTTCCGCCAATGCGCATTTAGAAATCGTCATTTCTTAAGCGGCTTATAGATATCATGGCATGCGCGGCATGTCTTCGCTGCTCCCCTGGCCGCCTCGGCCGCGGAATCGAAATCGTTCGCGGATACCGATTTTATTGCAGCAGCAATATAATTGAGGCCCTCCTTGGAGATGAGAACGGCGTCGTCCGCGCCGCCTTTCTTCGCAAAATAGTCTTCTGTGTACTTGAAGCCATCCTGAAGCACCGCGGCGTCGTCCAGGGCGCCCTGGACATTCTTGGCGGTGATGTCGGGTTCAAAATACTTAATCGTCTTGTCGAGATCTCGCATTAAGTCATCGTCATAATCGTGTAGATCAATAGTCCGCCGCTCAGCATTTGCGGAGGTGGCCAATATTGCAGCTCCGATTGTTAAGACAATGACCAGCTTAGGCATCATGAATACTGTTCCGTTAGGCTAGGGCGGGCGCACCGCGATGATGTTCGGGATGGGAGTTGAGCCGTTCGCTCAGGAGCCTGATGCGCTCAACAAAAATCCGCGTTCTTTGCTTCGTGTGCGGGAGGATGGCTGAAGCAAAAATGCAAAAGGTCCGGAAGGCCTTAGGCCTCCCGGCGCCATTGTGGCCGTCGATGATCGCGCGGAGCGTTGATTATGCGAGAAGCTCTTTAACAACTTCGCCGTAGACCACGGTCGGACGTTCCGCCCGGCCAGCTTTCAAGAACACGGTCTTCAGGTGGTCAAGCCCCAACAGTTGAAGGACGGTTGCGTGGAGGTCGTAGGTGTCGACTTTCTTGCCGACCGCCTGCAAGCCGATTTCGTCCGTTTCGCCGAAAGTCGAGCCAGCCTTGACGCCGCCGCCGGCAATCCATTGGGTGTAACCCCACGGATTATGGTCGCGGCCATTGCCGCTTTGACCGTAGGAGGTGCGGCCGAATTCCGAGGTCCACACTACGAGAGTGGAGTCCAGCAGCCCGCGCGCCTTGAGATCGGCGAGCAACCCCGCGATAGGCTTGTCGACGGCCTTGGCGTGCGCGCCATGATTTTTTTCGAGGTCTTGATGCGCATCCCAGTTTCTGGCGTCTTCGTTTCCAGCAGCCTCGATCGGCCCCGAAACAACTTGGATGAAGCGCACATCGCGCTCCACGAGGCGTCGGGCGCGCAACAAGGAAGTGCCGTAATCCTTACTTGCGGGATCATCCAGGCCATAAAGCGTCTTAGTGGCGTCTGTTTCCTTGGTGAGATCAACAGCTTCAGGCGCAGTGGCCTCCATGCGATAGGCCAATTCGTAGGATCGAATGCGCGCCTGGAGTTCAGTGTCCTCGGGATGCAGCGCCGCTCGCTGTTCATTGAGGCGCTTCAGAAGATCAAGGCCGTCTCGTTGTTCCGACAAGGCAATCAATTCGGGGCGATCAAGATGGAGGATAGGCGAAGCGCCCGGGCGGAACGCCGTGCCTTGGTAGACGGCGGGCAGGAATCCGGAACTCCAGTTCACCGACCCGCCTGTCGGTTCCTTCTTGCCGCTATAGAGCACGACATAAGCGGGCAAATCCGGGTTGGCGGATCCGAGCGCGTATGTCACCCACGCGCCGAGGGAGGGGCGCCCAGGAGAGGTGTCGCCGGTGTTCAGCTTTAGGATCGAAATATCGTGCGTGGCGCCAATGGTCGTGCTGGACTTTATGAACGCAATCTTGTCGGCGTGCTGCGCCAGATTGGGCAACAGATCGGAGAACCATGCCCCGCTCTCGCCATACTGCTTCCAGCTTCGATTGGATGCAAAGAGCTTGCCGACGCCGCCTTGCGTGCTTGTCTTGATGCCATTGAGGAAAGAGGCTGGCGCTTCCTGGCCGGCAAGCTTGATGAGCTCCGGCTTGTAGTCATATAAGTCGAGCGTGCTGGGCGCCCCGTCCATGTGGAGCCAAATCACCGATTTGACTTTGGGCGAAAAGTGCGGCTGCTTTGGCGCTAAAGGATCTGCGAGAGCGTCCGCCAGGGCGGGCGCAGCGAATATGCCGCCCCCGGGTAACTGCGCGGCAAGCGTTAGCCCGCCCAAGCCATATACTGTATTGAAGAGCCATTCACGGCGTGACTGCGTCCTCATGCGTTTGTTCCTTTTCTAGAATTCATTGAAGCATTTAAAACCGGTAGCTGAAGTCGTTCGAGTTCACGACCACGTGAACCAGCGCAACGAGCGCGGCGGCCCGAATCGGATTCAATGTGGCTCTATCGCTCAAGCCGATCGGGATTGCGATCGATAGCTTGCCGTCTTCCGCCTTCTGCGTGATGACCTCTTCATGGCTCGCCAGGAACGACAGCAATGTCGCCTTCTCGGATTCATCCGGATTGCGCGCGAACAAGATCTGGTAGAGGCGATTCAGTTGGGCTGATTCATTGGGGCCGGCTTCGCGAATAAGCCTGCCGGCCAAGGCCTGCGACCATCCGAACACCACTTCACTGTTAAACAGAGTAAGCGCCTGCAACGGCGTGGTGGTTACATCGCGTTTGCTATGGATCTGTTGCGCGGAAGCCATATCGAACGATTCGAGCAGGGGATAGGGAACGCTGCGCCGGGTGAAGATGTACAGGCTCCGCCGGTTGTGATCTTGAGGATCCTTCGACACCTCCCAGAGAGCTCCAGCATTCAGGTTCGACGGAACCGGAGGGAAAACGCTCGGGCCGCCCACCTTATTTTCAAGCTTCCCAGACGCCACCAGCAGCGAGTCGCGAATTTCTTCGGCATCCAGACGCTTCCGGGGGAACACCGCCAGCAGCTTATTTTCGGGATCCGCCTTATACGCATCTTCACGATAGGCCGACGATTGGCGGTAGACGCTCGAGAGAAGGATCTGGCGGTGCAGAGTTTTGACGCTCCAGCCATTCTTGACGAAGGTGTCGGCGAGGTAGTCCAACAACTCGGGATTCGTCGGCTTGTCGCCGGCTTTTCCGAAATCGCTAACCGTCGCCACTATGCCTTTGCCGAAGTATTCGTTCCAAACCCGGTTCACGTAGACTCGCGCCGTCAGGGGATTTTGCGGGCTGGTGAGCCAGTTCGCCAGGGCCGTCCGGCGGCCGGATGAAGTCGATGTCGGCGCAATCACCGGCTTCTCAGCGGTCAGGGCTTCGGGAAAGGCGGGCTGGACTTCCTCCAGAGGCTTTTCGTGATTGCCGCCGGAAAAAATGTAGCTAGGAGGAGCATCGGGATGACCGAGTTCGGTCACGGTCGTATAGGCGTTGGAGCCCTTAGCGGGCTTGAGCTTATCGAATTTCTTCAGTTCTTCTCCGAGCTTTTTGTATTGCTCCCATCTCTCCACATTTTCAGCGCTGTAATCGGGATTCGCCTTATTCTCTCCGGCGTCCCGGATATATCCCGCCAGATCGGCGTCTGTTGTGACGTTGTCAAGGCGGTGATTGATCCATCGATCGTGCGGCGTCCACTCGCTGTCGGGCTTGAAAATTGATGCGCGGCTATCTGTCAGGTAGCGCTCCTTGTGATATTTTAGAGCTTTCTCTTTGACAGGATCGGACAGCGCCGCTCGCTTTTCCCGGATTTCCTTGGTCGCCTCCTCCCATTTGGCCCACTGCTTATCGTAGTCGCGCTCGACCTCTCCTTTGATTGCATGGGTCTTGAAGTCTTCGCTTGTATTGGCAAAAAAGGCCTGGAAAGAAAAGTAGTCCTTCTGGGTGAACTTATCTGTCTTGTGGTTATGACACCGCGCGCAACCGACTGTGGTCCCCAGGATTGCCTGACCAACCGTATCGGTAATATCTGTGGTGATTTGATATTTCCTCTGAACAAGGTCACGAGAGTTATAATTGTCGGGATACCCCGTCAAGAATCCAGTGGCGACCAGAACGTCCTGGTTGCCCGGAACCAACTCGTCGCCAGCCAACTGCTCCTGGATGAAGCGGGAATATGGCTTGTCCTGATTGAACGCGTTGATCACATAATCGCGGTAGCGCCACATGTTCGCCCGCGTCTGATCCGTTTGGAACCCGGCGCTGTCCGCGTAGCGGGCCAAGTCAAGCCAACGGCGCGCTTGGCGCTCCCCGTAATGTGGCGACGCCAGCAGACGATCCACTAGCTTTTCGTAAGCGTCCGGAGAACCGTCGTTCACAAATGCGGCGACTTCCTCTGGCGTTGGGATAAGGCCCCAGGCATCGAGCGTCGCGCGGCGGACGAAGGCGCCTCGATCAGCGTCAGCGGAGGGCTTCAGTTCCTTGGCTTCCAATTTCGCCAGGATAAAAGCGTCGATCGGCGTCCGCACCCAGTCTCTTTGCTTGACCGAAGGTTCCGCGGCTCTCTGCAATGGCTGCCACCCATAAGGCAGTCGCGAGGCGGCGCTCGGCGCGGCCGCCGTCAGCGCGGCTGCGCTTGCTGCGGGCGCGCTCGCCGCTTCGGCGTTGCGCACTGGAGCGGCGGTCTCAGGCGCCGCACTTGAAGCAGCAGCGCTTGCAACTTCCGGCTTTTGCGCTGCAGCGCTTTGAGCCGCCTCGCCAGCCGCCTTGGCCTCGTTGTCAATGCGCTTGTCGTCCGCCATTGCGGCCGCAACCGAAAGGCCTAGCACGACCCCCAAAGATGCCTTCTTCATTGTTCTCTTCATTGCCTAACCCCAACATTAAGAATGTCCGAGACCATCGTTTGCGCCTGTCATTATCGCCCTGGAGGCTACAGGTCAGATTCGCCAAACCCATTCGCTGCGCGCGGCGGGTCTGTTGGAACGACTGACAGATTGGCGGTCGCCGGAGCCCGCAGTCGTGCCTATATCTCTAGTTATATGATAGGTTTATAGCGGCGGTCTAGGCCCATGACGCACCAAATGGCGGTGAATTCACATATCAGTCTATTAAGTTGATGGAGAAAGTCAATTGACTGAATAGATAGGGTGTTATAAAAACCCCCACCTGAACCAGGGGCTCGCCCTCGCGGGTTCATCCAAAGCGCCGCGCGATTTTCTCCGCGCATGCGATCCAGCTTAAATTCGGTCCATCCGCATCTTTGAGGGTTGGCGCCGCCACCGTTGCCGAGAAGTTCTCATAGCTTTTCGCCTGAACAAAACTCACAGGGAGACAATGTCGTGACACGCAAGGCCGCCAATGACTTTGATCCGGAAGTATTGAAGCTTTTCGACCTTTACGTTCATGGCTTGACCAGCCGTAGAGGGTTTCTGGATGGAGTCGCCAAAATTGCGGGCAGCGTCGCGGCGGCGGGCTTGCTTGAGGCTCTCAGCCCTCGCTTTGCAGAAGCTGAACAGGTCCCTAAGGATGACCCGCGCATCACGGCAAGTTATCTGAACTATCCGTCGCCGGACGGCTATGGCAGCCTGCGCGGCTATCTGGCGAAGCCGGCGCACGCGGACGGGAAACTTCCAACAGTGCTGGTCGTGCACGAGAATCGGGGCCTCAATCCGCATATTGAAGATATCTCCCGGCGGCTTGCGCTGGATCATTTCATCGCATTGGCCCCGGACGCGCTCTCTCCGCTGGGCGGTTACCCTGGCGACGAGGACAAGGCGCGCGAGCTTTTTCCAAAGCTCGATCAGGCTAAGACCCGCAATGACTTTATCGCGGCGACCCAACTGTTGAAGAGCTTGCCGGAGGGCAATGGCAAGGTGGGGGTAGTTGGATTTTGCTACGGCGGAGGCATCGCCAATTTCTTGGCCACGCAGCTTCCCGATTTGGCCGCGGCGGCGCCCTTCTACGGGGCCCAGCCGACAGCAGAAGACACAGCGAAAATAAAGGCTCCGCTCCTAATCCATTACGCCGGTGTGGACGATCGAATCAATGCCGGATGGCCAGCCTTCGAGGCGGCCCTAAAAGCCAACGGCGTCACCTACCAGGCCTACATCTATCCGGGCGTTCAGCACGGATTCAACAACGACACCACGCCACGCTATGATGAAGCGGCCGCAAAACTGGCTTGGCGACGCACCATCGAATTCTTCAACGCTCATCTCTCGACCTAACACACCCACCCGGAATAGCCGAATCTAAAGCAGTCGGCGCTTTTTCTCGAGCCAATCCAGCAAAAGGTTAGCATGACAATGCGCAAGCTTCTTACCTGCGTCACGGCAGCGATAATTCTATCGTCTTCCTTTGCTCTGGCTGCGGAGCAGGGCGACGCCGCGAAAGCCGCCGCGCCCGCGCAGCCGGCTCCTGCTGAATACAAGTCCAAGTCGCCGCAGCTCAAGCGCGCTGATCTCGACGCCTTGCTGGCCAAGCCTGAAAGCTTGCTCATCATTGACGTCCGGCGTCCCGATGAGTTGACGGCAATCGGCGGTTTGCCCGTCTATCTGAGCGTTCAGGCGAAGGACCTCGAAAATAAGCTGGCCTTCATCCCCAAGGAACGGGTGATCGTGACCGTCTCGAATCACGCGGGGCGCGCCGGGGTTGCCGCCGATCTTTTGACCGCGCACGGCTTCAAGGTAGCTGGCGCCATCGGGGTTCAGAACTACGAATCCGAAGGCGGCGCATTGACCAAAATTGTCCCGCCGGCGCCGAAGACATCCGAACCGGAGAAGCGTTGAATCATCGCGGCGCTCTCAAGGCCGCTCGCGGTAAGCATAGCCGTGTGAAACATCGCCGGCATCATCTCAGAAGTGTGAAAAAAAGGGGAGGCGATATGAAACGCTTGGCAGTCTGGGTCCTTGTTTTTGGGGGGCTTCTTGCCACGCCTGTTTGGGCGGGATTGAAGCCGGGCGACGCCGCGCCGGATTTTACGGCGCAGGCGTCTGTGGGCGGAAAGGATTTCACCTTTTCCTTGGCCGAGGCGCTGAAGCGGGGGCCAGTGGTTCTCTACTTCTATCCAAAGTCATTCACCAGAGGCTGCACCATCGAAGCCCATCAATTCGCTGATGCAGCGGAGAGCTTCACGGAAGCAGGAGCGACTCTGATCGGCATGTCGAAGGACACAATCGAAACGCAACATAAATTCTCGACAGAGGAATGCCGTGACAAGTTCCCGGTCGCCGCAGATCCGACGCTATCGGTCATTCGCGCCTATGACGCCGTCAGGATTGGAGCGACGGCCTCGGGCGAAACCGTGTCGGACAGGATATCCTATGTAATCGCGCCGGATGGCAAGGTTATCTACGCCTACACTGACTCCGTGCCCGACAAGCATATCGAAAACACCCTGGCGATTGTGCGGCAGTGGCGCGATCACGTCAAGAACTGAAGCAAGGAGCGCCGCGTCGTTCAATTTCGCTGCAAGCCTCCCCAAAGCAATTCCAATCAAAATCTGGATAAGCCCCATGTCAACCTTGTTGAAATGCATAGCTGCCGCGAGTCTTGCAACCGCAGTCGCGTTCCCGGCAAATGCGGAACTTCGCAACGAAAAAAGCCTATCGACCGAGATCGCTCTGTCCATCGCCCAAAGCGCTTACGACGCCTGTGCGCAGCAAGGCTATCACGTGTCGGTGCATGTGGTTGGTAGAGAGGGGCAACCCTTGGTCGCCATTCGTGGGGATGGTTCGTCGCCGCATACATTGGAAAACAGTTTGCGGAAGGCCTACACGGCGCGCACCTTCAGGACGCCATCAGGAGACTTCGCGCAGCGCGTGAAAGATAATCCGACGCTGGGCGTCGTTCACCTTGCCAACGTGATCGCTTTGCAGGGCGCTCTCCCGATCAAGGTCGGCGATGAGGTCGTCGGCGCGGTTGGCGTTTCCGGCGCTCCCGGCGGAGACAAGGATGAAGCTTGCTCCAAAGCAGGCATCGACAAGGTGGCCGCTCAGCTCAAATAAGGTCGGCCAAAAATTGCGGTCTCGCGTCGCAATCTGGCGCGCTGCATGCTACGGCGCTTTATCGTCGGCCGAAGCCGCGCAATCGGGAAAATTCCAGGAAAGGCGGCTGGCTGCCCGTCCGGCCGCCCATCGCGCGGACCGCCTGCTGGCCGCCTTCGGTCAATGAACAAAGGTTTCGCGTCGGCGATCGTCCTACCGCCACATGCCGCGCATGCGCGCGCCGACATCGACGCGGACTTGCCTCGCGTCAAGCCGGCCGTCAGCGGCGGCCGTCGCTGGAGGCCATGCGCAGATCTCGAAAAGCTGCAAAAGCGTCGCTGGAATGAAACGCGTGCGCGAGGCATAGACATGACGGTCGCCTTGCGCGTTCTGGCCATGAGTGAAGAAGCGCTGCGGCAAGACGAGATGCAGATCGTCTTTCGCCCGCGTCATGGCGACGTAGAGAAGGCGCCGCTCCTCCTCAATTTCGGCGGTTGTTCCCGCGCCGAGATCGGAAGGAATGCAGCCGTCGACGACATTGAGGAGAAACACCGATTTCCATTCCTGCCCTTTGGCGGAATGGATGGTGGACAGGATCAGGTAGTCCTCGTCGAGGTGCGGCGCGCCGGCTTGATCGCTTACAGCGTCCGGCGGGTCGAGCGTCAGCTCGGTCAAGAAGCGCTCGCGGGAGGGATAGCCGGACGCGATCTGCTCGAGCTGCAGGAGGTCGGCTTGGCGGAGGGAAGCGTCTTCGTGGATGCGGGCGAGGTGGGGCTCGTACCAGCGCCGCGCATGCGCGATCTCCGCGGGCCATCCGGCCTGACCGGCGCATAATTGCTGCAAGATTTGCACGAAGTCGATCCAGGCGGCGCCAGCGCGCGCCGGCGGCGGACTGTCCGCGAGTGCGGACAGTGGATCCGGCCGATCCGCCATCAGGTCGAGAGCCCGCCGAGCTGAGGCTGGCCCGACGCCTGGCAGAAGTTGCAGGAGGCGGAAGCCGGCGATCCGGTCGCGCGGGTTCAGCGTAAAGCGCAGCATCGCCAGCATGTCCTTGACATGGGCGCTGTCGAGGAATTTGAGGCCGCCGAATTTGACGAAGGGAATATTGCGGCGGGTCAGTTCGACCTCGAGCGGGCCGCTGTGATGGGACGCGCGGAACAAGACGGCCTGCTGCTTCAGCGCCGCGCCGCACTCGCGGTTTTCCAGAACCCTCTCGACGACGTAGCGCGCCTGATCGGCCTCGTCGCGGACGTTGACGAGCCGGGGGCGATCCGCTGACTGGCGCTCGGTCCAGAGATTCTTGGTGAAGCGTTCGGAGGCGAGATCGATGACGCCATTGGCGGCCGCAAGGATCGGTTGGGTCGAGCGGTAGTTGCGATCGAGCGTGATAACGTCGGCCGGCGGGGTGAAGCCGGTTGGAAAATCGAGAATGTTGCGCACCGACGCGGCGCGGAAGGAATAGATCGACTGCGCGTCATCGCCGACGACAGTGAGGCCTTTGCCGCCGGGCTTCAGCGCCATGAGGATCGAGGCCTGAAGACGGTTTGTGTCCTGATATTCGTCCACCAACACATGGTCAAACCGGCCGCCGATATCGTCTGCGAGCAGCGGATCGCTGACTGTCTGCGCCCAGTAGAGCAGGAGATCGTCGTAATCGAGAATATTTTGCGCCTGCTTGGCCTCGACGTAGCCCGCGAACAGCTCGCGCAATTGCCCGCCCCATCCCGCGCACCAAGGATAGGAGCCGCGCAGCGCCTCTTCCAGCGGCAGTTCCGCATTGACGGCGCGGGAGTAGATCGAAAGGCAAGTCCCTTTGGTCGGAAACCGGCTTTCCATCTTTGAGAAGCCGAGTTCGTGCCGGACAAGGTTCATGAGATCGGCGCTATCTTCCCGGTCGTGGATCGTGAAAGCCGGATCGAGGCCGATTTGCTCGGCGTAGTCGCGCAGCAGCCGGGCGCCGATCCCGTGAAACGTCCCCGCCCATGCAAGTGCATCGGTCATGACGCCGGCGTTGCTCCCAAGAACCTTGGCGCAGATGCGCTCGACGCGTCGGCTCATTTCGGCGGCCGCCCGGCGGGAAAAGGTCATCAGCAGGATGCGGCGAGGATCCGCGCCGCTGACGATCAGATGGGCGACGCGATGCGCCAGCGTGTTTGTCTTGCCCGAACCCGCCCCCGCGATGATCAGCAGCGGACCGCCGATCGCTCCATCTGCGAGCCCAACCCCATGCTCCACGGCGCGGCGTTGTTCGCTGTTCAATTTCTCCAGATGCGCCGCGTTCACCGATGCCCCGACATGCTGCAGTTATTGTTGAATATCAGGCGGCGTCCTTCGCGTTCCACCGCGCCAAGCGTTACGGCCTGCGGCGGTGAGGGCGAAGAGCGAGCGGCGGACTGACTCGCATGATTCGCTAGGAACATTTAATGAACGTATCACTCTGGAAATGCGCTGGGAAGACCTCACGGAAGGCCTTCCTTTCCTGAGACCGACGGCAGCGCGCCGAAGCCGACCGGCGAACGCTTCCCACGTCGTTGCGGGCTTGACGGGCCGTTGCGCGCCGTATACTTAACTAATAAGTTATATAACTGATAGGTTCGACATGCCCGATCCGCTCAGCATGACGCTGTCCGCTCTCGCCGACCCGACCCGGCGGGCGATCCTCGCGCGGCTCGTGCAGGGCGAAGCCACGGTCGGCGAACTTGCGGCGCCATTTTCCATCAGCCAGCCCGCGATTTCGAAGCATCTCAAGGTGCTGGAGCGCGCCGGCCTTATCAGTCGCGGGCGGGAGGCTCAGTGGCGGCCTTGTCGTCTCGAGGCCGCGCCGCTGCAGGACTTGGCGGGCTGGCTGGAGAATTACCGGCGTTTTTGGGAAGAGAGCTTCGACCGGCTCGACGCCTATCTCAAGGATTTGCAGAAAGGCGATCCCGATGCGTCTAGCAGCTGACCCGTCCAGCCTGACGCTGGTCGTCTCGCGCCGCTTCGCGGCGGCGCCGGAACGAGTGTTCGACGCCTGGTTCGATCCCAACGCCGTGGGCGCTTGGCTGTTTTCGACGCCGGGCGGGGTTTCGAAACATGTCGAGATCGACGCTCGCGTCGGCGGCGGCTTCGCGATCCACGAGCAGCGCGGCGAGTCGCTGGCGACGCATTTTGGCGCCTATCTCGAAATCGTCCGTCCGCGCCGGATCGTCTTCACGTTCGGGACCGACCAGCAGGCGCGCTCCACTCCAGGGAGTTCGATCCAAGCGAGTTCGACCATCGTGACGGTGGAGATCCAGCCCGACGGGGACGGCGGCAGCCTGCTGACGCTGACCCATCTGCTCAATGCGGAATGGTCAGCGCAAAGCGCCAGCATCCGGGCCGGATGGGAGAGCATTCTGGAAGGGCTGGCCCGGGCGACCGGCGAGCCGGGAAACGGCCATACGTTGATCCTCCATCGCAGCTTCGATGCGCCGGGGGTTCTCGTCTGGAAAGCCTGGACTGAGGCCGAACACATGATGCGCTGGCTCTGTCCCGCCGGGTTCAAAGTGCTGTTCGCCGAGGTTGATCTCAGGACCGGCGGCAAATGGCGCTCCGGCATGCGCTCGCCGGACGGAAACGAATATGTCGCCGGCGGCGAATATAGGGAAATCGATCGGCCGTCGCGGCTCGTCCTTACCCACAAATGGGAAAGCAACGACCTCGAGCCGCGTGTCACGACAGAGATAACGGTCACGCTGAACGAGCGGGATGGACGGACCGATATGATCTTCGTCCAGGCTGGCCTCGGCAGCGTCGAATCCGCCCTTTCGCATAAGGGCGGCTGGACCGGCGCCTTCGACAATCTGGCGCGCCTCGCAATCGCGCTCGCCCAGGCCAACCCTTGAGAGAACATCATGCCAGCCCTTTCCCAAGTCTCCGAGTCTCAAGCCTCCGTGCCCGCCGACGTTCCGGAACTCACGATATCGCGTCTGATCGACGCGCCGCGCGACCTTGTTTTCGACGCCTTCAGCGCGCCGGGCCGCCTCGCGAATTGGTGGGGACCGACGGGCTTCACCCTCACCACGCACGAAATGACCTTCGCGCCCGAGGGCGTCTGGCGGTTCATCATGCACGGGCCGGACGGGCGGGACTATAACAACAAGATCGTCTTTCGCGAGATCGTCCGGCCGGAGCGGATTTCCTATGTCCATCCGGGAGACGACGGCGCCGAACCCGTCCGCATGGACGTGACGGTCTCCTTCGTCGAGGAAGAAGGAAAGACGCGGCTGACGCTGCGCATGCGTTTTGGGACGATTGCCGAACGCGACCGCATCGATGGCGAATATGGCGCCGCGGAGGGCGGCCGTCAGACCCTGGCGCGACTCGACGCTTTTGTCGCCGCAACGGGCGAGCAGGCGTTCGTCATCTCCCGCACCTTTGACGCGCCGCGCGCGCTGCTCTGGAAGGCGCTGACCGAGCCGGACCGCATGGCCAAATGGTGGGGACCGAAGGGATTTCCCATCGCCGCCGCGAAAATGGATTTCCGCGTGGGCGGCAGTTACCTCTACGGCATGAAGATCCCCGACGGCGGCGTGATGTGGGGGCGGTTCATTTACCGGGAGATTGCAGAGCCGTTGCGGATCGTCGCCGTCGTTTCATTCTCCGACGAGAATGGCGGCCTTGGCCGCCACCCGATGAGCCCGACCTGGCCGCTCGAAATGCTCACCGTCTTCTCGCTGGAAACCGAGGGACAGCGGACGAAATTGACCATCCGCTCGCTGCCGATCGACGCCACGGACGAGGAGCGCGCGACCTTCGCCGCGGGGATGGAGAGCATGAAACAGGGCTGGGGCGGCACGCTCGACCAACTCGCCGAATATCTCGCCAGCCGGTGATCGCGGCGCCGGTCCGCCGCTCGTTTCATCATCAGAGGAGGAATATATGACGATCCAGCCTTATTTGTTTTTCGAAGGGCGCGCCGAAGAAGCCGCCGCGTTCTACCAGAAAGTTCTCGGCGCCGAGGTGCAGGCGCTCCTGCGCTTCAAGGACAGTCCGGATCCTTGTCCCGAGGGGATGATCCCTCCTGGAGCGGAAAACAAGGTCATGCATATGAGCATGAAAATCGGCGATTCGGTCGTCATGGCGTCGGACGGCCGCTGCTCGGGCGCACCCAGCTTTCAGGGCGTCTCGCTGTGTTACGCTGCAAAGGACGCGGCGGACGCGGACCGTGCGTTCGAAGCGCTTTCCGACGGCGGCGCGGTGCAAATGCCGATGGGGAAGACGTTTTTTTCGCCGCGGTTCGGCATGACGGCCGACCGCTTCGGCGTCTCCTGGATGGTGATCGTCCCGGCCTGACGGCGCCTTTCGCTTGATGATCGCTCTCCTGCCGTTTCAAGGATACTCGCCATGTTCATGACCATCGCGATCGGCCTCGCGGCTGCTCTCGCCGCCCTGCTGCTCTATGCCGCGTCGAAACCCGGCGCCTGCCAGTTTGCGCGCTCTATCCGCATTGCGGCGCCGCCTGAGCGGATTTTCCCTCTTATCGACGATCTTCGCGCCATGAACGCATGGAACCCCTTCGTGAAGGTCGACCCAAATATCAAACTCGCCTATAGCGGCCCCGCCCGCGGCGTCGGAGCGGTCAATACTTTCGAGGGCAATGGCAAGGTCGGCTCTGGCCAGGCGGAGATCGTCGAATCGATCGCTCCAACGAAGCTGGTCATGGCACTGCAGATGGATCGCCCGATGAAATGCCGGAACCGTGTTGAGTTCACCCTTGCGCCGCAACCAAACGGCGCCGATGTCGCCACGGATGTCACTTGGACAATGAGTGGGCCCCAGCCATTTATCGGCAAGCTGATGAGCATTTTCATCAGCATGGACAAGATGGTCGGCGGCGCATTCGAAGCCGGCCTCGCCGATTTGAAATCGCGGGCCGAGGCCTGAGTCAAAAGAGGACAACGCCCATGATCGCATCGCAGAAGATCCGCCCATGTCTCTGGTTCGACCATGAGGCCGAGGAAGCGGCGAATTTCTACATTTCCTTGTTTCCCGGCTCGCGAATCCTCGAGATGTCCCACTATGGCGATGCCGGGCCGGGAAAGCCGGGCTCGGTCCTGGCGGTGAGTTTCGAACTTGCCGGCGCGCAGTTCATCGGGCTCAACGGCGGCCCGCATTTCAAGTTCAGCGAGGCGATCTCGCTGTCAGTCGATTGTCAAAGCCAGGCCGAGCTCGACGCATTGTGGGATGCGCTCGGCGCTGGCGGCGCGCATAGCCACTGCGGCTGGCTCAAAGACCGCTATGGCCTTTCCTGGCAGCTCGTTCCCTCTCGGCTTCCCAAACTCCTGAGCGGCCCGGACGCCGCAGGCGCCAAGCGGGCGATGGAGGCCATGCTCAAGATGAGCAAACTCGACATCGCCAAGCTCGAAGCCGCCTATGAGGGCCATTAAGCGCCAACGTGCGGGGACTAAGCTCGCGGATCTGATTGAGAGCGAGGCGGAGGCGCTCACCGCGGTCGTCACAGAAGGCAGCGGGCATTTCGTTGCAGAGGAGGCGCCAGATTTTATCTGTGATCAGGAGGCGTGATTTCTCGCAAGTTGATGAGAACTCCGAAACTCAGGCATTCCCCGAAGCGGCCTTCATTTCGTCAGGAATCTACAATGCGTCCTGCAAGAGCCGCGCTTTCAGCCGAGGCGCTGCGAAATCGAGGAAAGCGCGCAACTTGAGCGGCAGGAGCCGCTGACGAGTATAGACGAGGCTAACGGGCCAGGGCGCGGGCTCGAACTCCTGGAGCGTCATAGCGAGCGCGCCGACCTGTACGGCATTGGCGATTTGATAGGAGAGCACCCGCGTGATTCCAATTCCCGCAATCGCGGCGTCGATGGCGGCTTCAGCTGTGTCTACGACAAGCCGGGAGCGGATCGCGAAGGGCGCATTGGATTTCCCAATCCTAAAGGTCCAGGCGTCCGGAGACATCAGCCTGTCGAAGGTGACGCATTCATGGGCGCTAAGCTCATCGGGGCCGCGCGGCGCGCCTCTCTTGGCGAAATAGGCTGGGCTTGCGCATGTCACGAGGCGGATCGAGCCGACCTTGGCGGCGACAAGGCTGCTGTCGGGCAGCTCGCCGATTCTGACGGCGAGGTCGACATGATCGTCCAGGAGGTCGATCACGCGGTCGGTCTGGACGATTCGGATGCTAATGTCGCTATAGGCATTGAGGAAGTCCATCGCCACGGGCAGGACGTGCAGACGGCCGAAGACGATCGGCGCGGTGATTATCAAGTCGCCTTTCGGCGCGCTGTACTCGCCGGACGCCGCGCGCTCGGCCTCATTAACGTCCTCAAGAATGCGTTTGCAAGCAATGGCGTAAGAGCTGCCGGCGTCGGTCAGCGCGAGGCGGCGTGCGGACCGAGTGAAAAGCCGAGTTTTGAGATGCGCCTCGAGTTCTGAAACCTTGCGGCTGACCGTCGCGAGCGGCATGCCGAGGCGGCGAGCCGCAGCCGACAGGCTGCCGGCTTCGACCGCCTCCAGCAGGATCGACATGGATTCAAGACGATCCATTTAATATTCCAAAATATGGGAGGATAACTTCCAATATTACCATCTACCTCATTTCTATGGAAGGAGCTAGGGATTCAGGCGTCAGGCCGCTCCGGCCAACATCGAAAGGCAGCCATTATGTCCCGCATCCCAACCCCGGCCACAATCGGCGACGCTCCCGTCGCTTCCCAGCCATTGCTTGAATCTGTCAAGAAGCAGCTCGGCCTCGTTCCGAACCTGTTCCGCCTTGTCTCCAACAGCCCGGCCGCGCTCGAAGGCTATCTCGGTCTCTCCGACGCCCTGAACAAGGGCGCCTTGCCCGCCGCGACGCGGGAGCGCATCGCGCTGGCCGTCGCCGAGGTCAACGGTTGCGACTATTGTCGGTCGGCCGCCGCCTATTTGGGCAAGACCCTCGCCAAGCTCGATGACGCCGAAATCGCCGCCAATCGCAAGGGCGGCTCTAATGACCCCAAGGCGGACGCGGCCGTTCGCTTCGCCGCCAAGGTGGCGGGCGAGCGTGGCCATGTGGGGGAAGACGATTTCCGCGCCGTCCAGCTGGCGGGCTACGATGATGCGCAGGTCATCGAGATTGTGCTCCACGTCGCCCTGAACACCTGGACCAACTATATCAACGAGGTCGCCAAGACGGACATCGACTTTCCGGTTGTCGCCGCCCGAAACGCGGCATGATGGCGCTGGGGATCCATTGCGCCGGCGGTCATTCGGCTGCAAGCGCTAGCCAAGGAGCATGATCGTGAGCCGACCGCCGCTTCCGCCCTTCACCGCTGAAACCGCCGCGCAGAAGGCGCGCATGGCGGAAGACGCATGGAATACGCGCGACCCGGCCAAGGTCGCGCTCGTCTACACGGTCGACAGCCGTTGGCGGAACCGCGCCGAGTTCCTGCAAGGGCGCGACGCGATAGAGGCCTTTTTGACGCTCAAATGGCGGCGCGAACTCGACTACCGTCTGATCAAGGAAGTCTGGGCCTTTCTCGACAACCGCATCGCAGCGCGCTTCGCCTATGAGTGGCGCGACGACTCCGGCAATTGGTTCCGCAGCTATGGCAATGAAAACTGGGAATTCGACGAACATGGTCTGATGCGGCTGCGCCTTGCCAGCATCAACGACGCCCCAATCAAGGACGGCGAGCGCAAATTCCACTGGGCGCTTGGCCGGCGCCCCGACGATCATCCGACATTGAGCGAACTCGGACTGTAAGAGTGCAATCATGGACGCCAAACAGATCTATCCCAGCGATGTCGCCTTCACGCCCTCCGTTAAGGCGATTCAAGCCCGCAAGGGCTCCAGGCAATCCTACGAGCACATGGAAGAGGGCGGCTCGTGGCAGACCCACATCACCCCCGATCTCAAGGCCTTCGTCGAAGCGCAAACAAGCATCTTTCTCGCCACAGCCAACGCGGAGGGGCAGCCCTATATTCAGCACCGTGGCGGCCCTCCCGGCTTTCTCAAGGCGCTCGATGACAAGACCCTTGGCTTTGCCGATTTCGTCGGCAACCGGCAATATATCACTCTCGGCAATCTCGCGGACAACCCCAAGGCCTTTCTCTTCTTGATCGACTATGCGCACCGGCGGCGGATCAAGATCTGGGGCAGGGCTCGCGTCGTCGAAGGCGACGCCGAGTTGATGGCGACGTTAATGCCGCAAGGCTACAAGGCGCGCCCCGAGCAGGTGATCCTGTTCGCGGTTTCCGCCTGGGACTCGAATTGCCCGCAACATATCCCGCAGCGATTCGAGGCCGCCGATGTCGCCGCCGCACTCGCTGAACGCGACGATCGCATCCACGCTCTAGAGCGGAATTCGGTCTGATTGAATCGGTTTTGGGGGTTGCCCGAATCGGCCTTGATCTGATTCACGATGAGGGCTGGCGAAGGGGC
Source organism: Methylocapsa aurea (assembly GCF_000746085.1). Classification (GTDB taxonomy): domain Bacteria; phylum Pseudomonadota; class Alphaproteobacteria; order Rhizobiales; family Beijerinckiaceae; genus Methylocapsa; species Methylocapsa aurea. The sequence goes on along the minus strand of NZ_KN050804.1, from coordinate 387,636 downwards.
CGGCCTTGATGCCCGCGTCTCTTTCTTTACGATCTTCGGTCCCGTGTCCTGGCCGCCATTGACGAAGGGTTTCGCTCCGTCAGGCTCTGGATCAGCGCGTCGAGCGCGATTCGCTGGCACGCGCTGCGCCGTTCGGGTGGCGATGCGCGCGCCAAGCCGCAAGGCGGCGGCGGCGAAGGTCGTTGTCTTCCAGTGATGGCGCGTCGAACAGATGATAATGTATATCGTAATCGTATACTTATAGAGTTAACATGGGATACCAAATAGAAGTTATATATTTATGCGTATTTTTGTCACAACGCTAAAAAGAGAAAAACATTCTCCAAGGCCAATGCTACACGACCTAAGCGAGCAATCGGGAGCCGATGTTGAGGCTCCAAATTCAGCCAAGGAGGTGTTCATATGCCTGATGAAGTCGAGGTCCGCAGGACGCTGAGCGAGCCGGCCGCCCGGCAGCTTGCCAATGCGACGAAGACCCGGGCGCAATGGTCGGGGATCACGCCGCGCTGGCTGGTTTCCTTTTTGCCGTGGGTGCCGGTCGAAGCCGGCATTTTCCGGCTGAACCGGGTTAAAGAGGTCGAGGGTCAAAGCGACGTCGAGTGCAGCCCGAGCTGGGAGCGCGACGCCGATCTTCCGGAAACTTTCGTCGACTATGAGACCGCTCCGCGCGAATATTTCCTGAATGCGGTGACCACCGTCCTCGACGTCCAGACCCGCGTGTCGGATCTCTACAATCAGCCCTATGATCAAATCCAGGAGCAGCTTCGCCTACTGATCGAGAAGGTCAAGGAGCGCCAAGAATCGGAGCTGATCTACAACGCAAATTACGGCCTCCTCACCAATGCCGCGCCCTCGATGAAGATCAACACGCGCCGCGGGCCGCCGACGCCCGACGATTTCGATGAATTGATCGCCAAGGTCTGGAAAGAGCCGGCCTTCTTCCTCGCCCATCCGCGCGCCATCGCCGCTTTCGGACGCGAATGCACGCAGCGCGGCGTTCCGCCGCCAACCATCAACCTGTTCGGCACGCCCTTCATCACCTGGCGCGGCATTCCGTTGGTTCCGAGCGACAAGCTGAAGATTACCGATTCCGGCAACGGGACCGGCAAGACCTCGATCCTGCTATTGCGCACAGGCGAAAAGAAACAGGGCGTCATCGGCCTCTTCCAGCCCGGCGTGCCGGGGGAAGTGACGCCGAGTCTTTCGGTCCGCTTCATGGGAATCAACCGCAAGGCGATCGCCTCCTATCTGATCTCGCTCTATTGCTCATCGGCGATCCTCACTCCGGATGCGCTCGGCGTTCTGGAGAACGTCGAGGTCGGCCACTACTATGACTATCCGTTATGAATATCCCTGATCCCCGCCATGCAGCGGCCACAGCGCCGGTTGCAACCCCTCCGGCCCCCCAATGGGGGGGCCAGGGGCCTTCCGTCATCGACCCCGGTCTGATCGCGCATCTGGCGAACGCATTTTTCAACGGCGCGCCGGGGCAAGCGGTGGATCCGCAGGCGCTGGCGAACTTCGCCGCAATGCAAGAGCGGCCGCCGTCGCCGCCGACGTCCTTGCCAGGCGCGATCGGCGCCGCCGCCGCCGCGCCGGCGACAAGCGCGCCAGGCGCACAATCGGTTCCCTTCGTCACCGAACTGCCGGGCCATTCGACGGATGCAGGCAGAGCGCCGGCGCAACATATTCCCGCCGCGGGACTCGCCACCAGCGTGACCGGCATCCCCGCGGGCGCCGCCGAAAATCCTGCTCCCATCCCCCTTGCTCCGTTCAACGGTCCTTCGGCGGAAAAGGGCCAAACATCCCACCAAGGCGTCCTGAGCGAAGCGGATCTTGCCGCGCTGCCGCTGAGTCTTGGCCAAACGACATCCCTCGCGCCGGGCGCCCCTGGTTCAAACTTTGCGCCGGCGGGATCTACGCCTGGGTTTTTCCCTGCTGGCCCGCCGGCCGGTTTAGGCGAATCCCTCTATTTTCTCGATGAAGCGGGGACGGCTGTCGCGCCGACGCGGCCCGCCACGGCGCCAACTGCTCCTAGCGCGGCTGCGGCGGCGCTGGGGACGGGCCTTCCGGGCGCCTCCTTCAGTCCCGCTTTGCCGCACCAAAATCTCGCCTCCAGCCTGCCCGCCGCTGCCGGCGCTCCCGGTCCTTCCATCGAGCAGAGTCCAAATTTCGCCCCGAATTTTCCCACCGAGACCGACTTGCGTCCACAGGGACTCGGCGATGCGCAATCGTTTGGCTCAACCGCGGCTCCTTCGGGATTTTCGCACGCGTCCGCTCCCACAGGTTACCCGGCAATTCCCGGCGAAAGCTTGTATTTCTTCAACGACGCCCAAGCCGCCGCCGCGCCTGCCGCAGCCCCGAATGGGGCCGCCCAAACTCCGCATTTCGCGCCTGTGGCGCCGCAGCTTCAGCCTCTGCTCGCTCCCGAGCTGCTATCGGGGACGCGCGCCTTCGACGCCGCTTCGATCAAGCGCGACTTTCCCATCCTGCGCCAGCAGGTCCATGGCAAGCCGCTGATCTGGCTCGACAACGCCGCGACGACGCAGAAGCCGCAGGCGGTGATCGATCGGCTCGCGCTGTTCTATGAGACCGAAAACTCCAACATCCATCGCGCCGCCCACGCGCTCGCCGCGCGCGCGACCGACGCTTATGAGGCGGCGCGCGAGAAAGTCCGTCGCTTCCTCGGCGCGGATTCGGCAAATGACATCGTTTTCACGCGCGGCGCGACCGAAGCGATCAACCTCGTCGCCCAAGCCTGGGGCCGCCGCAATGTCCGCGAGGGCGACGAGATCGTCATCACCTGGCTCGAACATCACGCCAATATCGTGCCCTGGCAGATGCTCTGCGCCGAGACGGGCGCCGTGCTGCGCGTCGCCCCGGTCGACGATAGCGGGCAGGTGCTTTTGGACGAATATGCGAAGCTGCTCGGGCCCAGAACGCGCATCGTCTCCCTCCCGCAAGTCTCGAACGCGCTCGGCACGGTGACGCCGGCGCAGGAGATGGTCGCGATCGCCCATCGTCACGGCGCCTGCGTGCTCGTCGACGGCGCACAGGCGGTGTCGCATATGCCGGTCGATGTCCAGGCGCTTGACTGCGACTTCTATGTCTTTTCCGGGCACAAGGTTTTCGGCCCGACCGGCATCGGCGCACTTTACGGCAAGCCCGACGTCCTCGCCGCCATGCCGCCGTGGCAGGGCGGCGGCAATATGATCGCCGACGTCACTTTCGAGAAGACCGTCTATCAGGCGCCGCCTCTGCGCTTTGAGGCCGGCACCGGCAATATCGCCGACGCGGTCGGGCTCGGCGCCGCGATCGACTATCTCGACCGCATCGGCATGGCCAATATCGCGGCCTATGAGCATGAGCTGCTCAACTATGCGACGCAGGGGCTTCTCGGGGTGCCGGGCCTGACGATCATCGGGACGGCGAAAGAGAAGGCCGGCGTGATCTCCTTCGTCCTCGACGGCTGCCGCAGCGAGGATGTCGGCGCCGCGCTCGACCGCGAAGGCATTGCGGTGCGCGCCGGCCATCATTGCGCTCAGCCGATCCTGCGCCGCTTCGGGCTGGAGACGACCGTGCGGCCGTCGCTGGCGCTCTACAACACCTATGAAGACATAGACGCCCTTGTCGTCGCTCTGCATCGCATCCAGACTCAGAAATCCTATCGCGCGCGGTAAAAGCCGCGCGCATTTCATTCGCTCCGAGCGGAACATGCCACAACCCTTCGCAATCTAAGCGATTCCTTATAGATCAAATGATTCCATCCGACCGGGAGGCGCTCCAGCGCGACCCGCGACGCGGAGGAGGTTCCAACATGAACTATCAAGTTCAGGCGCCAGATAGAGATGCTCTCACGCCATCGCTGTGGGAGCTTGATCGAATCGTTGCGGAGCTGCGCACCTTGCGCGCCGAGTGGCGACAAAACACAAAGCCCGACGGAGTGACCTACGAACTGCCATCGCAAGAAGCGCTGTCGGACATTCTCGATGGGGTGTCCGCGGCGCTTTTTCCAAGGCATTTGGGTCCTTCCGGTCTGAGCGAGGAAGGAGTCGATCAATTCGTTGGGCGCTCGCTCGATGGAGCGCTGCGATTGCTTCTCGAACAGGTGGGCCGAGAATTGCGGCTTGTCGCCGGAACGCCTGGAAAGAGCAGCGCTCGGCAGGAGGAGGAAGCTGGCGAGATCGTTCGTGCCTTCGCCGCCAATTTGCCAAAAGCGCGGGCCCTGCTTGAAAGCGATATTCTTGCCGCCTATGAGGGCGACCCCGCCGCGCGGAGCGTCGATGAAGTGCTGTTCTGTTATCCAGGAATTGTTGCGATCACGCGGCACCGGCTCGCGCATGAGCTCTATCAACTGGGCGCTCCTCTGCTCGCCCGCATCATTTCGGAGATTGCCCACTCCGCCACGGGCATCGACATCCATCCAGGGGCGAAGATCGGCGGCAGCTTCTTCATCGACCACGGGACCGGCGTCGTCATCGGCGAAACCGCGATCATTGGCCGGAATGTCCGACTATATCAGGCGGTGACGCTGGGGGCGAAGCGTTTCGCCGTGGACGACGCCGGCGCCCTGGTCAAGGGAGGGGCGCGGCACCCCATCATCGAGGATGACGTTGTGATCTACGCCGGGGCGACCATCCTTGGCCGGATCACCATCGGCCGCGGTTCGACCATCGGCGGGAATGTCTGGCTGACGCGCAGCGTTCCTCCAGGAAGCAGCATCACTCAGGCCCAGGCGCGCAGCGACGCTTTCGTGGATGGCGGGGGGATCTAAAGCATGTTCCGAAAAAGTTGATCGACTTTTTCGATATTTAGACATCGGATATATCCGATGTCTCATCAGAACATGCTCCAACCCTTTGATCTTAAGCGATTCCTTTTCGATCAGATGATTCCATCTGATCGGGAAGCGCTCTAGGCGGATCGGCCAAGGGACGGAATGGCCCGCCTTTTCGTGATCGAATCAGGCCCGCTCTCGACAGGATCGATCAGCCGCCGATTGACCCAGAAGGCCGTCGAAACTCGCGGCTTTCGCGGACCCGGTTTTGGATAGGCGCCTTGGCCCGCGAGCTCGCCGCATAGACCGTTTGCCAGGACGCGTTCGCATGGCGCCGCGTGTTGCCTCGGCGGCGCTATTTCGGCTTCGGCCAGTAGCCGGTTGGGGCGCCCGTCGGGCCGACGGGAACCGTTTCGACGGGGCCCGTTCCGATGATCTGGACGATTGCCTCCTCATCTCCGGCGCCGTCCCAATGGACCGCCCCCGCAGGATGCAAAACATAAGAGCCGGTCTGCATCGGAACGGCCTTGTTGAAATCCAGTTCCTCGCCCACGCCATTCCACCAGACCCCCTTGATCACCGTCGCATGGCGATCCTGCGAGTGAAAATGAGGGTTCGAATGGGCGCCAGGCGGAAATTTGACTCGGATGACATAAACGCCTGGCTTCGAAGGATCGCCGAACAGGATCGCCTGCTGGGGGCCGACGCCAAGAGGGCTCTTGAAGGGGACCTGCTCCGGCGTCATTCGGATGAAGCCGTCGTCGGCCTGCGCGGCCGCTGTCAGGCAAGCGGCGACGGCAAGAGGAATTGTGCCGCGGATTGCGGCGCTGATGGGTGTCACATCGTTCTCCATTGGCAGGGTGCAAACATGGCGCATGAATGCTCAGGCGGTTGCATCTTGCGCGAGTCGCTCTTTGGCTTCGGACCGCCATTCAATGGGTTGTCGCCGGGATCCGGAAGGTTGCATTGTCCGGGGTCGCAACGGCTGCTTCCGAATGGGGCGTTCCCGCCGGCGCCCAGTCATAAGGCACGGGCTGCGCGCGATAGACTTGGTAGTTCACATTGACGCGTCCATCCGCGTCCGTGGCGCGGCGCGGAAAAGGATTGATATATTCCCACACGATCTCGCCCTTTGGCGTGACCTGAAAGAAGCGGCCATATTGCCCTTCGTTGATGAAGGTGTTGCCGTTCGGCAGGCGGCGCGCATTGCTGATGTGGGTGCTCTTGAAAGTCCAGCCGGGGTCGCCGGAATCGGGGCCGATATATTGCCAGACGATTTCCTTTTTGATCGGATCGATCTCGAGAACGCGCGAGCCGCCGGTGACGGTGAGCGCCGCCGGCGGATAGCCTCCTTCGCCCTGATTGTCGAAAAGCAGGAGATTGCCGGCGCCGGGCAAGCCGGCCGGGATGAAATGAGCGTCGTGCTGGCCGGAAATCTGATCGACGGGGCGCGGGACGGCGCGGTTCGTCGTCGTCCCTGTTTCTGGAATGGGCGGAAAATGCGGCCCGAGCGTCCAGACAATCTTGCCGGTCTTCTTCTCGATAATCGCGACGAAATTGGCGCTTCTTGAATCGAAGATGAGATTTTCCGGATCGAACCGCTTGTCGCCTGCATCGAACCAGTGGTTGGGGCCGATGGGCTTCAGATTGTTGACGTGCAGATAATCGGCGGATGTCGATGCGCGCACGAGCTTCAGCTCCTCCGGGGAGAAGCCGAATTCCTCAAGATGTTCGGAGGCCGTCCATGACCAGACGATTTGGCCTTTGGGATCGACTTCATAGACAACGTCATCGAGCACGAGGGGCTGGTCGAATCCCTTGACCGGATGGGAGATTTTGGCGAGCACGATCGTGTTGCCGCCGGGCAGGCGGGCGAGATCGTGATGCTGCTGGGCGCGGCCGCCCGGGGCCCTGTCGTCAAATGTCCAGAGCGTCTTGCCTTCCCAATCCACTTCGCCGATGGTCTTGGCAATGCGCGGACTGACGCGTCCGGGCACGAGATCGGCGCCGCTGCCCTCGACCGTGGCGAGAGTGAGCAGGACATGGCCCCGCTTGCCGTCGACGAGCGCCGGATCGAGAAAGACCGGGGGGAACCCGCGATATTTCCATTCATGGACGACAGCGCCATTGAGGTCGATCAATCGCGTGATCTCGTCTCCGCCGGTAAAGAGCACGAAGGAATTATAGGCCTTAGCCAGTTCGTAGCGCGTCGTGCCGGTTGGGAAGACGCTGGGGCTGGCGGCGGCGGCGCATCCGAGAACGCCGCCAGCAACTGCAAGAAGCGCGATGCTCCATGAACGCGGGCTCTTGTTTTTGGCGGGTGAAGCGGGGGGATTCCTTCGTATAATCATCGCAAGGGTCTCCGTGCGGAGCGGGCTCAAGGCGCCTAGCGATATTAGACTATTTAATTTATAGTGTAAGTAAATTATTGTGATGCGCTAGTCAGGCGCCTGCGGGAAAGGCAGGTGACGATCCAGCAAGGCGCACCTATTTTAGCGCTCGGAAAGTGGGACCGCAAAAACGCGGAACGGAAGCCGCGGCGCTGGCCCCTTGGCCGGATAGGCCAGGCGGGAGAGTTGGCCTTCCGCCACCCATGCGGTGTTTCCGACGCTTGCGACGCCAGTGGGTTGTAAGAACCCATCCTTAATGGTTTCGATCGAAGCGCTATCTTCGGCTATGCTCACGCGATCCAGACTGCCCGCGCCTTCGATCATCAAGAAATCATTGCCGTGAAGCGCCCGAAGAGCGTCCGGCAACGAGAGGGGCCGCGACGTCTTCAACTTCGTGACTTTTCCAGGCGCCCCATCTTTGACGTCTATTCGAAAAAGCTCGCCCGAGGTAAACGTGTTGACGTAAAGATTCCCGTCGCCGCCGAAGGCGATCCCGTCAAGGCCTACGCCATCCTTGGGCGGCTCGAAACGCGAATCGGTCAGCCACACATCCAACTGGGCGCCGCCGGGCCTCAACCGCAGGATCTGCGCGGCCAAAGAATTGGTCACGTAGACCGACCCGTCCGGACCAAGCGTCATATCGTTGCAAAGCGTGCGCGCGCCCGGCAAGGCGGCGCTGGCCTTGCCCTCGCCGGTGCGGAGATCAAATCCCTTCAGAAAGCTTCCCTGGACAGAATTCGGACCGGGCGTCCCCAAAGCAGAGGCATCGTTCGAGCAGACCCAGAGCGTATTCGATCGCTCGTCGGCAAGCAGGCCAAATGTCGAGCGGCTATCATAGGCTCCGGATTTGATCCAAGGCTCCGCATCCGTTTGACCAGGGGGAACGCGAAGAACGCCGCCGTTGACTATGCTCCCGATATAGAGCGCTCCATCCGATGTCGACGTGACGCTTTCTGGAAAGGCGCGATCGCTCGGAAGTTCGATGACCGCCGGCGTGGCGTTTGCGGCTATGGCCCCTCCTCCGGCGAGAATGGCGACCAGACAAATGCGGCGCGCCGATGTGACGAAGGAAACGCTTTCATTAGTCATGGGGAAGCCGTCCTCGTCTTAGCAGTCCTGATCGATGATCGCCCGACCGTTGAATAGCCACCCTGCGCTCGAAAGGGCGCCCGACGATGTCGTCAACTGCATGCGCATTCATGCATATCAACCCCGCTCCAACGCAGCGCGGTCCCAATGTCCAAGATCCGCGGCGCAAGCATAGACGCTCTCGATGAATTCGAGCAGCCGATCATCGACTGGGCCATCTCTCCTTGCCGCGTCATAAGGCAGGATAAATTCCTTGAGATCCCGATGCCAATAGGCGCCGCTCGGCCGAACCGCCGCATCGGCGAAGCCAGGCGGCGCAGGGTAGGCATAGGAGTAGAACGCAGGGGCTGAAAAAAAATCGTCGCCAGGCCAGAATCCGCAGCTGCTGACCTCGTGGGAATAGGCCTCGCGCATGACCCAGTCGCTGAGATTGGGCGCAGCTCCAAGATAGTCTGGCGCCCGGCGGCCGGAAAAGCGGGTGACGGCGAGATCGAAGCTGCCCCAGAAAAAATGGACCGGGCTCGCCTTGCCGATGAACCGCGAGCGGAACGCGTTTAAGACTCGATCGCATTGCGCCAGAATGCGCCAGAACCGGTTGGCGAATTCCTTATCGTAGGATGCATGCATGTGATCCTTCTCGAAGGGAATCGCATTCGGGATTTCAACTGGCGTCGTCCATATCTTCACCGCGAAGTCGAGCGAAGCGAGCCCCGCCATGACCTCGGCATAAAAGTCGGCGACCGAGCGAGGCTCCAGCGCGAGGCTCGCGGTCCTGCCATCACTGCTGGCGATAAGGAGCCTATGGTCGATGAAATCGAAGTCGATTTGGCAGGTCCGATGGCCGAACGGGATAGGGGAGGTCGTCAGCCCGCGGGCGGTGACGTAGAGCGTCGCCTGCCACCAATGATTGGCCATTGGCGCTTGGGCGAGGCGATTTTTCCCCCCCCCCTGCATCCAGAGATGCAGCGTCGCGCGGGTGTCCCGCCACTCCGCGAAGGGCAGACTCGGCCACGCATCGATGTTGTCGGTCATGAGCGCCTCGGTTTCGGCTCCCCTTCAAACGCATTTCCTATGCGCCGGGTTGCGCGAAATGATCGGAAGTCGAAAAATGCCCGGCGAGTTTCCTCTGGCGGCGCAAAATGAGTCCAGCGGCGATGGTCGGCCTTGTCTTGACGATCTTATGTCGGACAGCTTGTCGCCAGCGAGGCGCGGGTCATCGGTGAGGACGCTAGGAATCGGGCTGTATCCTGCTTCCTCCAACGAGTTTGTCTCCGCAGGATTTTCCGCAGCCGACCCGATTCAATGCGGCGGCATCGGAATGAAGATCGGCGGCGCGCCGGAAAATTTTGAGCGGCGTTTGATCTCGGCGTCGTCCGAACCCTGCGGCTTCAGGTAGACGTAGAAGCGATTGTTGCGTTCGACAATGTCATCCTTCGGCTCGCTGCTCTGGCTGATCAGCATGTCGCTCTGAATCCGCACATGCATATAGCCGGGGATCAGCTCGGCCCAGTCTTTGACGTCAGCCTGAAACACCACCGAATATTCGCGGGCGCCATCCAATTTGACCACGCTCCCACCGGGCCCGCTCGGAGCCTGCGAGGGCGTTTCCTGCCAGGTCATCCCGGTCTGTTCGAACACGCGCACCGGATTGAGCATCACATAAAGGGGCGCGTCGGGGTTCGCATTCTGCATGTTCAAAGTTGCCCGGTAGGATTTTCCGTCGGGTTCGTAGGCGATGCGGAGCAGCTCGACATAAAGCCCTGCGAAGGCGGCGTTCTTAAGCTCCAGAGCGGTCTTGTCGCGTGCGGCAAGGATGCGTTGCTGATTCCAGGAGACGCCGAAATCAGCGAGGAAACCGAGGCCGATGACGATGAGCGCGACGCGCAGGGCCTTGGACCCCAGAAATTCGAAGCGGCGGCCGAGCCGGGCAGGGACGTCCGCTCGCGCTTGCGCGCGCCGCGATGGCGCAGCCCGCCGAATGCGTTCGCGCAACTCGCCGGTCGATGGCGGCGGCGCTGAGTTCTGGGGCGTCTGGTCTGAAGCGGCTCCAGCTGACCAAGTTGCCTCGTCGCTCCCTTCGATCGCGACCAGGGCTTTCCAAAGGCCGACGATCAGTTCGTCTTTCTGCGCCTCGGTAAGCGCGTTGAGGTCTGGGAGCGAGGGCGGGCGCTTCATGATGCGCCCCTCACAATGGCGAAGTCATGGGACGATCGCTCCATCCGCGATCTGCACCACCTGCTCCGCCTCGCTGGCAAGCGCGAGATTATGGGTCACGAGCATCAGCGTCGTTCCGCGCTCGCGGTTGACGCTCAAAAAAAGCGCCATGATCTCGCGTTCGGTTTGTTCATCGAGATCAGACGTCGGCTCGTCCGCAAGCAGCAGAATCGGGTCATTGATGAGCGCCCGCGCGATCACGGCGCGGCGCTGCTCGCCGGCCGACATTTCCGATGGATAGGCGTCGAGGTGGGTCCCCAACTCGACGTCCGCCAGAAGCTGCGCGGCGCGATCATACGCCTCGGCGGCTGCATGGCGGCGATCGAGCAATGCGGGAAGCGCTACATTGTCGATAGCGCGCAGCGTCGGCAGCAGGCTCGCAAACTGGAAGACATAGCCGATGCGTCTGTTGCGGAACCGCGCCATGGCGTTGTCGTCCAACGCCCAGATGTCGACGCCGTCGATCAGGATGGACCCGATGGTCGGCCGAATTAATCCGCCGATCATCGCCATCAAAGTGGACTTTCCCGAGCCCGACCGGCCGATCACGGCGACGAAGCGCCCGTCAGGCGCCTCGAGATCGATGCGGCGAACCGCATCGACGGGGCCGCGGTCCGTCTGATAGGTCCTTCCAACGCCGCGGCAGCTCAGCATCGTCAGCCCTCGCCGCGGATCAGGTCATAGGCATCTTGGCGACTAACCCGCCAAGCCGGCGCCAATGCGCCGACGGCGCCGATCAAAGCCGCTCCAAAGACGCAGGCGGCCGCAATAAAGACCATATTTGTCCTGTCAAGCCAGAGAAAGGGGATGCCCATCTGGGTCAGATAGTAGACAAGCGAATGCTCGAACAAGCGCAGCAGCAGCGCCCCCAACGCGACGCCAATGGCGCCGCCTGCGCTGGTCACGCCGATCGCCTCGATTAGCAATAATCCAACAATCTGCGCCCGTCGCGCGCCGATCGCCTTGAGGAGGCCGATCTCGTTGCGGCGCTCGGCGACGATCGCCGAAAAGAGAACGCTCACCATCACGGCGGTGCTGGCGAACATCATCGAGACAAGAGCGAGGACGCCGCCAAGGAGCGCCGTGAGGCCTTGACGGATTCCGGTCAGCAGCGATCCTGCGGACACCGCCTTGATGCCGGAAAGATGAGAGAGAAGGGCGAACCGCGCCTGCAATTCAGTGGCGCCGGGTGCGAGTTCAATGAGAAAGCCAGAGACCTTATCCGGTTCGAGCATCGGCGGCGTTTGTCCGGTGCGCTCGCGGATCCCCGGCGCGAGCGCCAGGAGACTTGAAGTGGCCATGAACACGCCGCGCTCATGCGTTCCCACTCCGGTCCGGCCGAGCTTCGCATAGACGCGGAACGGCCTTCCGTACAGCGCGATCTCTGATCCGAGCGGCAGGTCGCGGGCGGCCCCTAGAATGGCGTCGCCAGGCTGCATGGGGCGGTTGAGACGCTCGGAGATCCAGGGCTGGATGGTGAAGTCGCGTTCCGGATCGAACCCGATGAGATCGACGCTCTCGGCATGGCCGCCGAAGCCCGATTGCTCGGAACGAAAGATGCGCTGGGACGCGGCGCGGCCGATTCCGGCGATGCGCGCCTGCGCCAGCAGGTTCGCATCGAGCGTCTGGTCGGTGGGCTCAACCACGAGCAGGGCCGCCGTGATGTTGGCGAGCGCGTCCTGCGCCACCACCATCAGGTCAGCGCCAAGCCGGCTGAATCCCACCGTTATGCTCGCCTCGATGCTGCGCATCATGACGACGCCGGCGAACGCGATGGCGCCGCTGATCGCCACCGCCAGGACGAGCAGGCTCGTGCGCGCCTTGCGGCGGCCAAGATTTTGGAGCGCCAGACTGCCGAGCAGCCAGCGCGGAACGGACGGGCTCGCCATAGCGTTTCAGATCCCGCTAGAGCGTGTCCCGATCACATGGAATCATGTGATCGACAAGGACTCGCTCAAAATCAAAAAGTTGGAGCATGTCCTGATGAGACATCGGGTATATCCGATGTCTAAATATCGAAAAAGTCGGTCAACTTTTTCGGGACATGCTCTAGGCGCAAGGCGAGCGCCCGCCTTCGCGGACTGAGCCTGTTCGTCGCGCGTCACAGCGTGCACGAGCGGGTATGCTTCATATGGGCGAGTTCGGTAGGGACGATGACGCAGTCGTGGTGCCCGCCCGCGCTCGGCAGGATGCCGATCAAAGTATCGGTCGCCGTCTCGATCACCGCGATGCCGCTCGACAGGCGCTGGAAGCCGCTGAACGGCGCCACCACATATTTTCCGTCATAGGTGATCGCCGGGGTTTGCAGATCCGGGCCTATCCCCTGGATCTCCTTGCGGATGGTCCAGGTATCGGTATCGACGACCATGACGCCGCTTGCGGCCGGCGAAGGATGCAGCACCGAGAGATAGAGCTTTTTGGAGTCGAGCGAAAAGACCATGTGGAAGGGATTGGGGTATTTGCCCCTCCACAGCGGGTCCTCGACATGGGCGATCTTCCGCCACTTGCCGGGATCGGGATCCTCCGTCGAGAACACCGAACAGTTGTTCTCCCTGAGATTGTTCATCATGCAGAGGAAGCGGCCGTCGGGCGAAAAGCCGATCTCGTGGCCAGGAGAGTGGATCTTGTCGAACGTCACCTCCCAATGATCATCAGCTGCTTTCACGACCTCATATTGGTCCTGTGAGTTCGCGTTGAACTGGAGAAAGGCGACCGGCTCGAAATTGCGCTCCGCGTCGAGAATAGCGATGCCGCCGCAAAGGCGGACGACCGTCGCCGCCCAGCGTCCGCTCGGATGCCAGATGGTGCCATCGGCGCCGGTCAAGCTGAAAGGATCGTCGCCCGGCAGGGTTCCCTCCTCGACAAAGAGCTCGCCCATCGGGACCATTTCCCATTCGATCTTCACGCCCTTCGTGCCGAGGTAGTCATATTTCCCGGTCGCCGGGTCGGGATGCAGTCTGGAAATCTTGAGGACGCCGCCATCTTGCCAGGCGCGCGACAACTCGCGCACGTTCGGCTCCCAATCGAACTTCAGCGCGGCCTTGACCCGCGAGGTGGCGCGATCGAAGCAAGCGGCGATGTCTTTTTGCCCATCGGTGACGAAGTAAGACTGGGCGTCCTTTGGATTGATCGTGACATGCACGCCGAGGCCGAGGCCGGTCTCTTCGGAAACATTCTCCATGACCTGCATCTGCGCGCCATCGTAGCGGACGCGGTAGATGTTGGTTCCCGGCGCCGGTTCCGTGATGTTGGTCGGAATGCCGTAGATCAGGCAGTTTTTGCCGCCCTGCGTGCTGTTGATGAATTCGAAGCCATTGTAGGGATCGGCGCTCGGAAATGCGCACAGGTGATGCGCGATCGGGTTGTAGTCGCCGTAGGTCCAATACCAGACCGATGCGAGCACCCGGTTGGTGTTGAGATCGAGCGCATAGCAGCCGCCGCCGAGCTTCGTGGGCAACAGAGCGATCCATTTGCCGAGGCTTCGACCGCCGACATCAGCCTTGGAGTCGATCAATTCGCGGGCGATCGGACGACGCTGCGCTTGCGCGACGACCGCGCCGTCGGGGGCGAGGCCGTGATCGCCGCCGGCTCCGAGTGCGCCGAAGGCGCCGCTATGCACCGCATTGTAGCCGAGCGCCGCGGTTTCGCCGACAATCGCCGTGCCGGCCGCAACCTTTAGTGCGCCGCGTCGCGTGATCTTCGTCGTCGCCTTCTCCGCGGGCGGCGGAGCCTCGACCCGGCTGGCCAGCGCATGAGCCTGCTTCTCGCGCAGATACTCCTGGAATTCCTCGTGGTCGGACTTGGCGATCTCCGCGCGGCGGGCGATGAAAGCGTCGATCTGGGTTCGGCTTCCTACTAGAGGAGCGTTCGCCGCCGGCGCAAGGGGAGGATTTATATCGGTCTCTTGCGCGTCCTTCATGGTCGCTGGTTTTCCGGACTGGTTCATGATCCCCCTTCGCCGTTCAGCGCGTGGCGTCGTCGCGCGGCCTTTCAAAATGTCGGTTGCATCAGCGACGCGCAGGCCGCCTCCAGCTGTCTCATTCGTCCTCGGCGGCTCGCATGGCTGCCGCGCTGGCGCCATTGCGCATCGACGCATGGGGTTCGCGGGCGGCCTCGGCCAGCAGCGTCTTTTTGGCCCTGTCGATCTGCGCGGCGAGGTAGTTTGTGCCCCCGCGATCTGGATGGACGAGCTGCTGCAGGCGGCGATGCGCGGCCTGGATTGCGGTGGGGGCGGCGCCGGGCTTGATGCCGAGAATTTCCAGCGCTTCCTCGGCGCTCATTGCCCTATCCTGCCTTGAGGGCGTCGGCGTCTCCTGCGAGACCGGCCGCTGATGGCCAATCCGCGCGTGGGTCCCGGGATGGCCGATATGCATAAGATAGTCCTCCAGCACGATGGCGGCGCGATGCGCGAGCTCTGGGCCGGGCGGTGGCTGACCGAAATCGCCGCGCAACCCATCAAGGGGATCGTCCTCGGTCCAATTAGGGCGAAACGTCGGACGCGGGAGGATCGCTCGCCAGTTGAACAATGTTGGGACGATCAACATGCCGGCGCCGAGCGCCATGGCCATGGTCCATTGCTGGTAGATAAGCAGGATGATGAGGCAGGGGAGCGAGCCGATGGCGAGGACAAACAGCAGGGATCGGCCCATCCGAATCACGACGCGCGGATCGGCGCCGATCAACCAATCGACGAGCTTGATCGCGGAGGCCGTGAGGGAGATCCCGAGCGCGATTGAACTAATGATCAGCCCAAGGTTCATAGGCGCGGCATCCCATCCGGGCGACAAATCCTTGGATGACGCTCGATTGCCCATCCCGCGACCCGCCCGCCCGGCGACTGCAAGGAGATCGGATCTGCGAGCGACTCGGCGATCCGCTCTCGAAGCCGAGCTCCGACTTGGGTCGGTGTTATGCTTAGCTTACGTCTACCAAGAGACCTTTACGGGCGCAACAGCTCGCATCAAGTGTGACGCGGCGTTTTCGCAAATTGGAAGCGATCGTGTTCTTTCCGCGCTACGTCGCGTTTTGATCGGCGAGGGCGACTGCGCCGCGCCAATCCAACAAAAAAAAAACGCGCATTCGCCAAGCTCGATGCAGCGAAATCCATGGGACGCGGGTTCGTCGCGCTGATCAAAGCCGCCGCTCAAGCGTGCGGATTTGAAAATCACAGGCAAATCATAGGAATGCGCAAACGACAGTGCAAATTCAGGATCAAGTCTTGCTCGGGGATGCTCATGCCGTGGCGTTAAGCCGCGGATGGGCCCTTTGACAGAGCGCGGGTTGCCCACCTAAAGCTGCCCTAGTGCATTTTCGAGCGAAGTAGAAACTGGGTCGCGTTAAGAAAATGCGATAGCTGCTCTTTGGCTCTACGGAAGCTGAAAGCGCACTTTGATCCCGGCGCTATCGGGACAAGCTATGCCTTGGATGATCGAGGGAGGGGCCCCATCGGCCAATCGATGCTGGTGGGTTTATTTTGGCGTGATTCCTGCTTGTCGAGAGCGGAATTGAACCTCAAGCTCGCATCATGCTCTAATCCATGAGCATCTTCTGCAATGTCGCCGGCAACGGCGATGTCATGACTTATCTACCGACCGTCGGCGCGAGCGCTCGCCGTGGTCGTTTTTTCGAAATCCGACGACGGCCGGTATCCGTCGAAATCCATAGTCCAAAAAAGGGAATATGAAGTGTCTTTCTTATACGAGATGGTGACCAACATAAAATTTGCGGCAATATACATTTTTTGGTTGGTGCTCTATATTTCTTGTAATGTTGGTCTATTCACAATAATAAGCTATGGCCTAAAATCATAGGCGTCGCCAAACTATAGCGCTAAGTCTTGCGCGAGGCCCAATTAGATTGGCCGCACGGGACCCGTTGCAGCATCGTGACTGCGGGCTCAACCAGCGTCAGCATAGTCGGCGGCCGGAGGCGAAGCGCGCTTTGGCGGTCCGCTCAAGAACGCGCTCGCGGCGCCATGAATTCCGGGCCGACCGGATCGGCGATCGACTCGCGCAAGATCCGATCGATCTCGGCTTTTGCGGCATCGTCGAGCGACCAGCCGGAGACGCCATCGATTGGCTGTAGCTGTTCGGGACGACGCGCCCCCCATAACGCCGTCGTGACGCCTTGATCTAGCAACCACCGGACCGCAAGATGAATGGCGCGTTTGCCGAAGCGATCCCCCGCGAGCCGGTCGAGGCGCTCCACGGCGGCGAGATACTGCCCGAACCGCGGCTGTTGGAACTTCGGATCGACGCGGCGCAAATCATCGCCCTCGAAAACGGTGTCCGGCCGCATCCGCCCAGAGAGGAGGCCTCGGCACAAGGCGCCATAGCCGAAAATCGCGATATTGTTCTTGCGGCAATAGGGGAGAATCTCCGCTTCGATCTCGCGCTCGAACAAATTATAGGGCGGCTGAAGCACATGGATCGGCGCAACCCGGCGAAACCGCTCCATCTGTTCGACGGAGAAATTGCTGACGCCGATGGCGCTGATCTTACCTTGCTTCAAGAGCGCATGCATCGCCTCTGCTGTTTCCTCGATCGGCGTCAACGGGTCCGGCCAATGGACTTGGTAAATGTCGATGCGATCCGTCTGCAGCCGGCGCAAGGAGTCCTCGATTTCGCGCATGATCCGATCGCGGCTTGCATTGCGAAATATCTTGCCGTCGCGCCATTCGAGCCCGACCTTGGTCGCGATCACGAACCGCGAGCGCAGGCGCCCTTCCGCGATGGCCTTGCCGACAATCTCCTCGGAGCGGCCGAAGCCATAGACCGGGGCCGTATCGATGAGATTGACGCCATGCTCCAGCGCGGCGCGGATCGTTGCAATTGAGTCGGCTTCATCCGTTCCACCCCACATCCAGCCGCCCATAGCCCAGGTTCCGATCGCCACGCGCGAAACCTTCAGCTCTGCGCCAGCAATGTCGGCAAGTTCAATGTTGGTTGCGACTGTTGCGTCTTGCATCGTTGCCTCTTTGATCAGAGTAAGCAAAATCCTTGGCCAGCGCCGCTGCGTCTCTGGCGCTCAACTGCGGGCGACAGCCTCCGCCGGTTCGGCGGTCTTAACGCGCATGCCGTCGACGACGTTCGCTGGCGGGCTGATGATGACGCGATCGCCTGGCCGCAAGCCGGCGCGCACCTCGACATTGGCGCCATTGTCGGCTTCGAGATCGAGCTTGCGCAGCACAACTTTGCCGTCTAGGACGACGGCGGCGTTGAGGCCGTCCTTACTGAAGATCACCGCCTGTGATGGGATGACCATGATTGGGCCTGATCGATTGATGTGAAGGTGGAGCGTGCAGTAGAGCCCGGCCGCCAGCACGCCGTCCTTATTGCCGACGTCAACCTCCGTGAGCAACGTGCGGCTGCCGGCGGCAAGCGCCTGCGCATTGCGCGCAACCTTGCCTTCGAAGGTTCGGTTCGGCAGCTCCGGCACAGTGACTGTCGCGAGATCGCCATCCTTGACGCCGAAATAGACCGTTTGCGGCACGAAGACCTGCACGCGCAAGACGTCGGTTCGCGCAATCGAGAACAATGGGGTTCCGCTGTTCGCGTCGGCCGCGACGAGGCTGCCGACTTCGACCAGACGACTGGTGACCACGCCATCGAAGGGCGCCGTGATCTGCTCGAAGGCGGTCAGCTGCGCAAGGCGGTTCACCGCCGCCTGCTGCACGGCGATATTCGCGTGTGCGACCGCAAGAGCCGCCGTGCGGGAGGCGAATGTCAAGCGATCCTGATCGCCCTGCTGCAGGCTCGACCACCCTTGAGAGACGAGGCGCGATGTCCTTTGGTTCGTCACGCGACCGAGATCGGCGTCGGCTTGCGCCTGTTGGACCGCCGCCTCGAGCTGGACAAGCTGCGCCTTCGCCTGGACGAGCTGTTGATCGAGATCGGGCGCCGCTATCACCGCGAGCACGTCGCCCTTGCGCACTTTGTCGCCGATATCGACATTTCGGACGGCGATATAGCCAGTGGCGCGAGCAAAGACCGTGGCGTTCTCGAACGGCGCCATGGTGCCCGGCAGCTCGATCATGCGCGGTCTTGCGTCCTCCTCGACAATCAGGGTGCGCACGCTTGGCGCGGCGTTTTTGCGGGCCTCCAACACGGCAATGGCTTCCGCCCTTCGGCTCGCCTGGCTCCAGGCCCCGAAACCAACCAATATCGCCACGATGGCGATGGCCCCAATTGCGATCGCGCGGGCGGCCCGGCGGCGCCGATCAAGGTCGGCCTTGCTATGCGCATCTTCGTGAAATGCGCGTTTCATTGGCGCATAGTTCATGACGACAATCCTTCGTTGGCCCTTCGCGCAGGCAATGCGGCGGCCGTCCGTTCAAACCGGCCGATCACTGAATAGAGGTAGGGAACGAACAAAAGCGTGGTGAGAGTGCCGACGGCGACGCCGCCGATGACGGCGCGCGCCAGCACGGCGTTCTGCTCCGCTCCCGGGCCGCCGATCGCCATGGGGATCATGCCGACGATCATCGCCGCCGCCGTCATCAGAACCGGCCGGAGCCGCGTCGTCCCGGCCGACAATGCGGCCTCGAAGGCGCTCAACCCCGCCTCGCGCTGCTCCCGGGCGAATGTAACGAGCAGAATGGAGTTCGCCGAGGCGACGCCCACTGCCATGATCGCTCCCATCAAGGATGGCACGCTCAATGTCGTTCCGGTGACGAAGAGCATCAGCAAGATGCCGGCTCCGGCGCCCGGCAAGGCGAGGATGACGGCGAGCGGATCGAGGAAGCTCTGATAATTGACGACCATCAGCGCATAGACGAAGACCGCGGCGAACAAGAGCCCAAGCTGCAGGTCGAAGAAGGCCCCCTGCATGCTTTCGATCTGTCCGCGAATGACGATATGATTGCCGGGCTTGAGTTGAGGCTCGACCTCGGCGACAATCTGCTGGATCGCACGCGCTGCGCTGCCGAGATCGCTGTTCTGCACGCTGCCGAAGACATCATAAGCAGCCTGGATGTTGGACTGGTTGAAGACCGATTGAACGTCGAGTCGCTTCGCGGCGGCGATGCTGCCAAGCATGGTCGGAATGGGCGCGCCGCTGACGTCGATGCTGCTCGCAAGCGGCGTATTGTCGAGCTGGTTCTTGTTGGCGATGCGATATTCTGGCGTTTGCACGGCAAAATAATAGGGAATGCCGTTCTTTGGATCAGTCCAGAAATTGGGAGAGACTTGCTGCGACGAACTCAAGCTGATGTTGAGATTATTGGCCGCCTCCTGCATGTTCAGCCCAAGCTCCTGAGCGCGAGTGCGGTCGATCGCATAAAGCAGCTCCGGCGCGTCGAGCTCCTGCTGAATATGGATGTCGACGAGTCCTGGAACATCGGCCAGCTTTTTCTGCAACTGCGCGGCGATCGCTTTGTTGGTTTCGCGATCGCGCCCTTGCACCTGGACGTCGATCTGCGTCGGCGTGCCGAAATTGAGCACTTGCGTGACGAGATCGGCGGGCTGGAAATAAAACAGCACATCTGGAAAGGCGGCCGGCAATTTGGCGCGCAGCTTCTTGATGATCTCGGCGGTCGGCTCGTGGCCTTCTGCGAGTTCGATCTGGATGACGCCGTCATTGACCCCGATCGCGCTCCCATCGGTGAAGGCGAGATTATAGGTGCGCGCCGGCAATCCGATATTATCGAGGATGAGCTTCAGGTCCTTGGCCGGGATCTCGGTGCGGATATTGTCCTCGATCGCTTGAAAAATCTGTTCCGTGCGTTCGATCCGGGTGCGCGCCGGCGCGCGGACGTGGAGTTGGATAAGGCCCGCGTCGACGCTGGGAAAGAAATCCGAGCCGACGAAGAGGGACAGGACGCCCGCGCTGATCATGACGATCGCGGCGACGATGGGGGTGAGAAAGCGGCGCCGTAGAATTCCGGCGAGCAGCCAGCCGTAAAAGTCCCGAAATCGATTGAATTGGGCATTGAACGCCGCGTGGAAACGAGGCAGCCAGCCGGTCGCGACGCCGCGCCGCTCGTGCTCCTTGCGCAGCAGGAGACCGATCATGATCGGGGTCAGGGTGCGGGAAATGCCGTAGGAAGCGAGCATGGCGAACACAACCGCCATGGCCAGAGGCGTGAACAGGTAGCGCGCGGCGCCTTGCAGGAAGAAAACCGAAACGAACACGCAGCAGATGGCGAGGGTCGAGATCAGGGTCGGCACGGCGATCCCCGCCGCTCCCTCGAGAACGGCCGCGTCAAAGGGCTCGTCTTCCTCCAGGAGCCTATGGGTGTTCTCGATCGTGACCGTGCTGTCGTCGACGAGAATCCCGACGGCGAGGGCGAGGCCGCCGAGCGTCATGGTGTTGATCGTCTGGCCGAGCGCCGAGAGCACGGCGATCGAGGTCAGGATCGAGAGCGGGATCGACAGCATCACGACGAGCGTGGAGCGCCAGGAGCCAAGAAAAATCAGGATCATCAGCGCGGTCAAGCCGGCGGCGATCGCGCCTTCGTGCAGCACGCCGCTGATCGCATTCTGCACGAACACCGACTGGTCGAACAGCATCTGTATGTTCATGCCAGGCGGCGCCGCCTTCTGAATTTCGGGCAATGCCGCCTTTACCCGATTGACCACGTCGAGGGTGGAGGCGTTGCCGTTCTTGATGATCGTCAACAGGGCGGAGCGCTTGCCTTCGGCGCGCACGATGTTCTGCTGCACGGCCCAGCCATCGCGGACATGGGCGACATCGGAGAGATAAACGGTCGCGCCGCCGGACTGTTTGATCGGCAGCCGGTTGAGTTGCTCGATCGACTGAGGCATACTGTTGACGCGAACGATAAATTGCTTATCGCCCATTTTCGCGTCCCCGGACGGCAATGTCAGGCTTTGGGCGTTGACCGCCTTGACCACATCGTTGGGCGTAAGCGCGCGCGCCTTGAGCGCGTCGGGGTCGATGTCGACCATGATTTGACGATACTTGCCGCCATAGGGCGTCGGCAGGGTGATGCCTGGAATGGGCGCCAGCGCCTGGCGCATCTGATAGATGCCGTAATCGTAAAGCTGCTGCTCGTTCAGCGTATCAGAACTCAAGCTGAGTTGGAGCACCGGGACGGATGACGCGTTGAATTGAACGATGACTGGCGGTTGAATGCCCGGGGGCATCAGCGCGCGGATCGCATTGGAGGCGGATACGATCTGGCTGATCGCCAGATCAACATTCACATTCGGCTGGAAAAAGATTTTCTCCACCGCGACGCCCGACAGCGTCTGGCTTTCGATGTTGCGAATGTCGCTGACGTTGGAGCTGATCGAATATTCGCTATAAGTGGTGACGCGCTGCTCCATTTCCTCCGGCGTCAGCCCGGTATATTGCCAGATTACAGTGACGACCGGTATGTTGATGTTTGGAAAAATATCCTTGGGCGTCACAAGGATTGCGCTGACGCCAAGAAACAGCATCATGAGCGCAAGCACGTAAAACGTGTGGCGGAAGCGAAGCGCAAAGCCGACAATGCCCATGACCAACTCCGTAAGGTCGAGTCTTGGCGTACTGTATGGTACAGTACATATCAAGGGCTTCCGACGCAGCTCACTAGGTTGTGAATGAATACAATCCCTCCAGGCGTAGCCTTGACTGCCCCCTCCCGACCGCCCAGCAAGCGCTTGACCGCGCGGCGGGACGCCTTCCTGGCGGCGGCTCGGGACGTGTTTCAGGAGAAGGGCTATGCCGAAGCCACGCTGGACGACGTAATCGCCAGGTCCGGCGGATCCCGGCAAACGCTTTATGCCTTGTTCGGCGGCAAGCAGGGCCTTTTTGAAGCAATCGTGACCGACGCCTGCGAGACCATCTTTCGGGGTTTGACTCCCGAACAGCTAGCGCCGCTCGCGCCGGACGCGGTGCTGCGCGAGGTCGGCATCCGCTATGTCGCGATCGTGACCGGCCAGGAGTGCCTCAACCTACACCGCCTGATTGTCGCGGAGGCGCCGCGCATGCCCGAACTCGTGCGGCAATATTGGAAATTGGGCCCGGGCCGCAGCCGGGCCTTCTTGGCCGAATTCTTCGACCGCCAGATCGCGCGAGGCGCGCTGCAAATGCGCGATAGCTGGGCCGGAGCGGACCATTTTCTGGACATGCTGTCGGGGACCGTGCGGCTACAATGCCTGATCGGCCTGCGCGAGCCGCCGACTCAGGGCGAAATCGAAACGATTGTCCAAGGCGCCGTCGTCCAATTCCTGAATGGTTGTCTGGCGAATAAAAAAGCGGAACCCTGATGGGCGCTCTTGAACAAAATTCCCGACGCTGAACGATGCGCCCAGCATGTGGCGGCAATGGCCTGGGCCCGCTGCTCGCCAGATGCTGGGCCCGTGATCCATTGCTTATGCGCTTTCGCTCGTTTCTTGACCTACAAAGACTCGACTGCGGCGCGCGCCTTTTCGATAAGCTGCTCGGCGTTGTAAACAATATCGCTGTCGGGGTCATACACCATGGCGCCAAAATTCCTGGCCAGCGCCGCGCTAACGATCATGGCGCTGGCGAGTTCACGCACGTCTCCGCTCCAGCGAAAGACGATCGCGACGTCCTTCCCTCCTATGTGCGATTGCAAGGCGGGCGATGGGCTCTGTGCATCGACATCCTGAAAGCGAATGTCGAAACCGGCGTCTTCTCCATCCAGAGTGCAGGGCAGATAGCCTGAGGTCTTGAGAGGAACATAGGCGTCGTCGAGCGTGAGCTTGAACTTCAGTCCGTCTATGGCTTGTTGCAAGGCCGGTCGCGTGGGCGCATCCGCGCGATTGAGAAAGGCGGTATGCGATCGCGGCATGGCTGTTTTCCTCTGTCCTAGGCGTGCGACTGCGCAAGGCATGTTCGCGCGCTGCAAATTTCGTGGATCGACGATATAGGATCCCGTCTGGGTTGAAGCAATTGAGATTTACTGGCGCGGCGGTCGCGCGTGGCCTTGCGCAATTTTAGCCTCTTTTTTGTAACCTCCAGGCCCACGAAACTATTTCGGTTCGTCTCGCGTAAATCCTCAAGACGCCGGCTCTGCAGTCTCCGGGCGGCGCAGGACACTAACTTGCCCGATAAAAAGCTTGCTCCACTGCGTCGGAGCGGACCTCGCGGGCTAAACAGGCGAAGAAAGCCGGGGAGCGGTCATGAGTGAAACTCCAGAAACAGGCTTGGCGACGCCCTCGCAGACGCCGCGTCGGCTGGCTGTTTACCGGCATGCGCGCGTCACCCGGTTGACCCATTGGATCAATTTCCTCTGCGTGAGCATGCTGTTGTTTAGCGGCCTGCAGATCTTCAACGCCCATCCGGCTCTGTATTGGGGGCAGTTTGGCGCGGACTCCGATCCTTCGATATTCGAGCTTGGAGCCGATGAATCGCGGCCCGGTCCGCCGGCCGGGTTCGCCAGGATTGGTTCGTCAACTTTCGAAACAACTGGGATCTTCGGCCTTTCGCGCAACGCCAGCGGCGAATTCGCGCAGCGCGGCTTCCCGGCGTGGTTGACGCTTCCAAGCTGGCGCGATCTTGCCATGGGGCGCCGGTGGCATTTCTTCTTTGCTTGGCTGTTTGTCGGCAACCTCCTAGTTTATGTTGTGGCCGGACTCGCCAATGGGCATCTTAGGCGCGACCTCGCGCCTAGCCGGCGGCAGTTGCGGCCAGGGGCTTTGCTCCAGGATATCGTCGACCATCTTCGGCTGAAATTTCCGCGCGGGGAAGAGGCGCGCCATTACAATCCGCTCCAGAAGTTGACCTATCTGGGCGTCATCGGCCTGCTATTGCCGGCAATGATTTTGACTGGCCTCGCCATGTCGCCGGGGATGGACGCTATCCTGCCGTGGCTCGTCGATATGTTCGGCGGACGCCAATCCGCGCGGACCATCCATTTCATCGCAGCCAGTCTGATTGTGCTGTTCGTTTGCGTTCATGTCGCGATGGTGCTTCTGGCCGGACCGGTGAATGAACTGCGCTCGATGATCACCGGACGATTGCTTATTTCTGTCGAGGATAAACATGAGTAGAATCCAACTCCCTCGGCGCCGGTTTTTGGCTCTGAGCGCGGCGGGGCTCGGCGGCGCGCTGCTCGCCGGCTGCGACCGGCTCTCCGAGACCCCGGCAGTCCAGGATGTCCTTTTCTCAGCGGAGTCGCTGACCTATCGCGTTCAGCGTCTGCTCGGCGGGCGCGATGCGCTGGCGCGCGAATTCACCGTCGCTGATCTCTCGCCAGTGTTTAAGGTGAATGGCAGCAGCATGCCCGAGGGCGAGGAATATGCAGCCTTGCTGGAAGGCAATTTTGTCGACTGGCGCTTGCGCGTCGAGGGGCTGGTCGCCAATCCGCTGGATTTATCGCTTGAGGATCTGCGCAACCTGCCGCAGCGGACGCAGATCACGCGCCATGATTGCGTCGAAGGATGGAGCGCGATTGGCAAATGGCGGGGCGTTCCGCTCGCCATTGTGCTGCAGCATGCGTCCCTTCTTCCTACTGCGCGGTTTGTCGTTTTCCACTGCGCCGATGTTTATGAGCGGGCGCTAGACGGGACGGGGCAATATTACGAAAGCATCGACTTGGTCGACGCTTTCCATCCGCAAACCATTCTTGCGCATAGTCTCAACGACGCGCCGCTTTCCGTTGGCCACGGCGCTCCATTGCGGCTGCGGGTCGAGCGCCAACTTGGCTACAAGCACGCAAAATATGTAATGCGAATCGAACTGACCGATCGTCTCGATAGGTTCGGACGTGGACAAGGCGGGTTCTGGCCTGACCGAGGCTATGAGTGGTACGCGGGGATCTGAACCGGATGCGCGTCGCAGTTGCTTATTGTCACTGACCCCTCCCGAACGCTTTGGCTCGGAATTCACGCGCAAAGGAGTCGAGGTCCTCATTGGGCACGTCGGATACCGCGCAATAGACGAGATCCTGTTCCGTCCATCGCATGAGGCTGAAACCTCTGAGCGAGGTTGCGGAGATGGACGGCGCCAGCCTGGCCGGCAATGCGGTCAAGCTTATCAAATGGTTGCGCAGTTGATAGACCAGCGCCGGCGCCGGCGCGCCATCGATGACGTCGACCCGCCCGCCAACGAGGACATAGCCGCGTTCTGCGAGGTCAACAACCGGCGGTGAAAATGCAAGACGCGCATCAAACCAAGGCTTGACCGCATGCCGATCCGTTGAGGCGATATCGACAGGGCGGGCCGCTAGCAAACTGCGCATATGATCAAAGACCAATGTTTCGCTGATGGACGGAGTCCGATCAGCAATGAATTGTGGGACGAGCGCTCCCGTCAAACCGACGCTGACAACAACCGAGGCCGCCAGCGCGAACCAGCTTGGGCGGGGTGGGAGGCGCAACGAGCGCGGGGCCTCGTTCGCGGCTTCAGCGGCAAGACGGGTCCGCAGCTCCTGCGGCGCCCGCCCGCGCGGCAGAGCCCTTCGAATGGCTGTTCGAAGGGCGGTCAGCTGATTCCATTCGGCGGCGAGAGTCGGGTCTTGCGCAATCTTCTTTTCAATTTCCAGCTGGCCCGCTGCGTCGAGCTCTCCGTCGAGCGCCGCCTGCATGAGAAGCCTTAAGTCGTCATGATCTTGCGTCGTCATGCCGGCGTCTCCGCCAATGAGCGAATCAACAGGGCGCGTCCCCTTGCGAGGCGAGACATGACTGTGCCGATTGGCGCCTGCAGAACCTCCGAAATTTCGCGATAGCTGGCGCCGTTGATCTCGCGCATGACGATAACTTCCTTGAAGAGCAGCGGCAGCCTTGAAACCGCATCCTCCAGTCGTTTGGCCTCGACGTTGGCGATGAGTTCCGACTCGGGCGTCGCGGTTCTGACCTCATGGTCAGGCATCCTGCGTTCGGCGTCCTCCAGGTCGTCAGCAATGATCACGGTCTTGGGCCTGTTCTTTGAAATCCAGGTATGTGCGGCGTTGCGCACGACTGTCAGCAGCCAGGCCCGGCTATTGCCGCCGGCGAATCCATCCAGGCCCTTGAACGCGCGAAGACATGCATCCTGCACGACGTCCTCAGCGTCCGTCGCGTTGCCAGTAAGCCAACGCGCCAGAGAATAGGCGTCGTCGAGATGGGGCGAGATCACCTCTTCGAAGAGACGCTGTTTCGCCAGAGCGGCTTCTGCCTGCATTCGCTTTGCGTCCAATCAAGATTCGACGATCATTGGGCCTTTGAACTGCGAACGGAGACGTCAAGCGTTTTTATACGTCTCGGCCCCGTTGAAAGTGAGTCGAAACAGTTGTTTACATCCAACGCCTCCGAATGGAAGGCTTCGCCAAAGCCGCCGAGAGAATGACTGTTGCAGTTATTTGCTCTGCGCTCGCAAGAAGGCGATAATATCTGACCTGTCCTGCAGATTCGTGACCGTAAAAAACATCTTGGCTCCGGGAACGAGGCCCTGCGGATCCATCAGCCACTTGTCCAGTGTTTCCTCGTTCCAGACAATCCCGGAATTTTTCAGCGCCGAAGAATAGGAATAATCTGAAACGGCGCCGGCCTTTCTGCCGAAAACGCCGCCGTGTTTGGGGCCGACATCATTCTGCTCGATGGAATGGCAATCGGTGCAGCCCTGATACAGAGCTTCGCCGCGGACCGGATCGCCAGCCGCATAACAAGGGAGCCCGGCCAGAAGAAGAAGCGCGCTCATGCCGCCAGTTCGAAGCATGGCTGGGGGAAACATTCTGTTCGCGCCGCGTTTCTCGCGCGTAAAAGAAGCCACCGGATTTTGCATCTTGAACATTCCTTGAAGCATTGCTGACGCCGCCACGGCGTCCCCATGAAACGGTTGGGCGCGTCACCCGTCGGAAAGCGCTACATCCGTCGTTGCGAGCCGGCGGTTGCTTTGGCTGTAGACAACGTCGGTGACGCCTAGCACGGAGCGTAGCTTGTCCGCCGGAACCAACATCGGTCCGGCGGTTGGGGCCTTTCCCGGCTCCGGCTGAGGAAAGGCGGTCGAGCGAGCGGTATGAAAGGTGACGCGGCCTTCCACCTTTTGGACTATCTGATGAATATGGCCGTTAAGCACCGTGACCGAGCCGAAGGGCTTTAGGAGCTTAAGCGCCTGCGCGGAGTCTTCGGTGCTCCAACCCCATTCCGGATAAATCGCCCAAAGCGGAATATGGGTGAAGACGACAATCGGCGTCGAATGGCTCTTTCCCTTCAGATCTTCCGTAAGCCAAGCGAGTTGATCGGCCCCGAGCGAGCCTGCTCCATTTTTCTTCAATTCAACAACATTGACCAGCGCAACGAAATGGACGCCGGAATGGTCGAACGAATACCAGCCCCAGCCTTTGCCGCCTGATTTCTTGGCATAGCGTTCGAAATAGGCCTTGCCGGAATTCTCATCTACGACGTCATGTTCGCCAGGGACGTAATGCGTGACGAGGCCGGCCTTGCCGATGATCTGATCGGCATCGTCGAATTCGCCCGGTTTGGCGAGATGCGTAATATCCCCGGTGTGAATCAGAAATTCAGGCTTGGCGCTTAAGGCGTTGATTTTCGCGACCGCCTCCTGCGCCGTTGCGGCCGCGTTTGGGTTGGCGGGTTTGGCGAAGCCGATATGCGTGTCGGATATCTGAAGAAAGCTGAAGCCGCCTTCGGCCGCCTTCGCCTCGCCGACGCCCAATATTTGCGACGACTTCGGAACGCCGCCGGAAACCGTCCACACAACCCCTGCGCCAGCCCATGCCATACACTCAAGCACGCCGCGGCGGCTCATATCCCCAACTCGCTTATAGGACATCGTCTTGCGCTCCATATGCGCCGGCGCTCTCCGGCATCATAGGTTAAGACTCGGGTGGATCGCGTTTTATTCCGATGAATGTGAGAAATATTTCGCGGGTCGCCTTGGCGCGCTGACTGATGATTTGGCCAGAGGTCCAAAACATCGGCTTGGCTGCGGGTCGATGGCGTTCGACGCTCATTTCGCGGGGCGATCATGGATCCCAACCAGAGGCCACGGCGTCACTCAGCCGTTTGGGCGCCGACTCGTTTCATATGGGTCCAAAAATGCGCGCCGGAAAAGATAGAGACGAAAATGGACCAGCCGGAAGGTTGCAGGAAGCAGGTGGAAATATTCTTCGTCAATGCGGAGGACGCAAGCCTCTTCGCACTCGGAGATGGCTAACCTTTACTGTCTCCAAGCCGCCGATCTATACGACGCGTTGCAGGAGGAAGCCGAGGCCAAGCAACTCAAAGCCGGTGAGATCCGGCGACCGTTGGCAGCGGAGATCCTGCGCCGGCAAATGGCGAGTCGCCGCTGTGCCGTTTAGCGCGTACTCATCATAAGACAAATGCTTCAGATATTCGCTGACATCGCCTAAGCTAAGAAATTGAAGAGGGAGACGAGCATGGAGCAGAAAAGCGGCCCCGTCGCCGCCCCCACGGTCGAGGATACCTATCTCGCGCCGCGTTTCGGGCTCATCGAATTTGTTCGTCGCTTGCGCAAGGACCGGCTCTCCGTTTTTTCCCCGGAAGTATTTCATCGCAATCTGATCTACAACCGCATACTCTTCCTCGACTCCTTCATGGTGAACAAACCAGAATATATCGAGCATGTGTTGCTGACCAATCAGCAAAACTACGTCAAAAGCCATTTTGTACGCACATTGTTGGGGCCGCTTCTCGGCAACGGGCTGCTGTTGAGCGAAGGCGCCTTCTGGCGCCGGCAGCGCGGCATTGCAGCGCCGGCCTTCCAACCCAAACGCATCGCCGGATTCCTCGATGTGATGGTTGCGGAAGCAGAGGCGATGGCGGCCTGTTGGCAAGAAAAGCGCGAGCCATGCGACATTGCTACTGAAATGATGGGGCTGACGCTCTCGATCATCGCGCGCACCATGTTCTCAAGCGATGTCGCCGCCGACATCGAAACAGTGCGACGGCTCATGGATGAAGTCGTCGCACAGCGCCCCAATCTCCTAGATCTCTTCGGCTTGCCTCGATGGCTTCCCCGGCGCCACTCTAAGGGCTACCGCGTCGCCATCCAAGCCTTTGACGCGCTTGTCGCCCGCATCATCGCCGAGCGCCGCGCCCAAGGGCTTGACCGTGGCGATCTTCTCTCGATGCTGCTCGCCGCGCGCGACCCGGAGTCGAGCGAAGGAATGAGCGACAAGCAATTGCGCGACGAAATCCTCACGATCTTCGTCGCCGGTCACGAGACCACGGCCAATGCCCTGAGCTGGACCTGGCATCTCTTGGCGCAGCATCCCGAGGTCGAGGCCAAGCTACATGCCGAGCTCGATCAGGTTCTTGGCGGGCGCGCCCCCAACTTCGCCGACCTCGCCAAGCTCAAATACACACGGATGGTCTTCGAGGAGGCGATGCGCCTTTATCCGCCTGCGCATACGATCTCGCGCACGGCTGTCCAAGAGGACTGGATTGGCGGCGTGCGCATCCCGCGCGGCGCAGCGATCTTCATCAATATCTATGTGACGCACCGCAATCCGACCCTGTGGCCAGAGCCGGACCGTTTCGATCCGGAGCGCTTCGCCCCCGAAGCGGTCGCCAACCGCCATCGCTTTGCCTATTTGCCCTTCGGCGGAGGGCCGCGCATCTGCATCGGCGGTGGGTTCGCCATGGCCGAGTCGCTGACGATCCTAGCGATAATCGCGCAACGCTATCGCCTGCGCGCTGCGCCTGGCCGCACGGTTGAGCCGATCGGGCTGGTAACTCTGCGGCCCAAGCACGGCATCTGGATGGCCGTGAGTAGGCGTGGAGCGTCGCCCCCTGATCAGGCAAGGTCGAGGCATCGGATATTTGATCTATTTCGCCGCTTGTCTTGTCGCCAATAGAGAATTTGTGAGAGGGAGGCGGGGCTCAATTCCAAGGTCGTGACTGTTGGCGTCTCCCCTCCAAGCGAGGGTCTAGATTTTGGCCTTGAGATCTTGGGCGACGCGCAAAGAGACTTTTTTGCTTGCCTTGATTTTCATGCTCTCGCCCGTCGCCGGATTGCGCCCCATGCGCGCTGCGCGCTTCTTGACCTGCAAAATGCCGATCCCGCTGATTCGAACTTTCGCGCCTTTCTTGAGATGTTTGATGATTGTCTCGATCATGTCGCTGAATATTGCTTCAACTTGCTGTTTCGGGAGCTCATGTGTTGCAGCGAGTTGCGCGCCGATCTGCTTCAGCGTGATCGTTGTCTGGGCCGGAGCGGCTTTCGCCGCCGCAGGTTTGACGGTGGTGGCTTTTGCGCTCGCGCTATTTTCGCTCTTTACGACGGCGCCCGCCTTCTTCACCGCAACAGATTTCTTGGCTACCACCGAATCAATCCTCCAACGATGTCTGCAATCGGCCGGATAGAGCTGTCAAGACAATGCGACTCGATTGCCGCTTGGCCCATACATCATGCAAGCATGAATTGTCCATAAGCCTTTGCTAGAGCGCTTTCAGTTTCCGCGGAATCGGAAGGCAGCTCTAGGTCTTTATTTCATCGCATTTTCTTGACGCAAACCGGTATCCACTTCGCTTGAAAATGCTCTAACGCCGGCCGCATCGACAGCGCCGGACGGCCTCCTCTTCGGGGAGCCCTCAAGGGTTGCGGCATGCGTGGCCTGTGTGGGCTTCGAACGCAGCGGTGCGACGGTTGAGTTATCGCAAAGAACAACATCTGCGGCGCGTCTGCCGATGGCGACGCCCTGACCTCTTCTAGCTTCTGAGAGTGGAAAGTGGATCCGAGAGACTGAAGCGCGGCGTTTTGATCAAGACTATTCGCGTCACAGGCAATCCGGCAAAGTCGAGCGGCGACCCCGTTGGGGCTGCGCCCCGGCCCCCATTGCGCCAGTCCTCCTCCTTGGATCCTTAAGCGCTCTGGCCGGCCCGGGTCGGGCGGCCGCATGGTTTCGCTCGACACCGGCTCACCAGCTTGATACCCGCGTTGGGCGGAGGACTGCCTCCGCTCAGAGGCGTCATGAAGCTCTATTCGGAAAACAGTTCGCCCTTCTCCGCCCCGGTGCGAGTCGCGATCTATGCGAAGGGGTTGAATATCGATATCGAACCGCCGCCCGGCGGTTTGCTGTCGGCGAAGTTCCACGCCATCAATTCGCTCGGGACGATTCCGTGCCTTATTCTCGAAAGTGGAACGCCGCTGCCGGAATCGGCTGCGATCATGGAATATCTGGAGGATAAATTTCCCGCGCCGCCATTGCGGCCGGCTGGGCCGGAAGACAAGGCGCGGGTGCGTTTGCTGCAACGCATCGGCGAACTCCTGATTATGACGCCATTGGTTGAACTCTCCCGGCAGTCCGATCCTGCGAGTGGGGATCCGAGCGCGGCTGTTTGGCTGACGCGGCTCGTGCGGGGATTGTCGTCGCTGCAGCTCTACGTCGGCGACGAACCGTTTGCGACCGGCGCGCAGTTGACGCTGGCCGACTGCGAGCTTGCGCCAGCTTTGTTCATGCTCCCGAAGATTGCCGCCGCCCATGGCAAACCCGAATTGCTCCAGGCCTACCCACAAATCGACCGCTATGTCGCAAGCAGCAGTCAACACCCGGCGATCCGCCAAGTCTTGGATGAGATGGCGCCAACCTGGAAGCTCGGAAAATACGGCGCGAGGACTGCGTCGGGATGAACAGCCAAATTGTCATTTCGGCCAGCAAAATGCCGCGCTCCGGCTTCATTTCAACAAAATATCGCAAGCTGAGCTTGAGCCGGAGATGCCAGCGGACACAGAGGATGATAGTCTCGCAATCGACATGGCGGCCTTGAAAAAATCAGCAATGCTCAGCTTCCGGGTTCCCTTTTTCCAACGTGCCGGGCTTCAGCTGGTTGCGCCGGAATCCTCTGGCAAACAGCAATGACTGACAGGCTCGCAATCGGCGCCGCTGACGTCCTGCTGGTGGTGGACGTTCAGAATGATTTCTGTCCGGGGGGCGGCCTTGCGGTTCCGCGCGGCCACGAAGTCGCGCCGATCATCAGCCGCCTGGCTGAGCGGTTTCAAAATGTGGTGTTGACGCAGGATTGGCACCCGCCCGGTCACCACTCGTTCGCCTCGACGCATCCTGGCCGGCAGCCGTTTGAAGCTCTTGTCCTCGCCTACGGCGCGCAAGTGCTGTGGCCCGACCATTGCCTCCAGGAGACGACGGGGGCGGAGTTCCACGCGGACCTGCGCATTCCTCACGCGGCCGCGGTGATTCGCAAGGGGTTTCGTCCCCTGATCGACTCCTACTCGGCCTTTTATGAAAATGATGGCGCGACGCCGACCGGGCTTGTCGGCTACCTGCGGGAGCGCGGCCTCACGCGCGTGTTCGTGACCGGGCTCGCATTTGATTTCTGCGTCCGCTACTCGGCCGAGGACGCCTGCCGCGAGGGCTTTTCCGTCATCGTCGTCGAGGACGCCTGCAGGGGAATCGACATTGAGGGGTCGGTGGCCGCCACCCGCCGGAGCCTTGCGGCAAAGGGGGCTGTTTGCATTGCATCCGACGCTATTGCGTGATCCCTTGCCATTTCGAATGGGCCGACGTCTCGTCGCTGAGATGTGCGCCAGCCTGATGGGCGATGGCGTCGCTGACTTCTTGCTCATAGGCCCTCAGGCTTGGCGAAACGAAGACTCCATAAGGCTCGGCGGCCGTCCGCAGCGAGCGAAGCGCGGCGGGCAATTGCGAGATCTTCTCGCGCGCATAAAGCCTCGTCTCGGAAAGCGTTCCTGCGCGCGCCAGACGACGCCCGTTTCGCATCACGCATTCAAGGAGAGGGACGCCAGCCTCAAGCTCGAAGCTGCGCGCAAGAATGTCGGAGGTCATGACGCCCTCCGATAACGCTCGGAAGATCTGCTTTCGCCCAGGTAGCGTCCGCTTTCCGGCGGCGAGCTTCATGCGGCCGACATTTGCGTATTCGGTCAGTTTGTAGACGAGGTCAAGCGCGGGGGCGTCGGCCGAGATGCTCATGTCGGTGCCGACCCCGAAGCTGTCGATCGGAGCTTTGGCCGCAAGCAGCTGGTCGACTTTGTATTCGTCAAGCCCGCCACTCGCCACGATCTGGACTTGGTTGAGCCCGGCGCCGTCGAGAATGTCGCGAACGCCGCGAGAAAGCTGAGAGAGGTCGCCGGAATCGAGCCGGACCGCGCGCAGCCGAAATTCGGCCCCGAGCTTTGCGGCGAGCTTGACGACGTTGCGCGCGCCCTGCAGCGTGTCATAGGTATCAATGAGAAGGGTGGTTTGGGGATAGATGGAGACGAAGGCGCGAAACGCCTCCAATTCGGATGGGCACGCCTCGATGAAACTATGGGCGATGGTGCCGCTGACAGGCATCCCGTAAACCTGCCCAGCCATGACGTTGGATGTCGAGGCGACTCCGGCCAAGTGAAAGGCCCGCGCGCCCTTTAGCGCCGCATCGAGCCCCTGCGCGCGGCGACTGCCGAAATCCATGACCGGCCGGCCGCGCGCGGCCTCGACCACGCGGGCGGCCTTCGACGCGAGCATGGTCTGCAAGCCGATCTGGTTCATGACCAGGGTTTCGACGATCTGGGCCTCTCCGATCGGCGCTTCGATTTCGAGGATTGGCTCATTGGGGAAAAAAGGCGTCCCCTCAGCCATCGCATAGACGTCGCCGGTAAAGCGGAAACCGCGCAGCCGCTCCAGAGTGCGCTCCGAGAAGGCTCCGAGCTGGGAAAGATAAGCGATGTCAGCAGAGTCGAAGCGGAGCGATTCGAGGGCGTCGATCACTCCGTCGAGCCCACAGGCGATGAGATAGTTGCGCTCCGGCGGCAGCCGACGCGCGAACAGACTGAACGCCGCTTTGTCGGTGAAGCCCAGATCCCAATAGGCTTGCAGCATCGTGAGTTCATAAAGGTCCGTGAAAAGCGCGCTGATTGAATTTGGCGCGGCGGGCTTTCCGGACGGCGTCATGATTTCAGCTTTCTCTTAGGGCGCTTCCCAATCGGATGATTCCATCTGATTGGGAAGCGCCCCAGCATTTTTTTCGTTTCATGTTGGATGGCGCCGGGAAGGCCTGCCCGATGGGCTGCGGCGGGCCTTGGCGGGTGAAGCGCGAGCGCATAGGTGCGCGCCCTCAAGGCGTCGGCCAGGGCTTGGCGATCCTTGAGATGGGCGATTTCCTCGAACGGAATTGGCCGCCCGATCGCCACCGGCAATGTCGCGCCGATCCGGGTCTTCACTTCGTGGAAAATCAGCGCAAGCCGCAGCGTCTGGCTGAGATGGCTGGCGATCTGGAAGATGCGGCTGTTCTGGCCGCCGAACCAGATCGGAGCAACGGTCGCCCTGGAACGCTGAATAAGCTGGGCGGCGAAGGGTTGCCAGCGGGAATCGACCGCCGGCCGGCGCCCCAGCCGATCGGGCGCCGTCGACACCGCGCCCGCCGGAAACACCACGACCGCGCCGCCCTTCTCCAATTGGGCGCGGGCGGCGGCGCGCGACTTGATGTTGATTTCGCGCGCCGCCGGCGCATCCGAAAAATCAATCGGCAGAATGAAGTCGCGAACTTCCGCGGCGCGCATCAGAACCGCGTTGGTGAGCACGACAAAATCGGGCCGAACCTTTTCGATGAGCCAGGAAATGACCAGACCGTCGAGCACGCCGTAAGGATGGTTGGCGACAAAGACGGCTGGGCCCGTGCGCGGCAGCCGCGCCAGAGCCGCCTCGTCATAAAGGACGTTGAGCGCCAAGGAGCGCACCGCCGCGGCCCAGAAGCTTTCGCTTGGCCGCGGATGACGCTGGTTGTCGAGGTAAAGGCGCTTCAAGGCCGGTTGGCCGGTCGCCTTTTCCATTAATCGGATCAGCTTGCGTTTGACCGGCGGGTCGGTCGGCGCGGCGTAACTGAACAGATAGTCGTCCATCGGGAACCCGATAGTCTTGCCGCATGTCTGAAGGATGACGGCGGTGGGTTTATGCCAAATAGCGGCAGGTCGGTTCTCCCCGCCCGCCGAGGCCGCTGGCGGAGGGACGGCTTGTGGAAGGGCGCCCTCGTGCGCTAAAGGACCGCATCAAGCTGAGCTGCGCCTAGCCATGATCGGGCGTATCAGGTCGAGCGGAAGATGCAAGCTGCGGATGCGCGAGTTTTAAGGAAAATATGGCGATGTATGCAAAGAAATCCCTGAGTCTAGCCGACGCCAAGCAGATCGCCGCAGCCGCGGAAGGCGAAGCTTTGAATAACCAGTGGAGCGTGACGATCGCCGTTCTCGACGACGGCGGAAATCTGCTCTACCTGCAGCGGATGGATGAAGCGCCGGTCGGCTCCGTCGACGTTGCTCAGCAAAAGGCGCGCACATCGTTTCTGTTCAAGCGTCCGACGAAGAGCTTCGAGGAGCTCGTCGCAGGCGGACGCATGGCGATGCTGGTGCTGCCCGGAGCCACTCCGATCGAGGGCGGGCTTCCCTTGCTGAATGAAGGCCGCATCGTCGGCGCCATCGGCGTATCCGGCGTGCAGTCTTCGCAAGATGCGCAAATCGCCCAGGCCGGCGTCGCGGTCGCGGCGAAATTGTGAATGTGATTCGCTAATTTCCGATTCAGGACACGTGTTGAGCGGCCATCTATTGGGCCGATCTTGAGCAGGCGACGGCCCAATTGCGGCTGGAGCCTCGCGCGGGCTCCATCGCCTTCGTGAGCGGTCCAGAGCGTTGCCCGATCAGATGGAGTCATTTGATCGAAAAGGAATCGCTCAGATTCAAGGAGTTGGAGCATGTTCTGATCGAAATAGTCGATCAACTTTTTATGGACATGCTCTCGGCGCGGACGACGCCGCATTTGAAATTTAAGAAATCGCGCCAGCGCTATAATTGGAGCATGCTCTCGTGGCGAACGCGGCGTCCGCCTTTGCGGAGGCTTCGCCGTTTTGGCTGCATTGGCCTTTCTTGCCATTGGGGCGCCCGCAAGAGGAGATCAAGAGATGCAACCCCGCGAAAAAAGCCCCCTCTCAAACGGGATCCGAGGCCGATGCCCTCGCTGCGGCGAAGGCAAGCTCTTTCGCGGCTTCTTGAAGCTCGCGCCGCGTTGCGATGTCTGCGGGCTTGATTATGGATTTGCCGATCCGGCGGATGGCCCGGCGTTTTTCGCCATGTCGGCGATGGCTTTTCCTATCGTGGGCTTCGCCCTCTGGTTCGACGCCGCCCATGAGCCGCCGTGGTGGGTTCATCTGGTCACGACCCTGCCTCTCCTGGTTGTCATCTGCGCCGCGCCTTTGCGGCCGTTGAAGGGGTGGCTTGTGTGCTCGCAATATTTCTACAAGGCGGAGGAGGGCCATCTGATCCTCGCCGATGCGAAGGACGAGGCCGGGGGGAACAATCTGGGCGGTTCGCCGGCTCTAGACGCCGAGGCCCAGCCTGGGCGGAAAAAGGATCCGTCGTGAGGCGATCGAATCAGTCCCCAAGAGCATGATCTCATCCAAAAGGCTGCAATTTTCAGGTCACGGCCTATCTCGGAAATAGGGCTCGACGGCGCCTTGGAGCTTAATCATTAAAAGATTGCCGGTGCGATCCTTGGTCGCGCCAGCGGGCAATCGGACCCAGCCCTCGCTGACGCAATATTCTTCGATGTTGTTTTTCTCGACGCCCTTGAAGCGCACGCCAACGCCGCGCTCGAGCGCGGCGGCGTCATAATAGGGGCTCTTCGGGTCGTTGGAGAGGCGATCTGGCGGCGCATCAGTCATTGGATCGGTCCGGGCAAATAGAGTTTAGCCGGGGTGTAGCCGATCCAGGGCTCAGGCGCCAATAGGCGCTTCCGGCGGCTCGGGTTGTTGAAGCCTCGCGCGGCTGAGCCAAAAAAGCGAGCCGATAAAAACGAAGCGGCCCCGGTGCATTTAAGCGACTGCGGGGCCTTGCTTCGTCATTCGAAGCGATCTGTGATTTCTACAGGTGCTTGGTGCGAGCGAACGCTTGCTTGGCCTTCGCAACCGCTATCGCACGATGATTTCAAATTGTCGACGGCGCCGTTTCGGCCCGGCATTTTGAGGATTTCGCGACGCCGTGACCCCGAGCATGTCAGGGTCAGTGGGACTTCTCCGGTGGAGTCATGGCTTCTCCATTACGGCAGTCTTGACGCCTTTGGCAGAAGGCGCTTGCTTTCGACGACCTCTTTGGGACAATCGCGAAAGCAAACCAAATAAACGCCTGTTCCCTGCATGTGTCAAATTTAATTCGCGGCTATTCTCGATGGCGTTTCCGCGCAAGGGAGAGCGCCGCGGGCGTTCTGCGATCAGCTGGCTTGGAACGCCGACAGATCATAGTTCACCAGCTCGGCGATCTGATCGATTGTAATGTCCGCGTTCGGGTAGCTCGCCAGGATTTGAGGATCCGCCGCGTAATGGCCTTGCCTAGCGAACACCGAGACGACGCGATCGCCCCAAGAGTGCTTAATGGCACCTAGGACGCGCAGCTTGTCGTCGATCATGACATAGCGCTTGGCGGGGTAGCGCCGCTCGACCTCGTCCAGCTCCAACTCTTTATGAATGAAGATGAGGACATTGTCGCCGAAAAGGGACCAAAGACCGGATCGCTCGATCTTGCGTGGTTGGAACACCGCATCGCCATCGGACAAGACGACGATCGGCCCCCATTGCGCCGCGCGCCGCACCGCGTCCAGCGCGCCTGGATACAGCCGGTCGGCGAAAGGGTAATCCACGAGCCAGTTCGCGAGCCTCAGAACGCGCGGGTCGCGCAAATTCTCGAGACGATAGCGTTCGACGGCCCCGAGATAGTCGGCATAGCCAAGCTCGACGCGCAATTGCTCGAAGATCGCCCAGTAGCGCGCCGCCGCCGCCGGGCCATGGAAGGCGGCGAGATGTTCGCTCAGATCCGCCTGGATGCGGTCATTGTCGAGCAGCGTGTTGTCGACGTCGAACAGGATTACGAGGTCATGAGGCTGCGTCATCGCGCGCGCCGTCGTTGCGACCGCTTGACGCAGAGCGAAGGAACGGCGGCGATCATGAGCGGCGCATCTCGTCGAGGCCGTAAAGCGCCGCGCCGAGCAAGGCGGCCTGCGCCGTCACGACATGCACCGGGATGGCGCGCAGCAGCTCGCTGAATCGTCCCTTGGCGCTGAAAGCTTGCATGAAGCGGCCGTCGGTCAGATTGGGCAGAAGCCGCGGCGGAATGCCGCCCGCCAGATAGACTCCACCCGTCGCCAGCACCTTGAGGGCAAGGTTGCCCGCCTCCTGGCCGAGCACCGATACGAACATCTCCAGCGTCTGCGCGCATAGCGGATGGCCGGCGGGGTCTTGCTGCGCCGCCTCTGCGATCAGCGGCGTGCGATCTTCCGCCAGAGCAAGCCTCGCCGCAAAGCCCGGCGGCTCGGCGGCTGGGTTCGCATCGCGCAGAAAGTCGTAGATATTGGCGATGCCCTGGCCTGAACAGACGCGCTCGAATGACACATGTCCGAACGATTTCGCCAAAAAGCGGCGCATGTCGGATTGACGGTCGTCGGCCGCAGCGAAGCTCGCGTGGCCGCCCTCGGACGCGCAGGCGATATAGTCGCAGCCGTCCCAAATCAGAAACGCCTCGCCAAGCCCTGTTCCAGGCGCGATGATGGCGAGCGGTCCATTGCGCTCTGGAGCGCCGGCATTGATGGTGCGCCGCTCCATCGGCAGAAGCCGCGGCGCGGCATAGGCGATGGCCTTCAGATCGTTCAAAAGAGTGACGCGCCGCAGGCCAAGGCTGCGTCGCACAGCGGCTTCCTCGACGATCCAAGGCAAGTTGGTCAAGTAAGCGCGGCCGCCGATCACAGGCCCCGCGACGTCGAAACAGGCGACCTCCGCGCGCTGGTTCGAGCGCGCCAGGAATTCGGCCACGATGGGCTCGAGCCCACGATAATCGGCACTGGCGAATTCCGCCTCGGCCACCGGCGCGCGGGGACCCGATTCGGCGCAGTAAAGCGCCAGAATCGTCTTGGTCCCGCCTATGTCTCCAGCGATCAGCATCGGGGCCGTCCCATTCGTGGCCGCCGCGCCGCGATCTGGCTTCTCCGCCCCGACGCGCGATGCATTTCCAGATGCATCAAGACCCTTCGCGCGACGATGCTCTCAACAAAGGCATTATCATGGGGACGGATCGGCGTCGACCGGCCGCGTTCGCTCTCTCCCTTCGGCGGCCTCGCCACGGATCCGCTTCACAGAAAACTGCGTTGCCGGAAAAAGGCCCTCACACTACATTCGCACGGCGAATTTACGATGCGGCTGCCTGCATATGAGCCAAGTATAAAACGCGATTCGTCCTGGAGGTCCAAATGCCCGCGCCTTTGTCGCCTGCTCTTCTCCAGAAAATGCACGCCTACTGGCGCGCCGCAAATTATCTCTCTGTCGGGCAGATCTATTTGCAGGACAATCCATTACTCGAGTTTCCGCTCACGCTGGAGCATATCAAGCCTCGCTTGCTGGGGCATTGGGGCACGACGCCAGGGTTGAACTTCATCTATGTTCACCTCAATCGGCTGATCAAGGACAATGATCTCAACATGATCAACGTCATCGGTCCAGGCCATGGCGGGCCGGGCCTTGTCGCGCATACCTATCTCGAAGGGTCATATACGGAGCGTTATCCGGCGATCGAACGCAGCCGGAGCGGATTGATGCGGCTGTTTCGGCAATTTTCCTGGCCTTATGGCGTTCCGAGCCATGTCGCGCCTGAAACCCCGGGCTCGATCCATGAAGGCGGCGAACTTGGATATTCTTTGCTTCACGCTTTTGGCGCCGCATTCGACAATCCCGATTTGATCGTCGTTTGCATCATCGGCGACGGAGAGGCGGAGACTGGCGCCCTCGCCGCGAGCTGGCACTCCAATAAGTTCCTCAATCCGGCGCGGGACGGCGCCGTCTTGCCCATTCTCCACCTCAACGGCTTCAAGATCGCCAATCCAACAATCCTCGCGCGCATCAGCCGGGACGAGCTTGTCGACCTCATGCGCGGTTATGGCTACGAGCCGTTTTTCGTCGAGGGCGACGACCCCGCCGCAATGCATCAGCTTTTGGCGAGCGCGCTGGATGCGGTTCTCGCCAAGCTGCGCGCGATCCAGGCCGCGGCGCGCGCCGCGCCGCAGGCGGCGGAGCCGGAGCGCCCGCGCTGGCCGATGATCGTCTTGCGCACGCCCAAGGGCTGGACCGGACCCAAACGCGTCGACGACAAGCCGGTTGAGGGCACTTGGCGCGCGCATCAGGTCCCGATCAACGATTTCAAGAACCCCGAACATCTCAAGCAGCTCGAAGACTGGATGAGGAGCTACCAGCCGCAGGAATTGTTCGACGCCAATGGCAAGCTGCTAGAGGACATAGCCGCGCTTGCGCCGACGGGCCATCGGCGCATGGGATCCAACCCGCACGCCAATGGCGGGGAACTGCTGCAGCCCCTTTCCATGCCCCATTTCCGCGACTTCGCGGTGGAGGTTGCGGCGCCGGGCGCTGTTCGGGCGGAATCGACGCGCGTTCTCGGCAAGTTCCTGCGCGATGTGATGAAGCTGAACCTGGCGAAACAGAATTTTCGTCTCTTCGGTCCGGACGAAACCGCCTCGAACAGGCTCGACGCGGTCTATGAAGTCAGCGGCAAGGAATGGATGGCGGAAATCGACGAGGTCGACATCAATCTCAGCGCCAACGGCCGCGTGATGGAGGTGTTGAGCGAACATTTGTGCGAGGGCTGGCTCGAAGGCTATCTGCTCACCGGCCGGCATGGCCTCTTCTCCTGCTACGAGGCCTTCATCCACATCATCGACTCGATGTTCAATCAACATGCGAAATGGTTGAAGGT
The DNA here is from genome assembly GCF_000746085.1 of Methylocapsa aurea. Taxonomy (GTDB): domain Bacteria; phylum Pseudomonadota; class Alphaproteobacteria; order Rhizobiales; family Beijerinckiaceae; genus Methylocapsa; species Methylocapsa aurea. The sequence goes on along the minus strand of NZ_KN050804.1, from coordinate 346,545 downwards.
CAGCAGATCGATCCCTTGGCGCAAGCCGATCGCCTCGCTGAATTATTTGCTGACCTCGCATGTCTGGCAACAGGATCACAACGGCTTCTCCCATCAGGACCCCGGATTTATAGATCATGTCGCGAATAAGAAATCCGATGTTGTGCGCATCTATCTGCCGCCCGATGCGAACTGCCTGCTTTCGGTGGCGGACCACTGCCTGCGCAGCCGCAATTACATCAACCTGATCGTCGCCGGCAAAGCGCCGGAGCAGCAATGGCTCGACATTGACGCCGCAGTGCGCCACTGCGCTGCCGGGGCGGGCGTTTGGCGCTGGGCGAGCAATGATGACGGCGATCCAGATGTGGTCATGGCCTGCGCAGGCGACACTCCTACGCTCGAGGCGCTCGCCGCCGTGACGCTTTTGCGCGACTATGTTCCTGACATTCGCATCCGGGTCGTCAACGTGGTGGATCTGATGACGTTGCAGCCGCAGAGCGAACATCCCCACGGCCTGGAGGATCAGGATTTTGACGCGCTGTTCACAACTGACAGGCCGGTGATTTTTGCGTATCATGGCTATCCGGCTATGATTCACAAGCTGACCTACCGGCGGCGCAATCACGGGAATATCCATGTGCGCGGCTATAAGGAGGAGGGCGCCACGACGACTCCTTTCGACATGGTCGTGTTGAACAATCTCGATCGCTACCAGCTCGCGCTGGACGCGATCCGCCGCATTCCACGGCTCGCGGATCAGGTCGATCTGGCGACAGCGCGTTACTGGACGACGATGGAGCGCCACAAGCTCTTCATCAGCGAACACGGCGAAGATATGCCAGAGATCCAGAATTGGCGTTGGACCTTGTGAGCGGCATGTCGCATTTTGGCGGCGATTTTCAACCGGCGGATTGCGAGGGCGAAAATCCCTAGAGCAGCATTGGATATATCCGATGTCACATAAGAACATGCTCCAACCCATGGAATCTGAGCGGCTCTTTTTCGATCAGATGATTCTATCTAATCGGGAAACGCTCTAGCGTCCTCGAACTTCATGGCGGCTAATCGATATGGCGAATGCCCATTCCATTCTCGATGCTCTGGCCCCGGTCATCTTGCTATTGCTGTTCGGCGTCGCCGCCGCCATGCTCTGCAAAGCGGCTAGGCTCAGTCCCATCGTCGGCTATCTGGCTCTCGGCCTTGGTCTGCAGGCGAGCGGGATCACGCTGTTTCAGGCGAGCGCGGCGGTGTCGCTCGTGGCGGAGCTTGGCGTCGTATTTCTTTTGTTCGAGATTGGCCTGCATTTTTCGTTGAGCCATATGCGAGAGCAGGCGCGCGACATCTTTGGCTTTGGCCCGGTGCAAGTCGCCTTCGGCGCCTTGGGCCTTGGCGGCCTCTGTCTCTTAATCGGGATGGCGCCGCTCGCCGCTTTCCTCCTCGGCGCTACGCTAGCTCTCTCCTCGACCGCCGTTGTCGCGCAATTGATCACGGAGCGCCGCCAGCAGAATTGCCCGGTGGGTCTCACCGCGACGGCGATCCTGATCTTTCAGGACGTCGCCGCGATCTTTCTCCTCATCGTCGTCGATGCGCTCCAGCGCGGCGACGGCTCGATGCCGCTGGAACTGGCGCTGGCGCTCATCAAAGCGGCGGCGGCGTTCGGCGGCGCATATGTCCTCGCCCGCCTTGTCGTGCGCCCGCTTTTCGATCTGATTGCGGCGACCAATAATGAGGAAGTCTTCACAGCAAGCGCCCTCCTTGTCGCCCTGGCGGCGAGTTGGGGGACCGGATCGATCGGGCTCTCGCTGACGCTTGGCGGGTTTTTGGGCGGCATGATCATCGCCGAAACGCCCTACCGTCCGATCATCCAGTCCGAGACCAAACCGTTCCGGGGCCTGCTCCTCAGCTTCTTTTTTATCTCGGTCGGGCTCTCGCTCGATATTGGGGCGCTCGGGCGGCTCTGGCCGGCGGTCATCGGCGCGACCTTGGTCTTTGTCGCGGTCAAGGTCGTAACCAATGCCGCCGCGAGCCTTCTGTTCCGCTGGTCGGCGCCTGGATCGCTTCAACTCGGATTTCTCCTCGCCGAGGGATCGGAATTTGCGTTCGTCATCCTCAGCCTGCCGGCCATGCGCGCTCTTATCGGCGAGGAGGCGGCCTCGATCGTCATCGCCGCGGTGGCTCTGAGCCTCGCCCTGACGCCGACTCTGGCGCAGGCCGGGCGATCGCTGGCGGGCCGTCTGCGCGCGCGCGATCAATCGAAGCGAGATCGAGAACTTTTGGAGGCCGGTTTGGCGGCGCCAGTGGCAATCGTCGGCATGGGGCAGGTTGGCCGCACCGTCGCGGACGCCTTGACCGAATTTAAGATCGGCTATGAGGGGATCGAACGCAATCAGCGGCGCTTCGCCGAGGCCAATGCCGACGGCTACGCGGTTGTCTTCGGCGATGCCGCCGACCCAAGGATTTGGGAGCCGGTGGCGCTGCATCAGCGTCGCATCGTCCTGCTGACGGCGCCTCGGCTGGAGGTGTCGCGCGCGCTCACGCCGCTGACTGCCCGCTCCTATCCCAATCTGAAGCGTTTCGCCGTCGCGGCCGATGAATCGGAGCGCGAGGGCTTCGCCGAGGCTGGCCTTTTTCCGGTGTTCGACCGCAGCCTGCCGCCCGGCCTTGATCCGGCGGCGGCGATCTTGCGGGACCTCGGCATAGATGATGATGCGATCGGGGCCTGGATGCGCCGGCAGCAGGATCGCGCGCTGAATGAGCTGACAAGCGCGGAAGCGGCATAAGGCGCGGCGGCGCTTGAAAGCCGTCGCTGCTTGGACGGGTGACGACGACCTCCTATATCCTGGAGGCGCAGGGAGTTCGCGCATGGCCTATGAGCTCTACTATTGGCCTGGGATTCAGGGACGCGGCGAATTCGTGCGGCTGGCATTGGAAGAGGCCGGCGCGGACTATATTGACGTGGCTCGCCGCTCAACTGAAGAGGGCGGCGGCATTCCCGCTCTCATGGCGTTTCTGGAACGCAAAGACATCGCGCATCCGCCTTTTGCGCCGCCTTTCTTGAAGGATGGCGATGTCTTGATCGGCCAGACCGCCGCCATCCTGCTCTATCTTGGCGACCGCCACGAACTTGCCCCAAAAGATGCGGCGCAGCGGCTTTGGACCCACCAGATTCAGTTGACCATCGCCGATCTCGTTGGGGAGGCCCATGACGCGCACCATCCTTTGAGCGCCGATCTCTATTATGAGGAGCAGAAGCCCGAGGCGCTGCGCCGAGCGAGCGACTTCCGGGAGCGGCGCATCCCTAGATTTCTTGGCTGGTTCGAGGACATTCTGGCGCGCAATCCCAAGGGCGATGGGCATCTCGTGGGCAAAGCAATCACCTATGCCGATCTATCGCTGTTCCAATGCGTCGAGGGCCTGCTTTATGCCTATCCGCGAAGCATGAAGCGGAGGCTCGCTCAGTTTCCGCGCGTCGCGGCTCTGCATCAGGGGGTGGCGCGACGCCCGCGCATTCGCGCCTATCTCGCCAGCGAACGGCGGCTGCCGTTCAATGAGGAAGGGATATTCCGCTGCTATCCCGAACTCGACCGATAAAAGACGCCGCGGTCAGCGCAAGAGCAGATCGACGGCGGCCTTCAGGTCATCGGCGACGCGGTAGGGCCCTTCGGAAATGCGCGTCTCGTGCTTAGGGCGATATTTCCCCGTGCGCACGAGCATGCCTTGAAGGCCGGCGGCGATCGCTCCGGCGACATCGGCTTCCGCGTCGTCGCCAATCATCACGACATCCTTCGCCGCGCAGGCCATGCTTTCGACAGCGAGCTTGAAGAACGCCGGGGCCGGCTTTCCGAGCACGGTCGCCGTCCTGCCTGAAGCATATTCGAGCCCCGTAACGAAAGGACCTGCGTCGAGGCTCAACTCGCCGTCGCGATCGAGGAAATTGCGATTCTTCGCCAGCGCGAGAAACGCGGCGCCATGGAGGATCTTCCGGAAGGCTTGGTTCAGGAGATCGTAAGTGAAGAAAGCGCCGGCGTCTCCGAGCACGACGGCCTCGAGGCCATTGGTCGTCAAGCCGGCAAAATCTTCGCGCAAATCCGGATGCACGATGAGATAGGGTACAAGGTTATGGCGTTCGAGATGGGTGCGTGCGAGCGCCGCGGGCGTGTAGACATCCTCCGCCGCGACGCTGAGACCCAGGCGGCCAAGATCGCCGACGATCTGGCGCAGGGGGCGGCGCGCGGTGTTGGTGAGAAACTTCAGTGGAATGCGCGCCTCTCTGATCCGCTGCACCGCCTCGAGAGAGCCTGGCAAAGCCGCCTCGCCGACATAAACGACGCCATCAAGGTCGACCAATATGCCTTTGAGCCCGGTCATGGGCGTCCTTCTCGTCGGCGGGGCTGGCGCGGCCCTTTGGCTTCATCGCAATGCGGAGCAGGGTTTCTGTCGAGCGGGACCGCCAACCGCGGCCTCACGCGTGAGGGGCTGGAAGCATCAATGGCTCCTTGAGCTTTACAATTTGCCGGAAGCCATCCGCATCGATGATTTCGATGTTTGTCAGCGGTCCAACTCCGTTGTCGACGTAGATTTCGCGAGGGTTATGGATCAAATGGTCGAGTCCCTCGAGAGCCACCTCCATCATGTCGTCCTTCGGATCATAGGCCAAGCCAAGGACCGGCAACCATCTGGCCTGCACCTGGTCCCCAAGGGAGAGCGCCGCGACTTCGATTTCCGCCTCGCAGCCTTTGAGCGCCTTTGAAAGATGGTCGAAGAACGGACGCCAATCTGACTTTTCGAGCTTCCTCACGCTCATGATGCCCTCCTGCGTCAAACTTCGCGCGCCTCGCGAGGCCCATGCTTGCGCTCCTCGAGCGAGAGCATGGACGCAGGCGAAGACATAGGGCGATCGCTCATTACGGCGAGCGCTTTGTTTCAACCGAATTTTCTGAACGCGAACCGATCTTTGCTTTTCTCGAAGACGCTCGATGGTTCCGCATCCTAACGGCTCCAACGACGGGCGGGCGCTGCGTCACCCTGTGTTGCGAAGGCCCGCGGCGATGCCGTTGATCGAGATCAGAATGCCGCGCAGGGTCTTGTCATCATGCTTGCCGCTGCGCCAGCGGCGTATAAGCTCGATCTGGAGATGATTGAGCGGCGCGATATAGGGGAAGCGGTTCTTGATCGAGCGCGCCAAGGCCGGATTGTCGGCGAGGCGCTCGCTCGCTTCGGTGATGGCGTTCAGCGCCTCGATGGTGCGCATCCATTCGTCCTCCAATGCGCCGTACACCTTTTGCGCCAGCGCCCGGTCCGGAACGAGGTCCGCGTAATGTTTGGCGAGGGCCATGTCGGCCTTGGCGAGAACCATGTCCATGTTCGAAAGAAGGGCTCGGAAGAATGGCCACTCGCGGTTCATCCGTCTGAGGAGAGCCAGCCGCTCCTCGGGCGCGGCGGCGAGGAAGGATTTCACCGCCGATCCAAAGCCGAACCAGCCCGGCAAAGTGAGCCGCGCCTGGCCCCAGGAAAAGCTCCAGGGAATGGCGCGCAGATCCTCGATGCGCCGGCTTGAGCGGCGCGAGGCCGGGCGCGATCCAATGTTCAGCTCGGCGATTTCGGCGATTGGCGTGGCGGCGAAAAAATAGTCGACGAAGCCGGGCATCTCGTAAACCAGCGCCCGATAGGCCGCCATGCTCGCTTGCGAAATCTCCGCCGCGGCGGAGAGAAATTCTTCGGAGGCGGCTTGGGCCGGCGGGAGCAGGGTGGCTTCAAGCGAGGCCGCGACCAAGGCTTCGAGATTGCGCCGGCCGATGTCGGGATGGCCATATTTGGAGGCGATCACCTCTCCTTGTTCGGTCAATCGGATCTGCCCATTCACCGTCCCGGGCGGCTGCGCCCGTATCGCCTGGTAGCTGGGGCCGCCGCCGCGCCCGACCGTTCCGCCGCGTCCATGAAAGAGCCGCAGCGCGACGCCTTTGTGTTCCTTGAACAGTTTCGCAAGAGCGGTCGAGGAGCGGTAAAGCTCCCAGTTGCTGGTGAAGAAGCCGCCATCCTTGTTGCTGTCCGAATAGCCGAGCATGATTTCCTGCTGCGCTCCGGAGGCGCGCACCAAATCGGCGACGCCGGGCAGAGCGTAGAAAGCGCGCATGATGGCTTCGGCGTTGCGCAGGTCTTCGATGGTTTCGAAGAGCGGAACCACCAGCAATTGCGCCGCGGCGTCGCCGTCGCCGAGCACCCCGGCCATCATCCCGCATTCCTTTTGCAGGACAAGCGCCTCAAGAAGATCGCTGACGGTTTCGGTGTGGCTGATGATGTAGTGGCGGATCGCCTGGTCGCCGTAGGATTTGCGCAGCTCGCGCGCCGCCTCGAAAATTGCGATTTCTTCTTCGGCCCGCTCGGAATAGCGCACGCCTGGAACGCGCAGCGGACGCGGATCGCGAAGCAGATCGAGAAGCAGCGTCTGCTTGCGCTTTTCGTCGAGGCTGGCGTAGTCGGCGGCGACGCGCGCTTCGGCGAGAAGTTCGGCGAGCGTCTCTTCGTGGCGGTCGGAGCTCTGACGAAGATCGACCGTCGCGAGATGAAAGCCGAACACATCGACGGCGCGGCGCAAGGGCGCGAGCCGGGCCGCGATCAAAGCGACGCCGTGGTTCGCCCGAAGCGAGTCCTCGATAACGCCAAGATCGGCCTGTAGTTCGCCGGCGTCGTGATAGGGCTCGCCCGGCGCCATCGCGTGCCGCAGAGCCTCGGCGCCGGTGAGCTTCAAAAGGCTCGCGGAAAGCCGCGCATAGACGCCGATGAGAGCGCGGCGATAAGGCTCGTCCTCGCGATGTGGGTTCTCATCGCCCGATCGGTCGGCCAAATCCTGCAATTGCGGCGCGCAGCCGACGAGCAGGCGCGAGATCGAAAGCTCGCCGCCGAGTTCGTGAATTTCGGTCAGGTAATGGCGCAGCGCCGTCTCGCATTGCCGGCGGAGCGCGAGCGTCAGCGTTTGCGCATTGACATTGGGATTTCCATCGCGGTCGCCGCCGATCCAGGAGCCCATGCGAAAGAAGGGTCCGACCGAGCCGCCTTCGAGCCAGTCCTCGAGCTCGGCGTAGAGACGGGGAATTTCGCGAAGGAAGGTCGTCGGGTAATAGCCTAGCGCGTTCTCGATCTCGTCGCGGACGCTCAAGCGCGAGTAGCGGAGCAGGCGCGTCTGCCAGAGCTGTGCGATCCGCGTCCGCAACAGCGCCTCATTCTGTTTTTTCTCGCGTTCGCCAACGAGGCTTTCGCGGGCGACGAGAAGTTTCGCGATGGAGCGTTCGGCGTCGAGCAGGCTCTTGCGCTGCACTTCGGTCGGATGCGCCGTGAGCACAGGCGAAATCAAACTTCCGCCAAGCGCGGCGCCGACCGCCTGCGGACCGATTCCGGCTTCGGCCAAGAGCTGGAAGGTCAGGGCGAGACTTCCCTCCTCGCGGCGCTGCGGCTCCTCCTGCTCGCGCGCGGCGCGGCGGCGGATATGATGACGGTCCTCCGCGATATTGGTGAGGTGGGCGAAATAGCTGAACGCCCGGATGACGGACATTGCCTGTTCCGCCGTCAGCCCGCGCAACAGCGCATCGAGCGTGCGTCCGACCTCCGGGTCGGCGTTGCGGTCGAAGGCGACGCTGAGGCGGCGAATGGTCTCGATCCGCTCGAAGGCTTCGTCGCCGTCCTGCTCGCGAATCGTGTCGCCGAGCAATTGGCCGAGCAGGCGAATGTCCTCGATGAGCGGGCGCTCCTTCGCAGAGACGCCATTGGTCGAATTTGAAGGAGGACTTTTTGTCATTGCGGTCTCGCGAGGTTCGCGGCGGCTGGCATGGCGCCGCGTGGTTGAGGCCGCGCCGCGGCTCGCTTTCTACTAGAGCATTTTCGAGCAAAGCAGCAACCGGCTCGCGTTAATCGCGATAAAACAAAGACCTAGAGTTTCTGTCAGAATTCCATGGAAGGTGAAAGCGCGGCAAATACGCTCGGTCTCTCTTCTGGAGAAAATAAGGCTCTTCGCGCGAGCGCGGGCGATGCGGCCGCCAAACCTTCGGCGCGGAAGCCGCCTCTCCTAGAGCATTTTCGAGCGAAGTGGATACCGGTTCGCGTTAAGAAAATGCGACAAAACAAAGATCTAGAGCTGCTTTCAGATTCCGCCGAAACTGAAAGCGCTCTAACAATCCGCGGCAATGAGCTGATGGACGAAGTAATTTCATCCCGGCTCATCCGCCAGTGCAAGCGGTTGCGGCGCCGAGGATTCACGCCATTTTCAGGCGCAAATCCTCAGCGCGCGCCGACAGCCGCTTTCTTGCGCTCAGGCGCGGAAAAAGGAATGAAGGGTCGGCTCAGTGTAGGGTGGGGAGGGGAGCGTCGCCGCGCAATTTGGCGATTTCATCCTTGAGCAGCAGTTTTCGCCGTTTCATTTCGGCCAATTTCAGCTCGTCAGCGGCGGGATGCACCAATTCCTTCGCGATTTCTTTGTCCAGCGCTTCGTGACGCTGCTCTAGTGCGGCCAGATGGTTCTCGAGGGACATGCAGAACTCCTTATCAAGGTTTTCGCATAGTCGATTAATGTGCCACAGGATTGGAGCTTCGTGAAGCGCCTTGGGTAGCCCCTCCATTCAAATTCTGGAGCGGCGCCGGCGAGCGATGCGGGCATGTCCTTAAGCATCTGCTCGCCTCTCCGATAGATCACGCGTGAAAACAATGGGGTATGGCGCATGCTGTAAAGGGTGGGGAGCCATGCGCATCTGATCGACGGTCCAAACGTCGCACGCCTATGGGCTTGACGGCGACGGCGCCAGCGCCGGTCAAGGCGCCGCCTTCTTCGCCATTTGTAAGGGCGGCCTTCAACGCTTGCCCGACGCCGCTGCCCCCCAATGCTTAGACGCGGCCGATGGGAGGGAGGAGCGCCCCTGCAAAATTGATCTGTCGCAAGACAGAGTCGCTCCCTCAGGATTAGAAAGCCGAAATTGGCGCGAAGCGGAAGGAAGCCAGCCATGCTCGAGATGAACTCCGACAAGGTCTGCTTCGTCATCATCAAGGCGCGCGAATTCGATGTCCAGGAGGAGGACTCGGAGGCCGATTCCTCCAATGCAACGGATGACAATTTCGCGAGCGTTTTCTCGTCCGAGAAGGATGACAGCGTCCGCAAGGAGCTGAAGGCCTTCATCGATGGCATGGACGAAGACGAGCAATGCGAGCTTGTTGCGCTGTGCTGGCTCGGGCGCGGCGATTTCTCCGTCGAGGAGTGGAAGATTGCGGTCGCGGAGGCGCGAAGCCGCCGCCAAGGCTCGACCGCCGACTATCTGATCGGCATTCCGCTGGTTTCGGACTATCTCGAAGAAGGCCTTTCGAAGTTCGATCTATCCTGCGAGGGGTTCGAGATGGGGCGGCTCTGAACCGGAAGCAGGATCAAGCATCACAAAGGGAGCCTCAAATGCAAGTGCCGCTCGAAATCGCCTTCCAGAATTCCGAGCCCTCCGAGGCAATCCGGTCCGAAGTCGAAAAACAGGCCAAGCGGCTGGAAAGATTCTCCGACCGGATCACCAGCTGTCATGTGGCGGTCGTGGCGCCGCAGACGCGGCATCGGCATGGGGACCTGTTCAAAATCGATATTCGGATCGCAATGCCGGAGCATAAGGACGTCCTCGTCACCAAAACGCACGCCGACGCGCCCGAGCACGAGCATGTTGTGGTCGCGATCAAGGACGCCTTCGCCGCGGCGCAGCGCCAGATCGAGGACGCCGTCCGGGAAATGCGCGGTCAGGTCAAGCCGCATCAAGCCGAGGACCACGGCCGCGTGACCAAATTCCTTGCCGGGGAGGATTGCGGCTTCATCGAAACCGCCGACGGCCGCGAGGTCTACTTCCATCGCAACAGCGTTCTTGACGGCGCCTTCCAGGAGCTCAGCGTCGGCTCCGAAGTCCGCTTCATCGAGGAGATGGGGGATAAGGGCGCGCAGGCGAGCACGGTTCGCCTCATCGGCAAACACCATCTGCTCTAATTCGAAAGCGCGTGATGGCCGATCTCCTCTTTTCCGAGGCGCTTCGCGCCCAAGGCGCCGATGAAGCGGCTGCGATCGTTCGGGCGGCGTGCGAGGCTTTGCCGCCGCCGGCTTCGACGGATGATTTCGGCAAGCCGTTCGACCGTTTCGCGGACGCGAAGGTCGTCCTCCTCGGCGAAGCGACTCATGGCACGTCGGAATTCTACCGCGCCCGCGCGGCGATCACGCGCCGCTTGATCGAAAAGCACGGCTTCAACATCGTCGCCGTCGAGGCGGATTGGCCCGACGCCGCGCGGATCGACCGCCATGTGCGCAGCCACGCGCATGAACCCTCGTCGGAAGAAGCCTTTTCGCGCTTCCCAACCTGGATGTGGCGAAACGTTGAAGTCCATGACTTCGTCGAGTGGCTGCGCGCCCATAACGAGGCGGTGCCCGCGCGGGCGCAAACCCAATTCAGCGGCCTCGACATCTACAGTCTGGGGAGTTCGATCGCCGCCGTCCTCGCCTATCTCGATCGCGTCGATCCGCAGGAAGCGAAAGAGGCGCGCCGGCGGTATGGATGCCTTACTCCCTGGCAGGACGATCCCGCGGGCTATGGCCGCGCCGCGCTTTATGCCGCCAAGTCGCCTTGCGAAGATGGCGTCGTCGCGGAGTTGCGCGCGCTGCTCGACGCCCGGCTCGCCTATGTCGGCCGCGACGGCGAGGCCTTTTTCGACGCCGCGCAGAACGCCCGGGTGGTGCGCTCGGCCGAGCATTATTACCGGCTGATGTACCGCAGCTCCACCGAGTCGTGGAACCTCCGCGACCGCCACATGTTCGATACGCTCGTGCGGCTGCTTGCCGCGCGCGGCAAGGACGCCAAAGCGGTGGTCTGGGCGCATAATTCGCACATTGGCAATGCCGCCGCCACCTCCATGGGCTGGCAGGGCGAATTCAACATCGGCGAGTCCTGCCGCGCGGCGTTCGGCGACTCGGCTGCGCTGATCGGCTTTGGCACGGATCGCGGGACGGTCGCCGCCGCCAGCGATTGGGATGGGCCGATGCAAGTGAAGACCGTGCTTCCAGCGCGCCCCGACAGCTTTGAGCGCATCTTCCGGCAGAGTTTCGTCGAGCGGTCTTTGACCGACTGGCGCGGCGGCGGCAAGCGCGAATTGCGCGATGTGTTGTCGAAGCCCCGGCTGGAGCGCGCAATCGGCGTCGTTTACAGGCCGGAAACGGAACTCACGAGCCATTATTTTCAAGCGGTTCTGTCCGAACAATTCGACGCCTATGTCTGGTTCGAGCAAACCAGCGCGGTGACGCCGCTGGCCGGCGGCCGGCCGCACGGCGCGCCCGACACCTATCCTTTCGGCCTATGAGGCGTCCCCCGACGCCTGCCGTTGACGCCAGAATCCTCTGACCAAGATCGCCTTGCGCCATGCAACTCTTCACGCTCAACGCCAGCAGGACCTTTGCCGAAAAGATCGCGGCGGCGCTTGGCGTCGAGCTCAGCAGCCATGAGGAGCGCGAATTCGAGGATGGGGAGCACAAGGCGCGGCCGTTGGCGAGCGTGCGCGGGGAGGACGTCTATGTCGTCCAGAGTCTCCACGGCGGTCCAGACCAATCGCCCAATGACAAGCTCTGCCGGCTTCTCTTCTTTCTCGCGACGATGAAGGAAAACGGCGCCGCGCGGGTGACGGCGGTGATCCCCTATCTTGCCTATGCGCGAAAGGATCGGCAGACCAAGCCGCGCGATCCGGTGACGACCCGCTACGTGGCCGAGCTTCTTGAAGCCGCCGGCGCCGATTGCGTGGTCACGCTCGACGTTCACAATATCGTCGCGTTCCAGAACGCATTTCGCTGCGAGACCATCCATCTCGACACGCGCCGCCTGTTCGCCGAGCGGGCGGTCGCCCTCATTGGCGAGGCCGCGGCGGTCGTCGCCTCGCCGGATCCTGGCGGCGTCAAGCGGGCCCAGCTCTTCCGCGAGATGCTCGAGACCATGCTGGGGCGGCCGGTCGGGAGCGCCTTCATGGAAAAACGCCGCAGCGCCGGCGTCGTGAGCGGAAATCTTCTCGTCGGCGACGTCGCCGGCGCCACGGTGCTTATTGTCGACGATCTCATCAGCGGCGGCGGAACCATGGCGAGGGCGTCGCACGCCTGCCGCGAAGGCGGGGCGAAGACAATCTATGCTTTCGCCGCGCACGGGCTTTTTACCGGCGAGGCGGCGAGCGCCCTGCGCCATTCGGATCTCGCCAAGACCTTCGTCACGGATACCGTGCCGCCGTTTCGGCTTGACGACAAGCTCGTCGGCGGCCGCGTCGAAATCTTGAGCGCGGCCCCCCTCTTCGCCAAGGCGATCCGGGCGCTTCACGAAGATGGTTCGATCAATGCGCTGCTCGAAGGCTGAGGCGGCAGCGCGTCGGCCTCCGCAAGCTCCACATAGCGCCGGGCGAGAGGCAACCATTTCTCCGGCTTGCGCGGGTCGCGCTCCAGAATATGGACGAGCGACAAGCGCGCGCGCAGGCATGCGCGATAGCAGCGGTGGAAAGAGACGAGATCGCCTGCTGGCGCATCGCCGGAATGATGAGCGTAGCGGCTCAAAAGGACCGGCCCGATCCAGCTTGCGCCCAGCCGGCTGCACTCGAGGCCAAGATAGGTCAGTTCGTCGATCGGATCGACAAGCCGGAGACGGCGGTTGAACTCCAAGCAGTCGATGATGACCGGCGGATCGCCGAGGCAAACATGCTCCGGCCGCAAGTCGCCATGTCCCTCGACGATCCGGCCGGCCTCGACGCGCTCCTTCAAGAGATCAGCGCGGTTGCGCAAAATATCATCGACAAAACTGGAGATTTGTTCGATGCGGCCGCCGTCGAGTGCGAAGGCGGGATCGCTCAGCACCCTCTTGTTGAGAGCGTGCTCCTCAATGAAATTCGCCACATAGTCAGCCGGAGCAAGATCGGCCGGCTGCGCGCGCTCATAAAAGGCCGCGAGGCGATCGGCGACCGAAACAATGTCCTTCTGGCCGACGGCGCCGGCGAGGATCGCACTGTCGAGCATGCGATCGCGCGGGAGGCGGGCCATGATGACGAGCCAGTCGACGGGGCGCCCTTTCCCGCCAATCCGGAGCCGCCCATCGTCGCCCAAGATCAGTGGCGCGACGCCAAGATAGATCGCCTCCGCCAGCCTGCGATTGAGGCGCTCCTCTTCGCGGCAGTCAAATTCGCGCGCTGCGATCGAGGTGAAGTCGAGGAAGGCATAACGGACCGGCTTTTTGAGCTTATAGACGCGGTCCCCGGCCAGAAAGACCCAGGACATGTGGGTCTCTTCGGCGACGACGTCCTTCGGCCGATGCTCGTAGGATGCGGGATCCTCGAGAAACCGCACCTTGTCCTCGAGGGAGACCTCTGAAACATCGGTCAATGAAGGGACATCCGATCATGGGGCCATGCTCAATCTTGGTCATTGATTCGCGCTGTGAAGCGTTGACGCAGATCAAGGAGAGGCCCAGCCATTTCCTTATATTGAATATTGCCTGTCCGATAAAACGCCGGAGGCGGCGTCCGAGGAAAAGACATGACGACGCTCGCCCCCCCGCCGCCGCATCTGGCGCGCCTCTTCAGCCGCCTCGACGCGGGCGACGCGAGCGACGAACATTTGCGATCGGCCTTTGCCTTCTGGCGCGACAAGCGCGGTCAACGTCTCATGCCGACCGCCGACGACGTATATCCTGGGCCGGAGTTGATAGCGGCTGATGTCTTTATTTTCCGGTGCGCCGATCCGGAGCATGAATGGAGGGCGACCGAAGCGGGCGCCGAGGCCGCCAGGCTCCTCGGGCTCGATGGCGCGGACAAAAGCCTATCGAAACTGCGGGCGCCGCGCATCGCCGCGCGTCTGCGGCGTCTTTTTGAGATGGTCGGCGAGACAGGCGAACCTGTCGCCGCCGCGTTCGAGCTTCGAGCCAAGCAGGGCCGCCAATGGATCGAGGTTCTCGCGGCTCCGCTCTCTTCCGACGGCCGCCGCGTCGATGGCGTCTATGGCGGCATCAGGCGGAGATAGTCCTGCAAGCGGGGTCTCGCTTTAATTCGCGCGATAATTGTTGGGCTCATCTTTCCGCGATCGTCACTTCGATCCGCCGATTGAGCCGTCGCGCCGCGTCGCCTCCGTTGGGGTCGCGTGGTTGATATTCGCCGAAGCCGGCAATGGCCAGCCGTTGCGGCGAGACCCCTTTTTCGATCAAATATTGCGCCGCAGCGCTCGCCCGCTGCGCGGAGAGCGCCAGGTTGGATGGAAATTGCTTCGATCGGATCGGTCGCGCGTCGGTATGGCCTTCGACGCGCGCGACCCAGGCGATGTCCGGCGCCCGTTTTTCAAGGTCGATGATCGCGCTAGCGATTCGATCGAGTTCGCCGCGCCCAGCCGGAGCAAGGGTCGCGAGGCGCGATCCAAAGAGGAAGTCGGACTGGAGAACGAGCCGATCGCCGATCACGCTGATTTCCGGCCGGCCGCCGAGGCTTTGTTTCAGGCTTTCAAGGAACATTGACCGATAGCGGGCGAGATTCTTGACTTTCTCGGCGGGCATGGCGTCGACGCGCGCGGCGATTTGGGCTTGCAATTGGCGATTGCGCGTCTCGGCCGCCGCCAAGGCGTTCTCGCGTTCTGCGAGTTGGCCCTGGAGGGCTGCGATCCGCCCAGTCAGGTTTTCGATTTCTTTCGGCGCGACCGAGGGCGCTTGCAGCTCTGTCCGGCGTTGGCCGCTTGCGCCGGCCTCGTCTCCGATCTTGGCGCGGTCCTGCGTCGCCTGCAATGGCTCCGCTGGTTTTGGCGCGGTCTTGGGACTCAGCATGAACAGCCAGGTGATGGCGGCGAAGATCGGCAGCAGGATCGCGCCGGACCAGAGCATGTAGGGGAAGAAGCCCGGCATCTTCACCCCGGCCCGCCGGGCGATGGCGTAGACCATGAAATTCGGCGCGTTGCCGATATAGGTATTGGCGCCCATGAACACCGCCCCAAGGGAAATCGCCGTCAATGTCTTGGCGAGCGGGCCCATCAGCGTCGCCGGATCGCCGCCGGCGAGTTCGAAAAAGACGAGATAGGTCGGCGCATTGTCGAGGAAGGACGAAAGCAGGCCGGTCGCCCAGAAATAGACCGGATTGTTTGGCGTCCCGTCGGCCAGCGCCAGGAGGCGGATCACGGGAGCGAAAGGTCCATCGGTTCCGGCCTGGAGCATGGCCATCACCGGAATGATGCAAATAAAGATGCCGGCGAAAAGATAGGCGACCTCCCGGATCGGCTCCCATTCGAAGCCGTTCTCGGCGCGCGCGCGGGCCCCGGTCAGAGCGAGCGAGGCGAGGCCGACGCCAATCATGACCGCTTCGCGAACGAGGTTTTGCAGTTCGATCCTTGTGCCGAGCACGTCGAAGCCGAGGCCGGGGCGCCAGATCCCGCTGGCGACGATGGCGGCGATCGCGACCGCGATCAGGGCGATATTGACGAGGCCGGCAACGCGCAGGGCTCCGGTCTGGGAGGAGGCGGTCCCGAAAGTCTTTTCCCGACGGTAAAAGTAGGAATCGAGCAGAACGAAGATCACCAGCAAGACGCAAACCGCGAAGAGCGTCTGCGGCCATAGCGCCTTTGTCGTCCAGAAGAAATCGACGCCGAGTAGGAAGCCCAGAAAAAGCGGCGGATCGCCAAGCGGCGTCAAAGCGCCGCCGATGTTCGAAACGAGAAAGATGAAAAACACCACGACATGGGCGTTGACCCTGCGCCGCTCATTGGCGCGAAGCAGCGGGCGGATAAGGATCATCGAGGCCCCGGTCGTTCCGATGATGCTTGCGGTCGCCGCGCCCAAGCCGAGAATCGCGCTATTGACGAGCGGCGTTCCGGCAAGCTTGCCGGAAATGGAAATGCCGCCCGCCGCTGTGAACAGGGCGAACAGCATGAGAATGAAGGGGAGATACTCCAGCGCAATGCTATGCGCGAGTCCCGCCAGCATGGCGGCGAAGCCTTCCACGGCGACGAGGCCGGCGAGTGTGAGCAGGGCCCAAAAAGCCGCCGCTTTCTCGTAGTGAATGTGCCACCATTCCTTGACGACGAGCGGGCCAAGGGCGATCGACAGCAAAATGCCGGCAAAGGGCAAGGCAAGCGGCCAGGGAAGATTTGCGCCGTTGAGCGCATCCGCGGCGGCGGCGGGGCTGACCATCGCCATGAGCGCGAGCTGGGCCGCGACCGCCCGTTTTTGTACAAAGGCCAACATCGCCTGCTTCCACCCCAAACCGCGCAATGGTTGCGGACAGCTTTATGGTCGGCGGCTAGGCGCGGCAAGGCCATTGCTCCGCTCGAGGAGCGGTTCGCATTCAGCTCCGCTCGTGCTAGAGCATATTCCGAACAGATTGGTTCAATCTGTTCGGAATATGCTCATACTCTTTAACACTGGAGCGCTTTCGAGCGACGCAGCTTTTGGTTCGCGTCTTGAAAATGCAAGCAGACGAAGAGCGAGATCTGCTTTTTCCGCATCCATTGGACCTGAAAGCGCTTCGGCCCGCCCTGTTCGGCTTCAAAAAACTAGACCCTGTCGGCCTCGAAAAGGGCGATCGACATTCGACGCATATTCTTTGAGCGGAGCTTAAAAAAGGTCGAACCGGTTTGCCGATAAAGATCGGCTCCAATTCTCTGCTTTCAGGCCATGTCCGGGCCGATCGGATGGAGGGAAACTGATCGGGCCGCGTTCGACGCCTTGGATCATCCAGGCGGCTTGGCCTTGCGTGCGTTGAAACGACATTGCTTGGCCCTATTCGGCCGCTGAAAGGATCGTAAGGAATGAAAGCATTCTTAAAAAATGTCCACGAAAGGCTCATACAACGAGGCTGGCATTTGCGGCGCGTCTCGAGAATTGCTTGGGGGCGGACTTTGCTTTCTGCGGCGCGTCATAAGCAAGGGCTGCGGGTTCTCATATTTTCGAAGACGAGAACTCATATTAGAGGGACAATACAAGTCGAAAAAGGGTCGTTGTTGACGGTCAACGAGCCATGGTTCTTCGCGGCAGCGGAGCCTGGCTCTCTGATTATCTTTCCCGGCGCCTCGCTTACAGTGAGAAATGGTCAGTTCAGCTTCAAGTCCGGAGCATTTATCGATATTAAAGATAACGCCAGTCTGATTATCAACGGCGAAGGATATGCCTCCAGAAACCTGCAAATCGAATGCAGGGAACGGATCACGATTGGCTCCGGCGCCGCGATCGGGCCGGATGTGATCATTAGAGACACCGATAGCCATCCGCTCACCGATCCAAACCACAAACTCACCCAACCAATCACCATTGGCGATAAGGTCTGGATCGGCGCCAGGGCCATCATTTTGAAGGGCGTCACGATCGGCGACGGGTCTATCATCGCAGCCGGTTCAATCGTCTCGAAATCGATTCCCAGCAATTGCATCGCGGCGGGCGCGCCGGCGAAAGTCATTCGTGAAAACATATCTTGGAGTTAGCGCATGTCCGTGAGCGGCCGGCGTTTCCCGTGAAGCAGCCATGCTTCGCCGGCGCGTTCGAAACGAAACGTTGGCGACGGCGTTCAGGCTTCGGACCCTTGCGCCGGCGCTTGCCGGCGGATCATCGGCTTGTAGGGGTCGGCGCTTCCGCCTTGGAAGGATCGGCCAGGTTCGGCTTCCCGCCGGACAAAGCTGGAAGCGGGGGCGGCAAATCCAATGAGGATTTTACGATGCAATTGGGAATGATCGGCCTTGGCCGGATGGGCGGCAACATGGCGCGGCGCCTTCACCGCGCCGGGCATGAATGCGTTGTTTTCACCAGAAGTGAAAAAACGGTCGCTGCATTTGTCGCCGACGGCATGACCGGCGCTTCCAGCCCCTCCGATCTCATCGCCAGGCTCGAGCCGCCGCGCGCGGTCTGGATCATGCTGCCGGCTGGCGCCGTCACCGAGGCGACCGTGGCCGAGGTGAGCGGCCTGTTGGAGGAGGGCGATTGCCTGATCGATGGCGGCAATACATTCTACAAAGACGATATCAGGCGCGCCGCGGCCTGTGCGGCAAAGGGCGTCTCCTATGTCGATGTAGGGACTTCGGGCGGCGTCTGGGGACTTGAGCGCGGCTATTGCATGATGATTGGCGGCGGCGCGGCCGCGGTGGATAGGCTCGATCCGATCTTCAAGGCTCTAGCCCCCGGCGCCGGGGCTATTGCGCGCACCCCCAGCCGGGAGGGCCGCGATCCGCGCGCCGAACAGGGCTATATCCATGCCGGCCCGCCCGGCGCCGGGCATTTCGTCAAAATGGTCCATAATGGCATCGAATATGGGCTGATGCAGGCCTATGCTGAAGGATTCGACATCCTGCGCGGCAAAGCCAATCCGGCTCTTCCGGCGCAGGAGCGCTTCACGCTCGATCTCGCCGATATCGCCGAAGTCTGGCGGCGCGGCAGCGTCATTTCATCCTGGCTGCTCGATTTGAGCGCGGCGGCGCTTGCACATGATCCGAATCTTGCCGGTTTCACTGGATCGGTCGAGGATTCCGGCGAAGGCCGATGGACCATCGAAGCGGCAATCGAGGAGGCGACGCCAGCCAATGTCTTGGCCGCCGCGCTTTTCGCGCGGTTCCGATCGCGCCAGGAGCATTCCTTTGGCGAGAAGCTCTTGTCGGCGATGCGTTTCCAATTCGGCGGCCATGTCGAACCAAAGTCTGGAGGCTGAAGCGACGCATGACGCCTGAGCCGATTGTCGATGTTGCGCCCAACGCCGAGGAACTGGCCGCGCGCGCTGCTGCTTGGCTCGCCAAACGCATAACGCTGGCGCCGATGCGTTTTGCGCTCGCGCTATCCGGGGGATCGACGCCGAGGCGGGTTTATGAGCTTTTCGGCGATGCGGACTTCCGCAGCCGCGTCGATTGGCGGAAGGTTCATCTCTTCTGGAGCGACGAAAGATTTGTCCCTTCGGATCACAAGGACAGCAATTTCAAGATGGCTTTCGACGCCATGATCCAAGACCTGCCTCTTTCCGCCGAGCAGGTCCACCCCATACCAACCGATGCCGGGACGCCGCAACGCGCCGCGGCTCTTTACGCGCAAACCCTGCAAGGCTTTTACGGGGGCGCGCGCCTCGATCCGGAGCGGCCGCTATTCGATGTGACGCTGCTCGGATTGGGAGAGGATGGCCATATCGCCTCGCTGTTTCCAGGCTCGGCCGCGCTCGATGAACGCGAGTCCTGGGCGACGGCGGTCATCGGGGTCAAGCCCGAGCCGCGCATTTCTCTGACCTATCCAGCGCTGGAGTCCTCTCGGACTATCCTTTTTCTTATCTCCGGGGCGCAAAAGCGAGACATTCTGGCGCGAACGCTCGCCAATGATCAGGCTCTTCCCGCAGCGCGCCTCGCCACGCGAGGCGCGATCCGCATCTTCGCGGACAGCGCGGCGAAAGGATGATCCCCAAAATTAATCAAGGCGGTCCGCAGGCGATAATGCGCGGCGGCGGGTGGAATGAACCTTCTTGCCGCTGAACCGTTCCAACCTGATGTCAGCCGGTTCGCGCCGTCATGATATTGCGGCATTTGGGTCTAAAGTGCGGAATGGCACGGCTCGCGCCAGGGAACCATGCTGCGGTCATTATTGTGGAAAAGTGCCGGATGCCGCGTTCAAATCAAGAGTTGCGAAACGTTTTGCGGTTCCTTGAGGAGGTTTAGGATTTCTGGCGCCCCTTTGTGTGGCCATTCGACAATTAAGGGCGCAGCTTATGGTCGATGAGGGAGAGCAAGTTCCGATTGAGGATGTTGGGCATTTTTTTTAGGACACGCGCTATAGAATCAAGAATTGCGGTCGGACCGCACCCCTCCAAGGAAAGTTCAATGCACACGCAAAAATTGAGAAATACGATCGTGGCGGCGCTCGCCATTCTAACCGTTTCGAGCGCTCTCGCGGAGGCGTCGGAGCAGTCCGTCGCTTTCGACATGCCATTTCTTGAATGGCTCAGCCGTCAACCTCCGCGTCAGGCGCCCCCGCATCCGAGGCGCCGCGCGATGTGGCGGGAAACCCATGTCGCTCCGCTGCCGCTGCCGCCCCAACGCCTCGCCTGCGTATCGCTGTCCTGCCCGGGCGTCATCATTCTCGGCGTTGGATTTTAAAGCATGATCTCAAGAAGTTGCAGGCTTCTTGAACAAGATCATGTGTTGAAAAGAAGCAATGGAGCGCGTGACTGGTTCGGTTTGAAGCAATCATGTTTTGGAGCGCACCTTCCAAGAAGTTGCGGATTTCCTGGCCGACATCCTGCGTTCCAACCAAGCGACAGGCCGCATAATCAATTCAGCGCGGAGCAATCATGCTTTGGAGCGCGATCCCCAAGAAGCGTAGCCTCTTGGGCTGTGTGATGCGGCCAAACGAAGCGATAGAGTGCGTTCGATGCGTTTGAAGCAATCAAGCTTAAGCGCTGCAATGCCATGTTGTGCAGAGCAGCGGGGCCTTGATTGCCGAGCGACGGAAGGATCGTCCTTTGCCTGGTTTGGCTATGGGCTTGTCTCAATTCGGCGCGGTTACTCAAATGCGTTTTACTGCCAAGTAAAAGCTTGTTGACAAAAAAATCGACCAATAACCATTTAGAACTATTTCCATATTTCCACTGGAGCGTGAAATCTGGCCTGCTTTGAGCGGTGCAGATGGTCTTGTGCGCAAAAATGTGGAAGCTCACACGAACTTGATTGAATTTTCGAAACCTTTACCGCAGCCAAACATTATTTAAAGCAAGTGCACTTTTTGAAGAGAGAAAAACCATGAACGCTTCAACTGACACTTCGAAGAAGTCGACTTCGACGCGTGGCTTCGCATCCATGGATCCAGAGAAGCAGCGCGCTATTGCCCGTAAGGGTGGCGAAAGCGTCCCGCATGAAAAGCGCAGCTTTTCGCAAAACCCAGGATTGGCCGCTGAAGCAGGCCGCAAGGGCGGGCAGAGCGTCAACCCGAACAAGCGCAGCTTCTCGCGCAATCATACGCTTGCTTCGGAAGCCGGCCGCAAAGGCGGTCATGCGTCGCACGGCGGTCCACGCAAGGCGGCGCCCAGCGAAGGCTGACGCGCCCGTGCATTAAGGCGGGCATGGCGCGAGGGCATGATCGGCGAATGCCGATCATGCCCTTATCCGCAATGTGTTTGAACGATCTCTGAAAGCCGGACGCCTGCTTTAGGCTGACGGTTGGTTGCGTCCGGCGCCATTGCAATCTTGTTTAGCCGCTGAGCTTTGCCACCAGCGCGTCCGAAATCTCGAAATTCGCATAGACGTTTTGGACGTCATCATTGTCCTCGAGTGCGCCGATAAGGCGCATGATTTTTTCGCCCGCCTCATCATCAACGGCGACCGTCGTCTGCGGCCGCCAGATGAGGCTCGCCTTGCGTGGTTCGCCGAATTTGGCCTCCAGCGCTTGCGCGACCTCGCGCAAACCTTCCAGCGAAGTGACGATCTCGTGGCCATCCTCGCTTGACTGGACGTCCTCGGCTCCGGCCTCGATCGCGGCCTCCATCATGGCGTCTTCCGAGGCGACTTTGGCTGGGAACTCGATTACGCCGACATGATCGAACATGAAGGACACGGCGCCGGTTTCGGCGAGCGCGCCGCCTGACTTGGTGAAATAGGAGCGCACCTCGCCGGCAGTGCGGTTGCGATTGTCGGTCAGCGCTTCGATGATGACGGCGACGCCGCCCGGCGCATAGCCTTCGTAGCGGACTTCGTCGTAATTCTCGGCGTCGGCGCCCGAGGCTTTCTTGATGGACCGTTCAATATTGTCCCTCGGCATGTTTTCCGCGCGGGCGGCCAAGACAGCGGCGCGCAGCCGGGCGTTCATGTTGGGGTCGGGAAGGCCCATTTTCGCGGCCACTGTGATTTCGCGGGCGAGCTTGGAAAAGAGCTTTGAGCGGATTGCGTCCTGCTTGCCCTTCTTGTGCATGATGTTCTTGAATTGACTATGTCCCGACATCCTTGTCCTGTCTCCGCCTGTCCTGTCCCCAACCCGCATCCGCCAGCGCGCCGCGCCCTGGAGCATGTTCTTATGAGACATCGGATATATCCGATGTCTCATAAGAACATGCTCCAACCCTTTTGAATCTGAGCGATTCCTATTCGATCAGATGTTTCCATCTGATCGGAAAGCGCGCTAGAGCCGGATGATTTTGGACGGAATCGCAACGCGATCTCGTCCAAAATCTGAATCCGCCTCTCATCAAAGAGCTAGAGCATGATGTCGTCCGAAAACCGGTTTCCACTTTTCGGCATCATGCTCTAGGGCGATCCGGCTTTCGCCGCGACGCGCTGCGCAGGTGTATAGGCTGATGAATTCAGGAAATAAAGAACGCCGTCGCTGGGCCCTTCCACTGTCGCGGCGGCGGCATGGGGGCGCGCGGCGCGCCGGAAAGCCAGACCCCAGCGCGACGGCGCGCGGGGCGCCGTCGTTAAGGAAAGGTCTCATGGGCGTCGGATAGGGGATCGGGGGATCAGAGCCCCGCGGTCGGGCTCGCGATCTGTGGTCGCGTTTGCGATTCGATCTTTCCCACCCCAGCCTTCACGGCGGACTGGACCTTTTCGAAAGCGCGAACCTCGATCTGACGCACCCGCTCGCGGGAAATGTCGAATTCATCGGACAGCGCCTCAAGCGTCACCGGATCGTCGCTGAGGCGGCGCGCCTCGAAAATGCGGCGTTCGCGGTCGTTCAAAACGCCGAGGGCATTGCGCAGGGCGCCGAGGCGATTATCGCTTTCCTCCCGTTCGACGAGAATATTCTCCTGGCTGGAGCCGCTATCGACGAGCCAATCCTGCCATTCTCCTTCGCCCTCCTCGCGCAGGGGCGCGTTCAGCGAGGCGTCGCCGGACATCCGCCGATTCATATCGATGACGTCCTGCTCGGTGACGCCGAGCCTATGCGCGATGGTCTTGACATGTTCCGGCCGCAAGTCGCCGTCCTCAAGCGCCGAGATCTGGCTCTTCACTTTGCGCAAATTGAAGAAAAGCTTCTTCTGGCTCGCCGTCGTGCCCATTTTCACGAGCGACCAGGAGCGCAGAATATACTCTTGAATCGAAGCGCGGATCCACCACATGGCGTAGGTCGCGAGGCGAAACCCCTTGTCCGGTTCGAAACGCTTGACGGCTTGCATTAAGCCGACATTGCCTTCCGAGACGACTTCGCTGATCGGCAGACCATAGCCGCGGTAACCCATCGCAATCTTGGCGACGAGCCGAAGATGCGAGGTAACAAGCTTATGCGCGGCGTCAGTATCGGTGTGCTCGCGCCAGCTTTTGGCCAGCATATATTCTTCCTGCGGCTCAAGCATGGGAAACCGTCTGATTTCATTCAAGTAACGAGTGAGCCCACTCTCACCCGAAATCATCGGCAGTGCAGCAGCCATTTAAAAAAACCTCCGTTGCCCTCCCCTTGCGGAAGGCGCAAACATGGCCACATCAACGCGTCGACCATGCTTTACGCTAATATACGGCGCCTGGACCGTTGAGCCGAATTACAAATTGGCAATATTACAGCAGCCTAAAATTCATGCGTCGCGCGAAAAGTCTTTGGCGGCGCATTCTCAATCCTCATCATTATACGAATGTTCCGTTGGAAACGTTTCTGCGGTGGTGAAAAAACAGCGCGTTTTGCGGCCTAGGCCAATATGGCGCGGCGCGCCTGCGCCAGCCTGACGTCTTTTTGCAGAGTTCGCTCGCCGCGCGTCCGCGCCGCCCTCCTGGCGGAAATAGGGGTCGATTCTTATTCGACGGTGACGCTTTTTGCGAGATTTCGCGGCTGGTCGGCGTCTTTGCCCATGACGACGGCGGTGTGATAGGCGATGAGCTGGATCGGCACGGCATAGACCATCGCCGAAAAATCTGGCGCGACCTCCTCCATCACGATCGCGGTCTCGGCCTCCCCCGCCAGATCGCGGGCAAGAGCGCTATCGCCGATGAGGATCAGCCGGCCGCCGCGCGCGGCGACTTCCTGCATGTTGGAGATTGTTTTCTCGAGCACGTCGTCGCGGGGCGCGATGACAATGACGGGCAAGTCGCCGTCGACGAGCGCGATCGGGCCATGTTTCAGCTCGCCGGCCGCATAGCCCTCCGCATGAATATAGGAAATTTCCTTGAGCTTCAGAGCGCCTTCCAGCGCCAGCGGATAGGATGTGCCGCGACCGAGATAAAGCACGTCGCGGACCTTGCTGATTTCGCGGGCGAGGCTTTCAACCGCGCTCTCGCATTTGAGCGCCTGCGCCATCAGTCCGGGGATCGCCATGAGTTCGGCGACCAGCCGCGCCTCGGTCTTGGCGTCGATCGCATTCCGCGCCCGCCCGAACGCGAGCGCGAGGACGGCGAGAACCGCGAGTTGGCAGGTAAAGGCCTTGGTCGAGGCGACGCCGATTTCGGGCCCCGCCAGCGTCGGCGCGACGATATCGCTCTCGCGCGCCATGGTCGAACTGTCGACATTGACCACTGATATGATTTTCTGACCCAGCGCCTTGGCGCGGCGCAGGCAAGCCAAAGTGTCGGCGGTCTCGCCCGATTGCGAGACGAGGAGAGTGAGCCCGCCAACCTCCAAAGGCGGATCGCGATAGCGGAATTCGGAAGCGATTTCGACGTCGACCGGCAGCCGGGCGAATCGCTCGAACCAATATTTGGCGGTGAGCCCAGCGTAATAGGCGGTGCCGCAGCCGCAGATCGTCAGGCGAGTGAGTTTCGCCGCATCGACCGGCAACGCGAAGGGAAGCGCCGCGCGACCGGCCGACATGTCGAGATAATGCGCCAGCGCGCGGCCGATGACCTCCGGCTGCTCGTGGATTTCCTTGGCCATGAAGTGGCGGTGGTTGCCCTTGTCGAGCAAAAAGGCGGAGGCCTGCGTCTTGATCTTGCGCCGCTCCACGGGATGGCCGGCGCTGTCGTGGAACGCGGCTGCGCGATGCGTCAACACGACGAAATCGCCTTCCTCGAGATAGGCGATCGTCCCGGTGAAAGGGGCCAGCGCCAGCGCGTCGGAGCCAAGGAACATTTCGCCGCTCCGATCGCCTTCGCCGTACCCCACGGCCAATGGGGCGCCCCGGCTGGCGCCGATGAGGAGATCCTCCTCGCCCGCAAAGATCATCGCGAAGGCGAAGGCCCCCCGAAGGCGCGGCAGGCTCAGCGTCAGCGCTTCGACGGGAGAAAGGCCGCCGCGCAGGGCGTCGGTCACGAGATGGGCGATGACCTCCGAATCGGTGTCGGTTGAAAACGCATGCCCCTTGGCGCGCAATTCGTCGCGCAATTCGCGAAAGTTTTCGATGATTCCATTATGCACGACGGCGAGCTTGGCGCTGACGTGCGGATGGGCGTTGTTCTCTGTCGGCTTGCCGTGGGTCGCCCAGCGCGTGTGGCCTATGCCGACAGCTCCGGCGAGCGGCTCTTGCGCGAGGCGCTCCTCCAGATTCTTGAGCTTGCCGCTGGCCCGCCGGCGCTCCAGCCGGCCATGATCGAGGGTGGCGATTCCAGCCGAATCATAGCCGCGGTATTCGAGTCGCCTCAGCGCCTCCAAAAGCAGCCCGGCGACCGGATCCTTGCCCAAAATGCCGACGATTCCGCACATTTTTCTCTCCGCCCCGCCGCCGGGGTCATTTCCCGCTGAAGCGCTTCAAAGGCCGCTCCAGCTCTTTGTTTTATGGCATTTTCTTCAGGCCAACCGGAATTGCTTTGCGCGAAATGCTCCCGCCGCGACGCAAAAAGCCCAACCGTCTTATTTGCGGTTTTTTTCCCGATGCGCCTTGGCCCAGCCGGGTTTTTCGACTTGGCGCGCGCGGGCGAGGGCCAGGGCGTCGGGCGCAATATCCTGCGTGATCACCGAGCCCGATCCGATATAGGCCCCGGCGCCGATCCTCACCGGCGCCACCAAGGCGCTGTTCGAGCCGACAAAGGCGTTTTCGCCGATTTCCGTGCGGAATTTGGCGAAGCCGTCATAGTTGCAGGTGATCGTTCCGGCGCCGATGTTGGTCCTCGCGCCAATGCTGGCGTCGCCAATATAGCTCAAATGGTTGATCTTCGCGCCGGCGCCGACCTGGGTCGCCTTGACCTCCACGAAATTGCCGATATGGACCTCCGGCCCGAGCTCGGCGCCCGGCCGCAGCCGGGCGAAAGGCCCGATCGTCGCATGCGCTCCGACCGATGCGCCCTCCAGATGCGAAAAAGAGCGGATCAGGCTCCCCTCGCCAACGCTGACGCCCGGACCGAAGACGACATGCGGCTCGACGATGACGTCGCGGCCCAGCGCCGTATCGAACGACAAGGTCACGCTCGAGGGATCGATCAGGGTCGCGCCCTCCAACATGGCCTTGGCGCGAAGCCGGCCCTGTAAAATCGCCTCGGCGGCGGCGAGCTGCATCCGGTCGTTGACCCCCAAGACCTCGTCCTCGGCGACGCTCAAGGCGCTCGCCTGCAAGCCTTTCGCCCTCGCGAGGGCGATGCAATCG
Organism: Methylocapsa aurea; assembly: GCF_000746085.1. Classification (GTDB taxonomy): domain Bacteria; phylum Pseudomonadota; class Alphaproteobacteria; order Rhizobiales; family Beijerinckiaceae; genus Methylocapsa; species Methylocapsa aurea. Next base: position 320,136 of record NZ_KN050804.1, on the reverse strand, counting down.
GTGAGGTAATATTCCCCCTTGCTATTGGCGTTGCCGATCGCCTCGAGCAGGGCCAGGGCGCTCTGGCCGGCGAGCGCCATCAGGCCGGCGTTGCACAGCCGCACGGCGCGCTCGGCGGGGCTCGCGTCGCGATCCTCGCGAATGGCAATGAGCGTCCCGCTCTCGACGATGAACCGGCCGTAGCCGGAAGGGTCTTGCGCCTCGAACCCCAAGGCGGCGATGGCGTTTTTCCCGTCGGCCAGCGCCTCGCGCATTCTGGCGAAGGTCTGCGGCCGCACCAGCGGCGTATCGGCGAAGACGACGAGAATATCGTCATAGCCTTCTGCGATCGCTTTCCGCGCGGCGAGCACGGCATGGGCCGTCCCCAGCCGCTTCTCCTGGATCGCAATTTCGGCCCCCGGCGCGATCGCCTTCGCCTCGGCGATGACCGACTCATGATCGGGCCCGGCGACGACGACGATCCGATCGGCGCCAGCCTTCAGAACCGCTGTCAGGACATGCGCCAGCATCGACCGGCCGGCAAGCTTGTGCAGCACCTTGGGCTGCGCCGAGCCCATCCGCGAACCCTCCCCGGCGCCCAGCACGATGGCAAGGCAACTGCGGCTATGTGAATCGGCAGGCGGCATGAAAGGCCTCTTTGCGGCGGAAGCGTCGGATCGTTTGCTGCTCCGCCGGACGTTCTAGAGCGTTTGCCGATCAGATGGAATCATCTGATCGAAAAGGAAGCGCTCATTTTCAAAGGGGTCCGGGCAAAGTCCTCGCTCGCCCCATCTTGGTCGGACGATTGGCGTTATCGAGTCCGGCGAGGAACGAAGTTGGGCGCTTTAACCGGAAGGGCGCGCCATCCGGGCGGGGCCAGCGTCATTGAACCGGAACGAGATTTTATCAGATAGATTCGCCGATGGCTCTATTGTGCAAACGACGCTCCCAATCGAGGGCCTGCTGGACGATTTCGGCGAGATTATCATGTTGGGGCGTCCAGCCGAGTTTTGCCTTGATCCGGTCGGCTCCGGCGACGAGCGCGGCGGGATCGCCGGGCCGCCGGTCCGAAATCCGCACATTGAAATCGACGCCGGAGACGCGCTTGACGGCATCGATGACCTCGAACACCGAAAGCCCGCGGCCGTAGCCGCAATTGCAGATCAGGCTTTCGCCGCCTTCGCGAAGGTAATTCAGCGCCAGGAGATGCGCCGCGACGAGATCGGTGACGTGAATATAGTCCCGGACGCAGGACCCATCCGGGGTCGGATAATCCGAGCCGAAGACCTCCAAGCCCTTGCGCTGGCCCAGCGCAGTCTGCACGGCGACCTTGATCAGATGCGTGGCATTGGCCCCCGACTGGCCAAGGCGGCCCTTCGGATCGGCCCCGGCTACATTGAAATAGCGTAAAATCAAGAACTTGAGGTCATGCGCCCGGGCGACGTCCTGGAGCATCCACTCAACCATGAGTTTGGAGCGTCCATAAGGGTTGATCGGAGCGAGGGGGACGTTTTCGAATACCGGATTGGCGTCGGGCTCGCCATAGACAGCAGCGGTCGAGGAAAAGATGAAATGCTTGATTTTATGGCGCACGGCGCATTCGAGGAGGTTGCGCGCCTTGGATGTGTTGTTGAGATAATAGGCGAGTGGATCGGCGACCGATTCGGGCACGACAATCTTCGCCGCGAAATGCGCAATGGCGTCGATCTGGCGCTCGGCGATAATCTGATCGACGAGAGCCGCGTCGCCGAAATCGCCGACGATGAGGGTCGCGCGCTCTGGCACGGCCCAACGGAATCCGGTCGATAAATCATCGAGAACGACCACGCTCTCGCCAGCGTCGAGTAGCGCCAGAACCATATGGCCGCCGATATATCCGGCGCCTCCTGTGACCAGAACGCTCATGCCGATTTGCCTCAAATGAAAATCGCCGCATCGCAATCAAGGAGCGCGCTATCGCTGCCGCATGACGCCAGCGCAGGCCCGATCCGATCCCGGCTACAATGTCCCATGGTCGCGACAAATGATTGGCGGCCCTGGTCTCGAATATTGGTTTCTGATTAAAAAGCGGCTTGATCTGAAGAAATGCGCTGGTCCGCCACGGCATTCTGACGGCGCGCTAACCTAACCTTGAGAGTATGCGAGAGCGCGCGCGGCTTTGCAATAGGCTATAGATGGCGCTGGACCCGGAAAAGCCTCCGCTAGGCCGATTCCCGGCGATAAATTCGCGCTGAATATTTATTGATTATTGTCTTTAGCCATCAGCATCTCTTACTTTCTATGACGATGCTGGTTTGCGCAGAACCAAAGCGGCCAGCGTCGGAAAGATCATCACGGTCACAACTGCCGCCGCTACGAGAGCCGCCGCCTGGTTCCCCGGTATATGGCCGCGCTGCGCGGCGATGCCGGCGATGGCGACCACCAGCGGCAATTGCGTGCTTGAATGAAGCGCCAGCGCCACGGTTTGATCGCGCGACAGATCGCGGGCATAGAGCAGAAGCGCCGGAATCCCGCGCCCCGCCAGCATGATCAGCGCATAGACCGCGATCATCGCCAAAGCCGTCGGATCGTTGAACAGCGGGCCGATGTTGAGGCGCATGCCCGACGTTAAGAAGAAAATGGGCACCAGGAAGCCGGAGCCGATCCCGTCCAGCCGAACAGCCATAGCCTCGCGTTGTTGCGCGGGCAGCGCCGCCCGAACCACCGCGCCGGCGACAAAAGCGCCGAGGACGAGGTCGATCTCGAATCGATGCGAGAGAACGATAAAAAGAATCAGCAGGCAGATCGCGAGGCGCATCGGAAGCTGGCCGGATGTTCCCATCGTCCGCGCCACGATGGCCGCGAAAGAGCCGCGGCTGACATGGGAGGCGAGCATCACGGCGAAGGCCGCGCACATGGCGAAGGCCACCATGATCAGCGCTTGCGGCTCCGCTCCGCCTTGATGGGCGAGCGCGAGCGGCAAGATGAAGAGCGGCGCCGCCTCTCCGACAGCGCCGGCGGCGAGCGCCATTGGTCCGTAGGGCGGCTCGATGAGCTGCGAATCGCGCAGTATTGGGATCAACAGGCCGATGGTCGTCGTGCAGAGCGCGAGCGTGGTGAGAACCAGCGCCTGCGCCAGTCCCACCGCGACCAGAAGGAGCACGGCGTAAAGTGCGATGCCAGCCGAGATCACCCAGCCCATGGCCGCGTTGCGGATCGGACGGCCGCGCAGCGCGGCGAGATCCATTTCGAAGCCGGCCATCAGGAACAGCATGCCGAGGCCGAAATCCGACAGGAAATCCACGATCGCGTCCGGGTAGGCGAGGCCGAGGATGTGGGGCCCGACGATCGCGCCCAATATGATTTCCAACACGGCGCCCGGCAACGGCAGGCGAGGGAGCAGAGCCGGCAGCGCGGCCGCGACGGCGATCGCGACCGTGACGACGATGAGATTGGCGAGGCTGCCTTGATCCAAACCCACTACCCCCAAGCGGCGGATTGCCTTGATTGCGAGCGCCGGTCACGCAAGAGATCGGACCGCAAGATCCGCCCGGCCGTCGCTCAGCCCAAGCATTCCTGCGCCTTCGATGCAAGGGCGATTCTGAGCGCGGCGAGCCAGGGATTACTTGAGCGGATGAGAGGCGATCGTCGCAACGAATAAAGAAATCAATTGCTGGATGCCTGCATCGGCGAGCGCGTCGAGGGCGGCCGCCGGTTCGAACCATTGCGCGCGCCGTTGATCGGCTTCAGGCCAAACCGCATCTTGTTGCGTCACGTTCAAGGGGAAGACCCGCACCTTGCAAGGGACGGTGGGACTGATTGAATCCATGCGTTTCTCATAAAAGAACGCGCCAATCGATTTCGCGCCGATGGCGCCGCGGACTCCAGCTTCTTCGTAGGCTTCGATGGCCGCGCTTTTGGCGGGCCTCCGGCCTTTGATTGGCCAGCCCTTCGGAATGATCCAGCGCTTGGTCTCGCGGCTCGTGACGAGCATGAGTTCGAGCGCGCCCGATGGCGTGAAGCGATAGGGCAAGGCCCCATATTGCACGCGCGCGCATACCTTCTTTGATCGTTTTCTACGATGCAAAATTGATCGCCTCCTCGCCATCAAGGCCTAACGCGCTCCCGGCGCTTTTTTTCCATCGAGTCGGCGCGGACCGCCCACCGCGGACTTTGGAGCAGCGATGAATTTCTCCGGCCAGGGCGTCAGCGCCAGCATATAAATGACAAGTATTAATATATGTCATAGATTTGCAAATTTAGCGCTGGAGTTATGCGTGGGCAATAAAAGCCGGATTGAAAAAGGAGGCGGATGAGCCGAGACGGGTTGTTCAAAGTAGCTCGTTTTCTCTCCTTTCCGCTTGTGATAGGAAAAGCCAAAAGGCCAATGCGAGAGCAAAAGGCCAAAGGGAGAGAATGCATGGCTAGGAGGCTGATGCTGGCGCTCTTGCTGTCCTGTTGGAGCCCGCTGGCATGGGCGGACGCGGCGTCCGATTGCAACCAGGACAAAGACAATGATCTGAGGGTCAGCGGCTGCACGCGTTTCCTTAAGACCAATCCCGACAATGCCGGCGCTTACGCGAACCGCAGCCTCGCCTATCTTGATAAAAGCGATCTAGACCGCGCCATCGCCGATTCCGCGAAAGCCATCGGCCTTGATCCTAAATCCGCGGCGGCATACCAAAGCCGCGCCTTTGCCTATCTTGGCAAGGGCGATTACGACCGCGCCATCGCCGACGCCGCTAAGCTCATTGAAATCGATCCGAAGCGGGCCTCGGCCTATCAGAGCCGCGCCTTCGCCTATGCCAAGAAGGGCGGCCACGATCAGGCGATCGCAGACTCGACCAAGGCCATCGAACTCGATCCTAAGCTTGCGTCCGCCTATGACAGCCGCAGCATCGCCTATTTCAACAAAGGCGACTTTGACCGCGCCATCGCCGACGCCGGCAGGGCCATAGAACTCACGCCCCATCGCGCGGCGGCCTATCATTGGCGCGGCGCCGTCGCCGCGAAAAAGGGCCATTACGACCAAGCCATCGCCGATGCGAGCAAGGCCATCGAACTCGACCCCAAATATGCCGCAGCCTATGATAACCGCAGCCTCGCCTATTTCAACAAAGGCGATTTTGACCATTGCATCGCCGACGCGGGAAAAGCTCTAGAATTCGATCCCAAGCTCGCTGCGGCCTATAATCGGCGCAGTGCGGCGCACACGCGAAAGGGCGCCTATGACCAGGCGATCGCCGATGCGACCAAGGCGCTCGAAATCAATCCGAGGCTGGCCGCAGCCTATAATAACCGCAGCCTCGCCTTCTTCGATATGGGTGATTTGGAGCGCTCGATCGCCGATGCGAGCAAGGCCCTCGTCCTCGATCCAAAGCTTGCGGTGGCCTATAACACGCGCAGCTTGGCCTACGCGCGGATGGGCGAGGATGCGCGCGCCGTCGCCGACGCGACCAAGGCGCTCGACCTTAATCCGAGGCTGGCGGGAGCCTATAATAGCCGGGGATTCGCTTACGCGAAATTGGGCGACTACGATCAAAGCATTGCCGATGCGAGCAGGGCTATTGAACTCGATCCCAAACTCGCGGCGGCCTACAGAACCCGCGGCTTCGCCTATGGCAAGAACGGCGAGGCGAATAGCGCGATCGCCGATTTCCGCCGCGAGCTGGCGCTGGAGCCAGACAGCCAAAGCGCCAAGGAGGCTCTGAAGCGTCTCGGCGCGAGCCCATGAGGACTGGTTGAACTGTTCAGCTCGTCAACTAGTCGGGAATCAGCGCCGCGTTTCAACCTAATCGCATTTTGTCGCGTCCGAGCGGCGCCACTCGACCAACAGGCCGTCCCTCGGATAGAGAAGGCGCGGCGTCGTCCTTTCAGGGCGGCGCGGTCGCGGAGCGGCGGCTGGCGCCAGTCTGGCGCATTCATGAATGGTGGCGGGGGAAACATGGGTATCATTGGGATTGGCCGGCTGGCGGGCGCCCTGTTCTTGGCGATCGCTCTGATTGGAGGGCGGGCGCAAGCCCAGGACACCAGCCTTATGGATATGAACATGGACATGGGTTGCATGATCATGGCCGGCATGCATGAGTTGCGCGTGTCCGCCTATCAGCATTCATCGGACGCCAGACGGGATGAATGCGAGGAGATCGCGGCGCCAGGACCGGTTTCCATCACGATCAATACGATCTCGCACGAGCTTCGAGATCTGCCGATCGAGATCCGCATGATCCGGGACGTCGGTCCCGACGCCGAAGCCGAAGCCGGCAAGCTCGATCAGATCACGCTCGCCCATTTGCCGCCGAAAATCTATCCAACCGGGGTGGCCACATTCCCAGTCAATCTCGATAAGCCGGGCAAATATGCGATCCTCGTCACAGTTACGGACGAGAAGGAAAAGGGCATGGTGATGACCGGCCGGCACGTGATCACCGTGGAGCAACCGGCCAAGAAATGGATTTTGGTTCTGATCGCTTCCGGCGTCGTGCTGGCGGCGGGAGCGGCCTTCTACATCTGGGACGAGCGGCGCAGGAAGCTGGCCGGCAAGAGCGCTTGAGCCGCTCTTTAACGATTCTTGTCCTGACTCTTGGCCAATTGGCGCTGCTGCGCCGCAAGTCTGTCGGCGAGCGGACTGAAGCGCGCTTATGAAGCCGCCGCGGCAAGGCGCTATCCGCTTTGGAGCGCCGGCGCCTCGGCGCTGTCGGAGGCCTTGAAAGAAGCCGGCGGCGGACCTAAATAAGCCGGGCCAATCGTTCGATAGTTATCGAACTAACGAACGGTCATGGCTTTCACAGGATGAAACACATGAGCAGATTGTCTGGAAAAACAGCGGTTGTGACAGGCGCGTCAAAAGGCATTGGCGCGGGGATCGCAATAAATCTCGCCGCCGAGGGCGCGGCGGTCGTGGTCAATTATGCCTCCAGCAAGGAGGGCGCTGAGCGGGTTGTCGCGGACATCAAGGCTAAGGGCGGCCAAGCGATCGCCGTGCAAGGCGATGTCGCCAAGGCGGATGATGTGGCGAAGATTTTGGCGGCGGCGAAACAAGCGTTCGGGCGGCTGGACATTCTGGTCAATAACGCCGGCGTCTACCAGTTTTCGCCGCTCGACGGGGTAACGGAAGAGAATTTTCACCGGCATTTCAACACTAATGTCCTGGGCCTGCTGCTGGCGACTCAAGAAGCGGCGCGCCAGTTTGGGCCCGAGGGCGGCAGCGTCATCAACATCGGCTCGGTGGCGAGCGCGATCAATTCCCCGCAAACGGTCGTCTATACCGCCACGAAATCCGCGGTCGATGCGGTGACGCGGGTCCTCGCGAAAGAACTGGGGCCGAGGAAAATCCGGGTGAACTCGATCAATCCAGGCATGGTCGAAACCGAGGGAACCAATGCCGCCGGCGTCATCGGAAGCGACTTTGAAAAGCAGTTCGTGGCGCTGACGCCGCTCGGCCGGACTGGACAGCCAGATGACATAGCGCCCATCGCGGCCTTTCTTGCCTCGGACGATGCGCGCTGGGTGACGGGCGAGACGATAGTGGTTTCGGGCGGCTTGCGCTGACGCATCCCTCGCGCGACTCGGATATCGGTCGGCGCAAGAAAGAGCAGACATAATTCCAAGCATTCGCGGACCTCTTGACCAAGGTCAGGCGTTGGAACAAGGAGATCAAGAGCATGATCGCCTCCAGGCGGAGCGATCATGCGAATCGGGTGGCAAATGTTGGAATCGACCGGCGCGACGCTGACGGAGAATCAACTTCTCCGGATCGCGAGAACTTTAGCCGATCGGCGCCGCTATGAGATATTGAAACGTCTCGCCGCGCGCAAGGATGCGCTCGCCTGCGGCGCGGTGCGCGATTGCCTGGACATCAGCCCCGCGACGCTCTCCCACCACATGAGGGAGCTTGAATTGGCGGGACTGGTGGAGGTCGTCCGCGAAGGCAAATTCGCCAGCTATATTTTGCGGCGCGACGTGCTCGAAGCCTTCGTTCAACGGCTGAGGAAGGATCTCGAGTAGCGCCTTGAAATAAACCCCTCCGTCGCGATTAGCCGACCAAACGCTTCCACCAGGACTCACGGGGCCGGCTTGCTTTGGCGAGAAGATCCTTCAGCCCGAGCAGTTCGCTTTCTAGCGCCGCCATTCTTGCCGCAAGTTCGCTCGCCTGCGCCTCTTCGGGAGCCTCTTGCGTCATTGTAGGGGCTAAGGCAGGGGCCAATTCCGGCTCCGCTGCGCCGGCCTCAGCCTTTGGTTGGTAGACGCGAAACAATTCGGCGGGGTCAATCGCATAACCGCCATCGTCGTTTTTTGGCGCCAGGAGACGTCCCGATTGAATTGCTCGTAGGATCGTGCTCTTGCTGGCTCCCGTCGCCCGCGCCGCTTCTCTGAGACTCAAACTGGCCATTGCTTTGCGCCCTTTGGAATCGCTGTTCGCCGATGGTGCGTTGGACAGGGTTAATGAGCCGTAAACAGAGCTGGAGCCGCGCCATTTAGTCGCTTCGCTCAAGTCCGCAGCCGCGCGCCCTGCGCGGGCGCCTCAAACATCCTTGAAGGTGAACGGCGAGATATTGCGCATCGATTCGTCGACGAGCAGGCCGCGCAAGGCCGGCGGCGCGGCGCGTTGCGGGCAGGCCGGGCGTTCGCAGAGGCGGCAATTGATCCCGATCGGCATGGCCTCCAATGCGGCGAGATCGAGGCGCCTGCCATAGACGAGGCGCCGCGCATATTTGATTTCGCAGCCAAGGCCGATGGCGAAGCGGGGCTCGATCGCGCCAAAGGGCGAGATCGAGCGGCGGACGGTGCGGGCGATCGAAAACCACTGCGACCCATCGGGCAGTTCGACCACCTGGGTCAGAATGCGGCCGGGGTCGGTGAACGCGGCGTGGATATTCCACAGCGGGCAGGTGCCCCCGGAATGGGCGAAAGGGACCCGGCTCGAGGAAAACCGCTTCGACACATTTCCGGCGGCGTCCACCCGCACCAGGAAAAAGGGAATGCCTCGCGCAGTCTGCCTGGCGAGCGTCGTCAGCCGATGCGCAACCTGTTCGAAGCTCGCCCCGAACCGGGCGCCCAAGACCTCGACATCATAGCCGACGAGTTCGGCCGCTTCATGAAAGCGGCCATAGGGCATCATCACGGCGCCGGCGAAATAATTGGCGAGGGTGACCCGCAACAGCTTTCGGTTCAGGTCGTCGCTTGGCTCGAGCCGTCCGGCGATCTCGTTCAGGAGCCCGCTAAATTCGGTCAAGGCCAATTGATAGGCCGCCTGGAAGGTCCGGCCCGGCTGATCCATGACTTCGGAAATCATCAATTGGCGGCGATGGTGATCGTACCAACGGAGCCGGTCGCCCATGACTTCCAGCGGCAGCGCGCGGACTCTGATGCCATGACGGGCGCGCAGATGGTCCGACAAGGCGAAGAACAATTCGTGCCCGCCGAGCGCGAGATTGGCCGCGAAAGACTCCGCCGCCTCATCGAGTTCCGGGAAATGGTTGCGGGCGTCTTGCAAGATCGCGCGGACCCGGTCGATCGGGCTCTCGCCGAGAAGGGGTTCGGCCCGGTCGCGATCGGCCCCCGCGAAAACGCCGGCTTCGCTCGCCTCCCGCGCCGCCGCATAGGCGCGATAGAGCCGGAGCATGGCGGCGAGCAGGGCGGGCGAATGTTCGGCCGCATCGCGCAGTTCCGCGCGGGGCACCGCGGCTTCGCGGAACAGAGGATCGGCGAGGATCTGCTCCATTTCGCCGACCGATTGCTCGCCTTCGCCTTCCATGAAGTCGCGCGGATCTATGCCGTAGACGTCGGTGAGCCGGATCAGAACCTGGACGGTAATCGGGCGCTGATTGCGCTCCATCAGGTTCAAATAGCTCGGCGAGACGTCGAGCTCCTCAGCCATGCGCGCCTGGGTGAGCTGACGCTCGCGCCGGAGCCGCTTCAGCCGGGGGCCCGCGAAAATCTTTCTGGAGGCGGTGGCTGGCGCGATCATAAGTAAAGTTCTTTACATACAGACAAAATTTTGGTGTATCAATATTACACCATCACCGTTTCTGGAGCCGCTTCCCTTGTCCATTCTCTTGTTCATACGACAACTTTCGATGTAATAAGAGGCCCATGCCTCCGCTCGACGGAGGGTCTTTGTCAATCTATGTGAATTTGCAGTCCTTGTGAAACCTCTTAATTGGGAGCCGCAAGAATGAGCAAAGCGACGAGGCGCGCGCGATGAACTATCAAAGCCAGGTTCCCCTGTCGGGGCAGTCCACCGAATATCAAAGCCACATTGCCCAGGTGAAGCAGCTCATCGACAGCCAGAATGGCGCGTGGGACGGCATCAACGCCGAGTCCGTGGCTCGGGTGCGGCTGCAGAATCGCTTCCGGACGGGCCTCGACATCGCCCGATATACGGCCGCCATCATGCGCCGGGACATGGCGGCCTATGACGCCGACGCCGCCAATTACACCCAGTCGCTAGGCGTCTGGCATGGGTTTATCGCCCAGCAGAAGATGATCTCCATCAAGAAGCATTTCGGCGCGACCGACCGGCGATATCTGTATCTGTCCGGCTGGATGGTCGCCGCGCTTCGGTCCGAGTTCGGCCCCCTGCCGGACCAGTCGATGCACGAGAAGACGTCCGTGCCCGCGCTGATCGAAGAGCTTTACACCTTCCTACGCCAGGCGGACGCCCGCGAACTCGGCGGCATCTTCCGCGAGATCGACGCCGCCCGCAAGGCTGGCGACAGCGCGAAGGAGCAGACGCTGCTGGCGGCCGTGGACAATTATCAGACCCATGTCGTGCCGATCATCGCCGACATCGATGCGGGCTTCGGCAATGCGGAAGCGACCTATCTGCTCGCCAAGAAGATGATCGAGGCGGGCGCCTGCGCGCTTCAGATCGAAAACCAGGTGTCTGACGAAAAGCAGTGCGGCCACCAGGACGGCAAGGTGACCGTGCCGCATGAGGTCTTCCTCGCGAAAGTGCGCGCCTGCCGCTACGCATTCCTCGAGCTCGGCGTCGAGGATGGCATTATCGTCACCCGCACGGACTCGCTGGGAGCCGGCCTCACCCAGCAGATCGCCGTCAGCCATGAGCCCGGCGACCTTGGCGACCAGTACAACGCCTTCCTTGACTGCGAAGAAGTCACGGCCGGCGAAGGCCGCAACGGCGATGTCCTCATCAACCGCAACGGCAAGCTGCTGCGGCCGAAGCGCCTTGCCAGCAATCTCTATCAGTTCCGTTCCGGCACGGGCGCGGATCGTTGCGTGCTTGACTGCATCACCTCGCTGCAGAACGGGGCCGATCTGTTGTGGATCGAAACCGAAAAGCCCCACATCGAGCAGATCGCCAGCATGGTGGATCGCATTCGCGCGGTCGTTCCGAACGCCAAGCTGGTGTATAATAATTCTCCGTCGTTCAACTGGACGCTGAATTTCCGCCAGCAGGTGTTTGACGGCTGGAAAGCCGCCGGCAAGGATGTCTCCGCCTATGATCGCGCGGCCCTGATGAGCGTCGACTATGACGGCACGGAACTGTCCGCCGAAGCCGACGAGCGCATTCGCACTTTCCAGGCGGACGCGTCGAAGCGGGCGGGCATTTTCCACCACCTCATTACGCTTCCGACCTATCACACGGCGGCGTTGTCGACCGACAACCTTGCGAAAGAATATTTCGGCGCGCAAGGTATGCTTGGATATGTTCGCAACATCCAGCGTCAGGAAATTCGCCAGGGCATCGCCTGCGTGAAGCACCAGAACATGGCGGGCTCCGACATGGGCGACGATCATAAGGAATATTTCGCCGGCGAGGCGGCTCTAAAGGCCGGCGGCTCTCACAACACGATGAATCAGTTCGGTTAAAAGCTTAACTCTTTTGTTCAGAGGAACGACAGGGCGGCCCGGAGCGTGATGCTGCCGGCCGCTCAGCTATTTAGCGAGCATTGGCTTCATATGTCGCCGGCGTCCCCTCCGCGGCCCGCCTCGCCTCCGACAAGAAAATGCGATGATCTCGGCGGCAAAGTCTTGATTTTTGGTCGTCTCTAAAGCCGCTTGGCCGCCCGTAGAGCCCGCTCGGGCTGGAGCAGGGCCTTGCAAGGCGGGGCCCAATGCGAGCGAAAGAGAACGCGCGCTCGTCCCAATGGCCGGATTTCAGCCTTTGTTAACACCTTCGGCGCAGATTGAAGCGGCTTCCCTTGACAGCAACCGGGGCTCTGCAGAGACTTTCACTTCGGCGCCGCGCGATTCGACAAACGCGCGATTCGACAAAATTGCGAAAGCACTTGAGAGCGTTTTTCGGCGAAGTTGATACCGGTTCGATGTTCTCGCCGCGAATGGATGCCATCATGACCGTTTTTGCCCTCGACGCCCTCGATCTGGCGGCCCTGCTTTGTTCCCGAGTCTGCCATGACGTGATCAGCCCGGTCGGCGCCATCGTCAATGGTCTCGAGGTTCTCGAGGAAGAGAAAGACGCGGAAATGCGCGGCTTCGCCCTCGACCTGATCAAGAAAAGCGCCGAGACCGCTTCGGCGCGGCTGCAATTCTGCCGTTTGGCTTTTGGCGCCGCGGGCTCGGCGGGCGCCTCGATTGACACCGGAGACGCCGAAAAGGTTGCGCGCGGCCTTTTTGCCGACCAGCGGACCCGGCTCGATTGGCAGGCGCCGCGTCTCTTGATGCCGAAGAACCAGGTGAAGCTGATCTTGAATCTCTGTCTCATCGCGGCCGGCGCTATTCCGCGCGGCGGCGTCATCACGGTGACGACGCGCGGGGCCGACGAGCAACTCAGCGTCTCGGTGACGGCCCAAGGCGCGAATGCGAAGCTCTCAAGCCAGGCCTCCGACCTTCTCGCAGGGACGCCGGCTCAGGCGGTCGACGCCCAAGGAATCCAAGCCTATTATACGGGGCTCGTCGCCAAGGCGGCGAATATGAGCCTCACGATCGAGGTGGAGAGCGAACTTGTCGCGATCCAAGCCATATCGGCCTCGGCTCCGGCGATCATCGAGGCGGTTGCGTGAGCAAACTGTCCTCTCCTCCCCGTCCATAATTGCGGCGGAACGCGACCGCGAGCGCCTCCCGTGATGGACGATGCGCGATCGCAGGCGACGACGCAGCCTCATTTAGAGAAGAACCGATTTCAATCGGAAGCGATCGAGGGCGGCGGGTTTGGCCGCCGGGACCGCGCCCTACGCCGTGATGCGCTCTTCATCGTCGTTCGGCTCGCGCAGCACATAGCCGCGCCCCCAGACCGTTTCGATGTAATTGCGGCCTTGGCTGGCGTTGGCGAGCTTCTTGCGCAGCTTGCAGATGAAGACGTCGATGATCTTCAGTTCCGGCTCGTCCATCCCGCCATAGAGATGGTTGAGGAACATCTCCTTGGTCAGAGTGGTGCCCTTGCGGAGCGAGAGCAGCTCCAGCATCTGATATTCCTTGCCGGTCAGATGGACGCGGGCGCCGGAGACTTCCACGGTTTTCTGATCGAGATTGACGATGAGATCGCCGGTTGTGATGACCGATTGGGCGTGCCCCTTCGAGCGGCGCACGATGGCGTGGATGCGGGCGACGAGTTCATCCTTGTGGAAGGGCTTGGTCAAATAATCGTCGGCGCCGAACCCAAGGCCCTTAACTTTATCCTCGATCGCCGCGAGCCCGGAAAGAATCAGGATCGGCGTTTTGACCTTGGCGACTCGCAAGGTGCGGAGCACCTCGTAGCCGGACATATCGGGAAGGTTCAGATCGAGGAGGATGATGTCATAATCGTAGAGCTTGCCGAGATCGATGCCTTCCTCGCCGAGATCCGTCGTATAGACGTTGAAATTCTCGGACTTGAGCATCAGCTCTATGCTTTGCGCCGTGGCGCTGTCGTCTTCAATTAATAGAACGCGCATCTGAGGTTCCCACCTTCCCCCCGTCGGTCGCCTGCCGGCGCGCGAGATCGCTTCAGGCGCCATCGCGGCTTGTCTTCAGCCGGTCTCCCTGCGATGGCTTCCTCACTACGAATTTCGTAACCTTAACGGGCATTGGTTAACAAATACATTCCCTTTGTAAGACGGTTGCGAACCTCGCGCCGCTGCCCCCATCGGGATCAGGCTGCTGATTCTCAATACGCCATCCGCGTGACAGACTGGCGCGCGGACCTTGCGCGACGCGGACCTGCGCGGAAGGGGACCGGAGTGTCAGAGCGGATTCTAAGGCGGAATTTACGCGCGGCCGCGCGAATCACTCCCGCCAAGCCTTTCCGCCGCCTTTCGCTCGGGGAGGAATTCGGCGGTCTTCGGCGGCAGTAACGAATGGGCAACTTTACTGCGGCAAACTTTGTCCGGTTGGAGCAACCTCGGCCGCTCCGCGGTTCAAGGCTGTCCCCTGGGGCGTCGCCGGGCCCCGCTTGGGCTTCCGCTGGTTGGACTGGCGGGCTGTTTGAGGCTGAGGGTCGTTTGGAGGTGAAGCACATGAAGCCGCAGGAAACACTGACGCGCCTGAAGCGCTTCCAGGTCGACGAAAAGCGCCGCCGCGTCGCGCAGATCGAATCCATGGTCGCCGAATTCTCGCGGATTGCGCGGGAGCTCGATCAAGAGGTCGCGCTCGAAGAGCAACGCGCGGGCATATTCGATGCCACTCACTTTGCCTATCCGACTTATGCGCGCGCCGCCCGAACCCGCCGGGACAATCTGAATCGCTCGGCGGAGGAATTGCTGGGGCAGCTCGAAGAGGCTCGCCGCCATCTCGAAGAAGCCCTTGCGGACTTGAGCAAAGTGCAAGATTGCGATGTGCGCGAGAGGGGCCTCGAGCCCGCCGCCGAGATCGCCGGCAAGTCGGTCAAGACCTCAGGGATGCGGTTTCGAACTATCGAAGCTTGAACAGCGCATCATTTCCCAGCTATTTCCGGCTTCGGGAGGGCCGGAAGCTCCGGTAGCTCTTGTGCGCGGCCGCTATTTGCCCGTTGGCACTTGCGGTCGAAACGCGCATGGTGCAGGGATTGCCATTGGAGCATCTGCTCCAATTCTTCGAATCTGAGCGATGTCTTTTGATCGGATGCGCCCATCTGATCGGGAAGCGCTCTCGTGCAAGGCCGAGACTCCTGTCGAAGCGCGGCTACCCCTCCGGAGCGTCATGAAGCGCATCTTTGATTTTTTCTGGCCGTTGGTTGGTCTGATCGCCGTCGCTGTTTCGCTCTGGCTCCTTTACCGGGAATTCCGCGGCGCCTCCGTTGGGCCAGAGGTCTGGGAGCACCTCAAATCGATTTCGCCGATGCGTTATCTGCTGGCGATCCTCTCCACCCTCGTGGCCTACGCAGCGCTGGCCTGGTACGACAGAATCGCTCTTCTCCATCTCGGCGTCCGGCATATCTCCTGGGTTTTCATCTCGCTATGCTCCTTCACGACCTACGCAATCGCGCATAATATTGGCGCGACCGTTTTTTCGGGCGGGATGGTCAGATACCGCGCCTATAGCTCGAAAGGACTGACGGCGGCTCAGGTTGCGGTTCTAGTCGCGGTCTGCTCGCTAACCTTCGGCCTCGGCACCATGCTGCTCGGCGGCCTCATTTCCGTGCTCGAGCCCGAACAATTGCAGCGGTTTGGCGGGTTCTTGCCGCAATATTTGAAGTTCTTGGCCGATCCAGCGGCGGCTCGGGCCATCGGCGTCGTGCTGCTGGGCTTGGTCGCGATCTATGTGATCGGCTCGGTGTTCAGGTTCAACCCTCTCATTATTAAAGGGTTTCGGCTGGAATATCCAAGCCCGGCGATTGCCGTCAGGCAATTTATCGCCGCGCCGCTCGAACTTCTCGGCGCGGCGGGCATCATCTATTTCGCTTTGCCGGAGGTGGGCAACCCAGGCTATTTCGTCGTGCTCGGCGTTTTTCTCGCGTCTTTTTCCGCCGCGCTGGCATCCAATGCGCCGGGTGGGCTTGGCGTTTTCGAGCTCTTGTTCATCAACGCCATGCCGGCGACCCCTAAGGTCGAGGTGCTGGCGGCGCTGCTGGTCTTCAGGCTGTTATACCTTTGGATCCCGCTGCTCATTTCGGCGGTCGTCGTCATTCTCTTTGAACGCAGCAAACTCGAGGAAGTGCTTCACCATGAAGTGCATCCGGCGCCAGGCCCGGAGATCAAGCAGCAGGACCAGGCTGATCGCGAGCGGGCCGGCTTTCGCTGAATATCGCGATTCGATGGCTTCCGTCCTTCGCGGGCCGGGCCGAAAGGTTTCCGCAATAAGTCGAAGGCCTCCGGAACCAGGCTCCTAAAGCGTTTCCCGATCGGATGGAATCATCTGATTGAAAAGGAATCGCTCAGATTCCGGGGGGAGCATGTTCTTATGAGACATCGGACATATCCGATGTCTAAAGATCGAAAAGGGCGATCAGCTTTTTTGAGAACATGCTCGAGGCCTTCAACTTGGCGCTGCCGGAGGGAGAGGGCCCCGGCGGCAACGTCGATTGCGGCGAGGCCGCGCTCAGTTGCAGACGCGGACGCGTTGATAGCGGATGATATTGCCATAATAGTCGACAACCGGCTGACTGACGAAGGCGCAGCCCGGATAGCCGTAACCATAGCCATAATAGGGAGCGGATGCGGCGGCGGCGCCAATTGCGAGGCCGGTCGCGATGCCTGCAGCGCCCCATCCCCATCCCCAACCGTGATGATGGAAGCCTCCGGCGACGGCGGGAGTGGAGGTCGTGGCGACGGCGAGGCCGAGGGCGGCGACGGCGAGGCCAGCAGTGAGGGACTTGCGGAAATTGATCATTGCTTCTCTCCTTAGGTCGCCGTTGGTTCGTTCCGGCGATGTTTGGAGATTAGCGGGGGGCTTCTGGGGCCGCTGTGCGACCACGCACGCTCACGCATGACCCCAAAAAGCGCAGAGATCATGCGTAAAACGAGAGATAAAGCAAACGAGATAAAGCGCGATCGCTTCCGGGTGGAGGCGTCACGCCCTATCGTTCCAGCTCCGATCGTTCGGGGAATGATCCTATCCGATTAGCGCGATCACATCACGCCCATCGGACCAACCATCAGGCCATCCGCGATCTTCTTCTGTTCGTCGTTGAACGAAGCGTAGAGCGGATCGAGCGCCGCTTTAATCGCCTGCAAGGTGGCAAGATGTTCGGCGAGCATTTTTTCATGCTTTTCGAGCCGGGCCGGAAGGCTCTCGGAGGTGCTGGCCAGGGCAGGGCCGGTCTTCTTGATTGCACCTGCATCGGGGTAGGCGGTGTCGCCGGCGACGACGGGCTTGGAGGCCTCGGACTTCGTCATGTGGCGCTGCATGCCTTCCATCGACTTTCCAGCTGAGCGGAGGGCGTCGGCGAAGCTATTCCACTGCGCTTGCTGCGCATCGCTGATTTTCAGATCGGTCTTGAGAGACGTGATGCGCTCGTCGGTATGCGCGACCATCTTGGTCATCATATCGTGCATCATCGACTTCATGTTTTCCATGCCGCCGCCCATGCAGGCGTGTTCGTCATGACCCATGCCGCCGTGCTCATGGGCGGGCGGAGCAGGCGGCGCAGCGGTCTGAGCCGACGCCGCGGCTGTTCCGAGCAACAAAGCCGCAGCAATGGAAAGAATGGGCAAAGGACGTGAAATGCGAGCTTTCATGGGTGCGTTCCTCCGTTGAATTTCTTAAGCATGGCGACTTTTGCGCGCAGCGGGACGTCAGCTTCGGACGAGGCGGTCGAGCGGGCGATTCGATATCCGATTTTCATGACCGATGAGAGACGAGCTTTTCGAGAGCGCTCCGCGGATCCTTGCGGCCCTCATGTTTTGGCGTGCTCGAGGCGATCCGCCACGCCGAAGGCGGGCCACAGCTGGCCCATCCTCATTTAGGGAAGAAATTTCGCGCCGGCCTTATCCGCCCCGGCTTCATCGCCATCGCTGCGTCCACCAGTCAGCCTATGCTTGCCGGGAATGGCGCGCGTTGATCCACGTCAAACTTGCGCGGCAATAGCAAAGGCGTCGGTCAGACGATCGCGCCGTGGCAATGTTTGAATTTTTTGCCTGATCCACAGGGACAAGGCTGATTGCGCCCGACCTTGCCATGGGGCGACGGGGCGCCGGCGGTCTCGCGCAGGAGCGCATCGGCGGCGCCCGCGTCGAAAATCTGCTCCGGACCGCGGCCCTCGATGAGTTGCGGAGCCGCCTTTGCGCTGCTTAGAGCGGCGAACGCCGCGCCGGCCGCGCCGCCGTCGTGATCGAACGCCGCAACCTCGGAGGGCTGGATCTGGCTCGGCGGCGGCTCGAAGGCGACCTCGACGCGGCTCAACTGCGATGTCGTGACCTCGCGCAGCCGGGAGATCAACTCGTCGAAAAGCTCGAAGGCTTCGGATTTATATTCGTTCAGCGGATCGCGCTGCGCCATGCCGCGCCAACCGACCACCTGACGCAGATGATCGAGGGTGAGCAGATGCTCGCGCCAAAGGTGATCGAGAGCCTGAAGGATGATCTGCTTTTCGACATAGCGCATGACCTCGACGCCGTTTTTTGCCACGCGGGCGGCGTAGCCTTCGTCGGCGGCCTTTTTTAGCCTTTCATGCATGTCTTCTTCGTCGATGCCTTCCTCCTTGGCCCAGTCGGCGAGCGGGAGAGAGAAATTGAACGCGCCTTCGACCGCATGCTGCAAACCTTCGATGTCCCAGGCCTCGGGATAGGCGTCGCGCGGAATATGTTTGGCGATGAGGTCGTCGACGACCCCATGCCTCATCTCGTCGATCATCTCTTCGAGTGAGTCCTGCGCCATCATCTCGCGGCGTTGCTCGAAGACAACCTTGCGCTGGTCGTTCATGACATTGTCATATTTGAGAATATTCTTGCGCATGTCGAAATTGCGCGCCTCGACCTTTTGCTGCGCTTTCTCCAAGGCCTTGTTGATCCACGGATGGACGATCGCCTCGTCCTCCTTGAGGCCGAGCTTGACCAGCATGGACTCCATCCGGTCGGATCCGAAGATCCGCATCAGATCGTCCTTCAGCGACAGGAAGAATTTCGAGCGTCCGGGATCGCCCTGGCGGCCGGAGCGGCCGCGCAGCTGATTGTCGATGCGGCGGCTCTCGTGCCGCTCGGTGCCGATGATGTAGAGGCCGCCGGCGGCGATCGCCTGAGCCTTGAACCGCTCGACCTCGGCGCGGATTTCAGCTTCCTTCTGGTCGCGTTCGGGCCCGTGCGGGAGATTTGCGCATTCTTGCGCGACGCGCATTTCGACATTGCCGCCGAGCTGAATGTCGGTGCCGCGGCCGGCCATATTGGTCGCGATGGTGATCGCGCCGGGGACGCCGGCCTCGGCGACGATATAGGCTTCCTGTTCATGAAAACGCGCGTTCAGGACCGCGAAGAGCTTCGAGGGCCTGTCCGCCCGGGCCGCCGCATAGAGTTTCTGCAAGGCTTGCGGCTCGGTGAAGTCGATCTGCTTATAGCCCTGCTTTTTCATCGCCTCCGCGAGCTGTTCGGATTTCTCGATCGAGGTCGTGCCGACCAGCATCGGTTGAAGCTTCGCGTTGGCGTCTTCGATCTCGCGCGTGATGGCGCGCAGCTTTTCCTCCGCCGTGCGATAGACTTCGTCGTCCTCATCGATGCGCCGGACCGGCTTGTTGGTCGGAATCTCGACGACGTCCAGTTTGTAGATCTCGGCGAACTCATCGGCCTCGGTGGTCGCCGTTCCGGTCATGCCGGCGAGTTTGCCATAGAGGCGGAAGTAATTCTGGAAGGTGATCGAGGCGAGGGTCACGTTTTCGGGCTGGACCTGGACATGTTCCTTGGCCTCCAGCGCCTGGTGCAAGCCTTCCGAATAGCGCCGGCCCGGCATCATCCGGCCGGTGAATTCGTCGATGATGACGACTTCGCCATTGCGGACGATATATTCCTTGTCGCGCTGGAACAATTTATGCGCGCGCAGGGCTTGATTTACGTGGTGCACGATCGTGACATTGGCCGCCTCGTAAAGCGAACCTTCGGTCAAGATCCCGACCCCGCGCAGCAATTCCTCCATATGCTCGTTGCCCGCCTCGGTCAGATTGACCGTGCGCTGCTTCTCATCGAGATCGAAGTCTTCGGGGCGAACGCCTGGGAGCACTTTGTCGATCGCGTTGTAGAGGTCCGACTTGTCGTCGGAGGCGCCCGAAATGATCAGGGGCGTGCGCGCTTCGTCGACCAGAATGGAATCGACCTCGTCGACGATCGCGTAATTATGGCCGCGCTGGACCATCTGGCCGAGTTCGTATTTCATATTGTCGCGGAGATAGTCGAACCCGAACTCGTTATTGGTTCCATAGGTGATGTCGGCGGCATAGGAGCGGCGGCGCTCCTCGTCCTCGACGCCGTGAACGATAATCCCGGTGGTGAGGCCGAGAAACTGATAGATGGAGCCCATCCACTCGGCGTCGCGGCGGGCGAGATAATCGTTGACGGTGACGACATGCACGCCTTTGCCGGCGAGCGCGTTGAGATAGGTCGCAAGCGTCGCGACGAGCGTCTTGCCCTCGCCGGTGCGCATCTCCGAAATCCCGCCCTCGTGCAGCACCATGCCGCCGATCAACTGGACGTCGAAATGGCGCTGCCCGAGGACGCGCCGCGCCGCCTCGCGCACCGTGGCGAAAGCCGGAACGAGCAGATCGTCAAGTTTCTTGCCGGCGGCGAGTTCTTCGCGAAACTGCACGGTTCGGGCGGCGAGCTCGGCATCCGTGAGCTTCAGCAGTTCAGGTTCGAGGGCGTTGATCGCCGCGACCTTGGGCCGGTATCCCTTCAGCCGGCGATCATTCGCCGATCCGAAAATTTTCTTCGCGAGGGAGCCCAACATTATTCAACGACCTTTCTGGACGCGGCCAGAGCGATTTTCCAAGTTGCGAGAAATCACTCTTACCTTTCTCTTTGTTTATGCTCAAACGCGGCGACCGCCCCGGGTGGCCCCGCAAGCCAGCCCCAAATCCCCGCGCAAGCCCGATATCTTGCGAAGCCGCTGATCGCAAAGGGGCTTTTAGCGATTTCAGGACAATCTCATAGCCATGGCGAGTTCATAAGCATGGCGACGCGCGGTTTTCTGTTTGGTTCGGGAGAGCGGAACACCAATGACCAAACGCGGGACCTCGGCAAGAAATTCTTTTTTGAAAGTCGGCGCGGCCGCGCCGAAAAGCAATCCGTAGAGACCGGCCCGAGAGATAAGATTGGGGTTTGACCTTGTCAAATCCATCCTTCCATGCATCTTTTCGCCCGCCGTCGCGCGGAGATTCAAGCCCGAATTCGCCCGCCGGACCACGGCGGCAGTCTTTTTCTCTTCAGCCCGGAGCTAGAATCGCATGTTCATGAAGCAATCCTCGCGCGCCCTGGCCGCAGGTCTGGCCTGCGCCTTGGCCATGGCGGCGCCAGCAATCCTCGCGGCTTCCCCAACCGCGGCGAAGGTTCTCGCCACGGTCAATGGGAAGGAAATCACCGACGAGGACGTGAAGATCGCCACCGAGGATCTGGGCGCGAGCCTCCCGGCGCAGCTCGAAGGCAAGGCGCGCGAGGCCTATATTCTCGATTTCCTGATCGATGGGGCATTGGTGGCGCAAAAGGCGCAAAGCGATAAGCTCGACCAGGGTCCGGATTTCGCGAAAAAGCTCGCCTATTTCCGCGAGAAGCTGCTGATGGAGATCCTGCTCAGCCAGGTGGCGAAGAGCGCCGTCACCGATGCGGCGGTCAAGGCGACCTATGATGAAGCCGCCAAGGCGCAAAAGCCCGAGACCGAGATTCGCGCGCGCCATATTCTCGTGCCGACCGACGCCGACGCCCAGGCGGCGCTGAAACGGGTGAAGGGCGGCGAGGATTTCGCCAAGGTCGCGAAGGAGGTCTCGAAGGACCCAGGTTCGGAAGGCGGCGAACTCGGCTGGTTCACCAAGGAGCGCATGGTGCCCGAATTCGGCGACGCCGCGTTCAAGCTCAAGCCCGGCGAGTATTCCGAGCCGGTCAAGAGCCCCTTCGGCTGGCATATCATCCAGGTCGAGGAAAAGCGGCAAAAAACCTTTCCGCCCCTTGACGAGGTCAAGGATCAGGTCAGCCGCTATGTGGTGCAGAAGGCGCAAAGCGAGATGGTGGCGCAACTCCGCAAGACCGCCAAGATCGAGCGCACGGAGCCGGCTCCGGAGGCCGCTGCGCCCGCGACTCCCGCCGCTCCGGCCCCAGCCAAGAAATAATCGCACAATAGGATCGGGCGCGGTCGAAGGGTCTTTTGACCTTGACCGCGTCCGCTCTTCAAAAATAGGGGCTAGGCCGAGGTTTGCTCGCTGGCGCGGCTCGGCGCGAGCCATCCGAGCCGCGCGAGGCGGACCAGTTTCAGACGCCAGGGTCTGAAACAAGGCGACTTTGTTTCGTCATCGGGACGCGGCCATCTCGTCGCCCGTTTGCTGACACCGCGGACCGCCTCCAGCTTCATGCATTCGCCTAACCACCCGCCGCAATTTCCTACGCAGATTTTGCGGCCATTGTTCGGGATTGCCCATACGGCCAAACCGGAGCACGATGAAACGGGAATCGGGAACGCGGGGCAAGCCCGGCCCGCAGAGACCTTTTTCGCCCATCGCGCGCCGCCGCCGCGATGATCGTCAGGGAGGAACCGCACATGAAGCCAATCGCTTTTCTTGCAATCCCATTGCTGCTCGCCCCTCACGCCGCAATCGCAGGATCGGCAAGCGGCAGTGGCGCTTTGGCGCTTGCCGCTCTTGTCGCCGAATATTCACCGGACGTGAAGGCGAGCGACAAGATTGTGCTTGGGAAATTCCTGAATGGGAAGAGCGACGCGCCTTATCCATCCGACAAGAAAATCACGGTTGCGTCCGCCGCTGTCAGTTGCCGGGCCAGCAATGTGGACATCACCCAGCACAGCTGCGATCTAACGTTTGGAGCGAAAAAAGTCACGACGAACGGTAGGAAAGCGCACGAACTCTACGCGACGCTCGCCGAGGCGGGGGCGCCGCCGGATGGGGCCGCGGGTTCGATCTTCGAGGCGGTGTCCGATCTTGATTGCACAATCGATCCCGCCGAGGTGAAGCAAAAAGCCGGCGGCGGCGCAAATTGCACATTCGACCCGCCGAAGTGACGGCGAACGCCTTGGTCGCTTGCGCCGTCAATCGCGGCGCAAGTCAGCCCTGCGCCCGCCAACGCTCATTGCGTCTCCAACGCGCCACACGAATTTTGCAGCAGCGGCGAGCCATTTATGTAGAATGCTAATGTAGGGCCACCACCATGGTGGGGGCGCTGCGTCGGTGACCCTCGCAATGTCCGTCACCCATGCATTCGCATTGTTCAGCGGGACCGCGCCCTCGAACGATTCCGACATCGTGCTCAAATCCAGCTTCCAGATGTCGTTGCCGCGCGAGAAGTACAACGTCTGCGGACTTTGGAAACAGAGATTCGTAATTGGACCTTGGCCCAAATGGATTCGCGCCACCGCGCCTGTCACGGCATCCGGGCCCGCTCCGCTGATCTTATAGATGCCGACCTTGCCGCCGATGAAACGGCCGCTCGACAGGTACAAGGCATCGTTGTCTCCAAAGGCAAAATCGCCGGAATAGCTGTAGAAGGTCCAGGCCGGGTTGCATGGGTGCGGAAAGGTCAGTTGAGCGGGATCGATCGTGGTGTAAAGAACGGGGAAATGGGCGCCGCCGGCAGTGGCCTTGAGATAGAAGATATCCACGGGCCGGGGCTTATCGGTCTGGTTGTCGTCCCTGACGGAGCTGAAGTAAATGCGGTCCGCGCCGTTAACGGTCCGGACCCTGACTTTATCGATCCAGGTCGGATGCTCGTAGACTGGCGTCTCGATCTTCAGGCCCAGGGTCTTGCGGATTTCTGGGTAACCTTTGAGCAGCATGAATTCATTGTCGGCGGTGAGCGCAAGCGCCCAAACGTTCTGTGCGCTCTGATGCACTACAAATGGCAGCTGAGACGGATTCGCAGCATCGAATTGGCGGATCGATTCGGATTGGTCGCAAAACGCGAACTTAGTCATGTCTGCCTCAAATTTCCGTTGTTGCTAAAGAATTGTCGCATTCGCAATATTCCGCTCGCTTGTTGGACCGCCGTCGGCGTCGTCGAACGTGAGCATAGCGCAACTCCAAAGAGTGAATTAGCTCATCGCCGAGCAACGGCCCTCCGTCGACGGCAGTTGCTCCGCGCGGCAGTCTCGGCCAACCCAAACGGAGACCGGCGATTCGAATTGGCGGCGATGGCGCGCCCGATGTCCCGTCCGGGCGCATTGGAGACCAAGCGCATCTTCTGGTTTTGATCCAACTCTGATGCTGCAGCCCGCGCGCGACTCCTTGCCTCAAGCGCGCCTGGGGCGTGATAAGCCATAGCGGCGGAAGCGCCGCAACGTGTCCTGTGGCGGCTCTCTTTCGTTCCGCGCGGCTGCGTTCAAGCCGCGGATCGCCTATTGCGGCCGGAGGGGTCGTTAACCGGCTGGTCTCGCGTTGCGCTCGACGCGCAACGAGCCAGATTTCTGATCCAACCTCTTCAGCGTCTTGAAAGCGCGCCTTATTTTCCGTCAATCTGTTGGCCAATAAGCGCGATGGCCCGCTGATAGACCGAAGCGGCGTTCCATGCCTGGATAGCTCCGAAATTGGCTTCGCCGGGCTGGTATCCCGCGCCCGGGCTCCAGCCATGGGCCTTCAGGAAGTTCGCCGTCGAGGACAGCGCATTGGCCGCATTGTCGAGATTTCCGCCGGTGCCGTAGTTCAGGATGTTCTTGGGCAAGAACTGCGTCTGGCCAATCTCGCCATGCATCGAGCCGGGCGAGCTTGCCGAGAGGATTCCGCGATCGATCAATGTCAGGGCTGCGTAGAGCTGGTCCGTGAAATAGGCCGACCGACGGCAATCATAGGCGAGCGTGGCCACAGCCGACAGAGCGTTCTGATTCCCGTGCACGCTCCCAAACCCCGTCTCCATTCCCCAAATGGCCAGGAGCGGCCCCGGCGGAACGCCGTAAGTTTGCTGGATGGATGCGAAGAGGGCCGCATGGGATTGTTTGAGCTTGCGCCCGCGCGCTGCGATAATCGAGCCTCCGCGCTTGGCGAGAAACTGATCCAGCGATAGATGGAAGCTCTTTTGGCCGCGGTCCGCCGAGATGGTCGCCGTCGAATAGTTGGTTCCCAGGAGGGCCGAGACCGCACTGGCGCTGACCCCTCTTCCCCTCGCTTCCTCGGCGAACTGCTTCTTCCAAGCCTCGAAGCCGGCAGCGGTGCTGCCGCATTGCGCGGCGTCCGCTTTGCCGCCCATCCATACAAGCGCCACCAACGCTGCGACGATGACTGTCTTAAGCTGCCGGCCCTTAGTCATTAATAACTCCCCTTACATCTTTGCCTCAGACGAAAAGCTGGTTCGCATTTCCAGCCAAGCTGAGGCGTGATCACCGATTCTCGCGCCATTCAGGATCCGTGCTCTTCACGTCAAAGTCCAGCAGCGCCGCCCGGCTGGACAACCACAAGGGCGTGGGATGTGGAGACGGTTCATCGGATCATAGGGTCGCAGCCGGTCATCCGCCTTAGCCCAGCGTAACGGCGACTCTTGGCGCAACTTGGATGAAAGATTCCCCATAACCGTCCCTCCAGCTTGACGCGGCCCGCCCCCTTCCTGCAAAGCAAGCGCAAAACCCGCGCGACTCAAACCCCAAGGATGCGCATTGCATGGCCGCCGCAATTTCCCCGCTAGCGCCCACATCGTTCCCCGATCTGCCCGGCATCGAGGGCGTGCGCTTTGCTGTCGGCGCGGCTGGAATCCGCTATAAGAACCGCACGGACGTCATGCTGGCCCTGTTCGATAAGGGAACGCAAGTCGCGGGCGTGTTCACCAAATCCAAATGCCCCTCGGCGCCCGTCGATTGGTGCCGCGCCCGGCTGGCAGCGGGGAAGGCCCGCGCTTTGATCGTCAATTCCGGCAACGCCAACGCCTTTACCGGCAAGACTGGGGCGCAGGCGGCCAAATTCACCGCGACGCTCGCCGCCAAGGCCACGGGGGCGCCGGCGGCCGAAATCTTCCTCGCCTCGACCGGCGTCATCGGCGAGCCGCTCGACGCCGCGAAATTCGACGGCATTCTGGAGCGCCTCGCCAAAAAGGCGGCGCCTGGCGGTCTCTTGGAAGCCGCCAAGGCGATCATGACGACCGACACCTATCCGAAGGTCGCGACCGTCAAGACGACCCTCGGCGGCGTCGAGGTGACGCTGGCCGGCATGGCCAAAGGCGCCGGCATGATCGCGCCCGACATGGCGACCATGCTCGCCTTCGTCTTCACCGATGCGCCGATCGCCGCCGCCGCCTTGCAATCCATGCTGGCGAAGGGCGTCCAAGGCTCCTTCAACGCAATCACCATCGACAGCGACACTTCGACTTCCGATACATTGATGTTGTTTGCGACAGGCGCGGCAGAGGCGCGCGGCGCGCCTCGGATCGAAGCCGCCAATGACCGGCGCCTCGGACCCTTCCGCGCCGCGCTCGATGGCCTTCTGCTCGATCTCGCGCATCAGGTCGTGAAAGACGGCGAAGGGGCCCGCAAATTCGTGCAGATCACGGTGGCGGGGGCGGCCTCGCCGGGGGCCGCCAAGAAAATCGCTTTGTCGATCGCCAATTCGCCTCTGGTCAAGACTGCGATCGCCGGGGAGGACGCCAATTGGGGCCGCATCGTCATGGCGGTCGGCAAGGCCGGCGAAAAGGCCGAGCGCGACAAGCTTGCAATCTGGTTCGGCGATGTTCGCGTCGCCCACAAAGGCCTGCGCGATCCCGCCTATGACGAGAAACACGTCTCGCAGATCATGCAGGAGCAAGAAATCGACATTTATGTGGATCTGGGCCTGGGCAAAGGCGCCGCCACGGTCTGGACCTGCGATCTCACCAAGGAATATGTGGCGATCAACGGCGATTATCGCTCATGACCCGTGAGCCATCGCGATGAAGCTGCTGCTCGTCGTCGCCGTCGCGCTGGTTGATGTCGATGGGCGGGTTTTGATCGCGAAGCGGCCCGAAGGCAAGCAACTCGGCGGGTTGTGGGAGTTTCCCGGCGGCAAGGTCGATCCCGGCGAACGGCCGGAGCGCGCCCTCATCCGCGAATTGGAGGAGGAGCTTGGGATTGCGGTTGAAGAGGCCTGCCTCGCCCCGCTCACTTTCGCGAGCTTTCCCTATCCCGACTTCCATCTGCTGATGCCCCTCTATATCTGCCGGCGCTGGACGGGTTTCGTCACAGCCCGGGAGCACCAGGCGCTGAAATGGGTTCGCCCGAGAGAGCTGCGCGCCTATCCGATGCCGCCGGCCGACGCGCCGCTGATTCCAGCCCTCATCGACCTTCTGGGCGGATGATCGCCTGTTTTCCGCCGCCGGACCGGTCTATAAATGCCGGCTGTCGTTGCGCGCGAGGGCTTTCGCTTGGTCCGTTTTGAGAATGTCGGCTTGCGGTATGGGATGGGGGCGGAGATCCTGAAGGACATCACCTTCGCCATCGAGCCTCAGTCGTTTCAATTCCTGACCGGTCCCTCGGGCGCCGGAAAAACCACGCTGCTGCGGCTGATATTGCTGTCGCTGCGGCCGACGCGCGGCTTGATCAGCCTGTTTGGCCGCGACGCTCTGTCTCTCGACAAGGCGACGATCACCGATCTTCGCCGCCGGATCGGCGTGGTGTTTCAGGATTTTCGTCTGCTCGACCATCTGACGACCTATGAGAACGTCGCCCTCCCGCTGCGCGTGCGCGGCAAGGAGGAGGCAAGCTATCGCGCTGAAGTAACCGAGCTTTTGGGCTGGGTTGGGCTCGGCGAGCGCATGCATATCCTGCCGCCGGTGCTCTCTGGCGGCGAGAAGCAGCGCGCCGTGATCGCGCGCGCCTTGATCGTGCGGCCGGAGCTCCTGCTCGCCGACGAGCCGACCGGCAATGTCGATCCGAGCCTGGCGCGCCGGCTGCTCAGGCTGTTTACCGAATTGCACAAATCGGGGACATCCGTCGTCATCGCGACCCATGATCTCGGGCTGATGGATCAGTTCGACGGCGCCCGCCGATTGGTGCTCGGCGACGGACGGCTGCATATTTTTGACTGACCTTAATTCGCGACCCGCGCCATGAGGCGATTGATGAGCATTTTCACAGGCGCGTGGCGGGAGCGGAGCGAGCGGCGCTTGGAGGCGCGGCGCGACATCAGGCCGGACATGGCCTTGGTGCCGGCCTCCTCCATCGCCGGACGGGCGCTGGTCACGGTGATCGCCATCATGACGTTTCTGGCCTCGATCACCGCGGGCGCGGCCATCCTCATCGCCGAGGCTTCGCATGGCTGGCAGGATCAGGTCGCGCGCGAAATGACGATCCAGATCCGGCCGACCGTCGGCCGCGATATCGAGGCGGATGCGGGCAAGGCGGTGGCGATCGCCCAAAAGATGCGAGGCGTCGCTTCCGTGCGCCCTTACACGAAAAGTCAGTCCGAGGCGCTGTTGCAGCCCTGGCTCGGCGCCGGTCTCGATTTGTCCGAATTGCCGGTCCCGCGTCTTATCGTTATTGCGCTTGACCCCGCCGAGCGCCTGGATGTGGGGGCTTTGCGCCGGACGCTCGCCGAATCGATTCCGGGCTCCAGCATCGACGATCACAGGCTCTGGCTGGAGCGCCTCGCGATCATGGCGCGGACCGTCGTCCTCATCGCCGCGGTGATCTTCGCCCTGGTCTTGACGGCGATGATCCTGGCGGTGGCCTTCGCCACGCGCGGCGCAATGGCGGGCAATCGAGAGATCATCGAAATCCTGCATTTCGTCGGCGCCGCCGACGATTTTATCTCGCGCCAGTTCCAGCGTCATTTTTTCCGGCTTGGGCTGCGTGGCGGCGCGATCGGCGGCGGATTGGCGCTTGCCGCCTTCATCGCCGCCGCTGCGCTGTCCTCCTGGTGGCGGGCGACCCCTGGCGGCGATCAGGTGGAGGTGATGTTCGGCGATTTCTCGCTCGGCCTCAACGTCTATGCCGCGATCCTCCTCATCGCCGCTGGCATCGCGCTGGTGACCGCCTTCGTCTCCCGCGTCATCGTGTTCCGGCATTTGCGGGATTTGAATTGAGGCGCGCCCGTCTCCGAAGGACGTTTTCGCTATGAAAAACTTTGTGTTTTGGACGGGCGCCTATAATGGCGGGTTGGCGCTCGCTCTTGCTTTTCCGCCGATCTATCGGGCTTTGGGCCTCAATGTTCCGGCGCCCTTGTGGGGGTGGCTGGTCGGCGGCTTTCTCGCTTTTACCAGCGCGGCGCTGATCCTCTCATCCCGCGATTTGCGCCGCCGCGCCTCAATTGTCTATTGGGAGTCGCTTCTGCGGTATGTCGCCGCGATCCTGCTGATTCCGGCGGGCCTGTTCGGAGACATCGGCTTGATCGCGGCGCCTTTGGGGTTGGGCGATCTCGCGATCGGACTGGTTTATATGTTCGGTCTGCCGAAAGAACTTGGATTGTCGCACCGCGCTTTGTTCTGCGACCGGCTGGAGTGATGCTAAAACGCACCCGTTTCCGTTGTCGTTCTGGCTTGAGAATGCGCGTGCGGTCTCCTTACGTAGCGCGTCGCCTTGGCGAATAGATCAACCGGCGAATTTGACGGAAGGAAGACGGCGCCGTGAGTCCTCGAGACGCCCTGTCGGCCCTTGTCGCAGCTCTGGCGCTGGGCCTCGCGTTTATCGCCATCAAGATCGGCGTCCGCGAGGCGCCTCCGATGCTGCTGACGGCGCTGCGTTTTGCTTTTGCCGCTGTCCCTGCGGTCTTTTTCGTGCCGCCTCCAAAAGCGAAGGCCTGGCTCGTCGCGCTTTATGGGTTGCTGATCGGGGTCGGACAGTTCGGCCTGCTCTTTCTGGCGATTGGGCATGGGATGCCAATCGGACTGGCGTCTCTGGTGATCCAGCTACAGGCTTTCATTACGATCCTTCTTGCATGGATCGCCCTGGGCGAACGGCCAAGCGCGGTGCAAGTGACTGCGGCAAGTCTCGCCCTCTTAGGCATTGTCGTCATCGGTTCGACGCGCCTTGGCGGAGCGAGCCTCTGGCCATTTCTCATGGTGACGGCCGCCGCGCTGTGCTGGGGCGGCGGCAATATCGTGGGCAAGCTGGCGGGTCGAATAGACATGTTCGCTTTCACCATCTGGTCGAGCCTCGCCGCGCCACTGCCGTTGCTGGCGCTCTCGATTTACTTTGATGGGCTGCGAGCGGTCCAAGCGCTTTCTCATCCCAGCTGGGTTCTCGCGCTGTGCGTGGCGGGTCTTGCCTATGGCGCGACGATCCTGGGCTTTGGCCTGTGGAGCCGCCTCCTGGCGCATTATCCGGCGAGCCAGGTTGCGCCTTTCGCATTGCTGATTCCCGTTGTCGGCATGATCTCCGGCTGGCTGTTTTTCTCCGAACCGCTGAGGCCGCTTGAGTTCGTCGGCGCGCTTTTGATCATGGCGGGGTTGAGCTTCAATGTTTTCGGGCAGAGGCTGTTAGCCTACCGCTTCCGCCTGATCGGATGAGGCGATCTGGCTATATCTTCCGTTCAAGCTGAGCTTTGCGAGGTCACGTCGGCTCATGCCCGCTCTATTGGAAAAAGTGCCTTGGCAACCGGACCGCCTGGCTCAATGAAGTTTCGGCTCCGTCCCTCACACCGGCACCCGGACCGTCGCCCGCAAGCCGCCCAACGGACTGTCGGTCAGGCCAATGTCGCCGCCATGCGAGCGGGCGATGTCGAGCGCGATCGCGAGGCCGAGGCCGGTGCCGCCCAGATCCTGGTTGCGCGATTCGTCGAGGCGGAAAAACGGCCGGAACACGTCTTCGCGCGCGCTGGGCGGAATGCCGGGGCCGTCGTCGTCGACATGGATCGTCAAAAAACGCTGGTCGCGGCTGGCTTCGATCGCAATATGTTTGGCGTGGCTCTGCGCATTGCCGATGAGATTGGCGAGGCAGCGCTTGAAGGCGTCCGGCCGGACCGCGACGATCGGATCGCCGGTAAATTCGATTTTCGCGTCATGGCCATTGCGCTCGGCGTCGAGGCGCAGATCCTCGAGAAAATCATGCATGTCGACCTGCGAGGCGCTTTCGCCGGCGTCGCCCCGCGCGAAGGCGAGATAGGCCTCGAGCATCCGCTGCATCTCCTCGACGTCCTTTTGCAGATCCTGGGTTTCGTCGCTTTCGCCCATCAAGGCGAGCGACAGCTTGAACCGGGTGAGGATAGTGCGCAGGTCATGGCTGACGCCATTCAGCATGGCGGTGCGCTGCTCGAAGGCGCGTTCGATGCGCCGCTTCATCTCGATGAAGGCGTTTCCAGCTTGGCGGACCTCGCGCGCGCCGCGCGGCCGGAAATCGGGATCGCGCCCCTTGCCGAAGGCTTCCGCCGCGCCGGCAAGGAGGAGAATCGGCTTGATCTGATTGCGCAAAAAGGCGATGGCGACGATGATCAGGACAAAGGATGCGCCGACCATCCAAAGCAGAAAAATATGCGAATTTGACGCATAGGCCGCGCTGCGATTGGCGACCACCCGCAAGGTCGCGTCATCGAGCTGAATGCGAATCTCGATGAGATTCGAGCGCCCGACCGTATCCAGCCAGAATGGCCGACCGATCTGGCGCCGGATCTCATTCGACAGGGCGGCGTCGACAATGGAGAAGAAGGGCTTGGGCAGCGCCGGCGGCAGCGCGCTCTTGGGTAGGAAATCGGCGTCGATTTTCAGCCGGTCCTGGGCGATCCGCGAGAGGGCGGCGGCGCTGCCTGGCTGCGGATCGGCGCCATAGAGATCGATGAGCGCCGCGATGTCCTGCGTCAGCACGGTTGAAAGCCGGGTCGTGACCAGCTGCCAATGCCGCTCCATGAATACATAGGTGAGCACGCCCTGGAGGATCACCATTGGCGCGATGACGATCAGGGCCGAGCGCGCGTAGAGGCCTTTTGGCAGGATCGCCGCGCCTTTGCGCCAGAGCTCCCGCAACCAGGAGAGGATCTGCTTGATGGCGGCGGGGCGGGACAGGCTCAAGGCGCGACCCCAGCTTGAGCCCTGGCTCACCGGTCGACGAGCAAGCGATAGCCGGCGCCCCGCGCGGTTTGCAGATGCAGCGGATTGGCTGGGTCCCGCTCGATCTTGCGGCGGAGACGGTTGACCTGAACATCGACCGTGCGTTCGTTGCCGGCGGCGCCGGACCCCGCCAGGGCCTCGCGCGGCACCGTCTCGCCGGCGTTTTCAGCCAGAAGCCGCAGCATGTCGCGCTCGCGGTCGGTCAACCGGATGATCTCGTCGCGGCAGCGCAATTCGGCGCGCTCGATATCGAAACTGAAATCGCTGAAGCGCACCACCGTGACCGGTCCTGGCGCCATGCGCGGCTGCGCGCGGCGCAGGATCGAGGCGATGCGCAGCGAAAGTTCGCGCGGTTCGTAGGGCTTGCCGAGATAATCGTCGATGCCGGTCTCAAAGCCGCGCACGCGGTCTTGCGCTTCGGTGCGGGCGGTCAGCATCAAAATCGGAACATGCGCAAGCTCGGATGCGTCCCTTCGCAATCTCGACGCGAAATCGAAGCCATTTTCGCCCGGCATCATGACGTCGAGGACGATGAGATCGAAGGCCAGGCTTTTCAGGCAGGCCATGGCCTCCGCCGCGTCCCCGGCGGTGGTGACGCGATAGCCCTGGTCGGTCAGGAAGCGCGACAGCAAGGCGCGGATGCGCCGATCGTCGTCGACGATCAGAAGATGGGCTGCGTCATCGGCCGGCGCGCCAACCACGGACCCAGCGTTCAGACCAGAAATCACCTTTTTGTTCCCGCATGAGCGGCCGTCCGGTCGGACGCGACCATGGCCGCCACCTTGTCCCGCTCGCCGGCATCGACTATGGCGAGAAGAAAATCGACCGCATCCGAGCGCGCGCCCTCAGGCAGTTGCGCGAAAACGCGGCTGAACCGTTTCGACTGCAACCGCGCGACGTCAAGCGCCAGGGCCTTGCCGCGCGCGGTTGGAAACAATTGGCGCTGGCGCCGGTCGTTCGCGCCAGGATGCGAGACGACGTAGTCCGTGTCGAGCAATTCCTTCAGGACGCGATTGAGGCTCTGCTTCGTGATCTTCAGAATATCCAGCAATTCGGCGATTGTGAGGCCCGGCCGCCGGTTGACGAAATGCAGGACCCGATGGTGCGCCCGGCCCAGGCCGAAGTTCTCAAGGAGCTGATCGGCATCGCCGACAAAATCGCGATAGGCGAAAAACATGAGTTCGATCAGATCGAACCAAGGCTCCCCCCCGGCCGTTCCGTTCGCGTCCGGAACGAGCGGCGCTAGCGCGGCGCAGGGAAGGTCCGCCTTTTTGGAAAGAAATGAGTCCAAGCAAAGGCCCTTATGTCAGCAATATTGACATATTTCAGCAAAATTGTTAGGCGTCAAGGTCTATGCGGCCGCGCCGCGCTCGGTCAACGCCGGATCGATCTTGGCCCTGAATCAATCTTGGCCTCAATCGGTTTTGGTCTGAATAAGTCTTGCGGGAAGGATCTTGCGGCGGCAAGCATTTTGCGGGATTTCAAATCTCCAGCGCCGGTCTAGAGTCCTTTGCGGGATGGTCATGATTGGCCTGTCCTTGTCACGTCGAGGCGGGGCAAAAAGACGGCTTTGAAGCAGGGCCCGGCCGCTCGGCCCGCTTCGATCTGACCGCGGCCCCAACAGAAAGCCCAGGAGGAGCGATCCATGACGGTTTTGTCTTTCGACCAGCGCGACGGCTTTATTTGGATGAATGGGGCTCTCAAAGCCTGGGCGGACGCCAAGCTCCATGTGCTCTCGCACGGGCTCCACTACGCCAGTTGCGTGTTCGAGGGCGAACGGGCCTATGGCGGCCGCATCTTCAAATCGACCGAGCATTCCGAACGTTTCAAGACCTCGGCCGAGCTGCTCGATTTCGAGATTCCCTATTCCGTCGCGGAGCTCGACGCGATCAAGCAGCTCGTCGTCGACAAGAACAATTTTCAGAATTGCTACGTCCGGCCGATCGCCTGGCGCGGCAGCGAAATGATGGCCATTTCGGCGCAGAATTCGACGATCCATGTCGCCATCGCGGTCTGGGACTGGCCGAGCATGTTCGACATCGAGCAAAAGATGAAGGGCATCAAACTCGACATCGCCGAATACCGCCGTCCCGATCCGCAGACCTCGCCCTGCCGCGCCAAGGCAGCCGGACTCTACATGATCTGCACCATCTCGAAACATCGCGCCGAACGGCGCGGCTATGCCGATGCGATGATGCTCGACTGGCAGGGCCGCGTCGCCGAATGCACGGGCGCCAATATTTTCTTCACGTCGGGCGGGGCGATTCACACGCCGATCGCCGATTGCTTCCTTGACGGCATCACGCGGCGCACGGTGATCGATCTCGCCCGGCGGCGCGGCGTCGAAGTGATAGAGCGGCGGATTTTGCCCGAAGAACTGACCGGCTTCGAGGAATGTTTCATCTGCGGCACCGGCGCGGAAGTCACGCCGGTTTCGGAGGTTGGCCCCTATAAATTCACGCCGGGCGCCCTGTCCCGCGCGTTGATCGACGATTATTCCGCCGAGGTCCAGCCCAAGCAGAAAGCCGCTTGACGGAGACGCCCAACCCTGGCGAACTCCGGGGGACGCAACGTGTCCCCCGACCCAATGCCTCCGCTCAACCTAGAACAAAATGCTTTGTTCCGCTCCTGTGAATAGATATTAATTATGCATGGAGCTCCATCAGATCAGGCATTTCGTCGCCGTCGTCGAGACGGGCAGTTTCACCAAAGGCGCGCAGCGCGCGGCGGTCTCGCAGCCCGCGATCTCGGCCAGCATCGCCCGGCTTGAAGCGGAACTCGACGTCAAATTGCTCGACCGGCGGAGTTCGCCGATCGTCCCGACCGCCGCCGGGATGCGTTTGCTCGAGGCGGGCAAGAATATCCTATGCGCCTGCAATAGCGTTAGGGCCGAAATCAAGACAATCGCCGCGCCACAACATCTGAAGCTTGGAATCCTGCAATCTATCTCCAGCTGGCGCGTTTCCAGGCTCTTGAGCTCTTTCCGGCGCGCCAACTCCGGGGTGGCCATCGAGGTGTTCGATGGGACTTGCGAACAATTGCTCGAATTTCTCGATGATCAGCAGCTTGACGCGATCCTTACGATTTTCGATGACGAGGCATTGAAATACGCGAGCCGGGCTCTCTTCAAGGAGCCCTATGTCCTCGCCGTTCCAAAAGAGCATCGCTTCGCGCATCGGCAATCCGTGAAGCTCGCCGAGCTTGACGACGAGCCCTTCATCGTGCGGACCCGATGCGATCGCTACCAGGAGGTCACCAATCTGCTTATTGCGCGCGGCGTGAAGCTGCGCGTCGTCTATCAAACCGATCAAGACGACAGGGCGCTGGCGCTCGTCGCCTCCGGAATCGGCATCTCGCTTTTTCCCGCCCATTTTGATGTGCCGGCGGTCAAGCAGGTGCCCGTGTCGGACCTCGCGCTCGTCCGGACGATTGGCCTTTTGTGGTCTCCCGAACGAGAGGATGGCGACCTCAAGGAATTCATCACATTCGCCGAGAGCCATGCCTGGACGCCATAGAGCCGGATGATTTTGGACGGAATCGCAACGCGATCTCGTCCAAAGTCTTAAATCCGCCTCTCCTCAAAGTGTTAGAGCGTGATGTCGTCCGAAAACCGGTTCCCACTTTTCGGCGTCATGCTCTAGACTAGAGCGCGTCGCGATCGAATGGGCTCCTTCGCTCGAAAACCCCTGAGGGATCGGCCGCGAGGTGATTGCTCTCATGCTGTTTTTGAGGGAGGATCGGGCTGCGCTGCTCGAGTCCGTGCTATGCGGGCGGCGTTCGTCCATGTCCGGGAGGGGGTCCCGCATTGCTCGCCATTCGTCTCGCCAAGATCGGCTGCGCCAGCGCCGTGGCGTTCTATGTGGCGCTGGTCGCCTTTGGCAATGTGTCGGACTATTGGACGAATTTCGCCTTTGTCACGCATGTGCTCGACATGGACCAGATCTTCGCTGGATCCGACATCCGCTGGCGCGCGGTTACCTCGCCGGCGCTTCACCATGCATTCTATATCCTGATCATCGCGGCGGAGATTGTCGTCGCGGGACTGATCGGCCTCGGCGCTTTTGCGATGGCGCGGCGGCTGAAGGCGCCGGCGCAGGCGTTTCACGAGGGCAAGAGCCTGGCGATCGGGGGTCTGACGCTAGGCTTCCTTCTTTATGAGGGGGGCTTTGTCGCTATTGGCGGCGAATGGTTCGGCATGTGGCAGGCGCAAGCGTCCGATGGCGTGCCAAGCGCTTTCCGGGTTCTCATGACCATACTTGGCGTGCTGATTTTCATCTCGCTCAAGGATGAAGAGCTGGCGTGAGGCGTCGAGGGCGCATGCAATTTCGCCAGGGCGTGGCGTTGGGGGGTATGAAATGATCGGGATCTGCCGATGCGGTCCAAGACATGCCGCGAGCCCTGGGTCTGGACATGCGCCGCATGGACAAAGCAATGACCGGCGCTGGGCCTTGTCGCGGCTGCTCGGCGCGGGCCTTGCCGGGGTCGCGCTGATGAATGCGCCGCGTCAGGCCTCGGCGGGGGCGACGCGGATGGCGCCGCTGCCGAGCGATGAGGCTTTCATGCGGTTGGCCATCGCGGAGGCCGCGCTGGCGGATTTTCCCTTCGGCGCGGTTATCGTGCGCGAGGGCGCAGTAGTCTCGACCGGCCGCAATCTGGGCAGGACGACCAATGATCCGACCGCGCATGGCGAAATGGTGGCGATCCGCCGCTTCGTCGCATCGAGGCCAGCCGACGAACTCAAGGGTGCGACTCTCTATACTTCCGGCGAACCCTGTCCCATGTGCATGAGCGCCATCCTGTGGTGCGGCCTCGGCCGGGTGGTCTATGCGGCTTCGATCGAGGAACTCGCGACAAAGCTCGGCCAGATCATGCTGTCGAGCCAGGCGGTCGCGGACGCCGCGCCCTTCGCGAACATCGCCATCACCGGCGGAGTTTTGGCGGACGAGGCCCTGGCGCTATTTCACAACTAGATTGCCGGCGTTCTTGCCGGAGGGCTGGCCGCGCCGCAGAGTCAGTTCGCGCAGCGAATCGTAGATCGGGGCATCGCGCAGCAGGGTTGGAACAAGCATTGCCAGAAAGCACGCTCCCAGCATCGGCAACAACAGGGCGACGCTCGCGGTCATCTCGCAGACAAGCACGATTCCGGTCAGGGGCGCGCGCACGATGCCGGTGAAAAGAGCCGCCATGCCGACGATGGCGAAGCCTTCCGGTTGAATATCGAGATTGGGAAAGGCGAGCTTGCAGGCTTCTCCGAAAAACAGCCCCAGTTGCGCGCCAAGGACGAGCATGGGGGCAAATAGCCCGCCCGGCGCGCCTGCGGCATAGGATGCCGCGCCGAGTCCGAGGCGGAGCAGAAAAACCATCGGAAGGATGGCGATCATCCCTGTCCCGGCGAGGGTCCGCTGCGTGATCTGATCGCCGCCGCCGACGAGATCTGGCGCGAACCAGGCCAGCATCCCGACAGCGGCGCCGATCAGCGCCGCGCGCAGCTCAACCGGCGTTCCGGCGCGCCCTTCAGGGGTCGCGCGTTTTTCTGACGGCAGCCAGTTGGAAATGAGGGCGGCGAATCCGATGGTCAATCCCGTCGCGGCGCCGAGCGCGAAATCGAACCATGCCAGCGCGGCGATGAGGGCGCCGAGCAGAGGCGCGCGCGGCCGCAGGGAAGATGCGCTAAATCGCTCCGCCGCCGCCATCGTTCCAAGCAGGGTGCGATTGTAGAGGATCGCCGCAAGCCCGGCGATCGCGCCAAGGGCGAAGTAGAGCGGCCGCGTCTCGGCGCCGGCATAGGCCAATGTTGGGACGCTGAAGTCCGGCGCGCCGCCAAGAAGCAGGCGGGCGGTCGATATGGCGGCGGCGGCAGCGCCAAGCGCTGCGATCGCGATGCGGGGCTCAAATCGCTTGACCAGTTCCTCAAGCACGAAAATCGCGCCGGCGATCGGGGCCCCGAAGGCGGTGGCGAGTCCCGCGCCAGCGCCGGCGGCGAAAAGCACCCGGTTGTCCGGCCAGCCGCGCCGGAAGATCTTGCCGACAAGATGGGCGATGCTCGCTCCCATCTGCACGCTGGGTCCCTCGCGGCCAAGCGCCAGCCCGGAGCCGATCGCGAACAGTCCGCCGAGGAATTTCACCGGAATCAGACGAAAGGGCGCCTGGGGGAGGTCCCCATTCAGCACGGCTTCGACATGCGGGATGCCGCTCCCCGATGCATAAGGCGCGTATTTGCGGACCAGCCAGGCCGCGAAGGCGACAGAGGCGGCGCAAGTGGCGATGAGGAATAAGAAGCCGGAAAGGCTGTGGCCATGCGCCCAAGCGATTAATCCATTGCGCCAATGGTCCGCCTGCTCCAGCGACAGTCGGAACAGCGCTCCAAGGAGGCCCGATGCTACGCCAACAACTGGCGCAAGAATGGCGAGCGCCAGCAGACTGCCTTCGCCCTCTCGGAAACCGGCGATGGGGGCAGGCTGGTCAACGCTTGCCTGCGCAGCTGTCTCGACGAAAGGCGGCGGCGTGGGGGCGGGAGCGTCGTTTCGATCCTCAAGCAAGTACAGATAGGGCTTCATCGGGACATCGCCGAGCGCCGGCTTGATGGCGGCCCAGCGGATGACTTCCGGTCGCCTCGTCCAGTCGGCGAGGACGGGATCCCGGTCCGTCCATGACGACGCCACTCCGGCGGAAGCGCTGGCTTCGATCAAAGCCAGCTCCGGGCAGAGTCCTTTAGGTGAATTGGCAATGGATTCGACTATGGAGGCGAACAGGCTCGCCGGCAGAAATTGCTCGGCGAGCATCAGCTTGGCGAGGCGCGCCGGATCGATGGCGCCGCCATATCCGCGCTCGGCGGCCACGCGGAGCCGCAACGTCAGCGCATTCAAGAATCTTTTGATCTGCCGTGGGTTTCCCTTCGTTCCGGCGGCCAGCGCGGGAGCGATGTCCTGCGCCATGGCGACGATCTGGCCGCGTCTCTCGATGCTTGCGCCAGGAGCGGCGTCGAAGTCGATCGCCGCGTCCCAGGGCCGGCTGAGCGCGGTCCTGCCGAGGGCGCGCAGCTTTGCGAAGGCGTCGGATGTCTCGCCGAGCTCCGCGCCGAGCAGCAGCAGAGCGGCATAGACCTCGGTCTCGGCCGCTCCGAGCGGTGGGATCCTGAAAGAAGCCTGTAACAGCTTTTCGAGATAGGCGCGGGAATAGGGCTTGGCCGACCCTCCCGCTGGCGCGTCGGGGAACGAGGCGCCGACCGCATTCTCGAGCGCCTGCGCATCGGCGCCGATGATGAAGGCGACCTTGTCCAAGACCGCTAAGAGCCGCACGGCCTCAAGCGTCTCGGCGGCGGCTTTTGGCTGGCAATAATCGAGATCGTCGATAAGCACGACCAGCCGCGCGATCCCAGCCTCGCCGATAAGCGCGGCTAAGGCTTTGCGCAATTCACGGATCTCCTGCGACAGGCCGCGCCCCTCTATCGGGAGCGTTGAGGCATGCGGCGCGTTGCCGCAGCTCACATTAGACAGCTTGAGCCGCGCAATGCAGCCTTGAACCGATTGCGCCGTCTCCGCTGCCTCCGCCTGGTGGCCAAGCTTGTTGGTAAGGCCGACCGCGATGCTTTCAACGAGCGCGGTCCCGGCCTCCTCCGACGCGGACGACAGCCAGCAATTGAAGGAGATGCAGAGAACATCCTGCCGGCTCTCCAAAATTGCCTCGACCATCGCGAGGATGCTCGATTTGCCGGCGCCCCAGGCGCCATGGACGCCGATGGCGATGGAACGGTCCGAGGTCTCGATGATGAGCTGGACGATCGCGCGGGCGATGGCTTCGGCAATGAAGAGGTCGAGCTTGGTCGCGGCGTCGCTCAAGAAGGCGGGCGGGGATGATTTCGCTGCGTCACCCATCAAGCCGCCTCGTCTGGATGCGCACAGGGGAAGCGGCGCAAAGGTCGCCGCCTGCTCCCAACTAAGCCGCGAGGGTAGGGAACTCCTGGCGCGACTGCAAGGCCGGGCGGTCTCAAGCCGGCCCGTCAATCGCCGTTCCAGAGTCCTCGACAAACCGAGCGCATTGGGCTTTAAGAAGCCGGCGCGGCGAAGACCGCCCCAAAAAGAAAGAGGCCGCTTGCGTTGTCACAAGCGGCCCAAGTCTAGGGAGGAAACGCCCAAGGAGGGCATCGGCGGCAACAACGTTGCCGCACTGCAATAATATGCACGTGCGCCGCACAAAAAGCAAGGCCTGCTGACCTATTTTTTTCGAGGCGCATAAGAGAACGTTAAGTCTATGTTTTTATATGATTTCTTGTGTTCTAGCGCGAGCGTTGCCGCGTCGCCCCTGGGTGACTTCTTTCTATCCAGGGCGAACAGATCAGAAACGAATGCAGCGGGATTTCTAAGTCTTCGCCTGTCGTCGGCGAGAAGGGCCCGCCTATGACGGCCGTGGATTTTGCCGCGTTCGTCGAGAAG
Source organism: Methylocapsa aurea (assembly GCF_000746085.1). Classification (GTDB taxonomy): domain Bacteria; phylum Pseudomonadota; class Alphaproteobacteria; order Rhizobiales; family Beijerinckiaceae; genus Methylocapsa; species Methylocapsa aurea. The sequence goes on along the minus strand of NZ_KN050804.1, from coordinate 279,803 downwards.
CTCGCCGACATTGCCGGCGACATGATTCTCCCTTTTTTCCGCACAGCGCTCGGCGCCGAGGATAAGAATGTCGGCGGCATGTTCGATCCGGTCACCGAGGCGGACCATGCGGCCGAGGCGGCGATGCGCCGCCTGATTGAACAAACTTTCCCGCACCATGGCATTATCGGCGAAGAATTCGGCTCGGTTCGAAGCGATGCCGAATATGTTTGGGTTCTCGATCCGATCGATGGCACAAAAAGCTTCATCGCGGGCATGCCGATCTGGGGGAGCCTGATCGGGCTCCTGCACAATGGCGCTCCGACCTATGGCATGATGGTTCAACCCTTCACCAGGGAGCGGTTTATCGGCGATGGCGCGGGCGCGGTCTGGCGCGGTCCCGGCCTCAATCATGCGATTGTCGAACGCAAGCTCGCGACGCGGATCTGTTCGAACCTCTCCAAAGCAACATTGATGACGACGTCGCCGCTGCTCTATTCGGACACGAAGCTTGCAGCCTTCCGGCGCGTCGAGGCCAAGACGCGGCTGTCGCGCTATGGCGGCGATTGTTACGCATTCGCGATGCTCGCCGCGGGTCACGTGGATTGCGTAATCGAATCCGGCCTCAAGACCTATGATATCGCTCCGCTGACGCCGATTATCGAGGGCGCCGGCGGGATCGTGACCGATTGGGACGGCGCCAGCGCGACCGGGGGCGGAGATATCGTCGCTTGCGGCAGCCCCCGGATTCACGACGAGGTGCTGAAGCTGCTGCGCGGGTAAAGCATGATCCCAAAAAGTTGCAGACTTTTTGGACAAGATCATGCGTCGAGAGATGATCCCACAAAGGTGCGGACCTTTTTGGACAGGATCATGCACCGAAACAATGGCCTGAAAAGCGCTCGCTGCGGACTTTTGGGGAGCGAAGCGGCCTTTGCGCAGAAATATCAGCTCATAAAAAAGATCTCTTTCATGTCGCCATGAAAGAGATCCATGAAACCGGGCCTTGGCTTGAGCAGCGTCAGGCTGAGACTTGCTTGCGGCGGGAGGCGCATCCTGCCGCGTCTTGTCTCACTCCAGCGACCGCAAAACCGAGTCGGCCACTTTCTTGGCGTCTCCGAAAAGCATCAAAGTGTTGTTGCGGAAGAACAATTCATTCTCGACGCCGGCGTAGCCGGACCCCATGCCGCGTTTGACGAAGAGCACGGTCTTGGCGTTTTCGACGTCGAGGATCGGCATGCCGTAGATCGGCGAGGTGGGATCGGTCTTGGCGGCCGGGTTGGTGACGTCATTGGCGCCAATGACGAGAGCGACATCGGCTTCCGCGAACTCGGGATTGATTTCCTTGAGTTCGAACACTTCGTCATAAGGCACGTTCGCTTCGGCGAGGAGAACGTTCATATGCCCGGGCATCCGACCGGCGACGGGATGAATCGCATATTTGACGTCGACGCCATCCTTTTTGAGAACGTCGGCGATTTCGCGGACCGCATGCTGCGCCTGAGCGACCGCCAATCCATAGCCTGGCACGATGATCACTTTTTTCGCTTTTTTCAGAATTTTGGCGGCCTCTTCGGGCGAGCCTTGCTTGACAGGGCGCGCCTCGGCCTCGCCGCTCGGCGGCGGAGCGGCGGTTTCACCACCGAAGCCGCCGAGAATGACGGAGATAAAGGAGCGGTTCATTCCCTTGCACATGACATAGGAGAGGATCGCGCCGGAAGAGCCAACAAGGGCGCCGGTGATGATCAGCGCCAGATTGCCGAGAGTGAAGCCGATGGCGGCCGCGGCCCAGCCCGAATAGGAATTCAGCATCGAGATCACGACCGGCATGTCGGCGCCGCCGATCGGGATGATAAGGAGCAGGCCGAGCGCGAAGGATACGAGGACAATCAGCCAGAAAACGAAATGCGATTCGCTCGCCATGAACGCCACGGCGAGGATGGCGAGCAGAACGCCGAGCCCAATGTTGATCGCGTGGCGGCTCGGCAGCAGGATCGGCTTGCCGGACATGCGGCCATCAAGTTTCATGAAGGCGATGATCGAGCCGGTGAAGGTGATAGCGCCGATCGCCGCGCCGAGCGCCATTTCGAAAAGGCTTCCGGCATGCATCGCGCCTGGCGTCCCGAGGCCGAAGGCCTGCGGCGCGTTGAGGGCGCTGGCGGCGACAAAAACGGCGGCCAGACCAACCAAAGCGTGGAACAGCGCGACGAGTTGGGGCATCGCCGTCATCTGGATGGTGCGGGCGCGCCAAACGCCAATGGCGCCGCCGGCGGCGATCCCGAGGATGACCAGGATGAGGGCGAAGAAGCCGGCGGGCAGCTGGTAGGCGAGCGTCGTAACGATCGCTATGCCCATGCCGATTACGCCGTAACGATTGCCTTGCCGCGCGGTTTCCGGCGAGGAGAGGCCGCGCAACGCCAGGATGAAGAGCACGCCTGAAACGAGGTAGAGAAAGGCCGCAAGACTAGCGTTCATCGATTCAGCCCTTCTTCTTAAACATGGAGAGCATCCGCTCGGTGACGAGGAAGCCGCCGAAAATATTGACCGATGCAAGGACGAGCGCGATGAAGCCGTAGAAGCGCGCCGCCCCGGCGCCTTCATCGGCATTGGCGCCGACATCGACGCCTGCCGAGAGCAAGGCGCCGACGACGATGACCGAGGAGATCGCATTGGTGACCGACATCAGCGGCGTGTGCAGCGAGGGCGTCACCGACCAGACCACGTAATAGCCGACGAACACGGCGAGGACGAAGATCGCCAGCCGGAAAACAAATGGATCGATGGCGCCGCCGCTCAGCGCCGACGCGCTTGCGGCGATTTCATCGGCGTAAGCTTGCGCGGCGTCGGCCGCCTGGCGCGCAGCCGTTGCCGCCGCCTTCAGCTTTTCCAGCGCTTGTAGGTCGATTTCGGTTGCCATCTCGTCCCCTCCTCCTTGGACTTCTGGTTGGTAGTGACCCCGGATCAGCTCGCCGCTTGGAAGCTTGGATGCGCGAGCGCGCTTTCCTTGGTGAGCAAGGTCGCCTTGACGAGTTCATCATCCCATTTGATCGCAAGCGAATGGCTCTGCGGATCGATCAGGGTCTCGACGAATTCCAAAAGGTTCTTGGCGTAAAGCGCCGAAGCGCTCGCGGCCAGGCGGCCGGCGAGATTCAGATGGCCGACGATCTTGACCCAGTTTTCCGTGACGATCGTTTTGCCGGGCTCCGCCAATTCGCAATTGCCGCCGCGCTCGACCGCCAGATCGACGATGACCGAGCCGGGCCGCATCGAATGGACCATATCGGCCGTGATGAGAACGGGCGCCGGGCGTCCGGGAATGAGCGCGGTCGTAATGACGATGTCCTGGGCGGCGATGTGAGAGGCCGTCAGCGCCGCCTGTTTCGCCTTGTATTCGGGCGACATTTCCTTGGCGTAGCCCGCCGCCGTCTCGGCCTGTTTGAATTCTTCGTCCTCGACCGCGATGAATTTCGCGCCTAGCGACAAGACCTGCTCTTTCGTCGCTGGCCTGACATCGGTCGCCGTCACGATGGCGCCGAGCCTGCGGGCGGTGGCGATCGCCTGCAACCCGGCGACGCCGACGCCCATGATGAAGATTTTTGCTGGGGGAATGGTGCCCGCCGCCGTCGTCATCATCGGGATGGCGCGACCATATTCGGCGGCTGCGTCAATGACCGCCCGATAGCCGGCGAGATTGGCCTGGCTCGATAGGACGTCCATCGCTTGCGCGCGCGTGATGCGCGGCATCAGTTCCATGCCGAATGCGCAAACGCCTTCCGCAGCCAAGGATTGCAGCTCGGACACATAATCATAGGGGTCCATGATCGCGATGACCGCGGCGCCTTGCTTTGCGCCGGCGATTTCGCTCGCAAGCGGCCGCCGGACCCGCAAGACAATATCGGCGTCGCGCACGGTCGAAGCGGCTTCGGGCTCGATTTTTGCTCCCGCTTGCGCATAGTCTTCGTCGGCGATGCCGGATCGCTCTCCAGCCCCGGCTTCAACGGCGACTTCCGCGCCAAGGCCAATGTATTTCTTTACGGTCTCGGCGGTCGCGGCGACGCGGCTCTCATCAGGATCGGTTTCGGCGAGGACGGCGATGCGCATAGAAAACTCCGAAATTTCATCGAGTTTCTGATCCGGATTGGTCTTGCCGGCTCAGCCCCGGAGCGGGGCCGATTCCGGCGAACGCATTCCCATGCGCCCTGGTCAGATCGTGACCAACGCCAGCAATATGAGGATACCGATAGCGCCGATGGCGCTGTATTTGATAAGCTTCAGGAAAAGCTGGTAGGTCTTTTCGTGTTCGTCATAATCCATCGCGGGATGACCCGCGGGGTGAGCGTGATCTTCGGCCATGGCGCGCCTCTCTAGCGGAGTTTAGATTGAGCAACCTTTCGCAATGATTCTCCTACCACGCAAGGGGGCGGCGACACAAAGTGCTAAATTCTTGTGCGGAGGCGGCATGTCAAGAAAGCGCCGCGGCGGCGTGCAGCGGGGGCTCATGCTGGTCGCTTGAGGCCGGCGGCGCCGAGCGCGGCGGCTTGGCGTTCGTTTAGGGCGTCTTCCTGGAATTTGCCGATCGCTTCATTGAACAATCGGTAAAAATTGAGCCGGGCGTTGAGATGAAGAAAGGCGCCGCCAAGCCCGATCGCCGCCCGATCCATGAACACGAATTCGCGCGGCACGCGAACCGGTCCTCTCCGCTTCAGCGCTTGATGCACCCGAAACGCTTCCTTGCGGCCATAATGTCCAGGCGCGACGCCATCGGCGACCGTGCGCAAGCGGTCATCAAGCAAGGGGCCATAGATGAAGCGCGCCCAAATGTTCAAAATTTCGGCGAGTTCCTTGGTGAGGCCGTGAAATCCCCAGGTCTCATAGGCGTGGAAGGTGCGGTCGAAATCATTGTGCAATAATCCTTCATAGAGATCGACGACGCCACCAACGAATTTCGCCGTAAAGATCCGGACGCAGCCATAGTCGAGAAGGTTGATGCCGTAGGCCGCCATACCGCCAGAACCCTGGCTCGGCTCGCCGAAGACGGTGTAATTGCCGAGGTGCGGATCGCCGTGGATGACGCCAAACTGGCTGAAGGGGACCCACCAAGCCTTGAACATGGCGCCCGCGATGCGGTTGCGCGAAGCTTCGTCCGCGCCAACAAATTTCAGCAGCTTTTGGCCTTCGAGCCAGTCCATCGTCAACAGCCGCCCGGTCGAGAGGTCTTGCCGCACGCGCGGCACGCGGACGGCGTCGATTTTATTCAGCATGCCTTGATAGAGCGCGGCATGTTTGGCTTCGCGCTCATAATCGAGCTCCTCGCGCACGCGGTCGCTGATTTCCTGGGTTATTTCGCGCGTGTCGATGATTGGGTTGAGGCGCCGGTGCAGGGCGAACAGGACGTCAAGTTGGGTGAGATCGGCTTCGACGGCCGATCGCATATCGGGATACTGCAATTTGCAGGCGACATCCGCGCCATCCTTGGCGATCGCGCGATGCACCTGGCCCAGCGAAGCCGCCGCCGCCGGATGATAATCGAATGCGTCGAAACGGGAGAGCCAATTTGGTCCGAGCTCCGCCTGCATCCGCCGCTTAACGAAGGCCGCGCCCATCGCAGGAGCTTCGCATTGCAGCTTCTGCAATTCCTCGACATATTCCGGCGGCAGCAGGTCGGGGATGGTCGACATCATCTGGGCGACCTTCATCATCGGTCCCTTCAGACCGCCGAGCGCTTGCGTCAAGGCCGCCGCATGCGCCGCATCGGCTCCTCGCGCGCCGAAAAGGCGGGCGCCGGCGATCCGCGCAGCAACGCCGCCGACATTCGCGCCGACGCGGGCATAACGCGCGGCGCGGGCGGAAAAGCGATTGGCTTCATCGTCTTTCATGAAATCTTGCTCAATCCGATCAAGCGGGACGCCAGCGGCGTGCGATTTGGGACGGGATTATCGGTTAGCCAAGATTGCGTCCACGATCTAACGCGATCTCGCTTGGAGCGCGCCGCGAGAGAGTCGCTCGCATTGCGACTGGGCCGTCGCTGGCGAAGCCGTCGGCGCGCTTGTCGGCGGAGGCATCCACTAATCGGGAGAAGGCATTAGGCTAAAATGAGCGCGAAAGGCCGCCGCCATTTAGCCCTGCGCCTTGAATTGGGTTGGGAGGAAAGAGTTTTCAAGACGATCTTAATTCAGCCTCGGCAAAGGCCGGGAGCTCGGCAAGGGTCACCTTGACCCGCACGGCATCGGCTCCTTCCGCGATTTCCGTCTTGAAGCCGAGTTCTTGCGCCATTTGCAGCATCGCAAAATTATCGCGCAATATGTCGCCGGTGACGGCTTCGAGGCCGCGTTGGCGCGCGCATTGCAGAATTTCCGTCATCAGTCGATATCCGAGGCCATGCTGCTTGAGGTCTGAGCGCACCATGATGTCGAATTCGGCGGTATCCAGCGCGTTGGGATCCTGAACGATATGAACGGCGCCGAGGATTTCCTCCGGCGTCTGCCCGGGGAGCGTCGTCGCCACCAGGGCCACTTCCGTCTTCGGGTCGAGATGGGCCAGGCGTTTTGCCATATGGCCGGCAAAATCATGCATCGCGCCGAAGCAGCGATAGTGAATATCCTCCGGCGAGGCCTGCGCAAACATGGCCCGGAGACGCGCTTCATCGTCGCGCCGGACGCTGCGCAGGATGATATGTGCGCCTTCCCGGAGAGCAATCTCGCGATCCGGCATGAGGGGGTCTGCTTGCAGGTTCATGACGTCGCCATTTGCCAGTGGTGATGCCGCGCCATGGCCAGGAGCGGGGAGCCTAGGACGGCGAAGGGTTCAATGTGGATCGGCTCTGATTCTTCGATCTTGGCCCGATCGATGAATGAAATATCTGATCGGCGCGCTTCTGAGCCTAGCGCTTCAGGGCTAATCGATCATGCCCTTGTGAGCTTCCTTATAGCGCATGGATGAGCCCAATCTTGTCCAAAAACGATGTAAATTATTTGACAGGATGGAGCGCCGGAGGATTTTTCAGTTTCGGGGGAGCGCGGCAAGCGCTTTCTGCCTCCGCAGATTCAGATAGCAACTCTAGATTGCTATTTTATTGCATGTCTTGCCGCGAATTGGGCAACTGCTTCGCAAAACGCGCTCAGCGTCCGCAGGCACTGATTGTCGGGGTTTGCTCGCCGGGACTCGGCATCCGGTTCGCTTGAAGGTGCCCCGCTTGGTTAGAAGGGCGTCGATGCCCCTGCGCGCCCGGCAAATCGCCTCGGCATGTTGCCGATCAAGGCGCAGAGCTAAGCGCAAGCCGAGGAGGGTTCAGCGCTTCATTTCCATATAATGACAGATCGCCTGGGTCCGATTGCGGACATCGAGCTTGCCGAACAGGTTTCGCAAATGAAATTTGATCGTATTGATGGATACTCCGAACTCCCGCGCCAGTTGAGCGTTGCTCTGCCCTGACTCGCCAAGAGCGGCGAGAAGATCGCGCTCACGGTGGGTAAGGCTTGCGAGCGGGTCCATCCGGCCCTTCTGCATATCGACGAAGGGAAACACCATGTCTCCGCCAGCAACGGCGGCGAATACTTCCAGCAGCCGTTCGGGGGGAGAGAGCTTGCTTACGAAACCAGCGCCTCCGAGCCGCCATGTTTCGGTTGGCGCCGCCGGATCCTTGGTGCCGCTATAAACGACGATTTTGGGCGCGCTGGGGCGCTTTGAAAGCGCGTGCAAGATTTCGCGGGCATGCATCAGCGGCAATTCCCAGCCAATGACGCCGAGGCTGACCGGGACGGGAAGCCGCCCTAAATTGTTTAGAAATTGCTCTCCGTCGCTCGATATGAGCACCAGATTGAACCGCTTGTCCTGAGTGAGCAGCGCCTTAAGAGCGGCGAGCACCATTGGATTCTTGTCGGCGATGGCGACATTGACGGGAAAAACGGTTCGAACCCGCTCATTGGGAGCGGCCCCCTCTAGGAAGGGCGCCTCATTTTGGTGGAAACCGCGCGGATTATCATTGACAGGCATGCGATCATTGTTCAGTGAAAGATCAGCTGATTTCCTGCGTCGAGATGCCGCGGGCAAGCCGTCGAACGCCTGGGCATGCCCAGTCCCCATCCTCGTCGAAGGCTCCTGAACCAAGGTGTCCTCCCGCGGTTCTCTATTCCATCCGGCGTTGCGGCGCCCTCATGAATCCGAAGTAAAAGACCCATGATGTTGACATGATGATCGAAGGAGACGGGAGACCCGTCGCCTATCAAACCTTGCCTATAATCCAGATGAGGCCTTGCTGATTGGGCGGCGCGCTGACATGCCGGAGACGGCCCCAAAACGCTCGCCAAAAAACGCTCGCTCGTCTTAGACAAGCGCGACTGGGCCTCTTATGTCAATGATGGATGCAGCGCGAGACGCCTCTGGACCGTTGTTCAGCGCAAGCTCCGCTGCCGATCCAGAGAATGCGTCAAGATCTTTAGTCGGTGAGAACCCACCGGCCAAAAAAGAACAAGGCGGCTCCGCCAGCAATCGCGGCAATCGCGCCGATCGGCGTCGAAAGGTAGCCCAGCAAGTCCAGAATTGCACCCATTGTTTCCTCCTAAGATTTGATTACGCGATGCGGCGTATTATCGGTGCGCTTTTGTATAATCTAAATCTTCTTGTCAATCTAGATTGGCGCAACTTGCAATAAGGCATCTCTTATTACAAGAATTCCGAATTGGCTCATCGAATATGTAACCGGGAATTTCCTCACCGCGGACTGTTTCTTTACGCACGCGGTTCGCGTCGGACTTTCCAGGCAACACCTAGAAGCCCTCCAGTCTTTCCTCGATTTGCCCTTATAAAAGGAATTCTAACTCGGGGTCAAGCGGCACTTGCGGATATCTCCTTGGCAAAGAAGGCCAAAGCGCCAAGGGTGACGACTAGGAAAAAGCCTCTTTTATCAGTCGCCGTTTGAGTATGGAGCTTTCGAACAGACGTTGACGGTCCGGGCGGGACATCTTCGTCGTCCCAAGCTTAAATATGGCGCAGCAAGATCTATTGTGCTCCTTTCGGCTGTCCCGCTTCCCGCGCCGGCAGAGCATTTCGGACTATATCTTGGTCAGTCCGTCCGATCGCGCGGCGCTCAAGACGTGGAAGAAACTCCCGGTCGCATGGCCGCGTCTGGCCCCTTCGGCTTGTTCGGGATTTCCATGCGCATCCTTGACGAAGGCGAAAGGCGGGTCGGATGCGTCCGCCGCCTCGACGGTCGCATAATGGAATTCATGACCGCGCAGGCATGCGCCGGCGGGGCCTAAAGGGTGGTCGGCGGCGATCCGCGCATCGCGATAGCCCAGGTGGAGTTTGCGCTTCGCGAAGCTGAAGGAAGCGCCAAGCAGGCCGGCCATGCGATGCGTCTTCCCATCCTTGTCGACCAGTCCTTGACCTAAAACCATGTAGCCGCCGCATTCCCCGTGGACCGGTTTGGTTTGCGCGAAGCGGCGCAGACCATCGAGGAAAGCGGAGGCCGCGGCAATTTGTCCCGCATGGAGTTCCGGATAGCCGCCCGGCAGCCAGCAAAGGTCGCAATGCTCGGGCGCCGGCTCGTCGGCGAGGGGCGAAAACCAACAAATTTCCGCCCCGGCGCTTCGCCAGCCAGCGAGGATATGTGGATAAAGAAAGGAAAAGGCCTCGTCCCGGGCGATTGCGATCCGCTGGGCGGGCGGCGCTAAGGCGGACATTTGAGCATCGACCCCAACCGCCGCCGCCTGCGCGCGGGGCAAAATAGCCTTCAAGTCGATATGCTCGCTGACAAAGCCGGCGATTGCGTCGAGCAGCGCCTCGAGATTTTCGGTCTCCCCGGCTTGCACCAGGCCGAGATGGCGCTCCGGCAGCTGAACGCTTTTCGCGCGCGGCAATGCGCCGAAAACCGCGATGCCCTGACTTTCTATGGCTCGCGCAGCGAGTTGGCGATGACGCTCGCTGGCGACGCGGTTGAGGACGACGCCGGCGATCTCGATGCGCGGATCGTAAAGCGCGCAGCCCTTGGCGATTGCGGCGGCGCTTTGCGCCTGGCCGCTGACGTCGATGACGAGCAGAACTGGCCAGCCGAGCGCCGCCGCGACATCCGCCGAGGCGCCGGTCCGCCCCGGCTCCCCCGCCACGCCGTCAAAAAGCCCCATCGAGCCTTCGCACAGGATGAGATCGCAAGCCTCGCCGGCCGCCGCCGCCAAGGCGCGCAGGAGAGGCGGCGCCATCGCCCAACTGTCGAGATTGAGGCTCTGCTGACCCGTCGCGGCGGCGTGGAACGCCGGGTCGATGTAATCCGGCCCGCATTTGGCGCCGCCGACGCGCAGGCCTTGGTTGCGGAACGCGCGCATAAGGCCAAGGGTCAGCAGGGTCTTGCCGCTGCCCGATCGGGGAGCCGCGACGACGAGGCCGCGTGTTAAACTTGTTGAACTTCGATCAGGCAAGCTCACCAGCCAGCTCCCGAGAAAGAGCCTATCGCTCCATGAGCCAAATCGAGATGGACCCCGAACGGCGGCCGCATTTGCGCAAAGGCTGGACGACCGGCGCTTGCGCCACCGCTGCCGCGCGCGCGGCCTTCGAGGCGCTGCTGTGCGGGCGGTTTCCCGATCCCGTCGGCATAACCCTGCCGGGCGGCGCGCGGCCCTCGTTCGCGCTGGCGTTCGAGGAGCTTGGCGTCGATTTTGCGCGCGCTGGCATCGTCAAGGACGCGGGCGACGACCCCGATGTGACGCATGGCGCGCTGGTGATCGCGAAGGTGCGCCGCGCCGCTGCGGGAACCGGGGTTGCGTTCGCCGCCGGCGAAGGGGTCGGCATGATCACCCGCGCCGGCCTGCCTCTGCCGCCGGGGGAGCCCGCGATCAATCCCGCCCCGCGCAAAATGATCGCCGCGGCCATCGATGAAGTCGCGCGCCGTTTTGGCGTGGCCGGCGACGTTCTCGTCGAAATTTCGGTCCCCGGCGGCGAAAAAATCGCCGAGCGGACCCTCAACGCCCGGCTCGGCATTATCGGCGGTCTCTCGATCCTGGGCACGACCGGAATCGTCGTGCCATTTTCCTGCGCGGCCTGGATCGATGCGATTCATCGCGGCATTGACGTCGCCCGCGCCGCCGGCCTCAATCATATCGCCGGCGCCACAGGCTCGACCTCGGAGGCGGCGGTGAAGGCCTTGCACGATATGCCCGACGTCGCCTTGATCGAGATGGGCGATTTTGTCGGCGGCATGCTGAAATATCTCCGCCGGCGCGAGGTCGCCAGAGTGACGATCGCCGGCGGTTTCGCCAAGATGACCAAGCTCGGCCAGGGCCTGCTCGACCTCCATTCGCGCCGGGGAGAGGTCGATTTCAACTGGCTCGCCGAGCGTTGCGGCGATGCCGGCGCCGACCTCGAATTCGTCGCGGGGGCAAGGCGCGCCAACACGGCGAAGGAAGTCGTCGATCTTGCGATCGCGCGACGCATCGATGTTGGCGCGCAGGTGGCGGAGGCGGCGTGGCGGACCGCCGCGAAGGCTCTGCGGGGGAGCGCCATTGCGCTTGAAATCGCGGTTTTCGATCGCGACGGCGGTCTCATCGCGCGAACGCCGTTTCGCAAGGTTCATTGAGGCTTTCCCCGGAACCTGCGTTGATAGTCCGGATCATACAGCGCGCTGTCGCGAAAGTCGTGCGGCTCGAGAACTTGCCCGACGAAGATCAGCGCGGTGCGCTCTATCGGCGCCCCGGCGAGTTGTTCGGCGATCGTCCGCAGCGTCCCGCGCAAAATTCTTTGATCCGGCCAGGAGGCGCGAAACACGATGGCGACGGGGCAATCGGCGCCGTAATGCGGCGTCAGATCCGCGACGACCTGGTCGACGGCGTGGATCGAGAGATGGATGGCGAGCGTCGCCCGCGTCGCGGCGAAAGCTTTGAGCGTCTCACGGTCGGGCATTGATGAAGCGCGCCCTTGCGTGCGGGTCAGCACGAGGGACTGGGCCACTTCCGGCAGGGTCAACTCGCGGCCCAAGGCGGCGGCGGCGGCGGCGAAAGAGGGAACGCCGGGCGTGATCGTATAGGGAATGGCGAGCTGGTCGAGCCGGCGGATCTGTTCGCCCAAGGCGCTCCAGATCGAGAGATCGCCGGAATGGAGCCGCGCGACATCCTCGCCCTCGCGTTGGGCGCGGACAAATTCAGCGCAGATCTCATCAAGGCTCATCGGCGCCGTATCGAGGACGCGCGCGTCCTTGGGGCAATGCTCCAGCAACGCGCGGGGCACGAGCGACCCGGCGTAGAGGCAGACCTTCGAGCTTGCGATCAGATCGCGGCCGCGCAGGGTGATGAGATCGGCCGCGCCAGGACCGGCGCCGATGAAATGAACGGTCATGGCTCTCTGCTTCCAGCGATCGCGCAGCTTGCTCCGGCCTCGCTGACGCGCGGCGCGAGCAGGATGGAGGCGGGGCCGGCGCCTGCCAGCGCCGCGGTTTCCGCGATGGAGGGCAGGCCGAACATAGCCATTACCCGGTCCGAGCGCGTGATGGCGCGTCCCGAGGCTTGGCGCAAAATCTCCGCGTCCAGAAAGACAAGGGGCAGGCCCAGTTCCTGCGCGGCGTCGTGCAATCCCGTCTCCCCTTGCTTGTCCGCGAGCGTGAACAGGGTCGCGGGGGCGCCAGCATCGTCGATCGACGCCCGTGCGGTGCGCACCAGGGCGACGATCCTTTGGGCGGGGCAGCCTTTCTTGCAGCCGATTCCAATGGCGATCATTGCTTCGCCACCGACCATTGCGTGATCGGCATCGCGGGACGCCAGCCAAGAAAGCCGCCGATAGGCGTCGCGCGGGAGATGTCTATTTTGACGAGTTCGCCGCCCTGCGCCTTGAAGCGCGCGATCAGCTCCGCCTCGGTCTCGAGCGTCACGGCATTGACGACAAGCCTTCCGCCAATGGGGAGGGCTGCGAAAGCGGCATCGAGGATGCTCCTTTCGCTGGCGCCGCCGCCGACGAAGATCGCCTGTGGCTGCGGCAGGTTCGCGAAGGCCGCCGGAGCCTTGCCCGTCACGATTTCGATCTGAGGGACGCCGAGGGTCTTGGCGTTGCGCAAGATCCGCTCGGCGCGATCCGGGCGCGCCTCGATCGCGATGGCGCGATTGGCCGGGTCGCGCAGCAGCCATTCGATTGCGATCGACCCCGAACCCGCGCCGACATCCCAAAGCAATTCTCCGCTTCGGAGCGCCAGCGCCGACAAAGCGATGGCGCGAACCGGCTGTTTGGTGAGTTGGCCGTCGGTTTCGAAAAAACCGTCGGCGAGAGCGCCGCCAGTGGGAATGATGCGCGAGTGCGCCGCCACTTTGATGTCGAGCGCGACGAGATTCAAGGGATCGATTTCGTTCATGTCGAAAGCCTGCGCCGTCGAGGCGCGCACGCGCTCCCTTGGCCCGCCCAAGGCCTCCATGACGACGATTTCGGACTGGCCGAGTCCTCGCGCGCGCAGCAACTCGGCGAGGCGCGGCGGCGTCGTCTCGTCCCAGGACAGGCAGAGGAGTTTGCCCGCCGGTTGCAGCGCCGGAATGATCCGCTCGAAATCGCGGCCATGCAGCGACATGAGCCGGCAGTCCTGCAAACTCCAACGCAAGCGCGCCGCCGCGAGGCTGAAGGCGGAAGGCGCCGGCAAGCATTGCATTTCTTCCGCCGCGAAATGGGCGCTTAGCAGGGCGCCGATGCCGTAAAAGAAGGGATCGCCGGAGGCGAGCACGCAGACAGGCGACCCTCTGTGCGCAAGAATCGCCGGCAGCGCCGTCGATAGCGGCGAGGGCCATTGCAAGGTTTGCGCGTCAAGCTTTCCGGCAAGCTTAAGATGCCGTGCGCCGCCGATGACGAAATGGGCTTGCGCCAGCAGCGCCCGCGCGGCAGGAGAAAGCGCATCGAAGCCATCTTCGCCAATGCCGATCAGCGACAACCATGGCTGCGTTGCGGATGGCGAGGTCATGGCGCGCGCGGCGAACGGTTGGAGGTCGAGCGATGCGGGTTCTCTTGCTCGGCGGAACATCCGAGGCGAGCCGGCTCGCCGCCTTGTTCGCGGGCCGCAGGGACATCGACGCCACGCTGTCCTTCGCCGGCCGCACCAAGGCACCCATCGCACCGCCGATCCCCTATCGGACCGGAGGATTTGGCGGGATCGAGGGGCTGGCCGCTTATCTCAAGGCCCAGCGCGTCGATGTCCTGGTCGACGCCACGCATCCTTTCGCCGAACAGATGTCGCGCCATGCCGCTTTGGCCGCCGCGCGCGCAAATGTCCCGCTGATCGTCTTGTCGCGTCCGCCTTGGGCGCCCGAGCCGGACGATCGATGGATCAATGTCGACGACATGGCTGGAGCGGCGGCGGCGCTCGGGCCGCAGGCGCAGCGCGTTCTCCTCACCGTCGGCCGTTTGCAGCTCAAGGCTTTCGAGGCGGCGCCGCATCATTTCTATCTTATTCGCGCGATCGATCCGATCGAACCCAAGCCGAATCTGCCGCGCCATCGCGTGATCGCGGAGCGCGGCCCCTTTGCGGTCGAGGCCGAGGAGCGCCTTTTGCGCGAGGAAAAAATCGATGTGATCGTCACCAAGAACAGCGGCGCGGCGGCGACCTTCGCCAAAATCGTCGCGGCGCGGCGACTCGCCCTGCCGGTGATTATGGTCGCGCGGCCAAGCAGCGCATCGACTCCAGCGCTGAACGATCCCTCCGATGCGCTCGCCGCCATCTTGCGTCATGTAAAGGCCCCCGCGCCGCGCGGCGTATAGATAAAGGGCGCGCCGCTTTCGCGGGCGATGATGCGCGTTTCGCTTGAGCCGATGATGACCAACGTGCTCATATCGGCAAGGCCTGGGTCTGCATTATCGAGCGTCGCCAAGTGGATGCGTTCATCCTCGCGCCCGACCGCGCGAGCAAATATGACCGGAGCGGCGCCCACCCTATGCGCGCGCAGCAGAGCGAAGGCGTCATGGATCTGCGTTGGTCTCGCTTTCGATGCGGGATTGTAAAGCGCGATGACGAAATCGCCGACCGCTGCGGCGGCGAGTCGCTTCTCCACCAGCGCCCAGGGCTTGCGATTGTCGGATAAGGAGATCGCGCAGAAATCATGGCCCAAGGGCGCGCCGATCCGCGCCGCCGCCGCCTGCATCGCGGAGATTCCGGGGCAGACCGCGATGTCGATGTCGCGCCAGGCGGGATCGCCCAAATCGATCGCCTCGAAAACGGCGGCGGCCATGGCGAATACGCCCGGATCGCCGCCGGAGACGATGGCGACGGAACGCCCCTCCTGAGCCAGGCGAAGCGCATGGCGGGCGCGCTCCAGTTCGACCCTGTTGTCGCTTGGATGCCGCGTTTGCCCATCTCGGAGCGGCAGCCTGTCGAGATAGGGCGCGTAGCCGACGAGATCGCTGGCGCCTTCGAGGACGCTCGAGGCTTCCGGCGTGATCCAGGCCGCAAGGCCGGGGCCGAGGCCGACGATCCGCAGGGCGCCCGGGCTGGCGCAAAAAGCCGTCATGGCCGCCTGCCTTGGCCGGGAATGAGGATCATCGAAAAATAAGGCCCAATATCGTCGGTCTTTTCGATCAGCGGAAGGACTATTTCATTCTCCCTCGTGGCGCATTCCACATAGATCGCCGCGTCGGCGCGGCCGGCCTTCGCGATCGCCGCGCGGATCTTGCCGAGATTTTCGCCGATCTTGATGATGACGGCGGCGTCGCTCGACATGAGATGGCGCGTCAGCGACGCTGCGTCGAGCGTGCCGGGAAGAACGCTCAGGACATCGTCGCCCCAGGTCATCGGAATCTTGGCCGCGCTCCAGCATCCGGACATCCCGGTGACGCCGGGAATGACCTCGACCTCGAAGCGATCCTTCAGCCGGATAAAAAGATGCATGAACGAGCCGTAGAAAAGCGGATCGCCGGCGCAGACGAGAGCGACGTCGCGTCCGGCCTGAAGATGATCGGCGACGGCGCCGCTCGCCTCGGCGTAGAAACCGCGCATTTCTTCGACATAGGCAGGATCGCAAAAAGGGATTTCCGTCGTCAGCGGATAGAGCAGCGGCAATTCAATGCACCGATCGCCTATCCAGCGATCGAGCGTGGCGCGGGCTTTTCCGGGCGCGCCCTTCTTGGCGAAAAAGGCGACGACCGGCGCGCTGGCGAGGATCCTCGCGGCCTTGATCGTCACAAGCTCGGGATCGCCGGGGCCAAGGCCGACGCCGAAAAGCCGCCCATTGCCTTGAGTGGAATCGCTCATTCCTTTTCGCTCGCGAGCGCGTTCAGGGCGGCGGCGGTCATGGCGCTGCCGCCCCTGCGTCCCCGCACCGTGATGAAGGGCGCGGGCGCCTCCATGATCAGCGCCTCCTTCGATTCCGCAGCGCCGACGAAGCCCACCGGCATGCCGATGATGCAAGCTGGCCGCGCCGAAATTTCATCAAACATTTCTAGAAGATGAAACAAGGCGGTCGGCGCATTGCCGATGGCGACGATGGCGCCTTCCAGACGATCCCGCCAGAGTTCGAGCGCCGCCGCGCTGCGGGTCGTCCCGAGCGAGCGCGCCAGTGCGGCGACGGCCGGGTCCTCAAGCGCGCATATCACTTCATTGCGGCGGGGAAGGCGCGATGCGGTGACGCCTTGCGCAACCATTTTGGCGTCGCAAAGGATCGGCGCGCCATCCTGAAGCGCCCGCCGCGCGCGTTGCGCCGCTCCTTCCGAAAACACCAGATCGGCGGCGACATCGACCATGCCGCAAGCATGGATCACCCGGACGGCGACGGCTTCTTCAACCCCAACGAAGCGGGCGAGATCGGCCTCGGCGCGGATCGTTGAGAAGGAGCGGCGGTAGATCTCCGCGCCGTCCTTGATGTAGTCGAAGCGGCGCGACTGCTGTTGAGTTGTCATGGACTGTTGCGTTCCGCTTGTTGAGCATTTTTTTGGGCGATCGGATCCAACATCTCTTCCAACAGGCCTTCCAACATGTCTTGCGCCATCGTCAAGGAAAGACCTTTGGCGAGATAGGTTGCGCGGTTTGGATCAAGCGACGCGGCGTCAATGGCGAGATCATACCGTCCGCCGTTCGCGACAAGCGCGTAGGGTGTCGCGGATTGGCGCGCGCAACCCTTGGCGCAGCCGGACACATGCAGCGCGACGCCGGTCCCGCGCAGACGCCGCGCCAGAGGCGCCAGGGCCAAAGCGTCGGCATGGGTTGGCGTTGAGCCTCGCTCGCAGGCGTCGGCGCCGCCGCAGGCCGCGACCGCGAGCCTCGGGTCATCCTTGTCGAGGATGAAATCTTGCGCGGCAAAAGCGGCGCGCATGGCGTCCTCGCTTCTTGCGTCGACTCGCGGAAAAATCAGCGCGCGCCAAGGCGTCAATCTGATGTCGCCATGCGCGAAAAGAGCAGCGGCCCGCGCCGCAGCCTCGAGCATGGGCGCCGTGAAGCGGCCAAAGGGGGCGCCAACGCCAAAGCAGAATGTGTCGTCGCCGAGGGCGATCAATCCAACCGGGCAGGGTTCGGCGGCAAGCTCGCCCTTTGGCGCTGGCGTCAGATTGAGGCCCGCAGCGGCGACGAGGGGTTTCGGCCCCTGTTGCCGCAACAGGTCTCGCATGCGCCGGGGCGGCTCCAGCATCTCTCCGCCAAGCCGTCGGAAGGCGCGAGCAAGGCGCAAAGCTATGTCGACGAGCGCCTCGGGTTCGCATGCGCCAAGGCAAATAGCCTCGCCCGCGGCTCCGCCGACGCCGATCGCGAAATGGCCGCGCCTTCGGTCGTAGTCGAACCTGATATCGGCTGGCGTGTGTGCGAGAGAAAGCGGGCCGCCGTCGTCGATCAGAAAGCCGAATTTGCCGGGCAGTCCGCGCAGGTCATAGGCGCGAATGAGTTCGGCCTCCAGCGCCTTGCCGATCGCGCCGACGTCAATTGGCGCCTCGAGGCCGCAAAGCGGGCTCACGAGAACATTGCGAACGGCTTCCGTCCCGGCGTCAGCGTCGAGCAGTCCGAGATCTTCAAGCCGCGCATGGAGCAAGGGCAGGCGCGTTGGGGATACTCCGCGCAACTGCAAATTGCCGCGTGAGGACAGATCGAACAGCCCATTGCCAAGATCGCGTCCGGCGCGCGCAAGCGCCGCCAGCGCATCGGCCGAGACGATGCCGCCGCTGATGCGCAGCCGGACGAGAAGGCCGTCTTTCGCCGGCATCGGCGCCAGCGCGCCGGGGCACCAGCCTTTGCGAAGTTCAGCCCGGGTCAGCATGTCAGCGCCTCCCGCATCCCGCCGAGGCAGTCGAGGCTGGAGTTGCGGCGGCTTCGCCAATAGCCTCTGCGCAAGGCCTCCTCAAAGCGCTCGACGATGGCGAGCGCGGCCTTCGGATTGGCCCTTATCAGAAAATCTCGCACCTCGGGTGTGGCGCAGGTCGCCTCGAAAACAAGCTCGAAATGCCGGCTCTTCACGGCGTCCGTGAGCGCCGCGAAAGCGAAGAGATGGTCAACCGTCTCGGCGATTTCGGCGCCGCCGCGATGGCCATGGCGCATCTGCCCTTTGATCCAGCGCGGATTGCTCGCCCGGGCGCGAACGACGCGGGCGATTTGTTCCGGCAAGCTGCGCGCTTTGATCGCGTCGGGGCGGGCGGAATCGACCTGGTAGAGCGGCGCGTCATTGCCAAGCATATGCGCTGCGGCGGCGAAGCCGCCTACATGGTCGACGATGGCGTCGGAATCGAGAATGTCGCGCTCGTCCTGGTCCTCTACATGGACAAATGCGTCAGCCGCGGCGACTCGCTCGCGAAAACCTGGCGTCGCGAGGCCTTCTCCCCGCGCGCCGCCATAGGCATGCGACGTCGCGGCGAGATAAAGCGCGCCGAGGTCCGAGCGGGTATGCCCGCCGTCGAGGCGCCGCGAAAGGCCAATGCCATAGGTTGAAGGCGCCGCGCCAAAGATGCGCATGGGCATTTCCGATGTGCGCCGCCACTCCGCCGCCAAGGGATTGATGCCGGCGTCTTCCTCGAGGGCGGCGATGGCGCGCACGGCGGAATCGAACAATGCGATCTGCGCCGGAAACACATCCCGGAAGAGGCCGGAGATGCGCAGGGTGACGTCGACGCGGGGATGCTCCAGCCGGGCAGGGGGAATGATCTCGAAGCCATTAACGCGAGAGGAGGCGTGATCCCAGCTTGGCTTGACG
Organism: Methylocapsa aurea; assembly: GCF_000746085.1. Lineage (GTDB taxonomy): Bacteria > Pseudomonadota > Alphaproteobacteria > Rhizobiales > Beijerinckiaceae > Methylocapsa > Methylocapsa aurea. The sequence goes on along the minus strand of NZ_KN050804.1, from coordinate 260,712 downwards.
CCGAGAAGAGCGAAGCCTTGCGCCAGATCGTCGCCGCCGGTGCGCATGGTCGCGCTCGCCCAAAGATCCATGACGATGCGCTGTGGCCATTCGCCGTGATCCTGGGCATGGCGGTTCAACACCTCCCGCGCCGCGCGCCGTCCGATTTCCCAGGCGGTGCGGGTTGGAACCGCGCGCGGATCGACGCCATAGAGGTTGCGGCCGGTGGGCAGCACGTCGAGCCGCCCGCGCGAGGGCGCGCCGCCAGGGCCGGGCGCGACGAAACAGCCGTCGAGGGCCTTGAGGAGGTTGCCGCATTCCGCCGGCCCGCAGCGATCGATGAGGCTGCTTATGCGCTCTAGAGCGCTTTCCGATCGAATGGAGTCATTCGATCGATCAGAAATCGCTCCAGTGTTAAAGATCTGAGCATATTCTCGCCGAACAGATTGAACCAATCTGTTTAGAATATGCTCCAAAGCCTCGGCGGCGGAGGTTTCCGGGGAGGGTTCCCGCATCGCCTGGATCAGACTGGCCGCAGCGGCGTCGCGCAAGGCGGGGTCGGGCGATTGCCCGAAAACATGCAAGCCATCGGCGATCCGCATGTCCTTCAGGTCGCAAAGCCAGCTGTCGAGATGTTGCAAGGCGGCGGTCGGACCGGCGCCTTCTTGCAATCCGCTGTCTTGCGCCAAACCCGTTTCTCTCGCCCGATCGAGGATCGCCTGCGCCAGGAGGCGGGCGCGTTTGGGGTCAAGCGGTTCGGCCGCGGCATATTCATCGAGCAGGGATTCGATTTCGAGCGCCGCGCCATGGCTTCCCGCTGCGGTCAAGGGCGGGGTCATATGGCCGATGGTCAGCGCGTTGATGCGGCGTTTGGCCTGCGCCGCCTCGCCCGAATTATTAACGATGAAAGGATAGATGACCGGCAGCGCTCCGAGCACGGCTTCCGGCGCGCAGGCCTCGCCAAGCGCGGTGGCCTTGCCGGGCAGCCATTCCAGCGTGCCATGCGCGCCGCAATGAATCATGGCGTCGATCTTAGCGATCTCGCGCAGCCAGACATAGAAGGCGACAAAGGAATGGCGTGGCGCCAGAGCGGCATTGTGATATTGCGCCTTGCGCTCGTCGCGGGCACCTCGGTCCGGCTGCAGCGCGACGAGGAAATTCTGCGCGGAGAGAATCGGAAAGGAGAAGGCGCCGGAGGCCGCCAGGGCGTCCTGCTCGGGCTCGCCCCATTGCGCCCGGAGGCTTTCGACAAAGCTGGGCGGCATGGCGCTAAGGGCGACCCGGTATTGCGCCAGGCTCAGCCGCGCGCCCGCGTTCGCCGCCTCCAGGTTGCGCATAAGATCGTCCGATTCCGGAAGCGATCCGATATCATATCCGGCCTCGCGCAAAAGCGCGGCGATCGAGGCGACGCTCTTTGCCGTATCGAGCCCGACCGCATAGCCGCCGCGCCCGCTCTTGCCTGGATAATCCGATAGGATGCAGGCGATCTTGCGCTCGCCGGGCGGGGTCTTGCGCAATCTGACCCAAGCGATGGCGAGGTCGGCGACGAAGCCCACGCGGGAAGGGGCGGTACAATGCTTGAGAGGCGTGAATTCAAGATCTTGTCTGGGCTCGGCGGGCGCCTTGAAGGCGATCGCGCGGGTGATCAAACGTCCGTCCATTTCCGGCAGGACGATGTTCATGGCGAGATCGGCGGCGCCAAGACCGCGTGGATCGGCCTCCCATTGCGCCTTGGTCGCGCCGGAAAGGATCGCCTGCAGGATGGGCGCGTCGGCCTCCTCGAGAACGCTGTGTTCATCGCCAAGCCGGGCCGAGAAGGCTGTCGTATTGAGGATGACATCGGGCCTGTCGCGGCTGATTTCAGCGCGAACGAAAGCGATCGCCTCCAGGTCTTTGAGACTGGCGACGAAAATCGAGGCGACATCCAGGCCGCGCGCCGCAAGAGCCTCCGCGAGCGCTTCGATCGGCGTCGTATCGTCAGCCAGCAGGAAGGAGCGGTAGAAAACGATCAGCGCATGTCCCTTGGCGCCGGCGCGGGGGCGGCAACCGGCCTCGAAGCGGCCGGCGGCGGCGATGCGCCGCGGCTCGGACCCAGCGAGCGGTTCGCCTGAAGCGACTTCGATCCAGTCGAGCAGCGCAGCGATGTTTTTGGGTCCGCCTTCCTGGAAACAGGCGGAAATGGCGCGAAGGTCAGAGGCGGGCAAGGTCGAGGCGGCGCCGAGCCGGTCATCCTCCATGGCGTCGCCGGGGATCACGGCCAGCGCGAAATTCTCTTGCCGCGCCGCGCGGGCCAACTCCTCGACGCCATAGCGCCAATAATCGAGGCCGCCGAGCAGGCGCACCAGGACGAAGCGGGCCTTGGCGGCGACCTTTTCAATATAGAGATCAACCGAGAACGGATGTTTGAGCTGCGCGATATTGGCGAGCCGCAGGCTCATGGCGCGGTTGGGTCGGCTCTGCGCGGCGGCGGCGACGATCGCGAGATCGCTGTCGGACAACGACAAGAACACCAGATCGGCCGGCGTCTGCGCGAGGTCGACGGCGGCCTCCGCTTCGTCCAGCGATCGGGTTTCTGTGCGCAGGAGATGCATCAGGCGAGGGCTTCCCGGCGCGCCGGAAGAAGCTCGGCGATGGCGGCCGCGTCGAGGCCTTTCTCGCCAATGATGACAAGGCGCCCGCGACGCGGCTCGTCAGCGCGCCATGGCCGATCGAAACTGTGCTGCAACCGTTGGCCGACGCCCTGGACCAGCAGCCGCATCGGCTTGCCGCGCACCTCGACGAAGCCCTTGATTCGCAGCACGTCGCAGCGCTCGGCGACGGCGGCCAATTGGCGCATGAGCGTGGCGCTGTCGTCGATGGCGGCGACTTCGACGATGATGCTTTCGAAATCGTCGTGATCATGCTCGCCTTCGCCGTCATGATGCGAGGGCCTGGCGGCGAGATCGTCCTCGGCGGCGGCGCCCAATCCCAGGAGGACGGCGGCGTCGATCCGGCCTTCGAAAGCGGCGACGATCTTTGCGCGGGGGGCGCGGGCAAAGATGTCGGCCTCGATGCGCTCAAACTCGCCGGCGGCGAGAAGGTCGGCCTTGCTGACGACGATGAGATCGGCGCAAAGCAATTGATCCTCGAACACCTCTTCGAGCGGATTGTCATGCTCGATGGAGGGATCGGCCTGTCGCTGGCGCGCCAGCTTGATCGGATCGTCGGCGAAACGCCCTTCCGCGACGGCCGCGCCATCGACGATGGCGATCACGCCGTCGACCGTCAATTTCGAGCGGATGGCGGGCCAGTCGAAGGCCTTGACCAGGGGCTTCGGCAGAGCGAGGCCGGAGGTCTCTATGATTATATGTTCGGGCGGCGGATCGAGCGCCAGAAGCTGCTCGATCGCGGGCAGGAAATCGTCGGCGACGGTGCAGCAGATGCAGCCATTGGCGAGTTCGATGATGCTGTCTTCGCGGCAGGCGAGGTCGCCGCAGCCCTTCAAAATCTCGCTATCGACGCCGATGTCGCCGAATTCATTGATGATGAGCGCAAGCCGCCGGCCGCCGGCGTTGGAGAGAATATGGCGGATGAGCGTCGTCTTGCCGGCGCCGAGAAAGCCGGTGATGATCGTCGCCGGAATTTTGGCGAGGCTGTTCATGAATGCACCCGGTTCCTTCGCCGCGCCAAATGACGCGCAGGGGTGCTTGGGCCGGAGCGCCGTGAAAACGCGGCCTCCTTCACCGGCCTGCGCCGGCATCGAGACAGGCCGGAGCACCCCGCCGGCCCATTTTCGATCGAACGGCAGGTTTCCTGGCTGGCGGATCGACGTCGCGCGCCGCCTTCCCAAGCGCCGGAATCCCGGCCGCCCAGTGGCGATTTTGCGCGCGACTACCCGCTGACAGTTGCGGGGGCAGCTGTGGTTTGACGCGCAAGAGCGCACCGCCACATTCCCATTTACCCCTCGAAGCGAGGGACCGTTGCGGAGGGGGAGACTAGACGGAAAGGCGGGCGTGTCAATCGGGTGCGTTCCAGTGCCCGGCAAGGAGGGGCGCTTCGCCTCAATCGGATCTGCGCCAGATCAGTGCGCCAAGGCGCGGGTGGGCGAGTATATCTGCATTCCCGGTTCGGTGGCGCCCATGCTGACTTACAGGATTTACGGCGCGGCTGCGCTTCTACTGCTTTGCGGCGTGCTTGGCGCCTCCGCAAGGACCGGCCCATCCTTCTTCGTGGTGCTGTCTGCGTTTGACGCCTATGCCGGCGATGCGACCTTCAGCGCCGCCGAGCGGGGGAAGCGCGCCGCCGCCGAGTGCGGCATCGAGGCATGGACGGAATATACCAGCAAGATAAGGGGCTTCCGGCCGGGCTATTTCGCCGTCTTGCTTGGACCTTATCGAACACGCCTGGAAGCCGAGGCCCTGCGTCGGCGCGTCGCGCCTTGCGCGCCGGGTGCCTATGTCAAGTCCGGCGTCGACCTGGGAGAATGAAGCGCAGACCTAAACCCCGAGGCGCCCTTTATGTGGACATCTAACGAGCCATGGTTCATCGTTTCGACTATTGTCTTCTTGGGCCTGCTGGCGCTCGCGAGTCTGGCTTATGCTGTCCTGAAGCCTGTCATTTCGGCGCATTTCAAAGGCGCCGGCGGCGGGTGGAGCCATTTGGCGTATTATTATGCCGCCCCGGAGGGTCCGAGACGCGATATATCGAGGCGCGAGACCTTGGTCGTCGGAAAAATTCTCTATCGAAACTGCGTTGCGGTCGGTTTGGCGGAAGATGGCCTGCGCCTTTCGATCGACATGCCATTGGGTCTATTCTATAAGCCGCCGCTTTTGATCCCCTGGACGGAGATCACGGGGGTCGAGGAAGCCCGGCTCTATTGGCGAAGGGCGGTTCTGCTGCGCCTCGGCGCGCCGCCGGTGGGCAGCATCACCGCGCCAATGCAGCTTTACGAGAAAATCCGGCCGTGGATCGGAAAGAGAAGTTTGTGAGCGCTGCTTGATGCGGGAGCCGAGTTCGAGAAGCTGTCGGGCGCCTTCAGTGGGGCGGTGAGCGGCCCTTCGTGATGGTCTTGTCATGCGCTATAGGAAAAGTCGGCGGCGGGCCTTCCCCTTCTCGATTCACTTGTGAAACGCCGATGAACTCAGCTCATGACCAATCCGAAGCCCTCCGCCATCGCGAAAAAATGGCGAAGCGCAAAGCGGTCCAGGACGCCGAGGTGGCCGGCAAGACCATTGCCGAAAAAGGCCTCCTCATCGTCCATACCGGACCCGGAAAGGGCAAATCTACGGCGGCTTTCGGGCTCTTGCTGCGCGCGCTCGGGCATGGCTGGCCCTGCGGCGTCGTGCAATTCATCAAGGGCGCCTGGGAGACCGGCGAGCGCACCGCCTTGAACCGTTTCTCCGACCTGATCTCCTGGCATACGATGGGCGAGGGCTTCACCTGGGAGACGCAGGATCGCGCCCGCGACATGGCGGCGGCTGAGGCGGCCTGGACGAAGGCGCTTGAATTGATGGCCGATCCGAAAATAAGGCTTCTTATCCTCGACGAATTGAACATCGCCTTGCGCTACGATTATCTGTCGCTTGGCGATGTCGTTGCGGCGCTTTCCGGCCGCCGGCCGGATCTGCATGTCGTCGTTACCGGCCGCAACGCCAAGCCGGAAATGTTGGAGGCCGCCGATCTCGTCACCGAAATGACGCTCGTCAAGCACCATTTCAAGGCGGGCGTGAAGGCGCAACGGGGAATCGAGTTCTGACCGAAGCTCGGCGGGCGAAGGCGCTCATGCTGCAAGGGACAGGGTCCGACGTTGGCAAATCGCTGATCGTCGCCGGGCTCTGCCGCGCCTATCGCAAGCGCGGTCTGCGCGTTCTGCCGTTCAAGCCGCAGAATATGTCGAATAATGCCGCTGCGACGCAAGATGGCGGCGAGATCGGCCGCGCCCAGGCGGTCCAGGCTCTCGCTTGCGGCGTTGCGCCAAGTGTCGACATGAATCCGGTCCTGTTGAAGCCGCAGAGCGGAACCGGCGCGCAGATCATTCTGCGAGGCGCCGTGATCGGCAATGCGCAAGCGCGGGACTACCAGGAGTGGAAGCCAAGGCTGCTCGGCGATGTGCTCGAAAGCTTCGCGCGGCTGGCGCGCCGGGCCGATCTCGTCCTTGTCGAAGGCGCGGGAAGCGCGTCGGAGATCAATCTGCGCAAGAACGACATCGCCAATATGGGCTTTTCCCGCGCCGCCGATGTCCCGGTGATTTTGCTCGGCGACATCGATCGCGGCGGCGTCATCGCCCAGATCGTCGGCGCCAAGGCCGTGCTCGACCCGGCCGACGCCGCCATGATCCAGGGATTTCTCGTCAATAAGTTTCGCGGCGACCCGGCGCTGTTTGCCGATGGCATGCGGTTGATCGAAAGCCACACCGGTTGGCCGGCGCTGGGGCTCATTCCTTTTTGCTCCGAGGCGGGGCGCCTGCCGGCGGAGGATTCGTTTGGGCTCGCCGGCAGACGCCCCGGCTCGGGAAAAATAACCATCGCGGTTCCGGTTCTGCCGGGGATCGCCAATTTCGACGATCTCGATCCTTTCGCGCTCGAGGACGAGGTCTCTCTCGTCATGACGCCGCGCGGACAAACCTTGCCGGTCGAGGCCGCGCTGGTCCTGTTGCCGGGGTCGAAAACGACAATCGCGGATCTCGCCGCGTTCCGGAGCGAGGGCTGGGATATCGACCTTGCCGCGCATGTGCGGCGCGGCGGCCATGTTTTCGGTCTGTGCGGCGGCTATCAGATGCTGGGCAAGAGCATTCGCGACAGTTTGGGCTTTGAGGGGCCGCCGGGCGCGGCGCCGGGGCTCGGCCTGCTCGATATTCACACCGAGTTTCTCGGCGAAAAAATTCTGGCGCCGGCGCGGGGCGTCGGGGTGGAGGACGGCGCGCCCTTCAAGGGCTATGAAATGCATTTTGGCAAAAGTTTCGGGCCGGATTGCGCGCGGCCGCTGCTGGTCTTCGAGGATGGGCGAACCGATGGCGCGATCTCCGCCAATGGCCGGGTTCGCGGCAGCTATGTGCATGGGCTTTTTGCGGAGGCGGCGCAGCGGAGCGCCTTGCTCGCGCGCCTCGGCGGCGCGGGGTCCGGCGCCTCCTACGAGCAAACGCTTGAAGATGCCCTTGATGCTGTCGCCGCGCATCTCGAAGCGCATTTGGATCTCGATCTTCTCCTTACGCTGGCCAGATGAGACTCCGCCCAAGGAGCAAGAGCGCCGGGAGCGCGAGAAAGCCGCAATGGACGGCGCAGGCGCGGCGATAGAGCGCGAGCGCGCGGCGGATGTCGCGCGCTCCGGCGGCGCTGTCGCCGGAGCCGATCCAGGCGTCGTCGATTCGGGTCTGGCCATAAAAGCGTGGGCCGCCAAGCTGGAAGCCGAGCGCGCCGGCGAAGGCCGCCTCCGGCCAGCCGGCATTGGGCGAAGGATGTCCCCGGCTATCGCGCCGCGCGACCCGCTGCGAGGCTTTAGGCGAAGCTCCGGGCAGGAAAGCCGCTGCGATCGAAATCCAAAGGGCAGAAAGCCGCGCGGGCAAGAAATTGACGAGATCATCGAGCTTGGCGGCGGCGAAGCCGAAAGCGGCGTGACGTTTGGTGCGGTGGCCGATCATGCTGTCGGCGGTATTGATCGCCTTGTAGCAAACCCCGCCGGGAAGGCCGCCGAACGCGATCCAGAAGGCGGGCGCGACGACGCCGTCGGAAAAATTTTCGGCGAGGCTCTCGATCGCCGCGCGGGCGACGCCGGTCTCGTCGAGCGCGCGGACGTCGCGGCCGACGATCGCGCCAACGGCTTTTTGCGCCGCCTCCAATCCGGCATGGTCGAGAGCCGTCGCGACGGCGAGGACATGCGCGTGCAGGCTGCGTTGCGCGATGAGGCTTGAAGCGATAAGCGCAGTGATGAAGAGGGAAAGCGGTCGCGCCAATTCCAGACTCGCCAACCCGAGGCTTAAGAGCTGCGCGCCGCCGCCGGCGACGGTCAAAATAAGGCCAAGGGCAAGGGCCCCCATGATGCGCCGGCGCGCGAAGGACTGATCCTCATGGTTCAGGCGCCCATCGGCGCGGGCGATCAGCGCGCCGATCCAGGTGACCGGATGGCCGATCGCCTTGAAGAGACGTTGCGGATAGCCAATGCCCGCCTCGATCGCCACCGTGGCCGCCGCGAGCGTGAAAGTTGCGATAAGATCCATGCATGACCATAGGATTGCCGGGGGGCGAGGGTTAGCCGAGGAGGCGCATGGCGGCAATCTCGCCGCCGCGCGCAAGGCTTTTCCGCAGGCGCCGGAGCCTTGGCTCGATCTCTCAACCGGGGTCAACCCTTATTCCTATCCGATTGGCGATCTGCCCGCTGAAGCCTTCACCCGGCTGCCGGATCCGGTCGAGCTCGCCGGTTTGGAAAGCGCGGCGGCGCTGGCCTATGACGCTTGCGCCGGCTTTGAAACGGTCGCCGCGCCGGGCAGTCAGGCGATCATTGCCTGGCTCCCCCACCTATTGCCGGCGCGTCGGGTGGGCGTTTTGGGCTTCGCCTATGCCGAGCATGCGCGAAGCTGGCGCGCCAGCGGCGCCGAGGTGACGGTCGTCGATGATCTCGCCGCGCTCGCCGACAAGGATGTCGCCGTCGTCGTCAATCCCAATAATCCTGATGGACGGCTTGTCTCGGCTGACGATCTGCGGGAACTGGCGAGGGTCCTTGGCGAACGGGGCGGCCAGTTGATCGTCGACGAAGCTTTCATGGATTTCTTGCCGCCCGGCGCCAGCGTCGTTCCGCAAATGCCCATCGGCGGGATCGTCGCTCTGCGCTCCTTCGGCAAGACCTATGGCCTGCCGGGGCTTCGGCTGGGGTTTGCGATCGCACCGGAGGCCTTGGCCGGGAAATTACGTCGCGCCTTGGGGTGCTGGCCGGTCTCGGGAGCGGCCGTCGAGATTGGGACAAGGGCCCTGGCGGACCCGGCTTGGCTCGGCTCGACGCGGCGCAAACTGGAAGCCGACGCCAAGGCGCGGGACGAAATTCTCGCCGCGGCGCGCCTCGCCCCGCTTGGCGGCGGCTTGTTGTTCCAGCTGGTGGCGCGCGAGGATGCGCGCAGCCTATTTGAAGGCCTGGCGAAGGCCGGGATTTGGGTGCGGCGTTTCGACGCCCAGCCGAACTGGCTCCGGTTCGGGACGCCCAATCGGGAGAGCGACCGGGCGCGCCTTCGCGCCGCGCTCGGATTGGGGGAGCGATGCGGCGATAGCTTGATGCGAGGCGAGTGACTGTGAGGATCAAGATTAGACGCGGCAGCTTTCTCGTAGTCTATATTAAAATGATTATAAACTAGACTTCTTTTTGTATTTTCTAGCCGGATGATCTATTAGAATATCCGATTTCAGCCGGCTTTAGCGCCTTTTGCTGTTTATGCGCTGAAATTGCGCCGAAGCTTTCCAAGCGTAAGCTTCGTATGGAGAAAACATAATGCGATTTCGCTTTGGTCTGGTTTATGCTGCGCTCGCCCTGCTGGTCGGGTTTCCGCTCGCAGCCAAGGAATATCCGATCGGCAAGCCGCAGGAAAAAGGCGGCATGGACATAGCCGCTGTCTATTTGCAGCCGATTGAAATGGACCCGCCCGGCGCGATGCGCCTTGCAAAAGAATCCGACGTCCATCTAGAGGCCGACATCAAGGCGGCCAAGGACAATAAGAACGGGTTCGCGCAAGGCGATTGGATTCCCTATCTCGCGGTCGCCTATGAATTGACCAAGCTTGATGACAATCAGACCCAAAAGGGCGCATTCATGGCGATGGTCGCCAATGACGGACCCCATTATGGCGACAACGTCAAGATGATGGGGCCGGGCAAATACAGGCTTCTTCTGACCATCGCGCCGCCGAGCGAGAATCCGCATGCCCATTTCGGCCGCCATGTCGATAAGGAAACCGGCGTCGAGCCTTGGTTCAAGACCTTCACCGTCGAATATGAATTCGTCTATGCCGGAACTGGAAAAAAAGGCGCCTATTGACAGACCAGCGTCGCGGGAAAGACGGCAATATGCATAAGAACACGGTGACTTGGCCAATGACTTGGCCCTTGCGCTTTTTTGCTTTGAGCCTGTTCCTCGCCGCGGCTTCGACCCATCTCCGCGCCGAAGAGGAGCCGGTTTTCAGGATCGAGTTTCATGACGGAAAAGTCGAGCCGCTCCGTCTCGAAGTGCCGGCCAACACGCGGTTCAAGCTCGAATTGCGCAACAGCGGCGATACGCCGGCTGAATTCGAAAGCAATGAGCTGCGCAAGGAAAAAGTTCTGGCGCCGAACTCGACGTCGATTCTGGTGTTCCGGACCCTCGATCCTGGCGAATATGCCTTTTTCGACGATTTTCATCCTGACGCGCCCCAAGCCGTGCTCGTCGCGAAATGAGGCTCGAAAATGGGCGCTGCCGGCTTTGTTCGATTCCTGACCTCAGGGGGTGCGCACTGCGCTCCGGGGAAGGGAGACGCCAATGACTGAAACCCTACAATCGTCCCGGCGTCATTCCCATCCGCGCCGCCGGCGGGTGTGCGGCAGGGCTCGTCAAGAGCTTGGAGAGAAGCGTTGATGGATTTCCTGGTTGCGGCCGAGGCCGACAATGGGCCGGCGAAGCAAGCACATCGAGCCGCACTGCCGCCGCGCCGGGGCTTCATCGAGCGTGGTCTGAATCAAATCGGCGGATGGCTGCGGCGGCGCCAAGGCCTGATCCAGCGCGTCCAATGGTCGATCGTCATTGTCTATCTTGTGCTCGTCGCGACTCCGGCCTTCCTGCCCTTGCCAGGACGCATGGCGCATATTTGGGACAATCTGACCCTTTTCGCGCAATTCGCCTTTTGGGGCATTTGGTGGCCTTTCGTCCTGCTCAGCATGGTTTTGGTGGGGCGGGCCTGGTGCGGCTTGTTCTGTCCGGAAGGGGCGCTGTCGGAGGCGACAAGCCGGTTTGGCAAAGGCTACGCCGTGCCGCGCTGGATCACCTGGAAGGGCTGGCCTTTTGTCGCTTTCGTCTGCACCACGGTCTATGGCCAGATGGTCAGCGTCTATCAATATCCAAAGCCCGCCCTCTTGATTCTAGGCGGCTCGACGCTTGGCGCGATCGCGGTCGGCTATCTATACGGGCGCAACAAAAGAGTCTGGTGCCGCTATCTCTGTCCGGTGAATGGCGTTTTTGGGCTTTTGGCGAAGCTCGCGCCGGTGCATTTCAGCGTCGATCAGGACGCCTGGACGGCCTCGCGCCTTTCCGGACACGCCCATGCCGCGCCCATCAATTGCGCGCCGCTTGTCCCGATCCGAACCATGCGCGGCGGCGCCGATTGCCATATGTGCGGCCGTTGCGAGGGCTTTCGCGGCGCCATTGAACTCGCGCCGCGCGCGCCCAATCATGAAATCGTCCATGTCGCGGGATCGGCGCCGAAACCCTGGGAAACCCTGCTGATCGTCTTCGGCTTGATGGGCGTGGCGGCCGGCGCGTTCCATTGGAGCGCCAGCCCGTGGTATGTCTCGATCAAGCAGGCCTTGGCGGGATGGCTCATCGAGCAGGGCCTCGTCTGGCCGCTGCAGGTGCAGCCGCCCTGGTGGATCCTGACCGATTATCCCGATCTCAACGATCAATTGACGCTGCTCGACGGCGCCGTCTTGCTCTTCTATATCGGAGCGACCGCAGCGATCATCGGCGGATTGGTCTCGCTCTGCCTTTGGCTGGCGACGCGCAGCCTCGGGCCGTGGTCGTCCGCGGCTTTTCACCATTTCGCGCAAAGCCTCATTCCGATCGCCGCCTGCGGCGTTTTTCTTGGGCTGAGCGCCATGACCGTCACCTTCTTGCGCGCCGAGGGGGCGTCGCTCGGCTTTGTCGGGCTTCTTCGGGGCGGCTTGCTCGCTGGCGCCGCGCTCTGGTCGATCGGCCTCAGCTGGCGGATCGCCGGCCTGCGGACCCGGCATGCGCCGCGCCGATTTCTGGCGACGGCATGGATCGCGCTCGCCGCTTCGATCGGCGTTGGAAGCTGGGTCCTGCTGTTCTGGGTCTGGTGAGATCGGCGCGGTTGACGATCCAGCCTAATTTGATGGCGCCTTTGCCGCTTTCCGATGACCGACGCCCGACAGTTTCATGCAGGGCCATTGGCGCAATGGGCGCAATCGCAACAAATAAGACGCTTGCGCCCGGGCATATGAAGTAGAGAACTTTTTGTTAAAGCCTCGATTGTAATAGTGTCGCGGTCTTTGTTTCAGGTCAGACAATTGCGTAAAGATTACTTTGAGCGCGATTTCAAGCCTTCATTTCTGCTGGCAAACAAGGCGCAATGCTCAGAGGTTTTGCATATCCATGCTCAAAATTTAAGGGCGACAGGATTTCTTAGTCGGGTTAGAACTTCACGTTGGAATCTAGACAAAGGGCGTGTCGAAAAAACGACCCCACTCTCTGGATAATTGGCATATGTCGGAAGTCCGACAGGGAGGAAACTCCCGAGCTATTGAAGGCCGCGCAATGACAGAGCTCGACTCCTTGGCCGCCAGCAAGCCCGCCGCATCGTCGCAACGCATCCAATTAAGCGAGATCGCGCTGATCGGCGTCTATGAAATCTCGAAGATCCTGACCGCGCCGACGCGGCTTGAGACAACGCTCGCGAACGTCCTCAATCTGCTCTCCTCATTTCTGCAGATGCGGCACGGAACCATCGTGCTTCTTGCCGATGACGGCGTGCCTGAGGTGGCGGTCGGGGCGGGATGGAGCGAGGAGACCTTACCGCATTCACCCTTGCGCTATCCTGAGCGGGCGATCGGCCAGATCGTCGCGACCGATGTCCCGCTTGTCGTGCATAATGTCGCTGACCACGATCTCTTCGATGCGAACGACGTCGCCGTCCTCGCCTCCGATGGCGTCAAGGTCTCCTTCATGGGCGTGCCGATTCGCGCCGGCGACAGGGTGGTCGGCACCTTGACCGTGGATCGGATCTGGGATGGCGAGAGCGTCTTCAGGTTCGATTCCGATGTTCGTTTTCTGGTGATGATCGCCAACCTGATCGGCCAAACCGTCAAATTGCATCGCGTCGTCGCCCGCGACCGGGACCGCTTGATCGAGGAAAGTCATCGTTTGCAGAAAGAGATCACCAAGTTGCAGCCGACGCCGACGAGCAAGCCGCGGGCGTCCGGCATTATTGGAGAAAGTCCGGCGATTCGTTCGGTTCTCGACAAAATCTCGATTGTCGCCCGCTCCAATGCGACCATGCTGCTTCGCGGCGAATCAGGAACCGGCAAAGAACTGTTCGCCCGCGCCTTGCACGAAATGTCGCCGCGCGCCTCGCATGCTTTCGTCAAGGTCAATTGCGCGGCTTTGGCGGAAAGCGTTCTCGAATCGGAATTGTTCGGGCATGAAAAGGGCGCTTTCACCGGCGCCGTCGCGACCCGGAAGGGGCGTTTCGAACTCGCCGACGGCGGCACGCTTTTCCTCGACGAGATCGGTGAAATTTCGTCCTCGTTCCAGGCCAAGCTCTTGCGCGTCCTGCAGAGCGGCGAGTTCGAAAGGGTTGGCGGAACCAAGACGTTGAAGGCCGACGTGCGGTTGATCACCGCGACCAACAAGAATTTGGAAGAGGCGGTCCGCAATGGCGAGTTCCGCGCCGACCTCTATTATCGCATCAGTGTCGTGCCCCTGCTCCTGCCGCCGCTGCGCGAGCGCAGCAGCGATATTCCGCTGCTCGCGGCGCGTTTTCTCGAACAATTCAACGAAGAGAATGGCCGCGAACTCGCCTTCAGCAAGCAGGCGATGCAGGTTTTGAAATCCTGCTATTTTCCCGGCAATGTGCGGGAACTTGAAAATTGCGTCCAGCGCACCGCGACCTTCGCCGCCGATGACGCAATCGTCGCCGCGGATTTCGCTTGCGGGCAGGACCAATGCCTCTCTGCGACGCTCTGGAAAGGCAAGACTTCGGCGGACGCCTGGTCGAAGCCGATCGGCGGCTTGGGGCCTTTTTCAGGCGCTCCAGCGCCGGCCGAACCCTATCGGGAGACGCCGCAGCCCTCGCCCCGAGCCCTTGCGCCCTCCAGCCCCGAGTCTTCGGCTGCGGTGTCGGCCGAGTCTCAGGGCGAATATTTCGACGGCGCCGGGAGCGACGCCTCGGAGCGGGAGCGCTTGCTCGAGGCGATGGAAAAGTCCGGCTGGGTCCAGGCGAAAGCCGCCCGAATGATGGGGTTGACCCCACGCCAGATCGGCTATGCGCTGCGCAAGCACGGGATCGAAATCAAAAAGTTCTGAGCGCGCCGCAGGGGCCAAGAGGCGCCCGGACTCAAGGCGCGGATGGATCTGGCTCGGCGGCGGCGCGCGAAACCTTCCATGAAATTGTCCAAGGTGGAACATTGCGGTCGTCGCAACGCTTGCGCGCCGCCGCTTTTCCCAAGGGACGGCCGAACATCGGAGCGCTGGTATAGAACTTGCTGCGCCGTGTAGCGGTTTCAACGGCATGAATACGGCGCGGCGCCGGTGTTGGTTGGGGTTCGTCACCTTCTGCATCAATTGGCCTATGCACGGGCGGAGCCGGCGAACATTTGACCTTTTACCTTTGGTCCAGGATGTAAGGAAGTTTCCCGGACGTTTTTTTGAAGGAGAATTCTAAAATGGCCTACAAGATCATCGCCTCTCAATGCACCGTCTGCGGCGCTTGCGAATTTGAGTGCCCCAATGCGGCGATCTCGTTCAAGAATGAGACCTATGTCATTGATCCGAAGAAGTGCACCGAATGCGAGAACGACTTTGATCATCCGCAATGCGATACCGTGTGCCCGGTCCCGCAGACCTGCGTGCCAGCCTGAAATTCGACGGCATTTACAAAGCCCGCCTCTGCAATCTGGCGGGTTAGAACATTTTCGAGCGAAGCGGACCCCGGTCCGCGCTAAGAAAATGCGATGAAATGAAAAGCTAGAGCAGCTTTCTGATTCCGTGGAGTCTGAAAGCGCTTTAGCACCGGCCCGGTTGCGTCCGACCGAGGCCAGCCTGTGTGGAGCGCGCCATGGATGCGGCTGACGACGCTCGCAACTGGTTGGGGCAGCCAATTCATTGCAATCAATGCGTCCATAAAGCGCTGCTTGCCGAGGATAGGTGCCGCAAGGGCTATAGCTGCGCGCATGACCGCGTCATCAAGCATATGGACCGCTTTTTCCGGGCCTCGCCGCAGCTCGCCGACGCCTATCTCCACCACCCCTATTTCGAGTTGCGCGCGGTCGCCGTAAAATATGCGAGCCTGTTTCGCGTCGCTCCGATGTTGTCCGATTCCGAACCCGAGGTTCGGACCATGGCGGTGTCACGCCTGCCGCGCGAGCGGGTCAAGCCTTTGGCGAATGATCCCGACAGGCGGGTTCGCATCGGCGTCGCCATGAAGATGGACGGCAAGGATTTGATTGCGATGCTCGGCGACGCGGATCCCTTTGTTCGCGGCGTGGTTGTTCGCAGGATCGCGCCAGACCTCCTGGTCATGGCGATGCGCGATCGCGATCCCGCCGTGCGGCGATGGGTCGCGCGCAGGATTCCCGCCGGTCGCCTGTTCGATATGCGGACCGACGCCGATCCGATGGTCCGGATGGAGGTGGCGGAACGTCTGCCTCCGGCGCGTCTGGCGGCTCTTGTCAATGATCCGGACCTCCGTGTTCGATTCACCGTCGCGGAGCGGATCGACCCGGATTCTCTGCCGCTCTTTCTCAGCGATGCCGACCCGATCGTCCGCGACATGGCGCGCCTCAGGATGCGGGAGCTTGGTCTAACTCCATCGCTGCATCAGGCGGATATTAATGATCGCGTGGGCGGCGACGGCGCCCCGCGCGGCATTCACTGAACGAAAACCGACACGCCCCGATCGCGCCTGGATTAGACCATTCGCCGCATGCGCCGATTGGCCTCAGGTTTCCGGCCTCCGCGCTGGCTGCAACGCCTTAATTGGCGGACCGGGAGGCGCTGGCCAAGCTTGTCGGGCATCTTATCCGCCGCCCATTTCGCTTCGCTTTATCGCGTGAGGCGGAGGGCTTTCTGACCTAGAGCACCCGGGGGCTCAGATGGGTGTCGCCTTTCAAACAGACGCCAGTTGCGCCTATTGGACGGCGCGTCGGGATCGCGACAGCCTGAGGTTTTCGGGAAACCTCCGCTGATTCAAGTGATTAGACTTATTCCATTTTTGGCATGCTAGTTGCTCAACCTTGGCCAAGCGATCTTACCTATCCAGATCGCAGTTGAGCTTATCGGCGGAAGAGGGAAAGCGTGGCGCGCCCCTTGTTACCAATAGGTTCCAGCCAAAAGCGAGGATCGAACATGGATTTGTCAGAACACGAGGTCGCAGCTGCGGCAGCTAAGGCCGGCGCAACGGCCGAAGAGATTATGCAGAAGATGGCCGAGCACAAGGGTTGCGAAACCAACAGCGACGGCGGCAAAAAGGCGAGCTGCGGCACGGCGGCCGGCGAGAACGATCTCGCCCCGGAGATTTGGGAAAAGGTCAAGAACCATCCTTGCTACAGCGAAGAAGCGCATCATCATTACGCGCGCATGCATGTCGCCGTGGCTCCGGCTTGCAACATCCAATGCAATTATTGCAATCGCAAATATGATTGCGCCAATGAGTCCCGCCCGGGCGTGGTCAGCGAACGCTTGACCCCAGAGCAGGCCGCGAAGAAAGTCCTCGCCGTTGCGTCCACCATTCCGCAGATGACGGTTCTTGGCATTGCCGGCCCCGGCGACCCCCTCGCCAATCCGGAAAAGACCTTCAAGACCTTCGACCTGATCGCGAAGACCGCTCCCGACATCAAGCTCTGCCTTTCCACGAACGGGCTGACCCTTCCCGACCACGTCGACACGATCGCCAAATACAATGTCGATCACGTCACGATCACCGTCAACATGGTCGACGCCGACGTCGGAGCGAAGATCTATCCCTGGATCTTCTACAAGCATAAACGCTATACCGGCCGCGAAGCCGCCCAGATCCTGACCGATCGTCAGATGCAGGGCCTGGAAATGCTCACCGCGCGCGGCATCCTTTCCAAGATCAACTCAGTCATGATCCCCGGCGTCAACGATCAGCATCTCGTCGAGGTGAACCGGGCCGTCAAGTCGCGCGGCGCTTTCTTGCACAACATCATGCCGCTGATCTCCGCCGCCGAGCACGGCACGGTGTTTGGCTTGACCGGCCAGCGCGGCCCGACGGCGCAGGAGTTGAAGCGCCTGCAGGACAGCTGCGAAGGCGAAATGAACATGATGCGCCACTGCCGCCAGTGCCGCGCCGACGCCGTTGGCCTTCTCGGCGAAGACCGCAGCGCCGAGTTCACCACCGAAAAAATCATGGAGATGGACGTCAACTACGACCTCGCGACCCGCCAGGCCTATCAGGCCAAGGTCGAGGAGGAGCGTCTCGCCGTTTCCGGCGCCAAGGCTTCCGAGCTTCAGATTCTCGCTGGCGTGGAAAGCGACATCAAGATCCTCATTGCTGTCGCGACGAAGGGCAGCGGCCGGATCAACGAGCATTTCGGCCACGCCGCCGAGTTCCAGATCTATGAACTCAGCACCGGCAAGGGCGCTCACTTCATCGGCCATCGCCGCGTCGACCTTTATTGCCAGGGCGGCTACGGCGAAGAAGACGCGCTTGAAACTGTGATCCGCGCCATCAAGGACTGCCATGCGGTCTTCGTCGCGAAGATCGGCGGCTGCCCGAAGAAGGACCTGCTCGCTGCCGGCATCGAAGCGGTCGACGAATTCGCGCATGAGTTCATCGAGAAGTCGGCGATCACCTACTTCAAGCGCTATCTCGAAGGCGTCAAAGACGGTTCGATCGTTCATGTTGAAAAGGGCGACGCCGAAATTCGTCCTGGCGAAGTCGCGGTGGACGTCGCCGCCGTGGCCGCCGAATAAGCTGGCCTAAATCAAGGCGTCGGGGCGCGTCATGCGCGTTCCGACGCCCTCCCATTCGTCCCTGATAGGAGCGGCTTATGACATTGAAAATCGCGGTGTCTTGCGTGAATTGCTCGGCGTGCGAGGCGGAATGCCCCAACGAAGCGATTAGCGCCGCTGAAGGGATCTATGTCATCGATCCGACCAAATGCACCGAATGCATCGGCTTTCACGATGACCCGCAATGTGCTTTGATTTGTCCGGTCGAAGAGACCTGCATCGTCGATGAGTCTTATCCACGTTACCAACCGGCGGCTTGAATATGCAAAATCTGAATGTGACGATCACTCCCGCGGCCGACAAATTCGTCCGGCGCATGCTTCGATTCGATGGCGGCCCAGGCAGCGGCCTGAGTCTCTCGGTTTCTCCGGGCGGCTGTTCCGGCCTTTCCGCCGAGTTCAGCGTTCAAGCGGCGCCGGCCGCCGGCGAGACCGTTCATGAATATAATGGCTTGCGGTTTTTTCTGCCCGCCCAGAGCCGGCTTCTGCTGCAAGGCGTGACCATGGACTTTGTCGAGACTCCGACGTCCGCCGGATTGAAGTTTCACGACCCCAAGAATGTCTCTACCTGTGGTTCTCACAGCGCTCCGGACGTTGGCCATCTCCACGAACACGATCATCAACATTAAGCGAGGCCGCGCATGGACTTGACGACTGGCTTCAATGAGCCGCCGTCGATCCAGGCGGTTGAGGCGCTGCTTGGCGGAGGCTTGCCTCCTGCGGCGGAGGAGCATCTTGCGCTCGCCGCGAGCCTCTATGATCGCGATGAGCTTGCCTTGGCGCATCTCCGTCAGGCGGAGGCGATAGCCCCTGCCCATCCGGCGGTGCTGATTGGCTTGTATCGTTTCTACTTTTACAAAGGGCGACTGGTCGAATGCTTGGATGTCGCCCGCATTTGTCTCGCCGAAGCGGCGCATCATAACAATCTGGCTGACGACTGGCGGGAGGTCCAAAGCGGCGACGCCAATTTCAGCAGCTATGACGCAATGCTGCCGCGGTTTTATTTGTTCGTCTTGAAGGGTTACGCCTATCTGCAGATGCGGTTGGGCAATCTCGACGAAGGCCTCGCCGCGGCGATGAAGCTTCTTGAGCTTGATGCGAGCGACAAGATCGGCGCGACTGTGCTGATCGAGGTCCATCAACGCATGGAGCAGGGCGATGAAGAGTGAAATCGACGAAGCCCGCGATTTCGCCGGCAAGGAAATCGACTGCGCCGCGTGCAAATATCAGAACTTGCAGAAGCAGGGCAAATGCCAGTTGAAGCAGGCCTGCGTGAAGGATCGGTACGCGCGCCGCATCGACCGGTTCTTCGACTGGAATCCCAGTCTGGCGAATGATCATCTGGCGGATCCCTATTTCGAGGCGCGGGCGGTCGCCGCCAAACACGCCGACATTTTTCGACTGCCCGCCATGCTGGCCGATTCCGATGAGACGGTCCGCTGGGCGGCGGCGGCGCGGCTCCCGGACAGCTATCTTCTGCGCCTTCGCGACGATCCGCATCGCGAGGTTCGCATTCGCGTCGCCTCGCGTCTCGATGACGCCGGGCTGGTCTCGATGATGAACGATCGCGATTACTACGTCCGCACCATGATCGCGCGTCGCCTGTCCCCCTCGACATTGCCGATGATGATCAACGATCCCGAGCCGGAAGTCAGGCGCACCATCGTGCGCCGCATCGATGCGGCTTGGTTGATGCGGATGGCGCAGGATAAGGATCCCGGCGTCAGGCTCGAAGTGGCGCGTCGGCTCTCGGACGAACAGCTCGGCGGCTTGCAACAGGATCCGGATTGGCGGGTTCGCTACGAAGTGGCGAGCCGGATTGCTGTTTCCCGGCTGGCGGACATGCAGGACGACGCCGATCCGCTGGTGCGGGACGTTGCGCGCCAACGGGGCGGCAATGTGAAGGCGCTCGATGGCTCGGCGCCGATTGTGAAGATGATCAGCTGAGCAAGGATCGATAGGTTTCTTGGCGGGCGATCGCAGGGCGCTTGCGACCTTGGCGCGGGCGAACTATTTGATATCGGGAAGATTGTCGAGGAGATGCTAGATGACCAACATCAGCCGCGATAGCGACGTCGTCGAGCTCAATGAACCGCCGCGGTTCACCTATGGCCAGCGCGTGCGGACCAAACGCACCGTTCGCAATGATGGGACCTATTGCGGCAAGGACGTCGGCGACATACTCGCCAAGAAAGGCGAGGAGGGCTATGTCTGCAACATTGGCACGTTCCTCCAACAATTCTACATTTTTGGCGTCGAGTTCATTCAGACCGGAAATAAGGTTGGAATGAAATCGAAGGAGTTGGAGGCTTGCGACGACGAGGACGATGTGGCGAGCGCCAAGAAAAAGCCGGCCAAACCGGCGAAGGAGAGCGGAGAATGATGGATCCCGGTGGCGCGAATCCGCCAAAGTTTCAATGGGGCCAGCGCGTGTTGGCGGTGGAGGATCTCTATAACGATGGGTCCTATCCCGATCAACCGCTCGATGTTTTGCTGGTGCGGACGGGCGACGCCGGTGAAATCGTCAATATTGGAATGATCGAAGAGACCAAAAAGCCAATCTATCTTGTCGAATTCGATGGGACGCGACTGGTGGTTGGCTGTCTCGAAGAAGAACTCGCTGTCGAAGACGACCGCTAGAGGGCTTCCCGATCACATAGATCATCTGACCGAACAGGAATCGCTTCAGATCAAAGAGTTGGAGCATGTTCTTATGAGACATCGAATATATCTGATGTCTCCCTATTTAGACATCGGATATATCCGACGTCTAAATAGGGAGGGCTCCGACGCAAATGGATAGGCAGGGATCGGTTTGGTTGACCGTCACGGCGACCGCGGCGATATCTAGATCTATAATCTGCTTATATTTTAGGCGCCTTGCGGGATCTCTGCCGCTAAAGCGTGTTCCGAAAAATTTGACCGACTTTTTCGATCAGAACATGCTGCTCCAACCATTTGAAATCTGAGCGACTCCTGTTCGATCAGATGATTCCATCTGATCGGGAGGCGCTCCAGGCTGAAGCGGTCCGGTCGCCAACCCCTTGGCCATCGGACGGGCGTGAAAGCCCTTAGTTGGCTTTGGCGTCGATCGCGCCGGGCTGGCGGATATCCCTGATCGGACAAGGGCGCCGCCGATGATTAGCCGCCCGTCGAAACAAGATCATTGGTCCGAACAAATAGATAAAAGCGTGATTGCTCGCGGCGGGGCGCGCGGCCGCAGGCGGCGCAACAATGCGCCTGTCGGCTTACGAGCAGTTGCACGAAACTTGCTTAGGGGGCTGTGGTCGGTTGAGGTCAGGTCAGGGTGGCGGCGGCGCCTCCTGATCGCCAATTTATTTGCTGTGAGTGGAAGGCGATGATCTACTTCGACAATAACGCGACGACTGCGGTCGCTCTGGAGGCCATCGAGGCGATGGCCGCCTGCATGCGGACCGGGCCGACCAATCCGTCCAGCAAGCACAAGGCGGGTGAGTGCAGCAAGGAGGCGGTCATGGGCGCGCGCAGCGAGGTCGCCCGTCTTCTGGGCTGTTCGCCGCCCGAAATCGTCTTCACAAGTTGCGGCACGGAATCGAATCATCTTGCGATCCTCGGCGCGCTGGCCCTCGATCCGGCAAAGCAGCATATCGTTGCGAGCGCCGTGGAGCATCCCTCGTGTTTGGAGCTCTTGGCTCATCTCGAAACGAAGGGCGTGCGCGTCACCTATGTCCCGGTCGACTCCCGGGGGCAGTTAGATCCGGAAACCGTGGCTGCGAGTCTTGCGCCCGATACCGCCCTCGTCTCGATCATGTGGGCGAATAATGAAACCGGCGTCGTGTTCCCGATTGAGGCGATCGCCGCGCTCGCCAAGGCTCGGAGCGTCTTATTCCATACGGATGCAGTGCAGGCCGTCGGCAAGCTCCGGGTCGATCTCAAGACGATTCCCGTCGATTTGTTGTCATTGTCGGGACATAAGCTGCATGGGCCGACCGGGATCGGCGCGCTTTTCGTGCGCAAAGGCGTCAAGCTCGCCTCGCAAATATTCGGGCATCAGGAGCGGGCCCGGCGCGGCGGCACGGAAAACGTGCCGGGCATTATCGGACTCGGCAAGGCCGCCGCGCTGGCGCAAAAGGAGTTGGCGCAGCAGGACGCCCATCTCTCGTCATTGCGGGACAGGCTGGAGGCCGGCATCCTCGCGCGCGTGCCGATCGCTTCGATCAATGGCCTCGGCGCGGCGCGCGTCGCCAATACGACGAATATCCGCTTCGGCGATCTCGAAGCCGAGTTGCTTCTCGAACGTCTCGATCGCGCCGGGATTTGCGCCTCTGCGGGGGCCGCCTGCACCTCGGCGGGAACCGAACCCTCGCATGTGCTGCTCGCGATGGGGCTTGGCGAACGCGGCGCGTTGTCGTCTGTCCGCTTTTCTCTTGGCCGCGACAATACCGAGGCCGAAGTCGACGCGCTCCTCGAAGTGTTGCCAAGGATCGTGAACGAAGCGGCTGCGATCGCCGCTTGATGAAACACTCCCGCACTCCGTGGGATCAGTGAGGACTTAGATGAAGATCATGCTTCGCAAGGACGGCGCCGGCGTTCTTTCTGTCTACGTGCCAAAAAAGGACCTCGAAGAGCCCGTGGTGTCGATGGAAAAGCCCGAAATGTGGGGCGGCATCGTTACGCTGGCCAATGGCTGGCAGCTCGAGCTGCCGCCGATGACGCCGGGCGTCGATATTCCGTGCACGGTGGAAGCGCGCAAATTGAGCGATGATTGAGTCTGGCCATGAGCAGTCTTTCGACGGAAAATCTTGCGCAGATCGAAGCGCTCCTTGCGGCGCCCGACGCTGACGCGGCGGTGCTGCAGGATTTTCGCCAGCGCTTTCCCGGCGTCTCGCTGACCCGTTGCGATCCGAGCGACGTCGATGGAGAGCGCCCGTATAAGGAGTTTGCGCGCTTCACCCTCTATTTGGTGAGCGCCGTGAATCACTGCGTCACGATGACGAGAGATCCCTCTATCGCGACTGGAATTATCGTTGTTCAGAATAAGGTCGCGCCATGACCGTGAACATGATTCCGCTTTCCGATCCCGACATGTCGCAGGCCGAATTGGATGCGGTCAGCGAGGTTCTTCAATCTTCGCAAATCACGACGGGAGAAGCGATCGAGGCCTTCGAAGAAGCTTTCGCGCGATATGCGGGTCGCAAATACGCCGTTGCGGTGTCGAGCGGCGCAATGGGCTTGATGCTGGTGCTGGACGCCTACGGGATCGGGCCGGGCGATGAAGTCATCACGTCATCCCATTCGTTTCGGGAAATCACGCATGCGATCACCATTCGCGGCGCTTTCCCGATTTTTGCCGACATCGACTATTGGTCCGGCACGCTGGCGCCCGACAAGGCCGAACGGAAAATTTCCGAGAAGACCAAGGCGATTGTCGTCAGCAACAACAATGGGCACCCGGCGCCCTGGACGGAGTTTCGCGCGATCGCCGATCGGCATAAGTTGATCCTGATCGAGGATTCGAGCGAAGCGATCGGATCGACCTACAAGGGAGCCTTGGTCGGAACCTTTGGCGATTGTTCGATTTTCGACTTCTCGCAGCCGGGCCCGCTTGTTTGCGGCGATGGCGGCATGGTGCTCACCGACGATATCGATGTTGCGATGGCGATCCGCCGCCATCGCAACCACAGTCTTGACGAACGGCCTTCGGTCGTTGTCGGCGGCGCGCCTTCCTATCATGGGAGCATGAGCAATCTATCGGCGACGCTCGGTTTGGTGCAACTTCAGCGGCTCGAATTGATCCTTGAACGGCGGAAGCGGACTGAATATTGGTACTATGATTACGTCAAATCCTTCGAGGGGATCAAGGATCCCTACATAGGGCCCGACGTGACCGAAGTGCATTGGTTCTTATATGCCGTCCATCTGGGCACGCGTTTTTCACGCTCCAGCCGCGACGGCATCATCGAGGACCTAGCCAAAGAGGAAATCGAGGCCGCGGCTTACTCCGTGCCGCTGCATCTTCAGCCGCATTATTTCAATCTCGGCTATCGCAAGAAGGACTTTCTTGTAACGGAAAAGGTCGCTGATCGGGCGGTCGTGCTGCCGTTCCACGCCCATCTTACCGAGGATCAAATCGCTTTCATCGTCGGCTCGATGAAGGACGCTTCGATCAATATCGGGGCGGGCGCCGAAATCACCCTTTGAAGTCCACGCCACTCCTCACAGGGCGGCGAATGTCGTTAATCCAACCACGCAAACAGGGAATGAGTTTAAATGCCGACCATCACTATCAAACCTTCAGGCAAGACGCTGGAAGCCGCGGAAGGTTCGACCCTCCTTGAAGCAATTCAGGCGGCTGGTGTGCCGATCGAATGCACATGTGAGACCGCCAAAAAATATGACCCCTGCCACATTTTTGTTCTCGAGGGCAGAAAAGGTCTCGCTAAGATGGTGAATCCTGAGAACGAGCGGCTCGATGCGATGGTCGGCGTCGGATCTAAATCTCGCTTGGCCTGCCAATGCGTCGTCAACGGCACGGAAAATGTAACAATCGAATTGCTCGGCGCACTTTCCGGTTGAGCCATTCCAACGGTTTCCTGAAGCAAACTCAAAAAGGAGTTCCGAAAATGTCTACAGCTGAAGTCGTGATCCAGGTCCGCTACAATCCTAGAGGCGATTGCGTTTTCTGTGGAGAAGCGCCCGTCGGCGTGTCGCCGCAGGATTGGCACAATTATCTTTCCAACCATCTCCCAATTCATGCTCTTTCTGGCGGCCGCGCGGCGTTCTACACGACGTTCGAGGACCTCGCCAAGTTCAAGACCATGGAAGGCGCGAAACTCGAGGCTCTTTGATGAACACGCACACGCTCGAAGAGATTCATGCGGCGCTTGATGCTGGCCGCCTTATCCCCTACGTGGGACCGGGCGCTTTGTCGCTTGTCGGCCCGGATTGTCCGCTTCCCGCGGGCCCGGACCGGTTGGTGGAAAAGCTGACCGCCAGGGCGACCGTCCCGCACAAGATCCGCAAGAATCTTTCGGCGGCGGCGCAGTTCATTGAGAATTTCAAGCATCGCAAGACCATTAGTTCGGTCATGACTGAAGCATTCAAGCCGCATGTCGAGCCAACCGAGTTCCACGCGTGGATCGCGTCCTGGCCGAAATTGCCGCTGGTGGTGCATGTCTGGTACGATGATCTCATGCAGCAGGCCCTCGCGGGCCGCGAAAATTGGGGTTACGTGCAAGGCGTCAGTCAGGCCGAACATCTTGCGACCTGGGTCCATTATTTCAACCCGGACGGGTCGCGGATCGAAAAAGACGCGGAGCTTGCGGCCGCCGAGGCTTGGTCGACGGTTCTTTACCAGCCTCTGGGATCGGTTGCTCCGGAAGGCAATTTCCTGGTTTCTGATTCCGATTATGTGGAGGTCTTGACCGAGATCGACATCCAGACGCCGATCCCCGAGAAGGTCCAGCAGATCCGCACCGATCGGAACTTTCTGTTTCTTGGCTGCCGCTTCATCAATCAGGTCGAGCGGATTTTCGCCTGGCAGATCATGAAGCGTTCGTCGGAAAAACATTGGGCGGTCCTGCCCGAAACGCCGACAAAAAATGAACTCAAGTTCCTCGAGCGTTATAATGTCGAACGGATCGACATGCCGCTCGCCGAGTTCATGGGCAAATTCGCCCCAGAGAAAGTGGCTGCTCTCGTTTGAGCAGAACGAATCCTGCCGGTTCCGGCGCGAAAGCATCGGACCCGCTGGAGAATGGTCGGAGATAGTGACTAGCTCTCAGGACTCCACTCCATTCGTCCGCA
Organism: Methylocapsa aurea; assembly: GCF_000746085.1. GTDB lineage: Bacteria > Pseudomonadota > Alphaproteobacteria > Rhizobiales > Beijerinckiaceae > Methylocapsa > Methylocapsa aurea. The sequence continues at coordinate 235,036 of NZ_KN050804.1, read as the reverse complement.
TTGGCGGCCAGGCGACAATCGACCAACTCGTCGACGCATTCTACCGGCAGATGGATCGTTTGCCGGAAGCCAAGACGATCCGGGCCATGCATGCCGATGATCTGACGTCCGTAGGTCAGGTGCTCAAGCGCTACCTGGGGGAATGGCTCGGCGGCCCAAAGCTCTATTCGCAAGAGCGCGGGCATCCGCGCTTGCGCATGCGGCATATGCCATTTCGGATCGGGGAAGCGGAACGGGACGCCTGGATGGCCTGCATGAGCCGCGCGCTCGAAGAAGTGGTCGCCGAAGCGCAGCTTCGGACGGACTTGCTCCAATCCTTTTACAAATTGGCGGACTGGGTCCGCAATGATGACGGGAACCCTCATGACGCTCACAATTGAAAAAACGCTTTTCACCCGCCTCGACGCTGAGGGACGTCTGACGCATCCGATCATCAAGGAAGAGATAAGCCCTGGCCGGTTCGGCTTTCGCGGCGAGATCGCCCTGAAGTTTCAGGCTTCCATGGCCGACGAAAAGCGTCCGCCCGAATTGTCCATCTGGCAGGTGTTCGCCACTGCGAGAGAAGGAGAGCCCGCCTTCGAACTCTTCATGTGCTATCTCCTGTCGTTCGAATATCTGCAAACGACAATCGAGGTCCTCGGCGATCTGTTCAAGCCGGGCGGGAAATATTTCATCTATTCCAACAATCAGGACTTGTTGATGAAGTATCGCATCCCGATGGGCGACGTCACTTTCTATTGTCTGCCGATCGGCGAGGCGACCGCCTATAATGAGTTCCTTGAACTGCTCGACATCGACAAGAACGACATCAAGAAACTCAACACCGCCGGGAAGATGGACTACATCACCAAGAAGGCGCTCGAGTTCGACGCTGACTGGGATGTGATCAGCTTCGAAGAGGGGATCAAGCGCATGGGACCCGTCCGCAACCCCAATGAAAACCGGCCGGTTTGACGGCTCGGCGTGACCGAGTTGATCACAGCCATTTTGCTGGAGCGGCGCGCCGCTTCGAACTTTTGCTCCTCTCTCAACCTCTCTTGAGACAGTCCGCTCGGTCGTCGGCGGCGCGGCGCAGCGCCGTCGATGAGAGGGGAGAACGCGGCCCGTGCAAGAATGCGAAGGCGGGCGTCGGCGCATCCGCCAGACAAGCCGCGGCGCCCTCGTCTAGACGATAAGGCGCCAACGCCAGCGCCGCCCGAGAGTGCATTGCCTTCAATGTCGAGCCGGGACGATCGATGACGGCGATCGGGACAAGATCGGCAATGTCGCGCCAGCGCTTCCAGGAATGAAAGCTGGATAAGTTATCGGCGCCCATCAGCCAGACGAAATGAACGCCGCGGCAGCGTTGCTTCAAGTAAGAGATCGTCCCGAAGGTGAAGGCGGTTCCGATCATCGCTTCAATCGCGGTGGGTTCGATGCGCGGATGGCGGGCGAGCGCCCGCGCCGCCTCGAGACGCGCGGCGAGCGGGGCGAGTTGGAGCGGGTCCTTCAATGGATTGCCGGGGCTGACAAGCCACCAGATCCGGTCGAGCCGCAGCCGCCGCAGGGCCAATAGGCTCGCCTCTCTATGGCCGTCGTGCGGTGGATTGAAACTGCCCCCGAAGAGCCCAATGCGCATTCCGGGCGCATGCGGCGGCAAGCTTGCTCCGCTCACGGGCGAATCTGTCCCTGGCCATGCACCCTATATTTGAAGGAGGTCAATTGCTCCAGTCCCACCGGTCCGCGCGCGTGCATCCGCCCGGTGGCGATGCCGATCTCGGCGCCAAAGCCGAATTCGCCGCCATCGGCGAATTGAGTCGAGGCATTGTGCATCACAATGGCCGAATCGACCTCCTTCAAGAAGCAGTCCGCCGCCGCCTGATCTTCGGTCACGATGCAGTCGGTATGATGCGAGCCGAAATTCTGAATATGCTCGATCGCCTGCTTCAGACCGTCGACGACCCGCACGGCGATGATCGCATCGAGATATTCCGCGGTCCAATCCGCGTCGCTCGCGGTGGCGACCCTTGAATCCGTCGCGCGCGCCATGGCGTCGCCCCGGACCTCGCAGCCGGCGTCAAGCAACATTTTCACCAGCGGCGAGAGCAGCGTCGCCGCGCCGGCCCGATCGACAAGCAGCGTCTCGGCGGCGCCGCAAATGCCGGTGCGCCGCATCTTGGCGTTGAGAACGATTTTTTTCGCCTTGGCGAGATCGGCGTCGCGATGCACGAAAACATGCACGATGCCTTCAAGATGCGCGAAGACCGGCACCCGCGCCTCGGTCTGGACTCGGGCGACGAGGCTCTTGCCGCCGCGCGGCACGATGACGTCGAGATTGCCGCCAAGCCCGGCGAGCATTTCGCCGACGGCGGCTCGGTCCTTGGTCGGCACGCGAGCGATGGCCGCCCGAGGCAGACCGGCCTCATCGAGACCGGTGACGAGGCAGTCGTGGATGGCTTTCGTGGAAAGGAAGCTTTCCGAACCGCCGCGCAGGATCGCCGCGTTGCCAGCCTTGAGACAGAGCGCGCCGGCGTCCGCCGTCACCGCTGGGCGGCTTTCGTAGATGACGCCGATCACCCCGAGCGGCGTCGACACGCGCTCGATCAAGAGCCCATTCGGCCGCTCGAAACGGGCGAGAAGGCGCCCGACCGGATCGGGAAGCGCCGCAATGTCCTCAAGGCCTTTGGCCATGGTCTCGATGCGTCCCACATCGAGACGCAGCCGATCGAGAAAGGAGCCGGCGGCGCCGTTCGCCTCCGCCGCCGCTGCATCCTGCGCATTGGCGGCGAGGATGACGTCAGCCCTCTGGCGGATCGCTTGGGCGGCTTTGAGGATCGCGCGGTTCTTCGTCTCAGTGGAGGCGAGCGAAAGCACATGCGCGGCGGCGCGGGCGGCTCGGCCGATTTCGGCCATAACGCCGGCGGCGGCGTCCTCGTTGGCGTCGGGCTCGACGCGTTTCAGATTTTCCAACGCGAGCGGCTCCTATGCGCGGATCTGAAGTCATTGTCCGAATGCTCTGATTCGGCAGCCAACTCCAGCGATTTATTTTGCCGCATTTTGCGACTTCGGCTTTCCTTGAGAAGGCTCTATTCGCCGGCGACCACCATGTCGTCTCGGTGAATGATCGCCGCGCGGCCCGGCGCGCCGAGCAAAGCCTCGATATCCTGCGAATTGCGTCCGGCGATCAAGACCGCCTCGCTGGCGTCATAGGCGACAAGGCCGCGGCCGATTTCGCCGCCATCGGCGTTGCGGATCAAGACGCAATCGCCGCGCGCGAAATTGCCCTCGATTCGGGTGACGCCGGCCGGCAGCAGACTCTTGCCGCTCACGATGGCTCGGGCGGCGCCGGCGTCGAGATGCAAGGCGCCGCGCGGCTCGAGCGAACCGGCGATCCATTTTTTTCGCGCGGTGACCGGATTGGAGCCGGTCAGGAACCATGTGCATGGGGCGCCGGAGCCGATCCGGGCGACCGGGTGCGCGACCCTTCCATCGGCGATGAGCATATGGGCTCCGCCGGTCGTGGCGATCTTCGCCGCCTCGATCTTCGTCCGCATTCCGCCCCGCGAAAGCTGCGAGGCTGCGCCGCCGGCCATGGCCTCGATCTCGGCGGTGACGCGGGTCACAATTGGGATCAGCACCGCTTCGGGGTTCTCGTTCGGCGGCGCCGTGTAGAGCCCTTGAACATCGGACAATAGGATCAGAAGATCGGCGCTCGCCATGGTCGCGACGCGGGCGGCGAGGCGGTCATTGTCGCCATAGCGAATTTCGGAAGTGGCGACCGTGTCGTTTTCATTGATGACCGGCACGGCGCGCAGATCGAGAAGGCGGCCGATCGTCGCCCGCGCATTGAGATAGCGGCGGCGCTCTTCAGTGTCGCCGAAGGTCACCAGAATTTGTCCGGCCGCGATTTTCTCGTCGGCGAGGACTTCCGCCCAGATCCGCGCCAAGGCGATCTGGCCGACGGCGGCGGCCGCCTGGCTGTCTTCGAGCTTCAGACCACCATTGGGAAACGCTAGAACTGTCCGCCCGAGCGCAACCGACCCCGAAGAAACGACAAGAATATCGGCGCCTTGCCGGTGCAGATCCGCGATGTCCCGGGCCAGCGCCGCAAGCCATTCCCGCTTGACGCAGCCTTGCTCGCGATCGACGAGCAGGGACGACCCAACCTTGATGACGATGCGCCGGAAGTTTTCAAGACGCGGAGCGAGCGCCGCGCTTGCTGCGGGGCCGGCAAGGCTCACGGGCGCCATTCCGCGACCGCTTCAGCACTTGCCGCTTTGAGCGCCTGGGCCTCGTCGATCAGCTTCAAGAGCTCGCGCAACGTCTCGCGGAGATTGGCGCCGGTTGCCGCCGAAACTTTGAGCGGCGTGCGTTTGGCGGCGCGCTTCAGACGTTGGAGCTGGAGCTTCAGCATTTCAGGATCGACGCTGTCGATTTTGGACATCGCAACAATTTCCGGCTTTTCCGCAAGGCCTTCGCCATAGGATTCAAGTTCGCGGCGAACGGTCTTATAGGCCTTGCCGGCGTGTTCCGTTCCGGCGTCGACCAGATGGAGAAGGACGCGGCAGCGCTCGACATGGCCAAGGAACCTGTCGCCGAGGCCGTGTCCTTCATGCGCGCCTTCGATCAAGCCTGGAATATCGGCGAGAACAAATTCCCGGTCGTCGCATGCGACGACGCCGAGCTGCGGATGAAGGGTGGTGAATGGATAATCGGCGATCTTCGGCCGCGCCGCGCTGACCGTCGCCAGGAAGGTCGACTTGCCGGCATTGGGCAGTCCGACGAGCCCGGCGTCGGCGATCAGCTTCAACCGCAGCCAGAGGGTGCGCTCCTCGCCCGCTTGGCCGGGATTGGCGCGGCGCGGGGCCTGATTGGTCGAGGTCTTGAAATGCGTATTGCCGAAGCCGCCATTGCCGCCGTGGGCGAGTTCGACGCGTTGGCCGATCTCGGTCAGATCGGCAATCAGCACTTCGCCGTCCTCGTCGAAAATCTGGGTTCCGGCCGGCACTTTCAAGATCGCGTCGGCGCCTTTGCCGCCGGTGCGGTTCTTGCCCATGCCGTGCATCCCGGTGCGCGCCTTGAAATGCTGCTTGTAGCGGTAATCGATCAATGTGTTGAGACCGCCGACGCATTCGGCGACGACGTCGCCGCCGCGACCGCCATCGCCGCCGTCCGGGCCGCCGAATTCGATGAATTTTTCGCGCCGGAACGACAGGCAGCCAGCGCCGCCGTCGCCTGAGCGGATATGGACCCTGGCCTGATCAAGAAATTTCATCGCAATTCTTTATCTAAACGAGATTCTACTCTGTTCCACTTATTTCGCCGCTCTTCGCATTGGGATGCGGCAGCGGCGAAAAGAATCAAGCCTCGGCCCGCGTCGGCGCCGTGGCGTCCTCGGTCGGGCGCTCGTCCGATTCGTGGACCTGATGCACCATGGGCCGAAGCTGACGGCTCCAACGGTTGGCCGCCCAGGTCTTGCGATCGAGCCGGAATCGATCGCAAGGATGCAGGCCGCCGCGCGCCGGCAAGTGGTCGAGCCCTGTATCGATATAGGCAAAGCCGCATTTTTCGAGCACGCGGCGGGAGGCCGGATTGATCGTGCGCGCATTGGCGAGGACGCGATCAGCGTTGGTTAGGCCAAAAATCGTCTCGACGAGCGCCTTCGCGGCTTCGCTCGCGAAGCCTTTGCCTCGGGCGGCGGGCGCAACGACATAGCCAAGCTCGATCTCCCGGGCCTGGGATGGGGTCGCGCTGACGAGGCCGATGGTTGGGCGGACGCCGCTTTTTTGCGTGATCGCCAGGACCAGAGATTTGCCATTGGCGTTATCGGCGCGTGCACTCAAGATGAAGCGCTCCGCCTCGCCCGCCGGATAGGGATGCGGAATCGCCGCGGTCATCCGCGCGGTTTCCGCCTCGCTTGCGAAGCTTGCGATGGCCGCGGCGTCGGCGGCGCGGGGCCAGCGCAACCAAAGACGTTTCGTCTCGAGATGGAAAATGTCGTCTGAGGTCAAATCCGGGAACATGCTGGCTCCGGCCGGCGGACCCCCCGAGGGCCCTGCACCAAAAGAGAGCTTTCCCCACCTCCCCTTAAAGCCCTTGCGGGCTTTCCGGACTTTTACTCCTCATATTGCAGGAGCGGTCTTCGATCGGGAAAAACCAAGTCCACCAGGTCCGTGGGATCGGGTGGAGGCTTTTCGCGAAATCTCCACCTTTATTCTGCGGCCTCTGCTTGTGGCAAAGGTAGGACTGAAACGTAGGAGCGGCCATTGCCTTTGGTTTGGAACGCGACTTTGCCTTCAATCAAAGCAAATAACGTATGATCGGTTCCCATCCCGACATTGGCGCCCGGATGCCACGTGGTGCCGCGTTGTCGCACAATGATATTGCCGCCGATCACGGCCTCGCCGCCGAATTTCTTCACGCCGAGCCGCCGGCCCTTGGAATCGCGGCCGTTGCGGGACGAACCGCCTGCCTTCTTATGCGCCATCGATTTGGCTCCAGATCAAACTGCAAAAATCGAACTGCAAGAGATATGCCTTTAAACATACCCTAGCACTAAATGCGAAACATGCTCAAGCTCAAAGCGTGAACAGGCGGTTCATTCGGCGGCGGTTCCCACGCCGGAAGGCTTGGCGCCGCCGGTCAGGAGCTCAGTGATCCGCACCAAGGTCAAGTCCTGGCGATGGCCGCGCTTGCGCTTCGAATTCTGGCGCCGCCTTTTCTTGAAGGAGATCGCCTTCGGACCGCGCTTGTGCTCGACGATCTCGCCGGCGACGCTGGCGCCTTCGATGAAAGGGGCGCCAATCGTCGGTTCGCCTTCTCCGGCGAGCATCAGAACGTCATCGAAAGTCACCGCATCGCCGGGTTCTCCAGCAAGCGACATGACCGTTATTGTATCGTCGGCGGCGACGCTATATTGCTTGCCGCCGGTTTTGATGACTGCGAACATCGTTTTTCCTCATGTTCGATCCGGCTCTGCCACGGGCAAAAACTCCCGGCGGCCGGCTTCTTAGCAGCTTTCACAAAGCCAATGGCGCGCCGGTCATCCCATCTTGGACCATCATGCCCAAGTCTTGGACTATCAAGTCCAAGAGCCAAAAGTCTGCGGAGCGGCGCGACGCAAACAAAAAACGCGGCAATGACGCCGCGTCGAGATGTATGGTCCTTTATAAAGGATAGGGCCAGTTGTCAACCGTTCCAGACGCCGTAGAGATAAAATCCTCGACAGCCCCGCGCCAGGGCGCGCCGCATTTGAGCCATCTTCGACTGGCTTTGTCTGTAACCTTGGGCGTCATCGGCGTTCGCCGACCGCAAACGAACTGACTCCGGGCGAACTCGGCGCAAGCATGAACCGCAAAATCCATCGATGGATTGACGTTGAGCCTGCGCCGCTGAGACGACTTGCCCGGCTTTTGGTCGGGACATGGCTCCATTCGATCCGGATGTCCTCTGGATCTCCCGGGAGGCTTTTGTGAATTTGGCTTTCGAGAGGTCCCTTGTTGCATAATCTGGTTGAGGCTCGCGGCGCGGGCTGGCGGCGTTTTCGTCGTTTCGCTGGCGCCCAAGCGGTTGGAAATGAGCAGCGCAGTGCGGTCTAGGGTCGAAACAGCGCAATGACTATGGATGCGCATTGGCGAAGTCAGACCGGCGCGCGGCCGTGGGCGGCGCGATTCCCAGGCTGCGCTGATTTGGGGCTCGATCCGGCGATCGAAGCCGATGGGGAGCGCCATACGCCATTCGATCGCCGGCGGATCTCGCTGCGCTGGTTTTCCGGCACGATTCTCACCGGCCTGTCCGGCGCGGCGCTGTTTGGCGCGGCGATCTATGCGGCGCTTGGCCACCAAGCGAATTTCACCGAGCCGCCGGCGCTCTCGCCGCGCAAGGAGATCACGCTCGATTTCGGCGTCAATCCGCGCAAGGCCGATCGGCTGGTCAAATCGGTCGATATCGTGGCGGCGAAGCAGACTTTTCACGCTCCGACGGCGATCCGGATCGGCGATAAGGAGGTGATGAAGGTCCATACCTTCACCCGCGTCGAGACAACTCTGGTCCTGACGGGCGTCGGCTTCGCCGACGACGTTCCCACCTTCAATCCGTTGAAGCTCCTGGCCGACGCGCGCAATCCGATCGAGGCGAGCCAACAGGAGCCGGTTCAGGACGACGCCGAAATCTCCTGGTCGACCCGCGATCTTTCCGCCGAGAAACTGTCGCCGACGGTCGCCTTGACCTTGGACGAAGTGCAGGCCCAGGTTGCCGAACAGGTCAAAAACACGGCGGCCGCGGGAGCGAAGACCATCGCCTTGCCGCCGCAGCTTCTTCTGATGCGGACCAGCCGCACCAATTTCCCCGGCGTTCTCTCCTACGCCAATCCAAGCGAGCCCGTCGCGACGACGCCATTCTCGGCGATCGAGGTCCGCATGGTCCCCGAAAACGTGACCAATGTCGGACGCTCGACGCAAGCGCCCCAGCCGACGCAAATGGAGGAGCGCCTCGTCGTGGTCCGCCAGGGCGAGACGCTCGATGACGTTCTGGCCGCGGCGGGGCTCAAGAAAGATGCGATCAGCGCCGTGGTCGCCGCCTTCGGCCTCAAGCGCGGCGAGACCGCAGTCGCGGAAGGGCGCCGCGTCAAGTTGCTTTTCGCCGATCTCGACGGCTCCGGCGCGAAAATGACCTTGGCGCGCCTGTCGGTCTATTCCGACGAGACATTGGAGACCAATATCGCGATCAACGACCGTGGCGCCTATGTCCGGGTCACGTCGCCGCAGCGCGCGCCCAAGCGTCCGGTCCAAAACAACGATGACGAGGACGATGGCGACGGCTTGCGCCTCTACGATTCATTGTATGAGACCGCGCTGAAGCAGGAAATACCGCGTCCGATCATCGACGATCTCGTTCGCATCTTCGCCAATGACGTCGATTTTCAAAGGCCGGTGACCGTCGGCGATTCCTTCGAGGCCTTCTACGACGAAACCGAAGAAGGCGATGGCCGCAACCAGCTTCTCTACGCGACCATAACGGCGCGCAACGAGACCTACCATTATTATCGCTTTCAGACGCCCGATGATGGCCTCATCGACTTTTACGATCCAAATGGCCGTTCTACGCGCAAGTTCCTGGTCCGCACGCCGATCGTTTCAGCCCGATTCACCTCCGGATTCGGCATTCGCTTCCATCCGATCCTCGGTTATTCGCGCCCGCATACCGGCGTCGATTGGGCGGCGCCGATGGGAACGCCGATTTTCGCCGCCGGAAACGGCGTGATCGTCAAGGCCGGTTGGGATTCCGGCTATGGCCGCCGAATCGAGATCCAGCACGCGAATGGCTACATCACGACCTATAATCACATGTCCGGCTTTGCCCGCGGCGCCACCGAAGGCTCCCGCGTGCGGCAGGGGCAGGTCATCGGCTATCTCGGCCAGACGGGTCTCGCGACAGGGCCGCATCTCCATTATGAAATCATGGTCAATGGGCATTTCGTTGATCCGATGCGGGTCAAGCTCGCCCGCACGCGGGAGTTCGATGGGCGCATGCTCGCCAATTTCAAACGCGAGCGCGAACGAATCGACAGTCTGTTGGCCAAGGCGCCGGCGGCCGATCGCGTCGCCGCCATCCGGCAGGACAAGTGACGCGACGCGCCTTCCGATCGAAAAAGCCACTCAACCCTTTCGAAACATGCTCTAGCGCGCTCCCCCGGTTTTATTGCCGATTTCGCCGATGAGCGCGCGGACGCTTGGGAGAATTCCTTGCGCGATGCGCTCGACCCCAGCCGCATTGGGATGAATTCCATCGGCAAGCGTCAGACCCCGTTCGCCGGCCACGCCCTCAAGAAAGAACGGATAGAGCGGCGCGCCATATTTGGCGGAGAGATCTGGAAAAATGGCGTCGAACCGCGCCTTGAAGTCCTTGCCGAGGCTTGGGCTGGCGCGCATGCCCGCGATCAAGACTTTGATGTTTCGGGATTTCAGCGTCTGCAGCATGGCTCCGAGGGCAGCCTTGGTCACTTCCGGGTCGATCCCGCGCAGCATGTCGTTCGCGCCGAGCTCAAGGATGAGGCCGTCGGCGCCTTCGGCTATGCTCCAGTCCAGCCGGGCAAGCCCGCCGGAGGAAGTGTCGCCCGAGACGCCGGCGTTGGCGACCGCCACACGATAGCCTTCGCGGCGCAATTCTTTTTCGAGAACGGCGGGGAAGGCGGCGGCGGCCGGCAGTTGGAAGCCGGCCGAAAGGCTATCGCCGAAGGCGATCAACTTGATCATTGGCGCGGAATCCGTGGCCCAGGCTGCGGCCGGAAGAAGCGTCGCGGCCAGCAGAATGGCCGCGGACGATTGGAGAAACGCGCGGCGCCCCCCATATCCGACCGGGTCCGGTTGCTTTGGCGCGCGCGCCTTGTCAAAGCTGATTCGGGAAGCGGCAATGCGGTCGATGATGGATGGCATGGATGATTGAACCTGCGGTTGAACTCGAAAACATACATCTCAGTCTCGGCCGCGGCGCTGCGCGGGTTCATATTCTCAAAGGGCTGTCATTGACCATCGGCCGTGGCGAAACCGTCGGCTTGGTGGGGCCTTCGGGATCGGGCAAATCCACGCTGCTGATGATCATGGCCGGCCTCGAGCGGCCGGACTCCGGCGTGGTCAAGGTCGACGGCGCCTTGCTGAATGGATTCGACGAGGATCAGCTCGCGCGCTTTCGCGGCGCGGCGATCGGCATCGTGTTCCAATCGTTTCATCTGATCCCGACCATGACCGCTCTGGAAAATGTCGCAATTCCGCTTGAATTGGCGGGCGCCGCCTCCGCTTTCGATCGCGCGGCCGCCGAACTCAAGGCGGTCGGCCTTGAAGATAGGCTCGCCCATTACCCAGCGCAATTGTCGGGCGGCGAACAGCAGCGCGTCGCGCTGGCCAGGGCGCTGGCGCCCAATCCCGCCATTCTCGTCGCCGACGAGCCGACCGGGAACCTCGACGAGGCGACGGGTCAAAGCATCATCGATCTTATGTTCGCCTTGAAGCGCGATCGCGGCTCGACCCTGATCCTTGTGACGCATGATCTCGCGCTCGCCGCCAGATGCGACCGCTCGATCCGGCTGCGGTCCGGCCGGATCGAGGAAGAGCCCGAAAAAGCTCTGCCGAAATTATTCGCATGAGCGATGGCTTTTAGAACGCCGCCTGCGAAAGGCCAGCAGGGAGGCGTTGTGGAGGGTGGGTTTCTTTGGGCTGTTTGCGGCGTCGCGCCTGCCGATAGGGCCCGCTAATCGCCCGCGTTCAAGCCATTGAAGAGGCGTGGCGCGGCGCTTGCGTCACTTTAATTTGCGGTGCGGCGGTTGGCGGCCGCGGTTATCCAAGACTCAAATCCGAGGCGGACTTTCGCTCCGCTGGCTTTCGATTGACGCGGTGGGATCATCCATGGACGGCATTCTCTGGCAAACCTATCTGCAATCCCTGATGGGAGGCGCCTTGATCGGGCTCGCCGCCGCGCTGTTTCTGCTCCTCGACGGCCGCATTGCCGGGATCAGTCAGATCGTCGGCGGGGCTTTCCTGCAATTTGACGGAAGCCAGCGCAGAAACGCCGCTTTCGTGCTGGGCCTTCTCCTTGGTCCGCTTCTTTATCGCTTTTGGTTCGGCGCATGGCCGGCCGTGCATATCGAAGCCAAACTCTGGCTAATGGCGTTCGCCGGGCTCCTCGTCGGTTTCGGCGCGCGGCTCGGCTCCGGCTGCACGAGCGGTCACGGCGTTTGCGGCCTGGCCCAATTGTCGCCAAGATCGCTGGCCGCGGTTCTCATATTTCTCGCCGCGGGCATGATCACTGTCGCCGCGATGAACGCCTTGGGGGGCGCATGAACGGCCAAACCCATATCGGAACCCATGCCAGATCCATTGTCGCGGCCTTGATCTCGGGCGCAATCTTCGGCTTCGGCCTGGCGCTTTCCGGCATGCTGGACCCGGCCCGCGTGCGCGGATTTCTCGATGTGACGGGGGATTTCGATCCGAGCCTTGGTTTCGTGCTCGCCGGGGCGGTTGCTGTGTCCGGGGCGGGCTACCGGATCTCCCGGCGGATGCGCCGCCCCTTGTTCGACAGCGCCTTTCATCTGCCGGCTCGAAAGGACATCGATATGAGGCTCGCCGCCGGCGCCGCGATTTTCGGGGTCGGTTGGGGCATTGCCGGGCTTTGTCCAGGGCCGGCCATCGCCGATCTCGCGCTTGGTCTAGCGCCCGTCTTTCTCTTCACGGCGATGATGCTGGTTGGCATTCTTATTCATGATAAAGGGGCGGCAATGCTCCCGGCGCCATCGAAACAGGATGCGGATGCGCAAGTCTGACCGTCTTTCGCCATGCTGAGCCCGCCCGGCAACCTGTTCGACAGCGATTCGAGGTCAGCAGGCCAGACCCTGGGCAAAGAAGATTTTGCCGTTCTGGTCGATTCTCCCCATGTGAAGGTCGAGCGGATCGTTTCCAATGGTGACGCGAGCCCGCCTGGCTTCTGGTACGATCAGCCGTGGGCCGAATGGGTCGCGGTCCTGGCGGGCTCCGCGGGGCTCGCCTTCGAGAATGAGCCGGAGGTCATGGTCTTGCGGGTCGGCGATCATATTCTCATTCCCCCGCGCAAGCGGCATCGGGTGGAATGGACCGACAAGCGATGCGCGACGATCTGGCTCGCCGTCCATTATCCCGGGCCGTCGCAGTCGCTCCCGATATAGGGACAAGGGATTCGATACCTTCGCTAGAGCGCTTTCAGTTTCGGCGGAATCAGAAAGCAGCTCTAGGTCTTTGTTTTGTCGCATTTTTTTAACGCGAACCGGCATCCACTTCGCTCGAAAATGCTCCAGCTTCAAGGCGCTCATGAAATTGCTTGAAACGCCCTCCTCGTCGCGGGAACTGGTCTGTAAAGGGCGCACGCGGGGCCTGCGCCTGCCGCTGGTCCTGCGCGTCGCCTTGCGCGATTTTCGCGGCGGGTTGCACGGGTTTGGAATCTTCCTCGGCTGCATCGCCCTCGGCGTCGCGGCGATCACCGGCGTCGGCTCGGTGTCCCTGTCCCTCGCCGATGGCCTGGCATGGCAAGGGCGCGCGATCCTTGGCGGCGATGTCTCATTCGATCTCATTCAGCGCGAATTATCCGCGCCGGAGCGGGCCTTTTTCGATTCGCAGGCCGGGGAGGGGAGGGTCCGCCTCAGCTCCGTCGCCAAGATGCGCGCCATGGCGCGGCGCGCGGATGGCGAGGCCGCCCTGATCGAGATCAAGGCGGTCGATGGCGCCTATCCTTTGGTGGGCGAAGTCGGCCTCGAGCCGCGCCAAGACTTCGCCGGCATCCTCGGTGAGCGCGACGGGGCCTTTGGGATCGCCGCCGATCCGGCCTTGCTGGCGCGGCTCGACCTTGCGCTTGGCGATCGTCTGACCATCGGCGAGGGGCGGTTCGAATTGCGCGCCGCGCTCGTCGGCGAGCCCGATCAGCTCTCCGGCGGGATAGCGTTTGGCCCGCGCGTCATGATGAGCGAGCGCGCCCTGCGTGAAACCGGGCTTCTCCAGCCGGGTTCGCTCGTCAGATGGCTTTATCGCGTTGCGCTGGGGCGCGAGGGCGCGGCCTCGCCAGCGAGCGTGGCGGAGACCGAGGATTTCGCGCAACTCGCGCAAGAGACCTTTCCGGAGGCCGGATGGGAAGTTCGCACGCGCAAGAACATCTCGCCGCAATTTTCGCGCAACCTCGACCGGTTCACCCAATTTCTCAGCCTTGTCGGTCTGACCTCCCTGATCATCGGCGGAGTTGGCGTCGCCAATGCTATTTTCGGCTATGTCGAGCGCAAGCGGGCGACGATCGCAACCTTGAAGGCGCTGGGCGCCACAGGTTCGACGGTCTTCGCCCTGATGCTCACGCAGGTGATGCTGGTCGCCGGTCTGGGCATAGCGATTGGCGTTCTGATCGGCGCGGCCTTGCCCTATGTCGCGGTCTTGGGATTGGGCGAGCTGATTCCGTTCCCGATCAGCCCCGCGATCCATCCGGCCGCGATCGGTCAAGGAGCGCTTTACGGTTTTCTGACCGCGCTGGCTTTTGCCTTGGGGCCGCTTGGCCACGCTCATGACATTCCGGTGCAGGCGATGTTCCGGGAGGAGATCGAGCCGCGGCGGGCGAGGCCGAGGCCGCGCTATCTCGTCTTGACCGCCGCCGCCGCCTTGGGCCTCGTCGCCGCGGTCCTCATCCTCTCCAGCGACCGCAAGCTCGCCCTGATCTACATGGGCGCGACTCTTGCGGGCTTCGCCCTGCTGCGCCTTGTCGGATTTTTGATCATGGCGGGCGCGCGCAGGCTGCCGCATATGCGGCAAGTCGCTCTGCGGCTGGCGATTGGAAACATCCATCGGCCGGGCGCGCTGACCCCTTCCGTCGTGCTCTCGCTCGGCCTCGGTCTCGCCCTCCTCGTCGCCTTGACGCTGATCGATGGCAACATTCGCGCCGAACTCAGGACCGGCCTGCCCGGCAAGACGCCAAGCTTCTTCTTCCTCGACATTCAGAACGCTAAGGCGGCGGAATTCACAAGATTTTTGCAAGCCCATGCGCCGGAGGGCAAGATCGATCTGGAGCCGATGCTGCGGGGGCGGATCGTCAAGCTGAACAACGTCCCCGCCGAGGCCGCGCGGCCCAGGGCGAGCGCCGCCTGGGCCCTGCAGGGCGATCGCGGCGTCACCTTCACGCCGACCTTGCCGGAGGGCTCCACCCTGGTCGAAGGGGAGTGGTGGCCAAAGGACTATAGCGGGCCGCCTCTGGTTTCGATGGAGAATGAAATCGCCGACGGGCTCGGGCTCGCGATCGGCGATGAGATCACCGTCAACGTCCTTGGCCGCAATATGACCGCCAGGATCGCCAATACGCGGATGGTGAATTGGCGCACATTCGGAATCAATTTCCTCCTCGTGTTTTCGCCAAACAGCTTTGTTGGGGCGCCCTATAACGATCTTGCGACGCTGACTTTTCCGGACGGCGGCGAAACCGGCCGGGAGCTCGCTTTGCTGCGCGAGACCGCGCGGGCCTTTCCGGCAGTGACCAGCATCCGGGTCAAGGATGCGCTTGACGCCGCCAACGCGATCGTCGGGCGGCTCGCGGTCGCGGTCAGAGGCGCTTCGAGCGTGGCGCTTCTGGCCTCGATCCTGGTTCTGGGCGGCGCGCTGGCGGCGGGCCAGAAAGCCCGCGTTCACGACGCCGTCGTCCTCAAGACGCTTGGCGCCACGCGGGCGCGCCTCCTTACCGCTTTCCTCTATGAATATGGCCTCATCGGCCTTGGCGCGGCCTTGTTCGGCCTCGCGGCGGGCGCCGCCGCCGCCTTCGCAATTGTATATTACGTCATGAGCCTGGATTTCGTCTGGCTCTGGCCGCAGGCCCTGGCCGCCGCCGGCGGCGCGCTGGCGCTGACCGTTGTGCTCGGGCTGCTGGGAACCTGGCGGATTCTTGGGCGCAAACCCGCGCCTTATCTCCGCGATTTGTAACGAAGCCCGGCGCGGGCGGCGGGCCAAATCGACTTTTCTTCATTCTGCATCATTTTCTCCACTTTTCGAAGATGATGCTTGGAACGTTAAGTATTGTTCATTTGCCGCGCCCTTGTGCGGGAGGGGCGTCTGCGCCATATTAGCTCACACGCTGATCCTGCGAAGGCAGCGGCCGGAGGCGGTTAAGCCTCCCTAACGTTTAGAGGAAAACATGTCCGACTTCGACCGCAACGTAAGCGCCCGCTGGGGGCAGAGCGTCGCCCGGGCAGGTCGCGCCGAAATCGACCAGGGCCTGCGCTCCTACATGCTGGGCGTCTACAACAATATGGTGGTTGGCCTCGCCCTTACCGGGGTGGTGGCGCTTGGCGTGAACATGCTGGCCGTCGCCTCCGATGCCTCGATGGCTGCCGCCCAAATGGGACGGATCCCGCTGACGGCGTTTGGCGTGGCGCTTTACGGCAGCCCGCTGAAATATCTCGTGATGCTGGCGCCGCTCGCCTTCGTGCTCTTTTTCTCGTTCCGCATTAATCAAATGTCGGCTTCGAGCGCGCGCATCCTGTTCTTCGCCTTCGCGGCGACGATGGGGCTTTCGCTTTCGTCGATCCTCCTCATCTATACCGGGACGTCGGTGGCGCGCGCCTTCTTCGTGACCGCGGCCGCGTTCGGCGGGTTGAGCCTTTATGGCTATGCGACGAAGCGCGATCTCTCGGCGATGGGCTCGTTCCTGGTGATGGGCTTGATTGGCCTCATCATCGCCAGCATCGTCAATCTGTTCGTACAGAGCTCGGCATTCCAGTTCGGCCTGTCGATCCTGTCCGTGCTGATCTTCTCGGGCCTCACCGCCTGGGATACGCAGGCAATCAAGGAGATGTATTATGCTGGCGACGGGTTCGAGGTCGCCACGAAGAAATCCGTGAACGGCGCTTTGATGCTCTATCTGGATTTCATCAACATCTTCCAATCGCTCCTGTTCCTGACAGGCTCGCGCAACGAATAATGGACGCTGGTCCAGAATTTCGGCTCCAGAAAAGGCTCCGCGCAAGCGGGGCCTTTTTCGCAACGGTGGAGCTGGATTTCAGCCGGAAACCAGCTTCAGCTTCCGGTCGAGCGCGCCGATGACTCGGCGCAGGTCAGGGCCGCGCTTGAGGACGAGGCCGCTCGCCGCGACGACGCAATAGGCGCCCTGCTTTTTGGCGAGTTTCGGGATTTTTTCGATCCGGTAAAGAGCGCATTCCGAGGCCCGCCGGTAGATCGAGAAAACCGCCTTCTGATCGGTGAAATCGATAGCGTAATCGCGCCATTCGCCAGCGGCCACCTTGCGTCCGTAGAGATTGAGGATCTCGCGCAATTCGGTCTGGTCGAAAGACACGGGCTCCGCCTCGCCGCCTAGGACGGCAGGGGTCGCGCCAACGTGAGGCGGGGACGGATGGCGGCGCACCCTTATCCTGTCGGCGAAACTTGCGGCGCGATGATCTTCCTTCGACTCCAGATCGCTCATGCGGTTCTGTCGCTTGTCCTATCGATTCAAGTCCATCATCGCGCGCGGGCCTCGATGGGGCAAGCCTTATCTTGACGGTTTTACGACGGCTTGGGGCGTTATGAAACACGCTTGCATCGGGCTGCCGCAAAGCCAATATCTGCGCTGACCGCAGGCGGTGCGGGCTGTCGGTCAGGAAAATCATTTACCGGAAGGGGGCGTTGGAAATGTCTGAAGGCGCGGGCCAAACTCAAGCGTTTCAAGCGGATGTCGCGAAACTTCTGCATCTAATGGTGCATTCGGTCTATTCAGACCGCGATATCTTCCTGCGCGAACTTCTCTCCAACGCCGCCGACGCTTGTGAGAAATTGCGGTATGACGCGCTCAAGGATCCAGCGCTCGCCGCCGCGCCTTTCGTGATCCGGATCGGCATCGACAAAGCGGCGCAAACCCTTTCCATCGAAGATAATGGAATCGGCATGACGCGCGAGGAGCTCGCCGATCAGCTCGGCACGATCGCGCGGTCCGGCACGCGCGCCTTTCTCGATCGGCTTGGCGCCCAGGGGGAAGGCGCGCCAGAAGAGAACCAGGCGGAAGAGAGTCAAAACCGCGCGCCCGGCCTGGACTTGATCGGCCAATTCGGAATCGGCTTTTATTCGGCCTTCATGGTCGCGGACCATGTCGATGTCCTGACCCGCCGCGCCGGTTCGCAGGAAGCCTTCATCTGGCGTTCGGATGGAAAGGGCGCTTTTTCCATCGCGCCTTTGCCGCTCGATGAGGCGCCCGCGCACGGCGCGCGCGTCGTCCTGCATTTGAACGAGGCGTCGAAGGATTATCTGGAGGCCGGGCGGATCGAACGGATCGTCCGCGAGCATTCGAGCGCTCTTGCCGCACCGATCGAACTTGTCGAAAGCGAGGGCGCCGAACCGCGCCGCCTGACCGACGGCGTTGCGCTCTGGACCAAGCCGAAAAGCGCGATTACAGAGCATGAATATACCGAGTTCTATCGCGATCTCGGCGGCCAGTTCGACGAGCCGGCGCTGACCGTTCATTGGCGCGCCGAAGGGCGCCATGAATATACCGTCCTCGCCTTCATCCCGGGGTCGCGGCCGTTCGATCTGTTCGATCCGGCGCGCCAGGGCCGCGCCAAGCTCTATGTCCGCCATGTCCTGATTTCGGATGACGCCGACGTCCTGCCAAGGTGGCTGCGCTTCGTGCGCCTCGTGGTCGATTCCGCCGATCTGCCGCTCAATGTCTCGCGCGAGATGATCCAGGAAAGCCCGCTCTTCGCGGCCATCAAGAAGGGCGTCGCCAATCGCCTTCTGCAGGAGTTGACCAAGCTCGCCGAGCATGAGCCGGAAAAATTCGCGCGGGTATGGGAGCATTTCGGCGCGGTCCTCAAGGAAGGCCTCTACGAGGAGCCGGAAAAGCGGGACGCGCTCTTTTCCCTTGCGCGTTTTGCGACCTCGACCCATCCGGAAGGGGGCCGGACCCTCAAGGACTATGTCGCCGGGCTGCAGCCCAATCAGACCGCGATCTACTATCTTCTTGGCGACGACTTGAAGAGGCTTGGCTCCAGTCCGCAGCTCGAGGGTTTCCGCGCCCGCGGCATTGAAGTCTTGCTCCTGCCCGATCCGATCGACGCCTTCTGGGTCGCGACGGCGGTCGGGTTCGACGGCAAGCCCTATAAGTCGGTGACGCAAGGCGCCGCCGACATTAAATCCATTCCGCTCCAGAAGGAGGAGGGCGCCGAAAAGCCCGCGGACGAACCGCCCGCGGCCGGTCTTGCGACCCTCTTTGTCCTCATGAAACAGACTCTCGGCGAGGCGGTTGAGGACGTGCGGGCGTCGGACCGGCTGTCCGAGAGCCCGGCCTGTCTCGTCGCCTCCGACCATGGACCGGACCGCCGGCTCGAGCGGCTGCTCGCCGATCACGGTCAACTCGGCGCATCGACGAAACCGGTGCTTGAAGTCAATCCCGCCCATCCGCTGATCCTGGCGTTGGCGGCCCTGGTCGGCGCGCCGGACAAGCAGAAGGTCGAGGACATCATCTGGCTGCTTTTCGACGAGGCGCGGCTGGTGGAAGGCGAGAAGCCGGCGGACGCCTCCGATTTTGCGGCCCGGCTAACCCGGGTTCTGTTCGGCGCCGCCAGTCAGCCTGCGGCGTGAGCTTCGGGATCGACCAGAAAACCGAGGCGCCGGCCTTCGAACCCGCGATGGGGCGGGAGGAGGCGCGGCGCGCTCTGGCTCGCGCCTTGGCGGCGGCGGCGATTCCGTCCGCCGACCTCGATGCGCGGGTGCTGCTCTGCGCCGCGCTCGGGATCGATCATGCCGGTCTCGTGCGTGATCCGGACCTCCCGCTGGGGGCCAAGTGCGGGCGCGTCGGCGCTTTTGCGTTGCGGCGGCTGCGCCGCGAGCCGGTGTCGCGCATTGTCGGCTTCAAGGAGTTCTGGGGCGCGAGGTTTGAGATCGGCTCCCCCGTGCTCGATCCGCGCCCGGACACGGAAACCTTGATCGAGGCGGTCCTCAGCCATGTCGCCGGCGAAAGCGGCAGGAACTGGCGGATTCTTGACCTTGGCGTCGGATCCGGGGCCATTCTTGGCATTCTGCTGCAATGCCTGCCGCAAGCTTTCGGCGTCGGCGTCGATGTGTCGCCGAAAGCCTGCGCCATCGCGCAACGCAATCTCGACGCGCTGGGAGTGGCGTCCCGCGGCGCGATCCTGTGCGGCGACTGGACCTCGGCCTTGCGCGGACGGTTCGATCTCATTGTCTCCAATCCGCCCTATATCGCGGCCGGCGCGATCGGCGGACTCGAGCCCGAAGTCGCGGTCCATGATCCGCGCCTCGCCCTTGACGGCGGCGACGACGGCCTCGACGCCTATCGCGCAATCATTCCCGCTCTGGCGGATCTGATGGAGCCCGGCGGATTGGTCGCATTCGAATTCGGCGAGGGGCAGGGCCAGGCCGTCGAAGCGCTCTTGCGCGGCGCTGGCCTCGCAGCTTTCGAGGTCAGCCGCGATTTGGCCGGCCGCGAGCGGGTCATTGCGGCAAGGGCATGAGCAAAGCCAATTTCCGTTCTAAGGAGAGGGAACCGGCTTGGACGCTTGGGGTTCTAGCAATGCCTTCCTTAGCGATCTAGCCGATAGGGACGCGGCCTAAAGTCGATGAACCGGAGCTCGCCGGAGCGAAAAGCCGGGCGGCTCTTTGCAGGATGCGCCCAAAATCTAGAGCATTTTGGAGCGAAGCGGATACCGGTTCGCGTTAGGAAAATGTGACCAACCAAAGCCTAGAGCTGCTTTCTGATTCCGCGGAAACTGAAAGCGCTCTGGGCCTCGCGATAAGCGTGACAAATCCGCCACGCCCAAGCCAGAGAGTGAGATATTTTCTGAAAAGCTCTTGGCGTTTCAAACGAAAGCGGCTAGTTTCCTTTCCAAGGAACACCTTTTGGCTCCCGATGGAGAGCTGAGGCAGGCGTTGAGATCCTCTTGTCGGCGCGACTGCTTTGCGCTTGGACATTTAGGGTGATGTCCGCGCCCAGCTCCACTGCGACGCTCGGCGTAACCGAGGTAAGTGTCCCCAGACTCTTGGACTCTTTCGAATCGAGAGTCGAAGATCAGTGCCGCGGCCGTCCCGCGAGCACAATCGCCAACGGCTGGAGAGCCCGCCACTCGCTCGCGCCTTCGTGTTTTTGAAGCAAAGGTCCGATAGGACCGTGAACGACGCGCCAAACCGGCGATGCTCGAGGGTTGCGATTACGATGCCACTCAGGGATCATCGATGAGACCAGGACAGAACAAACAACGCATGCGCGGCCGCCCCAACACCAATCGCAAAGGCCCGAACCCTCTGACGCGCTCATACGAGTCAAGTGGGCCCGATGTGAAGATTCGCGGCACAGCCCATCATATTGGCGAGAAATATCTCCAATTGGCGCGCGACGCGCAGTCCTCGGGCGATCCGGTCACGGCCGAGAGCTACCTCCAGCATGCCGAACATTATTTCCGGCTGATCGCCATGGCGCAGCAGGCTCAGCAACAGAGCGCCAGCGGCTATCAACGCCAGCCCGGCGACGCCCTGGCGGACGAAATCGACGATGGCGACGATTTCACCGGCATTCCCGACCGGTTCGCCTCGCCGCCCGAGCGTTTCGCGCCGGCGCCGCAACCGGCGTTCGCCCCCCAGCCGAGTTCTGGCGGCCAGCAGCCCAATGTGGACCGCGCTTTCTACAATGCGCCTGACAAACAGGGCTTCGAACGCCCGGAGCGCGGCCCTCGTCAAGACCAGCGTCCAGAGCGGCCCTTCCAAGATAAGGGCTACCAGGACAGGTCTTATTCGGACCGTTCCTATTCGGATCGCTCGGGCCAAGATCGCTCAGGACAAGATCGCGGCGGATCCGGCCGGGATCAGGACAATCGGGGCCAGCGGCAGGGACGCGGTTCGCGCGACTATCGCAACGACGGCCCCCCCCGCGGCGATCAGCGCGCGCCGGTCGAGGATGCGGAGCGCAAAGGCCTTCCCGCCTTCATCACTGCTCCGGTGCGCATTCCAGCAGAGCCTCTTGGAACGGGAACCGAATCGCCGGTCGAGACCCTCGCCACCGCCCTGGTCGATCAGCCGGAGGCGGAGCACGACGTGAATTCATACCATCTCCGCCCGCGCCGGCGGCGGCGCAGCAAGGCGGAAATGGCGCTCGATCACGCCGCGAACAGTGAAGAGACCAGCGCCACGGACCCCGTTGGGGAGTGAACCGGGACAAGCGCCGAAATTTCTTTGCGACCGAAAATCGATGTTTCCATCTCTGCTTGCCTGTGACGGCGAATGATGTTTTCGTTGAACATTGGCAATAGGGAGGGCAATCCTTCATGATTGAAAAATTTGCAGTCGCCGCGGCCGCGGGCGTTCTGATGATGCTGGCGTCTTTTGACGCCGAGGCGCTTCCGGTTGCTCCTGTCCCATTCGATCAGCCTTCGATGATTACGCAGGTTGCCGGGGGGTGCGGACCCGGTTGGCATCGCGGCCCTTGGGGTGGTTGCCGGCGCAACTGGGGTCCCTATGGCCGGCGCTGCTGGTTCCGGCCGTCCCCCTGGGGACCGCGCCGGGTTTGCCGCTGGTAACAACCCCCTCGTGGCTTGAAGCCCCGCCGCTGCGCGGGGTTTCCTTTTGCCGCCTTTCGGCGGCGGAGCGATTTTGGCTCGCCTTAGTGCTGGCCGGCCGAGATCCAGCAAGACCCTTCGGCGGGACCCGCAGCTTTCTGGCTGCATGAAAGTATTTTGGAGCGAAGCGGTTAGCTTAGCGGCGAAGAGCCCTTCCGCTCGCGCTTTTCTTCCCTACATTTCAATCGAAAGGCCGCCGCAAGGGGCGCAAGTTATGATGCCGCGACAGTTGCCGCCACGGGGCGATGGCGCGGGCGGGAGGCGATAGCCATGAATATTGAAAAATACACCGAAAGAACGCGCGGGTTCATCCAGAGCGCTCAATCGCTCGCCATGCGCGAGGGAAACCAGCAACTCACCCCCGAACATATTTTGAAGGTTTTGCTCGACGACGAGGAGGGACTCGCCGCGGGCCTCATCGACAGGGCGGGGGGACGCTCTCGCGACGCTTTGGTCGCGACCGAACTCGCCTTGGCGAAGCTGCCGAAGGTCGGCGGTTCGGGAGCGGGCCAGGTTTATATGGCGCCGACGACGGCGCGGATTTTTGAGAATGCCGAACAGATCGCCCAAAAAGCCGGCGATTCCTATGTCACGGTCGAGCGCCTCTTGCTCGCCCTCGCCATGGAAAAAAGCTCGGAAGCCGGCAAGATCCTCGAAAAGGCGGGGCTGACGCCGCAAAATCTCAACAAAGCCATCGAAGATCTGCGCAAGGGCCGCACCGCCGACAATGCGACGGCGGAAAACGCTTATGACGCCTTGAAAAAATACACCCGCGATCTGACCGAGTCGGCGCGCGCGGGGAAACTCGACCCGGTCATCGGCCGCGACGAGGAGATCCGGCGGACCATCCAGGTCCTGTCCCGGCGCACGAAAAACAACCCGGTGCTGATCGGCGAACCTGGCGTCGGCAAGACGGCGATCGTCGAGGGGCTCGCCTTGCGCATCGTCAATGGCGACGTGCCCGAAAGCCTGCGGGACAAGAAGCTTCTTGCGCTTGACATGGGATCGCTCATCGCCGGCGCCAAATATCGCGGCGAGTTCGAGGAGCGGCTGAAAAGCATTCTGAACGAAGTCACTGCGGCGGCGGGCGGCATCATATTGTTCATCGACGAGATGCACACGCTTGTCGGGGCCGGGAAGGCGGATGGGGCGATGGACGCCTCGAACCTTTTGAAGCCGGCGCTTGCGCGGGGCGAACTCCATTGCATCGGCGCGACGACGCTCGATGAATATCGGAAGCATGTCGAGAAGGACGCCGCGCTTGCGCGTCGTTTCCAGCCGGTGTTCGTCTCCGAACCGACCGTTGCCGACACGATCTCGATCCTCCGCGGCCTCAAGGAAAAATATGAATTGCACCATGGCGTGCGCATCACCGACGCCGCGACCGTCGCGGCGGCGACATTATCGCACCGCTATATCGCCGATCGCTTCCTGCCGGATAAGGCGATCGACCTCATCGATGAATCGGCGGCGCGCCTGCGCATGCAGGTCGATTCCAAGCCCGAGGAGCTCGATGAACTCGATCGCCGGATCGTCCAGCTGAAGATCGAGCAGGAGGCCTTGAAGAAAGAGACCGATGCGGCGTCGAAAGACCGTTTGGCGAGGCTTGAAGGCGAGCTCGCCGACCTTGAGGAAAAGGCGACGTCGCTGACCGCCCGCTGGCGCGCCGAAAAGGACAAGCTCGGCTCCGAGCAAAAGCTGAAAGAGCAACTCGAGGCGGCGCGCAATGATCTCGTTCAGGCGCAGCGCCGGGGCGAATATCAGCGCGCCGGCGAACTCACCTATGGGGTCATTCCCGACCTTGAGAAGCGGCTCGTTGAGATCGAGGCGAGACGCGGCGACGTGTTAGTCGACGAGGCGGTGACCCCCGATCACATCGCCCAGGTCGTCTCGCGCTGGACCGGGGTTCCGGTCGACAAGATGCTCGAAGGCGAGCGCGACAAGCTTCTGAAGATGGAGGAGGAGATCGGCAAGCGCGTGGTCGGTCAGGCCGAGGCGGTGAAGGCGGTCTCGACCGCGGTGCGCCGCGCCCGCGCGGGCTTGCAGGACCCCAATCGTCCGATCGGCTCATTCATGTTCCTTGGACCGACCGGCGTCGGCAAGACCGAACTGACCAAGGCGCTCGCGGGCTTTCTCTTCGATGATGAAAACGCGCTGCTGCGCATCGACATGTCGGAATATATGGAGAAACATTCGGTGGCCCGGCTGATCGGCGCGCCTCCAGGCTATGTCGGTTATGAGGAAGGCGGCGCCCTGACCGAAGCAGTCCGGCGGCGGCCCTATCAGGTCCTGCTCTTCGACGAGATCGAGAAGGCTCATCCCGACGTGTTCAACATCCTGTTGCAGGTGCTCGATGACGGCCGCCTGACCGATGGGCAGGGCCGGACGGTCGATTTCCGCAATGTGCTGATCGTCATGACCTCCAATCTCGGCGCTGATTTTCTTGTGCTTCAGAAAGAAGGGGAGGATTCGAACGCCGTCCACGCCGAGGTGATGCAGGTGGTGCGGGCGCATTTCCGGCCGGAATTCTTGAACCGGATCGACGAGATCATCCTGTTCCATCGCCTGCGCCGCGAGGATATGGGGGCCATTGTCGACATCCAATTCGGCCGGCTCGCCAAGCTTCTGGAGGATCGCAAGATCACCCTGGAGCTGAAGCCGGAAGCCCGCGCCTGGCTTGCCGATAAAGGCTATGATTCGGCCTATGGCGCGCGGCCCTTGAAGCGGGTCATTCAGAAGACCGTTCAGGATCCGCTGGCGGAAATGATCCTCGCCGGCGAAATCCATGACGGCGAGAGGGTCGTCATCGGCGCGGATGCAAGCGGGCTTGTGATCGGCGAAAAGGGAGTCGCTCACGCGGCGGAATAGGGCGGCTAGGGCGCGGCAGCGGCAGCCAATGCTTCGGACGGATGCGGCGCAATCCGTCCGGAGCTAGGGCTTGCGAGGCCAGATGCTGGAGTCTTGGACCCTTCAGCTTGGCCGCTCGTCTTGGGCCACGGGTCTTGGGCCTTTGTCGCAAAGGTGATGGTCCGATATTTGCTGGGCTTTCGGGTGGTTGCAACAGAGGAGATCAAAGATGCAGCTAGCCGAGGCCTATGCCAATAAGAGCGTGGACGAGATCAAGGAAGCGCTCGCCGGCGCCACTTTGCGGGTTTATTCGTGCCCTCAACCCCTGACCGCCGACAAGCCGATCATCCGCAATGGCCTTCTCGCCGAGTTCACATTGGGTTCGCCTGCGCTGAACGGCGATATTGTCGTCGCGGAAACGGTTCCGGCCAAAAATGTCGGAACGCCCTTGTTCTCTCGCGCGACGACGCCAGACGGCGCGACAATCGCTGATTTCAGCACCGGACCTGGCGATTCGGACATCAAGCTTGCCGAAGTGTCCTGCTCCAAGGATGCGCCGGTCAAGATCACGAAGTTTCAAATCCGCCCCGACGTGCCAAATGGCGTTCAGCCGATCAACGCGTCCGACAAGATGCGCGAATCGATGGGCACCCGCCAGATCTCGCATGAGCAGACCTATGCCTGGAATGATGATTTCGCGGCAAGGAAAACCAAGTAACATCAAAGCCCGATCCTCCGTGCGGCGGTCGGGCTTTTCCTGAAGCGCTTTTTTGTCCTTGAAACAGGAAAGCGCCGCCATAGGCCGGTCTGTCGCATTTATTTCTTGTCGCAATCGGCTTTCCGATTTGCGACAAGAAAATGTGCGCGGTCGGGCTTGTTATTTTCACGGCCGGGCATCCGATCGCTCGTTCGCGAGAAAGGCGTTCACGCATGAAGCTCGCTGAAGCCTATGCCGGCCAAGGAATCGACGAGATCAAGGCGGCGCTGGCGGGGGCGACCCTGCGCGTCTATTCCTGCCCGCAGCCCTCCAGCCCCGAGAAGCCCGTCTTTCGCAACGGCTTTCTGGCGGAATTCCTGCTCGCCTCCCCGGCGTTCGAGGGCGAGGCGCTCCAACCGGTGGAAAGTCCCGTCGCGGGCAAGGATGTCGGCGTGCCGCTCTTCGTGCGCGCGACGAAGCCTGATGGCGCGGTCATCGCCGATTTTTCCGCCGGGCCGGGCGACATGGATGTGAAACTGGCGGAAACCTCCTGTTCGATCGGCGCTCCCGTGCGAATTGTGAAATTCCAGATCCGGCCTCTATCGGACAATCCGAGCCGGCCGGTCAGCGCGCGCGACCGCATGCTTGGGCGCTAACTATGAATCAAAAGCCCGAGCAAGCGATGGTTCGGACTTTTATTCATGATCGGCGGTGAGTGCACAGCAGGTGAACGGGCCGCTCAACCGAGCGGCGCCGCCGGGTGAACTCCGCGTCACTCGATCGAGGAAATCTTGATCGTCTCGGTGAGATCGGCGTGAATGACCTTGATGCCGGCTTTTTCGACATCCGCCACGGTGGGATACCAGGTCGATTCATGATCGAGCCCGCCGTATTTATTTAACACCATGACATATTTGGACTTCTTGTCGACCTCACAGCGCAGGCCCTTGCCCGGCTGATCGATTGGCCGAGTCTTGCCGTCCCAGTCGATGAAAAACCCCTCGGGCGCCTCGGGTGCGTCGGTCATCTGTTGCTTTCCTTACAAAATGCTTCCATGAGCGGGTCCCGATCAAACGGCGCATGTGTTCGCCCGCGTGATCGCCAAGCCTCGCATCCGCCAAAAACACGCCCAAAATCAACGCGTTGAAGCAGATTCAGCGCGAAAAAAAGCCGGGCAACTTTTGGAGGACCGGCGCCAAGAGCAAAGCATGACTCAGGCCAAGGCCTGAGCGATTGCATTCGACCTCGCGCGATCCCGCTCCGCTCGGGGCGGAGATGCGTCAATCAAGATGTGGACAGATCGCTCGAAAAGCGTCGCGAAACGCACAAAAACACATTAAAAAACATGACCTTCAGCCCGTCTCAGGCTATAGTTCAAAGATCGTGATCACGCCTTCGTCAACATGAGAAAGTCCGCATTGTCCATGGCAGAACCCGCCGCCGCGCAGCCGGCGTCCACTCCCGAAGCCGATGCCTATTACGGGGCCGATTCGATCAAAGTGCTGCGCGGCCTCGACGCCGTGCGCAAGCGGCCGGGCATGTATATTGGCGATACCGATGATGGCTCCGGTCTGCATCACATGGTCTATGAGGTCGTCGACAACGCTATCGACGAGGCGCTCGCCGGCTACGCCACGCGGGTCACGGTCACTCTCAACGCTGAAGGGTCGGTCACGGTCACCGATGACGGGCGCGGAATCCCGACCGATATTCACAGCGAGGAAGGGGTCTCGGCGGCGGAAGTCATCATGACCCAGCTCCACGCCGGCGGAAAATTCGATCAGAACTCCTACAAAGTGTCGGGTGGACTGCATGGCGTCGGCGTCTCTGTCGTGAACGCCCTTTCGACTTGGTTGCGGCTGCGGATCTGGCGCGACGGCAAGGAGCATGTCCTTGGCTTCGAGCATGGCGACGCGACCATGCCGCTGCAGATCCTGGGGCCGGCGCCGATGGTCGACGGCAAGCCCAAGCGCGGCACCGAAGTGACCTTCATGGCTTCGCCCGAAACCTTCACCATGGTCGATTATGACTATGCGACGATCGAACACCGGCTGCGCGAACTTGCCTTCCTGAATTCCGGGGTGCGGATCGACCTGACCGACGCGCGCGGCGCCGAGGTCAAGCTGGAGGAGCTTTACTACGACGGCGGCCTCGAGGCCTTCGTGCGCTATCTCGACCGCGCCAAGGCGCCGCTTATCACAAAGCCTATTCTGATCAAGGGCGAGCGCGACAATATCACCGTGGAAG
The DNA here is from genome assembly GCF_000746085.1 of Methylocapsa aurea. Lineage (GTDB taxonomy): Bacteria > Pseudomonadota > Alphaproteobacteria > Rhizobiales > Beijerinckiaceae > Methylocapsa > Methylocapsa aurea. The sequence goes on along the minus strand of NZ_KN050804.1, from coordinate 207,173 downwards.
TCGCCCTGTGGTGGAACGACTCCTATCATGAGCATGTGCTCGCCTTCACCAACAACATCCCGCAGCGCGACGGCGGCACTCATCTCGCGGGCCTGCGCGCTGGACTGACCCGTCAGGTGACGGGCTATGCGGATCGCTCGGGCCTGACCAAGCGGGAGAAGGTCGATCTCACCGGAGACGATTGCCGCGAGGGCCTGACTTGCGTCCTCTCCGTAAAGGTTCCCGACCCGAAATTTTCGTCCCAGACCAAGGAAAAGCTCGTCTCTTCGGAGGTGCGCCCGGTGGTCGAGGGCCTCGTCAACGAAATGCTCGGCCATTGGTTTGAGGAGCATCCGCAGGAGGCTCGCACCGTCGTCGGCAAGGTCGTGGAGGCGGCGCAGGCGCGCGAGGCGGCGCGCAAGGCGCGCGAACTCACCCGCCGCAAAGGCGCGCTCGACGTCGCCAATCTCCCCGGCAAGCTCGCAGATTGCCAGGAGCGCGATCCGGCCAAGGCCGAGCTGTTCCTCGTCGAAGGCGATTCGGCCGGCGGCTCGGCCAAGCAGGGCCGCAATCGCGAATATCAGGCGGTTCTTCCCTTGCGCGGCAAAATCCTCAATGTCGAACGGGCGCGGTTCGATAAAATGCTGTCGAGCCAGGAGATCGGAACGCTGATCACGGCGCTCGGCACCGGGATCGGGCGCGACGATTTCAACCCCGATAAATTGCGCTATCACAAGATCATCATCATGACCGACGCGGATGTCGACGGCTCGCATATCCGCACCCTGCTGCTGACTTTCTTCTTCCGCCAGATGCACGAACTCATCGAACGCGGCCATCTCTATATCGCGCAGCCGCCGCTCTATAAGGTCAAGCGCGGCGCCTCCGAACAATATTTGAAGGACGAGCGGGCGCGGGAGGATTACCTCATCGGCAATGGCCTCGATGGCGGCGTGTTGCGGCTGGCGAACGGCGTCGAGCGCGCCGGCGCGGATCTACGCTCCATCCTCGATGAGGCGCGGATCGTGCGGCAGGGACTGACCGCCTTGCATTCGCGCTATCATCGCACCGTCGTGGAGCAGGCCGCGATCGCCGGCGCCTTGAAGCCGATCGGTCCAGACGGCGAGGCGGAGGCCGAAGCTTTCGCAGCGACGATCGCGGCGCGGCTCGATGCGCTCGCCGAGGATATGGAGCGCGGCTGGGAAGGGCGGGTCGATCGTGGCGGCTATGTCTTTTCGCGCGAAATTCGCGGCGTGCGCCAGGCCGCGACTCTCGACGCGGGGCTTTTGGCTTCCGCCGAGGCGCGCCGCCTCAACGATCACGCCTTGAGCCTGCATGATGTGTTCTCCCTGCCGGCGGCATACGCGCGGCGGGGCGACGAGAAACAGGTCTCGGGTCCGGGCGATCTGCTCGACGCCGTGATGGCGGCCGGACAAAAAGGCATTTCCCAGATGCAGCGCTACAAGGGCCTTGGCGAAATGAACCCCGAACAGCTCTGGGAGACGACGCTGGACCGCGACGCCCGCTCCCTGCTGCAGGTCAAGATCAAGGAAGGCGACGACGCCGACGATATTTTCGTCAAGCTCATGGGCGATGTCGTCGAGCCGCGTCGCGAATTCATCCAGGAGAACGCCCTGAACGTTGCCAATTTGGACGTTTGAGGGCTGTTTTGGGGCGATGGGGCATAGGATCATGCACGCCAAGACATTCGAGGTTGCACATACCGACGAGGAATGGCGTAAGCTTCTCACGCCGGAGCAATATCAGGTTCTGCGCGGCCATGGCACCGAGGCGCCCGGCAGTTGCGCGCTCAACCATGAAAAGCGCGCCGGCGTCTTCGCCTGCGCCGGATGCCGTCAGCCCCTTTTTGCGGCGAAAATGAAATTCGAGAGTGGCACCGGCTGGCCGAGCTTCAACGATCCGATCGAAGGCGCGGTCGAGGCCTCGGAAGACGCCACCCACGGAATGCGCCGCACGGAGGTCCATTGCAGCCGCTGCGGCGGGCATTTGGGCCATGTCTTTCCCGACGGGCCGCCGCCGACGGATTTGCGCTATTGCATCAACGGCGTCGCGATGAATTTTGTGCCGGAGTAGGGTCGCGCCAAGCAACGTTTGCGTCGCATTCTCGTCGCCATGTGCTCCGCATCGCCCGACATTCCGGACGAGGAGCGTCTCAGGATGAAATTTCGGCGTCGGCCCAATGCAGCTCTCCGCGGCGCTCGAATTCGATTTATGGTTCGTATTGTGCCGCTTGTATGTTCGCTCATCCGCCAGCCTGACCCCCTTGGCGTGGCGATCTCGTCCTTAAGAGGAGTTGGCTCCGATAGGATCTACTGAGAGCGTAATTTAGGGTCGAACATGTCAACGCATATTTACACTGATCTTGAATGCGAAGTGATCATTCTTAAGGCAGTGACCGATCTGATCGACGACATGGTTAACTACGAGATATTCAGGAAATTTTCGAGCACCAGCGACATGAGTCTTGTGTTCAAGACACCAACACATCAGCGTCTATTTAATGTGCTGCTAATCGACATGCTGTCGAAGCCAAAAAACGATCATCTTGGGCTTCCAGTATTTCCGGCAGACGCGTCAGGATCGGCCGGAACGTTTCTCCATTATCTAAGGCTGATCGGCCAAAATCCACGGCTGAATGTGGTTGGAGCCGCCCTTGCTGACCCCGTCGAAGTATTTGCCACTTGGCTCGACGCGGAATGTCATGTCGAAAAGGTGTGGCTAGGGGCGATCAACATCGAAACCACGATCCGTGTATCACGCATTTCGTTCATCAAGATATGTGGGGACATCGCAAAGCACAGCTTTCCGCGGATGAGCGTCAATGCGCGTCGGATCAAGAAACTGCTTGCAGACAATGGCCATCAGATCGACATCGAACAAGCGTACTTGGCTATGCCAGATTTTTATCAGTGGTTTCACACCAACATATTCGCTTACCACAGCAGTGCTATCGGTGAGTTCCTCAATAATATCAGGTGGGGCATATACGATTACCTGACACCGGAATTCGTCCGCTCGTACAGAAAAACCGAGGCGACATCGCTCAGTTACAGTTTTGATTATCCCAATAATTGCACCAGTTATCTAGCGCGGGCAATGTATTGGGAGCTAATGAATTGGTCTAGATCGACACCCTACATGCCTAGGTTCGAGGTCATGAAATATCTCAAGATGCTGTATTGACCACAATAATTGCAACACAGGCACCCGCGCTACTGGCGGCATCGCGCCGTTTCGGCTCAGGGAATATAAACCGCCTCGATCACCTTGAGCTCTTCGCCCATCGGATCGGCTTCGAGGCGCACAACTTCCGCCATCAGCCGGTCGCGGAATTTATAGGCTCGGCGCCAGCCGTCCTCGCTTACCGGCGGCCAAGGGGTGAAGCTTTTCTTGTCGACCATCAAGGCTTCGCAGCGAAGGCGCGGGCCAGTGATGTTGCGGGCGATGATATACATGGAAGGCCCTTTCGACGCGCGCTCGTCCTTAGCGGCCGCCGGGCGAATTGAAATAGCCTTGATCTCGTCGCGCCACTGGCGAAAATAAGCATAAACCCGACCGCCAAGGCCGGCAAATGTGAATCTGAACGGCATGATGATGCCTCCGGCGGCGCCCTAGAGCCGGATGATTTTGGACGGAATCGCAGCGCGATCTCGTCCAAAGTCTTAAATCCGCCTCTCATCAAAGAGTTAGAGCATGATGTCGTCCGAAAACCGGCTTCCACTTTTCGGCGTCATACTCTAGCGCGAAAAGGCTCGCATAACCAATTTCCAGAGCCCGAAACGGTTCCGCTTTGACGCAAAATGAATTAGATCGCATGGGCCGGAAGAAACCCAAACACAATCGTGGATGCTCAAATGGCGCTATTGATCGATGGCCCTCGGATTGCCGCGAAGACCCGCGCGACGAAGCAGCTCGTCGTCTTCCTGCATGGCTATGGCTCGGACGGCAACGATCTGATTGCGATCGCCAAGCAATGGCAGGGGTTCATGCCCGACGCCGCCTTCCTCTCGCCCCATGCGCCGGAGCCCTGCGCCCTGGCGCCCGGCGGACGGCAATGGTTCGCCTTGACCATGCGCGACCCCGAGGAGCGCTGGATCGGCGTCAACAAGGCCGCGCCCGGCCTCCATGCCTTTCTTGACGCGGAGCTCGACCGCTACGGCCTCGACGACGCCAATCTGGTCCTGGTCGGCTTCAGCCAAGGAACGATGCTGGCGCTCCATGTCGGGCTTCGGCGCGCCCACGCGCCTGCGGGCATTCTCGGCTATTCCGGAGAGCTCGTCGGGCCGGAGCATCTGGGCGAGGCGACAGCCCGCACCGCTTCGGGCAAGGCTCCGCCGATCCTCCTGGTGCACGGCGACCGAGACGATGTCATTTCGGCCGAAGCGCTGTTTCTTTCGGCGGAGGCTCTGGCCAAGGGCGGCATTCCTTGCCAATGGCATCTTTCGACCGGTCTTGGCCATGGGATCGACGGCCCCGGCCTCATGCATGGCGGCCTGTTCGCCGCAAAATGCCTCAAGCTGAAACTCGGACCCGACGCCAAGGCGGCGCGCTAGAGCCGGATGACTTTGGACGGAATCGCAACGCGATCTCGTCCAAAGTCTTAAATCCGCCTCTCATCAAAGAGTTAGAGCATGATGTCGTCCGAAAACCGGTTTCCACTTTTCGGCATCATGCGCTAGAGCGATTTCAGTTTCCGCGGAATCGGAAAGCAGCTCTAGGTCTTTGTTTTGTCGCATTTTCTGAACGCGAACCGGCATCCACTTCGCTCGAAAATGCTCTAATCACCGCGCGGCGCATCAGTCTTCGTCGGCGCGGACCGCAGGCGCGACGCCGATCGGCTGCGGCTCGAGCGCCGGCCGAAAGCGCGGGATCGCCTGGTGCGCCATTCGGCGCAGGCCGACCGGGCGATAGAGTTGCTTGGTCGCCTCGACGATCAGAACGCCGGCGCCAGGCAGCCCGAAATAAGCGCCGATCCGCTCGAAAGCGAGCGCCGAGCGCAAGGGCGTGCGCCGTTGGAACGGCGGGACATAAAGCGCTTCATCCCAATGGGTCGGGGAAAACAGCGTCTCGCGCATCAATTCGCGCAATTGGCCGAGCGAATAGGGCTGGCCATGGCCAAAGGGCGTGCGGTCGATGCGCGCCCAAAGCCCGGTGCGGCTCGGCGCGATGACGATGATCCGGCCGCCCGGCGTCAGAATGCGCCAGATTTCGGCGAGAAGATCGCGCGGATGTTCGGTGATTTCGAGCGCATGGACGACGAGCGCCCTGTCGATGCAGCTGTCCGGTAAAGGCATCATCGTCGGCTCGACCAGGGCGGAGGCCGAATGGCCCGAGGAAGGCCAATTCACGACGCCCTGCTCGGCCGGCATGAAGGCGAGCACGCGCACCGCCTCCTCGCGAAAAATCTCGAGATAAGGCGTCGCATAGCCAACGCCCAGGATCGAATAGCCAGTGCAATTGCAGAAGCGCTGCCGCACCATCTCGCCGACGAAGCGCTGCGCAACCTCGCCCAATGGCGAAGCGTAAAATGAGCGAAGGTCCACAACGTCGAGGTGCATGAAATCTTCTACGCGTCTTGATGCCGCCGACGCCAGCGCCGACGCCAGCGCCGGCTCCAACTTGGAGCCCTCAGATATGGATCGCCCGCTTGTCGACTGCGAGCGCGGCTTCCTTGATCGCTTCCGACAGGGTCGGATGGGCGTGGCAGGTGCGGGCGAGATCCTCGGCCGAGCCAGAAAACTCCATGAGCACGGTCGCCTCGGCGATGAGTTCGCCGGCGCCGGCGCCAACGATGTGCATGCCGAGAACGCGGTCGGTCGCCGCATCTGCGAGGATTTTCACAAATCCGTCCATATGCCGCATCGCCCGCGCCCGGCCGTTTGCGGTGAAGGGAAATTTGCCAACCCTATAGGCGGTTCCCTTGGCCTGCAGCTCTTCCTCGGTCGCGCCTACCGCAGCGATTTCCGGCATGGTGTAGACGACCGAGGGAATCGCCTCGTAATTCACATGGCCATGCTGGCCAGCGAGAATTTCGGCGACCGCGATCCCCTCATCCTCGGCCTTATGGGCGAGCATGGGACCGCGCACGACGTCGCCAATCGCGTAGATCCCGGCGACATTGGTCGCGAATTGGTCGTCGATCACGACGCGGCCGCGATCAAGCGCGACGCCCAAGGCTTCGAGGCCGAGGCCCTCGGTGACGGGGCGCCGGCCGATCGCGACCAGCACGACATCGGCTTCGAGAATAGACCTCTCGCCGCCAGCCGCGGGCTCGATCGCAACCTGCAAACCCGCTGCTTGCTTCTCGACCGCCGCGACTTTGTGGCCGAGGTGGAATTCAAATCCTTGCTTCTGCAAGATGCGCTGAAACTGCTTGGCCGTTTCGCCATCGAGGCCCGGCAGAATGCGATCCAGAAATTCGACGACGGTGACCTTGCTCCCGAGCCGGGACCAGACCGAACCGAGTTCGAGGCCGATTACCCCGGCGCCGATGACGAGAAGTCTCGCCGGCGGTTTGTCGAGACTGAGGGCGCCGGTCGAGGAGACAATGGCTTTTTCATCGATCTCGACGCCGGGAAGCCGCGCGACATCCGATCCGGTGGCGATCACGATATTTTTGGCGGCAAGCGTTTGCGTCGCGCCGTCGTCGGCCTTCACCAAGACCTCGCCCGGCGCCGTAATCGTCCCGACCCCGAAAAAAGCGTCGATCTTGTGCTTTTTGAGGAGGAAGCCGACGCCATTGACGTTGGCGGCGACGGTGTCGTCCTTGTGCTTCATCATGGCGGCGAGATCGAGCTTCGGCTTGTCGGTGATAATTCCGAGGGCGGCGAGATCATGGCCCGCCTCCTCGAATTTTTCCGAGGCGTAGAGCAGGGCCTTGGAAGGAATGCAGCCGATGTTGAGACAGGTCCCGCCATGGGTCTTGCGCTTTTCGACGACGGCGGTCTTGAGGCCAAGCTGCGCCGCGCGGATGGCGCAGACATAGCCGCCGGGGCCGGTTCCGATGACGATGAGATCGTAGGACATGGGACCTTCGGAGTTAGGGCATTCTCAAGCGAACCGAATGCAGTTCGCGTCAGGAAAATGCGACAGAATAATAGGTTCTAGCTGGCCAGGCGGAGAATTTCAGCTTGACGTTCGGCGCGGCGGCGAAGCTGCTCCGATCCAAAGTCGATTTCGTCGCCCTCATGGTCGAGCCAATAAATTGCGTGCCCGAACTCGGCGAGCTTCACGGTCTGGAAGCGTTCGGGAGAGCTGCGGAGAAATCCAAAAGCGTCCCCTTCGGCGATCACTGGGCGCAGGTCGACGATCGCTTCGTAGCCATCTAACCAAATGACTTTGATGACGCCATAAAGGACAGGCTCGACGGATCTTATTCGAATGATCTCGCTCATTGCAGCCTCGTTGGCTTCTGTCCGGTTGCGAGAGCAGCCCAAGCGCACATCAACTCGTCTCGATTCCTCGCCGCCCAGGCAAGCACCGCTGCAAACTTCGTTGGTGGCAGCGATCCGCGCAAGACCTTCGGAGGATCAATTTGGATCTGCGCCACAAATTCAGCAAAAACAGCGTGGAAATGCGGCGGTGGGTGTTCGTCGAAAAAGAACTGGATTTTCACGCCATCTATAATGGCTACTGTCGGCATCCTACTATTCCCGGAAATGATCAATCGGAGTCCGGGCCGATTGTACGAAATTTGACGGTGGTCTCGGTCGCTATTTCGACGAGGCGCCAAACCTCGTGGAGAACAGCTCAACCGTCTGACCATATGGGGATCACTCCATGAGGCAGCGGAGAAAACGCCAGTTTGCAAAACCAAGACGCCGCAGATTGCCCCGCTGCCTTCGATGTCACAAATCCAAAACAAGCCGCGCTGGATCTTCCAGCGCCTCCTTGACGCGGACGAGAAACGTCACCGCCTCCTTGCCGTCGACAATGCGGTGATCGTAGCTGAGCGCGAGATACATCATCGGGCGGATCTCGATCTTGCCGTTGACGACCACCGGGCGCTCTTGAATTTTGTGCATGCCCAAAATGCCCGATTGCGGCGCGTTGAGAATCGGGGTCGACATCAGCGAACCGTAGATCCCGCCATTGGTGATCGTGAAAGTGCCGCCCTGCAGTTCCTCGATTTTAAGCTGCCCGTCTCGCGCGCGTTTGCCGAGATTGGCGATGGTCTTCTCGATGGCCGCGAGGCCGAGCTGGTCACAGTCGCGCACAACCGGCACGACAAGGCCCTTGTCGGAGCCGACCGCTATGCCGAGGTGGTAATAGTTCTTGTAGATAAGATCATTGCCGTCGATCTCGGCGTTGACCGCCGGAATCTCCTTCAGCGCGCCGACGCAGGCCTTGACGAAAAACCCCATGAAGCCAAGCTTGGAGCCGTGCTTTTTCTCAAACACATCCTTGTATTTGCCACGCAACCCGATGATCTCGGTCATGTCGACCTCGTTGAAGGTCGTCAGCATGGCGGCGGTGTTTTGCGCTTCCTTCAGCCGCCGCGCGATGGTCTGGCGCAGCCGCGTCATGGGGATGCGCTCCTCGCGCGCCGCGTCCGAAACCGGCGCGGGGGCGCGGACCTGAACCGGAGCGGGAACCGGCTGGGGCGCTGAAGCCGGCGCCTGGGGTCTGGCGATATAATCGAGGACATCGCCCTTCAAAACCTGGCCGCGCTTGCCCGATCCTTCGGCCAGGGCCGGATCAAAGCCATGATCGGCGGCGATCTTGGCGGCGGCGGGCGAAGCGGGCGGCGTCGAGGGCGCCGCAATGGCCGGCGCGACGGCCGGCGCTGGTTCAGATGCGGGGGCGGCAGGCGGCGCGATCGGTCCTGCGGCGGCAGGTTTGCCTGGCGCTGCGGCGCCTTCAGCGATCTGGCCGAGCAGCGCGCCGACGCCGACTGTCGCGCCATCCTTGGCGGCGATCTCCGCCAGGACGCCTGCGGCCGGGGCGTTCACCTCAAGGGTGACCTTGTCCGTTTCGAGCTCGACGATCGGCTCGTCCGCCTTGACCTGATCGCCCGCCTTCTTGAACCATCGTCCAACGGTCGCTTCGGTGACGGATTCCCCCAAAGTCGGAACTCGGATTTCGGTCGTCATGTCGGTCACGTCCATTGCCTTGCGGCTGCTTCAAGAAGTTTGCTTGGGTCGCACAAGCGCGTCCAGGTCAAAAAAAGCTCTGTCCCATTGTTTTAGCGCATGACATCACTCGAAAGGCTCGCGGCCGTCGGCATCCGCGCTTTAGAGCATATTCCGAACAGATTGATTCAATCTGTTCGAAGAGAATATGCTCAGATTCTTTAACACTGGAGCGATTTCTGATCGATCGAATGACTCCATTCGATCGGAAAGCGCTCTAGCGGGCGAAAACCTCGTCCAGGAACGTCTTAAGTTGAGCGAGATGTTTCGACATCAATCCGGTCGCGGTCGCGGCGGAGGCGGGCCTGCCGGCATAGCGCGGACGCCTGACCCTGCCGCCGGTTTGGCCGAGCACCCATTCGAGATAGGGCTCGACGAAACCCCAGGCCCCCATGTTCTTCGGTTCTTCCTGACACCAAATCACATCGGCCTGCTTGAACCGGGACAGGGCCGCGACGAGCGCCTTCAGCGGGAAGGGATAAAGCTGCTCGACGCGCAAGAGATAAACATCGTCGAGGCCGCGCTTTTGGCGGTCGTCGTAAAGATCGTAATAGACCTTGCCGGTGCAAAGCACCACCCGGCGCATCTTCGCGTCCTCGACCAGCTTCATCGGCTGAGGGTTCGAACGTTCGGCGTCATCGGCCAGAATGCGATGGAAGAATTCGCCTTCCGCCATCTCGTCGAGCCTCGAGACCGCGTGCTTGTGGCGCAGCAGCGATTTCGGCGTCATGAGGATGAGCGGCTTGCGGATGTCGCGCTTCAACTGCCGCCGCAGGACATGGAAATAATTCGCGGGCGTCGTGCAATTGGCGACCTGCATATTGTCTTCGGCGCATAGTTGCAGATAGCGTTCGAGCCGGGCCGAGGAATGTTCCGGCCCCTGGCCTTCATAGCCATGCGGCAGAAGGCAGACGAGGCCGGACATCCGCAGCCATTTGCGCTCGCCCGATGAGATGAACTGATCGAAAACCACCTGCGCGCCATTGGCGAAATCGCCGAACTGGGCTTCCCAGAGAACGAGCGCATTGGGCTCGGCGAGCGAATAGCCATATTCGAATCCGAGCACGGCCTCCTCCGACAGCATCGAATTGATGACTTCGTAATGCGCCTGCCCGTCGCGGATATGGTTCAGGGGAATGTAGCGGGCTTCCGTCTCCTGGTCGATCAGAACCGAATGGCGCTGCGAAAATGTTCCGCGCTCGCTGTCCTGGCCGGAAAAACGCACCTGATGGCCTTCATCGACCAAGGATCCCAAGGCCAGCGCCTCGCCCATCGCCCAGTCGACGCCTTCGCCGGTCTCGATCATCTTGCGCCGATTGGCGAGCAGGCGGGCGATGGTGCGATGGAGGGTGAAGCCTTCGGGAGCGGAGGCGAGGCGGAGGCCAATCTCGGTCAGGCGGGCGCGGTCAACGCCGGTGCGGCCGCGCCGCGCCTCCTCGCCGACCGCGAGCGCCGGCTTGAGGCCGGCCCAGCGGCCATCGAGCCAATCCGCCTTGTTGGGCTTATAGGACTGGCTGGCCTCGAAGGCGGTCTCGAGATGGTGATGCCAATTGGCCTGCAGCTTGACGATCTCGCCGGCGGTCAGGAGGCCCTCGGCGATAAGCCGCTCGGCATAGATTTCGAGCGTCGTCTTATGTGAACGGATCTTCTGGTACATGAGCGGCTGGGTGAACGCCGGCTCGTCGCCCTCGTTATGACCGAAGCGGCGATAGCAGAACATGTCGATGACGACCGGCTTATGGAATTTCTGCCGGAACTCGATCGCGATCTTGGCGGCGTAGACCACGGCTTCGGGATCGTCGCCATTGACGTGAATGATCGGCGCCTCGATCATTTTCGCGGTGTCCGAGGGATAGGGCGAGGATCGCGAATAGCGCGGCGCGGTGGTGAACCCGATCTGATTGTTGATGATGAAATGGATCGAGCCGCCGGTCCGATATCCTTTCAGGCCGGACAGGCCGAAACATTCGGCGATCACGCCCTGTCCCGCGAAGGCCGCGTCGCCGTGGATCAGCAGCGGCAGCACCTTGGTCCGCTCGACGACGTCCTGCAACTGGTCCTGTTTGGCGCGGACCTTGCCGAGGACCACGGGATCGACGATCTCGAGGTGCGAGGGGTTCGCGGTCAGCGAGAGATGGACCTTGTTATGGTCGAAGTCGCGGTCGGAAGAGGCGCCGAGATGATATTTGACGTCGCCCGACCCCTCGACGTCTTCCGGCGTGAAGGAGCCGCCCTTGAATTCATGGAAAATCGCGCGATGCGGCTTGCCCATGACCTGGGAGAGGACATTGAGGCGGCCGCGATGGGCCATGCCGAGCACGATATCGCCGACGCCGAGCGCGCCGCCGCGCTTGATGATCTGCTCCAAGGCAGGGACCATGGCCTCGCCGCCGTCGAGGCCGAAGCGTTTAGTGCCGGTATATTTGACGTCGAGAAACTTCTCGAATCCCTCGGCCTCGACCAGCTTGTATAAAATCGCGCGCTTGCCTTCCCGGGTGAAGCTGATCTCCTTGCCGGGGCCTTCGATCCGCTCCTGCATCCAGGCCTTTTCGGCCGGATCGGACATATGCATGAACTCGAAGCCGATCGTGTCGCAATAGGTGCGGCGCAGGATCTGCAGCATTTCGCGAACGGTCGCGAATTCAAGCCCGAGGACATTGTCGATGAATATCTTGCGGTCGTAATCCGACTCGGTGAAGCCATAGGTCGCCGGATGCAGCTCCTCGTGATCCTTTTGCGGCTCGAGGCCGAGCGGGTCCAGATTGGCGTGAAGATGGCCGCGCATGCGATAGGCCCGGATCATCATCAGGGCGCGCACCGAATCGCGCGTCGCGCGGCGCAAATCCGCTGGAGACAGCTGGCCGGCCTCGCTGGGCTTTCCCGCATCCTTGGCCTGCGGTTTACCCTCCGCTTTGCCTTCTCCCCTGGCGGCGCCCGGTTTTTCGGCGGCCGGCCAATCGCCGTCGAGCGCCGAGACGAGTTCGCCATTGGCGGCGATCGGCCAGCCTGGCGTCTTCCATCGCGGTCCATGCGCGCTGCGTTCGATCGCGGCGCCATCGTCGCTCAAGCGCTCGAAAAAGGCGCGCCACTCGGGGTCGACGGAAGCCGGATCGCGCAGATAGGCGTCCTGGAGCTGCTCGACATAGGCGGCGTTGCCGCCATAGAGAAACGACGTCCGCGCGAAATTGGCGTTGGGATCCGAACGCGGAGCATTCGCGCCTCCCGAACCATTCATTGCGCCATTCGAATCCTGGCGGGCCATCGTCATCTCCATCAAAGCTCGCATGATCGCATGACTTGGAGTCGATCATGCTCTTATTTTGTTTGGCTTAACGCATGACCTTGCGCAAAAGTCCGCAACGTCTTGGCGGCATGGTCTTGGGGTCATGTTTCCACGCTTTTCCAATCGGGGGCGATTGGAAAGCGGCGCCAAAAATCCTGGTCCTGTCGCATTTTCTTGTTGCGGACAAAGGCGCGCTTCGTTCGAAAGCCCCGCCTCATCGTCATCTCTGCAAAGCAGCCGATGATTTTCGTGGGAAACGATGCGCAATCAATAAATCCAGGCAAGATCGCCTCGCTTGCCGATGCGGAATCTTTGCTTAGCAGCAATAGGTTATCGCGAGAATTCAAGCCTGCGTTATTCGCCCTTTTGCCTCGACCATAAGCTTTGTCGCGTCGTTGAATCTGTCTCGTTTCAGCTTTTCAAGAGTTCGGCGAGCGTCTTTCCAAGCCTTGCCGGCGAAGCCGATACGCGAATGCCGGCGGCCTCCAATGCGGCGATCTTGCCCTCGGCGCCGCCTTTCCCGCCGGCGATAATGGCGCCTGCGTGGCCCATGCGCCGGCCGGACGGGGCGGTGCGGCCGGCAATGAAGCCGACCGTTGGCTTCTTGCGGCCGCGCTTGGCTTCGTCGATGATGAATTGCGCCGCATCCTCCTCGGCGCCGCCGCCGATCTCGCCGATCATGATGATCGACGTGGTGTCGGGGTCGCCCAAAAACAATTCAAGCATGTCGATGAATTCGGCGCCTTTTACCGGATCGCCGCCGATCCCGACGGCGGTTGTCTGGCCAAGGCCCTCGCGGGTGGTTTGAAAGACGGCCTCGTAGGTCAAGGTTCCCGAGCGCGACACGATGCCGACAGAGCCCTTTTTGAAGATATTGCCGGGCATGATGCCGATCTTGCTTTCGCCGGCGGTCATGACGCCAGGGCAGTTCGGCCCGATCAGGCGCGATTTCGAACCGGAAAGCGCACGCTTGACCTTGATCATGTCCTGGACTGGAATCCCCTCGGTGATGCAGACGATCAGCGGAATTTCAGCGTCGATCGCCTCGCAAATCGCGTCGGCCGCGCCGGGCGGCGGAACATAGATGACCGTGGCGTCGGCCCCGGTCGCCGCCCGCGCCTCGAGCACGGTGTCGAAGACCGGTAGGCCGAGATGGGTTGCGCCGCCCTTGCCGGGCGAGGTGCCGCCGACCATGAAAGTGCCATAGGCTATAGCCTGTTCGGAGTGGAAGGTGCCGTTCTTGCCGGTAAAGCCTTGGCAGATGACCTTTGTCTCTTTCGTGATGAGAATAGACATTCGTTCAGGCCTTCCCAACCGCATTGACGATTTTTTGCGCGGCGTCGTCGAGGTCGTCGGCCGAGATGACGTTGAGCCGGGAGTCGGCGATGATCTTCTTGCCGATGTCCACATTGGTGCCCTCGAGCCGCACGACGAGGGGCACTTCGAGGCCGACCTCCTTCACCGCCGCGATCACGCCTTCGGCGATCACGTCGCATTTCATGATCCCGCCGAAGATGTTGACGAGAATGCCTTTGACCTGCGGGTCGGCGGTGATGATCTTGAACGCCGCCGACACTTTGTCCTTGGTGGCGCCGCCGCCGACATCGAGGAAATTCGCGGGCTCGGCGCCATAGAGCTTGATGATGTCCATCGTCGCCATGGCGAGACCGGCGCCGTTCACCATGCAGCCGATCGCGCCATCGAGCGCGACATAGCTGAGATCATGTTTCGAGGCTTCGATTTCCTTGGGGTCCTCCTCGGTCTCGTCGCGCAGGGCGAGGATCTCGGGATGCCGATAGAGCGCGTTGGCGTCGAAGGAAATCTTGGCGTCGAGGCATTTGAGCCGCCCCTCCGCCGAGACGATGAGCGGATTGATTTCGAGCATCGCCATGTCCTTGGCGACGAAGGCCGCATAAAGCCGCGCGGTCAGCGCCTCCGCCTGATCGGCGAGGTCGCCGGCAAGGCCCAAGGTCTTGGCGACGATCCGCCCGTGATGCGGCAGTGCGCCGGTGACCGGATCGACCGAAAACGTAACGATTTTGTCCGACGCGTGATGCGCGACTTCCTCGATCTCCATGCCGCCTTCGGTCGAAACGACGAAAGCGACGCGGCTTGTCGATCGGTCGACAAGAAGCGAAAGATAAAATTCCTTCGCTATATTGGCGCCTTCTTCGAGATAGATCCGATTGACCTGCTTGCCGGCCGGGCCGGTCTGTGCGGTCACCAAGGTCTTGCCGAGCATTTGCGCGACGAAACTCTCGACTTCCTTGACCGATTTGGCGAGCCGCACGCCCCCCTTTTCGCCGGCCTCCGCCTCCTTGAACTTGCCCTTGCCTCGCCCGCCCGCGTGGATCTGCGATTTCACGACCCAAAGCGGGCCGCCGAGTTCCTTCGCGGCGGCCCCGGCGTCGCTCGCCTTCAACACCGCAACCCCACGCGAGACCGGGACGCCGAATTCCTTGAGGACGGCCTTGGCTTGATACTCGTGAATGTTCATTTCGATGTCTCTTTTAGAGCGGTTGACGGCTGCGGCGCGCTCAACCTTACGAAAAGAAGGGCTTGATCAGCGGAATCACGACGACGACCAATCCAAGCATCCATTTGATGACTAGCAGCTCTTTTCCGAGCTTCACGATGTCGGCCTTTGTGGCGAGTTGGTCTTCGGATAAGGCTTCAGCGGGGGCCCTGGCCTTGTCCTCGGGAACGCCAGCGGAGCGGAAGGCGTCGTAAACTTCGGAAATCATAGTGCTCATTTCGGCTGTCCCTTGGACGGCGGCAACGCTACGAATATATAAATTAGAAAATACCGGGGCGGGGTCCGTTTCAGGCAAGTCCTCGGCCGAAAACAAAATCAAGGCGCCGACTTACTTCGCGAGGCTGGGGTCGATCGTCTTGCAGGCCTCGACGAGGCCGCGCACCGAACTGACCGATTTGTCGAACATTTCCTGTTCAGAGGCGTCGAGCTTGACCTCGACAATTCTCTCGACCCCATTCGCTCCAATCACGACCGGCACGCCGACATAAAGATCATTGACGCCATATTCGCCGCTGAGCTTGGCCGCGCAGGGCAATACGCGGCGCTTGTCCTTGAGATAAGACTCGGCCATTGAAATCGCCGATGCGGCCGGGGCGTAGAAGGCCGAGCCGGTTTTCAACAGATTGACGATCTCGCCGCCGCCCTTGCGGGTCCGCTCGACGATCTCGTCCAGTCGCGCCTGCGTCGTCCACCCCATCGCCACGAGATCGGGCAGGGGAATCCCGGCGACGGTCGAGTAGCGCAAGGAGGGAACCATGTCGTCGCCGTGGCTGCCGAGGACGAAGGCGGTGACGTCTTCGACGGAGACCTTGAACTCCTCCGCGAGGAAATGGCGAAAGCGGGCCGAATCGAGGACCCCCGCCATGCCGACGATCTTGGCAGGGGGGAGTTTCGAGGCTTTTTGCAGCGCCCAGACCATCGCGTCGAGCGGATTGGTGATGCAGATCACGAAAGCATTGGAGGCATATTGCCGGATGCCTTCGCCGACAGCCTCCATGACCTTGAGATTGATGCCGAGCAGGTCGTCGCGGCTCATGCCGGGCTTGCGCGGCACGCCGGCGGTGACGATGACCACGTCGGCGCCGGCGATCGCCGAATAGGAATTGGCGCCTTGGAGGCTCGCATTGAAGCCGTGGATCGGGCCGGATTGCGCAAGATCGAGCGCTTTTCCTTGCGGCGTGCCCTCGGCGATGTCGAAGAGAACGATGTCGCCAAGTTCCTTCAGAGCCGCGAGATGAGCCAGGGTTCCGCCGATCTGACCGGCTCCGATCAATGCGATCTTGCTACGCGCCATTTTTTGCCTGTTCCTTGTCGGTCGCCAAGCCGCGTCGGCTTGCGAAGCAGGGTTTTCTTGAAGGGTGAGGCTTATGTCTTAACCGCTGACGAAGCCGGAAGGCGCCGGCGGCGCCGGCGAGGCCTTGAATCCGGTTCTCTATTCCTTTTGCGCATCCTTTAGGTTCGGGCGCGGATCAATCATGCGCGAGCAGAGGCGAAAGGCCCCATCGCGAACGACCGGCTCCGGTCAGGCACAATAGCGGAAACATCTGGCCGCCGCCAGCGCGAGCGCGATCCCGGCGACGGCGATTTCAACCGCGATCTTCAGGTTTCAACCAATCCCCTGGCGTCGCCCGAACCAAACGAGGCGACGGAGCCATGCGGCAGGCCAAGATAGGCGACGGAGCGCATTTCGATGAGGCGCGAAGCGGTCCGCTCGAACTCGAACGCCTCGCGGCCTTGCGCGCCGAGATAGAGGCCGGCCGGCTCCGCTTCGGCCGAGGCGATCAATTTCACATGCCGGTCGTAGAGCGCATCGATCAAGGTGATGAACCGTCGGGCTTCGTCGCGCCGCGCCGCTTCGAGGATCGGAATCGCATCGACGATTACGGTATGGAATTGCCGCGCGATCGCGAGATAATCCGCCGGGCCGAGCGCCGTGCCGCAGAGATCGGCGAAGGAGCCGCGGGCGACGTTCGCGCGCGCTTCGGGCAGGCGAACCGCGCGGCCGAGGACGTCGAGCGTCGCCGGCGCGCCGCGCTCGGCTCCGGTCAGCGCCTTGAAGGCGGCCGTAAGGGCGGCGGCCGACTTCGGGTTCGGCGGCACGTAATAGACCGCGCGACCCTGAAGCTTTTCCAGCCGGAAGTCGGCGCGGGCGTCGAGCCGGACGACGTCCATCCGCGCCTCGATCAGATCGATGAAAGGCAGGAACAGCGCGCGATTGAGGCCATCCCGGTAAAGCTCGGCGGGGGCGACATTGGAGGTCGCCACGATGATCACGCCGCGCGCGAACAAAGCCGCGAAGAGCCGGCCGAGAATCATCGCATCGGTAATGTCGGTGACGTTGAACTCGTCGAAACATAAGAGAAAGGCCTGCGCCGCGATCGCGTCCGCCACTGCGCCGATCGGATCGGCGCCTTTTCCCGCGCCGCGCGCGGCGTCTTGGCGCCAGGCGTGCACGCGGGCGTGGACGTCGGCCATGAAAGCATGGAAATGGACGCGGCGCTTGCGCCGCACGGGGGCGGCTTCGAAGAACATATCCATCAACATCGTCTTGCCGCGCCCGACCGCCCCCCAAAGATACAGTCCGCGCAAGGGCGCGGCCTTGCGCCTCGCGCCGAAAAACCAGCCGAGGGGAAGCGACTTTTGCGCCGACGGATGGTGGGCGAGAGCGGAGCGCAGCTGTTCAAGCTTGTGCAGGACGAGTTCTTGTCCCTTGTCGCGCTCGATGTCGCCTCGGTTCAGTTTTTCGGCATAACGATTGAGAAGCGAACCCGTCACCGGAGCCTCAAGGACAAGAGCCGCCAGGCATGGCCACGGGCTCGCCGCAGCAGGCGGCAGGCCGCGGCGGCTTCGCCCCATTTTTCACCCTCGCCGCCATGGCAAGCTCCCATTTGCCCAGAGCGCTTTCAAATTCAGCGGACTTAAGAACGCTGCTTCAACTCGTCGTCTTGTCGCTTTTTCTTGACGCGGAGCAGTGTCCCCTTCGCGCGAAAATGCGCTAAAGCGCTTCCCGATCAGGTGAAATCGCCTGATCGAAAAGGGATCGCTCGGATTCAAAAGTACAAGCATGTCGGAATCGAAAAAGTCGATTAACTTTTTTAAGAGCATGCTTTAGCCGCCGACGACGGTCAAGGCGGCGCACTCGCGGCGCGCTCCTTGCTTGCGCCTGGCGCAAGGGTTCGCTGCAATCCTGCCTTTTTCTGTTCGCATTCGCAAAATATACATTATTCCCAAGCTTGAATTTCGATTGGGCTCACCTTTACACTCGCGTCGCTGGATGGACAGGAGATTCTCATGATGTTCAACAAGGGCGGAATGCGCGCCGCCGCCGTTTCCGTTTTCCTTCTTGGACTTTCAGCCCAGGCCTCCGCCGTTCCGCTTTTTGAACGCAAAATCGCGGATTCACGCCCTGTCTTCGCTGACGCGGACGTCACCCCGGTGGTTGTCTTCGGCCGAAATAGTCGGCGCAGCGTCGAGGATTTCGCGGCGGAGCACAAGCTTAGCGCGACGGAGCTTCGGCGCAAGTTCTCGGCCTCCGGCCTCATCGAATGCGGCGCCGCCCATGGCGCCGGCCAGTTGACGCTCACCGATGATCTGGTGACGACGGCCGCGCATGTCTTCTACGACGAAAAAGGCGCCCCGCGCGCCAAGACGTGCTTCTTTGTGATCGAGGCCGACGGCAAGCAGATCCGGACGCCGATCGATCTTCGCTCCATCGTCGCGGGCAGCACAAATCCTTATGCGATCGAGGCCGTTCACGATTGGGCGGTGGCCCGCCTGACGCGTCCCGTTGACGGCGTGACGCCTTACGGCCTCGCGGATGCCGCAATGCCGAACACGCCGGTGGAATTCGTCGCCCGCGGCCATATCGATTGGGGCGATGGGCGCCGGCTTTCGATGGAAAAATGCGTGCTGCACGATCAATTATCGGCCGGCGCGGAAGGGACGCGGGAGTTCTCCTTCGATTGCGAGACCGGCGATGGAGCGTCCGGCGGCGCCGTCCTCCTCGGCGCGCATGAGCCGGCCATCGGCGCGATCCTGGTCGGTTGGCGCAGCAATAAACCATTTCGCTCGGCGCCGTTCTCGCACACCCATTACAATTTCGCGGTGACGATCGAAGGCGCGTTCAAGAAGGCGGTTGTCGCGGCGGCCAATAAGCTTGTAGTCGCGAAATAAGCCGTCCGCCCTCCGTTCTCGCCAGCGCGTGAGGGCGGCAAAACCAAAGCGAGAAGAGCTTCGGCAGAGCCATTTTCCCGTCGCCCTGCGTTCGAAAGCCGGCGGTCACTTCTCGACGACGCTTAGGCAGTCCTCCAGCGCAAACTGAACTTGCTCGAGGCTTCCGACCACGCCGATGCATAAGGACCGGATTTCATCGGTCGGCTGGAGCATGTCCGGCACCATGATGGTCGCCATTCCGGCGGCGCTGGCGGCCCGGACGCCATTGTGCGAATCCTCAAGCGCCAGGCAGCGAAGCGGGTCGACGCCCAGCAACTCCGCCGCTTTAAGGTAAGTCTCGGGGTGTGGCTTGCCGAAGGCGACATCGGTGCGGGTCACGAGAACATCGAGCAGATCGAACAAGCCCGCCTGTCTCAGATGGCCTTCGGCGGTCTCGCGCGCGGTCGATGTGGCTAATCCTCTTGGCACGCCTCGGCCTTTCAAAAACGCGAGGAGGTCGCGGGCGCCCGGCTTCAATCCGACGCCAGCGCCGCACAGGTCCTCGAATATGACCCTGCAGCGCGCGTCGAATTGCAACAGCGGAAAGTCAGGCCCGAAGTGCGCCATGATCAGGGCCGCGGCGGCGTCCTTGGGCGCGCCTACGAGGCTTAGATGCAGCGCATCCGCCATTTCGCGCCCCAGGTCCGCGCAGGCTTCGAAGAGCGCCGTCCGATAGAGCGTTTCGGTATCCAGCAACAGGCCGTCCATATCGAAGACGACGGCGGCGAGAGGGGAGGGGATCATCTGGGCCGTTGGGGACAAAATAAGGCAACTCACCATCGCATCAAGGCGCTGCCCCAGGCCATGCCCGCGCCGATCGCCATCATGGCAATAAGGTCGCCCTTCTTGAGTCGGCCGGCCCGATTCGCTTCGTCGAGCGAAATCGGCAGCGATGCGCTGGAGGTATTGCCGTAGCGATCGAGATTTAGCCAGCACTTTTCGAGAGGAACGCCCAGCCGGTCCAGCACCGACTCGACAATGCGCGCATTGGCCTGATGCGAAACAATATGGTCGATGTCGCTGACTTGCAGTCCATTCGCGTCGAGCGCTTCGAGGATCGCCGGCGGCAGCACCCGCACCGCGAACTTGTAGATCTCCCGCCCGTTCATCGCGATCTTATGCATGTTATTGGCGAGGACTTCCTCGGACTGTGGGTGCAGGCTGCCGCCCCCCGGAATCGATAGCATTCCCGCCGCGCCGCCGTCGGAATGGAGATGAGTCGAAAGCAACCCCCGTTCCGGGTCGGACGCCGGCCCGATGACCATGGCTCCCGCCGCATCGCCGAAGAGGACGCAGGTATTGCGGTCGCTCCAATCGACGAGGCGGCTCAACAGTTCGGCGCCGACGACGAGAACGCGCTTCGCCTTGCCGGTGCTGATGAACTGGTCGGCGATGCTCAATCCGTACAGCGAGCCGGCGCAAGCCGCCGACAGATCGAAGGCGAAAGCGCGGCTCGCGCCGAGCTTGGCTTGAACCATGACGGCGCATGAAGGCAGCGGCATATCGGCCGACACCGTGGCGACGATGATCATGTCGAGATCTTCGGCGCTGCATCCCGCCATCGCGAGCGCATGCCGCGCCGCCACGACCGCCATGTCCGAGGTGGCTTCGCCTTCCGCCGCGATCCTGCGCTCTTTGATGCCGGTGCGCTCGGTGATCCAGGCGTCGGTCGTTGCGACCATTTTTTCGAGGTCTTGGTTGGTCAGTATCCGCTTCGGAGCATAGCCGCCAGTCCCGAGAATATGGGAATATATCAAAGCCCTGGCCCCTTTCACCACGGACGGGGAAAACGAACAGAGGGCCGCGGCGCAACGGCGGCTTGAGTTAGGGGATAGGCCCAAACTCCGCCATTTGCCAGCCGTCTACGCCCCATCTTGGCGAAGAAGAGGTGACCTGGCATCAAATGTCATTAACATACTGCAACAAAGCGCCGCCCCGGGGCGGGGCGATGCGCTTAGCTAAGACTCAGCGGCGCTGCCGGGGCGGCGGCGGAGCGGTTTCGGCGTTCAACTGATAAGTTTGCTGCAAGACGGCGATGGCGCCGCCTGCCGCACGCAGAAACCGATTTTCGACACGGGGCCTGACCGCCGCCAGCGTCCAATTGGCAAAACCTTCGGCATTCTCGCGCGGCTGCACCAAGACCTCATTGACCTGTTCGAACCCTTGGCATTGCTTCAAGGTCTGCAAGCAGACGGCCTGGAGCTCCGCGCAAGATCTGACTTCGCGGGTGTTGCTCTTGCTCAAATGGAGTGTCCTTTGGATTGAGAGGGAGCGATCCGGAATGTTTCCGATTGCATGTATCCTGATTATCCGAGCTCGGACGAGGCCTTGCTCAAACTCCTGCCGGACGCCAGTGGCGCGGCGCCGCGTTGCTGCGATGCGCCGACGCCTGTTGGAAGGATTTATGAACTCGGCCGGCATCCAATCGCGGCGGTCGATCGAAAGCCGATCGCCAACGCCAAAGTTCTTCATATTGAGATCTTGTTGGGCCGACCCCTATATTTGCTAAAGCTGGCCCTCTGACCTTTGGTCGAAGGACTCATCTGGCGAATAGCCCTGCTCTTCACAACTAATAAGAGAACGTCGCACGCGCAGATCCGTTCCCTGCTCCGTGCGGTGGAGCTATCGCCTGCCAGACTCCGCCATGCCGGGAACTAAGCCAGGAGCCGCGTCAGGGAGCCCCAGTTGCGCGCAAAACGAGGTTGCGCGCCAAGCGCGCTTGACCGCCCCGACTGACAAAAGTTAGTGTGATGATATCGCCACGAGAAATCATTCTGGGCGAGAAAGGGCACGTATGCGCATGTTCTTCGGAATTATTCTCGGCATACTCCTAACGATCGGCTCGGTCTATGTTTATGATTCGATGCGCAAGAGCGGCGGGCCGGACGGATCGGGCGAGCGTCCCGTGGTCAATTGGGACGTCGTTGAGCGCGGAGTCAAGGCATTGTCGTCCAGTCTGCAGGAAGGCTGGTCGCGTTTGAGCGGGCGCGGCAAGGATACGTGAGAGGCAACCGTCGCCTAAAGTAAGTCTCAAGCGAAGCCTATTCGATCTTTTCATTGGGGTAGACCCCCCAAAGATTGGATTGCTGAATATAGCCGCTGAAGCTTTCGACCGAAACCTTGCACCAGGCGCCATCGCAGCCGCGCACATTGGCGATGACGTTCGGCTGCAATTTCGCGATCAACGAGGATTCGGCGTTGGCCTTGTCGTGGAGGGCGGCGTCGATCCCTTTCTTCCACGGCGCGACCAGAGCTGTCCGGCGGCCTGAAAGAAGCGAATGGAGCACCCAGCCTTCGGCGCCTTCCGAATCGCGGACCTTGCGCCAGATTTCGAACTCCGCCGTGATTTCGACGGGAAGCCCGGCGCGTTGAAAGACCCAGATGGTCCGATGGTCCTTGGAAGGGCCTTCGCGAAGGTTTACGCGATCCGATTTCAAGCTGACGTAACGGGGAATGGGCAAGCCGCTGGCTGAGCCGACCTGCTCCGCCAGCGCCGCATGGATAGCGGTCGCAGCGCAGGAAGAGGCCGCCGAAAACAAGAAAAAGCATCGCAACGCGCAAGCGTAGATCGGCGCGGTCCGCGACAGCTTTTTCTCCAACGTCCCGCTTGTCGCATCATTCATTTCTGGTTCGCTCGCGTTGCGCCGATGTCGGGGCCGCTCGCCGGCAAAAAGGCCGGCCTGCATCCTTGTCTTTGAACGGCCATCTGCTAGGAAGGCCAAGTGGGGCGCATGGAAGAGTGGGCGCATGGAAGGAATTCGCCTCCCTTGTGCATCGATTATCGTTAAGGCTGGGTGAAGACCCGAGCGTCCTGATGCGCGACAGGCTCTGGATAGGGTCTTGGGGCAAAAGCAAGAGACTTAAGTCCGCGAAAGCGGGCGCCTACGACGCGCGGGAGCATGCTCGGAACATTGATCTGGAGCAATTCTGGAATCGTCGGCTGCGTTGATCTGATGGGTAGGATTGTTCTGATAGGTTAAGGTCATTGGCGCGGCCTCGCCGAGGCGGCCAGATTTCGCGGCCCCGACGATCTTGGATGGCCGCGCGACCAGCCTGGAGGACGGGAGAGAGAATGGGCCGGAAAAAGCCGCTCGTTGTCGTAACGCGCAAATTGCCCGACGTTGTCGAAACGCGGATGTGCGAACTGTTCGATGCGAGGCTCAATATTGACGATAAGCCGATGTCGCGGAGCGAACTCGCGGAGGCCATGCGCCTCGCCGAGGTTCTCGTTCCAACCGTCACCGACCGGATCGACGCCGAGTTGATTGCAACAGCTGGCGAGCAGATGAAACTCATCGCCAATTTCGGCAATGGCGTCGACAATATCGATGTCTCGGCGGCCCTGGGCCGCGGCGTTACCGTCACCAACACGCCGGGGGTTCTCACCGAGGATACCGCCGATATGACGATGGCCCTCGTTCTGGCCGTCGCGCGGCGAGTCGTCGAAGGCGCGAAAGCCATTCCGGCGGGCGAATGGACCGGCTGGACGCCGACCTGGATGCTGGGGCGCAGGATCACTGGAAAACGGCTTGGCATCGTCGGCATGGGCCGGATCGGCCAGGCCGTCGCTCGCCGCGCCAAGGCCTTTGGTCTGCAAATCCATTATCATAACCGCCGCCATGTCGCCTCGGCGATCGAGGAGGCGCTGGACGCGACCTATTGGGAATCGCTCGATCAGATGCTTGCCCGGATGGACATCGTCTCGGTCAATTGTCCGCATACGCCGGCGACCTATCATCTTCTCTCGGCGCGCCGGCTGAAATATTTGCGTCCGCACGCCATTCTCATCAATACGGCGCGGGGCGAAATCATCGACGAAAACGCATTGACGCGCATGCTCGAACTTGGCGAGTTGGCGGGCGCCGGGCTCGATGTTTTCGAGCATGAGCCGGCGGTATCGCCGAAATTGATCAAGCTCGCAAATGCCGGCAAGGTGACGCTGCTGCCGCATATGGGATCGGCGACGACCGAGGGCCGCGTCGACATGGGCGAGAAGGTCATCATCAATGTGAAGACCTTCATGGATGGTCACCGCCCGCCCGATCGAGTCCTGCCCACTATGTTGTAAGGGGGCCGCTCGGAGTCCGCAGCGCGACCAGAGCCCCCTCATAATTTTGCGAGCGCAGCCTCGACGATCTCCTTGCACCGATTGAGGCGCGCGTATTCATCCCGGTCGACGAGGATTGTTTCGGGCGTCGCCTCGGGCTCGGCGCCGGGCGGGAGCTTTGCCGCATTGCCGGCGTCCTGGAGCGCCATTTCGAGCTGCGAGATGCGTTCGCTCGCGCGTTCGAGATAAGGCAGGGGATTGGCCAGAACTTTGGCCTCGTGCTGGGCCTCGAGGCTGATCAATTTGGCGAAGCGCTTGACGCTATCGCGATCCTTCTTGCCGAAATCATGTTCGATGATCGTCATGGGCGTCTCCGGTCGCGGCGCAAGAATATTCGCCGCGCATGTCCAGAAAGGCGCGCATGGGCGCGCATCCTGGATTTCATAGAGCGCTTTCAGTCTTGCGGAATCCGAAAGCAGCTCTAGGTCTTTGTTTTGTCGCATTTTCTTAACGCGAACCGGCATCCGCTTCGCTCGAAAATGCTCTAGATCCTGCGTCGCCTTCTCCCGAAATTCGGCGCACTGTTGGGAAACGACGCCTCGCGAGCCGCCGCAGCTTTGCTTCAGAATGGCTCGGACATAGCCGGGGCGCAAGAGCCAAATCGCGGCTTTGAAAAGGCGGCGTCGGGGGCGCTCGCGCGGCATCGAGATCGCAACTGAGGCGTTTGGCCACGGCGCCCCTTGATTGCGGGAAACCGCTCGCCAAATCTTGGTCGCCGCGCCTAGGGCAATCCGCGACGCGGCCAGAAGCGCTAGACGGGTTTGCGGAAGTGCGGCGGCTGCGCTCATTGGCGGGGGCGTCGCATTGGGGAAACGGGCGCGGACTCAGCGCTATGCGTCAAATCAAATTCAGGAGAAGAAGTCATGAATATGCGTGATCTGATTCCTTGGACGCGAGGCTCCCATCAGGCCCCCGATTTCTATCGCGATGACGCATCGTCCCCATTTCTCTCGCTTCAGCGCGAAATGAATCGGCTGTTGGATGAGGCGTTTCGCGGGTTCGAAGCGCCGGCCCTATTTGGCCGCCGGGCCGGTTTTTCCAATATCGGCTGGCCACGGATCGAACTGGCGGAAACCGACAAGGAAATTTCCGTCTCGGCCGAGATGCCGGGGCTTGAGGAAAAGGACGTCGAGGTATTGTTGAACGAGGGCAATTTGACTATCCGCGGCGAAAAGAAGTCCGACGTGGAGGACAAGGAGCGCCAGTTCAGCGAACATTTCTACGGGCGGTTCGAGCGCCAGATTCCGGTTGGGCTCGACATCGAGGAAGATAAGATCGAGGCGTCGTTCAAGAACGGGATCCTCAAGGTCACTTTGCCGAAAACCGAGCGGGCGAGGACCAAGGCGAAACGGATCGCCATCAACGCGCCGACCAAACACTGAGGCTCTCGACGCGGCGGTCCGGATTATTCCGCCGCGTAATTTCGAACGGCCGACCTTGGGTTGAAACAATGCTTGAGCATGATCGCCCGCCGATGATGCTCAAGCAAATTCCATGATCACCGCGTCGACGGCAAGGCAATCGCCTTCCCTGACGTGGATTTTCTTTACCGTGACGTCGCGCTCGGCGGATAGCACATTCTCCATTTTCATGGCCTCGACCATGCAGAGGGCTTCGCCGGCCTTTACCTCCTGCCCGACAACAGCATGTATCGTCTTGATGAGGCCGGGCATCGGGCACAGCAGCGCCTTCGAACCGTCCGGCTGCTTCCTCACAGGCATCAGCGCGGCGAGTTCGGCTTCACGTCGCGTGTAGACATAGGCCTCGGTTGCGACGCCGCGATGGCCGAGCGCAAAGCCATTGAGGATGGGCCGCACCTGAACCGCGATCGCCTCGCCGTCGATGGCGCCGTTCCACACCAATTGGCCCGCGCCCCAATCCGACGCGCAAACATGGGCGTGGCCAGTCGCCTCGAAGCGCACCAGCAGGCCATCATCGCCCTCTTCGATTCGCACGTCATGGCGGCTCTTGCCGAGCAGGACTGAGCGGTCGCGCTCGAAGCGAACCGGGTGGGCGGCGCGCATCTGGCCAGAGATCTGGCGCTTGCGTTCGTTCATGACATGATCGATCGCGGCCGCGACGGCGGCCAGCCGATGCGCGGTCTCCCCGGCGGGCGAGGGCGGCATGAAGCCGTTTGGATATTCCTGCGCGATGAAGGCCGTCGTGAGATGTCCCGCCCGCCAGCGCGGATGCGCCATGAGCGCGGCGAGAAAGGGAATATTATGACGAATGCCGTCGATGGCGAATTGATCGAGCGCCTGGGCCTGAGCCTCGATGGCGGCGGCGCGATCGCCGGCATGGGTCACGAGCTTCGCGATCATCGGATCGTAATAGATTGAGATTTCGTCGCCTTCCGCGACGCCCGCGTCATTGCGCAGCGTGACGCCAGCGCGGCGCCCCTCGGCCGGCGGCCGATAGATCGCAAGCCGTCCGGTGGAGGGAAGAAAATGGCGCGTCGGGTCTTCCGCATAGACGCGGGATTCGATCGCCGAGCCGCGCAGATGGACATCGCCTTGAATAATCCGCAGGGGCTCGCCGAAGGCGATGCGGATCATCTGCTCCACGAGATCGACGCCGGTGACGAGTTCCGTCACCGGATGCTCGACCTGAAGCCGCGTGTTCATCTCAAGGAAATAGAAGCTCTTATCCTTTCCGACGACGAATTCGACGGTGCCGGCCGAATCATAATCGACCGCCTTGGCGAGGGCGATCGCCTGTTCGCCCATCTTGGCGCGGGTGACCTCATCGATGAACGGAGAGGGCGCCTCCTCGACGATCTTTTGATTGCGGCGCTGGATCGAACATTCGCGTTCGCCGAGATGAATGACGTTGCCGTATTTATCGCCCAGAATTTGAATTTCGATATGACGCGGATCTTCGATGAATTTCTCGATGAAGACCCTGTCGTCGCCAAATGAGGCCTTTGCTTCCGACTTCGCGCGGGAAAACCCTTCGGCGACCTCATTCGGGAGCGAGGCGACGCGCATCCCCTTGCCGCCGCCCCCGCCGGAGGCTTTGATCATCACCGGGTAGCCGATCGCATCGGCGATCCTGAGAGCATCGGCGGCGCTCTCGACGGCGCCGAGGAACCCGGGGACGATCGATACCTGCGCGGCCTTGGCGAATTGTTTCGCGGCGATCTTATCGCCCATGGCGGCGATGGCCTTGGGATTCGGGCCAATGAAGCAAACCCCATTCTCCGCCAGCGCCAGCGCGAAGTCGCCCCGCTCCGACAGGAAGCCGTAACCTGGATGCACCGCTTGGGCGCCGGTCGCCCTGCAGGCTGCGACGATCTTTTCGATGACGAGATAAGACTGCGCCGCGGGCGCCGGGCCAATAGACACAGCCTCGTCCGCCATAGCGACATGCAGGCCATCGCTGTCCGCGTCTGAATAGACGGCGACCGTCGCAATTCCCATGCGCCGCGCGGTCTTGATCACCCTGCAAGCGATCTCGCCGCGGTTGGCGATGAGGATTTTCTTGAACATGCGCGCCTCGAGACTGCCGACCGAACCCGTGCCCCCTGGTAACCCGGAGATTTGGGCGTCTTCGGGCATGAGGCAAGGCTACGTCTATTGAGCCAAGGTTGAAACCTCGCTTCGCATAAAATGGAGCCCAGCGGTCGTGATTTGGCCCGCGCCTTGGCTCGCGCGCATCGGCTTGGAATCGAACCGCGTCTGCAGGCTGTTGCTTCGCGGCAACCGTTTCGCCTTATCGCATATGGCGGGGACCAAGCTTATTGACTCATCAGCAAAGCGATATGTTATAACATCGTCATCTGCTCTGTTCGGGGGAATGGCAATATGGTTGCGCTTTGCAGCAAATGGCGTCGGGGCTGGCCCTTGACCCTCTGTCTAGCTCTTTCGCCGTTCGCGCCGGCGGCGCATGGCCAAGTGGCTCTACCGACCGTTGACGTGCCCGCGCCTACCCAGGACTCCCCCTCGCAAACGGGAGAGTCTCCAATTGCGTCGGGGCTTGCTCCAAGCCCGGAGCTCGTGAGGGAGACGCAAAAATTCGACAAAGGCCTGAGCCAGATTTTCGCGCCGACTGGGAGTAATGTCTACACATTTGATAGACAAGAAATCGAAGCGTTGCCGCAAGGGGATAACGCGCCGCTCGATAGGGTCCTCCTGCAGGCTCCCGGCGTGACGCAGGACTCCGCGGCGGGCGGCGCTTTTCATGTGCGCAATGAGCACGCCAATGTTGCCTATCGGCTGAACGGAATTCTCTTGCCGGACGGCGTCGCGGGCTTTGGGCAGGTCCTGGAAACGAGCTTTGTTGGTAGTTTGGCGCTGATCACAGGCGTCCTGCCGGCCCAATATGGGCTGCGCTCGGCGGGCGTCGTCGATATCAAGACGCGGAGCGGCGTATCCGATCCTGGCGGCGAGGTGAGCGTCTATGGCGGAAGCCACGCCACATTGACGCCGAGCCTCGACTATGGGGGCGCGATCGGGCAAACGCAGTTTTTCGCAACGGGGCGCTATCTCACCAATAATGTAGGCATCGAAAACCCCACCTCGAATTATGACGCCATTCACGATCTGACGCGACAAGCCAAGTTTTTTGGCTATGCCTCCACGCTTCTCGACGATGCGACGCGGGCGAGCTTCATCACCGGCATGGCGTCAAGCGCGTATCAGATCCCAAATTCTCCCGGCCAATCGCCGCAATTTGCCGCCTACGGCATCCGCAATTTCAATTCGGCGCTGTTGAACGAAAATCAGATCGAACGAGCTTACTACAATATCCTGTCGGTGCAGAGATCGGTCGACAACCTGGATGCGCAATTGTCTTTCTTCTCGCGCTACAGCACCCTTCACTTCATGCCGGACCCGATCGGCGATTTGGTTTTCAACGGCGTCGCGTCGAATGTCACTCGCGACAGCATGGTCAATGGAATTCAGGGCGACGCCGCCGAGCGCTTCGGTGCGCACATTTTCCGGGTCGGCTTCCTGGCCAGCGCGGAAAATTCCCGTGCGACCGATTCAAACATATTGTTTCCCTTGAATGGTTTGGGCAATCCAATCGACGCGCCCTTCAGCATTGCCCAGACGGTTCCCAAGATCGGCTGGCTCGGCTCCCTCTATGTGGCGGACGAGTGGAAGATTGCCGATCAATTGACCTTGAATGCGGGGCTGCGCTTCGACCAGATGGTTCAATATGTCGACGCCAATCAGATCAGTCCGCGCATCAGCTTGATTTACCAACCCTTCGAATCCACAACATTCCATGCTGGATTTGCGCGCTATTTCACCCCGCCGTCGCAAAGCCTCGCGGCGCCCATCAACATCGTCCCCTATGCCAATACGACGCTGCAACCCGAAGTGACGTTGAACAGCCCGGCGCGGCCGGAGCGCTCGAGTTATTTCGACGCCGGGGTGACGCAAAATATTCTACCCGGTCTGGAAGCGGGGGTAGACGTCTATTACAAGCGCGCGAGAAATCTGCTCGACGATGGGCAATTCGGCCAAGCGCTTGTCTTGACCGCGTTCAATTACGATCGCGGCTATAATACGGGCGTCGAGTTCAAGGTAAATTATCAGATCGAAAACTTCCGGGCCTATGCGAATTTCGCTTGGGCGCGGCAGCGGGCGACAGAGGCGTCGTCCAGCCAATATTTGCTCGGCGCCGACGAGTTTTCCTATATCCTGGATCATTACGTCTACACCGATCACGCGCAGACCCTGACTGGTTCGGGCGGCGTCTCCTATTTGTGGAACGGAGCGAGGTTCACCGCCGATCTTATTTATGGCAGCGGGTTGCGCAGCGGATTCGCCAATACGGCAACCGTCTCTCCCTATGCGCAGGTCAATCTTGGCGTCACGCGCGAATTCGCGATGGAAGGGATCGGCGTCGGTCCGCTCACCTTGCGTTTCGATGTGATCAATCTCTTCGATCATGTCTATCAGCTGAGAGATGGATCGGGCATTGGCGTGTTCGCGCCCCAATATGGGCCGCGCCGGGGGTTTTTTGCCGGGCTCTCGCAAAAATTCTAAAGTTGGAAGATCAGAGCGGGCGCCGTCACAGCGGAATATTATCGTGCTTCTTCCAAGGGTTTTCGAGCTCCTTGTGGCGGAGCATCGCCAGCGCGCGAGCGACGCGCTTGCGGGTGGCGCGCGGCATGATGATTTCATCGATATAGCCGCGCTCCGCCGCGATGAAAGGCGACAGGAACCGCTCCTCATATTCGCGCGTGCGGGCCGCGATTTTTTCTGGATCGTCCATGTCTTGCCGGAAGATGATTTCGACCGCCCCCTTGGCGCCCATCACCGCGATTTGCGCCGTCGGCCACGCGAAATTAATGTCGCCGCGCAAATGTTTCGAGGCCATCACGTCATAGGCGCCGCCGAAAGCCTTGCGGATGATGATCGTCACTTTCGGGGCCGTCGCTTCGGCATAGGCGAAGAGCAGCTTCGCGCCATGCTTGATGAGGCCGCCATATTCTTGCGCGATGCCGGGAAGAAACCCCGGGACGTCGACGAAGCTGACGATTGGAATGTTGAAACAATCGCAGAACCGCACGAAGCGCGCCGCCTTGCGCGAGGCGTCGCTGTCGAGCACGCCGGCGAGGACCAGGGGCTGATTGGCGACGAAGCCGACCGTTCGTCCCTCGATGCGTCCAAAGCCGGTCACGATATTGCGCGCGAAAGCCTCCTGGATCTCGAAGAAATCGCCTTCGTCCACCGTTTTGTTGATGAGCTCCTTGATATCGTAGGGCTTGTTGGGATTGTCCGGGGCGAGGGTATCGAGCGAGGCGTCGCATCGCTCGGCGTCGTCGAAGGTTGGCCATTCGGGTATTTCGTCGGTGTTGGACGAGGGCAAAAAGTCGATGAGGCGGCGCATTTGCAAGAGCGCTTCGACGTCATTCTCATAGGCCCCGTCGGCGACCGCGCTTTTCACGGTGTGCACCGATGCGCCGCCGAGGCCTTCCGCGCTGACCGCCTCGTTGGTGACGGTCTTGATGACGTCGGGGCCAGTCACGAACATGTAGCTCGTATCCTTGACCATGAAGATGAAGTCGGTCATGGCTGGGGAATAGACGTCGCCGCCGGCGCAGGGTCCCATGATGACGGAAATCTGGGGTATCACCCCGGACGCCAGAACATTGCGTTGGAACACCTCGCCATAGCCGCCGAGCGCCGCGACCCCTTCCTGGATGCGGGCGCCGCCGCTATCATAGAGGCCGATGATTGGCGCGCGGTTGCGCAGCGCCATGTCCTGCACCTTGTTGATTTTCCGGGCATGGGTCTCCGAAAGCGAACCGCCAAAGACCGTGAAATCCTTGGAGAAGACGTAAACGGCGCGCCCGTTCACGGTGCCCCAGCCGGTGACGACGCCATCGCCCGGCACATGTTGCTTGTCCATGCCGAAGTCGGTCGCGCGGTGGCGCACGAACATGTCGAATTCCTCGAACGAGCCATGATCGAGCAGGAGCTCGATCCGCTCCCGAGCGGTCAATTTGCCGCGCTTGTGCTGGGCGTCGATTCGCTGCGCGCCGCCGCCGCGCTCAGCTTCGGCGCGGCGTTCGGCGAGCCGTTCGAGGATATGTTTCATGAAGCTTGTTCCGGCTTGCGGTTCGAGCGAATCCGCGCAACAGCATGAGGGTCGCAGCGGAAATTTGTTTAAGGGAGAATAACACGTGATCGCCAAGGCGCCAGGTTTCGTCAACGGCGCGCCGCGCCTCTTGTTGCGGTTGGAAGGGCTCGTCGTCGCGCTCGGCTCCATCGCCGCGTTCAGCCAGAGCGGAGCATCCTGGCAGCTCTTCGCGGCGCTGATCCTCGCGCCGGACCTTTCGATGCTCGCCTATCTCGCGGGATCGCGGCCCGGCGCAATGGTCTACAATGCGGCGCATATTTATCTTGGGCCAGGGATCCTTTTGGGGGTCGCCTGGGCGCTTGCGGCGCCGACCGGGATCGCGGTTGCGCTGATCTGGACGGCGCATATCGGCATCGATCGCGCGTTTGGTTACGGCCTGAAATACGGCGAAGGGTTCAGCGCTACGCACCTCGGGCGCATCGGCCGTGAGGCGGACGCGTGAACTCGGCCGCGTTCAAGCTTTCATTGCGCGAGCCGGCGAAGGCTGAGGCCCAAAGCGACGATTGCGCCGCCGCGTAGGATGAGATCGATCCCTATGAAAAGACCGATCGCCCACAGTCCCGAGACCGGCCAGCCGGCAAGGAGAAGGGCGCCGAGCGCTAGGCTCAGCGCGCCGTCGGCTACGTAGAGCCATTGGCCTTCGATGTGAGACGACAGGGCGAAGCCGATGACGACAGCGCCCGTCGCCAAAAAGTAGAAGGCGATGACAACGGTGATGGCTTCGGCGCCGATCGCCGGGCGGGTCACCAGGATGAAGCCGATGATCGCCAGCAGGATGGCCCAGAGGACATGGATGAAAAAGGCGGTCCAATAGCCGGTGAATGAAAATGCGACGGTGAATACGCCAATGGCTCCGACGAGGAGCAGCGCGCCGATGATGGCCACGGAGACCAAAGTTGCGGTCCGCGCCCGCCAGATCGCTAGGATCCCGAGCACGGAAAGAGCTGCGCCAAGCGCGACGAGCCAACCCCAATGGGCGCCAACGCCGCTTGGCGTTTGCGCGATGAAAATATCAAATTGCTGTTGCATGGAAAACCCCGTTGTTTCAATGACTGCTAGAGCGCTCCCAGTTTCGGCGGAATCGGAAAGCAGCTCTAGGTCTTTGTTTTGGCGCATTTTCTTAACGCGAACCGGTATCCACTTCGCTCGAAAATGCTCTAGAACGATTTGCGCGTATGCTTTGCGCCAATGCATCTGACGCTTAGCCGCGGTCAGTATAGCCTATTTGGAGCGGAGCGCCTGCGGTAGGCTCGCGTCGGCCCATTGCCAGGCGGAGCTCCTACGCGACGAGTCTGAAAAGCTTCGCCGCCGCCTCCATCTCGATCCATCGCCGCGCCCGGCGCGCCATCGCCTCTTCATCGGCGCCCCAAAGCCGCATCTGGAAATCCTCGTCGACATGCGCGGCGGCCCAGGCCTCGGCGGGCGTTATCTCGCCCCGGGCGACGGCGAGGGCGATGAGGGCCGAGCCGGTCAGCGTCGTCATCACATGCAGCGCGGCCAGCGCAAAGGGCGCGGCTGGTCCGGACTCGGCAATCTGCTTGAGCGCGTCTCTCACGGCGCGGCGGGCCGGCTCGGGCTGTTCGAGGAACATCACGCCTTCGGCGCAGATAAGGCGCGCGCCGATTTTTTCCCGCGCGAAGGCAAGAATGGGGTCCCAGGCGGCGGCTTGCGCCTGCGCCAGCGCTTCGGGCGCGCCGGCGCGATAGCAGACGAGATCCGAATCGGCATATTTGGCGATCTCCTCGGCGGTCGCGCCGATCTCGCGCGCGACTCCGTCGATCGCCGAATTGACGATCCGCGTGAAGGGCATGGCCCCGGGATCGATCAGTTCGCCTTGCCGGCTCCATTCGGCGGCGAGTTCCTGCGCGGCGGCCAATGTCGGCAGGGCCAGCCTATTTCGGGCGGGCGTCTTTGCGGGCCGCCCGTCGAGCAGCAGAGCGAAGGCGCCGTCCTGAGGCGAGGCCGTCGCCTCCGCGTAGAAACGCTTGGGCAGAGCCTTCTGCAAATCGCGCCTGGCCATGGCCAAAGGGTCGATCGGCCCGGCGCCCGAAGGCGAGGCGCCCTCCGCGGCGCTTGCGTCGCTGCGAGCGGGATCCTCGGGGATGATCTTGTCCGGCATCGGTCTGCCTATCTTCGAGCCAAACGCGGCTTGAGCCAAGGGCGCGGGCGCGAACCGCAATCCGCCAAAAGCGATTTTATAGTTCGAACAGCGAATGAACTGTAACGCTTGAGCTTTAGGTTTCGATCAACTGCAACAATTCGTCGAAATTAGAGACGATCCATTCGGCGCCCGCATCCCGCAGTTCGGCGCGGGCGTGATAGCCCCAGGCGACTCCGATGGGGTGGACGCCGGCGGCGCAAGCCATCTCCATATCATAGGTCGTGTCGCCGATCATATAGGTCGAGGCGGGAGCCGCGCCGGTCTCGCTCAGGGCGGCGAGAATCATGCCGGGCGCCGGCTTCGAGGGATGTTCATCGGAGGTCTGCACTGTGGAAAACCAGCCCTCCCAGCCGCAACGGTCGAGAAGATGAGCGACGCCATTGCGAGATTTTCCGGTGGCGATGCCAAGAAGCACATTGTCGCGTTTGGCGAGGGCCGCCACCGCGCCGGACGCGCCGGGATAGAGGGGATCGTCAAAGGCGGGATCACCGCGCATGGTCTTCCAGGCGTCGCGATAGGCTTGCGCCAGACTGTCGACCGGCCCTTGCTCCCCGGCGAGAACGGTGAAGGCTTCACGCAGCGAGAGTCCCACGATCGAGAGCGACGTCTCGCGGCTCGGCGGCTCGATGCGATGCGCCTCGAAAGCGCGGCGTTGCGCCTCGAGGAGAAACTCCTGACTGTCGACGAGCGTCCCATCTATGTCGAAAATCACGAGCTTCACAGATTTTTCCTTTTCGCTTTCCGCGCTGCGGCGCGCCGGGCGGGTCCCTCCAATGGATGACAAGGTTCTGCCCGGATCGGAGGGGATGACAGCCGCTCGCCTGGATAAAACATCTGGGCGAGAGAGTCATTGGAAAGGATTGGGCGATCCAGAGGCGATCGCGGCGGCAATCGGCCTGGAATCCATTCATCCGCAGGTCAGCGCGCCGCCTTGCAGGCGATTTCGCCCGGTTGGCAGGCGATGCCCGGCGTCGAGCAGGCGATCTCGGCTTCGCTTTGCGAGGCGGGGTCCAGCCGACGACAGATCCGGCAGGAATCGGTCCATTCAAGGCACCCGAGGTGCTGATCGCCATAGGCTTGCATGGAAACCGGAACCGGCGCCGGCGAGCGCGGTTCATCGGCGAAGGCCGGGCCGGCGAGCGCTGTGAACAGGCAGGCTAGCGGAAGGAACGAGGCAGTCGTCATCGAGCGTGATCTTAAAGGAGTTATGGGCCTTTTGGATAAGATCATGCGTCGACGCCACAAGATAGGGAGCATCGGCTTTTCCCTTAAGACAATTGCGCGCGTTGCCGTTTCACCCGCGCCATGCTACGCGCCGCCATGCTTGAAGGTCTGCCGCCCAATAATGCCGCCTATGTGATGCGCCTTGCCTGCGACGAGACGACCGCGCGCCGGATCGCCGATATTATCGTCGAGACGTTCGACCCGGCCGACACCGCCGCTGCGGCCTTCGAAGAGACGCCCAACACCAAGGATTGGAGCCAGGGCCCCTGGATCGTCGAGGTCTATTTCGGGGCGCCGCCCGATGAGGCGAGCGTTCGCGCCCTCGTCGCCGTCGCCGCGGGCGACCAGGCCGCGAAAGCCGCGACCTTCGGCGCCGTCCATCAACGCGATTGGGTCGCCTCGTCGCTCGAAGGCCTGAAGCCGGTGCGGGCGGGGCGCTTCATCGTGCACGGCTCGCATGGCCGCGCCGCCGTGCGGGAAAATGACATCGCCATCGAAATCGAAGCGGCGCTCGCCTTCGGCACCGGGCATCACGGCTCGACGCGCGGCTGCCTTCTTATGCTGGACCGGGTCGCCCGCCGCCGCCGCCCGCGCGCCATCCTCGATCTTGGCGCGGGATCGGGCGTCCTCGCCATCGCGGCGGCCAAACTGTTCAAGCGGAAAGTGCAGGCCGGCGATATAGATCCGGTCTGCGTGACGGCGACATCGGCCAATGCGCGGCACAACGGCGTCGCAGCGTTTGTGCGTCCGGTGCTCGCGAGCGGCGCGTCCCATAACGCGCTGCGCCAGGGCGCGCCATACGATCTTGTCTTCGCCAACATCCTCGCGCGCCCATTGCGCGGGCTTGCCCCGCAGATCGCGCGATTGACCGGGGGCGGCGCCGATATTGTCCTTTCGGGGCTCATTGGCCGTGATGTGCCGGGCGTCGTCGCCGCTTATCAGACGCAGGGCGTTGCCCTAGTGCGCCGGATTGATATCGACGGCTGGGCTACGCTGCTCATGCGCAAGCGCGGCGGGGGACGCCGAGCGGAACGCTGATCACAAGACGCGGCAACCCGCAGGCAAAGATTATGCGCGCTATCTCATTGTTTTTGAGGCATGATTCTACCCAGAAAGTCTGCAGCTTTCTTGGGATCATGCTCTAAAGCGTTTTCATCCGCGCCGCCGTGAGCCGGAGGCGGGCGACCGTGATGCTGCGCAGGCCGGCGACATCGGCGCTCATCACGACGAAGGCGTAGACGCCGACGCCGACGATGATCTGTTCAACCAGAGTCGCGAGTCCAGGCTCCTTATCTCGCATCGGCAGCAGCATCGCCGACATGACCGCATTGGCGAGGACCGTGGCGGCGAGATCGCGCCGGCTCGGCCATTGCGGGCTGGAGAGGCTGGCGAAGGCGACCAGAGTTACGAGAGCCGCGACCATGGCGCCGGCCTGAGCGATGGCGAGGCTGGATGCTCCGGCGTCGCGCGGCAAGACGAGAATCAAGAGCGGATCGACGACGCAGGCGACCAAGGCGGCGGCGACCAATGGCGCGGTTCTTTTTTCGATCTGGAAAATTGGATTGATCGCATATTGGATGATGGCCATGCAGAACAGGCCGGTCATCATCAAAGGCAGCAGCAGACCGAAATGGCCGCGAAAATCGACCGGCACGATCAACTGCTCGACCGAGGGCAGGGTGAGCCAAATGCCGGTGCAGGCTGGCAGGACCATCGCGACAACAATCGTCATATTGCGGCCGATCTGCCGCTTCGCCTGCGTCGGCCCTTGCAATTCATGCGTGGCGACAGCGATCTGGAACAAGACGATGTCAAGCGCGGAGCCGATCGCCGCGATCGCCTTGGCGCCGAAATCATAGGCGAGAGAAAATTGCCCGGTTTCCGAAAATCCATAGAGGACCGCGACGATGGAGCGATTGGCGAGGGGGATCGCAAGGTAAAGCAGATTGGCCCCGACAATCGGCAGGCTGTAGCGCATCATCGCCTCTGCGATCGAGAATCTGGCGAGGCGAGGCTGCGAACTTGGATCGCGCAGCGCGGCGCGCGCGGTAATGACCGAACCGCCGAGGCTGACGATGCCGCCGATCAAGGTCATCTTGGCCGAGCCAAACCAGAAGGCCCCCCCACCCATGAGCGCGAAGGCGAACAGATTCTTGACCAGAACGAGGCGGGTGAAGAGACGATCATGGAAACGGGCGCGAACCAGCGCGGTATAATAATCAAATAGGCCGTTGGCGACGGCGACGCCGAGCGCAAGGGCGATCAAGCCGTTGGATAAGGTGAAGCTGACGCCCGAAAACAGCAGAAGCGAGGCGCCGATTGTGAGCCCGACCGTGATGATGGCGAAGCCGAAATCGAGCGTCGCGCGCAAGGCCGGCTCCTCCCGCCTTATTCTCTCCGAATAAAAACGCGTCGCGCCAAGCCGGATCCAGTCGAAAAAGCCGGTTTGCACGGCGATCGCCGTCGCATGGGCTAGGGCGAAGCGGCCATATTCCTCGGGCCCGAGGAATTTCGCGACGAGAAGCCCGATCGCAAAATTGAACAGGATATTGCAAAAAAAGGCGAGAAAGACCGTCATCGCGGCGCAGGCTCGCTCATTGCGCCAAGCCTGGCGCCCGCGCGTGAATGCCGCCCGCAGGAGCTAAGGGGCGCGCAAATCGAGAGCCCGGCGAGGGCGGGAAACTGCAAGATGGCGGCATCGATTTTTTTCAATAGGGACCTTTCCTGTAAAAGGGATCTTTTCTGAAGCAAACCTTGGGCCCCCTCATAGAAGGCCGTCCTGGAGAGCGCGGCTGGAGAGGCTTAACGCTATCACGCCTATTTTACGAAATTGGCTCCCCGCGCCCGGCCATCCGGCGCTGTTGCGGCTTTCCCCTGGCGCCGGGACCGGCTAAAAGCGCGCATGACAAATGATGTCACCCTTCCCGCCGCCGCACTCGCTGGTCTCTTGTCGTTCTTGAGCCCTTGCGTGCTGCCCTTGGTGCCGCCCTACCTCACCTTTCTCGCCGGAACGACGATCGAGGAGGTCGCGACCCGCCGCGAAAGCCGGGCGCGGCGAGACATTCTCATCGCCGCGGCGCTTTTCATTTGCGGCTTTTCGACGGTGTTTGTCGGGCTTGGGGCGACGGCTTCGGTGTTCGGCCAGGTCTTGCGCGAGCATCTCAGGCTTCTCTCGCTTCTCGCCGGATTCGCGATCATTGTCATGGGATTCCATTTCTTGGGCGTGTTCCGCTTCGCCCTGCTATATCGCGAGGCGCGCCTCGAAGTGCAGAGGCCGGTTGGGACCTGGGGCGCCTATGTCATGGGGCTGGCCTTCGCTTTCGGTTGGACGCCCTGCATCGGTCCTATTCTCGCAGCGATTCTCGCCGTCGCCGCCTCGCAGGAGACGGCCGGCAAAGGCGCCGCGCTGCTCGGGGCCTATTCAGGCGGGCTCGGCCTGCCGTTTTTTCTGGCGGCGCTGGCGATAGAGCCCTTTGTTCGTTTGATCAAGCGTTTCAGGCGCTATTTTGGCGTGCTTGAGCGGGTGGTTGGACTTCTTTTGGTCTTGACCGGCGTCGCCTTCCTGACCGGATCGGTTCAGGATGTTTCTTTTTGGCTGCTGCAGACTTTCCCCAGCCTCGCCACCATCGGCTGATCGCCCTGCCGACGGCTATCGTTCGACTTCGTAATAGCTGATCTTGCCGTCCGGCCCCTTCTTCCAGACATAGACGACATAGTCCGCGCGGGTGACGTCTCCTTTCTTGTCATAGCCGAGGTCGCCGACGACGGTCTTGAAGGTCGCGCCCGAATGCATGACCTTCGCCACCTCCATCGGATCGGCCGATTTCGCCGCCTCGGCGGCCTGTTTGATGATCTCGACGGCGGCGTAGGAATAGAGCGTATAGGTTTCGGGGTTGAAGTTTTTGGCCTTGAACTCCTGCACGACTTTCGCGGCTTCCGGCCGGTTGCGGGGGTCGGGCGGAAAGGTCATGAAGCTGCCTTCGACGCCAGGGCCGCCGATCGCGGCGAATTCATCCGAGGCTATTCCATCGCCGCCCATTAGCGCGGCGCTCACCCCTTGGCCGCGCATCTGGCGCGCGAGCAGTCCCCCCTCGGTATGGACGCCGCCCCAATAGACGATGTCCGCCCCGGAAGCCTTGATCTTGGAGACGATGGCCGAATAGTCCTTCTCGCCCTTGTTGAGCGCTTCGTAGAGGACCGGCTTCACGCCAGCCGCCTCGAGGTTCTTGCGCGTCTCGTCGGCAAGGCCTTTCCCATAAGTGCTCTTGTCATGGATGATGGCTATTTTCTTCGCGCCCTGGGCGACGAGGAACTGGGCCGCGACCTTGCCTTGTTGATCGTCCCGGCCGCAGGTTCGAAAGATCGTCTCGAGGCCGCGTTCGGTTATCTTCGGATTGGTCGAGGCCGGCGTGATCGCCAAGACGGCGTTCTCGGCGTAGATTTCCGTGGCGGGCATCGTCACGCCGGAATTGAAATGGCCGACGACGAAACGCACCTGATCGCCGACGAATTTATTGGCGATCGAGACGCCTTGCTTGGGATCTGCGCCGTCGTCGCCAACCGACAGGACCAATCGCTGGCCAAGGATTCCGCCCGCCGCGTTAATGTCTTCGACCGCCTGTTCGACGCCCATCCGCAACTGCGCGCCAAAGGTCGCATCAGGACCGGTGACCGGGCCGCCAACGCCGATCTTGACCTGCGCCTGCGCGGCGCCGGCCAGGGAAACAATGGCGGCGGCGAGCGCCGCGATCCTGATCCTTGCAGTCAGATGTTTCATGCCTCATTCCCTCTTGCTTTCAGTCCTGCTTGCAAGCGTGTTTGGCGCCGATCCAGCGATATTGTTTCTTCATCTGGCTCCCGCGAGTGAGCTTGAACCCTAGCCAGGCGAAGCTGGCGGCGACCAGGAAGTCAAGCGCATAGGCTTGCGCTGACAAGAGCCGCTCCTCGAAGAGAGCGTAGTGCAGAAAGCGCATCGCGGCGGCGAGCGGCAGGCCATAGGCGAACGCCAGCCAGAGCGGGCGCCAATTCCTGGCGAGCGCCCGGCCGGTGCTGAAGGCCGCCAAGCCGCCAAGAATGACGCTGATGCCGAGAAAGACAAACAGCCCCTTGCCGCCATCGTCAAAGAGAAAGGCCGGCGTCAATGGCCGCCCTCGAGATAGGCGGCGCGGATTTCCGGCCGCGCCAGGAGCTCGCGCCCGCTCCCCGATAAAGTAATCAGCCCATTGACCATGACATAGCCGCGGTCGGCGAGTTTCAAGGCATGGTAGGCGTTCTGCTCGACTAGGAAGACGGTCAGGCCCTCCTCTTTGTTCAGCGCCGCGATGACGTCGAAGATCTGCTTGACGATGAGCGGCGCCAGGCCAAGCGAGGGCTCATCCAGCATGAGCAGCCGCGGCCGGCTCATCAAGGCGCGCCCGATCGCCAGCATCTGTTGCTCGCCGCCCGACAATGTGCCGCCGCGCTGGCTGGAGCGCTCCTTTAGCCGAGGAAAAATGGTAAAGACGCGTTCGAGATCGGCGGCAAAATGCGCCTGGCCGCTGATCGCCGCGCCCATTTGCAAATTCTCATAGACCGTCATGCGCGGAAAAATCCGCCGCCCTTCCGGCGATTGGGCGAGCCCGAGTCTCGCGATGTCATGGGTTTTCATCGCGGCTATGTCGCGCTGCTCGAAAAGGATCGCGCCTTCTTGCGCGCGCGGGTTGCCGAAGATCGTCATCATCAAAGTCGTCTTGCCGGCGCCATTGGCGCCGATCAGGGCGACGATTTCGCCCTCGTTGATGGTGAGGTCGACGCCTTTCAGGGCGATGATATTGCCATAGAACGCCTTGACGCCATGAACCGACAACAGGAGTTTGGGGAGCGCCGCCTTCATGCGCCGATCCCGCATGCGCCGATTCCGGCTGTCGTCGCCGGGACCTCGTCCTCGACGCCAAGATAGGCCTTGATGACGTTCGGGTCCCGCCGGATGTCCGCTGGGGCGCCGTCGGCGATTTTCTGGCCGTAATCCAGAACGATGACATGGTCGGAGATTTCCATCACGACCGACATGTCATGTTCGATCAGGAGCACGGAGGTATCGTGTTCGTCGCGGATCGATCGCAGGAGAGCGTTGAGTTCGCTCGATTCGCGCGGGTTCAGTCCGGCGGCCGGTTCATCGAGGCAGAGCAGGGTCGGGCGCGAGCACATGGCCCTGGCGATCTCCAGCCGGCGCTGCGCGCCATAAGGCAGCGCGCCGGCCGGATCGTCGGCGCGCGCCAAAAGATCCAGTTTGTCGAGCCAATAGCGGGCCTTTTCGACCGCCTGTTTTTCGCGGGAGCGATAGAAGCGGGACCCGATCAGGCCGAGCAGGCCGAAGCCGGACGCCGCCATCAAGGGATTATGCTGCGCGACGATGAGATTCTCGACCAAGGTCATGCCGGCGAAGAGGCGAATGTTTTGAAACGTGCGGGCGATTCCAGCCAGCCGGGCGATTTCGAAATCCGCCATGCGTTCGAGCAGGAATATGTCGCCGCTCGGCGTTTTAGCATGGCGTCTTCCTGTTCTGGTCAGGGCCAGGACATCTTCCGGCGCGGCAGATCCGGTGCGGGCCAGGGCGAGCCGCCCGGCGCTCGGCTTGTAGAAGCCGGTGATGCAATTAAAGACCGTCGTCTTGCCGGCCCCATTCGGCCCGATCAAGGCGGTGATGTCGCCGCGTCCGACGCTGAAATCGAGATCGTCGACGGCGGTGAGGCCGCCAAAGCGCATCGTCAAATGTTCGACCGTGAGCAGTGGCGCGTTGTTCCAGCGCATCAGCCATGGCCCTCTTTGGCGAGCGCGCCGACGATGGGCTTTCGTTTGAATAAAAAAATCGACGGCGTGCGGATGGCGATGAGCCCGCGCGGCTTCCAGTTCATCATGACCACCATGGCGAAGCCAACGATGAGCATGCGATATTGGGTTGGATCGAAGGCGTCGCCAAAAATGCGCTTGAGGCCGTCGAGCTCGCGCAGCAATTCGGAGCCGCCGATAATGCCGGTCGCGGCGAGCGCGACGCCGAGCTGCGAGCCTCTGCCGCCCAGAACGACGATGGCAAGGATGGTCGCCGATTCGAGAAAGGTGAAGCTCGAGGGAGAAACGAAATTTTGCCGCGCGGCGAAGACGGCGCCGGCGAGTCCGGCGACCAGCGCCCCGAGCGCGAAGGCGGTGAGTTT
This sequence comes from Methylocapsa aurea, assembly GCF_000746085.1. GTDB lineage: Bacteria > Pseudomonadota > Alphaproteobacteria > Rhizobiales > Beijerinckiaceae > Methylocapsa > Methylocapsa aurea. Next base: position 164,733 of record NZ_KN050804.1, on the reverse strand, counting down.
CGTCGTCACCGTGTCGATCCCCAGCGAACGGCAGGCGATCTCGTCCTCGCGCAGGGCCTCCCAGGCGCGTCCGATCGGCAGGCGGCGCAGCCGCAAGGTCACGAAATTCGTCAGCAGCGCCAGAGCGAGGACAAGATAGAAAAGAAAGATCACCCGATGGATCGGCGCATATGCGAGCCCGAAATGGGCGGCGAATCCGCTAGGCCCCGCGACAAAGGGCAAGCCGAAGAAGCTGATGCGGGGGATCGAGCCAATGCCGGAGTCGCCATTGGTCAGCGCGGTCCAGTTGGTGAGAACGATCCGAATGATTTCGCCAAAGGCCAAAGTGACGATCGCGAGATAATCGCCGCGCAGTCGCAAGACCGGGAAGCCCAGCATGACGCCCCAAAAGGCCGCGAGCAGGCCGGCGACCGGCAGGCAGATCCAAAACGACCAACCCCATGTGGTCGAAAGCAAGGCATAGGAATAAGCGCCGACCGCATAGAAGGCGACATAGCCGAGATCGAGCAGCCCGGCGAGGCCGACCACGATATTGAGGCCCCATCCGAGCATGACGTAAATCAAGATCTGAATGCCGAAATTATCGATCCATTTCAGCGATCCAGCGGCTCCAAACAGCGCCAGCATGACAATCGGAAAGGCGATCAGGCAGGCGATGCCGCCCAATGAGGCGAAGCGCGCGAGCCCGGTCAAACGGATCAGCATCGCCGATGGATTTTTCGGCGCGGGCGGCGCGGCCTTATCCTGGCGCGCGAACAGGATGGATGCGAAGCGAAGGACAAAGACCGTCGCTACGGCAAAGAGGACGGCGGACCAGCGGCTCTGCAAGACGAGCTGATTGGAAAAATCCGCCTCGGCGCGATAGGCGAGAAGCGGGAACGCGAGGCCGAGCATTAGGGCGGCGGCTTTCGCCGCGCCGATCAGAGCCGGACGCAGGGCGAGTCGGCGCGGTTTATGCGAGGCTTCCGGCATTCTTAAGCTCACACTTTCTCGACGTCCGGCCGGCCGAACAGACCCGACGGCATGAAGATCAGCGTGACTGCAAGAATCGAGAAGGCGGCGACGTCCTTATAATCGCTCGAGAAATAGGCCGACCAGAAGGTCTCGATCAGCCCGATCAGCAGGCCGCCGAGGACGGCGCCGGGCAACGAGCCGATTCCTCCGAGCACGGCGGCGGTGAAGGCCTTGACGCCGGGGATGAACCCATCGCTGGAATTCACCACGCCGTAATACAACATGTAGAGGACGCCAGCGACGGCTGCGAGAGCGGCGCCGATGACGAAGGTCAAGGAGATTGTCCGGTCGACGTCAATGCCGAGCAAGGCCGCCATCCGGCTGTCCTGCTCGCAGGCGCGCTGAGCCCGCCCGAGCGATGTTTTCTGCACAAGGAGCCAGAAACCGGCGAGCAGCAACGCCGTTACGGCGACGATCAGGATTTGCTTGACCGAAAGCGTGACGTCATAGCCGCCGCCTTGAGTCACCTGAATGACGTCGTTGAACAGGGGCGGCATGGATTTATTGCGCGGCCCCTGAAGGACATAGACCAAATTCGACAGAAAAATCGACATGCCGATCGCCGAGATCAGCGGCGCCAGGCGAAACGATCCGCGAAGGCGGCGATAGGCCAGCCGTTCGATCATATAGCTCCAGAGCGAGGTCAGAACCATGGCGCCAATGAGGACCGCGATGAAGCAAAAGGGGAGGGAGGTCGCGCCCAGGATCTGGGTGAGCGCCAGAAAAGCAATCAGGGCGATGAAGGTCGAAACCATGAAAACGTCGCCATGAGCGAAGTTCACCATCCCGATAATGCCAAAAACCATCGTATAGCCGATGGCGATCAGTCCATAGATCGACCCCAGCGTGACGCCGTTGATCAATTGCTGCAGGAAGATCTCCATTTGGCGTCCTTGATGCGTTCCGCGCGGCGCTCGCGTTTCGACGCCTGGCAATGCGCCAAGCCGGAAACTAGAGCGTTTTCAGATTCGAAGGAATTAGAATGCGCTCTAGCTTTTTGTATTGTCGTAATTTCTGAACCGGCGGCCACTTCACCTGAAAATGCTCTAAAGGGATTTTGCGGCGGTGGAAAGCGCCCTGGAGCTGATGCGCGGCGCGGCAATTGCTTGGCTTCAATGAGCGCCGACCGCGCGCTTTGTTTGTAAGGCTGACTTTGCTATCAAGGAAAGTGCTCCGTCTCCGGCTTTTTTTGGCCGAAGACGGTCTGGTTGAGGAGCCTGGCGAGAAATATGACAAATTCCACCATTGGACGGTCCGACGTTTTAGTTGGGGTCGATCCGGCGCGGTTTCGCGAAGCGATGAGCCGCCTGGCCGCCGCCGTTCATATTGTGACCACAGATGGCGCGGCGGGGCTTGGCGGGATCACCGCGACCTCCGTGACGTCGATTACGGTCGAACCGCCGATGATGCTGTTTTGCATCAATGGAAACTCTCCCTCCGCAGCCAGAATCATCGAAAATGGCGTTTTCTGCATTAATACGCTGGCCCCTTCGCACGAAGCGCTTTCGAATATTTTCGCGGGCCGCACCGATCAGCATCTCGACGAAAGGTTCACCAGCGGCGAATGGGCCAAGCTCGTGACCGGCGCGCCGGCGCTCAAGAACGCGGTCGCCTCGTTCGACTGCCGCCTCATTGAGACGAAAGAGATCGCGACCCATCTTGTCATGATCGGGACCGTCGAGGCCGTGGAATATGGCCCGGAAGGCGACTGCCTCGGCTATGTCCATCGCAAATATAAAACGCTGTGAGGGCTGTCGGCAATTCACTGATTTTTCTAGCCCACGGCCTTTTTGGACGTGGTCTTTCTCGCGCCGAGTTTCTTAGCTGCACTCGTCTTCGTTGCGATCGAGGGATGTCAGGGGGCGTTTCTTGGCCGTCGCCTTTTTTGCCGGAAGCTGTTTTGACAGCGTGCTCTTGGCGAGCGCTTTCTTCGCCGGTGTTTTCCGTTCCAGCCCCATGGTTCGCCGGCTACGGCATGGTCCGCGATTTTGTCCCGTTCCGAAGAAGTTGGCTGGCGAAGCATAGTTCCCGCCACCTCGCGAATGGGGCCGTGGTCTGAATGACGATCCGCAACCACGCCCTCAACAGTCGCCAACTCCCAAAAAAGGCCGCCCCTTTTTAAGGCATGGTCGCGCATCGTCAAGCGTGACGACGTCGCCTTTGGCCGCTGATGCGGCGAGCCTCCCGATGGTCAATTCCATTCGGGAGGCTTTCTTGCGCGCAACCACTTAGCTTAGCCGCCTCAAAGCGGCCTTGGCCGGTTGTCGTGGCCCTTAAAATCGCGCTCGCGTTTAAGCGCGAGGTCCGGGCTCTATTGGTTGGGCGACAAACGCCAGCCTTGGTTGAAACCGAAATTGGCGAGCACGAATTTCTCTGGGGCAAAACCTCCGTCTCCCGCCGACAGGGCGGTCCAAACGCCGTCGTCGCCGAATCCTACGATGTCCGCCCTGCGGTCATTGTTGAGGTCGGCGACGAGGCGAACGTGCTTGTCCGGCCGCCAGCCCTGGTTGAAACCGATATTGGCGAGCACGAACTTCTCGGGGGCAAAGCCTCCATCTCCCGCCGAGAGCGCGGTCCAAACGCCGTCGTCGCCGAATCCTATGATGTCGGCCTTGCCGTCGCTGTTGATGTCGGCGACGAGACGGACGTGCTTGTC
>NZ_KN050804.1:0-160828 GCF_000746085.1 Methylocapsa aurea | reverse complement strand
GCCGACAGGGCGGTCCAAACGCCGTCGTCGCCGAAGCCTACGATGTCGGCCTTGCCGTCGCTGTTGATGTCGGCGACGAGACGGACGTGCTTGTCGGGCCGCCAGCCCTGGTTGAAACCGAAATTGGCGAGCACGAATTTCTCGGGGGCAAAGCCGCCGTCTCCGGTCGCCAGGGCGGTCCAAACGCCGTCGTCGCCGAATCCTATGATGTCGGCCTTGCCGTCGCTGTTGATGTCGGCGACGAGGCGGACGTGTTTATCCGGCCGCCAGCCTTGGTTGAAACCGATGTTGGCGAGCACGAACTTCTCTGGGGCAAAGCCGCCGTCTCCCGTCGACAGGGCGGTCCAGACGCCGGCGTCGCCGAACCCCACGATGTCGGCCCTGCCGTCGTTGTTGATGTCGGCGAGGAGCTGGACGTGCTTGTCGGCCCGCCAGCCCTGGTTGAAGCCGAGATTGGCGAGCACGAACTTCTCGGGGGCAAAGCCTCCGTCTCCCGCCGAGAGCGCGGTCCAAACGCCGGCGTCGCCGAACCCCACGATGTCCGCCCTGCCGTCGTTGTTGATGTCGGCCAATACGCGCGTGTGCGGGCCTCCCACGCAGTCAGAGGGGCGCGGGATGTGACGGCTATCCGCAGCCGCCGCCAAGAATCGGAAGTGGGGCGAGCATGTTGCAAGGTCTCCGTCATTGTCGTCAGCGACGAAGCTCAAGCGGACGGCATCGGGAATGTTCGACGGATTGGCGGCGGCGGCCCCGAGCACGAGTTGCCGAGCGACCTCGAAAGCTGCGTCGGGGCTGTAAACGGTTTGCAGGCCGGTGATCAACTCCCAGACGAAGCCGGCATAGCGCCGTCCGACTGCGTGGACCTCGTCGGTTTCGGGCGGCCACAAGATCACATCCGTCGCCGCGCGCAGGCAAGTCCCCGCGCCGAAAAAGTCCCGACCGACGCAAGGCTGGCGCGTGCCGATGAGAGCCAGAGCATCGCCGAAGCCTTCGCTGTAGCCGCCATCGAGAATCCCGCCGACCGACTCATCGGCGCCATGCCCGTACTCGTGCAGCACGACATCCGCGTAGGCGGTGTTGACGCAACCATTGCCCGCCTGAAAGAAATTAAGCGAACTTCCGTCCCAGAACGCGTTGCAACTGTCAGCTATGTTGACGCGCGTCGGCAGCTTGGCAAGAGCATTCGGCGCCAGAAAATCCTGGGCGAGCGCGTGAGAGCGATTGGCCCATATGAAGGCGCTTGTCTGCGCCAGTTCCGCACCTGTCGCGGCATTCAGCGCGAGATCGATGGCGGTGGATGGCGAGCCCGTTGCCGTCGCGGCGATCTCGCCGCCGGCGACATTGTCCACCCGACTATGCGGGCCGCTGACGCCGACGGTCAGCGTTGCGGCGCCAACGCCTGTCGGAAATGCATAGCGGCCATCCGCGCCGGTGGTGGCCTGGCCGCCGCCGCTGCCGGTCCTGGTCACAAAGGCGTCGCTGAGATCCTGCGAGATAGAGCCGGCAAGCGGTGACGCGGGAAATGCAATCGCGGTGACGTGACCGTTGTGCGTATGATAGATCGCTTCGCGGTCGGCAAGCACGACGGGGTCGCCGATGGCGGCGATCCATATCTCCCGGGCCCAAGGTGTGGTCAGGGAAGAAGACCCCACGCGAATGCGCCAGGCGAGCCGGCCCTTGCCTGAGGGATCGACAAACACTTCGAGGCGCGGGTCACCCGCCTCAGCTGCCGCGGGCATTGCGCGCGCGCGGCCCGCCTCCATTGCCGCGCGTTTGGCGGCATCGCGGTCGACCGTTGGATTGCTGCCGTCCACGGCTTGTGGCAGATTTCGTTCGCGGACGACAAGAAGCTTCCCCGTGGCGGTCGCGATCGATAGAACATCGCTGCCAGGAGCAAGCGGCACGCCCTGAAAAGCGAGCGGATGGAGCGTGATCAGCCTGCCCGTGACGAGCGGTTGCCTGGGCGGCGCGATGTCCGCGCGCAAGGTCGGCGGCGTCTTGAAAATGTGGACGGTGTTGCCTTGTCCAACCTCGAGTCCGGGGATCATGGCGACGCCAAGGTCCCGCGCCGCTGTCGCGCCCTCGCCAAGCCGCGAGACCAGCGCTGGCATGTCATCCGTTACTGGCAAGGCTCGGCCGCCTTCAATGAACCGGAAGGTTTCCGTCACCACCACGTTGCTCGGGTATTGGGCGCGCTGCGGCGCATTTCCCGCCAGCGGGGAAGGAGGCTGCTGGGCCGCGACGCCGGCAGGCGCCAATACGCATAGGAGCGCGGTTGTCGCCAGCGCAGGCGCCAAGCGCTGGCGCGGCCAGTCTCTGTCTTTCGCCTTGATCAGCATTTTGCCCTCTCCGCCCTGTCATCGTCGAATCTCAGCTACGAACCGGTAAGCTCGAGCAGGTGGACCGCCAAACGCGCCAGCCGCACGGACGGATCATCCGCGCGCCCATCTCCGAGCGCCGCAACGTCCTTGGGGTTGGCGCCTGCGGGCATAACTAATTCTTTCGTGACGCCTCCGTATGTAATGGACACGAATGCCGGATTGATTGCTGGCGGACTCCCAGTGCGATTTGGGAGCGATGCAACGCCTGTTGCATCGATTGCTGCGCGTGCGCTTAGAATTTGATCCGGGCCGAGGCGTCCCAATCGGAGGCGCGAGATCACGTTGCCGTTCAGCAAGCGATCGACGGTGAAGCAGCCATCCTCGGCGATGCTCGTGCGCTCCCCTGTCCGTCCGGCGAACCCTTCCTGGAGACGCTCGACGCGGATCAGGAAGTTGCCTCCATCGAAGCAAGACGCTGCTGACGCCGGGGCTGCTTGGAGTAGAGAGACAAGGCCGACGATCGCCACCAATGCGTCGATTAGAGATACATGCCCAAACCAAACGTTTGGCAACCGATCGACGGCTGCGCCGCATCCCCAGTTGGCGAAAGCTTGGCGCATAGTATTCCTCTGCTCAAGCCACGAGATTGTCGGCCACCTCGGCAGCACCTAGCATGATGATATGATAGCGTTGAGCGTCCGCCGCGCAATAAAAATGTCTCAGGCCTACTATAGGCATTTTGAGTGGCCGGGGCGGATGCGCGCCGTCCGCCGGAAAAACATCCGCTCGATCAGGTTGCGCTGCTTGCGGGCGCCTAATAGAATTTGCGCTTTGTTGGATGAGGGGGACGCCATGAATCGGATCTTCATTGCTGTAGTGCTTGTCGCGGCGTCGTCTTGTTTCGATCGCGCCGCGGCGGACGTGCCCTTAGCCGGCTATTTCATCGCCCGCGACGCTTGCCCGGCGCTCCAATCGATCAAAAAGGAAACCAATCCCGGCGCAATACGCACCGAGGTCAATCGCTCCTATCCCCTTCTGGCCAAGAACAAGCCCGCAGCATCGCATTATTTGATCCAGGTCGCGAACGCGCAGCCATCGCGCCGATGGGTCGCCGTGACCTGCGGAGAGCATGTGTTTCCGGCCGATGGGTCGGCTCCGAAGCCGGGCCAGGGAGCAGGCGGCGTCGGAGCGGGAGAGTCCGAGGCATTTGAACAGCCAGCCTATGTTCTCGCCATAAGCTGGCAGCCGGCGTTCTGCGAGGCCAAGCAAGACAAGACGGAATGCAGGACGCAGTCAGCCGACCGGTTCGACGCCTCGCATTTCACGCTGCACGGTCTTTGGCCGCAGCCGAGCAACAAATCCTTTTGCCACGTGCCGCCTGATCTCGTTGCGGCCGATAAAGACGGGGAGTGGGAGAAGCTTCCGGCTCCAAATCTTGACGCCAGCACGCGCGAGAGCTTGGAAGAGGTCATGCCGGGGACGATGTCGCATCTGGAGCGCCATGAATGGATCAAGCACGGCACCTGTTTTCAGGACGACTCGGCCGAGGCCTATTTCTCTCGCTCGATCGCCCTCATGGCTCAATTGAACGGCTCTAAAGCTCGGGAGCTCTTTGCAAGCCACATCGGTTCCGAGATCACCAATGCAGCGATCAAGGAGGCTTTCGACGCGAGTTTCGGCGAGGGCGCCGGCGACCGCGTGCGCGTTGCGTGCAAACGCGATGGGGCGCGCAACCTGATCGTGGAGCTGACGATCGGCCTTGTTGGCGAAATCGACGACGATCCGTCGCTCAAGGAGCTTATCGCCGCCTCGAAGCCGACGGATCCGGGCTGTCCGCGCGGGCTCGTCGATGCAGTCGGCCTCCAATGAGGCTCGACTTTCGCGGCGCCAAACATAAAGCGCATTTGTTGATTGTTCGGGCCATCTTTCGCCTTGCCGATTGCAAGCTCGAGCACAATCCGCAGTTTCTTCCTCGGATCGGTTTTTCCAGCGATCGCCACCGACAGCGCCTCGAGCGAAAAGAACCGGCTTTCGCATTCGGCCGCGCACAACCCGCAGGTGTGTTCGGGGACTGACCGGCGCTGAATGGGCGCTGGGAGCCGTCATCGCGGAGCCGTGGCTATGCGATGCGACTACCACGGATCAAATGCGCCGCCGCCATAAAATGAGGGCGCATAAGCCCGCGAGCGCTCATAGCCGCGGTCATGCCAGTCCTCGCGGCGGTTGTGAGCTTGTGGATCAGGGCGGCGCATCTTGACGCCGCCTTGAGGGCCGCCGCTCAGGAGGATGACAAAATCCGTGTCTTTGCCGGTCTCGGCGCTCATGCCTTCGTCCGAAATGATCAGCGAAGATTGAGGCGAGATAATCTCTGAGATGCGGTCGACGATGTCGTTAGGAATTTCGACGCGGTCGAGCGCAGCCCTCGCCAGGTCCGCGCCCGGCGAGGTCGGCTCCGCATTGCGACCCTTGCCGCGGCCAGACCCGTTATGTGGGCCGCGCTGCCGCCCGTCCGGACTCTGGTTCGTTGAAACGGCGCTCCACCGCACATTGGCGCCGTCATTCGTGTAGTCAAGCGCGGTGTAGATATGCGTGCCGATAGGTTGGCCGGCTTCGCGGATTGTGACCGGGCCCTCGAACACTTGCTGAAAGGCCTGCCGGACATACAGGCGCTGTGTCTTTCGGCTGATGAAAATTGACGCCGGCGACATCATCTGCTCCGCCTCCGTCGCCGCGTTCAAGGCGGCGATCTTCTCGGCTTCGGCCACTCGCGCCTCTTCGCGGGCGCGGGCGGCGGCGTTGGCCTTCAGCGGCGCTTCCGCCCTGGCGGCGACCAGTTGCGCCTCTGCATCGGCCCGCCGCGCCAGCGCTCTGGCCTTGGCCTCCTCCGCCGCCGCGATCGCCGCCGGCGAGCTTGCGGCTTGAAACGCGCTCTCCGCGGCGGAAAGTTGCGCTTCGGCGCGGTATCTCGCGCCTTCCGCCGCAGGCAAGAGCCGCGCGGCATCCCGAGTAATTCTCGCCGCGCCCAGCCTGGCCGCATCCGCCTTCTTCGCCGCCGCATGCGCCTCTGCCGACATGGCGGCGACGATCGACTTCAACGTCAAGAGAGGCGCCGCCGGGCTGACCGGCGCTGGCGCGTCTGCTTCGGGCGGAGGGGCTCCTGGCGCCGCCTGCGCTGTCGGGTGAACCGCGTCCCAGCGCCCGGTTAGCGATTTGAGCCCGACATCAGCCCGAATTGGTCTTGGCTGAAAGAGGACAGGGTGGTCAATTTGGACGGGCCGAACATCGCTCCGAGCCACAATCACGCGCATGCCGATTTTCGTCATATCGAAGAGAGTTTGGGCAAACTCATAGGGCATGCGGACACAGCCGTGCGAAGCGGGGTATCCGGGCAGCAGCCCCGCGTGGAGCGCGATGCCGGACCAGGTGATGCGCTGCATGAACGGCATTGAGGCGTCATCATAGAGATTGGAGTGGTGGTCGGCCTCCTTTTGAAGGATGCTGTAGACGCCTGCGGGAGTCTCATATCCGGCTTGGCCGCTGGAGACCGGCGCGCGCAAGATCCAGCCATCGGCATCATAGATCGTGATCCGCTGATTGTTGAGCGAGACAATCGCCATGAGAGGCTCCCCCGCGGGACGGCTCTCCACAATCTGGACCGGTTCGGGGTCCCGACGGCGCATGGCTCCTGCGGGGTCGGCCATGCCTGTCGCGAGCAGCGCGGCGAGGCCGACGATGGCGCGCCTAACAGGACGCCGCAAGGCCGCGCCCCTCATTGGAGCGCAAAAGGAGATCATGCCTGACAGTCTCCCAATAGCGGGCCAAGCCAGCCCATCTTTGGAAAGAGTAAGCCCATCGCGGCCGCCGACAAAGTCGGAATTCGATCTGGCGGAGCTGAATTTTTATCGGACGATCACGGCGAGGATGGCGATGACCAGCCTGTGGATCCCTGTTACTTCGCTAGCGCCTTGCTATCGCGTATCCACACGTTCAAGAGGTCCCAGGCGAGCGCGAGGACGACCGGGCCGACAAACAGGCCGCCGATCCCATGCGCGAGAATGCCGCCGATGACGCCGATAAGGGTCACCAGCGTCGGGGTCGTCAGCCCGCGCGCCAGGACGAAGGGCTTCAAGACATTGTCTATGAGAGTGACCGTCGCCATGCAGGCGGTGAAGGCCAGGGCGGGCCCCGTCGTCATCGTGGTCCAACTCCACACCAGGAGCGGCGCGACGACAAGCAACGGGCCGATTTGAATGATGCCGAGCACCAAGATGGCGAGCGTCAAAAAGCTTGCGCCCGGAACCTCGGCCAAAGACATTCCGATTCCGCCGACAACCGCCTGCAACACCGAAATTCCAATCACGCCGCGCGACACTGCGCGGATGGTGGCGCCGGAGAGCTTCACGAACCTCTCGCCATGCGTCGCGTCGATCCTGAAGGCGAGCGTCTTCATCGCCGTGACGAGAAGCGGGCCCGGTGAAAACAAAAATCCAGCGATGATCACGGAGACAAGGAACTGCAGCGTCCACGTGCCGGCGTTGCTCGCCGCGTTGAGCAAGATGTCGCCGAGCGGCTTCAACTGCGGGAGAAGGTAGGTCAGAGCGCTTCGCACATTGGTCGATGCGAGTGTCCAGAAATCATAGAACTGCTGCCCGACAAGCGGCCAATCCCTGACGCTCTCCGGGGGCGGAGGAATCGACAATTTTCCGGAGTCGAGTTGCCCGATAAGCGTTTTCAAGCCGTCGATCACGCCAAGTCCCAGCCAGGTCACCGGTCCGATGACGACCAAGAGCCCGAACATCGTAATCAACGCCGCAGCCAGCCTGCGGCGGCCGCCCAGAATGGCCGCCAACCAATCGAAAACCGGATAAAGCGCGACGGTTAGAACGACGCTCCAGACGATGATCGGTATGAACGGATGAACGAGAACGAAGGTCCAGGCCACCAGGAGGCCGATAAACCCGATGTGAATCGCCAATTCGATGAAAGTCGCGTTGAACTGACGATAACTGAACGATTCTGTGCGCTCTTCGGTCACTGCAGTCTTCCGGATAATTGCCCATGCGCGGCGTCCGCCGCGAGAACCATCGCTCGCGGTCATGCGCATCTATTTATCCGATATTTCTCGCATAGCCACGCATCTGCCGCACAAAAGCTGACGGTGGGGAATAACGGCGCTGACGCGGGATTTGGCGCAATTGGTCTGACGGCTGCAATGATTCATCGGGAGGAATTGCCCGCGATCCGGCTTTTCGTTCTGTGTCCCTTGCCGCCGAAAGCCTGATCGCTGACGACATGCCTGCGGGGTCTTGTCATCTGGCGCCTGTGCCTATTGGGCAACATTCGAAGGCTAGTTTTCTTTTTGCCTGGCTGCTGCGCCGCGTGATCATGATTTGCTTCCGCCGCGGGTCAATCTGGAGGCGCAGCGTCGCGCCGCGGCCGCGCCGGTCCCGTGGCCTGTCAGCTGGATGCTTTTAGGGCGGACCGTCCCTGTTAGGGCTCCAGACCGCGGGCTCGCGAAGGACGCAAATATTTTCCTATTGTCAGGCGGTGGCGGCGGCTATAATTACAATTAAATCATGATGAAATCGCGGTCGCTCGGCGTTCTTGATATTTAGTGGGGCCTCGCATTCGCCGCGCCTCTCGCTTGGTTTATCGCTCAGAATGGATGGCCGATGAGGGAACCGATAGACGCGCTCGACGCCGATGACCCTTTCCCCAATTCGCGCAGCGGGCGTTTCTGGATCAGGCAATTGCCTTATTTGGCGATGCTCACGCTCACTATTTTCGGCGTGGGCTACACCAGCTTTTCGAACAAGCCCCTTATCGGTTATTGGGAGGTGCTGGCGGCGCTGATGGCCCTCGTCTGCATCGCCTCCGGATGGTCCCGCGCAAGCGGCAAGGACGCTCGATTGCGGCTCATCTGGACGCAGGCGCTGCATTGGACCGTCTTTCTGATCGCGATGAATATCGTGCTCATGCCCAGCGTTCAGAGAATAACAGATGCGGATACGATCGGCCTGACGCTTCTATTGCTGCTCGCGATCGGCACTGTCATTTCGGGAATCCATATCTTGTCCTGGCAGATTGGCTTTCTCGGCATCGTGATGGCGGCGGGGGTGCCGGCGATTGCGTGGCTTGAGGATTCAGCGCTGATCCTGTTCTTGGGCGTCGTCGTTGTTTTCGGGGTCGGGGGGACGCTCTGGTGGCGCTGGCGCGAATGGCGCGCTTTGCGAGAGGGCCTGAGCGGATAACCTCGCATTTGCCTTGTGACCCGCATGCCGCTCCGATCGCCTTGCCGCGCTCCTGACGGGTCGGGGCCGTTGGCGCTTGCGCTAAGTCAATTGTCTTGCGCTTATTGCAAGCCAGAGCATATTCCGAACAGATTGGTTCAATCTGTTCGACGGGAATATGCTCAGACTCTTTAACACGGGAGCGATTTCTGATCGATCGAATGACTCCATTCGATCGGAAAGCGCGCTAGCGCGCTTGCCAGCGAAATAAACGCTGGTTCATTGAGAAAATGCGATAAAATAAAAACTGGATCCGCTTTCGCTGCGGAATCTGGAGGCGCTCTAGGGGTTGAATGCCGCTGGCTCCCATTGGACAACCGGGACTGGCGCCTTAAGCTTGTTGCAATAGGCTGGTTTATTGGCTGTTTATACAGGAATGGATTGCCCATGGACGAACCGGAAGAAGTGGAAGAGCCGCTTGGTCACTTGGCCCAGACGCGCGATGCAGGCGTCTTGCTACGGGAATTGCTGCTGAAGGAACTGCCTTTTTTCATTCTGCTGGTGCTCACAATATTGGGCGTCGCCTTCACCACGTTCTTAAGGCAGCCTCTCATTGTCTATTGGGAGTTTCTCGCTCCATTGATCGGAGTCGTCTGTGTGCTCACAGGATGGCCGCATGCTCACGATCGGGACGCTAAATTCCGGTTGATTTGGACGCAAACGCTTCATTGGGCGGCTTTTTTGATCGCGATGAACCTCGTGTTCCTGACCGGCGTTTCAAGATTGATGGACGCTCAAGCGATCGGGCTGACGCTCCTGTTGCTATTGGCGCTTGGCACCTTTATCGCCGGAGTTCATGCCGTGTCCTGGCAGATTTGCGTGCTCGGCGTCACCATGGCGCTTGGCGTGCCGGCGATCGCATGGATCTATAATTCCGCTCTCGTTTTGCTCTTCGGTTTCGTCGTTCTGGTTGGCATCGGCTTGACGTTCTGGTGGCGCTTGAGCGGCAAGCGCACCGAAAAATCCGCTGAGGGCGATCTCTAGAGCGCTATCCGATCGAATGGAGTCATTCGATCGATCAGAAATCGCTCCAGTGTTAAAGAGTCTGAGTATATTCTCGCCGAACAGATTGAACCAATCTGTTCGGAATAGGCTCCAGAGTTTGATCCCAAGAGGTTGCTGCTTTCTTGGGATCAGATCATCCTGCTCTCGCCTGGGCGCGCCACCCGTTCGGGAAAGGCTTTCGCGAGCGCGCTTCGGTTGGCCTCGATGACGCCGCGCTCGGTGATGAGACCTGTGACAAGGCGGGCAGGGGTCACGTCGAACGCGGGATTATGCGCGGCGCTCCCCGCAGGCGTCAGGCGCACGACCTCGATGCGCCCATCCTCGCCGCACCCGGCGATATGGGTGACTTCCTCCGGCGAGCGCGTCTCTATCGGCGCCTCGGCGACGCCGTCGCCGATCGCGAAATCAATTGAAGGCGAGGGAGCGGCGACGAAAAACGGCACGCCATTATCCTTTGCCGCCAGAGCCTTCAAATACGTGCCGATCTTGTTGCAGACATCGCCCGAGGCCGTGGTGCGATCGGTCCCGACGATGACGAGATCGACCTTGCCGTGCTGCATCAAATGCCCGCCCGCATTATCGACGATGATCGTGTGGGGCACGCCATGCTGCTTGAGCTCCCAGGCGGTCAGCGAGGCGCCTTGATTGCGCGGGCGCGTTTCGTCGACCCATATATGCAGAGCCATGCCGGCCTCATGCGCTTTGTAGATCGGCGCCGTCGCGGTGCCCCAGTCGACCGTCGCCAGCCAGCCGGCGTTGCAATGGGTGAGAATATTGATCGGACCGCCGTCCTTGCGCTTTGCCGCGGCGGCTTCGATGAGGCAAAGCCCATGATCGCCGATCGCCTCGCAAAGCGCGATATCTTCTTGGGCGATGGAGGAGGCATGGGCGAAGCCGGCGGCGGCGCGCTCTGCGGGTGGCAAGGCCGAAAGGCGGCAGCGCATGGACTCCAGCGCCCATTGCAGATTGACGGCAGTCGGCCGGGTCGCCTTGAGCAACGCGCAAGCAGCCTCAAGATTGGCGGTCGACGGGTCCGACCGCATAGCGAGCGCGACGCCATAAGCCGCCGTCACGCCAATCAATGGCGCGCCGCGCACCTGCATGTCGGCGATCGCTCGGGCGGCGGCGGGCGCATCGGCGATCGAGACGATTTCAAAATGATGCGGCAATCGCGTCTGATCGATGATCTTGATGCTGGCGCCGTCAGCCTCCGCCCAAATCGTCGTAAAAGCCTTTCCCTCGACACGCATCAATCCGCTCCCTCGCGCCCACTCATGGCTTTAGAGCAAGTCGGCGGCCAATGGGAGCGCGTTCGACGCGGAAAGTTGGACGATCTAGCGGGCCCCCCCGATCAAATGGACTCATCTGATCGAACAGGAGCTGCTCAGATTTCAATGAGTTGAGCCGTTACTGATCGAAAAGACGGATCAGCCTGTTAGAATCGGCGGCCGTTGCGCTGAAAAACCCGCTAGCAATTGGCGCAGATGCTCCGCTCCAATAGGCCGTCCTTTTTCTGGATTTGGCGGTCGAGCTCGGTCATGCCGCTATCCTGGGGAACGCCTGGGTGCGGAACCGTTTTTCCCGTAGCGGTCAGATTATGTTCGTTCAGCAGGCCGGCAGCGCTCTTCTCGCCGGAGGGCAAGGCTTCGAACCCCCCGCCTTGAGCGAGAACAGGCGCGGTCCCGATGGCCGATATGAACAACAGAGCCATCCATTTGGTCTTGACCATAGCCGCCTCCCCCCTTTTGCCGTCGACAACGTCGCCGAGGCGGATAAGTTTCCGATCGCGGTCCTGATAAAAGCCGCAGCGAGCGCTAGGGCGCCGTTAACGCGGGATTAATCAAACCTGGACGACAAAGGGGTTAACGGAAACCGATCGTGGAGAATTCGCGTGGATCATTCCGCCGAGAGCGCCGATTCTGGAGCCGAGCCCGGAAAGGGCGGTCGCGACGACGCCTCGTCCGCGACGCCGAACGAGAATTTGCCGGCGACGCGCGGCCAGGGTCAAAGTAAAGCCCAGGGCTCGAAACAGGCTGCCGAAGCGCTCTTCGCGATGGAGCCCTTCTTCGACAGAGGCGACTCCCGCGAGGCTGACGCGCCGCGCTCAAGGAGCAGGACGGGCTTCGCTTATGGTTCGCATTTGGCTCTGGCTGTCTGCGTTCTTGGCTTTGCTTGGGCCGCGGGATCCTACATGTTCCGCTCCGGAGCGCCGGAGGCCAGCCTGAAGACAGCGTCGACGCAAGCTGTTCCCTCGCAAGAGAGCGTGGAGCGCGCCGAGATCTTGCGCACAACGCAAAAGTTGGCCGAGGACGTGCGCGTGCTGGCGAGCAATGTCGAAGCCTTGCGCACCTCCCTCGCGCAAACCCAGAACGCTCTCAACCAGACCGCGCCAAATCAGCGCGTCTTCGAGAAGAGTCTGGACGGACTGAAGACAAGGTTCGATGCGGCGAAGACGGAGACCAGCGCCTCGATCGCCGAGCTGGCGAACAAAGTCGAGCGCATGCAGCACGAGCCCACAGCCAAGCTCCAGCAGATGGTCGACCGGCTTGAACGCATCGAACGGCAGACCGCCGCGCCGGCGGCGGCGAGCCCCGCTCCAGCCGTCTCGGCGCTTGCGAAGGCCGCATCTTCGGTTCGCCCTCAACTGGACTTGGGACAGGTGAAGTCGCTGCTCGATTCAGCGGCCGGACCGGGGCCGAAAAAGCCGCAGTTGATCACAAGCTGGGTCGTGCGCGATGTCTATGACGGCATTGCGCTGGTCGAGAACGCGCATGGCTCCTTGGAGGTGGCTCTTGGGGAGGTCATTCCCGGCGCAGGGACGGTGAAATCGATTGAACGGCGCGGCGCGGGCTGGATCGTCATCACCAGTCGAGGCCTCGTCGATTCCGCGCGCGGTCCCTATCTTCCCTGAAAAAGGCGTCGGCGGGAAATGTTGCCGAAATAGGACCGCGCCTTTCTAGATCTCGACCAACTTAAGCGTCAGGCACTTGGCCGCGCCGCCAGCCTTCATGAACTCAGACAAAGGCGTGATCACGGGCGTAAAGCCGGCGCTGCGCAAACGGCTCCGCAAATTTTCGGATGCGTCATTCATTAACACAAAGCCGTCAAGATCGACGGCGTTGCAGCAGAATTTCAGGGCGTCGGCTTCCTCAACCGCGATGCGCTTGTCTTTCGGGACCAGCACTTCAATTAAGGCGCGCGATTTTTCATCGAAGGCCGCCGGAAAATACAACAAATAGCCGCCCGCTAAAGGACACAGGCAGGTGTCGAGATGATAAAAGCGCGGGTCGATCAGAGTCAAAGCCGCCGTTTTGCGGTCCAGCAGCCTTTCCAATAGCGCGGGCACGGCGGCGTCCGAGCGGAAGCCGTGACCGACCCACAGCAATTCCCGCCCGCGATCAGACAAGGCATCGCCCGCTCCTTCAAATGGGACCTCCGGCGGCCAGTCCAAAATCTCAAATCCATTTTCCGTGAACCAGGCGCGGTGATGCGGCTCTTCCCCCTGTCTTTCGACGCTGCGGAACCGGCTGACGATGACCTTCTTGCCCAAAACGAGGCCTGCATTCGCCGTGAAAACAATATCCGGCAAATCTTGTCGCGGCGGCTCCAACACCACTTTCGCATGAAGTTCTATCGCATTTCGCAAGTCATTCCATTGCCGATGGGCCAAGGCATCGTCGGTGTTTGCAAACTGCCCCTCCATCCAGGGATTGATGACGTAAACGACCTCGAAGTGATCGGGAGGGCACATAAGGATAGTCTGCGGAACTGCTGTCATAGAATCCGAGCCATTCAATTGTGGGACATATTGTCCGGAGCGACAGATTGCGTTGATCCGCCCTCATGCTCAAGTGATCTTGGTCATGGCGTTCCAGCCGGGACTTCCTTCCCGAGGCGGAAGTTCTGTGCTGGCGCATTGAGGGCCATGTCGGGGAAGCTAACGGGGCGCAGGCGCAGCAGGCGCTCGACCTAGTGTTACAGCGCATCGGCCGAGAACCGCGTCCTCAGCGCTTAAACCATTGGCCTAGGCGCAAAGCTGACCGAGGCGCAGCGCGGCGCGCCGCCGCTGGATTGCGCATGGCGACCTAAAATGAAGGTGGTGCGTTTGAAGGCCGCTCATTTCCCGCCGAAGCGATGGCAGGCGGCGACAAGGGCGCTTCTATAGGCGCCGCGCCAAATCGGATTGATATCTAAGTCATTGTTTTTATTGGTACCGCCACCCCGGCTCGAACGGGGGACCTCTAGATCCACAATCTAGCGCTCTAACCAACTGAGCTATGGCGGCGCGTTCGATAGGCGCCGGAACCTAAAAGGATCGGGCGGGGATTGCAAGACCTCCATTGCAAGCCTGCGACGCAAGGCGTGAATCGTTGAGACCTGGTGCATTGTGGCGGCGTCCGCCAGCTGAGCGCCGTCGAGGCGGCTCTCGCCAGGGGGCCGTTTGTGGCCGCCTCGGGACACAATAGGGTTAAGGATAGATTGATCAAATTGCCGGGAGTCCGATCCTGGCGATAGACCTTCCGTCGATCCGCCGTTAGGATTTTGTTAAAGCGCGCTGGATCTGGGGCCTTGCTCCCAAAGAATAGACCGTTTTCGAACGCAATCCGCGCCGGTTCGCGTTAAGGAAATGCGCCGAGACAAGCATTCTGGGGCCAGAGCTGCGCTCTAGGAGTCGAGAAGCCCGAGGCGGCATGAGTGAGTTTTGCTTTGCTCCCGGCCTGACCGGGAAAGAGATCGCCAAAGCTCTGCGCAGCTTGTCGCCGAGGCTTGCCGACGACGCGCCCGTTTTTGCCTCCGGTGGGCCGCATGGCGCGCAACCGGGGGGCGCGGTTTTCGCCAGCGTGAGCTTGCTGCGGCTGTTTGGCGCGCACACTCTCGAGGATCTGTCCGCCCGAGTTTTCGGCGGGCGCGACCCTGGCTCCACACGGCTCGCCGAACTTGCCGCGACCCTTCCGCTCGACGCCGCGCCGCGTTTCGAAAAACTGCGCTTTTTCTTAGGGCCCGCGACACAGAGCATCACCTTTTTGTGCCGGCGGGTCCGTTGTGAGGGCGCCGCGCCGCTCTTTGTCGCCGCGGCGGTCGATGTTTCGGCTGCCTTTGGCGATGGCGCCGTTCTCGCTTCCTTCCTTGCCTCGTTTGCCCCGTCGCCGCCTCTCGTTGCGGCCGAGGTCACCTCGCCGCCTTTGCCCCAGCCGCGCGACGCGGAGGAAGTCCGCGCCGCGCTAACGCAAAGCCTCAAAGAAACGGGGCCGATCCGGTTTCTTTGGCGCACGGACGCGCGCGACCGGTTTGTCGAAGTCACCGCGCCGCTGGCGCGCGTCGTCGGCGCCGCGGCGGCCGATCTTCTCGGATGCGACTTTGGCGAGGTGGCGCGAGGCTTCCAGGGCGATCAGGGCGAGCCTCTTGCGCAAATATTGGCGCGCAGGCAGAGCTGGAGCGGAGTCGAAATCCAATGGCCGATCGCCGGCGCGGCGGCGACTGTTCCGGTTGTTCTTGGCGCGGCGCCAAGCTTTGACCAGGATCGCGCCTTTGCAGGCTATCGTGGGTTCGGCCTCATCGATCTTGAGCGGATCGCGCCTGCGAGGCCAGACTTTGGCCAAAATTCGAGCCAGCCCGGCGGAGAGAGCGACGGAATGCGGCCGGCGGCAAAGCCGCTCGACAGGCCGGAGCGCATGCCCGTCGCGGGGGAGGCGACCAATATTATCGCTTTGCGCCCTCTTGCCGCGAATCAGAACGCAGCGGCGCAGCGCGGCGACGATCCCTCCACGGCGACATTGGCATTGACGTTGGACGAGCAAAACGCCTTCCATGCCATTGCGTTTTCGCTGGGCGCCAAGCTGACGGATCAGGAGGGCCAACGAGGGCGGGCGCCGGGCGAGGAGAGCGGGTTTGCGCCGGAGAGGGCCAACATCGGCGCGGCTGGCGCCGCGCGCCCCGTAGGGCCGCCGGAGACGTCCGTCGTCGGAACTGGGGCGGCCGGGGTCGTCGTTGACAACCGGGACATGTTCCAGGAAATCGTCGATCTCTTGCCGATCGGGATCCTTGTTTGCCGCGATCGCGCGCCGGTTTTCGCCAATCGCTTCCTGCTCGATCTGCTCGGCTATGCCGATCTCGGCCTCGCGACTGCCGCCGGCGCTTTGGAGCGGATCGTCAACGGCATGGCGCGGCGCGCCGTCCAAGGCGAGAGCGTCGCGTTGCGCGACGGAGCGGGAAATCCCATTTCCTTGCGCGCCGATCGCCAGACGATCGATTGGGGCCGGCAGAATGCGGAACTCGTGACTTTGCGGCCAGTCGGCGGGACGAGCCTCGAAGCGGAGCGCCGCCGCGCCGAGAGCGAAGCCCGCGAGCTCAACGCAATTTTGGACACCGCGATGGACGGCGTCGCCGTGCTCGACCTGCAAGGGCGCATCGTGACGCTGAACCGATCCGGCGAGGCTCTTTTCGGTTATGATCAGAGCGAGGTCGCCGGAGAGCCCTTCGCCATGCTGATCGCGCCCGAAAGCCGGAGCCGCGCGCAGGATTATTTCGAAGGGCTGAAATCAAACGGCGTCGTCAGCCTCCTCAATGATGGGCGCGAGATCATGGGCCTCGCGCGCCAAGGCGGCGCCATTCCGCTGTTCGTGACGCTCGGCCGGATCAGCGCCGGAGATCCGTGGGATTGCGGCCCCGAACAGGAGAAGGAGGTTCGGTTTTGCGCGCTTTTGCGCGACATGACGCATTGGAAAAAGGTCGAACGCGAGCTCGACGAGGCGCGCCGGGCGGCCGAACGCGCGAGCGCCTTGAAATCGGATTTCCTGGCCAAGGTCAGTCACGAGATCAGGACCCCGCTGAATGCGATCCTTGGCTTTGCCGAGGTCATCATGGATGAGCGCTTCGGTCCGATCGGCAATGAGCGCTACAAGGACTATCTTAAGGATATCCATAGTTCGGGCGCGCTGGTGATGAGCCTCGTCAATGATTTGCTCGATCTCTCGAAGATCGAGGCGGGCAAGATGGAGCTCGACTTCGCCTTGGTCGATGCCAATCGCATCGTCTCCGAATGCGTCTCGATCATGCAGCCGCTGGCCAGCCGCGAGCGCGTCATCTTGCGGCTGTCGTTGGCGGCCGGGTTGCCGCATGTCGTGGCGGACGAACGCTCGCTGCGCCAGATCGTCCTCAATCTCCTGTCAAATGCGGTGAAGTTCAATCAGCCTGGCGGTCAGGTCATCGTCGCCACCGCTCTCACCGAATCCGGGCATGCGGTGCTTCGCATTCGCGACACCGGCGTCGGCATGTCCGAGGACGAAATCGAAATCGCCATCGAGCCGTTCCGGCAGCTCGCAACATCGCGGCCGTCCGGCGGCACCGGGCTAGGGCTTCCTCTGACCAAGGCCCTGGTCGAGGCCAATCGCGCCTTCTTCTCGATTAAAAGCAAGAAGCACGAAGGGACCCTGGTCGAGGTCGCCTTTCCTCCGGCGCGGGTGTTGGCGAAATAGATCGCCGTCCCGGACGCCCTTTGCCTAGCGGTCTCTCAGCGCCTTGCCGCGTCGAACTTCGATTGAGCGTCGAGGAACGCTGAACGAGGATCTCCGTTGTCCAGGCTTCCAGGGACGCGGAGAATTTAGCGATGACGGTCAAAGAGAAGCCTAAGACCAAAGAAAAACCAAAATCGCCAAAGGATCAAGAAGCGCGGCTCGAAGAGGAGTTGGAGGACTCTTTTCCGGCCAGCGATCCGCCATCATCGACGCAGCCGGCGACGAGCCCCGGCTCGCCCGATCACGAGCGCCGCAAGGAGAAATAGGGGCGAGCCTGCCTTATCGCGGGCATAAATCGCGGCGAGGCCGTTTGCGCGCATTCACTCTAGGTGCGCGGCGCTCCAGCATCTGGCGCGCCGCCGATGCGCGTCCATCGAGCGCGCGCATCTGATCGGAAGCGCTCCAGATCCCCCTAAGAGCCGGTCTTGGCGGCTTTGCCAGTTCAGTCCGGTTCGGGGAGCGAGGCCTTGGCGCCTCGCGGGGGCGCTCTAGCCAAAGCAGGACATTCCCCCGCTGCGAACGTAGCCGGCGCGCCGCTGCATGGACGCGTCTCGACGGATTCCAGCCGTGGATGCCCGGGGATTCACATTGACCCCCATAATATCCCATGCTATCCCAAATTGTCCCGTTTCGGTTTGCGCGACGTTAATCCATGCGACGCACGCGCGGCCCTTTGCGGTCTGACCGCACAGGGCCGGAGAGGTCGGGGTTGGGGAGTGGACGGATTTGTCTCGCATTGCACCAACCGGCTTGACGCCAAGGGGCGGGTGTCGATTCCGGCCTCGTTTCGGGCGGCGCTGGCGCGAGATGGATTCGAAGGTCTTTACGTTCATCCCTCGATCGATCAGGAGGCGCTCGATTGTGGCGGCCACGCCCTTTTGCGGGAAATCCACGATCTTCTCGGCAGGCTCTCCCCTTATTCGGAAGAGCGCGATTTATTTTCGACAGCACTTATTGGCACCAGCGAGATTTTAAAAGTTGATTCGGAGGGGCGCGTGATCCTGACGGAAAGCCTCAAGGCCTATGCGATGATCGAGACCGAGGTCACTTTCGTCGGCCACGGCCACAAGTTTCAGATCTGGGAGCCGAGCCGTTTTCGCGTGCATCTGGAGGAGGCCAGAACCCGGGTGCGCGACTTGCGAAAACAGCTCAGCGCCAGACACGCGACGCCGGACACGCCGCCGCCGCGACCACATGGAGCACGGGAATGACATCGGGTCGCGGCGATGAGGATCATCTCGCCGCTGGCGGACCGGCCCGGCACGTTCCCGTGCTTCGTGAGGAAGTCATGCACGCGCTCGACCCGCGCCAGGGCGGCCTTTATCTCGACGCCACCTTCGGCGCCGGCGGCTATGCGCGCGCCATTCTTGCAACGCCCGCGACGCGCGTCTTGGCGCTCGACCGCGATCCCGTGGCCATAGCCGAAGGCGCCGAACTCGTCCGGCGGGCGCAAGGGCGTCTTTATCTCGCGCAGGAGCGCTTTTCCAACCTTGCCGAGGCGGCCAGGCAGCGCGGCCTCGCGGATTTCGACGGCGTTGTGCTCGACATCGGCCTGTCTTCGATGCAGGTCGACGACGCCCATCGGGGATTTTCCTTCCGCGCCGAAGGCCCGCTCGATATGCGGATGGACAGCGCCGGGCCAAGCGCCGCCGATCTCGTCAATACCGCCGAGGAAGCGACGCTCGCCGACATTCTCTATTATTTTGGCGAGGAGCGCGCGTCCCGCCGCATTGCGCGGGCGATTGTCGTCGATCGCGCCAAGGCGCCCTTCACCTCGACCGCGGCCCTCGCGGCGATGATCGCGCGGGTGGCGCCGGCCAAGCCAGGCGAAATGCACGCCGCGACGCGCACCTTCCAGGCGTTGCGCATAGCGATCAATGATGAACTCGGCGAACTCGTCCAAGCGCTCGGCGCCGCCGAGGCGATTTTGAAGCCGGGCGGGCGGCTCGCCGTCGTCACCTTCCATTCGCTCGAGGACCGGATCGTCAAGCATTTTTTCTTGGCGCGTTCGGGGCGTGGCCAGGCGCCCTCGCGTCGGTTGCCGGGGGAGCCAGATTCGCCGGCGCCGACCTTCGTTCTGCCGGGCAAGCAGCCGATCCTTCCTTCGCTCGCCGAAGTCGCCGCCAATCCAAGGGCGCGCTCGGCCAAGCTTCGCCATGGCGTGCGCACGAGCGCCAAAGCGCGGACTCTAGAAGACAATCTGTTGGCGCTCGCGAGGCTTCCCCAACGCAAGGTCGCCCAACGCAAGCCTGCCCAACGCAAACTTGGAGGGCGTTGACATGGTGCGGTTTTTGAACGTTCTAGCGGTTGCGGCGCTGATCGGTTCGGTGATCTACGTCTATACGATCAAATATGAGACGATCTTCCATGCGGAGAGGATCGTTAAGCTGAAGCATGAGATCAAGGCCGAGCAGGATCAGGTTGGCATATTGCGCGCCGAATGGGCGCATCTGACGCGGCCCGAGCGCATCCAGGCGCTGGCCGATAAGCTTCTCGACCTGCGCCCGATCGCTATGAGCCAGATTGTCAGCGCCGACGCCTTGCCCGCCTCGGCGCCGAAAATCGACTCGATTGGGCGTAAGCTTGAAGCGCTTGGGTTGACCGAGCCGACCAATACGCCGCGCGAGGGCAATGCCGCGCGCCCGACCACGCCATCTCCCTCAGCAAGATGAAGACCTGATCCAATGAACGAGGGTTTCGACGCCAAGCTGAAAGCCAATGCCAGCGCCGGGCGGGGCGAACGCAGCCGCGGCAGCTATCTTAAAGGCATTTTCTCCGGCGTGTTCTCGACCAGGCTCGACAAGAGCCCGAGCCGGATGAAGCTCGTCGCCTTCGCCTTTTTCGTCGTCTATGGAATCATCGCCGGCAAGCTTATCCTTTTCGGATTGCGGCCGGAGGCGCCTCAAGGCATCAAGCGCGCCGGCGCCGATGCGATCGCCGCCTCGCGTCCCGATATTCTCGATCGCAATGGCGAAGTTCTGGCGACCGACATCAAGGTCATGTCGGTTTTCGCCGAACCGAGGCGCATCATCGATAAGGACGAAGCCGTCGAGCTTCTCACCGCCGTGCTTCCCGATGTCGATGCGCGCGAATTGCGCGCGCGTCTTGGCTCGCGCAAAGGGTTCGTATGGGTCAAGCGCGCGATCACGCCGAAGCAACAGCAGGAGGTCCATCGCTTAGGGCTCCCCGGCGTCGGGTTCATGCCGGAAAACAAGAGGGTCTATCCCAATGGCCCGCTGGCCGCCCATGTTCTGGGGTTTGCGAACCTTGATGGCGTCGGCATTTCGGGGCTTGAAAAATATATCGATGGCCAGGGCCTCGCGGATCTGCATGGCGCCGGTTTCAGCCTGACGCCGCAGGATTTGAAGCCGATCGCCACGTCGCTCGATCTCAAGGCGACCTATGCGGTTCGCGATGAGCTCGCCAAGGGCATCGCTAAGTTCAAGGCCAAAGCCGGCGCCGCGACCGTCATCGACGTCGATACCGGCGAAATCGTCGCGATGGCCTCCTTGCCCGATTACGATCCGAACACGCCAGCCGATGCGCTCGATCCCCTCCATATCAACCGGCTCTCCGTCGGCGTCTATGAAATGGGCTCGACCTTCAAGGCGCTTTCCGTCGCCATGGCGCTCGATTCGGGCAAGGTCAATCTCAACTCCCGGATCGACGCGCGCGACTCGCTGCGCTATGGCCGCTTCACGATTCACGATTATCATGCCCAGCGCCGTCTCTTGAGCGTGCCCGAGGTGTTCACCTATTCATCGAACATCGGCGTCGCCAAAATGGCTCTGATGATCGGGGTCGAAGGCCACAAGGCGTTCTTGCGAAAGATGGGGCAGCTGACCCGCCTGCGCACCGAGCTGCCCGAGACCGCCGACCCGCTGGTTCCAAGAAACTGGGGCGAGCTGAATACAATGACGATCGCCTTCGGACAGGGCCTCAATGTTGCGCCGATGCAAGCCGTGATGGCGGTTGGCGCGCTGATGAATGGCGGAACGCTGGTGCCGCCGACCTTCCTGAAGCGGACCGAAGCCGAGGCCAAGAAAAACGCGCCGCGCGTCGTCAAGCCGGAAACCTCGGAAGCGATGCGCTATCTGATGCGGCTCAACGCGGAAATCGGAACCGCCAAAATCGCCGACGTCAAAGGCTATTTCGTCGGCGGCAAGACCGGCACGGCGGACAAGATCATCCATGGCCACTATTCGAACGATAGAGTGTTCACGACTTTCATGGCGGTGCTGCCGGCGGACAAACCCAAATATCTGTTCCTGACGCTGATGGACGAACCGCAGGGACTGCCGGAAACCGGCGGATACCGGACCGCTGCCTGGAACGCCGGCGGAGTCACCGGCAAGATCATCGAGCGGATCGGTCCCCTGCTAGGCATTCCGCCGCGCATCGAGCTCCCGACGCAGCCTTTTCCGCTTCTGGCGAAACTCGGCTACGGGATGGCCAATTCGCCGGCGAGCGGCGGAGGCGGGCATTGATGCGGCTCGCCGAACTCTTTCCGCATGAGAGGATTGACGAGCCCTTGGCCGGGCGCGAGGTGACGGGCGTTTGCTGCGACAGCCGGGCGGTCGCGCCGGGCGCGGCGTTTTTCGCTATCCCCGGAGCAAAGGCCGACGGCTTGGGCTTCGCCGAGCAAGCGGCGCGCGCCGGCGCCGTCGCAATCGTCGCCGAACGCGCGCCGCCAACGCCGATCGGGGCGGCCGCCTTCATCAAAGTCCGCGACGTGCGCCGCGCCCTGGCGATCGCCGCCGCGCAAATCCACCCGCGCCAGCCGGAAACGATCGTCGCGATTACGGGGACGAGCGGCAAGACGTCGGTCGCCGATTTCGCGCGCCAGATCTGGGCGGCGCAGGGATTGAACGCCGCCTCGCTCGGCACGCTCGGGATCGTCGCGTCATCGGGCTCGGCTTATGGCGCGCTCACCACGCCGGACCCGGTGTCTCTCCACAAAAGCCTCGACGAGCTCGCCCGAGGCGGGGTCACTCATCTTGCGCTGGAGGCCTCGTCGCATGGCATCTCGCAGCGCCGGCTCGACGGCGTGCGGCTGAAGGCGGGCGCCTTCACCAATCTCTCCCGCGATCACCTCGACTATCATGCGACGCTTGAGGCCTATCTCAGCGCGAAATTGCAGCTGTTCGATCGCCTGCTCGAACCCGGCCAGCCGGCCGTCGTCGACGCCGACAGCGATGTGGCCGATAAAGTCATCGCCGCCTGTCGGGGACGCGGCCTGCAAGTCATCTCGACGGGATTCAAAGGCGAGAGCCTGCGCCTCCTTGATGCGCAGGCCGAAAACTTCTCCACGCGGCTCGCCATCGTCCATGCCGGCGAGACCTTTGCGATCAAGCTTCCGCTGGCCGGCGCATTTCAGGCCGCCAACGCCCTCGTCGCCGCTGGCCTCTGCATCGCGACGGGAAGCCCGGCCGCGGCGGTTTTCGCCAGCCTCGAGCATCTCCAGGGCGCGCTAGGCCGTCTCGAACTCATTGGTCGCCGGTTGGGCGCCCCGGTCTTCGTCGATTATGCCCATAAGCCCGATGCGCTCGACAAGGTCTTGCGGGCGCTGCGTCCCTTCGTGCCAAACAAGCTCATCGTCGTTTTCGGCTGCGGCGGGGACAGGGACGTCGGAAAGCGCCCGATCATGGGTGAGGCGGCGGCGCGCCTCGCCGATCGCGTCATCGTGACCGATGACAATCCCCGCTCGGAAGATCCGGGGTTGATCCGCAAGGAGATCCTCGCTGGCGCGGCGGGTTATGACAATGTTCAGGAGATAGCCGACAGAGCGGCGGCAATTGGGCGGGCCGTGGCCATGCTCGAGGAGGGCGATGGCCTCCTCATTGCCGGAAAGGGTCATGAAACGGGCCAAATCATTGGCGACAGCACATTTCCCTTCTCCGATTCCGACTGCGCCCGAGCGGCATTGAAGGAATATGCCGCATGAGCCAGGTGCAGTTCGCCAATGCCGAGATCAGCGTCATCCCTCGAAGCGAGGCCTTGTGGACCAGCCTCGGCCTCGTCGCGCCACTTGTGGCGCGGGTGAGCGGCGGCGCGCCGCGCGGCGGGGCGGGGGGCATTTCGATCGACACCCGATCGCTGGAGGCGGGCGATCTCTTCTTCGCGATCCAAGGCGACAACAGCGACGGCCACGATTATGTCGCCGCCGCTTTCGCGAAGGGCGCGATGGCCGCCGTCGTCGACGAAGCCCATGCCGATGCGCTCGCCACGCTCGGCCCCCTCTATGTCGTGCGCGACGTTCTGCCTGCTTTGGAGGGCCTTGGCGCGGCGGCGCGACGCCGCACGGCCGCCCGCATCGTCGCGGTGACGGGGTCGGTCGGCAAGACATCGACAAAGGAGGCTTTGCGGCTCGCGCTGGCGCAGGGCGGCGCCGTCCATGCCTCCGTCGCCTCCTACAATAATCATTGGGGCGTGCCGCTGACCTTGGCGCGGATGCCGAAGCAGACCCGGTTCGGAATCTTCGAAATCGGGATGAACCACAAGGACGAGATAACGCCGCTGGCCGCGATGGTGCGTCCCCATGTGGCGATCATCACGACGGTCGCGCCGGTTCATCTCGAACACTTCCACAGCCTCGACGACATCGCCGACGCCAAGGCTGAGATTTTTTCCGGCCTGGCGCCGGGGGGCGTCGCGATCATCCATCGCGACATAGCGCAATACGAACGCCTTCTCGACCACGCCAAAGCATCGCCGGCTGGCCTTGTCGCAAGCTTCGGCGAGCATGAAAGCGCCGACGCAAGACTCGTGAGCGCAGCGCTCGCCTCCGATCACTCGATGGTCGAGGCGGAGATCTGCGGCGTTCGGCTGACCTATCGGCTCGGCGCGCCGGGACGCCATCTCGCGATGAATTCGCTTGCGGTGCTCCTCGCCGCCAAGGCGTTTGGCGTCGATCTCGAGGCCGCGGCCAGAGCGCTCGCCTCTTTTTCCGCCGGCCCCGGACGCGGCCAAAAGCTGACGCTCGAGGCTCAGGACGGGCCCTACGCCTTGATCGACGAAAGCTACAACGCCAACCCCGCGTCGATGCGCGCGGCGCTCGCCCTTGCTGGGGCCTTTCCCTTGTCGGGCAATGGGCGCCGCTTCGCGGTCCTTGGCGACATGCTTGAACTTGGCGAAAGCGCCGGCGCGATGCATGCCGAACTCGCCGCGGACATCGTCGCCAATAAAATCGATCTCGTGTTCGCCGCCGGCCCGCTGATGAAGCGCCTCTTTATGGCCCTGCCGGGGGAATTGCAGGGGGCCTGGCGCGAAAGCGTCGGCGAGCTTGAGCCGATCGTCTGCCCGGCGATTCGAAGCGGCGACATCGTCATCGTCAAAGGCTCGAACGGCAGCCAGATAAGCAAAATCGTCGCCGCTCTGAAGGAGCGCTCACTTTCCGCGAAACCGGCGCAAGCCTCGCAAGGATCTTGAAATGCTGACTTGGCTTGCGGAGTTTGCAGGGGTTTTTCAGCCGCTCAACTTGTTCCGCTACATTACATTCCGGACCGGCGGCGCCACCGCGACGGCGCTGTTTTTCGTGTTCTTCTTTGGGCCTCGCATCATCAAGGCGCTGCGTCTCAAACAGGGCAAGGGCCAGCCGATCCGCGACGACGGCCCGCAGTCGCATCTCCTGACCAAAAAGGGGACGCCGACGATGGGAGGCTTGATGATCCTGTCGGGTCTCATCGTCTCCACTTTGATCTGGGCGAATCTCCGCAATCATTATGTGTGGATCGTGCTTTTCGTCATGATCGGCTTTGGACTGATCGGCTTCTACGACGATTACCTGAAAGTCACGAAGCAAAGCCATGGCGGGTTTTCAGGACGGCGGCGGCTCGCCTTGGAGGTGGCCATCGCGGTTATCGCCTGCGGCGCCATGATGAAGCTCGGGACGGCGCATACGACGGCTCTCGCCTTGCCAGCGATCAATGGCTTCGTCGCCGACCTCGGCCTGTTCTTTCTTATTTTCGGACCTTTCGTGATCGTCGCCGCTGGCAATGCGGTCAATCTGACGGATGGATTGGACGGACTGGCGATCGTGCCGGTGATGATCGCTGCGGGCGCCTTCGGGATGATCGCCTATCTCGCCGGCAATGCGATTTTTTCGAATTATCTCGGGATTAATTTCGTCCCCGGCGCGGGAGAGCTCGCAGTCGTCTGCGGCGGGCTCATTGGGGCTGGCCTCGGCTTCCTCTGGTTCAATGCGCCGCCGGCGCAGATTTTCATGGGCGACACCGGTTCGCTCGCGCTCGGCGGCCTCCTTGGCACCATCGCCGTCGCCGTCAAGCATGAATTCGTCCTGGCGATCGTCGGCGGGCTTTTCGTGCTCGAGACGCTCTCGGTCGTCGTGCAGGTGGCCTCGTTCAAACTCACCGGCAAACGCGT
This sequence comes from Methylocapsa aurea, assembly GCF_000746085.1. Classification (GTDB taxonomy): domain Bacteria; phylum Pseudomonadota; class Alphaproteobacteria; order Rhizobiales; family Beijerinckiaceae; genus Methylocapsa; species Methylocapsa aurea. The sequence continues at coordinate 135,316 of NZ_KN050804.1, read as the reverse complement.
GTTCAAGATGGCGCCGATCCATCACCATTTCGAGCAGCTCGGATGGTCCGAGCCGCAGGTCGTGGTGCGGTTCTGGATCATCGCCTTCGTGCTTGCGCTCATCGGCCTTTCGACCTTGAAGCTGAGGTGACGATGACCCCCGTCACCACCTTCAAGGACAAGAACGTCGCCGTCTTTGGCCTTGGCGGCTCGGGTTTCGCCACCGCGCAGGCGCTCGTCGCCGGCGGCGCCCGGGTCGCTGTCTGGGACGATAATGAGCACGCCCGCGAGAAGGCCCGCGCGGCGGGCCTCAGGATCGAAAATCTCGCGAGCGCCGAATGGCGCGATTTCGCGGCGCTCGTTCTGTCTCCCGGCGTGCCGTTGACCCATCCGGCGCCGCATTGGACGGTTGTGAAGGCCAGGGAAGCGCAAGTCGAAGTCATTGGCGACATCGAATTATTCTGCCGCGAACGCCGGAAAATCGCGCCGAAATCGCGGTTCGCGGCGATCACCGGCACCAATGGCAAATCGACGACGACGGCGCTCGTCGCGCATCTCTTCCGCAGCTTCGGCCTCGCGGTCGAGGTCGGCGGCAATATCGGCACGCCGATCCTCGCTTTGGCGCCGCCCGCGCCAGAGCGCGTCCATGTCATCGAATGCTCGTCGTACCAGATCGATCTCTCCCCTTCGCTCGATCCTTCCGTCGGCATCCTTCTGAACGTCACGCCCGATCATCTCGACCGGCATGGCGCGATGGAGAATTACGCGGCGATCAAGGCGAGGCTGGCGCGGGCGGCCGATCATGCGGTGATCGCAATCGACGACGCCTATACGCTGGCCGTCGCCGAGGAGTTGCGCCGGGCTGGCCGTCCTGTCACCTGCGTTTCGACGACAAAGACCGATCTCGACGACGGCATTGTTCTCGAAGGCTCGCGCCTGATGCGCCACGCCGAAGGGCGGGCCAGCCTGATCGCCGACCTGAAAGGCATCGCCTCGCTGCGCGGCAAGCACAATGGCCAGAACGCCGCCGCCGCCGTCGCTGCGCTTGGCCCCATCGGGCTCGCTCTTGAAGGCGTGCGGAAGGGCCTCGCCACCTTTCCTGGCCTCGCGCATCGTTTGGAGGAGGTCGGACGCAAGGGAAAAGTTCTCTTCATCAACGATTCCAAAGCGACCAACGCCGATGCGGCGGAAAAGGCGCTGTTGTCGTTCGATAAGGTTTTCTGGATCATTGGCGGCCGGGCGAAGCAGGGCGGCATCGAACCCTTGCGGCCGCTGTTCGGCAAGATCGTCAAGGCCTATCTGATAGGCGAGGCCAGCGAGGCCTTCGCCAGCGCCATCGGGGACGCCTTTCCTTACGAGATCTGTGGCGACCTCGAAGCGGCGGTCCCGAAGGCCGGGCGGGATGCGCTGGCGAGCGCGCTGGCGGACCCCGTCGTTCTACTGTCGCCCGCCTGCGCCTCCTTCGATCAATATCCAGACTTCGAGAAGCGCGGCGATCATTTTCGTAAGATCGTCGAAACATTGCCGCCTACGCAAACGCAGGGCTGAGGGGAACGGAAATGGTGTCGCGCGCGGAACGTTCGGTCCTAGCGAACTGGTGGTGGACGATCGATCGTTGGATGCTCGCCGCTGTTGCGGCGCTGATCCTGCTGGGCCTCGTTCTAACTTTGGCCGGCAGCCCGCCGGTTGCGGAGCGGCTTGGTCTGTCGACGTTCCATTTCGTCCATCGACAGGTCCTCTATTTGGTCCCGACCGTCGCGGTGCTCTTTGCGACATCTTTCCTTTCGCCTCGACAGGTGCGGCGGGTTGCGCTCGTCGTCTTTCTCGTATCGTTGAGCTTAATCATCGCGGCGCTCCTCTTCGGTCACGAAGTCAAGGGATCGAGACGCTGGATCTTCGGCGTTCAGCCCTCCGAGTTCTTGAAGCCGGCTTTTGTCATTCTCGCCGCCTGGGCCTTTTCCGAAGGCGGCAAACGACGCGACGTGCCGGCCACGTTTCTGGCGCTCCTGTTGCTGCCGGCGACCGTCGTTCCCTTGATGCTGCAGCCAGATTTCGGTCAGACCCTGCTCATTTGCGTGGTCTGGGCGGCGCTTTTCTTCATGGCGGGCCTGCATTGGTTCTGGGTGGTCGGATTTGGCGGGGTCGGGGTCGGCGGCGTTTTTCTCGCCTATAAGTTCGTGCCCCATGTGCGCGCAAGGGTGCTGAAATTCATCGATCCCGGCGCCGGCGGGGGGATCGTCGACACCTTCCAAGTGGACACCGCGATCGATAGTTTCCTGTCCGGCGGCTGGTTCGGGAAGGGGCCGGGCGAGGGAACCGTCAAGCGCATTCTTCCCGACGCCCACACCGATTTCATTTTCGCGGTGACCGGCGAGGAATTCGGCATCGTCGCTTGTCTCGTCGTCGTCGCGATCTTCGCCTTCATCGTGCTGCGCGGCTTGCTGATGGCGGCGCGCAACGACGATCCGTTTTGCCGTTTCGCCGCGGCCGGACTGGTCATGCTCTTTGGCGTCCAAAGCGCGATCAACATGGCGGTCAATCTTCACCTCATGCCAGCCAAAGGCATGACCTTGCCCTTTATCTCCTATGGCGGCTCCTCGCTTGTCTCATTGGCGCTTGCGATTGGCTTCCTGATCGCGGTGATGCGCAAGCGCCCTGGCTCCGCTCTGCTCGCCTCTGCGCGGGAAGGCGTCGCATGAACGACAAGCGCCCGATCATTGTCGCGGCGGGCGGCACCGGCGGCCATTTGTTTCCGGCGGAGGCCTTGAGCAATGCGCTTTGCGCGCGAGGGTTCGAGGTCGATCTCGTCACCGACGAACGGGCGGCGAAATATGGCGGGGCGTTTCCGGCGCGGGCCATATATGAGATCGCCGCGGCGACGCCGCGAGGCGGCTCGATGCTTGCCCGCGCCGGCGCGCTGACAACGCTCGCCCGAGGGACCTTTATGGCCTGGCGCCTCATCGGGCGCATTCGTCCCCGTGCGGTCGTTGGCTTTGGCGGATACCCGACCGTGCCGCCGCTCCTGGCGGCGAGCCTGCTCGGCGCGCCGACGCTCGTGCATGAAGGCAACGCCGTCATCGGCCGCGCCAATCTGTTTCTGGCTTCGCGCGTCGACGCTATCGCCACGGGATTCGAAACGCTCGGCGGCGTCAATGCGAAAACTGCCGCCAAGGCGCATGTCACCGGCAATCCGGTGCGCCCGATGGTCATCGAAGCCGCCAAGGCGGACTTTCCCGGCGACGCCGATGGCAAATTGCGGCTTCTGATCACCGGCGGTTCGCAGGGCGCGCGGATCATGTCGGACGTGGTCCCGGCCGCGATCGAACTCATGCCGGAAAGCGCCCGGCGCAAGCTCGTCATCGTGCAGCAGGCGCGCATCGAAGACATTCCCCGCGTGAGCGAGACCTATCGGCGCCTTGGCGTCGATGCGGAGATCCGGGCCTTTTTCAACGACTTGCCGTTCAAGATCGCGCAGGCTCATCTTGTCGTCGCCCGCGCCGGTGCCTCGACCGTGTCTGAACTCGCGGTGATCGGGCGCCCCGCCATCCTTGTTCCGCTGCCGCATGCGCTGGATCAGGACCAGGCGGCCAACGCCAAGCAGTTCGCGGCGTCTGGCGCCGCCATCGTCGTCGACCAGAGCGCATTTTCGCCGCAATGGCTGGCGACGACATTGCAGGACGCAGAGGCGAATATGGCCGGCCTCGCCCGCCGCGCAATCGCCGCCAAGGAGGCGGGCATCGCCGACGCCGCCGACCGTCTCGCCGATCTGGTGCTGAGCGTCAGCGCCGCCAAGGAGAACAAGCTTTGAAATTGCCGCACGAACTCGGTCCGCTTCATTTTATCGGGATTGGCGGCATAGGCATGTCCGGCATCGCCGAGGTCCTGCTCAATCTCGGCTATTGCGTTCAGGGGTCGGACGCCGCTGAGAACGCCAATGTCTTGCGGCTGCGCGGCAAAGGCGCGGTGGTCCATATCGGCCATCGCCCCGAAAATCTCGGCGCCGCGGAAGTCGTCATCGTCTCGACCGCGATCAAGCGCGATAATCCCGAGTTGGAGCTGGCGCGGGAAATGCGCCTTCCCGTTGTGCGGCGGGCCGAAATGCTTGCCGAATTGATGCGCCTCAAGCAATGCGTCGCCATCGCCGGCACGCATGGCAAGACGACGACCACATCTCTCGTCGCCACATTGCTTGAAGCCGGCAAATTCGATCCGACGGTGATCAATGGCGGGATCATCAACGCCTATGGCACCAATTCGCGCCTAGGGGCGGGGGATTGGATGGTCGTCGAGGCCGATGAAAGCGACGGCACTTTCCTGAAGCTTCCCGCCGATGTCGCGGTGGTCACCAATATCGATCCCGAACATCTCGATCATTTCAAGACATTCGACGCGATCAAGGAAGCCTTCCGCGCCTTTGTCGAGAATATTCCCTTCTATGGCTTCGCCGTGATGTGCCTCGACCATCCGACAGTGCAGGAACTGGTCGGCAAAATCGAAGACCGCCGGGTCATCACCTATGGCGAGAATCCGCAGGCCGACGTCCGGCTTGTCGATGTCGATCTGTCCGGCGGCGTCTCGCGCTTTACCGCGATCATTCGCGATTGGAAGAGCGGCGCCGAGACCGCGCTCGAAAATATCGTCATGCCGATGCCGGGCCATCACAATGCGCTGAACGCGACCGCCGCGATCGCCGTCGCGCATCAGCTCGGCATGGGCGCGGATGCGATACGGGCCGCGCTCAAGGGATTTGGCGGAGTCAAGCGGCGGTTCACCCGCACCGGCGAATGGAATGGCGCGACGATTTTCGACGATTACGGCCACCATCCGGTCGAGATCGCGGCCGTCCTGCGCGCCGCCAGGGCCTCGACCAAGGCCCGCGTCATCGCCATCGTCCAGCCGCATCGCTATACCCGGCTGCATTCGCTCTTCAATGAATTCGCCAGCTGCTTCAACGACGCTGACGTTGTGATTGTGGCCGATGTCTATGCCGCCGGCGAAGCGCCGATCGAGGGCGCCGACCGCGACAGTCTCGTCGCCGCCTTGAAAGCGCGCGGGCATCGGCAGGCGCTGGCCCTGCTCAGCCCCGCTGATCTCCCCGGTCTCATTGGCTCCCTGGCGCAGCCTGGCGATTACGTTGTGTTTCTGGGCGCCGGCAATATTACCCAATGGGCCTATGCGCTGCCGGGCCAGCTGGCGGCTTCGGACAAGGCAACGGGCTCGGCGGGGGCCTCGGGATGACGGCTGGATCCGAGCCGCTTTTGCGCTTGCCCGACATCACGCCGGATCTTCGCGCGGCGATGCCGGATCTGCGCGGAAAGCTCACGGCCTTCGCGCCGCTGGCCGATGTGTCCTGGTTCAAGACCGGCGGTCCGGCGCAGGCGATGTTCGAGCCCTTCGACGAGAACGATCTGGCCTATTTCCTAAGCCTGCTCGATCTCGCCATTCCGGTTCTGGCGTTGGGCGCGGGCTCCAATCTTCTTGTGCGCGACGGCGGGGTCGAAGGCGTCGTCATTCGCCTTGGCAAGCCGTTTCAGGAGATCTCCGTCAATGGGCTCACCCTTCGCGCGGGGGCCGGAGCGCTTGACGTGAAGCTGGCTTCCGCCGCGGCGAGGGCGGGAATTGCCGGCTTTTCATTCTATCGCGGCATCCCCGGCGCCATCGGCGGCGCGCTGCGCATGAATGGGGGCGCCTATGGCGCGGAGACGAAAGACGTCCTTGTCTCCTGCCGGGGCGTTGATCGCGCCGGCAGGATTTTCGATTTCTCCAACGCCGACATGGCCTTTTCCTATCGCCATTGCGGGATTGCCGCCGGGGTGATTTTCACGCAGGCAATTTTTGAAGGGCAGGTGGGGGAGGAGCAGGCGATTTTGGCCGAAATGGCCGAGATCACCAAGGCGCGGGCGCAAACCCAGCCGGTCAACACGAGAACCGGCGGCTCCACTTTCAAGAATCCGCCGGGACATAAGGCCTGGGAGTTGATCGACGCGGCGGGCTGCCGCGGCCTTGCCATGGGCGACGCGCAGGTCTCCGAGCTGCATTGCAATTTCCTCATCAATCGCGGCGCGGCGAGCGGCGCCGATCTCGAGGCGCTCGGCGAAGAGGTGCGCCGCCGCGTGCTGGAGACGAGCGGCGTTTCGCTGGAATGGGAGATATTGCGGGTAGGGGTGGCGCTTTGACATTACTTGCGTTTCCAAAAGTCCTCATCCTGAGGAGCGCCCCAAAGGGCGCGTCTCGAAGGACGAGGGCGGCGGCTCATTTGGCCTTCGCGGTCGCTCCGAGAGGTTTCACATGAAACCTTTTGGTAAGATTCGCGCCGCCTTCCCCACAAGCCTGAACGGATTATCCTCATGACCAAACATGTCGCCGTGCTGATGGGCGGCCTTTCGGCGGAGCGCGAAGTCTCGCTGCGTTCTGGGGAGGCTTGCGCGCGGGCGCTCGAAGCCGAAGGGTTCAAGGTCTCCCGCCTCGATGTCGATCGGCAAATCGCCCAAACGCTGGCCGCGCTGCGCCCCGACGTCGCCTTCAACGCTTTGCATGGGCGCTTCGGCGAGGATGGAATCATGCAGGGCATCCTCGAAATGCTGGCGATTCCCTACACCCATTCCGGGGTGCTCGCTTCGGCGCTGGCGATGCAGAAGGATCGCGCCAAGGATGTTCTGCGCGCCGCCGGCGTTCCCGTGGCGAAGGGCGTCACCGTCGACCGGATCGAGGCCGGCAAGCGCCATGTCCTGCCGCCGCCCTATGTCGTGAAGCCGCTCAGCGAGGGATCGTCCTATGGCGTCATCATCGTCCGCGCGGATCAAGAGCATCCGCCGCAGGAATTGACCCGCTCGGATTGGGCCCATGGCGAAAAGGTTCTGGTCGAAAGCTTCATCGCCGGGCGGGAGCTCACCTGCGCCGTCATCGGCGACAAAGCCTATGACGTGATCGACATCCGCGCCGCCGATGGGGGCTGGTACGATTATGACGCAAAATATGCTCCGGGAGGCTCCATCCACGTCCTTCCGGCAAATCTTAAAGAAAAAATTTACCAAAATGTACAAGAGTTAGCTCTTGTGGCGCACAGGGCGCTCGGCTGTCGCGGCGTAAGCCGGACCGACTTCCGATACGACGATTCGCTTGGGGGAACCGGCGAACTCGTGGTGCTGGAAGTCAACAGCCAGCCCGGCATGACCGAGACGTCCCTCGTGCCCGAGATTGCCGCCTATGCCGGCTTGTCATTCGGTGAGCTTGTTCGATGGATGGTCGAAGACGCCTCCTGCGATCGTTGAGAACGATGGAGACTGGCTTTGCGCCGGCGGCCCTGGCCTATGGCGCGATGTCGCGCGGCGCCTTGGCCCTGCGCGATAGCGAGCCTCCGCGCGTCAAAACGAGACCGCGCGCGCGCAGGCCAAGGCGCGCTTGGATGCATCGCATCCTCGCCCGATTGGCGGGACCGGGCGTCGGCGTTTTCTTCGCCTCCACCCTGTTTCTCGTCACCGGCGCCTATGGCGTCGTGAAGGGCGGTCATTATGACGCCTTTGTCGCCGCGGAGGGCGCGCCGGCCGATATTGTCGCAAAGGCCTTTGGCTTCGGCATCGATGCGGTGACGATCGCCGGTCAGACCGAGCTTGCCGAAGCTGAGATCCTCGCTGTTTCCGAAATCGGCCCGCGCAATTCGCTTCTCTTCCTCGATGTCGCCAAAGTCCGGGAAAGGCTGCGCAATCTGCCGCTGGTCAAGGAAGCAAGCGTCACCAAACTCTATCCGAATCGGCTCTTGATCGAGGTCGAGGAGCGTCAGCCTTTCGCCCTTTGGCAGAAGGGCGGCGTCGTGAACGTCGTCGCCGCCGACGGCATGCCGATCGACGCCTTCCGCGACCAGCGCTTCATTCATTTGCCGCTTGTCGTGGGCGCCGGTGCCAACAAGAGACTTGACGAATATTTGGCCCTGCTCGAAGCCGCGGGCGATCTGCGCGAAAGGATCCGCGCCGGCATGCTGGTGTCGCAGCGGCATTGGACTTTGAAAATGACGAATGGGGTCGACGTGTTGTTGCCGGAGATCGATCCGGCGGCGGCGCTTGCCGGTCTCGTTCAACTGCAGCGCACGTCCCGCATTCTCGACAAGGACGTTATTTCGCTCGATTTGCGTCAGCCCGGCCGCGTCGTGGCGCGCCTTACCGAGGACGCCGCCGCGGCGCGCGCGGAATCGCTGTCCCATAAGACAAAGTCGAAAGGCGGTCCGACGTGAAGCCGCCGTTGCCGTCCCGCCTGCGTCCCTTGTCCGTTCGCAAGAGCGCCATTTTGTCGGTGCTCGACATCGGGACATCGAAAATCGTTTGCCTCATCGCGCGGCTCAACCCGAGCGGGCCGTCCGAATCGCTGCGCGGTCGCACCCATCGCTGCCGCATTCTGGGCATCGGCCATCAACGCTCGCGCGGGATCAAGGGCGGCGCCGTCGTCGACATGGAGGCTGTCGAAGGCGCGATCCGGCTCGCCGTCGATGCGGCGGAGCGGATGGCGGGCGTTCAGGTCGAAAGCGTCATCATCAATGCGACTGGCGGCCGGCTGGCCTCGCAGCTCTTTGACGCCAAAGTCTCCGTCGCTGGCCGGGCTGTGAGCGAGGCGGACGTCCACCGCGTGCTCGAGGCTTGCACCGCGCGCGGCGGGCGCGACGGCCGGGCTGTGCTCCACTCCCTCCCGATCGGATTCTCGCTCGGCGAAACGCGCCATATCCACGATCCAAGAGGCATGATCGGCGACGAACTCGGCGCCGATATGCACGTATTGAGCTGCGACGCCGCCGCCGCGCGCAATCTGATGCTCGCGGTCGAACGTTGCCATCTGGGCGTCGACGCGATGGTCGCGACCCCCTATGCGGCGGGTCTCTCGACCCTCGCCGACGATGAAGCCGAACTTGGCGCCGCCCTTATCGACATGGGCGCAGGCACCACCTCGGTCAGCATTTTTTCCGGCGGCCATCTCACCTATGTCGACGCATTCGCCGTCGGCGGCAATCACGTCACGACGGATATCGCGCGCGGCCTCAGCATCAGGCTCGCCGACGCCGAGCGGTTGAAGACGCTTTACGGCGGCTGCCTGCCTTCGGCCTCGGACGAACGCGAGACGATCGCAGTGGTGCAGGTCGGCGAGGATGGCGAGCATCCGGCGCATCTGCCCAAGGCGCATCTCATCCGGATCATCAAGCCGCGCGCGGAAGAAATTCTTGAACTCGTGCGCGACAGGTTGAAGGGCGCCGGCCTGCCGGCCCATTCCGGCCGCCGGCTGGTTCTCACCGGCGGCGCGAGCCAGCTCGCCGGCATGCAGGAGGCGGCCAAGCGGATCGTTTCCGGGCAGGTTCGCACTGGCCGCCCGCTTGGCGTTCAGGGGCTGCCGGAATCGGCAAAGAGCCCGGCGTTTTCGGCGGCCGTCGGGCTGCTCGTCTATCCGCAGGTCAGCGGCAACGAACATTTTCGGCCCTCGCGCCAGACGGCGACGCCGGGGCCGGAGTCGAACGGATACATCGGCCGCGTCGGCCGATGGCTCAAAAGTAGTTTCTAGCGCATTTTCAAGCGAAGTGAATGCCAGTTCGCGTGAAGAAAGTGCGACAAAACAAGACAGAGAGAGCGATTTTCTAATTTCGTGAAATTGGAAAATGCTCTTGTGTTCCCGGCGGGGGCGAAAAGGCGGCGGACCTTTTCACTCTCGCCAAATACCGAAGCGAAAACCCAACCTGGGCGTCCCTGACCGGCGCTCCAACGTCGAGAGGCCAGACGATGACGATCAATCTAAAAGCTCCAGAGCTCAGGGAGTTGAAGCCCCGCATCATGGTGTGCGGCATCGGCGGAGCAGGCGGAAACGCCGTCAACAACATGATTGTCTCGGGCCTGATCGGCGTCGATTTCATCGTGGCCAATACCGATGCGCAGGCGCTCACGGCCTCGAAGGCCGAGCGCATCATTCAAATGGGCCTGCAGGTGACTGAAGGCCTTGGCGCCGGATCGCAGCCGGAAGTCGGCCGCGCCGCCGCCGAAGAAGCGATCGAGGAAATTCGCGATCATCTGTCGGGCGCTCATATGTGTTTCGTGACCGCCGGCATGGGCGGCGGCACCGGCACGGGCGCAGCGCCGGTCATCGCCCGCGCCGCCCGAGACATGGGCATTCTGACCGTCGGCGTCGTCACCAAGCCGTTTCAATTCGAGGGCTCGCGCAGGATGCGCGTCGCCGAGGCCGGCATCAACGAATTGCAGAAAGCCGTCGATACGCTGATCATCATCCCGAACCAGAATCTGTTTCGGATCGCCAATGAGAAAACCACCTTCGCCGACGCCTTCGCGATGGCCGACCAGGTTCTCTACTCCGGCGTCGCTTGCATCACCGATCTGATGGTGAAGGAAGGCCTCATCAATCTCGACTTCGCCGACGTCCGCGCGATCATGCGCGAGATGGGCAAAGCCATGATGGGCACCGGCGAGGCTTCCGGCGACAAGCGGGCGATGCTCGCGGCCGAGGCGGCGATCGCCAATCCTCTCCTCGACGAAGTTTCGATGAAAGGCGCGCGCGGCCTGTTGATTTCGATCACCGGCGGCAACGATCTCACCCTTTACGAAGTCGACGAAGCGGCCGGCCGAATTCGCCAGGAAGTCGATGAGGACGCCAATATCATCCTCGGCGCGACATTCGATGAGAGCCTCGATGGCATCGTCCGCGTCTCCGTCGTCGCGACCGGCATCGATCATCCCGTAGGCGCCTATGAACTGACCGCCGCTGAGACGCGCATCACCGAGGTCGCGAACCGTTTGCGGGCGCAGACCGCCGCGCGCCCGATCGAAACGGCGCAGCCGGCCTATCAGAATTCCGCCCCCGAGGCCTATGCGCCGCCGCGCAAGGACCCCTCGCGCGAGGAGCGCGGCCAGCACCCTGGAATCCAGCGTTTCGCTTCGCCGCAGGATGGCGCTCAGCACGCGGTATATATTCAGGAGACCGCGCCGCAATCGCATCATTATGAGCCGGCGCAACCGGGGCCGCGTTCCAACGACCATTTTGACTCCGGTCCTTTTATCCCGACCGAGCCTGATTCGCCGGTTGTCCGGCAGCAAAGAATGCCGCAGATCGACGACCTGCCGCTGCCTGGCCAAAACCAGATCCGCGCCCATCGCGGCGAATCGCAGGGTCAGCCCCATCCCGAGTTCAAGCGTCGCTCCTTGCTTGAGCGGCTTGCGTCCTTCGGCACCAGCCGGCAGGAGGAAGCCGCCGCGAGCCATCCGTCGCATGAACGGCAAGGGCCGCAAAGCAAGCATCCGCCGGCGCCGGGGCCGGCCCAACGGCCGCAGCAACCCAACTCGATTCAGGCCGAATATGGCAAACGCGGCTATCAGCAACCGCCGCAAAGAGCGCCGCAACAGCCTCTCGACCAGCATGGCAGGACGGCGTATCAGCCGCGCGCGAGCGAGGAGGACCAACTCGAAATTCCGGCGTTCCTTCGCCGCCAGTCGAGCTGAGCGCGGTCCATCAGCGGCGGCTTTCAAATCTTTTTCTCATGGGGCCTCGTCATGCGCCGGCCCCATGAGTTCTGGAGTGAGTCCATGGGCAAACGCTTGCCCCCCAGCGACCAGGCTGGAGCGGCGCCATTCATCCGCATTGTTTCTGGAAATTGGGTGGTCGGCGTCTCGTCGCCACATTATTGCCGCGTAAACGATCCACTTAAGCGAGACGGGTTTGGCGTTCCAAGCATTCTGCTTAGGCACTTTTCTGCATCATTTGCGCTGTGAAACCGGCGGCGCTTTTCGCAAATGATGCTCTTCCGCAGGGATGCTGGCGCAATGGCGCTGGTTGCGTTAGAAAGGACGCCAGTCCGATAGGCTTTCCTTGGCGATGATCGAGCAACGCGCATGAATAATGCCTCAAAAGAGACGCACCAGCCGCAAGCGCACTTGGCGTGGTTCCGTGCTGGGTTTCTGCTGCGGATCGCGGCGCTCGGCGCCCTGGCTTTGCCGGCGGCGGGTTGTTCTGGGGATACGTTCAACCCGATGAGCATGTTCGCCGGCGAAAAATATAAGACGGAGCTGGTGCCGGACATTCCCGCGGACGATACCTACAATCAGGCTCTCGCCCGGTTGAACAAGAAGGATTACGACGCCGCGGCCAAGAAATTCGCGGAGCTCGAAAAGCATCATCCCTATTCGCAGTGGCAGAAAAAAGCGCTGCTGATGACCGTCTTCAGCCAATATCAGAATAGCAGCTACGACGACGCCATCGCATCGGCGCAGCGCTATGTCGCGCTTTACCCGACGTCCCCGGACATCGCCTATGTCTATTATCTTCAGGCGATGTCCTATTACAATCAGATCCCGGAAATCAGCCGAGATCAGGATCGGGCCGCGAAGGCGACGGCCCTGTTCGCCCTGATTGTCGAAAAATATCCGAAGTCCGAATATGCCGAGGACTCGCGCTACAAGCTCCAAGTGACCCGCGACCAGCTCGCCGGCAAGGAAATGCTGGTTGGGCGCTATTACCTGAATCAGCATAATTATTCGGCGGCGATAAATCGCTTCCGCGAAGTTCTCGCCAAATATCAGACGACGCGCCATGCCGAGGAAGCCTTGATGCGGCTGACGGAGGCCTATCTGGCGCTCGGCATCACCAACGAGGCGCAGACCGCCGCCGCCGTGCTTGGTCATAACTACCCCGATTCGATCTGGTACAAGGACGCCTTTGCGCTTCTGAAGAACGACGGGCTGCAGCCGCACGAAGACCAAGGGTCCTGGATCTCGAAGGCGTTCCTCCGCAAATTGGGCTTCGGCTAGCCGCGCCGCGCGAGGGCGCGTCGGGGGAGGCTTCGACCCCATGCTCGTTCAGCTCTCCATCCGCGACATTGTCCTGATCGACAGGCTCGATCTTTGCCTTGATCGTGGGCTGACCGTCTTGACAGGCGAGACCGGCGCCGGGAAATCGATTCTTCTCGATGCTTTCTCTCTGGCCTTGGGGGCGAGGGGCGACGGCGCCTTGGTCCGCCAGGGCGAGGCGCAGGGTCATGTCAGCGCCGCCTTCGAGCTTGCGGTCGGTCACCCCGCGCTCGCCGCCGCCAAGGCGCAGGAGATCGAGGCCGAAGGCGGCCTCATCTTGCGGCGCGTCCAATTGGCCGATGGCCGCACGCGCGCTTTCATCAATGACCAGCGGGTGACCTCCCAGACGCTTCGGGCGATCGCCCGCGAGCTGGTTGAAATTCATGGACAGCATGACGACCGCGCCATGGTCAATTCAAGCATGCATCGCCAATTGATCGACGCCTTTGGCGGCTTGAGCCTGGAGCTTGCCGCGACGCGGGCCGCTCATGCGCGGGTGCGCGAGCTTCGGGCCGAAAGCGCCGCCGAGCAGGCGCGGATCGAAAAAGTGCGCGCCGACGCCGATTACCTCCGCCACGCCTTTGCGGAGCTCGACAAGCTTGTGGCGGAGCCGGGCGAAGAGGAGGCGCTGGCCGTGCGCCGATCCGCGATGATGCAGGCCGAGAAGGTCGCCGGCGAACTTCGCGATGTCTATGAGAGCGTCGCGGGGGAAAGTTCGCCCTTGCCGGCTTTGTCCGCCGCGCTGCGCCGGCTGGAGCGCCGTCAGACTCAGGCGCCCGGTTTGATCGCTCCCGCGGCGCAGGCGCTCGACGCCGCCTTGAGCGCGCTGGATCTCGCCGGACAAGCGCTCGATCAGGCCCTGCGCGACGCCGATTTCGATCCGCGCGAGTTGGAGCAGGTCGAGGAACGGCTGTTCGCCTTGCGCGCCGCGAGCCGCAAATATGCGGTTCCCGCCGACGCCTTGCCTGAACTGGCGGAGAAATTCGCAAGGGACCTTGCCGATCTCGATGCCGGGGAAGCCATGCTCCTGCAATTGGCGCGGGCGCTTGAAGCGGCCGAAGCCGATTATGCGGCCAAGGCTGGGATCTTGTCGCAAGCGCGCAAGAAAGCCGCCGCCGCGCTCGACGCCTCGGTCAACGCGGAACTTCCGCCGTTGAAGCTCGAAGGCGCGCGCTTTTCCACGCAAATCGGCGTTGAGGCGGCGGGGCCCGATGGCTTCGATCAGGTCGAGTTCTGGGTGCAGACCAATCCGGGAACGCGGCCCGGTCCCTTGATGAAGATCGCTTCGGGCGGCGAACTCGCCCGCTTCATGCTGGCGCTGAAAGTGGTTCTGGCCGATCAGGGCTCCGCCCCGACCCTCGTGTTCGATGAGATCGACACGGGCGTCGGCGGCGCCGTTGCGGACGCGATCGGCCAGCGGCTCGCCCGGCTCGCCTCCCGCGTCCAAGTGCTCGCCGTGACCCATGCGCCGCAAGTCGCCGCCCGCGCCGAAGGCCATTTTAGAATCGCCAAGGACGCGACGGATCAAGGCAGCCGCGTCGCGACCCGGGTCATCGTCTTGGAACAGGCGGCGCGGCGGGAAGAAATCGCCCGCATGCTGGCCGGTGCGATAATCACCGACGAGGCGCGGGCCGCCGCCGCGCGGCTATTGGCGGGGGCGTGAGCGAGCCTCACATGAGGCGCCCGCCGGCATGCCAGTTTACGCTGTTTCGGTCCCTATTGAGCATCAGCGCAAATAGCGACGGCCGCGATCGGCATGTGGCCCCCGGTCCCCCCTTTAAATGAGCACACAAAGGTCGTATCGCCGCCCGGCGTGGCCTTATCGATGACCGGCGGATCATAGGGCGCATCTTTATAATATCCGAATACCGCGTCGCACCCCCCACCTATGAGTTTTTGACCGCCCGAGCAGGCGGCCTCGATCCGCGTGTGCGTGGTATAATAAGGACTAGAAATGCCAGTGACCAAAACGGTCCGAATATGCGACACGCCGGCAACGCCTTGCATTCCTTGAGGACCGGCGGGGCCCTGAACGCCTTGAAGCCCCGGCGCTCCTTGTAGGCCCTGTGGGCCTGCGGGGCCATCGGACCCCTTCAGACCTGTGGGGCCGGCCGGGCCGGCAGGTCCTGTCGGACCTGCGGGTCCCTTCGGACCAACGATTGGAACGGTGAGATCAAAGACATCGGATTGGCTCTGTAGATTGGTCACGAGAAGTCTATATGTTCCTTGAGCTATGCTTGACGCAAATGAACAAGAAATCGTACTATTGGCGCTGCCAGTAAGTTTACATTGTGCCGTAATCTCGTTAGATCCCAGAAAAACCCTTCCGCCAGGCGTAAATCCGCTTCCATTTATGGTCAGGATAGTCTGTGTTGGGTCAAGCGAAGTGCTAAAAACCGTAACATTTGCAGCTAAAGCTGCGTATGAGGTTAAAGGAAGTAAGAAAATCGAGTGAAATAAAGTTTTTGATATCTTATTAAGCCTTGTGTCTCGACGCATCGCTCCGACGTTTTTGGATAAAGACATGGCTTAAGTCCCCCGTTTTGAATGTCGGCTAAGCGCCCCTTGTTGAAGGCATAGGCCGGTTGCGGGGGACAAATCGGTGACAATACACACCTAGAGCATGTTCTTAAAAAAGTTGATCGACTTTTTCGATATTTGGACATCGGATATATCCGGCGTCTCATAAGAACATGCTCTAACCCTTTGACTCTGAGCGATTCCTATCCGATCAGATGATTCCATCTAATAGGGAAGCGCTCTAAGCGCGGTCCATGGCTTTGCAATTGGCCGCCGCGTCGCATGAAAATGGTCTTTGATCAACTTCTCGCGCGTTGTTGCGGGCTTATGCTAATTTTCCCCGCATGAAGAAGCCGACCCCGATCGACCGCCTCGATGCGGCGCAAGCGCGCCGCGAATATGCGCGTCTTGGCGAAGAGATCGCCGAGCATGATCGCCGCTACTACGCCGAGGATGCGCCGACCATCTCGGACGCGGATTATGATGCGCTGCGGCGGCGCTATGAGGCGATCGAGGCGGCCTTTCCGGAACTCGCCACGCCGGAGTCGCTGACCAAAAGGGTCGGCGCCGCGCCTGCCGAAAAATTTGCCAAGATCCGTCACCGCGCGCCGATGCTCTCGCTCGGCAATGTCTTCAGCGATGAGGAGGTCGTCGATTTCGTCATTCGCGTGCGGCGCTTTCTTGGCCTTGGCCCCGACGCCCCGCTCGCGATTACGGCGGAGCCAAAGATCGACGGACTCTCGTGCTCGCTCCGATTCGAGAAGGGCGAACTGGTCCAGGCGGCGACGCGGGGCGATGGCTTCGAGGGCGAGGACGTCACCGCCAATGTGCGGACGATCGGCGAAATTCCGCATCGTCTCAAGGACGATCCGCCGGAGATTTTCGAGGTGCGCGGCGAGGTCTATATGACCCATGCCGATTTCGCCGCTTTGAACGCGCGCCAGGGGGAGGTGGGCAAGACATTGTTCGCCAATCCGCGCAATGCGGCGGCGGGCTCGCTGCGCCAGCTTGACCCTTCGATCACCGCGCAAAGGCCCCTGCATTTCTTCGCCTATGCCTGGGGGGAGGTCAGCGCCGCTCCCGCCGACGCGCAGATGGGCATGGTCGCGGCGTTCAAGCATTTCGGCCTGCCGGTCAATCCTTTGATGGTCCTTTGCCATTCGGCGGAGGATTTGCTCGCGCATTACCGGCAAATCGAGCAGATGCGCGCTTCGCTTGGCTATGACATCGACGGCGTCGTCTACAAGGTCGACAGCCTTGCATTGCAGGCGCGCCTCGGCTTCGTCTCGCGCTCGCCGCGCTGGGCCGCCGCGCATAAATTTCCCGCCGAAAAGGCGATGACGATCCTGCGCGGCATCGAAATCCAGGTCGGACGCACCGGCGCCTTGACGCCGGTGGCGCGGCTCGATCCGGTGACGGTCGGCGGCGTCGTCGTCGCCAATGCCACGCTGCACAATGAAGACGAGATCGCGCGCAAGGACATTCGCATCGGCGATACGGTGACGATCCAGCGCGCCGGCGATGTCATTCCCCAGGTTCTCGGGCCTGTCCTCGCCAAGCGGCCGCGTGACTCGAAGCCTTATGTGTTTCCGCATATATGCCCGGTCTGCGGCTCGGCGGCGGTCCGGGAGATCGACGAGAAAACCGGGGCCGCCGATGTCGTGCGGCGCTGCACCGGAAGGCTCGTCTGCGCGGCGCAGGCGGTTGAAGGGCTCAAGCATTTCGCATCGCGCAATGCGCTGGATATCGAAGGGCTTGGCGACAAGCAGATCGAGCAGTTTTTCCGCGATGGCCTGATCAAAACGCCGGCCGATATTTTCACGCTTGAAGCGCGCGACCGCGCCTCCTTGAAGAAGCTGAGGGATCGCGAAGGCTATGGCGAAACCTCGGTGCGAAACCTCTTCGCCGCGATCGAGGCGCGCCGCGCGCCGCCGCTCAATCGCTTCATTTATGCGCTTGGCATCCGGCATGTGGGGGAGACCAATGCCCGGCGCCTGGCGCGCCATTTCGGCTCGTTCGAGGCGCTGCGCGCGGTTGCTCGGACGGCATCCGAGGGGTCTGAGGCCCGCGCGGAAATCAACAATATAGAAGGTTTGGGCGACGTCGTGGCGGAGGCGGTCGCCGATTTCTTCACTGAGGAGCACAATGAAGGGGTGCTCGACGCGCTGCTCGAACATGTGCGTCCGCAGCCGATGGAGGCGATCGCCTCGACGAGTCCCGTCGCGGGCAAGACCATCGTCTTTACCGGCTCGCTCGAACGCATGACGCGCGATGAAGCCAAGGCGCAGGCCGAGCGGCTCGGGGCGAAGGTCGCGGCCTCCGTTTCGAAAAAGACCGATCTCGTCGTCGCTGGGCCGGGCGCGGGCTCGAAACTCGCGAAGGCGGCCGAGCTCGGCGTCGAGACAATCAGCGAGGAGGAGTGGCTGAAACTGGCGGGGCAGGAGGGGTGAGGCGAATTTCACCGTATCGCGGGCGGGGCGCGTTCCATATTGCGCCTTATGTGGCTCGTGTCGAGAGGTCAGCCGCGCGGGGTTGGTTCTTGCAGGCCGGACTTGCGGGTTGGGTCAGGCTAGGTCATCGACTCATTAAAGCGCATCCAAATTCGGATTGAGGCGAGTTGGACGCCGGCGAGGAAGTTTTCTGCTCGCTTGTCGTAGCGCGTGGCGACGGCGCGGTAGTGCTTGATTTTGTTGAAGAAGCGCTCGACGAGGTTTCTGTGGCGGTAGAGGTAGGGACTGAACGCTGGGACGTTCTTGCGTCCTGGCATCGGCTTGATGTTGGCCCACGCGCCGCGCTCATCGAGGCTTTGCCGCAGTGCGTCGCTGTCGTAGGCGCGGTCAGCCAGAAGGATCTGCCCCTCGGCCAAAGCCTCCAGCATGTCGTCCGCGCTGCGCCCGTCATGCGCCTAGCCCTCGGTCAGCTTCAGGTCGATGGGCAGGCCTTCAGCGTCGACGAGGGCATGGATTTTCGTCGTCAACCCACCCCGCGAGCGACCCATGCAACGGGATCGATCGTCTTTTTTTGGGCGTTGGCGGCATGCTGATGCACGCGGATCGAGGACGAATCGATCATCTGGATGTCGCCGTCATAAGCCTTTGACACAGCTTTGAGAATGCGATCCCAGACGCCCGCCTTGCGCCACCGGTTGAAGCGGTTGACGCAGGTCGTGTGCGGGCCGTAGCGCTCCGGAATGTCGGCCCAAGGCGCGCCCGTCCGCAACCGCCAAAATATCCCGTTCAGCACCCGCCGGTCATCCACCCGCGGAACCCCACGCGGCTTGTTCGGCAAAAGCGGCTCAATCACCGACCACTCGAAATCCGTCAAATCAAAACGAGCCATCGCGACCCCCACGATCTGAAGGTTGAATCATCTTGCCGCCGATTCGGGAATCCCCTTTATGAGATCATGACCTAGAGCGCTTTCAGTTTCCGCGGAATCAGAAAGCAGCTCTAGGTCTTTGTTTTGTCGCATTTTCTTAACGCGAACCGGCATCCACTTCGCTCGAAAATGCTCTAGGGAAGCGCCTCTTGCAAGGCGCTCAAGTACTCCCCCAAGGTCGAGTCCAGTCGCTCATGCATAAAAGTCTGGAATGGCCGCAAATCCTCGGCGAGTGAGCCGCGCTCTAGAGCGTCGAGGTAGGTTTTGCGATCTTCGGGACGCACCGCAACAGGTGGGTAGCCGCCACGGATCAACATGAGATTCATCAAGAGCCGCGCCGTGCGCCCGTTGCCGTCGCCGAAGGGATGAATGGCGGTCAGGCGGAAATGGCCTTCGAATATAGAAGTCGAGTCAGACGGTGCGGCTTGCAGCCATGCACCGAATTCTTCCATGAGTTGAGGAATCTTCGCAGGGTTTGGAAAAATCACGGGCGAACCCGCGATCCGGCGTGGATTTTGGCTGTAAACTCCCGCAAGGCCAGGCTGGCTGCGGGCGACGATCCGCCGATGCAACTCGCACACGGTGCTTTCGTCAATGGGCGTCGTTTGTGCGGCTAGCTCGCGCATCCACAGCAGCGCATCATAATGATCGACGGCTTCGAGATGGTCGCGAAGCGATTTGCCGCCAACCGTGATGCCATGCTCGATGACTTCCGCTGTCTCGCGCAGCGTCAGGGTGTTTCCCTCGATGGCGTTCGACGTGTAGGTCAGTTCAACGTCGTAGTGCTTCTGGAGTTGCGCCAAGGCGGCCGCCGACAGCGGGCGCAAGCGGCCAAGCTGCGCTTTCTTCTGTTCGATGCTGTCGATAAGGGCTTCAAGCATAAATTAATCGTAGCATATTATTGATAATACGTCATCTTTTCCATTCCGGCATGTTCTTGGCGTTGACCTCGGCTGTCGTCGATGGCTCGTTCATTTGTAAAATATGCGCAAATGTGTTGCTGTTATCAACACAAGGCGGGAGCGGTCAGCGCAGCGCTTTTTCGATCTCGGGCAGAATCGTTTGCTTGTAGCTTTGCTCGCTGATCGGGCCGACGAATTTATAGGCGATCACGCCGTCGCCTTTGACGATGAAGGTTTCCGGGACGCCATAGACGCCCCAATCGATCGCGGCCCGCCCATTGCGGTCGGCGCCGACCATCGCATAAGGGTCGCCTTCCTTGCCGAGAAACTGGCGGATGTTGCCCGGTTCGTCCTTATAGGCGAGACCGGCGAGGCGCACGCCAAGACGCTGAAGCGCGGGGTCCTTGGCGAGCCGCATCAAGAACGCATGTTCCTGGTGGCAAGGAACGCACCAGGACGCAAAGACATTAACCAGGGTCACATTGCCCCGGCGCAGATCGGCGTCGGAGAATCCCGGCCGATCGGCGAGCCCTTCAATCGCCGGCAAGGCGAAGGCGGGGACTTGCTTGCCGATCAATGCCGATGGCAGGCGCGAGGCGTCTCCGGAAAAAAGCCGGACAAGAAAAAGCCCGACAAGCGCGGCGAAGACAAGCAAGGGAATGAAAATCAGCAGCGAACGCTGGCGCGCTTGGGCAAGCGCGCTGGGTTCGGGCCGCGGCTGCGCGGGGCTCGGATCGTCGCGCATCGCGCTCATTCGAAACTATTTTTCGGCAAGCTTTTGCCCGGAAATTTACTGTCCTCCGAGCCCTCGGCCGACGGGCGCGCGGCGAATTCCGAGAGCATCCGCTTCAGGCTCAGGTATTCGCGGAGGATTGTGAAAGTCATTCCGCCCAGGATGAAAAAACCCAATCCATAGGCGGCGATGACGAAGCCGAAATGCGGATCATTGCTCATAGGCCGCTTCCATTGACGACCCGGCGCGCGTTATGCCGGATTCCTCTGCGTCGGCCGCGAGGATCGAGAGGCGGCGCAGCCGGCGGCGGAGGATTTCGTTGCGGATCGCCATGAGATGCAGCGTCAGAAAGAGCAATGTGAATGCGCTCGCCATCACGACGAGCGGCCAAAGCATCGAGCCGGAAATCGCCGGACCGCCCAGCCGGAAAACCGAGGCCGGCTGATGCAGCGTGTTCCACCAGTCGACCGAAAATTTGATGATTGGAATGTTCACCGCGCCGACAAGGGTGAAAATCGCCGCGGCGCGCGCCGCCTTGCCCGGGTCCTCGATCGTCCGCCACAGCGCGATAAGGCCGAGATAGATCAAGAAAAGAACCAGGACAGAAGTCAGCCGGGCGTCCCAGACCCACCAGGCGCCCCACATTGGCTTGCCCCATAGCGAGCCGGTCGCGAGGCAGAGAAAGGTGAAACCGGCGCCAAGGGGCGCCGCCGCCTTTTGCGCCGCGTCGGCGAGCGGATGGCGCCAGACCAGCGTGCCCAGCGCCGCCGCGGTCATGACGATATAGGCGAACAGGGAAAGCCAGGCGGCGGGCACATGCAGATACATGATCCTGACCGTCTCGCCCTGCTGATAGTCAGGCGGCGCGACGAACCAGGCGAGAGAGAGTCCGAGGCACAGAAGCGCCCCGGTGAGGGCCGCCAAAAGCGGAATGAGCGCTCCGGCGAGCTGCAGAAAATTGGTCGGATTGGCGTAATTGCGCATGCGTTTCATCTAGCCCCGAGGAGGGCCAAAAGCAAATGCGACGCTTGATCGCCGCCCGAACCGCATTGCTCGGCTTTGGTCCCATCCTAGTCAGATAAGAGCATATAATCGAAAAGGAATTGCTTCGACCCAAAGGGGGCGGGCGCAGAGCGTTGAGTTACATGGGCGGGACGACGCGATAGTAGAGCCCATTGGCGCCGTAGTAGGGTTGATACCAGGTTCCGCCGCAGACGTAATAATTGACGCCTCCGGCATATTGGTATGGGCAGCCCGCCGGAACCGTCGCGACCAAGCTGCCGATCGCGATGGCCGTCGCCGCCGCCGCGACGCCGGCAGCCGCGGCGCCGCAACCCCAGCAGCCGCCGCCATAATAGCTGTTGACCACGGTTGGGCCGTGGTAGCCGCCGCCATAATAGCCGCCGGCGTGCCAGCCGTCGCCGTGCCATGTTCCGCCGTGATAGACGTTTCCATCATTGACAGCGGTTCCGTGCCAGCCATCGCCAGCGACGCCGCCGGCATGCCAAGCCGTTCCCCCGGCCGTGACGCCGCCGGCGTGATAGGCGCCGTCCACGCCGCCGGCGTGCCAGGCGCCGCCAGCATCACCATGAAAGGCTCCGCCGCCAAATCCGCCGGCATGAAAATCTCCGCCGCCAAGCCCTCCGGCGTGAAAGCCGCCGCCGCCGCCGAAACCGCCGCCGCGGAAGGCGTCGGCGGTTTGGGGCGCGCCGGCGCCCAGCGCCAGGGTCAAAATGGCGGCGCCCATGAGCAAGTTGCGGTTCATGTTGAAACCCTCAATGTCGAACATGACAATAATCCGAGGCCAAAGGCCCTGCGATGGAATGCGGCGGGCTCAGGGCTTCGTCTCGGCCTTGGCCTCGTCCGGGCGGCCAAAAGGAATTTGCTTTGTCTTCGCGGTCTTCTTCGGGGCGAAGGACTCCTTGGCTGCATCGCCGTTGAGCTTCCAATTTGAGAACTCAACCATATGGCGCGGCTTTTCGCTCCCGTCGGCGGCGGTCGCCCAGATGAGGCGCGGGAGCTTGTCTTTCTCGCCGATCCAGATTTGCAGGTGGACGTTCTTGTCGGAAATCGACAGGACGTCGGTGGTCACGCCGCCGACAAGCGACGACTTCCCGATCACGAAAGCGTTGGTCAGTCCCGTGGTCAACGCCTTATAGGGATCGGACACAAGAATATCGACAAACGGAAAATAGATGCCTGCCTTCTTGTAGATCTTTTCGAGCATCTCATCGAGCGTGCCGGGAACATTGGCGAGCGCGATCAGATCCTCCTTCGGGGTCAAGACGGCAACCGCCTCGCCGTCGAAATAGAACTCGGAAGGGGGGCCATCCCCTGGAACGATGACGCGGAGTTTGTTCGGCCGGGCGAGCAGCACTTCCGAGCGGGTGTAATAGAACAATGGCTGCCCATTACGGGCCGGCACGTCGAAGGCGCCAAGGGCGTGGAAGGAGATGGTTTTCGCCGCGGCGAGCTTTTCGCTCGCAGCCTTCAGGAGAGTAAGAGCGGCCGGCTCGATGGCGGGATGGGCCGCCTCGGGCGCAGCGGCGGCGGGCGCTGGCGCGGTCTCCGCGATCGCGACGCCAGAGATGAGGCTCAACGCAGTCGCGAATAGGGGAACCCAAAACTGTCTCATGAACGCCTCGATAGCCCGTAGCTTCGCCGATGACCTGTATCAATTGATAAATGTATTCAGAATATTTGTAAATTGCGCCGCTTGTGCGTTGCAGGTGACGCCCGCCAATGCGTCCCGACCAATTGACGGCGCTTGAGAGGCTATAGAATTGCGGACTTAAGGGCTGATGTGACTGGTCGCTAAAATGCGTTGGACGTCGTCATTCGCTCATGTGCCGCAGCGCCGCTGCTGCGGCGATCGGAGCGCCGGCGAGAGCCATCAAAGTCAGGGCGCAAAGAATCAGGAACGGCGTCGCGAAAGGAATCATCGCGCCGGGCGCCGCCCCCGCCGCCGCGACGCCGAAGATCAGGACCGGCACGCAGAGCGGCAGAATCAAAATCGCCAGCAAGAGTCCGCCGCGCCGCAAGCTGACGGTCAGCGCTGCGCCGATCGCCCCGATCAAGGTCAAGGCGGGCGTGCCGGCGAGCAGCGAAAGGGTCACGCTCCAGAGCTGATTCGCGGGCAGCGCCAGCATGAGGCCGAAGAAGGGCGCGGCGATCACCAGCGGCAGGCCGGTCAAGATCCAATGCGCGGCGCATTTGGTCAGGACGATCAATTCCAGCGGCGCCGCGCTCGTCAAGAGAAGGTCGAGCGAACCATCCTCGTGATCGGCCTGGAACAGGCGGTCGAGTCCGAGCAGGGTCGCAAGAAGGCCGGAGATCCAAAGCATCGCCGGAGCGATCCGGGCGAGAAGGGCGAGGTCGGGGCCGACCGCGAAAGGCGTCAGCGTGACGAGGATCAGGAAGAAAACCACGCCGAGACTGGCGCCGCCGCCGATCCGGTGGCCGATCCGCAATTCGCGGGTAAAGAGCGCATGGAGCGGAGAGGCGCCGGCGGACTTGCTTTTCGCGTGCGTCGTCTGTTTCATGCTCGTCCCAGCCGCAGTTCGCGCCCGGCAAGATCGAGCCGGATATGGGTCGCGGCGACGATCATTCCGCCGCCGGCCAGATGCGCCGCCATGATCTTTGCCATGACGATCTGCGAATCAGCGTCGAGCGCGGTGGAAGGTTCGTCGAGAAGCCAGACCGGCCGGCTCGCGACGAGGAGCTTGGCGAGCGCCGCCCGACGCTTCTGGCCGGCCGAGAGATAGGCTGCCGGAAGCGCCGCCACATGAGCGAGGCCGAACGCAGCAAGGGCCTCCTGCGCCGGGAGTCCGCCGCGTCCGGAGCCAAGGATGGCGGCGAAAAAATCCAAATTCTCAGTGACGGTGAGAGCGCCTTTCAGCGCGTCGGCATGGCCGAGGTAATGGGCCATTTCGGGGACCGTCTCCTCGCCCGCCGGCGCGCAGGATATCTCGCCTGCGGCGAGCGGAAGAAGCCCCGCCAGCGCGCGCAGCAAGGTCGATTTTCCAGCGCCGTTGCGCCCAGTGACGACCAGGCTCTCGCCTGACTCGATGGCGAAGGAAAGATCGGCGAAGACGATCCGGCCGCCGCGTTCGACAGAGAGGCGCGAGGCGCTAAGGCGCATGAGCGATAACCAGGGCTGGGGCGGGTCAATGAATGAGTGAAGACTTTGTCTATCATCCGTGTAGCTCTCGGCGTAGAAATTATTTATAAGCCGAACATCTTTTCATTTTCCGACCTTTTCCGGGGACAGCCGCGATGGCCGCGCTTGATAGTTTCAAATGCCGCAAGAAGCTCACCGTGGGCCGCAAGACCTATCATTATTTTTCGCTGAAGAGCGCAGAAAAGAACGGCCTTGCGGGCATCTCGCAACTGCCGTTTTCGATGAAGGTGCTGCTCGAGAATCTGCTTCGCTTCGAGGACGGCCGCTCGGTCACCAAGGAAGATATCGGGGC
Source organism: Methylocapsa aurea (assembly GCF_000746085.1). Taxonomy (GTDB): domain Bacteria; phylum Pseudomonadota; class Alphaproteobacteria; order Rhizobiales; family Beijerinckiaceae; genus Methylocapsa; species Methylocapsa aurea. Next base: position 110,511 of record NZ_KN050804.1, on the reverse strand, counting down.
GGTCGCCGCATGGCTGACCAATAAAGGAAAGGCCGAACGTGAGATCGCGTTCCGCCCGGCCCGGGTTTTGATGCAGGATTTCACCGGCGTGCCCGCCGTGGTCGATTTGGCGGCGATGCGCGATGCGATGACCAGCCTTGGCGGCGATCCGCAAAAGATCAACCCGCTCGTGCCGGTCGATCTCGTCATCGATCATTCCGTGATCGTCGACGCCTATGGCACCAACAAAGCCTTCAAGACCAACGTCGATCTTGAATATGGCCGCAATGGCGAGCGCTATCGCTTCTTGAAATGGGGCCAGGGATCGTTCGACAATTTCCGCGTCGTGCCGCCAGGCACCGGCATTTGCCACCAGGTCAATCTGGAATATCTCGCCCAGACGGTCTGGACGCGGAAGGAGAAATTCACTCCCGCTCGCGGCAAGGCGGAGACGGTCGAAGTCGCCTATCCAGATTCGCTGGTCGGCACCGATTCGCATACGACCATGGTCAATGGACTCTCGGTGCTGGGCTGGGGCGTTGGCGGCATTGAGGCGGAGGCCTGCATGCTTGGCCAGCCGCTCTCGATGCTCCTGCCGGAGGTGATCGGGTTCAAGTTCACCGGCGCGCTCGCCGCCGGAGTCACCGCGACCGATCTCGTTCTCACGGTGACGCAGCTCTTGCGCAAGAAGGGCGTCGTCGGCAAATTCGTCGAATTTTTCGGGCCGGGACTCAACAATCTTTCGCTTGCCGATCGCGCGACCATCGCCAATATGGCGCCCGAATATGGCGCGACCTGCGGCTTCTTCCCGGTCGATTCCGAGACCCTCGCCTATCTTGCGACATCCGCGCGCATGCCGGCGCGGGTCGCTCTCGTCGAGGCCTACGCCAAGGCGCAAGGCCTGTTTCGGACCAGGGCGACAAAGGATCCGGTCTTCACCGAGACGCTCGAACTCGATCTTGCTTCGGTCGCTCCGTCGATGGCCGGCCCGAAGCGTCCGGAAGGGCGCATCGCGCTGGAATCGGTCGGGGCCAGCTTCAAGACCGCGCTCGCGAGCGAGTACAATAAGGGCGGAGAGGCCGACAAGCGCTATAAGGTCGAGGGCAAGAATTTCGATCTCGGCCATGGCGACGTGGTGATCGCGGCGATCACCTCCTGCACCAATACCTCGAACCCGAGCGTGCTGATCGGCGCCGGCCTCCTTGCCCGAAACGCGGTCGAAAAGGGAATCGGCGTGAAGCCCTGGGTCAAGACCTCGCTTGCGCCAGGAAGCCAGGTCGTCGCCGAATATCTCTCTGCGTCAGGGTTGCAGAAATCGCTCGACAAGCTCGGCTTCAATCTCGTTGGCTTCGGCTGCACGACCTGCATCGGCAACTCTGGTCCGCTGGAGCCGGAAATTTCCAAGTCGATCAACGACAATGGCATTGTCGCCGCCGCCGTTCTCTCGGGCAATCGCAATTTCGAGGGCCGCATCAGCCCCGATGTCCAGGCGAATTACCTCGCCTCGCCGCCGCTCGTCGTCGCCCATGCGCTCGCCGGGACGGTCGCCAAGGATCTCGACGCCGAGCCTCTTGCGCATGATAAAAAAGGCAATCCCGTCTACCTGAGGGACATCTGGCCGGACGACGAAGAGATTGCCGCCTACATCGACGAATTCGTGACCAAGAAAGTCTTCAAGGCGCGCTATGCCGATGTATTCAACGGCGATGTGAATTGGCGCAAGGTGAAGGCGCCGGTGGGCGAAACCTATAATTGGGACATTGGCTCGACCTATGTGCAAAATCCGCCCTATTTCGAGGGGCTGACATTGGAGCCGGAGCCGGTCAAGGAAATCGAGAATGCGCGCATTTTGGCGCTTTTCGGCGATAAGATCACGACCGACCATATCTCGCCCGCAGGCTCGATCAAGGCGGCTTCTCCGGCCGGAAATTATCTCCTCGAACGCCAGGTTTCGCAGGCGAATTTCAACCAATATGGCACCCGCCGCGGCAATCATGAAATCATGATGCGCGGGACTTTCGCCAATATCAGGATCAAGAATTTTATCCTGAGGAAGGATGACGGGGCCGTGCCCGAAGGCGGGTTCACCAGGCATTGGCCGGACGGCGAGGAAATGTCCATTTTCGACGCGGCGATGAAATATCAGGCCGAATCCGTGCCGCTCGTCGTGTTCGCTGGCGCCGAATATGGCAACGGATCCTCACGCGACTGGGCGGCGAAAGGAACTCGGCTCTTGGGCGTGCGCGCGGTGATCGCCGAATCCTTCGAGCGCATTCACCGGTCGAATCTCGTCGGCATGGGCGTCCTGCCGCTCACCTTCGAGGCCGGCGCGAGCTGGGAAAAGCTGAAGCTCAAGGGCAATGAAGAGGTGACCATTCATGGCCTCGGCAGCACTTTGCAGCCGCGTCAGAAGATGGAGGCGGAGATCCGCTACGCCGACGGCAAGGTGAAAAAGGTCCCGCTGCTCTGCCGCATCGCGACGCTCGACGAACTCGATTATTTCAACAATGGCGGCATTTTGCCTTATGTCTTGCGCCAGCTCGCGGTCGCCTGAGCGCTCACTGTAAAGAGCAAAATGGCTTGCAGAAGGGATCTGCAAGCCATTTTCACGCTCTAATGCTTTGATGAGAGGCGGATTCAGACTCTGGAGGGAAGCGCGCGATTTTGTCTGAAATCACCAGCTCTAGCGTTGCTGGATAATCCCGAGCGGCGTTGACGAAATGGCTGGGACGCTGACGCCGTTTTGCGTGGCGTAGGTGACCTTATAGGCGCGGATGAGATGTTCGCTTGGGAATGACACATAGAGTCTTGCCCGTGATTTATCGAAAGCAATCCCGTAGGGCGATGACGGAAGATTGGTCAGCAATGCCTTCGCGGCGCGGCCCTTCGCCGCGACGGTGATGTTCCTTCCGTCGGGGTCGGTGTAGAAGATGTTGTGGTTGGCGTCCGCCGCCGTCGCGAAGGCCGAGCCTATCACATTGATATTGTGGTTGGTCACCACTGCCGCTCCGTAGTCAGGACTTAGGGAGTTGGCCGCTGTGAATGTGCGGTTGAATATGTCCACTGCTTGCCCGGAGAGAAGGTTTGGTGCTTCATATACGTTATAGATAAAAGCTCCGTCCCTTTTCGCCACAACGAAAACTCGGCCATTGTCATAGGCCAGCGCATATTTTGTTCCAGGCGCCAAATCCGTATAGGTTTGCAGCTTTCTATATGCTGGAAACATAGCGACGAAATTTGCATTGTTGTATGGGAGCGTAAGATCGTTGTTGTAGGCGTTTATTTCCGTACTGCTTTGACCGCCTGGAACGGGTGTGGCGCTATGCCCGTTTGACTGATAAAGAATATTATCAGCGTCGAGCACCATCGTTATCGGGCTGTCGCCAGGCGGAACGGGCAGTGAGTTGATGGCTTTGTGGTTGGCGTCGTAGACATTGATGTGGCCATCGGCGCCGACAATGCCAGCATAGATGAGCCCGTTATTGTCCACCGCGATCGAAAACGCATTGGGCGCCGCCACAAAAGATGAAAGCGCGCTGGACACGGGGTTGAAGACGAAAACCCCGCTTGACGGATCGGCGACATAAAGCGCGCCGGTATTCTGATCGACTCCCAGCCCATAAGGATATTGCATCGCCGCGGCCGCCGGGATGGCAGCCATCGTCGCACCTGACAGCATCAAAAAAACTGCCGACGCCGCCTTAAAAATCCGATTGCCCAGCATAGAAAAAACTCCCCCCTTTAAGATGAGGAGAGTTTAGCTTTGCCCTCGGGCCTTGCAGTGTCGTCGCGCACGTGGCGGCGGCCCGTCAAGGCGCCGGTCTGCTTTCCCCCAGCATGAGAATCTTGCCAGCATGTCCATGATGTGATTGGTGGCGTTCGAAAAAGAACCAAGGAACAAGGCGCATCAATGGCCGTCTATAAATTGTTTGTCCTGCCCGGCGATGGCATAGGTCCCGAAATCACGGCCGAGGTCGAGAAAATCGCGACCTGGTTGACGCGGGAGGGAATCGTCCAATTCGAAATCGAAAAAGGCCTCGTCGGCGGCGCGGCTTATGACGTGCACGGACAAGCGATCAGCGACGCCGACATGGAGCGCGCCGAGGCGGCCGACGCGGTGTTGCTGGCGGCTGTCGGCGGTCCGAAATGGGACGGCGTGCCCTATGAGCTGCGGCCCGAAGCGGGGCTTTTGCGGTTGCGCAAGGATCTGCAGCTTTTCGCCAATTTGCGTCCGGCGATCTGCTATCCGGCGCTCGCCGACGCCTCGTCGCTGAAGCGCGAACTCGTCGACGGGCTTGATCTCATGATCGTTCGCGAATTGACCGGCGGGGTCTATTTCGGCGAGCCGAAACAGATCATCGATCTTGGCAATGGGCAGAAGCGAGGCATCGATACGCAGGTCTATGACACCTATGAAATCGAGCGGATCGGGCGCGTCGCCTTCGAACTCGCGCGCAAGCGGCGCAATAAGGTCACCTCATCTGAAAAGCGCAATGTGATGAAGTCCGGGGTGCTCTGGAACGAGGTCATCACCGCTTTGCATGCGCGCGAATATCCCGATGTCCTCCTGGAGCATCAGCTTGCCGACTCTCTCGGCATGCAGCTCGTCCGCCGGCCGAAGCAATTCGACGTGATCGTCACCGATAATCTTTTTGGCGATATGCTCTCGGATGTGGCCGCGATGCTCACCGGCTCGCTAGGCATGTTGCCTTCGGCTTCGCTCGGCGAAAAAAATGCGCGGAGCGAAACGCGCAAAGCGCTCTATGAGCCAGTGCATGGCTCGGCACCGGACATCGCGGGCAAGGGGCTCGCCAACCCGATCGCGATGATCAGTTCGCTCGGCATGGCGTTGCGCTATTCGTTCAATCTCGGCGAAGTCGCCGACCGGATCGATAGGGCCATTTCCGGTGTGCTCGAAAAAGGCCTGCGCACCGCCGATATCAAGGGCGATGCGCAGGAGACCATTTCGACGATAGAGATGGGCGATGCGATTCTCGCGGAACTGCAAGCCTCGCTAAGGTGAAGGCGGCTATAAGATAGACAGCTCCCGGAAAAGAGTTTTGCGTCTAGCCGCCTTATTATTTTCTTGGTCTTGTCTTTTAGTCTGGCGCGCCGAAGCTCGGAGCGTCAGACCCTGCTTTCGCAAAGCGCGAAATCAATAGGGGTAGGCTGGCGTCTCGAACTCGATGAGGGGCTGCGAGCGAACCGGAATTTCGAGGGGCCTTGGCAGCAGCTCATTGCCATACAACGATCGCTGGTTGACCTGATCGGGGGTGCGGTTGAAGACCGTGCTGGCGGTGACATAATTTGACATGCTGCCCACCGGAACGACCGGGCCGGGATCAAGCCAGCTGCGCTTGCTGACAGTCAGCGGCGGACGTTCGTCATTATAACGGGCCGCCACCGCCTGCCGATTCTGGTGATGGCGAAGCGGCTTGGTTTGCGCCGCTGCGGCGGTGGTCATCGCAGCTGCGACGGCGGCGGCTGCGATGAGCGAAGTCGTCTTGCGATACATTTTCAAAAACCCCGTGCCATTTTAGCTATAACGCAAGAGCAACGTTTTAGTTCGATCGGAATCCGGGGAAATTGCGCATTAGCGGCTTTTCTTTGTTCTTCGCCGAAAGCCGGCTCCAAAAAACGGGCGAAGCGGCGCGCCTGCTGGGGCATCCGCTCCGCCCTCCCAGCCCCTGTCGGCGCACGGCAAATGGACATCAATCATGAGCGCTTCCCGAGCATATGGAATGATCTGATCGGGAAGGAATCGCTCAGATTCCAAGGGTCGAAGCATGCTCTAGATGCTTAATTCAGCAGGGACTTCGCACAAAACTTCAATATAGTGCTGTGGAGTCCCAACTCTTTCCGGACCCGATGCAAGTCGTCGAAAGAGATGACCGGCTCGTTTTTCTTGTCGTAGATCGCGTATCCACGATTGAGAGATGTCTCAATGATGTGATCGAATTCGCTCCTATGCTCATCGATGTCATGGAATTCGACGACAAATTGTCCTACTTTGGCGGGATTGAGCAGTTCATCTGTAAGGACGCCATATTCCGCGCCTTCAATATCGCATTTGAGAAAGTCTATGCGGCCTTTAACATAGTGACCGATCGTTTCGCAGGGGATCCGGATCGAGACGAAATGATCGGCGTCTTGGAAGGTTGAAATGTCGCGGTAGGCGGCCGCGGCGACATTGGAATCATGGGTATTGTCGACCATGAAGTCGATTTCGCCGGAATAATCGCAAATAGCGACATTATGGATATCTATCGTATTGCCATTTTTCCGCGAAATGCGGGAGATGTTGTTTTCGAGATGAGCGAATGCTTTAGGGCTGGCTTCGAATACAAATATTTTTCCGTCTTTGATCCGCTGATTTATAAAGATAGTGAAATAGCCAACATTGCTTCCGAGGTCGACGGCGGTCGCTCCATGGGGCAGCGGCGCGATGGGCTGATATATCTGGCTGACGAAAATCTCGCCAAATACGGAGCTGGAATCGCCAGGGCGGTTGATCACCTGTCCCATGGCGGGAACATAGAGCTTTTCGATTTTGAACGGCAGGCGCCGGGCAACCGCAAACAGTAGTCGAGAAAACACAGGCAGCTCCATTTGTGGGCGCGCGCCGTCCTGAACAGGCGGCGGCTTGCGTCAGCGGCGAGGACCGCTTGAACGAATGCATTGAGGCGACATTGCCTTATTATGCGCCTCTTAGGGCTTCCGCAACCAAGCGATATCTCTGCCGCAACTCAGCTACAACGCAAGTGCAGCATTTAGGTTCAGCCGAATTGAGGTTTCGAATTAACGAATTTTTCTTGCGCTCTTGCCCAATGCGGCCCCTTGGGCCGCATCGAACTGCGCCTCGTCGAAGCGGCCGCCGCGCAGAGGCGTCGGCTCGGGCGCCCGCTCGGCGCAAGCGGTGTCGCCGTTCAACTCCCGCGCGGCGAAGAGCGCGATGACTTCAGCGTTCTCGGCGGCGGGGGCGAGTTCGATCCGGTCGAGAAGGCAAGCCAGCGCCGGTTTCGATGTGGCCAATGGGAGGGATCCGTCCGCGCCGTTGCAGGCAAAGCCGGTGATGCGCAGTTTCCCGGTTCCATTGGCGCTTCGGAAACCAAGGCAGGCGGTTTGGGAAGAATCGCTCCGCATTAAGGTGAGGTCCGCGGCCTCGAAGCCGCCGAAGCGCGTTGGCAGGGCGGTAGGCTGCGCCGCGCGGGTGATTGCGCGGCCGATTTCGGCGGCGCGGCGGGCGAGGTCGACGTAAAAGGCCGCATCGGGGGCGCGCTCGGCGCCGAGTTGGTAGAGCGTCAGGCGCAGGAAGGGGCCGGAGCCGTTGACGCCGCCAAAGGCCAGAATGTCCTGCCGGCCGCTGCCGGTCCGCCGCCGCCGTGCTTCGTAACTTCGGGTTTCTTTGCCTAATTCAGGCGCTTCAAGCCGGAACAGCTCCACGGGGCGCGGGATTTCGATCCATGCGGGCGAAGGCGCCGGCGGGGTCGCGGGCGCTCCCGCGCCAGGCGAAACGGGGTTTTGGGCCGCGTTGAGGAGCGCCAATGCGCCTGAGAGACTCGAGGCGGCGAGAGCGGCCATCCAGAGGCGCCGGAGCAGGCGCCGCGAGCGCCGCGAGCGCGACATTGGGAGGCGGGCAGGCTCGAGGGGAGACTCCGCGCTGGTTCGCTCGGCAAAGTTTCGGCCTTGAAAGGCAAGGCGCATCGGCATCCATCCTCCCGCCGCGCCAAGGAAGCGCATATTTATGCGCGCCAATGTGCGGCCCGAAGATTGTGCGAAACGTTACTGCCCAACCGCCGATTGAAATTAGCGTCAACGCCGCCTTTACCAAGATGGCGGCGGGGGCGGCGCAAGAGCGCGGGCGATTTCGTTGCGGCAGGCCGACAATTGGCTTAAGCAACGAGGTCTTGCGGCAGGCGCATTCACGCTCGAATGGAGAAAAACATGGGTTTCAAAGTCGCCGTCGTCGGCGCGACGGGCAATGTTGGGCGCGAAATGCTCGATATTCTCGCCGAGCGCCGGTTTCCGGTCGATGAGATAGCGGCGGTCGCTTCGTCGCGCTCGCTCGGGACGGAGGTTTCCTTCGGCGACAAGACCTTGAAATGCAAAGCGCTTGAAAATTTCGACTTCAGCGGCGTCGACATCTGCCTGATGTCGGCGGGCGGGGCCGTCTCCAAGGAATGGTCGCCGCGGATCGGCGCGCAGGGCTGCGTCGTCATCGATAATTCGTCGGCCTGGCGCTATGACAGCGAGGTGCCCCTGATCGTGCCAGAGGTCAACGCCGACGCGATTGCAGGCTTTGCCAAGAAAAACATCATCGCCAATCCGAATTGCTCCACGGCGCAGCTCGTGGTGGCCCTCAAGCCGCTGCACGACAAGGCCAAGATCTTGCGTGTCGTGGTGTCGACCTATCAGTCGGTGTCGGGCGCCGGCAAGGAGGCGATGGACGAGCTTTTTGCCCAGACCCGTGCGATCTTCGTGTCCGATGGGGTCGAAACCAAGCATTTTCCCAAGCGCATCGCCTTCAACGTGATCCCTGAGATCGACGTCTTCATGGAGGACGGCTACACGAAGGAGGAGTGGAAGATGATGGCGGAGACGAAGAAGATTCTCGATCCCAAGATCAAGCTCACCGCCACCTGCGTGCGCGTGCCGGTCTTCATCGGCCATTCCGAGGCGGTCAATATAGAGTTCGAGAACCCGATCAGCGCGGAAGAGGCGCGCGACATTCTGCGCGAGGCTCCCGGCTGTTTGGTGATCGATAAGCGCGAGCGCGGCGGCTACATCACGCCGCATGAGGCGGCGGGCGAGGACGCGACCTATATTTCCCGCATCCGCGAGGACGCGACGGTCGAGAATGGCCTCGTATTATGGGTGGTGGCCGACAATCTGCGCAAAGGGGCGGCGCTGAACGCGATCCAGATCGCCGAGACGCTGATCAACCGCAAGCTGATCGCGCCGAAGAAGAAGGCCGCGTGAGGAATAGGCTGGAGAGGCCGCGGGCCTCAAACCAATCAAAGAAATCGAGCGGGGCGCGGGCGTAGGCACGGTGCGTGTTCGGGTTGCGGATGTTGGCGGTGAAGAATTCAAAGAAGCGATAGGAGGCGCGTTCGCCGGCGGCAGCGAGGGCAGGAGCGTCGGTCGGTGAAGGCGAGGAGTTGGATCATGCGTGCTGATTGCCGGTCAAGTTGATCCACGCGCGGGTCTTCGTTTCGATAACCCCATATCCATCCTCTCTAATTGCGAATTCAAATTCTAGCTTATCGGGGAATGCCAAGCCGTGTCTCTCAAAATCAGCCCTTAACCTCTCTGGACTCCGAATAAACTCCTGCTCGAAAACATTGAGCCGATCGAGCAATTGATCCGCTCCGCGCCCTGCCGCCATCGTCGTTCCGGCAGCTGACATGAACCCGATCGGCATGAACACCTTGCCGCGAAATTCAAAAGCTGAATTGCAATGTTTACGTCGTAACGTCGCCCGCTGCTCCTCTGTAATTGGGTTTTTAAGGCCAAGCACGCCCTTCACTTCATGGATAACGCCTTTATTCGGCCATTCGCTAGCGAGCACTTCGAGAACATGATCACGAGTCCAATCTCCGTGTTTCATGATGTCGATCACGTAAGCTATTTGCGGCTTGAATGCCGCAAATAGAAGCGGCCCATCACGGCGCACGAATCCATCGGCTTCGACTTGCGTTGAGATATGGAGGTGGTGGACGCCCCAGTCGTTGAGCATCAAATCGAGATCACGTCGAGGAGACTGCCCTGGGACTTGCACAACTGCGCGTACGATGTCCCGGCTCAGGTATTTCGTGAGATCGCGTCCTTGTTCAATGTCGTCAATGATCTGCGCGAGATCATTCGCCCGCTGCGCGGTCAAGGGATTTTGTTGGAAGGCTATCGACTTGGCAACTATCCGTGGTTGCGGCTTCACCCGTCGGCTCATCCAGTTGTGATAGACGACGAGGAGACCATGGGCGTCGAGCCCATTCAGATACATGACCAGCGAAGCGTCGCTGCGGTCGTACGGCATGTTTTGCAGCACCCACTGACAGGCGCTTTCCTTCAGGCCCACCCCAGCCTCCATTTCGTATATGATAAAAACATTATCATATATTCTTGGCCGGTCAGCAAACGTCGTCCCAGAAGACGCGTCCGCATCATTTGCTCGAATGGCGGGCCGTCCGCCCCATCCCCCAACAAACTTCTTCATGAACCCATGCTATGCTGTCTCCGGCCAGCGACGGCGCGTTTCTCCGCGCGGAAAAAGCTCAGGGGAAAAGCATGTTTGTTCTTAATCTTGGGAGTTTCGTCTTTCTCGGCGTTTATAGCCTCACGGCCTTCCGCGAGACGCGGACGGGCCTGATTGAGCGTACCCGGTGCTGATCGGAGCACCCGTGATCGTTCGCCGGACATATCTTCACGCCGCCGCCTTCTGATAATCCTTGATGTCGGAAAAGACGACATCTTGCCATTCGTCCTGCTCATTTTTCCAGGTCCCAGGCCGAGGCGGCGAGAAAAACCGGCGCGTTGTCGAGTCCGCCCGCAAACGGGTTTGCCCCCCAACCTCTAAATTCGCCTAGACTACAAGCGGACCAAACCGCCTCTTGCGCCAAAAAGCGACGCCCATGCCCGCACCTTTCACCGTGCGCCTCGACGAATCGATGATCGAGGCCCTCGACCGCCTCGCGGAAAAAACCGATCGTTCCCGCAACTGGCTCGTCGCCCGCGCGATCGAGGATTATGTCGCGCTCAATGCCTGGCAGCTCGATAAAATCAACGAGGGGATCGAGGCCGCCGATCGGCGCGAATTCGCTGCAGACGATGAGGTTGCGCGCATCAGGAAGAAATTCGCGCCTTGGTCGTGAGGCTACGCTGGACCGCTCCGGCCTTGCTGCGTCGGCAATCCCAAGCCTCGGGCGGAGGGGATGATCCCGGTGTGGGCCCCGCCGACATGGACGCGGCATATCGCCCTCTCGCAGATGTGGTTCTCTTTTGTGGCATTGGCTTGCATGAATCCCGCGCCGGGCAAGATTCGCGGCTGGCTCCGCCACCCCATATGCTGGTCGGCATCAAAATCTGGGCGCTGGCGCATCTCTTGGCCAATTTTCCAGCCTGGGCGGTCTTTGACCGCCGCCGGCGCCGCCTATCTTCAAGCTTTGCGACTATGGGGTATGAGGGCCGCTGCAAGATAGAGAGGCATGCAAATGCTTCCGCTCCGAGGCGACGTCAGCTTCCTGTCATTGGGACAGTTCGCGAGTCCGGCGCGCCAGCTCGGGTTCCACAAGCCGGTATCTGATCAGCCAAACGATGGCGCGGCTCCATGACTCGTCGGTTTCGCCGCGTAAATCCGTCTGCGAGATATTCATGAGCGCGCCGGTGTGCGCGTCTCGGATTCGAAACTCCAAATATTGCTCCATCACGCTAATCTTGCGAAAGAAGGCGATGAACGACATGTCGGCGCCGAGATCGCGCGCTATGCCGGTTTCGCATCCGTTGCACTTTCGCAGCCAATGCGACTTGACCATTTCATCTGCCGAAGCGCTCCCATCGACGATCTCGAAAAGGCCCGATTGCGCAAGACGCTCGCGCGCCAGCGCCGTTGCGCGCCGCAGCATCGCCGTCTCTGCCGCGCTTTCGCCTGCGAGCGGGCCGCCGGCGGAGAAGTCGTCGAGTTCGATATCGAAGACCGCGAGTTTGATGGGCGGCCGCGGCTCGGATCGTCCGGCGGCGGGCGCGAACAGCGCCATGAGAAACGCGGCCGCGCCAAGAATGAGCGATTGCCGGAGGCGGCCTGACGCCAATATTCGAACGTTCATGCTTGGCTCCTGATAAGCTCGAGAGGAATGTCGATCGGGACGTTGGATGGGACTGGAGTCGCGCCGGCCGCGCCGCGCGCGATTGAGAATCTTGGCCGCTCTGCGCGCCATCGTCATCCGCTCGCGGGTGAGGCGATCTCTGATCGCAGGTCGCCTTCCATCCCATCGAGACCGGCGCTTATCGCTTCCCTTACAAGTTCGGCTAGCGAGGCGCTGTCCTTAGGATCAGACTCAAAGTCAACGGTCCAGGCAATAACCGCCATCGAGTCGAATGATTCAAATACTTCGACCGTTCCTTGATAGTATGTTACCGGAAACGGCGATTTTACTCTCAGATAGACAAGCCGCTTCAGTTTATGATCTATTTCTTGAATAATGTCGGTGATCTCGCCTCCCTCGATCGTCGTCATTTTCCGATAGGCGCCTATTCCATTTCCTTCCACGGAACACGCAGCGATAAAGGGAAACCATACATCCAACCTTCCTATTCGGCTTATTGCCTCCCAAGTTTTCTCGACTGGCGCGTTCAGCTTTTTCGTGATGGGCTGTTTCGTGTGCATGGAGTCACCTCGTGCGCAGTCGGCTTATTGGATTGCTGAAGCATAGGGCTCGGCCGCCGCGAGCGCTTCGGATGCGGTCCTTGCGTGGGTTGGGAAAATTTCCCGAGCATGACCCCATGCGCTTTACGGGCGGCCGGGAAGCTGCGACCTTTCTCGAGATGATGCTTATGGACAATGCGTCGCTTGAGATTTGTAATGAGCACAATCCATCCGCTGAACCTGAGGGTTTCCGTCATGCTTCGCGTGGCGCTGGGCGCGCTCGCCTGCGCGTTCGGCGCCGCGGTTTTCGTCATTGCGGAAACGCGAATAGACATGAGCCGCGGGCTGGAGGCGAAGGTCGAGTTGATGGCGGGCAAACTCAATTTGCAGGCGGTTCGCTTCCAAACCGAATTTGATCAGGACGAGCGATTTCCGGATTGGGGGTTCCTTGCGGATAAATTGCTCGACGAGGGTTCTTGCATTCGCTTCGAAAACGCCGACCGCCAGCAGGTCTATGCCAGCTGTCTCGGCGTCGCCGCCTCCAGCGCCGCCACGCCGCAATGGTTTTCAGGTGTTTACCAGATGCTGTTCTCGCCAACGCGCCCAATTCGGCGCGTGATCGAAACCCGCGGCAAGCCAATAGCGACCATCGAGCTCTCGCTCGATCCGATGCTTGGCGAGGCGCGCGCTTGGAGCGAAACGCGCCGCATCATGTCGGTCACGGCCAGCGCGATCGCGCTTTTGAGCCTGATCGTTTATTTCGCCATTGATCGCGCTCTGCGTCCGACTGTGGCCATGCTGGCGGGGATCGATCGGCTGGCTGGTGGGGACTTGTCCTATCGGCTGCCGCAGGTTCCGCTTATAGAGTTGCAACGGATCGGCGAAGTGATCAATCGCATGGCCGCACGGCTAGAGACGACCATGGCCGAGCGGGCGGAACTCGCTCGCCGGCTCGTTATTGCTCAGGAGGAGGAGCGCCGCCATTTGGCGCGGGAGCTTCACGATGAGTTTGGGCAAAATTTGGCGGCAATCAATGCGATCGCCGCTTCCGTCGGAGCGACCGCCCAAATCGCATGCCCGGAGCTGATGCCGGAGGCCATGAGCCTGTCGCGGATCGCCATGAAGATGATGAATGAATTGCGCAATACGCTTGCGCGGTTGCGCCCGGCCGTCGTCGATGAGCTCGGCCTGGTTGAGAGCCTGAAAGATTTAGTCGTTGGTTGGAATGGACGACTCGGGGCAACGACTCGCTTTACGTTTTCGGAGAACGGCGATTTACGCGCATTGCCCGACGCCGTGGCCATAACCGTCTTTCGCATTGCGCAGGAAGGCGTGACCAACGCCGCCAGACATGCAGGAGCGCGGAATGTCAATGTGGCGCTCGAACGGCTTACCGGATATGCCGCCCGATCGGCGGAGAGCGTCGTGCATTTGACCATCGAGGACGATGGCAAAGGCTTCGACCCGCATGAGAGCGTGGGGTCGGGCGCAGGCCTTGCCGGCATTCGCGAGAGAGTCGCTATTTTTAAAGGTCGCATGGACTTGCGCAGCGGAGCCTCCGCCGGCGCGAGGCTCTCCGTCATCATCCCGATCGCGGCCGCCGCGCCGGAGGCTGCGTGATGGCGCAGGCGATCAGAGTGATGCTTGTCGACGATCACGCCATCGTGCTGGAAGGCTATCGCCGCCTTTTGGAGAAGCAGGCGGGCATAGAGGTTGTGGCCGAGGCCGCGGACAGCCGGACAGCCTATCAGCGCTATAAGGAAGTCCGACCGGACGTCGTTGTGGTCGATATCTCGATGCCGGGCCGCGGCGGCATTGACCTTATCGGACAGCTTCGGGCATGGGACTCTGCGGCGCGGATCGTCGTATTCACGATGCATCAGGACGCGGTCTACGCGATGCACGCTTTCCAAGCCGGCGCCAAAGGCTACGTCACCAAGAGCAGCAATCCCTTGTTGCTGGCGGATGCGATCGTCGATGTTTTTGCGGGAAGGAAGGCGATCTCGCCAGATGTCAGCCAGGAATTGGCCCTGGGGCGGCTCAGCGGCGACGCTTCGGCGTTGAATGCCTTGTCGCCCCGAGAATTCGAAATTCTGCGATTGCTTCTTGAAGCAAGCCCCGCGGCCGAGATCGCGGCGGCTCTGAACCTCAGCCCAAAAACAGTGGCGAATTACCACTATGTCATCAAGCAGAAGCTTGGAGTGCGTTCCGATATAGAACTCTTATATTTTGGCTTGCGCGAGGGCCTCGTCGCGCCGCCGCCGTCCGCCCAAAGCGAGGCTCTGTAGCGCGGAAGCGGGTCGCAGGATGAGGCGGAGCAATGGCTGGAGCATTCCGCCATAGGCCTCGACCAGCGACGCCCGATCGACCTCTTGGCGACGCCCGCGGGCGTGGAGATGGTCGAGGATTTCTTAGAGCGTCTTGAGTACGGCGTTTACGTGTGACCCCGCTTCCGGCGGCGCTTGGCGGCAGCGAACTTGTGGCGTGGCGGCTGGACCAGGCGACATTTCGCGCCATATGGGACAATGGCGAAGGCGCATACAGGGCAGGCGGGCGCTGGAACAGCGGAGGCCTTCGGGCGGTCTATTGCTCCCTCGACCCAGCGACAGCGATCCTCGAAGTCGCCGTGCACAAGGGCTTCAAGGCGCTGGATGCGGTTCCACACGTGCTCACAGCGGTTACCAAAACCGAGCCTTTAGGCGTTCAGGTCGTGGATCCAGCGTCCGCTCCCAACCCCAACTGGTTGAGACCAGGCATTCCCAGCGCCGGCCAGCAAACTTTCGGCGACGCGCTGCTCGCCTGGCACAAGTTCGTCCTGATCCCCAGCGCGGTATCGACCCATAGCTGGAACCTGATCTTCGTCGGCGCGACGGCGGCTGGGGCTTACGCGACGACGACGCCATCGAAACGCCGTAGGCCCAGCGACGATTGGTTTCGCATGAACGCCTATTTTCGTTGGCGCATTCTGGACGCCGGTAACGTTTCACCCAACAGGAAGAAATCCTTGGACCGGTACGGTGCTCGCCCGCTTTCATGGCGGCGAGCGTTCGGTCCCACGAGGACCACCAGACAGCATGAAGATAGACACCCTTATCCTGGACGCCTGTTCCGCGCGAAGGCGCGATTTCTTGAAGACGCCATAATGAATCCGTTTGCGATGCCCATCAGCCGGCGCGCTCTTTTCGACGCATTGTTTCGCAAACACCATCAGGAACTGTTGGCTTTCGCCAACCGGCGCCTGGGCTCGGTCACGGCCCAGGACATCGTCCAGGACGCCTATGCGCAACTGATGCAGGTTTCCGATCTGGTCGCGATCGAGAACCCACGCGCCTATCTCTATCGCGTCGTCGGCAATCTCGCCGCCAAGGGAGCCGCCATCGACCGATTGCGGACAAGTTGGGGCGACCCTGAAGATGCGCTTGCGACGCTGCGATCCGAACTTCCTTCCGCCGATGCCGCCGCCGACGCGGCGATCCAGCTGTCCAAATGCGTCGCCGCGCTCGACGAACTGCCGAAACTCCAGCGTCATGCGTTCCTGTTGAACCGGATCGACGGGTTGACCCATGCGGAGGTTGCGATGACATTGGGGCTTTCGAAGCGCACTGTCGAGCGTTACGTCGCCAAAGCTTTGGAGCACTGCCTGACGCGGCTCGGCCAGGACAGCCGCTAAACAATGGCGGTCAGGCCGGGCGGATCCCCTCCTATATCGACGCTTCGCCTAGATCTTTTACGAGATTCGATTATCCCATGACATCGCGCGACCGTTCCGAGGCCAGAATCCGGGAGGCGGCGGCGCGCTGGGTCGCCCGACGCCATGCCGGCGAAGACGCGGACGACGACCGCGCCTTTGACGCCTGGCTGGCCGGAAATCCCGCCTGCCGCACCTGCTATGATGAGGCGGAGCGTTTGTGGCAAAGCCTCGGCGGCCTTGAAACGGCCGGCTTTCGCCAATTGGAGGAAGCAAGAGCCAATGGCCGGAGGACGCAACGGCGCCGCGAAATGGTCCGTCTCGGCGGTCTTGGGTTTGCCGCGGCGCTGCTGGCTGCGGCGCTGTTTGCGTCGCCATGGTGGCCGCACGAGCGCAATGAGATCATCCGCACGGCGATCGGGGAGCGGCGGACACTCTGGCTCGGCGACGGCTCCAGAATAGAAGTCAACACAAATTCCGAGTTGACCCTCCATGTCTCATGGCTCCAGCGTTCGGCTCGGCTGATCCGGGGCGAGGCGCTGTTCGCGATTGCCCATTCCGCTCTGAAGCCTTTCGAGGTCGAGGCGGCCGGCGGCCGCATCCGAGATCTTGGGACAATGTTCGATGTCCGCCTGGAGGGGGAGCGCGCATCGGTCTATGTCCTGGAAGGCGAGGTAAACATCGTGACCGCGAATGGCGAACGCGCCGCCTCCCTCAAACCGGGCTACGCTCGAAGTTTCGGCCGCAGCGGTGCAATCGCCGCCCTTGAAGCTCTCGACGCAGAGGCCGTCGCCGCATGGGCCAATGGCGAGCTTGTTCTCAATGCGCGGCCGCTCAGCCAGGTGCTGGCCGAACTTGGCCGCTACCATACAGCAACCGTCAAGCTCGAAGCGCCCGAGCTTGCCGCGATGACGCTCAGCGGCGTCATGCCAACCTACGATCTCGATGCCGCGCTGGAGACCATCGCCGCGGTCCTTCCACTCAAACTCGTCCGGCCTAGCCCCGGCCTTTACATCCTGGAGAGTGGCAGAAAAGGCACGCCGGAAAAATAACCCAGAATAGCGTGGCGGGGTTTGCCGCGCCGGCCGCTCTTACCTCATGAGCCTGAAAATAGACCATGGGGGAAACAAATGCGCTTTTTGAACATGCTCGGCAAAGGAGCCTATCTGAGCGCCTGCCTGACCCTGGCGGCGGGAGCGGCGCTCGCGGAGGACGCGCGAGACATCAACATCCAGCCGCAAGCGCTGGGCCCAGCCCTCGATGCGCTTGCCCGGCAGACGGGACTGAGACCGGTCTACGCCGATGCGGCCGTTCGCGGCGCCAGCACGGCCGGAGCGGCCGGGCATATGACCCCGCGCGAGGCGCTCGCCCAGTTGCTCGCTGGAACCGGCCTCTCTTACGCCTTCACCGGTCGAGGCGCGGTCGCGATCAAGCGCGGCAAATTCGACGGGAGAAGCGTCGCCGAGGAGGAGGGCGTCCCGCTGCCCGAGGTCGACGTTGCTGGGACAGCGAGCGGGTTCGGCGGCGCGGGTCCGGCGCAGGACCCCTATAACGCCACTTATGTCTTGGAAGACGCCGCCACCGGGACCAAGACCAATACGCCCATCATGGACACGCCGCTGAATATCCAGGTGATCACTCAGCAGGTGTTGCGGGATCAGCAAGTCATCAGCCTCGACCAAGCGTTGCAGAATGTCAGCGGCGTGACGGTCGCGGGCCCCGGCGCGTTGGGCGCTGGGACTGCCTACAGTCAAATTGTCTTGCGTGGGTTTCCCACCTGGACGCTCTTCCGCGACGGGTTTCGTCAGGATACCACCGTCAGCTTCCTGGATGGCGCCTCCACGCAACAACTCGCCAATGTGGCGAGCATCGAGGTGCTCAAGGGCCCTGCGGCAATGCTCTACGGGCTTGTCGAGCCCGGCGGCATCGTCAATATCATCACCAAGGAGCCGCTGACCGCGCCCTATTATTCGGTTAACCAGCAGATTGGCTCCTTCGCCAATTACCGCACCAGCGTCGACGCAACCGGCCCGGTCACGAAGGACGGCGCATGGCTCTACCGGATGAATATGTCCTACCAGAACAATGGCGCGCCGTTTGGCTCGCCCGTCGATCTCACGCATTCACAGGATATTTTTCTTGCGCCCGTGCTCAAATGGAACATCGATCCAGCGACCTGGGTGAAGCTGGAAGCCCAATATGATGAAAATCGCTTCGGTCAGTTCTATGGTGTTGATCCTGTCTTCAAGGGGGCGTTCATGCCCATCCCGCGAAGCCGCAACTATGGTGGAAACTCTCCCGCCGCGCAAAAGTCGCTTTTTTCCGCGCTGACCTGGTCACACCAATTCGATGGCGATTGGTCGATCAAACAGCAAATTTCCTATAACCGCATTGCTTATAGCAGCTCTACTATACAACCATACGCTCTTGAAGCAATGGGCGGCGCCCAATTAATTGACCGTTACCTTGCGACAAACGCCACAGGGCAGACAACCTATTCGACAAATGTCGATATTATCGGCCATATCAACACGTTTGGAGCCACACATACTTTGCTCATTGGCGGAGATGTCTACAAAAGCACTGTCCTAAGCGAAGTTGGCTTTAACTTAGGGCCTTCACAAATTGATCTCTTCAACCCGGTTCATCCAGGGACTCCGCTTCCCGGTTCTCTGACCCCCGCTTCCGGATCTAACAGCGTGCAAGACACCGCCGGTCTCTATCTGCAGGACCAGATCAAGCTGCCCTATAATTTCTATCTCCTCGCGGGGGCGAGATACCAATATATCCATCAAGCCAGCGAAACGGGGCCGACGCTTGGTGAAATGACGCAAGGCCCTCCGCTCACGGAATCCGCTCTGACTCCCCGCTTCGGCCTACTGTGGCGGCCGGAAAGCTGGGTGAGCTTCTATGCCAATTATTCCGAGGGTTTTGGTCCCAACAGCGCCACTCTCTATCCTGGAATCCCCGCTCCCCCGACAAGCGCGCGAGAGGGGGAGGCGGGCGTCAAACTCGAGTTCTTCGATGGGCGGCTGAGGGCCAGCGCCGATTACTACGATCTGACCAAGACCAACATCCCCACGGCTGATCCAAGCCCGTTTCACCAGGGCTTCAGCATATTGACCGGCGAGGCGCGCAGCAAGGGAGTTGAGCTCGATATACAGGGGGCAATATTGCCCGGCTGGAACGTCATCGTCGCCTACGCCAACCAGGATGTCCGCATCACCAAGAGCGAAAATGGCGACGTCGGCCAGCGCCTTCCGAACATTCCAAGAAATTTGGGGAGCCTCTGGACCACCTACGAATTCCAGCAGCAGGTCTTGACAGGGTGGAAGGTCGGCGGCGGCGTCATCTATCATGGCTCGCAGCCCATTGTGGATTATTCGGGCCTCAATCTCTCGCCGTCATTGCCCATGCTATCAGCCTACGCCACCGTGAATCTTATGGCCGCCTATAGCTTCAAGATCGCCGATGCGAAGATAACGGCGCAGGTCAATGTCACAAATCTCCTGGACGCGACCTCCTACACAGGGGCCATTAATTATGCCCCGGTTTCCCCTGGATTCGCCCTCGGCGTTCGCACATATGGCGCGCCGCGCGCCATCATGGGCTCGCTCAGCGCGCAGTTCTAGGGAGGACCGCAATGGCCTGCGATGTTTTGGGCCCGCCATGTCCGAGTTTTCCAGAGGCGGATGAAGCGTTAGAATCAGCAGAAGTCGAAATTGGTGGCGGCAGGAGGCGATATCTTCACTACGCATCAAGACTAATTTGCTTTCATGGCTGATGGGCCCCGCTTGGCTGGGCGGCCGAATTACGTCAAGTGATTTATAGGAGCATGTTGATGTCCAATGATCTCGAAGTGGCCGCGCTTCATCCGGGCGCTCCGGCGGATGTCAGTCTTGCGATCCTCGGCGCGATGGCCTTTGTGGCGGAAGCCGGGCAGGCGCCCGCGCGGTCAGAGGATATTGAGATGATCAGGGGCGCCTGGAGATTCATCTTCGGCAAGACCTCCACCCTCGATCTTGCAGCCCTCGCGCGCGTCGAACCCAAGCTGCTCGCATCATTCGTCGTCTCCGCGAGCTTGCGGGAGGACGCGATCAAATTCCTGACCGTCATGACGTGTATCGATGGCGTCCCCGAGGCGGCCAAGGTTGACGCCGTGCGCCGATACGCGGCGGCGCTCAATATCGAGGCTTCCTATCTTGATCTGCTTGGCCTCGCCTCAAATGGACATATGCAAGACGCGCTCGCCGAAATGACGCGTCTGAACATGGATAGCATCACAAATGGCCAATGGACCGGCGGGGATGCAAACGCCTGGCTTCTGCCATATGCCGGGCCCGGCGCCGATCCAGCTCTGGCCGCCCGCTTCCACGCTCTATCAAAATATCCTTCGAACAGCTTCGGGCGTGCGTTTCACCACCAATTCACGTCGAACGGCTATGATTTTCCGGGCGAGGCGAAGGCGCTGAACGCCGGCTTTTCGGTCCCGCACGACAGCGCTCATGTCATCAGCGGCTATGACACCACGCCGCGGGGCGAGATCCTTGTTTCGGTGTTCACCTCGACAATGCACAAGCGCTTGCCGATGGGGGCGCACGTCCTTCCGGTGATCTTCATCTGGCATCTCCACATCCAAATCAATCCGATCGCCGGGAAAGCCAAGACCCCTATGGATCCTGAGAATTTTTGGTGCGCCTGGGCCGCGGGAGCTGACAGCAGAGCCGATACTTTCGCGTCGGGATGGGATTTTTGGGCCTATGCGGAGCGGTCGCTGGCCGAGGTGCGAAAGATCTTTGGCATACCCGCCGCCGGCCTCGAAGCCTGGGCAGACGCTCATGGCTTCAGGCCGACGACGGAGCCAACGAGAACGCCTGTGTCTGAGTCTTAAGCGACAACCGCAAGCATCGCTGCAAAACCAGAACTCACTATTTCCGTTCGACCAGACTCCCGCGCGAGAGCCAATCTTGGCTGAAGTGTCCGGCGTCGGCAAGGACCAAAGGCAAGGCAAGGCAAGAGGCCTTCTTCTCCTTAGAGCATATTCTCGTCGAACAGATTGGTTCAATCTGTTCGACGAGAATATGCTCAGGCTCTTTAACACTGGAGCGATTTCTGATCGATCGAATAACTCCATTCGATCGGAAAGCGCTCTAGTTCAATCGCCCAAACGAAGGCTGGGAGGCTGCCTCATCGATGGGCACCGCAATCGGACTCGCCTGATGGTGAACCATTCGCCAGGCGCCGTCGATGCGCTTAAACCAGTTGGTCGCAACGAGCGCCATCCCGCCTACGATTTCGGTGCAAATGACTCTACCATCGCTTCCCGAAACGATGGCCAGATCCTCCCGATGGCCAATTGCCTCTTGCAAAGGACTGCGCAAGATATCGCGATAGGACTGCAAAATCGCTTGCCGACCGATTAACACTGGCCATCCAGGGTGGACGCAGGAAACATCGTCGTCGGCCCAGACTACCGACATGCGCGCGAAATCGGCTGCGTCAAACGCGTGGTAATAGGCGGCATTCGCCGCCAGAAGCGCATCTTCGTCGGTCATTGTCGCGCACGGTGGCCCAATCAGTCGCGGAAATCAATCGAGGCTCGTCCGCGACCGTAAGGCCGAGCGCCGGTAGCAGGGACGGCTGCGAATGATAGCACGATAATTAATTGGTTCTATTCTATCTCTACAATTTCGCATATTATCTCTTAAGGAATCCAAAAAATGAAACGTGGTCTGTTTCCATTCGGCCCGGACGTCCACGGTTCGGATCATGGTTTAGTGCTGCTATAGTCCCGTTTATCGGGTGTGGCTGACGCTGGCCTGATCGCCCGCTTCGACGGCGGACCGAAGGACATCATGAACGACGCTGCTGTGGTCCACCCGCCTGGATTTCTCGCCGATCCGAGCCGCTTTTTGTTCTTCACCGGCAAGGGTGGCGTCGGCAAAACTTCGATCGCTTGCGCCGCCGCCTTAGCGCTCGCTGACGGCGGCAAGTCCGTTCTGCTCGTAAGCACCGATCCCGCATCCAATCTCGACGAGATATTGGACGCGCCTTTGGGCAATCTACCGGTCCCAGTCCCCGGCGCCGAGCGTCTGGATGTCCTCAATATTGACCCCATCGCCGCCGCCGATTCCTATCGCATGCGGGTGCTGGCCCAAATGGGGCCGGAGGCAAGCGACCAAGACCGGGACATGGTTCGGGAACAATTGTCCGGTGCCTGCACGACGGAGATCGCTGCGTTCGACGAATTTGTTGGCCGCTTGGCCGTCGACGATGGGACCCACGATCATATCGTCTTCGACACGGCGCCAACCGGGCATACGCTTCGTCTCCTCAGCCTGCCAAAGGCGTGGAGTGGCTTTCTCGAGGGCAATGATCACGGCGCGTCCTGCCTTGGGCCGCATTCCGGCCTCAAGATGCAAGAGGCTCGGTTCAGGACGGCGATGGCGGCGCTTTCTGATCCGGCATTCACGACCATCATCCTCGTGACGCGACCCGAAATCGGCGCAATCGCCGAGGCGGCGCGAACCTCAGCGGAGTTTCGCGCGCTCGGTCTCTCGAACCAGCGTCTGGTCGTGAACGGCGTGTTCTTGGCCAGCGACCGATCCGATTTGGTGGCCGCGTCGCTGGAAGACCAAGGCAAGCGGGCGCTCGCGGATCTGCCGGAGAACCTTCGGGATCTCCCGCGCGACGATATTCAGCTACGACCTTTCGACATGCTGGGGTTAAGGGCCTTGCGCTCACTGATTGGCCGGGCCTCGGCGCCTGCCGCGGCGGCGGCGGCCTTTCTAGACAGAAAGCTTGCCAGCGACCTTCCCGCGTTAGATCGCCTAATCGACCGTCTGGCGGCGGATGGAAAGGGCCTCATCATGGTCATGGGGAAGGGCGGCGTCGGCAAGACCACGATCGCCGCGTCGATTGCCCTCGGTCTGGTCCAGCGTGGTCACACTGTGCATCTCAGCACGACCGATCCCGCGGCCCATCTTGCGATGACGCTCGCGGGAGAGGTTCCCGGTTTGCGCGTCGACAGAATCGACCCCAGGGCGGAGACCGAACGCTACGTCGAGAAAATAATGAAGGATCGTGGTCGTGATCTCGACCCACAGGGGCAGGCTCTGTTGCGCGAGGATTTGCGCTCGCCCTGCACCGAAGAGGTCGCCGTCTTCCACGCCTTCTCAAGAATTGTCGCGGAAGCGCGCGGCGCCTTCGTGGTGCTCGACACCGCCCCCACCGGACACAGCTTGCTGCTTATGGACGCAACCGGCGCCTATCATCGACAGATTACGCGTCAGACGGAGTCGCACCCGCCAGCAGGTCGGATCATTACGCCGCTGATGCGCCTCCAGGATCCGGCCTATACGCGCGTGATATTGGTCACTTTGGCGGAGACCACCCCGGTGTCCCAGGCCGGCGCTCTGCAGGAGGACTTGAGGCGCGCGCATGTCGAGCCCTACGCCTGGGTCGTCAACAAGAGCCTCGTCGCCGCCGGCGCCCGCGACCCGCTCCTTCGGCAGCGGTTGCTGGGCGAGCAAAAACAGATCGAGCGCGTCTGCGGATCGATGGCAAAGAGAGTATTCTTCGCGCCGTGGCAGGCGACCCCGCCAATCGGCTTGCCGGCGCTCCAACAATTGGTCCATCACCGGCCGCAAGCGGCGTCGTACCCTTAAGCCGGAATCAGAAACGTCACCCTACGATTTTAAGAAATGGCGTCCAGAGAGCGTTCCGCGAGCGCCGCCGTTTCCGCAGGCAGAGGGATATAGCCTAGCTGGGACGCAAACGTCTGGCCTGTCGTGAGGCCCCATCTCACCCAATCCTTCACGGCGGCGGCTTTCTTCGGATCTGCGTATTTCTTGTAGAGAAGCAGCCAGCTTAAGGTTGTGATCGGGTATGATCCATCTCCCCGTGGATCCGCCGTGGAATTATTCTCCGTTGCGAGCAATGCCGCCCGGCCGGCCTCTTCGCTGGGCTCGACGAAGCGTCCAGCCTTGTTCTCGAGCGTCGCCATCTGCAAGCCAAGGCGCTTGGCGAAACCGTACTCCACGAAGCCGATCGAGCCTTCACTGATCTTGATCTTTGATGCGACGCCCTCGTTGCCTTTGCCTTGCATAGCCTCTCTTGGCCAATCGATCACAAATCCCTCGCCAGCCCCGCTCGCATGCCAGCTCGCGCCAATCGCCACAAGATGGCGCGTGAAGGCGGCCGTCGTCCCGCTGCTGTCCTGCCGGACCACCACGGCGATGTTCCTATTTGGCAACGACAAATTGGGGTTGGCCTTCTGGATCTGGGGGTCATTCCATACCTTAATCCGGCCACTGAAGATGTCGGAGTAGACATCGCGCGGCAGCCTCAGGACGCCGGCCAAGCCTGGGACATTGTAAGCGAGCACGATCATCCCGGCCGTCGCGGGAACCGAAATAGCTCCGCGCTTGACGCCGATGAGCATCGGTTCGCTTGGCACCACGTCTGTGGCGCCGAAATCAACCGATCCCGCGATAAAGCGGGTGACCCCCTCACCACTCCCCACGACGTCATAGCTCAGCGCGACCTGCTTGTGATCCTGCCGATAAACATCGATCCACTTCTGGTACAGAGGCGCCGAAAACGTGGACCCCGCGCCATGCGCCGACACGTCCTCTTCGGCGCTCAGGCCGAGCCCTGGGATGGCCCAACTGATCAAAGCCGTCCCGCTCGCCAAGAGCGCATCGCGCAGAGCGATTCGACGTGTGATCATTTCGATCTCCCCAGCCACCGAGATTTTTATCTATATTTCGATGAGTATGGACATATCGAATTATTATTATTTGCGCAAGTGCTTTCGTGGATAGGTCACTCGGACAAGCCTCGTGTCGCGATCAAAGAGCACGCCTGTTGTTGACCCGATGAACGATCGAGCATCAGGCCCATTCAACTGACGTGTTGACAAAAAAGCGATGTCCTTCGCTGGCTGCTCCGCCAAGTCATGCCCGAAGGGTCCCGCTCAGCGCGACGAATCGCTTAGGAATTACACCGGATCATCCGGCGAGACCGGCATGCCACCGGCCATCCTCCTTCGCGGAGCCAAACGTTCCGGGTTTGATCCGGACAGGCCCGCGCAGGCGGAGGTGGTCGATCTCCCCGTCGATCGTTCCCCTGCCACAGGTCGGGCGGCCTTGCGCGAGCAAATCCAGACTTTAGCCCGTGGCCGCCAAAACCTTGACATCTTCTTCTTGCCTATTTTCGATATGTCGAGTATCGCAGACATATTGAAAATAGCCAGCGCAATGGAGGCGGAGGTGGGGACGGAAAAACTTCTCAACGTGCTCTTTCTGTGCACCGGCAATTCGGCCCGATCAATCATGGCCGAAGCTATCCTAAATCGGCTTGGAGCCGGCAAGTTCAAGGCCTTTAGCGCGGGCTCGCACCCAAAGAGCGAGATCAACCTCTACACGCTCGCGACCCTGCAGAAGGCCGGCTATACGGCGGACGGCCTGCGCTCAAAGAGTTGGGACGAATTCGCCGGCCCGGACGCGCCGCCTCTCGATTTCGTCTTTACCGTCTGCGACGACGCAGCCGCGGAGGAATGCCCCTACTGGCCGGGGCAGCCGATGACGGCGCATTGGGGGCTTCCCGATCCAGCCGCCGTGGAAGGGGATGAAGCTTTCAAACATCTCGCGTTCGCGGATACGTTCCGAATGCTCGCAAATCGCATCTCCATATTCTGCGCCTTGCCTTTGAAAAGCCTCGACAAGCTTTCGTTGCAAAGGCGTTTGGACGACATTGGCAAAGTCATCCCCGCCAAAAACAGCGCTTGAAGCGTTCTGACCTTCTGCCGAAGAGGCCTGCGCCTTGACCTGGGGCCACCAGTTGAGAACCCAATGAAATCGTCGCTCTCCCCAACCGCGCAAATCGATCCGATGCAGAATCGATTCGAGGCGTCTGACGCGGTCAAAATCCTATCCGCGCTCTCGCAACCCTCGCGTCTTGAGATTTTCCGTCTTCTGGTGCGATATCTCCCCTATGGGCTCGCCGCAGGCGACGTCGCGCGGCTGTTAGCTGTCCCTCACAACACGCTTTCGACCCATCTAACTCTGCTCGAACAGGCCGGGCTCGTTCTGTCGCGTCGCGAGGGCCGATCGATCATCTATGCCGCGAATCGCAATCGCGCTCTGCAACTCAGCGCATTTCTCCTGGAGGATTGCTGTCGCATGACGCAACAACCTTGCGACGTCTCCGCCTTGACGGGCGCGGCGCTTCCATTCCCGGCCAAACGCGAGAGCTTCATGTCTCAAACGATCTATAACGTTCTCATCCTTTGCACAGGAAATTCGGCGCGCTCGATTATGGCGGAAGCCATCTTAAATCGCGAGGGCGCCGGTCGCATCCGAGCTTTTTCGGCGGGAAGCCAGCCCCGGGATGTTCCCAATCCGCACGCGCTTATTCTCTTGAAAGACCTTGGCTACGACACGGACGGCTTTCGCTCAAAGAGCTGGAACGAATTCGCTGCCCAGGGCGCGCCGAAAATGGACTTCATCATTACCGTTTGCGACTCCGCGGCAGGCGAGTCCTGTCCGTTTTGGCCAGGTCATCCCCTGGTCGCCCATTGGGGAATTCCCGACCCGGCGGCGGTTAATGGGACCGACGCCGAAAAGCGCGCCGCCTTTATGGAAGCCTACCGTCGTCTCGGGGCGCGGATCAGCGCCTTTGTCAATTTGGATATCGAGACGCTCGATTTATCGACGTTGAAGCATCGGCTCGAGGATATTGGAGCGATGGACGGCGCGACTCCAATGGCGGCCCAGTGGAAGGCCGCCGCGAAACTCGATCCGGCGAGGATGAGTTGACGCCGTCTTACGCTCTCCGCCGCCGCTTGGTCGCCGAGGGTCCCGGGACCGCGCCTTTTTGATAGCTGCCGTCGTGGGCTTCGGAGTCATTGCCGAATGGTTGGCGGCCTTCGCGCCGGCCGATACATGTCCACGACGGAGATAGCGTCCACGATGTGCGGCGGGAACGTGCCAATATCGCCAAGCGAACCGGAACTCATTCAGATCTAATAGGTCACGGTCACGACGATCGTATCCGTGTAGGTTCCCGCAACCGGAGTCGTTTGTGCTGGAACCCGTCCAAAGACGGAAACGGATTGCGTTAGCCCGGCGCCCGTGCCGGCAACGGTGTCGACACCAGGAGAATTGCCCCAGTTCAGCGTCCGCGCCGCGTTTTGATACAGGGCATAATTGATAATTCCGCCGCTTGGCCCTGTCATGCCGCGAGACGAGGTCGTCGCGCCAACCTTTGCGCCGGCCGAAAGTCCCAATGTGTAGGGCGCGGCGTTCGTACATGTGACGGACAGCGTCCCTGTGGCGTCGACATCCGACGCCAACACGCCGGCGGAACCGAAGTTGAGGTTGCTCGCCGAAACGCTGCAAGCCGATGGAACGGTCGCCGAGACATTGAAACTCGTCGTCGCATCCGCTGTCAACAGATTGCAGCTGAGAATCGAGAGCAGTCCGTACTTGATATCGGCGTCGAGGGAACTAAACGAACTGAGATAGGATCCAGCCGGGACGGTCTGTTGTCCGGCAAAAACCCTGCCATACATGGTCACGGTCTGGGTAGAGCTACCGATGAACAGAGGAAAAATTACCGTCACGGGCGCCGCGCCGCCCCCAGCCCAAAAATCCGAACCCCAGGGCGCGGTTCGCGCGGCGTCGCTGTAGAGGCCATAGATCAGGTTGTTCGATCCAGATGTCATCAAGCGATGCGTGGCTGACGAACCTCCGCCGCTGCCGGCCCCAATGTTGACGCACACGCGCAACGCCACGCCAAGCCCGTTGCAGGTGATCGATACGGTCGCCGTCGTGTCGACCACGCTGTTGGCGGTCACATCCACGGACCCGAACGACACGTTGGTGACAGAAAAACCGCAGGTTTGCGCGTGTGCAGCGGATAAGAGAGTGCAAAGGCACAGGAAAATGCCCGCAATCGTCGCGGCGATCGGGTGAAAAAATGTCTTCCTCTGCATAGCTAAGGTCCTAATATGATCTGGCTCACTGAGCTCGACACGACGCATCATTTACCTGCATGTGACTGGAATCACGGCCTGCTCATTTGCGGCGCCCGCATAGCTGAATGACGCCCGACATGTCCCCGAGACCGTTTTGACGACGAGCGCATTCTCGCGCGCGAGTCCCTTGACATAGGCGCGGCCGTCATACCCGACGACGAACGCCTGGCCGCCGTCGATCTCGCCTTGCGATCCTGCGGGGATCGGCTTGCCGTCCGGTGTGGACAGAACAAGAATCGCGACGTTATTGTTGGTCTCAACGCCAAAATTCACACGTACTCCGGCCCGGCCGGCGGGCGCCACAACAGTCTGAGTGGACGCGACATCGGCGTTCACCGGCAAATTACGGGGATCAATCGCGATCTTGTTGCTTTGATAGGAGCGCAAATTCGGCAGGACGAGCCGGCCTGCGGAATCGGTTGAGCCGACGGGACGGTTTTCGTAGAGAACCGCAACGTTGGGCGCGCCGGTCTCCACTACCGCGAAACTGTCGTCGATGCGATTGGTGAAAAGTATGTCCGAACCCGTCGTTGCGATCGCTCCGTCGATTTGAGCTGTGGCGCTGGTCGATCCACGCCGATTGCGAACGACCCCGGCCTCGGCCCATCCATAGGGCGAACGATAGGACGCGGCCGCCTGCGTTACGGCGCTTCCCCCCTCTCCGGCGCCGAAGCGCCAGCCATAGCTGCCGGGCTCCTGACCGAGCGGCTTCTGGGCGCCGACGATCGCGTTGCGACCGCCCTGTCCGGTCGAAAATCCGGAGGCGGCGGTTACTTGATCGCCGAGTGGGACCGACAGACTGAAGTACAAGCCGGCGTTTCTCCGGGCGCCGAAGTCGGTGAACACGGTGGCGCTGAGCGTCGCGTCGAACGCAAGCGGTCGCGAATAGGAGGCTGAAAGTATCCTGGAAGTATTGCCGGTTGCTTCGCGAAGATCAATGTAGCTCGCACTGAAACTACCATTGTCAAATGGCAGAGGCGTTCCGACCGAAAGGCGGTTAATCATCTTTGGCGGTTCATAGTTCAGGAACAGTGGCGGATAGGATGTCGCGTTGGCGAAGGCGACATCATATTGCAAGAGGCCAAAGAGCGTCTTGACGCGTTGTAGCCCGCCGCTCTGAAATCGCCCCATCAGGGATGCGAGATCCTGATAGGCTCCATGACTCATCTGCGAACTGGCGGTAAGGCTTACCGGACCGATCCTGGTTTCGACGGAAGCATAGGATTGCAAACCGACGCCGAAGTTGGATCGGCTCCCCGCCAGCGCCAGGGACGCGACGCCGAAGCCTCCAACGCTCGCGACTGCGCCGATGCCGGCGTTTGCGAGACCCGCGCCGCCTTCGGCGTGGCTCTCAAGCGTCAGCCAATCGGAAATCCCCTGGCGCCAACTCCCGGACGCGACAGGCTTGGCGATATAGGCGTCGAGAGTTGTGCCGAACCCGAATCGCGGAAACCCGGCTTCAAGTGAGAAGTCGAAGAGTCCAGGGGCGAGGAGGCTAGACGAGGCGTAGAACGGCAGACTGCTCTGGGTCTCGTGACCTGCCGCATCGCGAACGACGATCCTCGCCTCGCCGCCGCCCGTAACGATTGGAATGTTTGTAATGCTATAGGGACCTATGCCGACGTCATGCGAAAATGTCT
This sequence comes from Methylocapsa aurea, assembly GCF_000746085.1. Lineage (GTDB taxonomy): Bacteria > Pseudomonadota > Alphaproteobacteria > Rhizobiales > Beijerinckiaceae > Methylocapsa > Methylocapsa aurea. The sequence continues at coordinate 80,806 of NZ_KN050804.1, read as the reverse complement.
TCAGGTTGTTGATATATAGGTCAACAGTCGACGGGACGGCCGCGCTGCCGCTCGCCGATGCAAGCGGGACAGTAACCAGGTCCGGTCGAAGGCCGAAGTTGCGCTGGGCCTGAAAGCCGCCGATGCGAATGGGCCTCGTCCAGGCGAGGCCGCCGTTGATGACGTCTCCCGCCCGGTAGGTCGTCAGCGTATTCTGGTCGGAATAGGTAAAGTCGGTATTAAGCCGCAATACATTGCCGCCGTTTACGCCCGCGCCAATCGCGGGCGCGATGACCGATTGACTCAACGTGCCAAACGGCGAAAAGGCCCGGGCGTCAAGCGACGCGGTCAGACCCGCAAACCCGAATGTGCTCCAGTTGAAGCGGCCGTTGGAGACGCCCAACAGGTTGTAGTTGAGAACGCCGCCAAAAGTCGCCCCGGCCGCTGGCGGCTTCTCGCGACGAGGAGAGGCGTCTAACATAGTTCCTTTACGCAAGCTGTCAGTTATCGTCAGATAGATCCGCTGTCCGGGCTCATCGTAGCGGTAGGTCAAACCCTCGATCTCTTCCAGGACAACGAAACCGTCCTTAACTTTCGCCGCGCCGATGCTCAGCCCTATCTCTTCAAGCTCCTCGCCGCGCGCGCCGAGGCGACGCCCGTCGACAGACGTGAACGAGCCGATCAGTTTGGTCGGTTCGTCATTGATGAAGACCTCGAGCTGAAGTTGCTGAAAGGCGTCCTCGGCCAGAACCTGGTGGATCGCCGCAAGCAAGATTGCAACCGCAACAACGGTCGTCGACCCACGTTTCGCTTGCAATGACAAAAGGCGCGCCAGTCTGGAGGGACCCGCATCGCTGAGTCCAAACACAGCCTCGATCCACGACGCGAAACCGTGCGCGCGTTGGGGTTGTTGATCGAACTGTTCATCGATCCGGCGCATCGCCGTTTCCACTATCGCACCGGACGTTCCTTTCTTGACATTGCCGCCAACAGCGCGACAACCAGACAAGATTAGAGCGGTCGGCTTTTAGCGGCCGGCGAGGATAGGAGCGACGGCTTTAATTGGACCCTCATTGCCCTGGCCGGAAACCTCGGCTGATCCGCTCGAAGCCAATCCACCACTTCCTCGCGGCGCAGGCCATCGCATGGTCGAATGGCCGAGCGCGTAGCCGACGAGTCCCTTGCCGAATGAGATGGTCTTGCCGCCTTTGTCGCGCAACGACAACGCCGAAATCCTAAGCCGCGAGTCGCCTTTATTTCGTGCGGAAAGAATCGTTTGTCCGGCTTGCTTTTGCACCGACCATTCGACCGCCGCGGGCGATCGTTCTGGCGCGGCGAAGAAGACAGGAATAGATTGGCGCACAAGCAATCTGATCGTCCTTCCGGCGGACGACGTCGCCTCTGGAAGCTCATCGACGTACAGCCGGTAGGCCTCCTCTGCGACTACCGGCTGTTTTGCAACCCGCACGACGCGGGCGACATAATCGGTGTTCGGCTCGAGCGTGACGGCGGGCGGAGAAGCAACAACATCCTCCGTTGGGTCCAGACGGTCCTCGCCATCTATCTGTGACCAGTGAAAGACGCGGATTTGCACATTGATGGGCCTTGGGCCCTCATTGCGTAGAGTGAGAGTGGCGGCAGCTCCGGGTGCCAATACATCCAACGAGGCGGGTTGAACTTGTAGCGACGCGGCATATGCAAGCGCGCCGACGAACAACCAAATGGCGATAGCTAGGATAAGTTTCGCCCCAGACACAATTGTTCTCCAGAACAGGCCGGTGCAGTTTAGTAGGTCACCGTGACCGTAATAGTATCCGCATAAACGGCGGCTGCGGGCGTCGTTTGCGCCGGAACGAGTCCAAAAACAGTATGGCTTATAGAAGAGCCGTCACCTGTCCCGACGACCGTATTCGTGCCGATCGTTTCGCCCCAGACGGTCGTATGGCCGCTGTCCTGATAGAGCGAATAGGTGATGGTGTTTGCGCCATTGGTCATCTTGCGCGCGGCGACTGTCGCGCCCGCTCCCGTGCCGGCGTCCAGCCCAATAGTGTAGGGAGTTGTATTTGTGCATTGCACCTGGATCGTTGAAGTCCCAGGGACAGCCGCCGAAAGCACGCCTGAGGAGCCGAAATTTAACGTCGAGGCGCTGTTAATGATGCAGGAAGAGGTGATCGTCATCTGAACGGTGAAAGTCGTCGTGGTGGTCGCCGCGAGGGCCGTTCCAGCTGAGAAAAGGAGCGTGCCCAGCACCAGGATTGCCTTGCGCAACATCAATAAGTTCCCTTCCGCGTCCACAACATCGGTGCGGTCGCCGCCGTAAGGCTGATAGCCAATAAATTTAACTTCGGCGAAACGGGCCGCTATTCATATTTGATAAAACTCTCTTCATTTGTAGCAATCGTAACAGCTAAAAACAAGCTCAATATGTCCGAGTTTGGTAAGCGGGGCGAACGACCGCCAGCTCTTAATCGTAGGTCTCTACGGTTCGGCGCTCGGGTCCGGGACTCCTGATGTCGCAGGCAATGCGAATTTGCCACCGCAAGACCCCACGGGCCCGCGTCGTCGATTGCCTGACCAGGATTCATCTGAGACCGCTCATTCGATGAGCCTGAACGGCCGCGGAGAACGTCCAGGGTTCAATCTCGAATCGACAATCGCGTGACGAGCCCATCCGCGAACCATTGCGAGAGAAAGCTGGCGACCTGCGGCGTCACGTCTTCATCGCCGCCTCGGTAAGCGAGGAGCTTCATGATCGGCTTCTGCATCCTCTTTGCCTTCATCGGAACGTTCACCTACATCAATTTCGTGCTTGTTCGCCCCCCGGTCGCGGTCGGCATGATGACCGTGGGCGTCATCTACCTTGTCTTTGCGCCATCCATTGTCACAACGCCGCTGGCTGGCAACGCTGTCGGTCGTTGGGAAACGCGGCCGACAATGTGGGGCGCGCTTGGACTCGCCGGGCTTGGCCTGCCGCTTGTGCTGGCGCCACATCTCGAGACCTTCATCACGGGCATGGTTTTGATCGGCGTAGGAACATTTGTCGCGTAAGCGGCCGCAACCGGATTCGTCGGCCGCACGGCGACGAGAGACCGTGGCGCCGCGAGCGGCATCTATCTCGGGAGCTATTTTTGCGGAGGCCTCGTCGGCACGGCGGTCCTGGGGGTGATCTTCGACCGGTTCGGCTGCGCCGCCTGCGTCTCCGGCATCGCTCTTGTGCTTGCGGCGGCGGCGGTTCTCACATCGCGGCTGAAAATTGACTCGAGCCACCGGGTTATGGCGGCATAGGGCAGACAGCCGAAAGAGCGGCCGTCGGGGTCCTGCTGAGGTATGCGGACTTTGCGCTTAGGAGCGTCCGAAAGCGATTGCCACGACCTCGGCCAATGCGCCGAGCGAGCCTGCCGATAGCCAGCCGCTATCAAAGTCCAAGCCAAAGAATATTTCTCTTCTGTCTGTCGACCGCGCATTTTCAGTCTCGGCAGAGCCGATAAGGTTTCCGGCCCAAGCGATCGATCAGACAGCAAGGAAACGACCATGCAAAACAAGCTTCTTTTCTCCGCCATAGTCGCAGCCGCCATCGGCTTCGCCGCAGCGCCCAGCGCGTTTGCTCAAGCCGCCACGCCGACGCCTTTCAGCAGGGACGCGATGCGCTTTGAGAAGTCCATGAACGTCCCGCTGAGCGAGGGCAGGTCCTTGAATCTCCATATCGTCGAGATGCATGGCAAGCGGATGGCGCTCGTGCCTGTCGATGAGCTCAACGCGCTCTTGAGCCGGGCGGAGGGCCACAGCATGAACATCGGAAACTAAGGGGGAGCTATGTCCTTAGGCTAGCCCCAAGCCCAGCAACAGCAGTCGCGCGCGTGCCGGTCTTCAACGATGCCGATACCGCGCGATTCGTAGGCAATCGCCTCTTCCATTCCATTGGAGCGGAAGAAATCGGAAGCGTCTGCAGCTCGCCGTGGGCAGTGTGAGAAGAAAAATCCGCCGCCGCGCGAATGGCTCCAAATCATACGTCTAAGGCGAATGGCTAAATGACGCGATTGTCGCATCATGGCGCCACCGCACGATGCGAGATCGGGACCAGCGACTTCGCGGGGTTCTGACGAGTCGCAGGAAGGATGCTGTCGCTCCTGGCCTGTTCATTTCATCGGAGCTGTCGCCGGGCGGCATTCGTGGAGGTAGAAGCCCTCGATCGGGTTGACCTCGCCTTCCCATGGCGCGTCGGCGAGCACCCGGCGCGTATCTTCATAGCCCGCCGCCCAACGACAGCGGATGCCGGCACGGCTGAAGTCGATATCCTTGGTATGGTCTTCCCCTTCAAGCGGAGGGGCGACGAGCCGGACGACATGTATGCGGGTTAGACATCCATAACCCGCCATTTCGCGCACGAGGTTGGTGTCGCGTTCTCTCTCGGGCAAGCGCATGGCAAGTTCGGCGATGATATGCCGCAAGCGGTGAATTTGCTTTTGCCGTTTGATGTGGCTGACGGCGCGGCTCGAATATTGGATGTCCTTCTGGCGGTTCAGAACCTGCCAGATCGTTTCCGGCTCCGGTCCGCTCGGATTCCAGATGTGGACCGCGAACACAAGCGAGTTGCGGCGCGGGGTGTCGTCAAACACCGCCTCGACAGGCGTGTTGGACAAGATCCCACCGTCCCAAAAAAGCTCGCCGTCGATGCGAACCGCCGGAAACGCCGGCGGCAACGCTCCCGAAGCCATGACATGACGGGCCGTCAATTTCGTGTCGCGGCTGTCGAAATAGCGCATTTCGCTGGTTTGCGCGTTCGCCGCTCCGACGGTAAGCCGCGTCGGACCGCTTTGGACAAGCGAGAAATCCACAAGGTCGGTCAACGTCGCTTCTAGCGGACCGGTAGAATAATACCCCGCCGCGTCAGCGGAAAGCGGCGCATGAAGGCCAAGGAAAGCGAATGGGTTGGGTCTGAAAAAGCTCGGTATTCCCGACGTCAGCGTCATCCAGTTCGGCAAGGCACGGCCGAGCCACGGCAGGCCTGCGATGGCTTCGAGCGCCGGCTTATGTCCGACTCGGCTCCAAAACTCATCCAATCTCGCGAGGCGATTTTCGGGCTTGTTGCCAGCGATCAGACTTGCGTTGATGGCGCCGATCGATGTGCCGATCACCCAGTCTGGTTCGATTCCAGCTTCATGCAGGGCTTGATAGACGCCGGCCTGATAGGCGCCGAGGGCGCCGCCACCCTGCAACACTAGGACGATCTGACCGCAATCGGAGATGTTTTGCGGCGCCCCGCCGTCGTTGGCCGCGATGCCCGGATCCTTTCTTGCGTCGTTGATGGCATGCGCTTGTGTCATCGAAATGCCTCCAAAAGCATGGCCCGCGTCAGGGGGCGCTCGACCGACGGCCGTCGCCCCCTCGGGCCTCTGAACGCGTTGCAAGCTGGTTTGCCGAACCACCTTTACCCAGACGTCGAGTCGACGGCCCATTTAGAGGCAACGCTCGATGTGATCGATCCGATGACCTTCGACGCCATTTTGAACGCATCGTTCCGATCGGCAATGCGATGGCGTCGCGCGATCCAGGCGAAATCCGTATAGACGACCCAAACGCGACCCATAGCGTCCTGCGTCACCAGAAGACGAACCGGCCAGTCGAGCCCGGCGTTCGGATTTGACGTCAGGAACTGGACGCCGAGGGGTGGGTTTCCGAAGGTCAGCAGGGTCGACGGGCGAAGATTGATGCCCGCATCGGCGGCAAGTTTCGCCTGATCGATCGCCGAGAAGAACTTGATGCCCTTCTTCTCGACATCCGCCTTGATCCGGCTGATCGTTTCATCGACTCCGTACCGGCTCTTGACCTTTACGACGCTGTCACCGGCCGGCGCGGCGACGGCGGACATCGCATCCGGCCGGGCTAGAACAAGCCCGGCTACGATCGCGAAAGCGCAAGTGGAAAACTATTGCGGCTCAACATTGGGTCCTCCGATCCAGCGACGCCTTGCGCCGGAGGATGGAGAAAGAGCCCCCTCAGTTGAAATACAAAATGGCTTCCAAGTCGATAGCGGTTCGCTATTGACTCGGGTCGGATGCGAACCTGGCTCCGATTATGCCGCGTCGACACGCGACAATGGCGCCTTGCGGATTTGAGTCGGCCAGTCGGCGGCCCGGAGGAGTTTCATGAACGTGCTGGCCGCCGCAGATCGTTGCCGTCCGGCCACGGCATACACGGAGATTCTGCGACTGAGGTCGAGCCCCCTGACCGGCATGCATGCAAGGCCGTTCGACCGCACCGCGCTTTCGGGCATGAGACCAGCGCCCAAACCGGCCTCGAGCAGCAAAAGATAATCATGTTCCGAAGCGATTTCGTGCGAGACCTTCGGACATACGTGCCGGGACTTTAAGAAGTCGCCGAACTCCTCTGTCGCCTCGCAATAAGTCCTGACAATGAGGCGCTCGCCGGCGAAATCCCTTGGATCGATCGCGTTTCTTCCCGCAAATCTATGAGTCGTGCTGACCGCGACATGGACGCGTTCGGTAAAAAGAGGCCAGGATTCCAGCCGGTCCCAGGATTCGAGCAACGGCCCCGCGACGGCAATGTCCGCCTCGCCTTTTCTTAATTGTCCGGCAATATCGTCGCGGGCGCCTCGCAATAAGCGCAGTTCGAGACCCTCGAAGGCCCGGCTCAGTTCGGTGAGATGCGAGACGAGCAGCGACAGGCTGACAGAGTGCGAAATCGCGAGCGCCAGCGGCGCGACGGCGCCCTTTCTCAGCGAGGAGGCGAGACTTTTGGCGGCAGCGGCGCTGTCGTAGCATTGTTGCAGAAATGGCGTCATGCGCCGGCCGAATTCGGTGAGATGCGTAAGGTTTCGCTCGCGCCGGAAGAGGTCGTCTCCGAGTTCCTCCTCCAATTGCTTTATGGCGCGCGTGAGCGAGGGCTGCGCAACATTGCACTCCTCCGCCGCGCGGGTGAAGTTGAGCAGGCGCGCCACCGCGAGGAAGTATCGAACCTGGTGCATTTCCATCGGCGCCCCCCCGTCTTTGTTTAGAGCTCGTGGCCCCGCCCCGCCGTCTCCCAAAACCATAGCCTACTGCTATCAAACTCTGCCGCAAATGCTAATTCACCCGCGCGCGCCGCCGTTACGTTTGTCGTTGGATATCAGGTCTCTCGACGCGCTGACGCCGGGACCCCGACACGCCCGAGCCGCCGGCCCGGAGGGCGATCACAATAGGAGTTCCTCCGTGAACACAATAAGCAAATCCGAGTGCGCCGATCCGGCGCACGGCGAACTCGCCGGCAAGGTAGCGATGGTAACCGGATCAACCAGCGGCATCGGCCTGGGAATTGCCCAGGCCTTGGCGTCGGCGGGCGTAAACGTAGTGCTCAACGGCTTCGGAGACGCCGCCGGGATCACGCGGATCCACAACGAACTGGAGCAATCCTTTGGCGCAAGGACAATCTATTCGGCCGCCGACATGTCGATGCCGGGCGACATCAAAGGAATGGTTGAAGCGGCGCGCAAGACCTTCGGCAAGGTCGACATCCTGGTCAGCAATGCCGGCATCCAGCATGTGGAGGCGATCGAGACCTTTCCTCCCGCGAAATGGGACGCCATCATAGCCATCAATCTTTCCGCCGCGTTCCACGCCATCCGCGCGGTCGTCCCGGAGATGAAGGCGCGCAAATGGGGTCACATCATCAATATCGCCTCGGCGCATGCTCTTGTCGCCGCGCCATTCAAGTCGGCCTATGTTGCGGCCAAACATGGCGTCGCGGGTTTGACCAAATCGGTCGCCCTCGAGGTCGCCGAACATGGCGTCACCGTCAATGCAATCTGTCCCGGCTACATGCTGACGCCTTTGGTTCAAAAGCAGATACCCGAAACGGCCAGGGCGCGCGGCTCACCGAAGAGTTGGTCGTGAAGGACGCGCTCCTGCACGCGCAACCGAGCCGACAGTTCGTCACGACCGAGCAAATCGACGCATTGACCGCTTTCCTATGCACCGCGGCGGGCGCCTCCATCACAGGCGCAGAGCTGCCGATCGACGGCGGATGGACGGGGCGATGAAACGCAACGCGTTCGCCCCGGTTGGTTTGCTGCGTGATGCGCTCCCTATCCAAATTTACGACAGGCGTATAGTCTTCAGCGCCAATGCGCCTGCCGAAGAGCTGGCGCGCCGAGCTGTCGGTTGAAAGACATCGAATGAAGGAACTGACGCTTTCCCAGATTCTCGAAGAGGCATTCGAGCGCGCGCGCGACTTGGATGCGCCGCTCGGCGCCCGTCTCGAATCTTTCGCGGAGTCCGTTCGCATGGCGAGCCCGGCGTTTGCCGAAGCGGTGGATCGGCTTGTCTTGCGGCTCAATCTCAATGGTTCCGGCGCTGCGGCTCCGGCTGTCGGCGATCCGATGCCGCCCTTCTTGCTGCCGGACGACCAAGGGCGTCTCGTCGCCCTCGAAGCGCTGCTCGCCAAAGGGCCTGTGGCGCTGTCCTTTCACCGGGGGCACTGGTGCCCCTATTGCCGGATCAACACAAGTGCTCTGGCGCAAGCGCAATGCGATGTCGAGCCGATAGGCGGTCAGATCGTCGCCATCACGCCTGACTTGCAGCATTTCACGACCGCGCTGAAATCGGATGCTGCGGCAAGGCCTTTTCCGATCCTGACCGACGTCGACAATGGCTATGCGCTTTCGCTTAATCTCGCGATTTTCGTGGGCCAGGAGATGCAGAAATTTATGAAGAACGCCGGATGGGACATTGCTCCCTATCAAGGCAACGATGCGTGGATATTGCCAATTCCCGCGACCTTTGTCGTCGGTCGCGATTCCGTCATCAAGGCTCGCTTTGTCGATCCCGACTACAGGAAACGCATGGCGATCGACATCATCGTCGACGCTCTAAGAGCTTGCTAGCGACGGTTCCGTTCCGGCGACCTTGCGACCCGCGCGTACGACGCCTTGAAAAACAGCTCGGATAGCAACCGCGTCATGACGCACCGCATGTTCTAATCCACGCTCCTGCGCCAGGGGAGCGGGCAGAAGCCCGGGGGCTGAGCTACCGCGTGATCTGCACGAAGACGCCCGCGACGTTGCTCGAGTTCTCGCCTCGACGCCCGAATGCGAGGCTGCTTGTCGCCGCCGGAAAAAGATCGAGATGCTGTTTCCCCATCTCAGGCGCATACTTCGCCTCGGGCGCTTGCGGCTTGGGGGGCCATGCGGCGCCAAAGATGAATTCCTCCTCGCGGCGACCGCGCCGAACTTGCGGCGGCTCGCGAGATTGAGACCTGCGAGCGCGCTAGCGGCAGCAATGGCGGCATAGTCCGGACCAAGGCGGCGAACGCGCCGCACCTGAGTCGCCCATTCATGCCATCAAAAATGCGCCTGATGGGATCCGTGGCGCTGAACCGCTGAGTTTTTCAACGAAATCGGGGCAAGTCGGACCTACGCGAACGCGCATCAGCGACCCCAAACCCCTTCCCCAACCAAACGCCCTTCATGAACCCGTGCTATGCTGACGCTTGCCAGCTTCGCGCCATTCTCTGCGCGGAAGAATCATGGGGGAAGCATGTCTATTCTAATCTTGGGGATTATCGTCTTTCTCGGCGTCCATAGTCTCACGACTTTTCGCGAGACGCGGACGGGCCTGATCGAGCGGTTTGGCGTCGGGGCGTTCAAGGCCGCCTATTCGATGGCCGCGGTCATCGGCTTCGCCCTTATCGTCTGGGGCTTCTCCCGCTATCGGGCGGAGGGGATGATCCCGGTTTGGGCCCCGCCGACATGGACGCGGCATATCGCCCTCTCGCTGATGTGGTTCTCCTTTGTAGCATTGGCCTGCATGAATCCCGCGCCCGGCAAGATTCGCGGCTGGCTGCGCCACCCCATGCTGGTCGGCATCAAAATCTGGGCGCTGGCGCATCTCTTGGCCAATGGCGATCTTGGCGGCATGGTGCTGTTCGGGTCGTTTCTCGTTTGGGCGGTGTTTGACCGCATCGCCCTCAAGAAGCGCGGCGATTTTGGCGCGCCTCGCCTCGCATCATTCACGCGGGCCGACGCCATCGCGCTTGGGGTGGGGACGCTGGCCTATGTCGCGATGCTCTTCCTGCATCCCGTGCTGATCGGCGTTCCGGTCATCGGCCGGTGAGGCCTCCTCACGCCGCCGCCTTCTGGTAATCCTTGATGTCGGAAAAGACGACATCGGGCCACTTGTCCTGCTCATATTTCAGGTCCCAGGCCGAGGCGGCGAGAAAGACCGGCGCGCCGTCAAGGTCGGCGGCCATGGACGAGGGATGCGCCTTGATGAATTTGTCGAGATCGGCTTGGGTCTTGGCCGCAACCCAGCGGCAGGATTCGAAACGGCTGGTCTCGAAACTGACGCCCAATCCATATTCGGCGTCGAGCCGCTCGGCCAAGACGTCGAGCTGCAAGGCGCCGACGACGCCGACCATCGCGCTCGATCCGTCGCTGGGAAGAAAAATCTGGACGACGCCTTCTTCGGCCATCTGGCCAAGCGCCTCGCGCAGCTTCTTCGCCTTCATCGCGTCGCCGATTTTGACCCGGCGGAGGATTTCCGGCGCAAAACTTGGGACGCCACGAAACACAAGCTCCTCGCCCTCGGTCAAAGTGTCGCCGATGCGCAAGGTGCCATGGTTGGGGATGCCGACGACATCGCCGGCATAGGCTTCCTCGGCCAATTGGCGATCCTGCGCGAAGAAGAATTGCGGCGCGTTGAGCGCGATATTCTTGCCCGTGCGCACCAGCTTGGCCTTCATGCCGCGCCGCAATTTGCCCGAACAGACCCGCATGAAGGCGATCCGATCGCGATGGTTCGGGTCCATGTTCGCCTGGATCTTGAACACGAAGCCGGTCATCTTGTCTTCGCGCGCATCGACGTTGCGGGAGGCCGCCTGCAAGCCATGCGGCGCCGGCGCGAAATCGGCCAGCGCGTCGATCAGGTCGCGGACGCCGAAATTGCGCAGGGCGCTCCCGAAAAACACCGGCGTCAGATGCCCTTCCAGAAAGGATTGGCGGTCGAAGGTTTTGAGCCCGCCCCGGGCCAGCTCTATCTGCTCCCGCGTCGCCTCGAAATCGGCCGCGCTCAACAGCCCCTTGATGAACGGATCGTCCGGCCCGGAGACGGGGACGGGCTCGGTGTCGCGATCGAGCCGGCGCACGACATTGCGCACAAGGTCATAGGTGCCGGCGAAGCTGCGCCCGCTGCCGAGCGGCCAGGTGATCGGCGCGACATCGAGGGCAAGGGTCTTTTCGATCTCGTCGAGGAGATCGAACGGGTCGCGGGTTTCACGGTCGAGCTTGTTGATGAAGGTCAGAATCGGAATATCGCGCAGGCGGCAGACCTCGAACAATTTGCGGGTGCGGGCCTCGATGCCCTTGGCGGCGTCGATCACCATGATCGCGCTGTCGACCGCCGTGAGGGTGCGATAGGTGTCTTCCGAAAAGTCCTCGTGGCCCGGCGTATCGAGCAGGTTATAGACGCAATCGCCATATTCGAAGGTCATCACCGAGGTGACGACCGAGATCCCGCGCTCGCGCTCGATCCCCATCCAGTCGGATCGGGTCTGGCGCCGGTTGGCCTTGGCGCGCACTTCGCCGGCGAGCTGAATCGCGCCGCCGAACAGCAGCAGCTTTTCGGTGAGCGTCGTTTTGCCCGCGTCGGGGTGGGAAATGATGGCGAAGGTTCGCCGCCGGGCGACCGGATCTTGAGAATTCATGCCGTTGTTTCGTCGCAAGGGGGGAGACGGATGTCAATCGCCTCGGCGTCTCGCCCGCTTGTTTCGGGCTAAGCCGGGCCGGGCAGGGCAGGGCTCCGCAGGATTGAGTGGGGCCGAGGAATTGAGCGATATATAATAAAATGCTATTGGGAATTTAAGGGGCGCCTCCGGGACCGGGGATAGCCAAATTGCAAGGATGCTCCGCGCCCACGCGGCGTCGGGCTAGCAACAGGCGCATAGGATCATGCCGAACCTCACCCGCCGCGCAACCCTGACCGCCATGCTCGCCACAGGGTCCAGCGCCCTCGCGCGACGTGCCGGGGCCGCGGACGCCGCCGCTCGGGTCAGTTTCTTGGTTGTCAGCGACATTTATCGGATCTCCGAAAACACCGAGGGGCGCGGCGGCATCCCGCGTCTGGCGGCTCTGGTCAAGGCGGAGCGGGCCAGGGCTGCGGCCGAGAACCGCCGCCTGATCTGCGTCCATGCCGGCGATACGCTCTCGCCAAGCTTGATGTCGAGCCTCGATCAGGGCGCGCATATGATCGCTCTTTTCAACGAGATCGGTCTCGACGCCTTCGTCCCCGGCAATCATGAATTCGACTTCGGCAAGGACGTCTACTTGCGGCGGATGGGCGAAGCGCGTTTTCCGATCCTAGCCGCCAATCTTACGGACCGCGCCGGAGCGAACCTGCCGGGCCACCAGGACCATCTGCTGATCGAGGCGGACGGCCTGAGGCTCGCCCTGATCGGTTCGGCCTATGACGCGACGGCGACGGCTTCCCGCCCCGGCGATCTTGTCTTTGCGCCGACCTTCGACATAATTGCGGCGGCGGCCAAGGCCGCTTACGGCGCGGGTGCCGATTTCGTCGTCGCCATCGTCCATGCCGACAAGGCGACCGACGCCGCCTTGATGAATGCGCATGCCGCAAACCTGATCCTGTCTGGCCATAATCACGATCTTCATCTCGATTATGACGGCCGCGCCGCCTTGATGGAGTCGCAGCAGGACGCCAATTATGTCGCCATCGTCGATATCGAAATTGCAAAGCGGGGCGAACGCGCCGACGCCTTGACGTGGCGGCCGAATTTTCGCGTCATTGACACGGCGAAGGTGGACCCCGATCCGGCGCTAGCGGAGAAAGTCCGCGCCTATGAAGCGGGCTTGGCGAAGAGTTTCGACGTTGAAATCGCAACCCTCGCCGCGCCTCTCGACAGCCGCACGCAAACCGTGCGCACGCAGGAATGCGCCATTGGCGATCTCGTCGCGGATGCGATGCGCCACGCCGCAGGCGCCGAACTCGTCATCATCAACGGCGGCGGCATCAGAGGCGACAAGATCTATCCCGTCGGCGCGAAATTGACCCGGCGCGATATTCTCGACGAACTCCCATTCGGCAACAAGACCATCGCGATCGCCGTCTCGGGCAAGACCATTCTCGTCGCGCTTGAAAACGGATTCTCGCAGTTGGAGCGCCGCAGCGGCCGGTTTCCGCAAGTCGCTGGGCTCGAAGTCACGGTCGATCGGCGGGCGGAGCCTGGAAAACGAGTTGTTGCGGCGACGATCAACGGCGAACCTCTTGACTCCGCGGGGAGCTATAGGCTTGCGACCAATGATTTTCTTGCGCTTGGCGGCGATGGCTATTGGATGTTTGCGGGCGAGGCCGAGCTAAGCGCCGATTCGGGCACCCGGCTCGTCGCGCAGGATGTGATCGACTATGTCGAGGCCTCGCATCGGATCGACGCCAAAGTGGAAGGCCGGATCGCGTTTCGCTGAGCATATTCCGCTCAGGTTGAATCAATCTGAGCGATAAGAATATGCTCAAGCTTTTGAATTTGGAGCGATTTCTTTTCGACCGAATGATTCCATTCGGCCGGAAAGCGCTCTAAGCATGACGCCAAAAAGTTGCAGACTTTTTGGATAAAATCATGCGTTAAAACAAAGCCTTAAAGAGCAGGTTCGATTCCCCTTAAGGACATCGCCCTCAGCGTCGCCACAGCTCATGGAAATGATGCGCGGGTCCATGTCCTTGCCCGACGTTCAATTCGTCGGCTGCGGCGAGCGCGCCGGTCAGATAGGTTTTGGCCGCGCCAATCGCATCGGCAAGCGCGAGGCCATGCGCGAGATAGGCCGCGATGGCGGAAGATAGGGTGCAGCCGGTGCCATGCGTGTTGCGCGTTGCAATGCGCGGCGCGGAAAACAGCTTGTGGACAATGCCATTGTAAAAGAGATCGTCGGCGGTCGCCCCTTGGCCATGGCCGCCTTTGACCAGCGCGGCTTTGGCGCCGCGCGCCAGCAAAAGCTCGGCGCCCGCGCGCAGTCCCGCCTCATCGTCCTGGATCGCCCGGCCGGTGAGCTGGCTCGCTTCGGCGAGGTTGGGCGTGACGAGGTCGGCCAGCGGAAACAAATGACGGACGATGGCCGCGCCGACATCGTCAATCGTCAAGGCGTCGCCGCTGGTCGCGGCGAGCACCGGATCGAGCACGATGAAGCCGGGCTTGTGAACGGCGAGCCGGCGGGCGACCGCTTCGACAATGGCGCCGGAGCCGAGCATTCCGATCTTGACGGCGGCGACGTCGATATCCTCAAAAATTGCATCGATTTCTGCGCCGACGAACTCCGCCGGGGGGAGATGCAGGGCGCGCACGCCGCGCGTGTTTTGCGCGGTCAAGGCGGTGACGACGGCCATGCCATGGCAATGCAGCGCCGCGAATGTCTTGAGATCGGCCTGGATGCCGGCGCCGCCGCTCGGATCCGAACCCGCGATCGAAAGAAGATTGGGAATCATGGTTTGGCCTTTAGAGCATGATGCCGAAAGGTGGGAGCCGGTTTTCGGACGACATCATGCTCCAACACTTTGAAGAGAGGCGGATTTAAGACCTTGGACGAGATCGCGTTGCGATTCCGTCCAAAATCATCCGGCTCTAGCCGCGGACCGGCCGGCGGCTGCAGCGGCTTTGTCCCGGGTCTTCATCTCATCTGGCTATCGGCGGGCGCAATGGGCATTGCGCCGGGACTTGGCGAGGCGGCCCGGGACGCCGGCGCATCCGCGCGTCAAGCCGGCATGTCGAGGAGGCCCGCTTTGCCGTCCGCCGTCCCGAACAGAAGGCGGCGGCCCGCCCGATCCCAGGCTAGCGCCGTGATCGCCGCCTCCGCGCCCTCGCGGTTCCCGCGCACCAGAATTTCGGCGGCGTCGGGGAGCCGGCAGAGCAGCACCCATCCGTCGTCATAGCCCTGCGCGACGACAAGCGCATTTGGATGAAACGCGACGCTGGCGACCTTGGCCCGCCGGGCGCCGCATTCTTGCGGGGCCTTGTTCATCGGCCCTTCCTTGTCCTTGAAGGGCCAGATGACGCCGGCGTCGGCGCCCGAGGTCGCCAGCCATTGGCCGTCGAAGGACCAGGACAAGGAGCGCGATTTCGCCGGATAGCCGCTGAGCCGCATGTCCTTCTTGTCGGCGATGCGCCAGCCGTGCAGGGCGTTCTCCTGCATCGAGGTCAGAAGAAAACGTCCATCGGGCGAGATCGTGATGTCGAGATGCGACCCCTTCCATTCGAAAACTTCAGGCGCGGCCGACGCGTTCGGAAACCAGAGGCTCGCGCCATTGTAATGCGCCATCGCGATCCTGTAGCCCTTGGGCAGGAAGGCGAGGCCGCGCACTGTCGAAGGCGCGGCGAAGGTCTTGATTTCGCCCTTCGCGTCGCGGGCATGAACCTGCTTGCCGGTCGACCAGGCGATTGCGCCGTCCTCGCGCGCGGCGAGCGCATCGATCCATTTGCCCTTTTCATATGCGATTTCTTGCGCGCCGCCATCGCCGCCAATCAGCATCACCCGGCCATCGTCGCCGCCGGTGACGAGTTTTTCCCCCGCCTTCGCGGCGACGAGAATGGCGGCGTCCGGATGCGCCGCGATGCGCTGTGCCCCGCCTGGCCCCATTAGCAGGACGGCGCCGTCGCCAAGCGCCAGCGCCGGAACATCGCCGAGGAAGGCCACAGCGGTGACCGGCGCTCCAGCCTCAAACGGCGTGACATTGGCGGTGAGGGAGGTGGTGGACTGAGCCATATGATCTCGCTTGCGGAGCTGTCGCTTGGTTAGGCCGCGCAGCGCAAGAACGCCTCCCTGATCTCGTCTTGTTTCAGATTGCGGCCGATGAAGACAAGCCGGCTTACCCGCTTTTCATCAGGCCGCCATTCGCGTTGAAGATCGCCGTCGAGGATCATGTGGACGCCCTGAAAGACGAAGCGCTGAGGCTCGTCCTTGAAGGCGAGGATGCCTTTGGAGCGCAGGATCGAGGCGCCTTCCTTCTGAATATATTCGTTGAGCCAGGGCATGAATTTTTCCGGATCGAGATCGCCGTCGAGCGACAGCGCGACCGATTGCATATCCTCGTCGTGGTAATGTTTCAGGCCGTGCGTCTCATGTTCATGCGCATGGTGGCCGTGCCCGTGATGATCATGGTCGTGATGCGCATGATCGTGATCATGCTTCTCCTCGGCCTTGAGGAATTCCGGCTCGATCGCGAGGATGCGGTCGAGGTCGAAGGCGTTGCGGCCGAGCACCGCCTCGAGCGGGACGGCGCATTTCACGGTTTTGTGCAGGCTCGCATAGGGATTGATGGCGCGGATGCGCGCCTCGACCTCCTCCAATTCCTCGGCGCTGACGAGATCGGTTTTGTTGAGGATGATCACGTCCGCGAAGGCGATCTGGTTCTTGGCTTCGGGCGCGTCCTTCAGCCGCTCGGCCAGCCATTTCGCGTCGGCGACTGTCACCACCGCATCGAGCCTTGCCGCGTCCTGCACATCGGCGTCGACGAAGAAGGTCTGCGCCACCGGGGCTGGATCGGCGAGCCCCGTCGTCTCGACGATGATCGCGTCGAACTTGCCCTTGCGCTTCATCAAGCCTTCGATGATGCGAATGAGATCGCCGCGCACGGTGCAGCAGATGCAGCCATTGTTCATTTCGAAGACTTCTTCGTCGGCGCCGACGACGAGGTCGTTGTCGATGCCGATTTCGCCGAATTCATTGACGATGACGGCGAATTTCTGGCCGTGGTCCTCCGATAGAATGCGGTTCAGCAGCGTCGTCTTGCCCGCGCCGAGATAGCCGGTGAGCACGGTGACGGGGATTTTTTCGGCCATGCGATGCTCCAGAGCTTGCCATTCGAGATGGCGGGCTTCATCGCGCGTCGCAAGACGCTCGGCGAGAAAGCTGCGGCCAACTCAAGATTTTCAGCGCCGACTTGTCCCGGTTTGGCGGCGAACGTCAAGGCCGCAGCGCTATTTCCCGAGCGCGGCGCAAAGCTCCCTGACATTGTTGCGCATCATATCGATATAGGTCGGCGCCAAGCCATCGGGCGGGGAAAGCGCATCGGAAAACAGCGCGCCGCCGATCTTTGCCCCGCTTTCCTCCGCGATCCTGCGGCCCACTCGCGGGTCGCTGATATTTTCAAGAAAGACCGCGGGAATTTTCTCGGCCTTGATCTGCCGGATGATTTTTGCGACGTCGCGGGCGCTCGCCTCGGTCTCAGTCGATACGCCCTGCGGCGCGACGAACTGCACGCCATAGGCCGCGCCGAAATAGCCGAAGGCGTCGTGAGTCGTGATGATCTTTCGCCGATCTGGCGGGATCTTGGCGATCGCCGCCGCGATCTCCGTCTCGAGAACGTCGAGCTTGGCGAGATAGGCCTCCGCATTGGCGCGATAACCCGCTGCTCCTTCCGGATCGACCGCGATCAGGCCGTCGCGGACATTGCCCACATAGATTTTGGCGTTGGCGACCGACTGCCAAGCGTGGGGGTCCTCGCCGATGTGCCCTTTCTCCTCCATTTCGCGCGGGCTCACGCCTTTGGTCGCGACGATGACTGGGGCCTCGGCGCCCGACGCCTTGATGAGGCGATCGATCCAGCCCTCGAGGCCGAGGCCGTTGGCGAGGATCAGCCGGGCCGCGCCGAGGCTTTTCCCGTCGGCCGGGGTTGGTTGATAGACATGGGCGTCGCCATTGGGTCCGACGAGCGCGCTGACCTCGATCCGTTCGCCGCCGACATTGCGGGCCAAATCGGCGAGAATGGAAAAGGTCGCGACGACCGGCAAGCGATATGGCGGTTGCGCGAGCGCCGCCCCGCATAAAGCCAGGCTCGCCAGGATCGGGCCAATAGCAAAGGCTATGGCAGTGCTAAAAGGGCGCATGACAGCTCCGCTCAAAAGCGCTGAGTCAGGCTTCGAGATGCCGTCTCGGCTTCAAGCGCCGCAAGAGGCCTCCCGCCGGTCCAAACACCAGGGCGATGAGATAAAGCAGGCCCGCCACCAGAATAATGAGCGGGCCTGAGGGCAGGCCGGCGTGAAAGGAGAGAATGAGCCCGGCATAGCTGGCGATCATCCCCTGCGCCGCCGCGATCGCGATCATCGCGGTCAGGTCTTCGGCGATGAGCCGCGCCGAGGCTGCGGGCAGCATCATCATGCCGACGGCGAGCAAGGTGCCGAGCGCATGAAATCCGCCGACGAGATTCAAGACGACAAGCCCCAGAAAGATAATCTGCGTCGGTCCGCCGGCGCGCCCGACCGAGGCGAGGAACCCTGGATCGACCGTCTCCATCACGAGGGGCCGATAAAGCAGCGCCAGCCCCGCGAGGGTCAAGCTCGAGATCGCGGCCAGGAGGATCAGGGTCGCGTCGTCGAGGGCGAGCACGCTGCCGAAAAGGACATGCAGGAGATCTATATTGGAGCCGCGCATGGAGATCACCGTGACGCCAAGCGCCAGGGAGATCAGATAGAAGGCGGCGAGCGAAGCGTCCTCGCGCAAAATCGTGGTTCGCGCGACGACGCCCGACCCGATCGCGACGATGAGGCCGGCGATCAGGCCGCCGATGGTCATCGGTCCGAGCGAGAGGCCGGCGACAAGATAGCCGATGGCGGCGCCTGGAAGGATCGCATGCGCCATGGCGTCGCCGGTGAGCGACATTCGGCGCAGGATCAGGAACACGCCGAGCGGCGATCCGGCGAGCGCCAAGGCGATCGAGCCGACGAGTGCGCGCCGCATGAACTCGAATTCGACAAAAGGGGAGATCAAGAGATCATGCAGCATGAAGCGGTCTCACGCCGCCCGCGCGCAGTTATGCGCCTGGCGGTCGAAAGCCTCGATCATCGCGCGCGCCTGCAGAAGATTTTCCGGGGTGAGGACCGCGTCGGTCTTCCCCCAGGCGATCTTTTCGCGCGCGAGCAAGAGAGTTTGTGGGAAATAGTCGCGCACCAGATCGAGATCGTGCAAGACAGCGAGGACGGTGCGCTTCTCGGCGCGCCAGCGCGCGATGAGCGAAAGCAGATCCTTGCTGGTCTTGGAGTCGATCGCGGTAAAGGGCTCGTCGAGGAGAATGATGGCGGCGTCCTGAATGAGCAGCCGGGCGAAGAGCATGCGCTGCAATTGGCCGCCTGAAAGCGTCCCTATGGCGCGATCCTCGAACCCGTCGAGCCCAACCGCTGCGATCGCATCGCGGACCTTGTCCAATTCCTTCCGAGAAATGCCGCCAAAGAGGCCGCAGCGCTTCCAGAGCCCCATTGCGACGACATCGAAGACATTGATCGGGAAGCTTTTGTCGATATCGGCGGCCTGCGGCAGATAGGCGATCTCGCGGCGCTTGGCGCGCGGCAGGACTACGGCGCCGCTGAACGGAGACAAAGCGCCGGCGATCCCTTTGAGCAAGGTCGATTTGCCGGCGCCGTTCGGACCGCAGATGGCGAGCAAGGCGCCGCTCTCGACGTCGCCGTCGAGATGATGCACCGCCGGATGCCGGTCGTACCCAAGAGTGAGATCGCGGAAGCGAATGGCCGGGGCTTCGGCTCCGTCGATCATCGCAGCGCCCAGAAAACAGCCGCCCAGAGCCCGGCGATGAGGATCATGACCCCGCAAAATCGCGCAAAGGCCGAAAGCCGGAGAAGCGAGAAGGGGGGGACTAGAGAGGGGCTTGTCGGTCGCCCCGGCGAACGGCCGTGAGGGGCAAGGCTCATGAGGTCTCTAAGCATAAGTAACAATATAACATAAACGGATGGCCGGCAAGACGGGCGCGGGCGACGCATATCGCGGATTGCGCGCAAAAGAGCGCCGCTTCAATTTGTCCGTTTTGGCGGATTGGAAATCACCACGCGTTTTGATATGTTTTTTTCTATGAGCAAACGTCCCATCAAAGGTTCCGCGAAGGCATCCCGCCAACTTCTTTTCATCGTCTTGGCATTTGCGGTAGGGCTGGTCGGCTTGGCCGCCTTGACCTATAGCGGGTTGCCCGGGCGAGCGGAATTGGGCGCTTCCTCCATCGGCGGCCCTTTCGCGATGCCCGCCCATGACGGCCGCATCGTGAGCAATAAAGATCTCGAAGGGCGCCCGTATCTGGTGTTCTTTGGCTATACCCATTGCCCGGACTTTTGTCCGACCGCGCTTTTCGATATTTCCGCCGTCTTCAAGGAGATGGGACCGGACAAGAAGATTGCCGCCCTCTTCATTACGGTCGATCCCGCGCGCGATACGCCGGAGACTTTGAAGACTTATCTCGAGAATTTCGATCCGCGGATCATCGGATTGAGCGGCGACCCGGCGAAAACACAGGCGATCGCGAGGGCTTTCAAAGTTTTCATAATGAAAAAGCCCGGTGAAGACGGGGAGTACACGGTGGATCATACGGCGGTGGTCTATCTGATGGACAAGCGCGGCCGTTTCGTGAACGCCTTCAATCTCGGCAAGCCGCCAAAACAAGCCGCGCGCGAACTCGAAAGCTATCTCTAAGAGCATGACTTTTGGGAAAGTTGCTGACTTTTAGGGATCCATGCGTCGAAACAAAGAGAATAGAGAGCGCGTCTTGAGTCCGCATGAAGGGACATCATGCTCTCTGCTGGGGAAAAGGCCGCGCGGCTAATAGAATCCGAGCGGGAAATATTTAAGGTAAAGGTCGGTATAGGCTCCCTTTGCGGCCAGCGCCGCGAGGGCGTAGTCGAGCGCTTGGCGCAAAGCCAGATTGCCTTTTTTCACGGCAATTCCGACGCCATCGCCAAAAAACCGGCTGTCGATGAAGGGGCCGCCGCGAAAGCCGCAGCACTCAAGCGCCTCCGGCCCATCTAGCCAGCGGCTCAGCGCAATGCCGTCGCCGAACAAGGCGTCGATTTCGCCCTTCTGGAGCGCTTCGCGCAAGGCCTTCTGCGACGCGTAGGGCTTGCGGGTCGACTTGCCGAAAAACGTCTTGAGAAAGGCTTCATGCGCGCTTCCAGCCTCCACGCCGATGGTCTTGCCGGCAAGCGTTTCGGGCGTCGCGTCCGCCAATGGCGTCGCCTTAAGCGTCGCGAAGCGCGCCGGAGTTTTGTAATAAGGCGCAGTGAAATCGAGCTTGGCGCGGGTTTGCGGGTCGATGCGGATCGCCGCGATGAGCGCATCGCCATTGTTTTCGTCGAGGGCCTCGATCAAAGTATCCCAGCGGCGCGCCTGGATCGTGCAGATGACCTTCAGCTCGTCGCAAAGCGCGCGGGCGAGGTCGACGTCGAAACCGGCGAGGGCGCCATCCGCCGTCGCGAAATGGAACGGCGGATAGTCATCCTCCGTTAGAAATCGAATGCTGCGGAGGTCGGTCAGGTCCGGTTTGGCGGTCCGATGCTGCGGATCCCAAAAACTCGGCGCGAAAACGTCGCCGCCAGCCTGCGCCGAGACTGGCGTGAAAGCGAGAAATGCAAGCAAAGTTGAAGCTGTGAATGTCGATCTGAACGTCCTAAGCGCGATCTTCAAGACCAATCCTCGTGATGCGGGGGCCCCGGCGCCTCGCTTGCTTGGGCTTCAAATGCAAGGCTTAGAGCGCATTCGATCGTTTGATGAAAAGCCATGGGCGTGGCGGACGGCGGCAGCCTTGACGTTATCCTTTGTCTTTGCGATCGCCAACGTCCTATTGCCATCGCAAGAGCATGGCTACAAAAAGCGCAGGCTTTTCGGGCGTGACGTTAAATCGGCGGCAGGATCAATTGACGTTGAAGCCGTCGGGCCGCAGCCCATCTTGCATGGCGCGGGACATAGGACAATATGGCCTCGATGAGCGATCTCCTTTCGGCGCCGGCCAAACTTGATCGCGAGGGTGCGCCCTCCGCGCCGGGCCTCGCCTGTCTGCCGGTATTCTTCGCGCTTGCCGGCAAGCGGGTCGTCCTCGCGGGCGATGCGAAGGCGGCGCTGTGGAAGGCGGAGCTTCTCGACGCGGCGGGCGCCAAGTTGGACATTTATAGCGCAAATCCCGATGCCGGCCTGCTGGCGCTTGCGCGCCGCCGTCCCGGGATCAGCCTCGTTCAGCGTCGTTTCCGGCCCGAAGACCTGCGCGGCGCCGCGCTGGCCATCGCGGACATGGAGAGCCGGGAAGACGCGGCCGCATTCAAGGCGGCGGCGCAGGCCGCCGGAGTGCCTGCCAATATTATCGACAGGCCGGAATTCTCGGATTTTCAATTTGGCGCGATCGTCGATCGCTCGCCCCTTGTGATCGGCATTTCAACAGCCGGCGCCGCGCCGATCCTCGCGCAGGCCGTGCGGGGCCGGCTGGAAGCCCTGCTGCCTCAAGGGGTGAAGCTTTGGGCGGGGGCAGCCAAGGCCTGGCGCCAAAGCGTGACGGCGCGCGCTCTGCCGGCAAGGGCGCGGCGGCGGTTTTGGGAGCTGTTTTCCGCCCGGGCGCTCGACGCGGGCGGCGCGGGACCAAGCGAGAGCGATTTTACAAAGCTGCTCGCCGAGGCCGAGACCGCCGCACCGGAGGCGGCGAGGGGATCGGTCGCTCTCGTCGGCGCTGGCCCTGGCGATCCGGAACTCCTGACGCTGAAGGCCTTGCGCTTGTTGCAGTCCGCCGACGTCGTCTTATACGACGATCTCGTCGCTCCCGGCGCGGTCGCGATGGCGCGGCGGGAGGCGGAAAAAATCCCGGTGGGCAAGCGCGGCTACAGACCCTCCTGCCGGCAGGATCATATCGTTTCTCTTTTGGTTTCGCTGGCGTCGGAGGGCAAGCGGGTGGTGCGCCTCAAAGGCGGCGATCCGATGATTTTCGGCCGCGCCAACGAGGAAATAGCGGCGCTGCGCGCGGCCGGCATTCCGGTCGAGATCGTGCCCGGCGTCACCGCCGCGCTTGGCGCCGCGGCTACGTTAAAGCTCTCGCTAACTGAGCGCGACACGGCCCGGCGGCTGCAATTCATCACCGCGCATGCGCATGACGGAAAGCTGCCCGAGGATTTCGATTGGCGCGCGCTTTGCGACCCGCGCGCCTCGAGCGTCGTCTATATGGGGGTAAAGACGCTCGGAATTCTGGCTGCGCGGCTGCTGGAGCATGGTCTCGACCCGGCGACTCCAGCGCTTCTCGTCGAACGCGCCACCTGGCCGGACGAGCGCAGCATCTTTGGCACGATCGAGACGCTTCCAGCCAAAGCCGCCGCAGCCGCGCCGTCCGGGCCCTGTCTCATTCTGATCGGGGCGGCCTTCGCGTCGCCGGTTCAAGAAACCGCTAAGGCCATGCGGGACTCATTTGGCGCGGCGTCGCAATGACAGGCCCACCATTATCCCGCCTTGTTTGCGATGCTATCCTTACCCAATTCAGGCGTCTGCCGGAGCGGCGGCGTCGGATTGGCATTCTGCGTTTGTTTTTCGGGGGACGTTCAAAGGGCTGGTTCGGGCGAACCATTCCGCTTCAAGCAACAGGGTCCAGGAGGACAGAATGCGCCGAGTTACAATTGTCTCAATCGGCGGCGCCATCGCCGCGATCGTCGCAATATGTCTGGCGCTTTACATGTATTCGCGGCCGACAGTTCTCCGCGTCGCCGTGACGCGCGATGGCGACGACCAGGCGGTTCTGGCGGCGGCGGCGCAGGAATTCGCGCAGGATCGCGAACCGATCCGCCTGAAGCTGGTCGTTGTCGACAGTCTGGCGGAAAGCTCTACGGCCTTTGAGGAAGAGCGCGTCGATCTCGCCATTGTGCGCAGCGATATCGCAATGCCGCCAAGCAGCCATACCGTGCTGATCATGCATAAGAATGCGGCGATCCTGCTGACCCCGGCGCAGTCCGGGATTCGCTCGGTCGATGACCTGAAGGGCCGCAGAGTCGGCATGCTTCAAGGCGCTCGGACCGGAATGGCTGGCGATCGCGGCCTTCTCGATACGGCGCTCGCCCAATATGACGTTCCGGCGGCCTCCGTCAGGATGATTCCGCTGACCCTCGCCGAGGCGTCAAAGGCTCTCGAGCGCAAGGAGATCGATGCGGTCTTCACTGTGGGCGCTCCCGGATCGCAAGGCTTGCGGGATGTCGTCTCCGCCTTCGCTCAGGCGGGACGAGGTCAGCTCGCCTTCATTCCCATCGCCGAGGCAAAGGCGATCGCTCAGCGCTCGCCTCATTTCGAATCAATCGAAGTGCTTCGGGGCGCCTTCGGCGGGGCCCAGCCAAAGCCCGCGGCGAGTTTCGAAACGCTTGGCGCGAGCACGCGGCTCGTCGCGCATCATAGCCTGAGCAATGACGTCGTTGGCGAATTGACCGAACTCTTGCTGGCGGCGCGGCCCAAAATCGCCGTTCAGCTGCCGGCCGCCAATCGCATCGAGGCGCCGCCTAAGGACAAGGCCGCGGCATTGCCGGTTCATGCGGGGGCGCTGGCCTATCTCGACGATGAAGAACAGAGCTTTTTCGATAAATACAGCGATTTCATCTATCTCGGGGCGATGTTCCTTAGCTTGATCGGAACCGGACTCGCCACCCTTGCGACAAGATTCAGCCGCCGCCAAAGCGCGGATATCGACAGAATTCTAAGTCGCCTCCTCGAAATCGTGAAGACCGCGCGATCCGTCGAACGCCTCGATGCGCTGGATGAATTCGAACGGGAAGCCGACGAGCTTCTGGCTTTGGCGCTGGCGCTTGATTCGAATCATGGCTTGAGCGGCAATCGCCTCACCGCGACAAGCCTCGCGTTGACCCAGGTCCGCCATGCCATCGCCGAGCGGCGGCAGAGCGTTTCGCCCGCGGTCCGCGCGCCCTTCGCGCCTCGCATCGTTCGCGAATAGCCGGCTCGGCTCGCCAATTGGATCTGGCTGCCGAAAGGCCGACTCTCCTTTGGCCGCTGCCTTTGATTGCTTGATTTTTGGACTATCGCGGGCGCGCGCTTTCCATATCAACCGATCCGCCGATGAAGTTGCCATCGCCGCAGCGCAACCAAGGCCCAGATCGCCTCGACGAGGCCAAAGGGCCAAGCGCCTTGCAAGAAGCCATAGAGCGAGCCGAGACAGCAAGCGCCCGCAAAAGCAAGGATGAACCAGGAGCTGCGCTCCTCCAGAGCGTAAGCCGCCAGCATGAGGCTGACAGCGACAAGTCCGAAAAAAGTCAAGCCGTCCATATGATCGCGATCCCGGCCAAGATGCAGTTGGCGCTAAATGATTTATATTTGTTTCCAAATCGAGTTGTTTCGTATATGGGATGCTGCAACTGCGAAGACGCTTATCCCAAACCGCTAGCTGGCTCAGCTCTGGATCGCTCGAAACTCCGGGCGTAAGAGCGTGTCCGGCATGAGCCTGTTTGGTTCGGCGTCGCCCCTGTTTCGCCGTCTCGCTCCCAAGCGCGGCCCCGGCACACTGATTAAGATGCGGCATTAATTATGAAACTGCGCAATATCGCCATCATCGCCCACGTCGATCACGGCAAGACGACCCTCGTCGATCGCCTGCTCCAGCAATCGGGCGCGTTTCGCGAGAATCAGCGCCTGGTCGAGCGGGTCATGGATTCGAACGATCTCGAAAAAGAGCGCGGGATCACGATCATGGCCAAGGCGACGTCGATCGCCTGGAAGGATACCCGCATCAATATCGTCGATACGCCCGGCCACGCCGATTTCGGCGGCGAGGTGGAGCGGATTCTGTCCATGGTCGATGGCGCCATCGTCCTGGTCGACGCCTCCGAAGGGCCGATGCCGCAGACCAAATTCGTCGTCGGGAAGGCTTTGAAGATTGGCCTTCGGCCTATCGTCGCGGTCAATAAGGTCGATAAGCCGGACGCCCGGATCACCGAGGTCGTCAACGAGGTCTTCGATCTTTTCGCCGCTCTCGACGCCACCGATGAGCAGCTCGATTTTCCGATTCTCTATGGCTCGGCGAAGCAGGGCTGGATGGCCGATAGCCCGGACGGTCCGCAGGAGGGCATGGGCCCCTTGTTCGACCTCGTGCTGAAACATGTCCCGCCGCCCCGGATCGAAGAGGGCGGCTTTCGCATGCTCGGCACTTTGCTCGAAGCCAACCCCTATCTCGGCCGTCTGGTGACCGGGCGGGTTTTCGCAGGGTCGGTGAAGCCGAACCAGAGCGTCAAAGTGCTGGATCGCAAGGGCAATGTCGTCGAACAGGGCCGGGTTTCCAAAATTCTGGCCTTCCGCGGCATTGAGCGCACCCCGATCGATGAAGCCGAGCCTGGCGACATTATCGCCATCGCGGGACTCGAAAAATTCAACGTGGCCGACACGCTCTGCGCGCCTGAGGTCGTCGAGCCGCTGCAGGCTCAGCCGATCGATCCGCCGACGCTGTCGATGACGTTCCTCGTCAATGATTCGCCTTTGGCCGGAACCGAGGGCGACAAGGTCACCAGCCGCGTGATCCGCGACCGGCTGTTCAAGGAGGCGGAAGGCAATGTGGCCTTGAAGATCGAGGATTCGCCTGGTTCGGACTCCTTCATCGTCTCCGGCCGCGGCGAATTGCAGCTCGCGATCCTGATCGAGACCATGCGCCGGGAAGGGTTCGAACTTGGCGTCTCGCGCCCCAAGGTGGTCTTTCAAAAGTCCGAGGACGGCAAGCAATTGCTGGAGCCGATCGAGGAAGTCGTCATCGACGTCGATGAAGAGCATTCCGGCGTCGTCGTCAAAAAAATGGCCGAACGCAAGGCCGAGATGATCGAGATGCGCCCCTCCGGCGGCAATCGGTTGCGGCTGGTGTTCCACGCGCCGACGCGCGGGCTCATCGGCTATCAGGGCGAACTTTTGACAGATACGCGCGGCACCGCGATCATGAACCGCCTGTTCCACGAATATGCGCCGTGGAAAGGCGAGATCACCGGCCGGCGCAATGGCGTCCTGATCTCGAATGACAATGGCGAATCCGTCGCCTATGCGATGTGGAAGCTGGAAGACCGCGGCCCGATGATGATCGAGCCCGGCTGGAAGGTCTATCGCGGCATGATCGTCGGCGAGCATACGCGCGAGAACGATCTCGAAATCAATGTGCTCAAAGGCAAGCAGCTCACCAATATCCGCGCCGCCGGCAAGGATGAGGCGGTGCGCCTGACCCCGCCGATCCGGATGACGCTGGAGCGCGCTCTCGCCTATATCGAGGACGACGAACTCGTCGAAGTCACGCCGAAATCGATCCGGCTGCGCAAGACCTATCTCGACCCGAACGAGCGCAAGCGCGCCTTCCGGGCCAAGGAAAGCGCCTGAGCGAGCGCTTTTGTCGGCGGCAGGCGGACCGTCGAGCGAGCCTTTGGAGCGAGCGTTTGTTTGACGCGAGCCTGGGGCGCGCACCTCGACCGTGCGCGAAAGAAAGCGGCGAGCGTGGCTTTCCTGCAATATCGCCGTGCGATTTTCTCGGCTAGGGTATGGGTTCCGCTCTTCTTACGAATGATCGTCCCATGACCCGATTGAACCGTCGTCTCGTCATCACCGGCGCCTCCGCCGCAGCGGCTTGCGGCCTCGCGGGCTGCGTCAGCACAACGCCCAATCCTTCGGTTCAAGCTTTCTCCGCTCCAGTTCCGCAGCCGCCGCCACAATCGGAGCCGCTGCAGCCCGCAGCGCCGCAATCAGGGGTCGCCGCAGCCGGGGGCGCGGAGCCGCAATCCAGCGCGATGTATGGGCCAGCGACCGGCGAGCCGTTCCCGGTTCCCGCGGTTAAATTGTCGGAGGTCAACGCCGCTTTCTTGCGCAAGAACGTCGCCTACGACACCAAGGAGCCGCCGGGGACGATCGTCGTCGATCCCGCGAATCATTATCTCTACCACGTCGAGGAGGGCGGCCGGGCGACGCGCTATGGCGTCGGCGTCGGGCGCGAGGGCTTCGTCTGGTCGGGCGTGGCGACGATCAACAGCAAGCAGGAATGGCCGGACTGGTATCCGCCGAAGGAAATGTTGGACCGCCGGCCAGAGCTCAAGAAGCAGATGAGCCAGCTTAGAAGCGGGACCGGCATGGCGGGCGGGCCTGACAACCCGATCGGCGCGCGCGGCATGTATCTTTGGCAGGGCAAGGTGGATACTTTGTTCCGGATCCACGGCACGAACGAGCCGTGGACGATCGGCAAGAGCGTCTCGTCAGGCTGCATTCGGATGATCAACCAGGACGTCATCGATCTTTATGCGCGCACGCCCGTCGGAACGCGGGTCGTCGTGCTCGGAACGGCGCCGGCCAAAGTCGCCAAGACGGACCGTCTTTGACGCGCCGCTATTTTTGGCACGAGCCACAAAGGAAGGTCGCGCGGCCCGATTGAACGATTCGCCGCACGACCCCGCCGCAGCCGGGCGTCTGACATGGGCGCCCATCGCAGCCGTAGACGCGGAAATTGTGCTGGAAATAGCCAAGCGCCCCATCGGTCTGGCGATGATCGCGCAGCGATGAGCCTCCCGCCGCCACAGCCTCTTCGAGAACATCGCGAATGACGCGGGCGAGAAGATGCGCTCGCGCGTTCGGGCCGCCATCCTTGCGCGCGAGGCTGCCGGCGGCGCGGCGCGGCGACAGGCCGGCCCGATGAAGCGCCTCGCAGACGTAGATATTTCCTAGACCCGCGATAAGGCTTTGATCGAGAAGCGCGGCTTTTAGAGAAGTGGCCCTGCCCTTGAACAGAAGCGCCAAAGCGGCGCCGTCGAGTTCGTTCCCAAGCGGTTCGATGCCGACATGTCGGAAGAGGGGATGCGAGGCGAGATCGGCGCGCGCGATCAACTGCATGAAGCCAAATCGGCGCGGGTCATTATAGACGATCCGCGCGCCGGTCGAGAGCTTGAAGAGGATATGATCATGCGCCGCGTTCTTGGTGGGGCCGGAGACCGGGTTTGGCTCCGCCCCGGGGTCTTCGATGCGAAAGGAGCCCGACATGCCAAGATGCATGACAAGGACCTCGCCGTCGTCGAGATCGGCGAGGAGATATTTCGCCCTTCGCGCCAGGGCTTCGACGCGGCGGCCGATGAGCCGCGCGGCGAAATTTTCCGGAAAAGGAAAGCGCAGGTCGGGCCGCCTCTGATCGACGCCGATGAGCCGCGCGCCCACCATCGCCGGTTCGAGCCCGCGGCGAACCGTTTCGACTTCGGGGAGTTCAGGCACCCTTTGGCGTCCTTGCTTGGATCATTGCTAAAAGCGCCGCTCGCGGGAATCCTCGGCCGGCGGTCCGATGTTCTAAACCCCGCGCCAGCGCGGCGATCTCTTTTCGAGAAAGGCGGCGACGCCTTCGCGGAAATCCTCGCTGAGATAGCACATCAGGACAAGATCCTCCGCCGCGCTTTGCGGCGCTTGCCCGCGCATGCGAAGCAAGGCTTCCTTCGTCGCCCGGAGGCTCAGGGGCGCGTGGCCTGCGACGCGGCGGCCGAGATCATGCGCGCGCGGAAGAAGCTCTTTCGTCTGATCGACGGCTTCGTTTAAAAGTCCCATCGCGATTGCCTCCTTCGCGCCGACGAGGCGGGCGGTCAAGATCAGATCCTTGACGCGGGCCGGGCCGATCAGCCCCGCGAGCCGCGCGTAATTGGACATGGATAGGCAATTGCCGAGCGTGCGGGCGATCGGCATGCCCAGTTTCGTTTCCGGTTCGCCGATCCTCAGGTCGCAACAGGCGGCGATCATGGCCCCGCCGCCGGTGCAGACACCGGCGATTGCGGCGATGGTCGAGGCTCGGCAGCGCTCCAAAGCGCTGAGCGCGGCCTCGATCCGCGCCTCATAGGCCAAAACGTCGTCGGGAGAGGCGAATTGGCGAAATTCCGCGATGTCCGTGCCCGAGGCGAAGGCTTGGTCGCCAGCGCCAGTCAGGATCAAAACCTTGATTGCCGGGTCGGCGTCGACCTTGGCGCAGATCGCGGCCAAACCTTCATACATCCCCGAGGTCAAGGCATTGCGCGTGCGGGGGCGGTTGAAGACGACTTGGGCTATTCCCGCCTCGACCTTGAACAGCAGGTCTTCGTTCATGTCGCCATGCCTTCCTCGCGCGGGGGCGGTTGTCGAATTGCGCCCAAGCGCGCTTTCGACATTCTTGAGCTTTCCTGTGGAATCCTTAGCCGGATTTGCCGGCGTTTGGGCGAAAAACGGAGGGCGCATTGGTCATGCCGCCTTCCGGGATTCGGCTTCCGGCCCTTGGCGGCGTGGGCGCGACGATAAACTCTTCTGCTTTTCCTGATGAAGACTTATTGAAAGGGGTTTGACGGGCCGCGTTCCGGCCGGTTTGGGATTTTGCGGGATCAATGGCGTCGTTTTTTTCCTATGCCGGGGCGGTTTGGTGGTGCCTCGCGCTTGCGCTTTTTTGCCTCAGTCTTTGCTGCGGACTTGTGCAACCCCTTGTCCAGAAGCGGCGGGCGACAAATGCAAAGCTGCCGCCGGTCTCGGTGATCGCGCCTATCAAATTGCTCGAGTCCGGTTTCGAGACCGCGCAAGAGTCGATGTTTCTCCAAGACTATCCGGACTACGAGATTTTGATCAGCGCCGCCGAGAGCCAATCCCCGGCGCTTGACGCGGCGCGAAGGGTCGCTGGCGGCTATCCCTGGCGCTGCTGCCGCATCCTGCGCTCGGAGGCGGCGGCGGCGGTCAGTCCCAAGCTCAACAATCTGACGGCGCCGCTCGCGCAGGCGCGGCATGATTTCGTCTTCATCAAGGATTCGAACATGACGCTCGAACGCGACACGTTGGCTGCTTTCATGCAAAATTTCGCGCGAGGCGTCGGCCTCGTCGTCGCGGTTCCGGTCGCGGTGCGGCCGGAGAGTTTCGCCGGGCGGATTGAAGCTTTCCTGCTCAATGGACATGCGCGGTTGCTGCTCAGCGCCTCGGTCCTTGGGATTGGCTTTGGCGTTGGCAAGGCGATGCTGTTTCGGCGCAGCGATCTCGCCAGGGCGGGCGGGATCGAGGCGATGAGCCATATGCTTGCCGAAGATACCGCGATTTCGACGGGTCTTGCGCGCTTGGGGCTCAGAACCGTGTTCGCCCATCGCACTGTCGCTCAGGAGATCGGCGCCCGCAGCCTGCGCGAGATCTATCAGCGCCAGGCGCGCTGGAGCGTGATCCGGCGCGCGAACGAGCGCTTTTCCTTTCCGCTTGAGCCGCTTGGCAGTCCGCTTCCTGCCGCCCTGGCCGGCGCTCTCGCCGCGCCGCTGATGGGAACTCCGGCCTGGTGGGGGTTTTGCGCTACTCTCTTCGGATGGTTCTGCGCCGAAATGGCTTTTGCCATTTTGAAAGGTTGGGAGGTTTCGCCTTGGTCGCCGCTAGCCTTCCTGGGCCGCGAGATACTCAGCCTTTCGGCTTGGCTTCACGCCTGGACCACCCATGATGTTGTCTGGGGCAAGGGCCGTTTCGATGCGCGCAAAGGCGCGCGGGAGGCGGCGAGGGCCTCGCGTGAGGATGCCGACTGACGGAAGGCGCCGCCTGATCGGGGTCTTGTCGTCAGGCGTCGGCTCCGGTGCGGCTTTGCCGAACGAATTCGGTCTTGAACACATAGTCCCACCAGGGCGCGCTGACCCCGAAGCCGCGGGTGGGATCGCGGAAATGATGCAGCAAATGGAGACGCCGGAAAGTCAGGCCGACGCGCGTCGTCGGCTCGCCATGATGCACATAGTAATGCACCATGTCATAGGCGAGATAGCCGAGGAGAAAGCCCATCATGACCGGATAGGCCAAGGGGTGGCCGAAGAGAAGCCGCAGGAGGCCATAGGCGATCAGCATGATCGGGCTGCTGAGCAGCGCCGGCATGACGAGGCGCAGCGGATCATTCGGATGCACGTGATGAACGCCATGGATCAGAAAATGGATTCGCGCGCCGAACGCGCCGGGGAATTCATAGTGGAACAGATAGCGATGCCCGAAATATTCGACGAGGGTCCAAATCAGATAGCCAAGGGCGGCGGCGGCGGCGACGGCCGGAGCGGCATATGTCGAAAGGCTGACAAAGGCGAGGACGGCGACAAGCGGCAGATAGATAAAGAGCGGCGTCGACCAATGGACCCGGGACAATTTATCGAGCACCGGGTTGGCGAACAGGCGCGGCGACGCGCTGAGGGCTTCCGATTCGCGCGGGAGGCTATGGCTGCTGTTTTCTGAAGTCGGCGTCATGAGGGTCAATCGAACCTGAGAAAATCTGATTCCAGGTTCTTAGAGCATTTTCGCCGCCGGTGGAAATCAGGCCTCATGCGGTCGCAAGACCCGCGCGCGATCGGGGCCAGGGGAATGGCCAGAGTGCTATCTCTTTGTTTCGACGGATTATCTCGGCTAAGGCGCCTGGAGCTTGCCGCACCGCGCGCCCGTGATTGTCGGAAACCACACGACAAAGCCATAGGCAGGACAATTTGGCGCGGCGCGCCGCCTTCAGGATTTTGCCCGGCGGCGCTTTGCTTCCCGCATGAGATTGAGGCACTCGAGCGTCGCGGCCATGTCGAGGGCGCCGACGCCATCGAGTTCATAGTCGAGATCGGCTCCCGCGGCGAGGAGTTTCGCCAGGGCCTTGGCCTTGCCGGCGGAGGCGGCATACATGAGCGCCGTCGACCCATTGACGTTTTTATGGTCGAGATCGGCCCCCGCCGCGATGATCATCGCGACGATTTCGGGATCGTCGCCGACGCAGGCGAGCCAGAGCGGCTGGCCGCCATCGCCGTTGCAGGAGTCGACCCGCGCGCCGGCCCGCAGCAGCTCGGCGACGAGGGCGGGGGGCCCCTGATAGGCGGCCCGCATGAGGGGCGTCATATCATTGGCGGCGACGGCGTTGACGCCGGCGGGCGGGAAGCCTTGTTCGGCAAGGAATGCTTGCAAGGCCTCGCTCAGCGCCGGGAGGCAGGGGGGCGAGTTATCCAACAGCTTTTTTCCAGCCTTCATAGCCGCCATCGAGGCTATAGACCTTGCTGAAGCGGAAATCGGCGAAGGTCTTGGCGTAAACCTGACTTGCATTGCCGTGGTAGCAATAGATCAGCACCGGCTTGTCCTTCGGCGTTCCAGATAGAAATTGGAAGATATTGGCTTCGTTGACATGTTCGGCGCCATCGATATGGCCGCTTTCGAACGAGCCGGGGTCGCGCATGTCTAGGACCAGGGCTTGCCCGCCGCTCATCAGCTCCCGGGCGAAGTCCGCGCCAATGCGCTGGAACGTCGCTTCCTCACTCATCGCTGCTGCTCCTTTTTGCGTTGCGTCGGTTGTTGCATCGGCGGGCGAAGTCTCGCTCGGCGGTTCGCCCCCGGCCTCCCGATGGGCATAGGGCGGCAGGGTCATGATCCGATTGTCGACCAGGGGATGGCCCAGGGTAAAATGGTAAAGCGAGGCGAAGGCGGCGTGCTTCAGACCGAGGACTTCATGCATGGAATCGTCGAAATAGCAGCCGATTCCGGTGCCGCGCAGACCCAGCGCCTCGGCCTCCAGATAGAGCACATGGCCAAGCAGGCCGGCCTCCCAATGCAATTGCTTGTAGCGCCAGGGCTCGGCCCGCACGAGGCTTTCGAACTCGCTGATCATGCCGAGCGCGAAGCAGCTATCGGCGGCGATGGGCTGATGGCAGTTCAAAGTCCTCGCCAATTTCACGCAATCGGTGGCGATGAGCTGATAGAAATCGAAATGCTCCGGCGCCGCGTCGGGTTTGCGCCAGACGAAATCCTTGTGCGTCGCGTCGCGCAGCTGCGGCTCGGCGCCAGGGTTGCGCAGGAGGATATAAAGCCCGGGCTCCAGTCCTTCGACGCGATGAACGAAAAAGACCGGATGGATGCGCGGCGTAAAGCTCCAGACGTCCCAGGGCGCGACCTTGCGCGGCAGCAGGCGGTCCAGAATGTGAAAGAAGGCCTCCGCGCTCATCGAGCCGCGCTTGTCGAATCCTTGCGCGCTGCGCCGGTTCAAGATCAGGTCCTTGGCCGCAATCCGCGACCCGGAATTGAGCGCGGGGAAATGCGGTGTTTGCGCCTGATCCCGCGCCGCCGCGCTCTTGCGCGTCGCCAGCGAGGCTTCCTCGATCACCGGCCATTTATACATCGGGTGGCGGTCGAGCACATTGGCGCGCCCCGTCCAGCCGGTTTGCCGCTCAGGCGGGATGAGGCTTTGAGCCGTCTCGGGGCGTTCGGCCGCCGGGTAGAGCGCGAGAAGGAGATCAGGGGTTTCGCTTTCCGCCGCGCCAAAATCCTCGCCGCGGTCGAGGCCGAGCAAGCGGGCGATCTCCCGGCTGCCGGGCTCCTCGACCATTTCGGCCTTCCAGCCAAGCGCGCCGGCGGCGTAGCGCAAGGCTCCGATCGCGTGACCGACATCGAGCTGGCAATAGCGGAAGGCCCTTTCGCCATATTTCCAGGCCTCGCGCCAATGGATCGACGCCAGCCCGATCCAAAGCAGCGGCGCGCTTTCTGTCGTTGGCCAATCAACCGCGCAGCGCTTCTCGAGACTATGATCGCGGCTGACATAGTGATGGACGCCATCCTCGAGGCCCACGATCCTCCGGCTCAGAACATAGGCCTCGGTCGGATGCAGATTGCCGCTCGATGGGGCGCACCGCAGCGCCCAGCGGTCGGGGCCATATTCCTTCCAGGCGGCCAGCGCCAAGGAGAGTTGCAGCAGGGTTCCAAGCGAGCCAAGGGTGAGGGGCGCGGCCGGGCCGCTCCGGCCTTGATAGATTTCCGAAAAAGGCGTCGCGACATCGTCCGCCCCCAAAGGGAGCAGAATGCGGGCGGCTCCCGAGAATTCCCGAAAAGGGTTTGGCTGTTCGGACCAATCGAGGGTTTCGGGTCCCGCCGCATAGCGCTCCAGGCGATGTTTGGTGCGCTGGTGATAGGCGAGTATGACTTCGGCGGCATTTGCCGCGGGATTAGGCGCCGCGGTCATGGCGCGGCCTCATCTTGCTCATTCCCTGACGGATCAGGCGTCGAGGACCCGCGCCGGCAGGTCTCCAAGTCAGCGCCTTGCGCGCGCGGATTGGTCAGCCCCACCCAGCTGTCAACATAGGCGGGATCGAAACCCACCGCGCGCACGCCGCCCGATTCCATCAGCGGGCGCCGGATCAGCAGCGGTTCGGCGAGCATCAGCGCGATCGCTCCGGCTGGGTCCAGCTTTTCTGGGTCGATGGCGCCCGATTTCACCCTTGGCGCCGCCTTATTGAACCACTCCGCCACTGGCCTGCGCCCAAAAAAGGCAAGCAGGCGATCGGCGCTCCAGGGCTCGTTCAAGAGGTTGCGGACATCCAACTTGTGCCCGGCCGCCTCAAGAAGCTGCTTTTGCCGCGCGTTATTGGCGCAGCCCGGCTTCTCGTAAAAGACAATATCCGCCATGCCGCCTTTTCCGTCACGCTATATTCACCATGGCGCGCCGGGGTTTATCCCGACCGCATCCGCGCCGCCGCGCCCGCGCCGGAAGTTCTTCGAAATGCGGCCGCAGGGAAATGGCCCCTAGCCTTGACGTCGCATTTTTCGGCTTGTCGGGCGCTCAGCCGAAATTGAAGTCGCCAAGTTGCACGAATTCGCTCTTCAATCGGCCCAGCAGCATGTCGACTTTGCGGCGGACGACCTCAACGGTCAGCGGCTTCGTTAAAATGCCATGCGCGCCGCCGCCTTTGGCGAGGGCCTCCTTGGCGAGCGGAACCTCGGCATTGTCGGCGACGACGATGATCTTCGCCTGCGGAAACTTTTCAGCGATTTCCTTCAGGACGCCAATGCCTTTTTCTTCCAGAATATTGACGCCGACAATCAGAAGCTGCGGGATCGACTTCTCTGTCTTGCCGTAAATCACCTTTTCCGAAGCATCGAACGCCTCGGCGACGGTCGCGAACTCATGCGTTTCGTTATCATCCTCAAGCATGAACTGAAGGATGGATCCGGTCATTCCATCATTGTCGATGACGAAGACGCGTTTGTTCTCAACTCTGCGTTCATTGTCGACGCCGATCTGCATGTCTACCTCGCTATAATTTTATTCGCCCGTCGCGACGCTCTTGATGCCTGACGAGGGCGTCGCCGCAATGGCGAAAAGCAAGTTTTGTTCCTTAATGCGGATTGAGCCGCCCCGATCCCGGCCAGCGGCGTTTTCTCCGCCGCGTCATCCCGCCCGACGACCGCCCGGCAGGATGCCTCCGCGCCAGCGCGGCCATGCCGTGAAGCGCGGCCGGAGCCGATCCTCTTACCTGTTTTGTTCATGACAGCCTAAGGGCCAGTGTCGGAATCGGAACATAGCCAAGCGCACCGAACATTCCGCCGCCGCCCCTGCGTTTTCAACGTGTTACCCAAACCCTGGGAGGTGGCACGGCGATTGCCTTATAGGGGCCGGGGATACGTCGCCGAGATCAAGGCATTTGACGTGTCGTGTCCCGCGCCGCCATGGCGCGTCGATGTCTCAATGTGGGGATCGAGCGTCTCGGGTCCACGGTTAACTGCGAAAACGGCACTAAGGAGATCTTTAATATGCGCCAGATTGCGTTCTACGGTAAGGGAGGTATTGGCAAGTCCACGACCTCGCAAAACACGCTCGCCTGCCTCGCCGAGCAGGGTCACAAGATCCTCATCGTCGGCTGCGACCCCAAGGCTGACTCGACCCGCCTGATCCTGCACAGCAAGGCGCAGGACACCATCCTCAGCCTCGCGGCGGCCGCTGGTTCGGTCGAGGACCTCGAGATCGAAGACGTGATGAAGGTCGGCTATCTCGACATCAAGTGCGTCGAGTCCGGCGGTCCGGAGCCAGGGGTTGGCTGCGCGGGTCGCGGCGTCATCACCTCGATCAACTTCCTCGAGGAAAACGGCGCCTACGAAGACACCGACTACGTTTCCTATGACGTGCTCGGCGACGTGGTTTGCGGCGGTTTCGCCATGCCGATCCGCGAGAACAAGGCCCAGGAAATCTACATCGTCATGTCGGGCGAGATGATGGCCATGTATGCGGCCAACAACATCTCCAAGGGCATTCTGAAATACGCGAACTCCGGCGGCGTCCGCCTCGGCGCGCTCATCTGCAACGAGCGTCAGACCGACAAGGAGCTCGAGCTCGCTGAAGAGCTGGCCAAGAAGCTCGGCACGTTCCTCATCAAGTTCGTTCCCCGCGACAATATCGTGCAGCATGCCGAATTGCGCCGCATGACTGTCGTGGAATACGCTCCCGACTCCAAGCAGGCTGGCGAGTATCGCGACCTTGCGACCAAGATCCACGCGAACAAGGGCAATGGCATCATCCCGACCCCGATCACGATGGACGAGCTCGAAGACATGCTCATGGCCCATGGCATCATGAAGCAGGTCGACGAGTCGCAGGTCGGCTTGACGGCGGCCGAGGTCGCTGTGGCCTAATGCTTGCTTAAACTTTGATCTGACCCCTCTTCGGAGGGGTCAGTGATCGGCTTATAAGTGACTTCAGGAGATTGGCATGAGCCTATCAGCACCCGAAACAATTGAAGAGATCAAGCAGAGGAACAAGGAGCTCATTGCCGAGGTCCTCGAAGCCTATCCCGAGAAGAGCAAAAAGAACCGCGCCAAGCACCTCAACCAGTTCAATGAAGGCAAGACCGATTGCTCGGTTAAGTCCAACATCAAGTCCGTCCCGGGCGTGATGACGATTCGCGGTTGCGCCTACGCCGGTTCGAAGGGCGTGGTCTGGGGCCCGATCAAGGACATGATCCACATCAGCCACGGTCCGGTCGGCTGCGGTCAGTATTCCTGGGCTTCGCGCCGGAACTACTACATCGGCACGACTGGCGTCGACACTTTCGTGACGATGCAGTTCACCTCGGATTTCCAAGAGAAGGACATTGTCTTCGGCGGCGACAAGAAGCTTGCCAAGATCATGGACGAGATCATGGAGCTGTTCCCGCTGAATCACGGCGTTACGGTTCAGTCCGAATGCCCAATCGGCCTCATCGGCGACGACATCGAGGCGGTGTCGAAGCAGAAGTCGCGCGAATACGGCGGCAAGACCATTGTTCCGGTCCGCTGCGAAGGCTTCCGCGGCGTGTCGCAATCGCTCGGCCATCACATCGCGAACGATTCGATCCGCGACTGGGTGTTCGACAAGATGGAGGGCAAGCCCGCCACCTTCGAACAGACGCCCTATGACGTCGCCATCATCGGCGATTACAACATTGGCGGCGACGCCTGGTCTTCGCGCATTCTGCTCGAAGAAATGGGCCTTCGCGTCATTGCGCAGTGGTCTGGCGACGGTTCGATCGCCGAACTCGAGGCGACGCCGAAGGCGAAGCTCAACGTTCTTCACTGCTACCGTTCGATGAACTACATCTCCCGCCACATGGAAGAAAAGTTTGGCGTTCCGTGGGTGGAGTATAACTTCTTCGGACCGAGCAAGATCGCCGAATCGCTGCGCACCATCGCCAGCCATTTCGACGACAAGATCAAGGAAGGCGCCGAGCGCGTCATCGCGAAATATGCGGCTCTTTCGGATGCGGTGATCGAGAAATACCGTCCTCGCCTTCATGGCCGCAAGGTCATGCTGTTCGTTGGCGGCCTGCGTCCTCGGCACGTGATCGGCGCTTACGAAGATCTCGGCATGGAAGTCGTCGGGACCGGCTACGAGTTCGGTCACAATGACGACTATCAGCGCACGACCCATTACGTCAAAGACGGCACGCTGATCTATGATGACGTGACCGGCTTCGAGTTCGAGAAATTCGTCGAAAAGATCCAGCCGGACCTCGTTGGTTCGGGCATCAAGGAAAAATACGTCTTCCAGAAGATGGGCGTGCCTTTCCGTCAGATGCATTCGTGGGATTATTCCGGTCCGTATCACGGCTACGATGGCTTCGCCATTTTCGCGCGCGACATGGACATGGCCATCAATTCCCCGATCTGGGGTCTGACGAAGGCTCCGTTCTAATCTCCGCTAGCCCTCCCCTGAAAAAGGGGAGGGCCACAGCCGGGGTGCAGCGGGAAAAACACATCAAAGGATTTTCAGAATGCCTCAAAACGCCGATCACGTTCTCGACCACTTCGACCTGTTCCGGCAGCCGGAATATCGGGAGATGCTCGCGAATAAGAAGAAAAACTTCGAAAATCCCGTTGCCGAAGCCGAGTTGCAGCGGGTTGTCGAATGGACCAAGACGCCGGAATATCGCGAGAAGAATTTTGCCCGCGAAGCTCTGACCGTCAATCCAGCCAAAGCCTGCCAGCCGCTGGGCGCCGTGTTCGCCGCTGTTGGCTTCGAGGGCACCGTGCCTTTCGTCCATGGCTCGCAGGGCTGCGTCGCCTATTACCGGAGCCATTTTTCGCGCCACTTTAAAGAGCCGAGCTCGTGCGTCTCGTCATCGATGACGGAAGATGCGGCGGTTTTTGGCGGCCTCAACAATATGGTCGACGGTCTGGCCAATACCTACAATCTTTATAAGCCGAAGATGATTTCGGTTTCCACCACCTGCATGGCCGAAGTGATCGGCGACGATCTCAATGCCTTCATCAAGACGGCGAAGAGCAAAGGGTCGGTTCCCGAAGCCTATGACGTTCCTTTCGCTCATACTCCCGCATTCGTCGGCAGCCATATCACCGGCTACGACAATGTTCTCAAGGGCGTGTTCGAGCATTTCTGGGGCGGCAAGGCCGGCACGGTCGAAAAGCTCCAGCGCGTGCCGAATGAGACGATCAATTTCATTGGTGGATTTGATCCCTACACCGTTGGCAACCTTCGCGAAATCAAGCGGATCTTCGACCTCATGGGCGTCGAATATACGATGATCGCCGACAATAGCGATGTGTGGGATACGCCGACGGACGGCACGTTCCGCATGTTCGATGGCGGCACGACCATTGATGAAATGAATGCGGCGGTCCATGCCAAGGCGACCATTTCGATGCAGGAATATTGCACCGAAAAGACGCTGAACTACATCAAGTCGGAATGGGACCAGGAGACGGTTTCTTTCAACCATCCGATCAGCGTCCAGGCGACCGACAAGTTCCTGATGGAGATCTCCCGGATTACCGGCAAGCCGGTTCCCGACCAGCTCAAACTCGAGCGCGGCCGTCTCGTCGACGCCCTGGCTGATTCGAGCGCCCATATCCATGGGAAGAAATTCGCCATCTATGGCGATCCGGATCTGTGCATCGGTCTTGCTGAATTCTTGATGGAATGCGGCGGCGAACCCACCCATATCCTCGCCACCAATGGCGGCAAGGCATGGGAAGCCAAGGTTCAGGCGATGCTCGACGCCAACCAGTTCGGCGCCAATTGCCATGTTTATCCGCTTCGGGATCTGTGGCACATGCGCTCGCTGCTGTTCACCGAGCCGGTCGACTTCCTGATCGGCAACACCTACGGCAAGTATCTGGAGCGCGATACCGGAACCCCGCTGATTCGCATCGGGTTCCCGATCTTTGATCGCCATCATCACCATCGCTATCCGGTGTGGGGCTATCAGGGCGGCCTCAACGTGCTGGTCTGGATTCTGGATCGCATTTTCGAAGAGATCGATAGAAACACAATCGTCCCGGCCCATTCGGATTTCAGCTACGACATTATCCGCTGATCTTCGGCGCGCGCGCTAACAATGCGGCGGGCAGCGAACTTAAAAAAGTTCATTCGCCCGCCGTTTGATCTTAAAGGCATTTTCTGTTGGTAAATTTGTCCATTCCTTGGGCGCTAATCTCTTGGACGCCGGATATCGTGGCGCCCATTTATGCGCCACGAGGGCGCATTGCGCCAATTGGATGGCGTGGATAGCCCGGCGGTGGTGGGTCGGCGGGTGAGGAGGTTCTGATGAGCAGTGTTTCGGCTACCGTTCAAGACGTTTTCAACGAACCCGCTTGCCCCAAGAATGCAGCGAAATCGGAGAAGGAACGTAAGAAAGGCTGCACGAAGCAATTGCAGCCGGGAGGAGCCGCCGGCGGCTGCGCGTTCGACGGCGCGAAGATTGCTCTCCAGCCCATCACGGATGTCGCGCATCTTGTCCATGGCCCGATCGCCTGCGAAGGAAATTCTTGGGACAATCGCGGCGCCTATTCGTCAGGCTCGACCTTATACCGCACCGGCTTTACGACCGACATCAATGAGACGGACGTCGTTTTCGGGGGCGAAAAACGCCTTTATAAAAGCATCAAGGAAATTATCGAGAAATACAATCCTCCCTCCGTATTCGTCTATCAAACCTGCGTCCCCGCGATGATCGGCGACGATATCGACGCGGTGTGCAAAGCGGCAACGAAGAAATTCGGCAAACCCATCGTTCCGGTGAACTCGCCCGGCTTTGTTGGGCCAAAGAACCTGGGCAACAAGCTTGCCGGGGAAGCGCTTCTGGCGCATGTGATTGGGACGGAAGAGCCCGACTTTACCACGCCTTATGATGTCAACATTATCGGCGAATATAATCTTGCGGGCGAAATGTGGCAGGTCGAGCCGCTTCTGAAGGAGATTGGCTTCCGTATTTTGTCCTGCATTTCCGGCGACGCAAAATATCACGAAGTTGCGCGCGCGCATCGCGCTCGGGCGACCATGATGGTTTGCTCAAAGGCGATGATCAACATCACGCGCAAACTCGAAGATCTGTATGGAATTCCCTATTTTGAGGGGTCCTTCTACGGGATCGGGGATATGAGCGACTCCATTCGGCAGCTCGCTCAGCTCGTGATCGACCGAGGCGCGCCGCCTGAATTTATGGACCGAGCCGAAGCCGTGATTGCTCGTGAAGAGAAACGGGCGTGGGAGCGGATGGCCGAATATACGCCGCGCCTCAAAGGCAAGAAGGTTTTGCTGATCACCGGCGGCGTCAAGTCCTGGTCTGTCGTCGCGGCTTTGCAAGAGGTTGGACTTGAGATTGTCGGAACAAGCGTCAAAAAATCCACGAAAGAGGACAAGGAGCGCATCAAGGAGCTGATGGGCGATGACGCCCATGCGTTCGATGATATGTCGCCCCGCGAGATGTATAAAATGCTGAAGGATGCGCGGGCAGACATCATGTTGTCCGGTGGGCGTTCGCAATTCATTGCGCTGAAGGCGTCGATGCCCTGGCTCGACATTAATCAGGAGCGGCACCACGCTTATGCGGGCTATGAGGGCATGGTCGATTTGGTGAAGGAGATCGACAAAGCGCTTTACAACCCGATCTGGGAGCAGGTTCGCATGCCCGCGCCCTGGCAAAACGCGTCGGACACCTGGCAGGCCAAGGCCGATGCCGCCGCTGCGAAGGAAGCGGCGGAGCTTGCCGCCGATCCGGCCAAGGCAGAAGAAAAGCGGCGCTCGAAAAAGATCTGCAAATGCAAAACCGTGGATTTGGGAACAATCGAGGATGCAATCCGCGCCAATGCGCTGACGACGGTCGCTCAGGTCACCGAGATTACGCATGCCGGCGGCGGTTGCACGAGTTGCCGGGGAACGATCGATGGGATTCTTGCCGATCTTGGCGTTGGCGAGATCGAAACAGATCCGGTGAAGCTCGAGGAGAAACGCCGCGCGACGAAGATCTGCAACTGCAAGTCAATCGATCGCGGCGCCATCGAAGACGCCATCCGGGCAAACGGCTTGACGACGGTAGCGGAAGTGACTGCGGCCACACAAGCGGGCGGCGGCTGCACCAGTTGCTGCGATTCGATTGACGATATTCTGGCCGAGCTCGTCGCGCCGGCTGAAGCCGCTCCCGTTGCGATCGCGGCCGAGTGAGGATCAGTTCAATGGCCGAAGTCTCAGTTACCAAAAAGGCCTGCACGGTTAATCCCTTGAAGATGAGCCAGCCGGCCGGAGGCGCGCTCGCCTTCATGGGCATCAAGGACAGCATGCCGCTGTTTCATGGATCGCAGGGCTGCACATCCTTTGGCCTCGTTCTATTCGTGCGGCATTTTCGCGAAGCGATTCCGCTGCAAACCACGGCGATGAGCGAAGTCGCCACGGTGCTTGGCGGTTATGAGAATGTCGAACAGGCGATCGTCAATATTTCGAACAAGCAGCGCGCGCGCCTCATCGGGATCTGTTCCACTGGCGTGACAGAGACCAAGGGGGACGATGTCGACGGCTACATCAAGGAGGTTCGGGCCCAGCATCCCGAACTGAGCGATGTGTCTTTAGTATATGTCTCGACTCCGGACTTTAAGGACGCCTTCCAGGACGGTTGGGAAAAGACCGTGGCCAAGGTCATCACAACCTTGGTCAAGCCGCGCCCTGCGGACGCTCCGCGGAACTCACGTAAGATTGCGGTGCTGCCTGGGTGCCACATGACGCCGGGCGATCTCGATGAATTGCGTGACATCATCGAATCCTTTGGCTTTGATCCTTTGTTCTTGCCTGATCTGGCTGGCTCGCTCGATGGTCATATCCCCGACGATTTCACCCCGACGACGCTGGGCGGGATCTCCTTGGAGGAAATCGCGGATCTTGGCGATGCGTTTTACGCAATCGCCATTGGCGAACAAATGCGGACGGCCGCCGAAGCCCTGAAGCAAGTTGCTGGCGTTCCGTTTCAACTTTTCGATCGCATGATCGGTTTGTTGCCCAATGACGAATTTATCGCCTTTTTGACGAAGATCAGCGGCAAGCCGGTTCCAAACAAAATCAAGCGGCAACGCGGTCAGTTGGTAGACGCGATGCTGGACGGTCATTTCCACATTGGAGGCAAGAAAATAGCGATTGGCGCGGAGCCCGATCTGCTGTGGGACATCAGCAGTTTTCTCGTGGATATGGGCTGTCGCATCGACGTAGCGGTGACCACCAACCTATCACCGGTGCTCGAGCGGATGCGCTGCGAATCTGTCCTCGTTGGTGATCTCGAGGATTTTGAAAAAATGGCGCCGGGCTGCGATCTTCTCATCACCCATGCGCACGGCCGGCAAGCTGCGCAACGGCTGCAGATCCCCTTTTTCAGATTGGGTTTGCCGATCTTTGATCGACTGGGGGCGGGACATATTACGACAGTCGGGTATCGCGGAGCGCGCGATTTGATTTTCGATATAGGCAACATGTTTATCTCCAACGCCCATGTCGCCAAGCCAGATACTTGGTATCCGCATCCGGCTGGCGATCTTGAGCATGATGCGCACGCGCCTGCGGCGGCGCACTGAATGCGTTTCCGTAGGCTCGCAAGACGAATAATAAAGGAGATCGCATGAAAGTCGCTTTTGCTACCCAGGACCTTGAAAGAGTCGACGCCCATTTCGGTTGGGCTAAGAATATCTCGATCTATGACGTATCGCCGGAAGGGCACGCTTTCGTCGAAACGATCGAGTTCAATGGCGATCTTCAAGAAGATGGAAACGAGGACAAGCTAGAGCCCAAAATCAACGCCGTGAAGGACTGCGCCATTTTGTATGTCGCGGCGATCGGCGGCTCAGGGGCCGCGCGCGTCGTGGCAAACAATATATTCCCAATGAAGGTCAAGGAGCCTGAATCGATTGCAGAGCTTTTGACCAAGCTACAGGACGTTCTGAAAGCCCCCGCTCCGCCGCCGTGGTTACGCAAGGCGATGGCCAAAGGCGCGGAAAAAGAAGAAGTCAATTACGACGATTGAGGTGGATCATGTCTGAAGTAGCAGTTGCCGCGCCGACGCCGGCTGGGATCGATAGCGTCTTTGTCAAGGAATTGATCAAGCAATGGCGCGCACAGGATATGCACGGCGCCTGGGACGGCAAGTCGGATCTCGATCTGTTGGAGCCCTACATCGTCGATAAGGCGAAGCGCAAGGAAATCCCTTTGGTCGGAGATCCGGATCCAGAGACGATCTGGCGTCTTGAGCTCTTTTACAATGCAGTTGGGCTGACCATCGAGCGCTCCACCGGTTGCATGGTGTCGCCGATGATGAAGATGTCCCATGAAGGTTTCGGCCGGATGATCCTGATGGCCGGGCGGCTCATTGTCGTGAACAAGATGCTGCGCGACATTCATCGCTATGGCTACGATAATCTTAACAAGCTCG
Source organism: Methylocapsa aurea (assembly GCF_000746085.1). Taxonomy (GTDB): domain Bacteria; phylum Pseudomonadota; class Alphaproteobacteria; order Rhizobiales; family Beijerinckiaceae; genus Methylocapsa; species Methylocapsa aurea. The sequence goes on along the minus strand of NZ_KN050804.1, from coordinate 36,127 downwards.
CTGAAGAAGGCGAGAAGGCCGTGGCCGCGGGGATTGAGATGATCAATAAATTCCCCGAAGTCGCTAAGTATTGAAAGCAGTATTGAAACATTGGCGGAAGGCCGGAGGTTCGATTTATGAGCGAGGCTGAGGAATTGAAGGCGGAGATCAAGAAGCTGTCCGCCAGGGCGATGCAGGCGAAGATGGATCTGCACGATCTTTCCGAAGAGCTGCCGATCAATTGGGAACAGATTCTGTCGGTCGCTCAGCGCGCGCACGAAGCTTTCGAAACATTGGAAAACAAGCGCGCCGCGCTCAACGCGGTATCCCCTGCGTGAGCGCATGAGGCAGCTGGAAGGAAGCAAGAGGATGGACGGAAAAGCAACGCGCGACGGCCGCATGTGGGAGCCGGAATTTCTGACCGCGATCGATCCGGAGACATGTATCGGCTGCGGGCGCTGTTACAAGGTTTGCGGTCGGGATGTCATGACCTTGAAAGGGGTTAACTCCGACGGCGACATCCTTGAGCTCGAAGATGAGGACGATGATGATTTCGATCGCAAAGTCATGGCGATGAATGACATCGGAGCCTGCATCGGCTGCGGGGCCTGCGCTCGCGTCTGTCCGAAGGATTGCCAAACGCATACCAAGGCAAGTGAAGTTGAAGAAATAGGCGCTTGAAACAATGCATGGGACCGGGCAATCCCAAGGACATCTTGCCCGTCTCTCGGCCGGTCTTGAACATTCTGGCGTCGAGGACGGTCAAGGGTTCGATTTGCGGGTCCTGGTGCGGATGGTCCGCCATGCGGCCGCCGAGGCTGAACGGTTAGGGCAGCCGGTTCCTGACCGGCTCGGCGTCGATGGGGGCGGGTTTGCAGCGCTGGCCGCCTATTTATGCATCGATAGTTTGCTCGGCGGATCGCCGCATAGGCAGACGGATCCGGAAGATGAAGAGATCATGGTTCGGGAGCTGCTCAGGCAAAACTGCGCGGCAAATGGCCCCGTTGCGGAATGGATTTCCTGCATCGTGGCGCGGCGCGCCTTAGAGCCGAATCATTTGTGGGAGGATCTGGGGTTGGCGGCCAGGGGTGATCTTTCCACGCTTCTGGATCGGCATTTCCCCGCTCTGGCAGCCAAAAATACCCGCAACATGCGCTGGAAGAAATTCCTGTATCGCGCGCTTTGCGAAGCGGAGGGCTTTTCGATGTGCCCATCCCCAACCTGCGACTCATGCGCCGAGTTTGATCTCTGCTACGGCGACGAATCCGGGGCGTCACAGATCGTGCGCAACAATCGGAAAAGCCAAGAAGCTGATTAACGAACATTTCTTGAGCACTTTCAGTTTCGGCGGAATCAGAAAGCAGCTCTAGGTCTTTGTTTTGTCGGATTTTATCAACGCAAACCGGTATCCACTTCGCACGAAAATGCTCTAGCTCGCATTTTCTTACGGTTGGGCGTCGCTCGCCTGCCGACATTAGGAGCGCCCGATTGCCGCATGCGCGCTCAGCCGCTCCTGGGCCGGCTCCAGCGGGATAGCTCCGTTGGGCAAATGATCTGGTTTTTCAGGCCATATCACATTATCCATTTGGTCTTTGGCGTCGGCCGCCATTTGTTTCGGCCGGGGGTTGGTCGGCCGAAACAAATGGTGACTGCGGATGTCGCCGATGAGACGGATGTCGGCATCGCGACATGAGCCGGCGCTCGCTGCATCCCGCGCCAAATCGTGGCATCCTGCGCGAGAACAGGGAGTTAGCGCATGGCGCGGGTCTTGCTAGTACGTTATGTCGAGCTAATGTGACGGAGGTTTCCTGATGATTTCCCTTACCGACAGCGCGCTTAGCGCTGTGAAAAGCGCACTTGTCCGTTCTGGGAAAGAAGGGGCGGGCTTCCGGGTCAAGGCCGAGGCCGGCGGATGCGCCGGATATAAATACCAAATCGGCCTCGATGCGCAGGCGCGCGAAGGCGACACCGTCGTTGACGCCGGCGAGGATGTGAAGGTCTTTGTCGATTCGCTGTCCCAGCCGCTTTTGACCGGCATGCAAATCGACTTCGTGGAAAGTCTCGAAGGCGCGGGTTTTGTGTTCGAGAATCCAAACGCGACCAATTCCTGCTCTTGCGGCAAGTCATTCAGTTAAGGGGCATTTGATGTTGGATTCCGCTCAAAATGGCGATGTCAAAGTTGACGACGCCGCGCTTCAAAAAGAAGCGGCCGCCCTGGATCCGGTCGCGATCGAGCGCCGGAAAATAATCGAGGCCACGCTTGAAAGCATTCGTCCGAACCTTCAAAGGGACAAGGGCGACTGCGAATTGATCGATGTTCAGGGCGATAAGGTCTATGTCAAGATGACGGGCGCTTGCGTCGGCTGCCAATTGTCGTCGATGACTCTCAATGGCGTCCAAGCGAAGCTTGTCGAGGCGACTGGCCGCATGATCCGCGTCATACCAGTCGGATCCGGTCTGGTGAAATTATAACCAGCAAAGGCGGTCGCGCTGGCTACAGGGCGGGAGTCGCCTTGTTTCGCATCCATTGGTAATCTCGGCCTGATTGTTCAGGCCGATCCGGAGCGTTACACCCATGCCGGCAATGAAAAATCTCATCGCGGGCTCGATCGCGGAGCGGCGGCCGTCAATCGTTCTTAACGACACGACCTTGCGGGACGGGGAGCAGGCGCCTGGCGTCGCCTTCACCGTCGCAGAAAAAGTGGCGATAGCGCGCGTCCTTGCCGCCGCGGGCGTCCCTGAAATCGAAGTCGGGACGCCGGCGATGGGCGCGGAGGAAATCGCCGCCATCAACGCGATCGTGCGCGAGGATCTGCCCGTCACCGCGATAGCCTGGTGCCGCATGCTGCGGTCCGATGTCGTCGCTGCGCTCGCCTCTGGCGTCGGCATGGTCAATATTTCGGTTCCCGTGTCAGATATTCAGCTCAAGGCCAAATTCGGCTCTGGACGCGATCACGCCTTGAAGCTCATCAGGGACGTGGCGCCCTATGCGAGAGACAAGGGCCTCGAGATCACGCTTGGGTGTGAAGACGCCTCGCGCGCGGATGTCGACTTTTTACTGCGCGTCGCCGATTGCGCCTCGGAAAACGGCGCCAGGCGGATTCGCTTTGCCGATACTCTAGGCGTTCTCGATCCTTTCGCCACTTTCGCGATGATTGAGCGATTGCGGCGGGGGTGCGATCTCGAGATCGAGATTCATGCGCATGATGATCTGGGCTTGGCGACCGCCAATACGCTCGCGGCGTTGAGGGCGGGGGCGGCGCATGCGAGCGTCACAGTCGTCGGCCTTGGCGAACGCGCCGGAAATGCGCCGCTTGAGGAGGTCGCGGTCGCGGTGGAGGTGCTCTATGGGCTTGAGACCGGGATCGCCCTCCAGCGTCTGTCCGAGGTCGCCGGGATCGTTGCGCGCGCCGCCGGCCGCGCCATTCCCGAAGCGAAAGCCATTGTTGGCGACGCCATTTTCACGCATGAATCGGGAATACATGTGGATGGGCTGTTGAAAGACAGGCAATGCTATCAGGCGCTCGATCCCGCCGTCCTGGGTCGCAGTCACCGCATGGTTCTTGGCAAGCATTCCGGTCTTGGCGCCGTCGTCAACGCGCTCAAGGAATTGGGCTTCGATGTTCCGCCAGACGACGCCAAGGCGATATTGACCGAAATCAAGGCCTATGCCCAACAAACGAAGGGCGGCGTATCGAAAGACATGCTGCTGAGTTTCTACAAGGCGGTGCATAGGGAGCCATTGGGCTCGGCGTGTTTGCATGCGCCTGATGCGGCGGCGCGGCCCAATTGAGGGAGACAAAAGTGAGCAACGCTGCGGTTGCGGAGAGTCCGGCCAAGGATAGCGTCGCAACAGCTCGTCCGCTCTGGCGTTTGCTCGGTGAAGATCTCGGCTGTGTGGCTGCGCGCGACCCGGCTGCGCGCAATGCCTTGGAGACGCTGATCACCTATCCGGGCGTGCATGCCCTGATCTGGCATCGGATCGCGCATTGGCTTTGGGGGCGGGGCTTTCGGTTCCCCGGCCGTTTCTTGTCCTGGTTTGGTCGGGCGGTCTCGAATGTGGACATCCACCCAGGGGCGACAATCGGACGCCGTTTCTTTATTGATCATGGTGCCTGTGTTGTGATAGGGGAAACCGCGATCGTGGGAAATGACGTGACGTTGTATCATGGCGTCACGCTCGGGGGCGTTTCCTGGACTCCGGGCCAACGGCATCCAACCCTCGAAGATGGCGTGCTCGTTGGATGCGGCGCAAAAATTCTTGGGCCGATAACAATTGGGCGCGGATCTCGCATTGGCGCTAATTCCGTCGTGATCGAGGATGTTCCGCCCGGCGTCACCGTCGTCGGCATTCCCGGGCGCATCGTGCGGAACGCGCGCGAGCGGCGTTTGCTGGCCGGCGGCCGGATCGATCTCGAGCATCATCTGATGCCCGATCCCGTGGGAGATGCGATAGGGTCCCTGCTGGACCGCATCGAATTTCTCGAGGCGAGACTGACCCATTTGCAGGGCGAGGTCACAGGCAGGACGCGCCATGCGCGGGCCGCCGCCGAATAGGTGGGTGCTTGATATTTGAGCGCCTCATAATTGAGCGCTCTTGGAGCTAGGGTCGTTTGGGCGTATCGCGATCACGGCTCCGGTCCGGTGTTTGCGACGCATGGCCCGCTCCAAGAAGTCTGCGGCTTTTCGCCCGGCCATGCTCTCTATCTGATCATTTTAACGCATGATCTATCCAAATAGTCCGCAGCTTTTTGGGATCGTGCTCAAGGGGACGCTACCGTCATGAGCGAGACTTTAAAAACTCTACAAACTCTTTCGTCCGCGGAGGATTTCTTCAAGCTCCTCGAGGTTCCTTATGACCCGGACAAGGTCAATGTCGTGCGCATGCACATCATGAAGCGCATGGGTCAATATCTGGCGACGGAAGACCTCGAGGGCCTGCCCGACAATATCGTTCGGCAGCGATGCCAGACGACGCTCGAACGCGCCTATGAGGACTTCCAAAAATCCGATCCGTTGAAAGAGCGCGTCTTCAAAGTGCTCAAGGAAGCCGTCCAGGAAAAGACTCCGGCGCCGCCGCCGATCGTGCCATTTTCCGATCTTCTAAAATAGCCGATCGGATCGCGGCGCGGCGGGGAATTGCCGGTTCGCCGCGATTATCGTCCCGTGGCCGGGATGCGGCGACAAAGCATGCCGGCGTGGGCCCTATCATTGATGGCCTAGAACTTGCTTATTAGTATATCTAGCAATTATTTTGGGCGGAGGCGAGAGGTTAACCATGCATATCGTGGTCTGCATCAAGCAGGTTCCGGATTCGGCGCAAATCCGCGTTCATCCGGTCACGAACACGATCATGCGGCAAGGCGTGCCGACGATCATCAATCCTTATGATCTGTTTTCGCTCGAGGAAGCCTTGCGGCTTCGCGACAGGCACGGCGGCGAAGTGACGGTTGTCACGATGGGTCCGCCCATGGCCGATACGGCATTGCGCAAATGCCTGACGTTCGGCGCGGATCGGGCGGTGCTGCTCACCGATCGGTTCTTCGCGGGCTCCGACACTTTGGCGACCTCTTATGCGTTGGCCCATCTCATTGCCAAAGTAAGCGAGAATTGGGGCGCGCCCGACCTTATTTTCTGCGGCAAGCAGACCATCGACGGCGACACTGCGCAAGTTGGGCCCGGCATCGCCAAGCGGCTCAATTTATTGCAGCTGACATATGTGGCGAAGATCGAGAATTTCGATCTGGAGGCGCGTGAAATCACGGTGCATCGTCGGGCGGAAGGCGGAATCCAGGTTCTGAAAACCAAGCTGCCCTGCCTTCTGACAATGCTCGAAGGCACCAACGACATGCGCCGCGGCACAATGCAGGATGCATTGAGGGGTGCGCGGTCGGAGATCATTACCTGGAGTGCGGCGGACGCGGGAATTGCGGACCTGACCCTATGCGGCTTGCGCGGCTCCCCAACGATTGTGAAAAAGGTTTTCGCCCCGACCGCGCGGGACGAAAAAGCGTTCCAGATCAAGGTGGCGGACAAGTCGATGGGCGATATTTCCGAGGCGTTGATCGCCGAAATTTTAACGCGGCAGCCGGTCCTTGATCAGGAATTGACGAAGACGGCGGCAGGCTTTTGATGGATCTCCGTAGCAAGGGAAGCTTTCTATGAACGACAAGGCGAAAGCGCCTGCGGCGCCAGCTGGAAAGGGCCGCGCCAATCAGAAGAAGGAGCTGCCGGAGCACCTGAAGAGCTACAAGCATGTTTGGGTCTTGCTGGAGCTCGAGCGCGGCGTTGTCCATCCGGTGTCCTGGGAGCTCCTCGGCGAGGGCCGCAAGCTCGCCGACCAACTCAAGGTCGATCTGGGCGCGGTGGTCCTTGGGCCTCCAGGGGGAACGGAAGCGGCTGTCACAGACGCGTTCGCCTATGGCGCGGACGTGTGCTACGTTGTCGAAAATCCGTCGCTCGTCGATTATCGCAACGAGCCCTACACGATGGTGATGACGGAGCTGGTCAATAAATATCAGCCCGAAATTCTTCTCCTCGGCGCGACCAACCTTGGTCGCGATCTCGCCGGATCCGTGGCGACCACGCTGCTCACCGGCCTCACGGCCGATTGCACGGAGCTCGCCGTCGATGCGGATGGTTCGCTGGCGGCGACGCGGCCGACCTTTGGCGGTTCGCTGCTATGCACGATTTATACGCTGAACTACCGGCCGCAGATGGCGACGATGCGCCCGCGCGTCGCGCCGATGCCGGTCTATCAATCCGGGCGCACAGGCCGGATTGTCCGTCATGACGTCTCGCTTCCGGAAGATAACATCATCACCAAGCTGTTGTCCTTCCTGCCGGACGGCAGCACGGACAAGGCCAATCTCCCCTATGCCGATATTGTCGTCGCCGGCGGGCTGGGGATGCAGAACGCCGACAATTACCAATTGATCCGCAAACTCGCCGGGGTGCTCGGCGCCGAATGGGGCGGATCGCGCCCGCTCGTCCAAAAGGGTTGGATTCCTTCCGACCGCCAGATCGGCCAGACCGGCAAGACAATCCGGCCGCGCCTTTACATCGCCGCCGGGATATCGGGGGCGATCCAGCATCGAGTCGGCGTCGAAGGCGCCGATCTCATCGTCGCGATCAACACCGACAAGAACGCGCCTATCTTCGATTTCGCCCATGTCGGGATCGTCGCCGACGCGACGCAAGTTCTGCCCGCGCTCACGGAAGCGTTCCGCAAGCGTCTCTCAGTCGCCGCCGCCGCAGCGGAATAAGAGGAGGCCATCATGTCGGAAGAAAAATTCGATGCCATCGTCGTCGGCGCCGGCCCTTCGGGAAATGCCTGCGCCTTTACGCTTGCGACGGCTGGCTTGCGCGTCCTGCAGCTCGAGCGCGGCGAATATCCCGGCTCGAAGAATGTGCAGGGCGCGATCCTTTACGCCGATGCGCTCGAAAAGCTGATCCCGGATTTTCGCGAGGACGCGCCGCTGGAGCGGCACATCATCGAACAGCGCATTTGGATGATGGATGATCGCTCATATTGCGGCGCTCATTACCGTTCGGAGGATTTCAACGAGGATCGGCCGAACCGTTACACGATCATCCGGGCGCAGTTCGACAAATGGTTTTCGCGCCGCGTCGCCGCGGCCGGCGCGCTGGTCATCTGCGAGACGACCGTCGTCGAATTGGTGCGCGATGCGCAGGACAAGGTCATTGGCGTGCGGACCGATCGCGACGGCGAAGCGATCTATGCCGATGTCGTGGTGATGGCCGAGGGCGTCAGCGGACTGGTCGGGGCGCGGGCGGGACTTCGTTCGGTTCCGCCGCCAGATAGCGTCGCGCTGGCGGTCAAGGAAATGCACTTCCTGCCGCGCGAGACGATCGAGGCGCGCTTCAACCTGCAAGGCGATGAAGGCGTCGTCATCGAGGCCGCCGGCACCATCACCAATGGCATGACCGGAACCGGGTTTCTCTATACCAACAAGGAATGCATTTCGATCGGGATCGGCTGCCTGATTTCGGATTTCGCCGATAGGGGCGAGACGCCCTATGGTCTGCTCGAAGCCTTCAAGGCGCATCCTTCGATCAAGCCGCTGCTGGCGGGCTCCGAGGTCAAGGAATATGCCGCGCATATGATTCCAGAGGGCGGCTACAAAGCCATCCCGCAGCTTTTCGGCGACGGTTGGCTGATTGTCGGCGACGCCGGCCAATTCGTGAATGCGGTTCATCGCGAAGGCTCCAATCTCGCGATGACGACGGGCCGGGTCGCGGCGGAGACGATCATCAACATCAAGGCGCGCAACGCGCAGATGAGCGCGGGGAACCTTTCCGTCTATAAGTCCCGACTGGACGATTCTTTCGTGATGAAAGATTTGAAAAAATACAAGAACCTTCCGCACGCGCTGCACAACAAGCATCTTTTCACAACCTATCCGGAGCTCCTGTCGAAGGCGGCGCAAACCTGGTTCCGCGTCGATGGCGTCGATAAAAAGTCGAAGGAAAACGAGATCGTGAAGTCCTTCTTCAAGACCCGCAGAATCAAGGGTCTGCTTGGCGACGTTCTTGGCATGGCGCGTGCTTGGAGGTAGGGAGCCGATTGATTCGTCGCCCTATTCGGATCCTCAAATGTGTTGTGAAAGGAGCGCGCTATGAATACGGAAACCGTGGTCCGCGTCGAGGACAAGCTGTTTCAGAACCGTTATCTGGTGGATGCCGGGCGTCCGCATATATCGGTGACGCCGCATACCGTTCCCTCGCCGCGGCTCTTGTCGCTCACCCGGATTTGCCCCGCGGGCTGCTATTCGCAGGCGGATTCAGGTCAAGTCGAGATTACGACCGACGGCTGCGTCGAATGCGGAACCTGCCGGGTCGTCGCCGAGCCGAGCGGCGAAATCACGTGGAACTATCCGCGCGGCGGATTTGGCGTCCTTTTCAAGTTCGGCTGATATTGGCGCGCGCCCTGGCGCCCCACTCTCCTCGCAAAGGAGCCGGGGGCGGCACTCCCTGGGGCGCCGAGTTGCGGCGCCTGAAAAGGCAGCGAATGAGGTGAACGGAAAGCCACAATTGCTTTTTGTAGGAAATATGACCGTCGAATTGATCTTGGCGAAAGCGCTTTGCTTTGACCATATCCAGCGGCGCAAAGGGCAGTTGCCGGACGTATTGGCAGAGCAGTTTGGGAAGCGATTGTCGCCATGATGAGATCCTTACAAGACATGTTCGCTGTCGGTTCGTCGTCGGCGCATCAGCCAAGCCGGACGCTCTTGGAAAAATATGGCCTCCGCGCGACCCGGCAGCGCCTCGGTCTTGCAAAGCTGCTGTTCAGCAAGGGCGACCGGCATGTGACCGCCGACGCCCTGGCCGCCGAGGCGAGCGCAGCCCGGATGGCCGCGTCTTTGGCGACGGTTTACAATGTCCTCAATCTTTTTGCGGAAGTCGGCTTGGTGCGCGGCTTGGCGATCGACGGCAGCAAGACCATTTTCGATACGAATACGAGCGATCATGGTCATTTCTTTTTCGAGGAAACCGGCGAGATCGAGGATATTTCCGCGCAAGGTCTGAACATTGCCGAGGAGATCGAGCCTCCCGAAGGCTATGAGATCGTCCGGGTCGATGTCGTCGTCCGGTTGCGGCGCAAGACGGGCGCATCCCTCCCGTCGTGAGTCCCGCCTCTGGATCATGCTGGCGGCGGCTTTAAGCGTGTTGCGCGCGCCGAGAGCCGGCGCAAGGTCCGCCCGAGCAGGAGGGCCGCTTTCGCATTGAGCGCTTCGACTTCGCCGCCGAAGCCGAACCAGCGCCTTGCCTTCAAAGTCTCGATCCGAAGCGAATGTTCGGCGATCGAGATCATGGTCTCGGCCGGTGCGCTGGAAAGGCCGGGACAGAGATTTTCGAGCGTTTCGGGTCGGGCGGCGTAGATCCTTGCGCGGCTTTTGATCATAGCCGCTGCGGTCCTCTGGGCTTGCGCCAGGATAATGGCGTCGGTCTCGCGGCGGGAGGTCTGGCGGGGCATGGCATTCTCCGGTCAAATAACCGGAAATCGCTATAAGGTACTTCTACCTATGTAAAGGCGCAGCTACCGGATAATATCCGAGCCTTACCTTTATCTCCGGCGCCATTGACCGGATCGCACCACGCCTTGAATTTCAGCCGCCCATTCGATTTGAACGCTTCGGATCGGCGCCGCATTGTGACTTTCGAGGTCGAAGGTTCCCGCCACCGAGCCGCGTTGGATCCGTTTCAAATAGCGCTTGCCGTCGGCGGTGCGGACCGCCGCCTCCCAGCCGACGACCTCGTCCGCATTTGCCCCTTGCCGCCAGCAGATGATGACGTCGCCGGAATCATAGCGCGGCCACATGCTGTCGCCCTCGACCTGGAAGGCGATCGCATCGGGCGCGATCGGGAATGGCACCTCGATCTCATACAGCCCCTCGGGGGGGATCTGCTCGAATTCCGGCAGGATCTCGGCGCCGGCGCCGATGCGTCCGACGACGCGGACGCGATTGCCGGGGCTGGCCTCGCCAACGCCTTCGAGGAGCCAGGCCGCCGTCGTCTTCAGGACCGGCGCGAGAGCGATCAGGGTTTCCGTGGTGACGCCGCGCCGGTCGCCATTCTTGACCGCCCGCTTCAGGTTGCGGATTGCATCGGGCTTCTTGGCGGCCAGGGAGGCGGCGTGCGCGGAGAGCCCCAAGGCGGAGAGCCGGCTTTCGATTCGGGTGAGGACGTCTTCGAGTTCCATAGGGGTAAAATAACCGAATCGGTCCAAAAATGCATTCGGTAAAAATACCTTTACAAAGCGGTAGAGCTACCTTATTCCTGGTCCGGCGGCGCGAAGCTTTGGCTTCAAACGTCGCCTACGAGACAGCAGGGAGCAGTTCCATGACAGTCGCAACAGAGATCCGTAAAGCCCGCTGGACCGGCGAGCGCATCGCCCGCCTCGGCTTTTTGCTTGGCATGGGCTGGGACGCCCGGCGGATCGCCGAAGATCCGCTCATCGCCTCGACGCCGAACAATGTCCACCGCCAGGCCCAACGCTTCGGCCTCGCCTTTCGCGCCGCGGCCGCCGCCATCGCCCTGCGCCTGCCGCCCGACGCCGCCAGCCTCTATGACGCCGCGGCGTCCAAGCGCAACCTCACCCGCGAAGCCATGATTCGCCTGCTGCTTCTCGTCGTGGCGGCCGAGCCGGCCTTGCTCGACAATATTCTCGACGATGGAGCGTGATCGTGGAAGAAGAGCCCAAAATCAACGCCCTCGAGCAGCCCTATGAACCGCGCCGCGATAGGCTGCCGGCGCAATGGGAGGCGGAGCATGTCGGCAAAAGGCTGGTCAAGGCCTTCGCCACGCTCGATCGGCTGCCCCGCATGCGCGGGCCGCGCGAGCCGGGCGGGCATTGGCCGCGCCATGCGCTCGAATGGGCCGATCAGTTGGCCCAGGCCGAACTCGACGACAGCGAACGCCGGAGCCGCGCGCAGTCCAGCAATCGAGTGACGATCCGCCCGACCGGCGCCGAAATCGCGCAGATGGAGGCGGCCTTCGATTGGCTGCGCGAATTGCGCGCCGAGGATAGCGGCATGGCGCTGGTGACCAGCTTTTGGGCGATGCGCTCGGCGCGGGGGCGCTCGGTCAAGGCGCTCTGCGCCGAAAAGCAATGGGCGCCGCACACCTTCTACCGCAAGCGGGCGAAGGCGCTGGACCATCTGGCCGCCTGGCTCAATGCGACCAATGTCCCGGTGTTTTAGGCGGAGGCCGAGACGACGGACCTCGTCGGGTGAACTCATCCATTTTGCATCTGCCGCCCGCCCCTTTGATCCCCGCCCGATTCGCCCCATATTGGCGGCATGGTCAAAGCTCCCGAATCGCCCCCTTCGAAACCGGCCGCGAAGCCAACCAAAAAACCGCCGCGGTCCAAGGCGAGCAAGCCGGAACTCCAGCCGCTTGGGGAGCATCTGGCGGCTCTGCTCAACCCGGCGCTCAACCAGCGCCGGGAGGGTTTCGCCGAGGCGCCGCAGGCGGGCTATGACGCCGGCCCCGTCTCGCGCATCGACGCCAAGCTGGCCAAGACGCTCGGGTTCGACGGCGCCGGCGAGAAGCATGCGCCCTCCGCGCCTCTGTATCAGCCGCCGGGCGTCAGCGGCGCGGCCGCGACGGCGGATTCGCTGAAGGACCTGCTCGAACGCGGCGATCCGAATCTGCGCGAGACAAAGCCCTGGACGCCGCACCGGCCGCTCCGCCCGGACAAGTCCGAAGGCGGCCTCGCGTTCAAAATCGTTTCCGAATATGAGCCGAAGGGCGACCAGCCGGCCGCCATAGAGGAGCTTGTCAAGGGGATCGAGGCTCAAGAGCGCGACCAGGTTCTGCTTGGCGTCACCGGCTCGGGCAAGACCTTCACCATGGCGCAGGTGATCGCGAGGACCAATCGGCCGGCGCTGATCCTAGCGCCGAACAAGACGCTGGCGGCGCAGCTCTATGGCGAGTTCAAGAGCTTCTTTCCCGACAATGCGGTCGAATATTTCGTCTCCTATTACGACTACTACCAGCCGGAAGCCTATGTGCCGCGCTCCGACACCTATATCGAGAAGGAAAGCTCGATCAACGAGCAGATCGACCGGATGCGGCACGCCGCGACGCGGGCGCTGCTGGAGCGCGACGACGTCATCATCGTCGCCTCGGTGTCCTGCATCTATGGCATAGGCTCGGTCGAGACCTATACGGCGATGACCTTCACCGTGAAGCTCGGCGAAAAGATCGATCAGCGCCAGCTCATCGCTGATCTGGTCGCGCTGCAATATAAGCGCTCGGCGGGCGATTTCTCGCGCGGCGTGTTTCGGGTGAGGGGCGACACGATCGAGCTCTTTCCGGCCCATTATGAAGACCGCGCCTGGCGCATCGGCTTCTTCGGCGATTCGATCGAAACCATCGCTGAATTCGATCCCCTGACCGGCAAGAAGACGCAGGACCTCGAATTCGTCAAAGTCTACGCCAATTCGCATTATGTCACGCCGCGCCCGACCCTGTTGCAGTCGATCAAAGGCATCAAGGCGGAGCTGCAACAGCGGCTGAAGGAACTCAACAATGCCGGCCGCCTGCTCGAGGCGCAAAGGCTCGAACAGCGCACGATGTTCGATCTCGAAATGCTGGAGGCGGCGGGCTCTTGCGCCGGCATCGAGAATTATTCGCGCTATCTCACCGGCCGCCGCCCCGGCGAGCCGCCGCCGACTTTGTTCGAATATCTGCCCGACAACGCCCTCGTCTTCACCGATGAATCGCATGTGACCGTGCCGCAGATCGGGGCCATGTATCGCGGCGATTTTCGGCGCAAGGCGACGCTGGCCGAATATGGCTTCCGGCTGCCGTCCTGCCTCGACAACCGTCCGCTGCGCTTCGAGGAATGGGAGGCGATGCGCCCGCCGACCGTCCATGTCTCGGCGACACCGGGCTCGTGGGAGATGGAGCGCACCGGCGGCGTCTTTGTCGAGCAGGTCATCCGCCCAACCGGGCTCATCGATCCGCCGGTCGAGATCCGTCCGGCCCGCGCCCAGGTCGACGATCTGTTGGGCGAAGTGCGCGAGGTCGCCTTGAGGGGCTATCGCAGCCTCATCACCGTCCTGACCAAACGCATGGCCGAGGACCTGACCGAATATTTGCACGAGCATGGCGTGCGGGTGCGCTACATGCATTCCGACATCGACACGATCGAGCGGATCGAGATCATTCGCGACCTGCGCCTTGGCGCCTTCGACGCGCTGGTCGGCATCAACTTGTTGCGCGAGGGCCTGGACATTCCCGAATGCAGCCTCGTCGCAATTCTCGACGCCGACAAGGAAGGGTTCTTGCGCAGCGAGACATCGCTGGTGCAGACGATCGGCCGAGCGGCCCGCAACATCGACGGCAAGGTGATCCTCTACGCCGACCACGAGACCGGATCGATGCAGCGGGCGATGGCCGAGACCAGCCGCAGGCGCGAGAAGCAGGAGGCCTATAACGCCGAGCATGGCATCACTCCGGCGACGATCAAGCGCGGCATTCAGGATATTTTGGGCTCGGTCTATGAGCAGGACCATGTCACGGTTGACGCCGGACTCGCCGCGCCGGAGCTTCTCGCCGGGCATAATTTCAAGGCGACCGTCGCCGATCTCGAAAAGCGGATGCGCGAAGCCGCGGCCAATCTCGATTTCGAGGAGGCCGCCCGTTTCCGCGACGAGTTAAAGCGGCTGCAGGCGGTCGAACTCGCCATCGCCGACGATCCGCTGGCCCGCCAGCGCGATGTCGAGGACCAGGCCGGGGCCTATAAAGGCGAGCGCAAATATGGAAGCGCCGCGAACCTCCCGGCGAGCCGTCCGCACAAGCCGACCGACGCCGAGATGGGCCCGCATAATTTCGGGGGAGGGGAGGCGAAACCGCGCGGCGACGCAAGAGCGCGCAGCTCGGCGGGGAAGGGCGGGACGCGGGTGTTCAAAGGGAAGCGGCGGTGAGGCCAGCATTGTTCGCATGCGCCGCGATGGCTCTGCTTGCAGTGTGGGATCCCTTCGACGCCTCAGCCACACAACGGCTCTTGCCAACGCCCTATCCGGAACAGCTCGGACCCAATGCGCAAATTGGCGGCGGCGCGCGGCGGACGCATCGGCATCAGCATTTGCTCCCCGATCCTGTCCCGCAGACGCTTGGCCGCAACGCGGCCGGCAATCCAAAACCCTATGGGCGCCATCGGCATCAGCATCTTTTGCGAACGCCCTATTGGCGGCAATATCATCATTGGCGTTAGAGCATATTCCGAACAGATCGGTTCAATCTGTTCGACGAGAATATGCTCAGGCTCTTTAGCATTGGAGCGATTTCTGATCGACCGAATGACGCCATTGGATCGGAAAGCGCTCCAGGGCGCGGGTTTTGCGACAGGCGCGACTTTGGCGCGCGAGGCGGACGCATGGCGTTGAACATCGAGGATTACGCGATCGTCGGCGATTGCGAGACGGCGGCGCTCATCGGCCGCGACGGATCGGTGGACTGGCTGTGCTGGCCGCGTTTCGATTCGCCCGCCTGTTTCGCCAATCTGCTCGGCGCGCGCGAGAACGGGCGCTGGCTGCTCGAGCCGACGGATCCCAACGCCAAGGCGACGCGCGCCTATCGCGGCCACACCCTCATCCTGGAGACCACGATCGAGACCGAAGGCGGCGTCGCCGTCGTGACCGAATTCATGCCGACGAAAATCCGCGGCTCGCATCTTGTCCGTCTGGTGCGCGGCGTTCGCGGCAGCGTCGACTTCCGCACCGAGCTGATCATCCGCTATTATTACGGATCGGTCATGCCTTGGGTGCGCCGCCAGGACGATGGCAGTTTGCAGGCTGTCGCCGGGCCCGATCTTTTGGTCTTGCGCACGGCGGTCAATCTCCGCCCCGAGGGACGAACCCATGTCGCGGAATTTTCAACCGTGGAAGGAGAGAGCGTCGCGTTCACCCTGAGCTACGGTCTTTCCTACCAGGATGCTCCAAGAGCCATCGACCCCTTTAAAGCGCTCGAGCAAACCGAGCGGACCTGGCTCGCATGGTCGGCGACGTTCGAGGGCGCGGGGCCATGGTCGGAAGTCGTGATCCGCGCGCTGCTGACGCTGCGGGCGCTGATCTTTCAGCCGAGCGGCGGCATCGTCGCGGCGCCGACGACCTCGCTGCCCGAGCAATTGGGCGGTTCGCGCAATTGGGATTATCGCTTCTGCTGGCTGCGCGACGCGACTTTCACTTTGCTCGCCCTGATGAACGCGGGCTATGCCAATGAAGCAAACAAGTGGCGCGAATGGCTGATCCGGGCTCTCGGCGGCGAACCGGAGCTGGTCCAAATTCTCTATGGAATTGCCGGCGAGCGGGGCATCCCGGAGCGGACGCTTCCCTGGCTGTCAGGCTACGCTAATTCGCAGCCGGTGCGGGCCGGCAATGCCGCCGCCGGACAATTGCAGCTCGACATCTATGGCGAAGTTCTTGACGCGTTTTATCAAAGCCGCAAGCATCGGCTCGTCACCGACGCCGCCGACTGGATGCTGCAATGCGAGCTGTTGAAACATTTGGAGACGATCTGGGAACAGCCCGACGAAGGCATTTGGGAGGTGCGCGGCGGGCGTCGGCACTTTACTTATTCGAAAATCATGGTCTGGGTCGCCTTCGATCGCGGCGTCCGGAGCATCGAGGAATTCGGCTTTGTCGGACCGCTCGACCATTGGCGGCGCCTGCGTCAAACGATCCATGATGACATCTGCCAGAAAGGTTTCGACCCGGAGCTTGGAGCTTTCACACAGAGCTATGGCGCGAAGGAGCTCGATGCGAGCCTGCTCTTGATCGCCCTTGTCGGTTTCTTGCCGCCCGAAGATCCGCGCGTGCGCGGCACGGTCGAGGCGATCGAGCGATGCTTGATGGTGGATGGTTTCGTCCGACGCTACGATACGCGGGTGGTTAAGGATGGCTTGCCCGCAGGGGAGGGCGCCTTCCTCGCCTGCAGCTTTTGGCTGGTCGATAATCTCGTGCTCTTGGGAAGGTCCGAGGACGCCCGGCGCTTGTTCGCACGGCTGCTCGCCCTTCGCACCGATCTCGGCCTTCTGGCGGAGGAATATGATCCTGCGACCGGCCGCATGGTCGGCAATTTTCCGCAGGCCTTTTCGCATATCGCCTTGATCAATTCGGCCTATAATTTGGCCCATGCCGACAAGCCGTGCGAACAGCGCTCCGGCGCGAAGAGCCGGGAGGAAGAGGACTCTTCGGCTTTGTTTTGAGCGCGCTATTTACTGCCCTTCAGCCTCTTTAACACTGGAGCAATTTCTGATCGATCGAATGACTCCATTCGATCGGAAAGCGCTCTCGGGGCGGCCTCGCGCCATTTCTTTATAACGACGAATTGGGCCGCCCGGGGGGAGGGCCACCCATATCCTTGAGTCAAGCCGCGGCGGAGGCCAGAACATTCTGGACGTCGCGCTGAGCGCAGCGTCGCTGACCTGAGGCGCTTTCGGATCAGATGGAAAGCGTTTGATCGAAAAGGAAGCGCTCAAAATTCAGGGGTTGAAGCATGTTCCGAAAAAGTCGATCAACTCTTTAGAACATGCTCTAGGCGCGGCGGCGTCAAAGCTCGCAAAGTGCGAAGTGCTTCCGAACACATCCATTTTCTCCAACATCTAATAGTTAGAGAAACTGTAAGAGGCAAATGAGCCTCAAACAGAGGAGAAAGGAAATGTTGCACAAAGCTCTCTTGTCATTGGCGTTGCCTGCCGCGATCATGCTTTTTTCCCCAACTTTGGCTTCTGCGCGATCTGGTTATTGCGAGGAGCTGCGACTGGCCTGTCTACACAAGGACAGCTTAGGCGAGAGGGGCCAAGGAAACTGCCGTAGATATCGGGAAAACTGTCAGCCGATGCAATCCAGCTACAACGGCGGCTTCTATGACGGCTATAATGTGAACGCCGTTTGTTCGGCGAAAGCCGACGCCAGAGGATTGTACGGGGACGTGCGCCAGGACTTTCGCATGAGCTGCATGAGGCAATTGCGCGGAATGTATTAATTCACCTCAAAGAGCATTTTTCGGTGCGGCCTCCCGACGCTAAATAAATCTTTACGGGGGCATCAAGAATTAAGGCTTGTAACGCAAAGGAATGCATCGACTTGACTTTGGGCGTCGGCTCAAAATATGGCAGGTCCTCGGCGAAGGACCTGCCTTTTTGCCTTACGACCGCAGGCGAAATCGGATTGCCGGAGGTCCCCGCCTATTCCCCTCCCGCGAGCTTCGTAGCAAAGAGCGCGATCGTCCGCGAATAGACATCGGCTTTGTTCCATTCCTTGATGACGGCGAAATTGGGCTGCCCTGGGGCCCATCCGGCGCCGCGCTGCCAGCCGTAGCCCTTCAAGTAATTCGCCGTCGAAGCGAGAACGTCGGGGACATCGTGAATGAGGTCGCGGCGACCATCGCCATCGAAATCGACCGCATATTTGAGGTAGGATGAAGGCATGAACTGGGTCTGGCCGAGTTCTCCCGCCCAGGCGCCGCGCATCGCGCTGGGCGCGAGGTCGCCGCGCTGAACGAGGCGCAAGGCGTCCATGAATTCGGCCTGGAACCGGTCTGTGCGGCGGCAATCATAGGCGAGCGTCGCGAGGGCGCGCAATGTTGGGACATCGCCGTTGACCGCGCCGAAATCGGTTTCAAGGCCCCAGATCGCGACGATTATCGCGGCTGGAACGCCATAGGTCTGCTCGATCCGGTTGAAGGTCGAGGCATATTGCTTGATCAGGGACGCTCCCTTGCGCAGCCGGTAGGAGTTGACCATCCGAGCGGAGAATTGCTCGAAGCTCTGGCGGAAGACATGCTGGCCGTGATCCTTCGAAACGATGGAGGGATCGTAGGCGATGCCATCGAGGGCGCTGATCGCCGATTCGGAAATGCCTTGAGCCGCGGCTTCGCGCTTGAAGCTTGCGAGCCAAGCCTCGAACCCAGCGGGATCGCGGCAGGTCGCGGCGTGAAGCGGCGCGAAGCACATGAAGCAAAGGATCAAAACAAAGAATCGGATCGCCGATTGCATGAAAACAACTCCGCCTTGGAAGTCCTCGGAAGGGAGGTTGGCGATTCGCCAGTGATCTTTTCAAGAATATCCCACAAATGCTGCTAAGATAGCGTTTTAGCCAGGGAAATTGCGTGACCATTGCCGCTGGCGGGAATCGGCCGGGAGCTCGTCCGGCCGGCGGAGGCGCCACTGTCAAAGGCGCCGTCGCCGCTATCTGCCAAAACGGCCGCATGCCTTGGGTAAGACCAGGGGGCAGTTCAACGCGCCCCGACGCCGGCGGTTCACAAATGCCGTCCAACTCCTTAAAGTCAAAGGTGGGACGCAAGGGGCTTAAGGGTGGGCGATGGCGGAGACGAAGCGCGCGGCGATCATCGGCGTGGTCACAATCTCCGACCGCGCCAGCATCGGCCTCTACGAGGACCAGAGCGGGCCGGCCATCATGGCCTATCTGGCCCGGATATTGATTAGCCCGTTCCATATTGTGCGCCGGATCATTCCGGACGGGTTTGAGTCCGTGCGCGACGCGCTTATCGAACTGGCCGATGCGGAGCATTGCGACTTGATCCTGACCACCGGGGGCACCGGGCCGGCTCCGCGCGACCTGACGCCCGAGGCGACGCTGGCGGCCGCGCCTCGCGAGCTGCCGGGCTTTGGCGAACTCATGCGCCAGGAAAGCTTGAAACAAGTTCCAACCGCGATCCTCTCGCGCCAGATTGCGGCTCATCGCGGAGCCTGTCTCGTCATCAATCTGCCAGGAAAGCCTGCTTCGATCGAAACATGCCTCAATGCGGTTTTTCCCGCGACGCCTTATTGTCTGGATCTCATTGGCGCCGCCTATCTTGAGACCGACGCCGCGATCTTGAAATCATTCCGGCCGAAACAATAGATGAGCTTCACCGCCGCGGATGCGATGACAAAAAATTTGACCGCGGCGCAGCGTCTGGCGGCGCTCGTCGCCAATTACAAGCCGCTCGCCGGCATCCCCGATGAATTCATCGGCGCGGATGGGCGCCCGCGCGCGCACTGGCTGCGTTACCTCGACTCGCTGACGGATCTTGGCGCCGACGACATCGGTCGGCGCTTCGCGACGGCGGATCGGCATATTCGCGATGCTGGCGTCTCCTACCGCATTTATGGCGATTCGAACGAGCGGGCCTGGCCGCTCTCCCATGTGCCGCTTTTGATCGAGGCGGGGGAATGGCGCGAGATCGCCCAGGGGATCGAGCAACGCGTGCAGCTCATGGAGCTGGTTCTCGCCGATATTTATGGCGATGGGCGGCTGATCGCGGCCGGCGACCTCCCTGCCGCGGCGGTTACCGGCTGCCCCGATTTTCTGCATCCCTTGCATGGCGTGAAGCCTCCGGGCGGCAAATTCCTGCATATTTACGCGGCCGACATCGGGCGCGGGCCGGATGGGAGATGGTGGGTGATCGGCGACCGGGCTCAGGCGCCCTCCGGCGCCGGCTACGCGCTGGCCAACCGTCTCGTCCTGTCGCGCGCCTTCCCCGCCCTTTACCGGGACATGAATGTCGAGCGGCTGGCGCCGTTTTTTCAGGCGTTCCGCTTCGGCCTGATGTCGATGGCGCAGCGTTCCGACCCACGGATCTGCCTGTTGACGCCGGGTCCTCTCAACGAGACCTATTTCGAGCAGGCCTATCTCGCCCGCTATCTCGGCTTTCTGCTGGTGGAAGGCGGCGACCTGACGATGCGCGAAGGCAAGGTCCATGTGCGGACCATCGCCGGGCTGAAGCGGGCGGATGTCATCTGGCGGCGCATCGACAGCGATTTCGCCGATCCGCTCGAACTCAACGCCCGCTCCCGCCTCGGCGTGCCGGGTCTCGTCGACGCCTTGCGGGAGGGTGGGGTGGTGCTCGCCAATGCGCTCGGCTCCGGAGTTCTCGAGGCGCCGGCCATGATGAGCTTCATGCCGAAGCTCTGCCGCAAATTGCTGGGCGAAGACCTCCGCCTGCCCAATATCGCGACCTGGTGGTGCGGCCAGCAAAAGGAGCGCGAGTCGGTCATCTCCGACCTGGACGAACTGGCGATCGCCGGCGCTTTCGGCAATCCGGTTCTGCGCTTTCCGGCCAATCAGCCGGTCATTGGAGCCGCGCTCACGCCGGAAGAGAAAAGCCGGCTCGTCAAGGCCATCGCCGAACGCGGCGTCGATTTCGTCGGCCAGGAGGTCGTCAATCTCTCGACGACGCCGGTATGGAACGACGGCCGGCTGACGCCCCGGCCCTTTGTTCTGCGCGTCTATGCCGCGCGCACGCCCGACGGCTGGCGGATCATGCCTGGCGGATTCTGCCGCATTTCGGACCGCGCCGACGCCCGCGCCGTGTCGATGGGCGAAGGGGTGCAATCGGCCGATGTCTGGGTGCTCGCCGACAAGCCGGTCGAAATGGTCACTTTGCTGCCGACCGACGAGACCGTCCGCATCCGCCGCGTCATGGGCAATCTGCCGAGCCGGGCCGCCGATAATCTGTTCTGGCTCGGGCGCTATCTCGAGCGCGCCGAGGCGACCTTGCGGCTGATCCGCTGCCTCGCCGGGCGGATGATCGACACCGACGCGCAGACCGTCAATGCGGGATGGACCGTCTCCAAGCTGACGAGCTTGCTCGTCTCCTGGCACGCCGCGCCGCGCGCCGCCGCCAGCGATTCCATGGGGCTCGCGGCGATCGCCCTGCACGGCGATGAGGACTATGGCTCGGCTCTGTCGATCGTCCGCGATGCGCGCCGCGCCGCTTCATTCATTCGCGAAAGGCTTTCGCCCGACGCCTGGCGGCTGATCGGCGACCTCAACCTCGCTTTGGAAATGGCCCCCAAGGCCCTGCTGACTGAAGCCGAGGCCTTCGAACATGCCGATGCGGCTTTGCGGACGATCGCCGGGATTTCCGGCTTGGCCCAGGAAAACATGAATCGCGGCGCCGGCTGGCGGCTGTTCGATATCGGGCGGCGCGTCGAGCGCGGCATCAACGGCTGCCGTTTCGCCCGCCATTTCGCCAATCGCGACGCGCCGGCCGACGATCTCGACGTCTTGCTCGACCTCTTCGATTCGCAGATCACCTATCGTTCGCGCTATCTGATGGGCGTGACGCTGAGCACGGTTCGCGACATGGTCGTGCTCGATCCGTTCAATCCGCGCTCCGTTGCGTTCCAGGTCGAGCGGCTCGACGAGCATCTGGAAAACCTGCCTTTGCTGAGCGATGACGGCATGCTTGAGACGCCGCGCCGGCTGATCGTAAAGCTCGCCGCCGAAATTGCGACTGCGGTCGCCTCCAAGCTCGACAATGAAAAAATTCTCGGCTTCGAGAAAAGCATTCTCGAACTCGCCGACGCCGTCGCCGCGCGTTATTTCCTGCAAGGGCCGCATGTCGCGCGGGCCGACAAGTCGAGCGGTCTGGCATGATCTATGACATTCGTCATGTGACGACCTATGAATATGCATCGAGCGTGACTTTCGCCCATTGCGCGCTGCGGCTGCTGCCGACCGACGCGCCGGGTCAAACGGTGCTCGCGAGCGAACTCGCCATCGATCCGAAGCCGGCGCAGATCGTCGAGCGGCTGTGCTTTTTCGGCAATCGCGTCACTTCCATCACGATCGAGACCGCGCATCGCGAGTTGATCGTCGAGGCGCGCACGAGCGTCGAGCTCGACCGTCCCGAACCGCCGCGCCCGGCGGTGACACTTAGCTTCGAGGAGGTGCGCGAACAGGCTTTCGACAGCGAATCGCTTGCTCCGGATTCGCCCGCGCATTTCCTGCATCCCAGCCGCTTCGTGCCGAGGTTCCCGCCCGCCGCCGAATATGCGCGCGCGAGCTTCCCCCAGGGCCGGCCGGTTCTCGAAGGCGCCGCCGAGTTGATGCATCGCATCAGGGCCGATTTCAAATATGACACCAAAGCGACGGTGGTCTCGACGCCCATTTCAGAGGCTTTCGAGAAGCGCCGCGGCGTCTGCCAGGATTTCGCCCATATCATGATCGCGGGCTTGCGCGGGCTTGGGCTGCCCGCCGCCTATGTCAGCGGGTATATCCGCACCATTCCCCCGGCAGGGAAAAAGCGCCTCGAAGGCGCCGACGCGATGCACGCCTGGGTGTCGCTGTGGTGCGGCGAGGACTGCGGCTGGGTCGATCTCGATCCGACCAATTCGATGATGATCGGCAATGACCATATCGAATTGGCGAAAGGCCGCGACTACGCCGATATCTCGCCCGTCGCCGGAATTATCCTCGGGTCAAGGGAGCAGGATGTCGATGTCAGCGTCGATGTCGTGCCAAGGGAGCCGGCCGGGGTCTGAGCGCGGAGGGGAGGCTCGGATGCCGGCGAGCCTTTCATATTGGACATTATCCGCCGCGCATAAAGGAGCCCGTCTACGCGAAAGCTGCCTCTCGTAAGTCATTGAAAATAAGCGGGTTAGACCAAGCAAAAGGGGTGCGCTTATGGGCAGCGGGGAGGACGAGAAGCCAAGGCAGCCGTTCAAGGGGAATCTCGTAAAGGCAACTCAAGCTTGCGAGCGCGCAGCAATCGGAAAGCCGTAAAGCCCTTTGGTGCGGTTGCAGGAGTCGAACCCGCGACCTACTGACTATTTATCAGCGATCGTGGCCAAATGAACGGTCTCTAGCCCCGCCGCGGGGTGAACTACCGCGTCCGAGCCTTCTCAGACATTCCATGGCAGATCGTCTAATGATCGGAGTTGGCCGATCGCAGCCGGACTGCTTTGGAGCGTGGCAATTGGAGAAGCAGCCGTTCGATCCAGCAAGCGGAGGCCGGCTGCTTTAGACTCCAAGCATATGCTCTATCCATTGACGAGCGCATCGGAATTGCCTCCGGTGCGCGCATAAGTGCCATCACCATCCCCGGTATCACAGTTCCTCCGATGGCGATCTCAAGGGAAGCAAGGCCCTGATCCGGGAGTCGCGCAGAAAAAGGCCACCCCATGCGAGGACAGCCAGATAAGCCCCGAACAGCATATGGGTGAAGAGCGGATTGCCCACGCGCAGATGCGTTGCAACGGCGCCCCCCATGTAGGCCGTCAGCAGGATCGCACCGAGCACCGCCGTTCGCGGGAAAGCATAGAGCGCGGTGCACAGCAACGCCACCACGCCCAGCCCTCGCGCCAGCTCCGGCAATGGCGGATAGCCGAGTTCGGCGGTCGTCTTGATCACCACGTCCAGCGGGACCAGTTTCATCCCGCCGTCGAGCAGCATGAAGGCGATGACGAGCCCGCTCATCACATAGCCGGCTGCGCGTCCAAATCTTTCTTTCGTCATTATCTTTCCCTGTCTTGAAGCTGCAGGACATCGCCCGACCGAGCGCCGATTGCGGGCCATGAATATCCAGCGGATCGGAATAATGAAGATGGGGCTGAGCGCGCCTCAACCTAGCTATTCCTTGGCCCTAGCTATTCTTGCCTTTGAGAAGCGCAACGATCGCCATGGCGTGACCATGGCCGAGGCCGAACTCATCCTTCAAGGCGGCGACGATGGCGCCCGCCTTCATGCCCTCCGCAAGTCCTTGCCCTGTAGAAAAACCCCGGTCGACGCCCCACTGGCGGAACTGGTCCGGGGTCTTCCCGGTCTTGGCTTCGATATTGTCAAGATAGGCCTGAAAACTCATAGCCGCGCTCCTTCGATTCGTTCTCGCCACCGAGGCGGGTGCGCGCCACGAATATCCGATCAGGCGCCTTTTGCTTTGTATGAGAACGACAGTTGCGGCCGCTCGCGCGCAAGCCGCGCAGGGGTCGTGCCGATCAGTTGTTTGACCGAGCGGGTGAGATGCGCCTGATCGAAATAGCCGGTGTCGAATGTCGCATCGAGGACCGAGCTCCCATCCATCAACAAGGCTGCCGCATGACGGGCCCGCACAATTTGCCGATAGCTGCTGAACGTCATGCCGGTGACATGGCGAAAATGGCGCTGCACCGAACGCAGGCTCATTCGGTCGCAATCGCCTTCGATCGCAGCGTCGGTTGCATGGCTCTGCGCGATAACGCCGGCGCGCGCCAGGCGAGCGACGAAGTTCTCCGCATTGTCATAGCTTGGGATTTCCCAGGCTTGGCCTGAAAACCAGAAGCGGCCATCGGCGAGCATTGGCAAATGGATATTCTGATGGTCGATTAAAGTCGCCGTCGGGATCTGCGGTAGATAGGCGCCCAGCCGAAAGCGGACGGCTAGCCATTCGCCGTTCGGTGGACATTCGACGAGGACGCCTTTGGACACTGGCCCCCGCAGCGTCACTGCCGAAAACTCCGGCAGTCTGGTGACGACGAACTCGATGCTGCTTTCAGCCATGGAGAGGAAGAAGCCGCCCTGCCGGCTCCGGCTGCGCCATATGCGCTCGACATAAGGTGAGTCCGATTCCCGATGATCAAATTCTATCAGCACGAGTGCATCCCGAAAACGCAGGTCGCCATGCTTCGAGCGTAATAGGAAAGGCTAGAATTGCATAATTCTACAGCGACCTTCGGCGCGCATTGTTGATAATCAGGGGCGACGATCGAAAAAACGCTGCTTTCGGGCAATGGCTCCATAACTCGCAAAACGACCGACATGACCGCGAACCGGCCCAAGGCAAATGCTATTCGGGCCGGAAGGCGAGTCCGCTTTGGGCGATTGGCGCGGCGGAGCGGACATTCGCGTCCGCACGGTCGAGCGGCATGGCGGCAACATTCCGACAAGAGCATGCCGGCCGTTCTCGCCGGTTCGAACATCCGCAAGCGCTTCCCCGGCCGTCGCACCGAGGCCGAGGCCATCGTCGCGTTCGCGACACGCAGGAAGTCCAGCATCGGGCGCGACCAAGCGGCGAAGTTGCAGCGTCAAACGGAGATCAAAATCGAGCCTGAGCGCCCCGTCATTCGATTCACCCGCCGGGTTGGCCATGTTCGGAGTCGCAACTCGCAAATAAGCCATTGAAAGTGATAGATTAATTGCGTCACGCTCTGCAGATTTACGTCACATGCGGCGAATGCGGTTTCAAAACCTTGGCTCTGAACATGCATGGACGCGCAGACGGTCCAACTGTCGCGAACCCTTTCGCACAAAAAGACGGGGTGGCGGCGCGGGCTCCTACATGAAAGAGCGCGGCATGACGGACAAAGAGGAATGGGTCGTCTGGAATGGCTCGCTGGGAATCCTCGATAAGGTGACGATCGGCCATATCGAGGATGGCGAGGGCGGCAGAAGCGCCTTTCTGGCGCCGCCCTATGACGTCGTGGGGCCGTTCAGTCTTGATGAACTTGAAGCGCGGGGCCGGATCGCCTTTGGCGCATGCCTCGTGATGTCGCGCCAGAAATGGCGGGAGAATCAGGTCGATCTGCGCCTCGAGGCGCGAAAAAAACGCCGGGCCTTCCTGTTTCAGCCGGATTTCGATGACGATCAGGAGCATCGCGAGGTCCTGAACCTGCCGATGGAGGGTGCGCTCAAGCCGTCGGAGATCAATGCCGCCTTTCGGCGTCTGGCCAAGACTGCGCATCCCGACGCAGGCGGCGCCGACGAAGATTATCGTCGCATCACGGAGGCGCGCGACTCCTTGCTCGAGCAATTCGCAAGCGCCTCGTAGAAAAGATTCGAAACGCTGCCTTCGATCAATGCCGCTTGACGGCTCTGGAGATCATCACGAAACTGCGCGCGACGATATATAGCGCGAGTTTCTGATGCCGGACACTCTTTTTGCAAATGCCAGTCTCGTTCTGGACGGCTTCACGGAATTGCAGCGATCGTACAACGTTCTCATCAAGAATAATCGCATTCATTCGCTGTCTACCGAGCCCATCGATCCCGTCGGCGCGGCGATAATTGATCTAGGCGGCCGGACGCTCATGCCCGGGCTGATCGACGCACACGCCCATATAACCGGACTGTCCCTAAGCCCCAAGAACGTTGCCTATCCGGCGTCGGAAATCGCTATCGCTTCGGCGAACTATTTGCGCAACAGCCTCATGGATGGCTACACTACTATTCGGGAGGCTGGCGGCGCCGATTATTCGATTGCCCACCTTGTCGCGACGGGCGCAATCATAGGCCCGAGAATATTTTATTCAGGCAAAGCGCTCACTCAGACAGGCGGAGGCGCGGACTTTCGCAAGGTCAGCGAACTGATCGACCCTTGCGGCCATATCAGTCCATTTTCCGTTATGTCGGTCATCGCCGATGGCGTTGACGAGGTGCGCAAAGCCGCGCGGGAAGAATTGCGGAAGGGCGCGACGCAAATCAAACTGTTTGCGTCCGGCGGCGTTGTATTTCCTTCCGAATCCCATTCCACACTCTATGAATTTTCTGAAGCCGAACTGCGCGCCGTTGTCGAAGAGGCAAACGCGCGCGGCGCCTATGTCATGGCTCATGTCTATACCGATGAAGGGGTGCGGCGGTGCCTGAAGGCTGGCGTGCGTTCAATTGAGCACGCCAATTTTGCCAGCGAGGAGACAGTCGCAATGATCGCGCAATGCGGCGCATTCCTTGACCTCACCTTCATATCGCTTGTCCAACGCATCGAAAGCGCTCATGAAACGCATCTTCCGGATAAGATTGTCGAAAACGTCAAGCAGACGGTCGAAAGGGGAAAACAGGTTTACAGATGGGCCAAGCAATATAAGGTTCCGATCGCGTTCGGCACCGATCTGTGGGGCCCGGAGGCGCAAAAATCGCAGCTCAGAGAATTTGAAATGCGGATTGATCTCGATACAGCTCCCAATGTGATCAGATCCGCCACGGCAATCAACGCGGAACTGCTGATGCAAAAAGGCAATTTGGGGACAATTTCGCCAGGCGCTTATGCTGATATTCTCGTTGTCGAAGGCGATCCACTCACCGATTTGCGCGTTATGCTGAAGCCGGAGAAAAATCTAAAGCTCATCATGAAAGACGGCGTGATTTTCAAGAACGAACTTGGGTGAATGCAACGGGCGAGCATCCCTTAGCGGTCTAAGGTTGGCGGCAAGTCGCCCCGCCGATTTTCTTGTTTACAGTAAACATGGCCATCAAACGGCGGCGGCACATGACGCGAGTCAGGGACGTCCATTGCCACGTGCCGGCCGGCCGGGGCCCCATGAGGATCCATGGAGGCCCTGCGCGGCGCGGCCGCCAATCGATCAGGCCGGCAGGCCAAAAAGCCTGACCGCGTTTAGGCGGCCGATCTTCTCGCGATCGTTTTCAGCAATGGTCGCGGCGTCAAACCAGGTCGCTGCGTCGCCGACTTCCTCGAATGGATAGTCAGTCGAGAACAAGACCCGATCGGATCCGATCTCCGAAATCGAGTTGATCAAGGCTTGGGTTCGAAATGAGCCCGAGGTGGTGATGTAGAAATTCCGATGGAAGCATTCTTGAAACGTCTTTTTGATCTGAATGCCTCTTGGCGCCGTGGCAACCCGATGATCGACGCGCCAGATCAGGAAGGGGAGTCCTTCACCGTGGTGACCCACGATTATCTGTAGATCTGGATGCCGGTCGAACAGACCGCTTCCCATCAGCCTGAGAGCATGCGTTGCGGTCTCCACACCGAAGGCCCATGCTGAGCCAAGGAGCCAAGGATGACCGTCGTAGATGCGGGCCCACGATGCGATGGGATCGCGAGGGTGCAAGTAGAATGGACGATTCAAGTTCGCAAACTCAGCCCAGAATCCTTTGTATCGGGCGTCATCTAAATAGACGACCGTCTCTTCGTCGCCGACCTGAGAAAAGCCGTTGATGAGGGCGCCGACGAAGCCTAGGTCGGCGATGCATCGGCGCGCTTCGAGGGCGGCGGCATCCGGATCTTGCAGCGGCAAAGCCGCGAATCCGCGAAATCGATCGGCTCTTTTGGAGACGTGTTCGGCAAGCAAATCGTTCGCCCGTCTCGCAATCTCCGTCGCCTTGGAGACGTCGCAAATGGCTTGGATAGCCGGCGCATTCAATGAGATGATCATCATCTCCATGCCGTACTGATCCATGAGCCTCAGGCGAATGTCGCCGACGTCTACAAGGCGTTTCTTCATCTCATCCCATTTTTCCGCCACGAAATACTCTTGCGAGTCGCCAACTGTGTCGGGATGCGAGAAATGCTCCTCAAGACCAATCTTTCCCTTCATCCTGTCACCCCTCGAAAAGCAAACGAAGTAGAGATCGCCTGTGGCGCGACGCGCCCGGAATTCCAATTGAGATTAGAGCGCATAAGGCGCGGCGTCCGCCACGTTGAATCCGCAGCAGCCAGTTGCGGCCCAATTACGCGCGGTCGTCAGATCGCGCATACAAATATCTGCTTGCGGCAGCAGGATCAATCATTGGGAACGAGGGCGATTGGCGCAGCGCGGGAGACGCCATCGCCGGCGCATAACTTCTCGCCGCTGGGTCGAGGAGATCATAAGATCGCTATGCCTCCGCGCCTTCTACAAGGGCGAGCGCATCCTTTATGTCGACGCCGAGGCGCCAAATGGCGCTTTCGATCTTAGCAGGGTCGAGCAATATCTGCGCCGCGCTCAGGTTGCCTGTCCGCCTATAGAGGATCGACGCCTTGGTTCGGCGAAGCGAATGCGTCCCATAGTCCTCCCGGCGCAATCCCTGCTGGAACGGGTAGCCAGCTATGCGGATGCCAAGCTCTGCGACGCGCTGCTCGTCTTCGGCGTCGCGGGGCGCTGGCTGTCAAATGCGCTCGCCCCGGATGGGCGCCGGACCGGAGGGGCCCCGGGCGCGCCCGATGACCTCGGCCAAGCCCATTTGACCCAGGCTTGGCTTGCTATTAGCGATGACCCGGAAGCGAGGAGCGCCGGCCGCGCAAGACCCCGCGCTGCAGGACCGCCCGCTCGATGACGGCCGCGACCGGTCCCCTCTTTCGCTTACGCGCCCCATGGCGTAAGGGCGCGGAATCTTATCTGGATGCCATACACTCATGATTCGTCTCGATAACATCGGTAAACAGAACGGCAAGCAGATCGTCTTCGTCGAGGCGTCGGCGGCGCTCCAGAGAGGCGAGAAGGTCGGTCTGGTCGGCCCCAATGGCGCCGGCAAAACGACGCTCTTTCGGATGATCACGGGGCAGGAGCAGCCTGACGAGGGTCAGGTGGTTGCCGATCGAGGGATTACCATCGGCTATTTCAGCCAGGACGTCGGCGAGATGTTCGGCCGCAGCGCCGTCGCGGAGGTGATGGACGGCGCCGGCCCCGTGAGCGCCGTCGCGGCCGAGTTGAAGAAACTTGAAGCCGCCATGGCGGATCCGGACCGGGCGGATGACATGGAGGCCATCATCGAGCGCTACGGCGAGGTGCAGGCGCGCTTCGAGGACCTTGGAGGCTATGCGCTCGAGGGCCTGGCGCGAGAGGTCCTGGCCGGGCTCAGCTTCAGCGAGGAGATGATGGACGGCGACGTGGGCGCGCTCTCCGGGGGGTGGAAGATGCGCGTGGCCCTGGCCCGCATCCTCCTGATGCGTCCGGACGCCATGCTGCTGGACGAGCCGAGCAACCATCTCGACCTCGAAAGCCTGATCTGGCTGGAGGATTTTCTCAAGGGTTATGACGGCGCGCTGCTGATGACCTCGCATGATCGCGAATTCATGAACCGCATCGTCACCAAGGTGGTGGAGATCGATGGCGGCGCGCTGACGACCTATTCGGGCGACTACGAATTCTATGAACAGCAACGCGCGCTGAACGAGAGGCAGCAGCAGGCCCAGTTCGAGCGTCAGCAGGCGATGCTCGCCAAGGAGATCAAGTTCATCGAGCGCTTCAAGGCGCGCGCCTCCCACGCCGCGCAGGTGCAAAGCCGGGTGAAGAAGCTGGACAAGATCGAACGGGTGGAGCCGCCTAAGCGCCGCCAGTCTGTCGCGTTCGAGTTCCCGCCGGCGCCGCGCTCCGGCGATGACGTCGTGAGCTTGAAAAACGTGCACAAGCGTTACGGCAACCGGAGCATCTACGAGGGTCTCGACTTCGCGGTGAGCCGCAAGGAGCGCTGGTGCGTGATGGGCGTCAACGGCGCCGGCAAGTCCACGCTGCTGAAACTGGTGGCCGGCGCCACGCAGCCGGACAACGGCGCGGTGGCCTTGGGTGGAACCGTCAAGATGGGCTATTTCGCCCAGCACGCCATGGATCTGCTCGACGGCGAGCGCACGGTGTTCCAATCGCTGGAGGACTCCTTCCCGCAGGCGGGGCAAGGATCGCTGCGGGCGCTGGCCGGTTGCTTCGGATTTTCCGGCGACGACGTGGAGAAGAAGTGCCGGGTTCTGTCGGGCGGTGAAAAGGCCCGGCTGGTCATGGCAAAAATGCTCTATGATCCGCCGAATTTTTTAGTGCTGGACGAACCCACCAACCATCTCGACATTGTGACAAAGGAGATGCTGATCACGGCGCTGTCGCAGTACGAGGGAACCATGTTGTTCGTCTCGCACGACCGGCGCTTCCTTGCGGCGCTGTCCAATCGCGTGCTCGAACTGACGCCGGAGGGCATACACAAATATGGCGGCGGCTACACGGAGTATGTTGCGCGGACAGGCCAGGAGGCTCCCGGACTACGAAGCTGACTGACGCTCAGACCTTTACGGCTGAGCTAAGCAACGTATGCAATTGACGTTCACAAGACCTAAGCCTTGGCATTTTAAGATTCGTGGCTAGCCCGCGAAAGCGTTGAAGACGCAAAAAACGGCGCTGGATAAGCGCCGCGTGGCGCCGGCTCGAGCAGACTCCCGAGTCGGGTTGGATCAAGCTTGGAACCCAGGAGACTGGCGTAAGCGGGGCGCCATGTTTTTGACGCGCTTTTGCCGGACCATCTCCGTTGACGAATGTGAGAGAGGGCAAAGCGATGACCCATTCATTGCGCCGCGATCGCAAGGTCAAGGCAATTGCCGAAGCGCTGGCGATGCTCGCTGACGCTCAGCCGCCACTAGCGCCGCATCTACGGCGTCCCGTCCTCGAGACAGAGGATTGGCTATTCGAAAGCGCCACCGCATTTTGCGCGGCTTTGGAGAAATATGCCGAACGCGGGAAGTTGCAGTCACGCCTCAAGACTATGCCGGGCAGATCGCGAATGTGGTGAAGACGCGGCCGAACGCGGGAATGTGGTGATGCAATGGCGGTTGCCTGTTCAATGGTCCTTGTTCGCACCCGAGTCGCTCACCCGGTCCGCGGTCGCCACAATAAGCATGACTACCGCGAAGGCGATCATGACGCCCACGAGCCAGGCGAGCGTGGCCGTGTTGGCGGTGTGGTCGATGTCCATGAACCACTCCAGCACGTGGACCGCCGTTATCGCCACGATCGAGCCCAGCAGCTTCTGCTTCAGGACAGCGAACCCGATCCTGATCAACCCGTTCGGCATATTAGGATGGTCGGCGGGGTTGATTGGTCTGATGAAATTCTCATAGCTTGAGCAGATCACGATCAAGATCAGATTTGCTGTGAGCGAGAGATCGACGAGGCTGAGGATGCCGACCAACGCCTCCGAATTGGGGGCATCCTTCAAATGCAACACAAATTCGGCAAGCTTGACAATGAATTTGTAAAGCAGCCCCGCCAAACCAACGATGAGCCCAAAAATAAATGGCGCCGCCAGCCAGCGGCTGTTGAAGATGACCGCCTCGATGCCGCGCCCTATCCCGTTCATGTGCCTAAAGCCTCGTTCGCGTCCACGGTTGAGCAGGGCATAGGCTCATTTCGCGCCCTTCTGCAACCGCACGCCCGGCCCGCCGCCGTTCTCAGCGATGAACTCGACGCCGGCCGATTCGAGGGCCGCGCGGACCTTATCGATCGTTGACTGCTTTATGCTGGTCCGGCCGGCTTCAATCCCGACGATAGTCTCATGAGAAACCGCTGCTAATTCAGCCGCTTGCCGTACGGTGAGGTCAAGTGCGGTCCGAGCCATCTTCAATTGCAG
The DNA here is from genome assembly GCF_000746085.1 of Methylocapsa aurea. GTDB lineage: Bacteria > Pseudomonadota > Alphaproteobacteria > Rhizobiales > Beijerinckiaceae > Methylocapsa > Methylocapsa aurea. The sequence goes on along the minus strand of NZ_KN050804.1, from coordinate 3,812 downwards.
CGGGTTCATTATGGTATTTTATCCAATTGTCTATTGACCATAATTCGATAAAATACATTTATTGGACTGTATACCAGATCTGATCCAGGGAACAATCCAAAGCCGAACCAAACTGTTCCGCCAGCTGCCCGGCTTGCCAGCGCCACGTCGATCTCGCCGAGGCGCGAGCTTCGACCTCCGCCGTGCTAGATTAACGAAGTCTTTACCGAAACTTGGGATGGCTTGAGCATCTTCTGCCGGTTGGGTTCCTTAGAACTTTTACAGCCCTCGCCATCCGGGTCCGCCCCGCGTCCCTCCGATTGTCCCTAAACCCGAAGCTGAATGATCACTCTGTATCATCATCCGATCTGCCCGCATTCGCGTTTCGTCAGGCTTCTGCTGGGGGAATATGGCATCGAGCCGCAATTGGTCGAGGAAAACGTCTTTGAGCGCCGGCGCGATTTTCTGATCCTCGATCCGGCCGGCCAGACGCCGGTGCTCGTCGAACAGGACGGCATGGTCGTGCCGGGTGCTGGTCCGATCGCCGAATATTTTGACGAAACCCGGGGCCTCGCCTTGGGCAAGCATCGGCTTTTGCCGGACGATCCCGCCTCGCGGGTGGAAGTGCGCCGGCTGTTCGATTGGTTCAGCCGCAAATTCTTTGACGAGGTCACCAATTGGCTCGTCACCGAAAAGGTCTATAAGCGCTACATGCCGCGCGAGCGGGGCGGCGGCGCGCCGGACATGGAGCTTGTGCGCGCGGCGCGAACCAATATTCGCACCCATTTGCGCTATATCGCCTATCTGGCGGGCGGGCGCAAATGGCTCGCGGGAGACCGTCTTTCGCATGCCGATCTCGCCGCCGCCGCGCAACTCTCCTGCGTCGATTTTCTGGGCGATGTGCCATGGGACGAGAACGAAGGGGCAAAGCTCTGGTACGCCAAAGTGAAGTCGCGTCCGGCGTTCCGCTCCCTGCTCGCCGATCGGCTGCCGGGCCTCTCCCCGGCGCCGATCTATGCCGATCTCGATTTCTGACCTCGAACCTTAAGGCAAGGCTGCAAGCCAAGGCGCGACAACTCGGCTTCGATGTCTGCAAGATCACCCATCCCTCCGCCATTCCCGAGGCGGCGGAGAGGCTCGACGCCTGGCTGAACTCCGGCGCCGCCGGCGACATGGATTGGCTCGAAGCGACCAAGGCGCGGCGGGCGTCGCCGGGCGCACTCTGGCCAGAGGGGCGCAGCCTCCTCCTGCTTGGCATGAATTATGGCCCCTCCGGCGACCCATTGGCGACGCTCGCGCAAAGATCCGCCGCCAATATTTCGGTTTATGCGCGGAACCGGGATTACCATGATCTGATCAAGGGGAAGCTCAAGATGCTGGCGTCCTGGCTCGCGGCGGCGGCGCGGGAGGGCGGCGTCGAGGCGGCCGGATTCAAGGTTTTTGTCGATACCGCTCCGCTGATGGAAAAACCTCTGGCGCAAGCGGCGGGTCTTGGTTGGGCCGGCAAGCACACCAATCTTGTGTCGCGCGAATGGGGCTCCTGGCTGTTTCTCGGTTCGATCTTCACGACGCTGCCGCTCGCGCCCGATCAACCCGAGAGCGATCACTGCGGCAGCTGCCGGGCCTGTCTCGATATTTGCCCGACCAAGGCTTTTCCGCGTCCCTATGTGCTGGATGCGCGGCGGTGCATTTCCTATCTGACGATCGAACATAAGGGCCATATCGCCCTTGAGTTCCGGCCGCTGATCGGCAATCGCGTCTATGGCTGCGACGATTGCCTCGCGGTTTGTCCCTGGAACAAATTCGCGCGGATCGCGCGGGAGCCGAAGCTGCTGCCGCGCGACGAATTGCTTGCGCCGCGGATTGCGGACTTGCTCCGCCTTGACGATGCCGCCTTTCGCGCGTTGTTTGCCGGCAGCGCCGTGAAGCGAGTCGGTTCGGATCGCTTCATGCGCAATGTCTTGATCGCTGCGGGCAATTCCGGCGATGGCGCGCTCGTCTCGCCGGTCGCCGAAAAGCTCGGCGCGCAGTCGCCTCTTGTGCGCGCAATGGCGGTTTGGGCGCTGGGCCGGCTCGCGCATCGAGACTGTTTGCTGGCCTTCGCCGAGCGCTGGCGCACGCGTGAGAAAGATTCGGCGGTCGAAGCGGAATGGGTCGCGGCGATCGGCGGCCAGATCGCTTTCTGATTCCTTAGAGTCGGATGATTTTGGACGGAATCGCAACGCGATCTCGTCCAAAGTCTGAATCCGCCTCTTATCAAAGAGTTAGAGCATGATGTCGTCCGAAAACCGGTTTCCACTTTTCGGCATCATGCTCTAGGCATTTTTTCAAGGCGAACCAGTCGCTGCTTCGCTCGAAAACGCTCCAGAGCATGACGCCAAAGGGTCGCAGACTTTTGGAAAAGTTGGCGCGTTTTTGCAGATCATCCTTTGGCGCCAAAGAAGGTCGGCTTTCATGAAGCTTTTCGCTTTCGGTCTCGGCTATAGCGCGCTGCATTTCCTCGCCGGCTCCGGCTCCTCGTTCGATTCGCTCGCGGGCACCGTGCGGAACCCGGAAAAGGCGCGCGAGCTTCAACAGGAAGGCGTCGCCTGCTTCGTTTTTGGCCCGGAGGGGGAGGATCCGGCTATTGCGCAGCATGTCGCAGATGCCGATGTTTTGCTGGTCTCGGTCCCGCCGGGCGTTTCGGTCGATCCGGTGCTGGCCCGGTTCGGCCACCGCATCGCCAGTTCGCGCCGTCAGCAGACGATCATCTATCTCTCGACAATCGGAGTCTATGGCGACAGGGGCGGCGAATGGGTCGATGAGACCCAGGCGCCGACGCCTTCTCCTGGACGCTCGCAGGCAAGGCTTCAGGCCGAGAAGTCCTGGGCGGCCATCGGCAAGGGAACCGACAAGAAGGTCCATATCCTGCGCCTGGCGGGAATCTATGGTCCCGGCCGCAATGCGCTGGTCAATCTCAAGGCGGGAACCGCGCGCCGCCTCATCAAGGAGGATCAGGTCTTCAACCGCATCCATGTCGAGGATGTGGGCCGCGCCATCGCCGCCGCGCTCGCCTATGAGGGCAAGGGCGGCGTCTTTAACGTGAGCGATGACGCCCCGGCGCCGCCGCAAGACGTCGTCACTTTCGCGGCCATGCTGATGGGGGTCGAGCCGCCGCCGGAGCAGGATGTCGCAACCGCCGAAATGACCCCTATGACGCGCAGCTTCTATGCCGAGAACAAGCGCGCCTCGAACCGGAAACTGAAGGAGGAGCTTGGCGTCGAACTCGCGTTTCCGACCTATCGCGTTGGGCTGGAGGCGCTTTGGAACGCCGGGGAGGGGCGCGAATGAGCGGCGATCCCCCCGCGCTGTCCCGCTGGCTGGTCCAGGGCTTGGGTCATTTCAGCTTGCGGCTTTTTTTCGGAACGTATTGACGAGATTGTCCCAGAGTTCGATTTTGACGCCGGCCTGTTTCATGATCATGGTCTGCTGCAGGACGGAGAGGATATTGTTCCAGGTCCAGTAGATGACGAGGCCGGAGGGGAAGCTGCCGAGGGTGAAGGTGAAGACCACCGGCATCCAGGTGAAGACCTTCCGTTGCAGCTCGTCGGCCGGCTCCGGATTGGTCTTCATCTGGATGAACATGGTGACGCCCATGATCAGCGGCCAGACGCCGAGCGCCAGGAACGAGCCGAACACCGGCAGCGCGGTCGGATCGAACGGCAGCAGGCCGAACAGGGTGAAGACATTGGTCGGGTCGGGCTTCGAGAGATCCTTGATCCAGCCGAAAAACGGCGCCTGCCGCATTTCGATGGTGATGAACAAGACCTTGTAGAGCGCGAAAAACACCGGCA
>NZ_JQKO01000001.1 GCF_000746085.1 Methylocapsa aurea | reverse complement strand
GAGCTGCCGGACGCGATGGACCATGTGCGCGGCCTCGATCTGCAGCCGCGCGCGCCGCGGGCGGCGGAGGCCGTCAATGTCGAAACCGGGGTCGGGGACCGGCCGCAGGTCTATTATGGGGTCGGCGGCGCGTCGGCGGCGCGGCCGTTGGGCGGCGTCGGCGGCCCGAACGGCAAGGGCGCGGGCGGCAAGGGCGAGGGCGTCGATCTGAACTTCGAGAATACGCCGGTGACGGCGGTCGCCAAGGTCATTCTGGGCGATATTCTTGGGCTCGGCTATACGATCGATCCGCGGGTGCAGGGGACCGTCAGCCTGTCCTCTGGCCGGCCGATTCCGAAAGCCAATCTGCTGTTTGTCCTGGAAAGCGCCTTGCGCACCAGCAACTCGGTTCTGGTGCATGACGCCGGCGGCTACCGGGTCATGCCGGCCGACGACGCGATCGGCGGCGGCGGCGTCGATCGGGCCGGCCAAGGGCAGGAGCCCGGCTATGGGGTGACGGTGATCCCGCTGCAGCATGTCTCGGTGCAAACGATCGTGAAGCTTCTGGACGGCTTCGCGGCGAAGGCCGGGTCGATCCGCTCGGATCCGGGCAGCAATCTCCTCGTCGTCATCGGCAATGGGATCGAGCGCCGCACCGCGATCGACACCGTGCTCAGTTTCGACGCGGATTGGATGCGCGGCCAATCGGTCGGCATTTTCCCGGTCAACAACACCGCGCCCGAGCCGTTGATCGCCGAACTCGAAAAGATCCTCGATTCGGGCGAAGGCGGACTGAGCCAGAACCTGGTCAAGCTCCAGCCGGTCGGCCATTCGAACGCCATCCTGGTGGTGGCGCGCAAGCCGGAATTGCTGAAAACCGCCGGGACATGGATCAGCCGCCTCGATGGGTCGGCGACGACCAGCACCGGCGTCAAGGTCTACCGCGTCCGCTACGGCGACGCGCGCCAGATCGCCAAGCTGCTCAGCGATTTATTCGTCGGGGGCGGGGGCGCTTCGCTGGATTCCGCCGCCAATCAGATCGCCCCCGGCGGCGCGGCGGGGAGCCTGTCGACGACGGAGGGGCAGACCGGCGGGTCGTCGGCGCAGGGTTCATCGCCGTTCGGAGCGCTTGGCTCCTCTTCCGGCCAGTCGGGTTCAGGCTCGAGCTCAGGCTCGGGCTTGGGTTCAGGCTTGGGTTCAGGCTTGGGCTCCGGATCGGGTTCAGGCCTGGGCTCAGGCTCGGGCATGGGTTCAGGCGGCGGCTCTTCTTCGGAGGCCGGCGGCTCGTTTGGCGGGCGCGGCGGGCTGACCGGCGGCGGCGGCTTGGGCGGCGGCGGCTCCAGCGGCGCGGGCGGGAGCGCGCTCTTGCCGGGGGTCAAGATCATGGCCGACGTCCCAAACAACGCGGTGGTGATTTACGCCAATCGGGAGCATTATCGGATCATCGAAAAGGCGCTGCAGCAGCTTGACCGTCCACGCCTTCAGGTTGCGGTCGACCTGACCATCGCCGAAGTCACCCTCACCGACCAGCTCGCCTATGGCGTCCAATTCTTTCTGGGAAGCCTCAACACCCTGCATTCGTTTTCCAATGGCGTCCAGGCGATCAACTCGGCGTCGAGCGGGCTGCCGAGCGCGAGCCTGCCGGGCTTCAATCTCATGCTCGGCTCCAAACTCACCCCGCATGTCATCATCAACGCCTTGCATGATTACACCACTGTCAAAATCCTTTCGAATCCCTCCCTTGTCGTCGTCGACAATCAGGTGGCGACCCTGACCGTCGGCGATCAGATACCTATCCAGGTTCAACAAAGCCAGAGCACGGTTGCGCTCGCCCCGGTCATCAATTCCATCAATTACCGCAATACGGGCATTATCTTGCGCATCCAGCCGCGGATCAACGCCAATGGCAATGTCCTGCTCGACATCGAGCAGGAGATCAGCCAATGCCAGAATTGCCGGACGGTCGCCCCCAATCTCACGCCGACGATCGCGGAGCGCAAGGTCAAGAGCTCGATCATGGTGACGACCGGCCAGACGGTCTTGCTCGCCGGCCTCGTCAGCGACGACCAGAGCGGCGACCGCGCCGGGATCCCGATTCTCGACCAGATTCCGATCCTCGGCGAAGCCTTCGTCAACAATGCCGGAACGCGACTGAAGCGCACGGAACTGATCATCTTCGTCCGGCCGCAGATCATTCGCGACGGCGTCGACGCCTCCTTCGTCGCCGAGGAGCTGCGCTCCAAGATGCGCGCCGATAAAATCGGCTCAATCCACCCCCCAGGAGCCGTCAACTCAAACCCACCCCAAATGCTCATCCGATGAGGAAGAGCCAGCCCGCCCATCCCGCTCCACTCTCGGCCGGCGGGATATTGGATCTGCGAAAAGACGGAGCCGAAGCGGACGGGGCTGGAGGGGCCGGGCAGGCGCAGCAAAAATATATTGGATTCGGCGCCATCGCCTTGGTCGGATGCGCCATGGCGGCCGCGAGTTTCATCACCGCGCCGGGGCTGGCCGGCGCCTTTGGCGGGGCGCTGGCCGTTCTTATGCTCGCCACTGCCTGCGTTGACGCGCGTTGTTTCATCATCCCTGACAAATTGACCCTTGCGGCTTTCGTGCTTGGCTTGGCGAATGCCGCGAACCAGGGATTAGGGAGTGAGGAATTTGCGAGTATTCGGCGCGACGACATGCTGGCGAGCATTGGCGTCGCTGGCATGCGCGCCGCCATTCTTGTCCTTGCATTTCTTGCTCTTCGCGAGGCCTATCGCAGGCTGCGCGGTCGCCAGGGGCTCGGACTTGGCGACGTGAAGCTTGCCGCGGTCGCCGGGGTCTGGCTGGACGCGATGTCGATCCCCGCCGCGATCGAAATCGCCGCGCTGGCCGCGCTGGGCCTCTACGGGGTCCGCCAACTTGTCGCGCGTCATCCCTTCAGCGCCGCCGCCAGGCTGCCTTTCGGGCTGTTTTTCGCGCCGGCGATTTGGCTGTGTTGGCTGCTCGAAGCAATGCGTTTACCGTTTTGACGGCTGCGCATTCTGGGCGGAGGCTCAGTTGGGGCAAGAAAATTCGAAATTCGATAAGGCGTCGGTTTCAATCAAGCCGGACAGCGCGCTCCAGCGCCCGCGCGCGGCTGACGTGGAGGCAATGATGATCGTAGCCCTTGGACGAGTCGGCAAAAAGGCTCGTAAGTCCATGTTGATGGCGGATCGCGAGATGAATTTGTTTGCGCGGCCAAAGCGGCGGAGCGCATGGTTCGCGCTGGGGCTGCTTGTTTGCTTGGCCGCTCCTGCCGATCTTGCTGTCGCCGACTCTTTTCGAAAGGGTGCGGCCGCCTATGAGCGCCATGATTATATGAGGGCGTCGGCGATTTTCTTCGATCTGGCGGTGGCTGGCGACGCGAGGGCGCAAACCTATCTCGGCTACATGTACGAATATGGCAAAGGCGTGCCGCAAAATTTCGTGGTTTCGGCGGGGTGGTATCGCTGCGCCAGCCAGCAGGGATTTGCGAGCGCCCAATATTTTCTCGGCCTCATGTATGACAAGGGCAGGGGCGTCCCGCAGGACTACGTCCTCGCTTATGCCCTGCTCAACCTTGCTGTTGCGGGAGCCGGCCGGGAGCGCGATCACTGGGTCATCGTCAGGGACGCTGTCAATTCGAAATTATCGCTTGCCGAGCGCAGTCAGGCGCAACAATTAGCTTTCCAAGGGGTGCCGCAACAACCTTGCTTGCCTATCGTAACTGGATATTGACATCTTGGCTGCTTCGCCGCGTTCCAAGGCGGCAAGGCGTTTGGCCTTGAAAAAGCGATTCAACCCGAATCATCCAAACGACGGGATCGAAGCTTGGAGCCTGAGTAAAGTGGAGCGCATTCCGAGTCATTCGATCGATCAGAAATCGCTCCAGTGTCAAAGAGTCAGAGCATATTCTCGTCGAACAGATCGAACCAATATGCTCTAGGAGGGGCGTGGAGCGGGTGAAGGGAATCGAACCCTCGTATTCAGCTTGGAAGGCTGCTGCTCTACCATTGAGCTACACCCGCTCATGCATTTCAGGCCGCTAACCTAGCGCCTAGGCCGAACCTGATCGCGCGCCTGCTTATTTGGACCTGGCCAAAGCGCCTGCTGACTGGCGCTGAACTCCAGGCGTTGATCCAACAGCGAAAAACTTGGTCGGAGTGAGAGGATTCGAACCTCCGACCCCCTCGTCCCGAACGAGGTGCGCTACCAGGCTGCGCTACACTCCGACACGCGGTTGATACCAACGACCGCATCCTGATGGATGGCTTATAGCGGCGCGGCCGCCAGCAGGCAAGAGGCAGCGACGCCGGCATAAGCCGAATTGGTCAGAGCAAAGCCAATGCAACGAAGCGCACTTCCCCCTGACCATTGGCGACGAGGAGCAAAGCCGACTTCTTGCCGCCGCTTTTCAGCGCCTGCAATTTTTTCGCGATGTCGGCGGGCTCCTTGATCGGCTCCTGATTGATTTCCATGATCACGTCGCCAGGCTGAATATGCTTGTCGGCGGCGGCGGAATTGGGATCGACATTGGTCACAACGACGCCGGCGCCAACGCTATTCTTGATTGAAAATTTCTGCCGCAGATCGTCGGTGAGGCTCGAAAACTCCATTCCGAGCGCTTTCTCGACGGAACCGGCGGTTGGGCTCTTGCCAGGTTCGCCGCGTTTGACAGCCGCTTTCGCCGGCTTTTCATTGTCCTCCAGGCGGCCGAGCTTGATCGACTTGGTGATTTCCTTGCCCTGCCGCAACACAATGACGTCGACGTCTTTGCCGACCGGCGCCGAGGCGACGATCTTGGGCAGGTCGCGGGATTCCTTGATCTCGACGCCGTCGAATTTGATGATGACGTCGCCGGTTTGCAGACCAGCCGCCTTAGCCGGCCCCTTGTCGTCCGTCCCGGCCACCAGCGCGCCGCGCACGGCCCCGAGGTTGAGGCTCTCGGCGATCGAATCATCGACGTTCTGGATGCGCACGCCAAGCCAGCCGCGCCTCGTCTCGCCGAACTTCTGCAATTGTTCGATGACCGGAACGACCGTCGCCGCAGGAGTGGCGAAGCCGATGCCGATCGATCCGCCCGAAGGCGAGAGAATCGCTGTATTGATGCCGATCACTTCGCCGGCCATGTTGAACAGGGGCCCGCCCGAATTGCCTTTGTTGATGGCGGCGTCGGTCTGGAAGTAATTGTCGTAAGGGCCCGATTCGATATTGCGGTTGCGCGCCGAGATGATCCCCCCGGTGACGGTTCCGCCAAGGCCGAAGGGATTGCCGACGGCGACGACCCAATCGCCGACGCGCATCTTTTCGCTGTCGCCGAACTTGGCCGCCTTGAGCGGCTTGTCCGGCTTGACCCGGAGCACCGCGACATCGACCTTCGCGTCCTTGCCAAGGACCTCGGCCTTGAGTTTTTGGCCATCGGTGAAAATCACGGTCACCTCATTGGCGTCGGCGATGACGTGGTTATTGGTGATGACAATGCCAGACGGATCGATAACGAAACCGGAGCCGAGCGAATTCGATCTGCGCTCGTGAGGGCGAGGGCTTGGCCGGTCGCCATCTTCTTTCTGATGGCGCCGAAAGAATTCTTCGAAAAGGTCGTCGAAGGGCGTGCCGGGCTCCAATTGCGGGGCGTTGCCAGGGCGTTTTTCCTCGATGGTCTGGGTCGCGGATATGTTGACGACAGTGTCGCTGACATCGGAGGCGAGGTCGGCGAGCGAGTCCGGGCCGCGCGCGAAAGCCTTGGGCGCGTCCAAACCCGGCAGCGCGCCGACGCCGGCGCAGAAGGCCAGCGCTCCAGCCAGCGCCAGCGCGCGGTGAACGGCGCTTCGGCGCGATGGGCTGTCAGGGTGCGCAACGGCTTGAGCGACAAGGCGGAATTTCGGGAGCGAACCAGTCAAAACAATCTCCTCCGATCGACTTCGCGATGAAGTCCAGCGGCCGCGGGCGGTGTCTGGCTTTAAGCTGCTCACAGGCTGAGCAGTCAGATCGGCGAACCGCGGCGCTTCAAATTGGACCGAAGCGGCGCGAAAGCGGAAACCCCGCCGCCCGTCGCGGCCTTTTTCCTATGTCGTCTTGTTACAACGGATCTTTTCGAAATTCCATTATTCTGCGGAAGATCGCCCGTCGGCCCTCGGGATTCAAGCCCCGCGCGGCAAGGGAAGGCCTGTCTGCGGATCGATCGAGGCCTTGAGACGGGCATGATCGGCCTTGGTCTGCTCTGCATAGGTCATGGCGAAAGAGGCAAGAGCCTCGTCGAACATTTCAGATGTTCCCATATAGCCGGCGAGACGGGCAGGGTCGCCGGTGCGCGCATGCGCTCGCGCCAGCGTCCTGCCGCAGAGATTTGCGTAGGCCTCCAGCGCTTTGGCCGCGATGACTTCGCCAATCGCGCCAAGCCGGCGGTTCTTGAGGCGGCGAACGTAGAACTGGCGGTTCGTCGCCTTGTCTTGAGTCCAACCGAGAAAAGCGTCGCTTGCCGCCTGCATGGAGCGCTGTCCCTCGACCACCCGGCGGCCTTGCTGGTCGAGGCCTTGCGGCGGGGCGGCGATCTTTTCCAGCACCGAAGTCAGCGACTCCTTGACCTGCAGGAACAAGGCCTCGCGATCGGGCGTCATGAACAGTCCAATCGCGCAAAAAGTGCCAACGCTGCCAACGCCGACCACCTTCATGGCGATGTCGGCGAGCTCATAGCGTTCGATCAGCGCGCGACGCTCCGGCAGAAGCGTTTGACGATAGCTGAAAAAGGCGGAATGGGCGTGAATTTTCTGGCTTTTCTCGGATTCGCCTTTGAAATGATAAATCAATGGTGGACGGTCCTCGATTTGCGTCGCGCCGCCGCCCGTCTCGACGAGATGGGGAAAATTATCGTCGGCCGCGAGCTCCTTCTTGGCCTTCACCAAGGTTGATAGAAGCCGCTCGCGCAGCTTGACGTCATCGATGCGCTTGACCTCGCTTTTGATGTCCATGCTGGCGTGCCAGACTTCAAGCGGCGTTTGGGCGGCGAGCTCGTGGATAAATTCGCGATAGGCTTTCGCGGCGGAGCGCGCCAGGGCCTTGGCCCTCTTGTCCGGCGCCTTGGCGTCGCGTGCGGCGACGGCGACGCTGGCGACAAGCCGCTTCAGATCGACGGTGAAATCGACGCCGGGCAGGGTCTCGTCAAAATCATTAATGTCAAATAAGGCGCGCCCTTCGGCCGAGTAAAACACGCCGAAATTCATCAGGTGGCAGTCACCGCAGGCCTGCACCGGAACGCCGGCTTGCGGCATCCCTGCGAGATCATGCGCCATAACCGATGCCGCGCCGCGCAGGAAGGCGAAAGCCGATGCGCTCATGCGCTGGTAGCGGATCGGTAGAAGCTCAGGAATGCGCGCGCCATCGGCTTCGGCCAAGATCGCGACCGGATCGCGCCCTGTCGCGGGCGGGCAATCGGCATGGCTCTCGCGCGGCGTTTGCAACCGGAGCGCCTTGCCGGCGGCGTAACGGTCCGCGCGCGCGAGCAAGGTCGTGGGCGAGTTGGCGTTCCTGGGCGAATCGATCATGGGCGCGCTCCGATGAAAAGCAAGATCAGTGCGGGACTTCTCTGTTTTGTGGACGGGCATAAATGCGGCGGAGCCTGCCTCTTGATGATCGAAGCGCGCCGACGCCGTCCGTCATCCAACTGTCATTGAGCCGAGCTATCGCCCCAATGCGGTCTCGCTCGGCTTCTTCCGGCAAGCGCTTCTCTCCTGGGCTCCCGCTTGGCCCGCTGGTCCGCCCAACGAGTCGATGTCCGGGAAAGCGCTCATGATGCTGCTGTTCGATCCCTCATTTCAAAGGGACGCTTTCAACCTCCTCTTGGCGCTCCTGCTCGGCGGCGTCATTGGCTTCGAGCGGCAATGGCGCCAGCGCTTCGCGGGGTTGCGGACCAATACGCTGGTGTCGCTGGGGGCGGCGACCTACGTCGTTTTCGCCAGTCAATTCCATGAGGAGAGCCCGACGCGGGTCGCGGCGCAAGTCGTCTCCGGCATAGGCTTTCTCGGCGCCGGGGTCATTTTCAAGGAAGGCCTCAATGTTCGCGGCTTGAACACGGCGGCGACGCTGTGGTGTTCCGGGGCGGTGGGCGTCATGGCCGGCGTTGGCCAGACCGGCCTAGCGATAGTTGCGGTCAGCCTCGTCATCATCGTCAATCTCGTGCTGCGGCCCTTGGTCAAATTGATCGACCGCCAGCCGATCGAAAGCGCGGAGGTCGAAACCTCCTATGTCGTTCGCGTCGTCTGCAAAGGAACCGAGGAAGCGGCGATCCGGGCGCTCCTGGTGCAGGCTTTCAGCGCCAGCGATCTCCATCTTCGCGAATTGGAAAGCGCCGACATCGAGGACACGGACCGGGTCGAAGTGACCGCGACGCTGACATCGGAAAAGCGGCGCGAGATCGCTCTCGAATATATCGTCGGCCGTCTAAGTCTCGAGCCGAGCGTCACCGCGGCGCGCTGGCGAACGGTCAACACCATCGTTTGAGCGGCGTGGGCTCGTCCCTTTGCGGCGCCTATGATTGATTGGGATTGGATTCCCGATCATAGGCGCGCCGCGTTCTATTGCGGCGCTGGAACCGGCGCCGGGCGCCCGTTCGGCGCCCCAAAGAAGCGGAAGAACTCCGACTTCGGGCTGATGACCATCCGCGTATCGCTCGCTTTCAGACCGGTCTCATAGGCCTGCATAGAGCGATAGAAAGCAAAGAAATCGGGGTCCTTGCCGAATGCTTCGGCGTAGATCCGATTGCGCTCCGCATCGCCTTCGCCTCGCGTCTGATCGGCCTGGCGCTGGGCGTCGCCTCGCAGCACGACCACGTCGCGGTCGGCTTTGGCGGTGATTTTTTGCGCCATTTCAGAGCCTTGCGCGCGATACTCCGCGGCCTCTCGGGCCCGCTCGGTCTGCATTCTGCTGAAGACCTTCTCGGAAATCTGCTTTGGCAGGTCGGCGCGGCGAATCCTGACATCGACCGCGACGATGCCGAGGCGGCCGCCTTCCTGGTTCACCTGGTTGCGGATCTTGAGCATCAGATCGGCGCGATCGTCGCGCACGATTTGCGTAAGATTGGCTTCGCCGAGCACGCGGCGGACCGCCGAATTCAAGATGAATCCGAGCTGACTGTTCGCCCGCTCGATCGAGCCAACCGTCTGATAGAATTTCAACGGATCGATGATCTTGTAGCGCAGGAAGGAATCGACCTCGATGCGGGTGTTGTCGGAGGCGAGAACCTCTTGTTTCGGCGCCTCGAGATCGAGGATGCGATTGTCGAGATAGACGACATTTTCGATGAAGGGCACTTTGAAATGGAGCCCCGGGTCGGTGACAAGTCCGCGCCCGGCGACCGGCTCGCCGAAGCGCAGGACCAGCGCTTGTTCGGTCTGCTGCACGGTGAACAGCGAGGCTGTCGAGACGATCAGAAAGGCGACGACGCCGGCAATCAAAGCGAATATGGCTGCGGACTTCATTTGCGGGCTCCGTCAGCAGGGCGGGCCGTCAACGCGTTGAGCGGCAAATAAGGAAGAACGCCTTGGCCTTGAGCGCCGCCCTGATCGACGATGACCTTGTCCATGCCGCCAAAGACGCGCTCCATGGTTTCGAGATAGATTCGTTGCCGCGTCACGTCAGGCGCCTTCTTATATTGCTCGTAGATTTGGCTGAAGCGCGAAGCTTGGCCGGTCGCCTCGGCGACGGTTTGCAGACGATAGCCTTCGGCCTCCTGAACGGTCGCCGCTGCTTTGCCGCGCGCTTCGGGAACGACGCGATTGGCATAGGCCTCGGCCTCGTTGCGCAAACGGTTCTGATCCTGCTGCGCCGCCGTCACGTCGCGAAAGGCGGCGATGACCTGCTCGGGCGGATCGACCGATTGCAATTGTACCTGCAAGATCAGAATGCCGGCCTTGTATTCGTTCAAGATCTTCTGCATGAGCTCCTGCACGGCCGGCTCGATGACCTTGCGTTCGGCGGTTAGGATCCGTTGGATCTGGCTGCGGCCGATGACCTCGCGCATGGCGCTTTCGGCCACCGCCTTCACCGTCTCGCGCTGATTGGCGATGTTGAAGGCGTAATCCTCCGGACGCACCGGATCGATCTGCCAGATCACGACGAATTTGACGTCGGCGATATTTTCATCGCCGGTCAGCATCAGGCTTTCTTCGGGCAAATCGACCTGAATTTGCGCGCCCGTGGCGCGGATGTCCTGGCGCGCGCCGAAGCCGATGTTGATCGCATTGCGATTGGTGACCTGGAGCTTTTGCACCGCGCCGACAGGGAAAGGCAGATTATAGTTCAATCCGGGACCGGTCTTACCGGTGTAACGGCCGAAAATCTTGTTCAGTCCGACTTCGTTGGGGCCGACGGTGTAGAAGCCGGACAACAGCCAGATGATCGCGCCGATAAGGACCAAGGCCAGGAGCCCGCGCGCGCCGACCGAGCCGCCGCCCGGCATCCACTGCTTGAGCTTGTCCTGGCCGCGGCGCAGAAATTCTTCGAAATCGGGCGGCGGCGCGCTTGGCTTTTGTCCCCAGGGTCCGCCGTTGCCGGGTTTCCACGAGCCGCCATTTCCGCCTTCATTGATCCACGGCATGAGTTTCTCTTCAAAAAGCTTAAGTAAAATGCGAGCGCGCGAGGGAGTGGACCCAATCAGGGTCCGCCTCGGCTCTTATATGGGAGCTATCGGCGCACTACAATGCATCCCGCGATGACGACGCTGTGTTCGACGTTAGAGCGAGTCCTTGTCGATCACATGGAATCATGTGATCGACAAGGACTCGCTCAAAATGAAAAAGTTGGAGCATGTCCTGATGAGACATCGGATATATCCGATGTCTAAATATCGAAAAAGTCGGTCAATTTTTTCGGGACATGTTCTAGGGCCATTTTCATCGTCGCCGATGGAAATCGACGAAGGCGAATGTCGTTTCATCCTTGGCCTCGGGCTCTGGCCGGATGTGTCGCAACTCCTCCCAACGCGACCAGTCCACGGCCGGGAAACGCACGTCTCCTGTCGGGGTTGCATCGACAAAGGTCAGATGCATGCGCTCGGCGCGATCGATCAACAAAGCGTAAAGATCGGCGCCCCCCGCCAGAATGATTTCGTCGGCTCCCATCGCCGTCGCGCGGGTTTGCGCCAAGGCCAAGGCCCTCTCGAGATCATGCGCGACATAGACGCCTTGCGCCTTTCCGCAAACCGTCGCCGGATCGAAATCCCGATCGCGGGTGAGGATAATCGTCTCGCGTCCGGGCAAGGCACGTCCGATCGACTCGAATGTCTTGCGGCCCATCAGCAGCGGCTTGCCCATGGTCAAGGCGCGAAAGCGCTTGAGGTCGCTCGGAAGGCGCCAGGGCAGACGATCGCCGTCGCCGATCACGCCGTTTTGCGCGATCGCGGCGTAGATGGCGAGAGGCGCGCTCACGCCCGCGGCGGCGCGGACGAGCTCAGCTCCGACAAGGCGCTCTCCTCGACCCGGCAATTCGTCCATTGCTCCATCATGCGCGCGCCCAAGGATTTGTAAAAGGCGATCGACGGTTCGTTCCAGTCAAGGACCGACCATTCGAGCCGGGCAAGATGTTCATTGACGCAGCGGCGCGCAAGCTCCGCCAGAAGCGCCTTGCCAAGCCCTTGCCCGCGAAAGGCTGGACGAACGAACAGGTCTTCGACCCAGATCCCATGCCGCCCGCGAAAGGTCGAGAACGTATAAAACCATATCGCGATTCCGGCTGCTTCGCGCCGATGTTCCGCGATGTCGCAGAAGACGCGCGGATTTTGGCAAAACAGCGCGGCCGCGAGGCTCTCCTTCGTGGCGTCGACCTCGTGGGCGAGCTGCTCGTAATCGGCAAGTTCGGCGATAAGCGCGAAGATAAGCTCGGTGTCGGCGGGGTTTGCCGGACGAATGCCGATTGGCCTCATTGCAATGGCTCCCGACGCCAACTCCGCCGCATCAAGTCTTTCGCTCGCGCAGGAAAATAAACAGACCGGCGGCGACGATCAATCCGGCTCCGATCATGGTTTGCAGGCTGGGAACTTCGGAGAAGACGAGGAGGCTGAACAAAACCGCCCAGAGCAGCGCCGTGTAGCCGAACGGAGCGACGATATTCGCCGGCGCGGCGTTGAAGGCGCGGATCAGGCAGAAATGGCTCGTGACGCCAAGCCCGCCGAGGAACAGCATCAGCGCCGCGTCCGCAAGGCTCGGGATGAGGCCGACAAAGGGAAGAAATGCGCCGCAGAAAATGCTTCCGGCGATCGCCGTGTAGAATAAGGTCGTCAGCGGCGGATCGGTCGAATGCAGCATTCTGGTCGTGATCTGATACAGCGCGCTGGTCAGGGCGGCGAGAAAGGGAAACAGCATCGCCAGGGAGAAATCGACCCGGGAGGGGTCGACGATCACCCATACGCCGACGAGGCCCGCGACGACGCTCGCCCAACCGCCGAGGCTGACTTTCTCGCGCAGGACGAAGACCGACAGCGCTGTAACGAGCACCGGCGCCACCCAGATGATGGCTGAGAAATCGACGAAGGGCATGATCCGCAGCGCCAGCATCCCGAACAAGGTGATGCTGAGGACAAGGCTCGATCGCAGCATCTGCAGCATGGGACGGCGTGAGGCCATCAGGCGCGGATTGCGCCAGCAGACGAGGCAGGTCGCCACGACAAGGTGGATGAAATAGCGCGCGAAGGCGATTTCCGTCGCCGGGTAGGACTCCAGCAGAATGCGAACAGTCGAATCCTGGCATACGAACAGGAAGGTCGTGACCAGCATCCAGGCGATTCCGGCCTTGATCGCGGTCTTGCTCGCCGCGATGGGCAAGGCGATGGACGAGGCGGCCGGGAGGGCGGTGGGCGAGGTCGCGGTGGGCGAGGCCGCGGCCAAGATCTTGACCGGCAAGGCCTTGAGAAGGGCGCTGTCGCCCGAAGAGGGAACCTCGCTCGGGCCTTCGCCTGCGGCCGATGCCGAGCGGGTCATATCGTGGCAATGTCCTATGGGCTCAAACGACGATTCGCTGGAAGCCTATAGCCTATCCGATCCTCCGGCGAGAACCTAAATCGCCGCGGCCAGAACCGCCCTCGGCGGGATTTGGCGTCCTCGCTCACACCGCGATCGGCGCCTTGATGGCGGGATGGGGATCATAGGCATCGAGGACGATGTCGTCGTAGCGGAAATCGAAGATCGATTTGATGCTGGCGTTCAGCTCGAGCCGGGGCAGGGGTCGCGGCGCGCGCGAAAGCTGGAGCCTCGCCTGTTCGAGATGGTTCACATAAAGATGGGCGTCGCCGAATGTATGGACGAAATCGCCGGGCGTTAGGCCGCAGACGTGAGCGACCATATGGGTCAGCAGCGCATAGCTCGCGATATTGAAAGGGACGCCGAGGAAGGCGTCTGCCGACCGTTGGTAAAGCTGGCAGTCCAGCCGGCGAACGCCAGCCGTGTCCTCGCGCACATTGAACTGGAACAGGCAGTGACAAGGCGCCAAGGCCATTTTCGGCAGATCGACGGGGTTCCAGGCCGAAACGATCAACCGGCGCGAAAACGGATTGCGGGCGATCTCCTGAACAATGTCTGAAATCTGGTCGATGGCCCGGCCGTCCGGCGTCTCCCAAGAGCGCCATTGCTTGCCGTAAATCGGTCCAAGATCGCCGTTGGCGTTTGCCCATTCGTCCCAAATGCCGACGCCATTTTCCTTCAGATAGGCGATATTCGTGTCGCCGCGCAAAAACCAGAGAAGCTCATGGACGATGGATTTCCAATGCAGCTTCTTGGTCGTGACCAGCGGGAATCCCTGGCTGAGATCGAACCGCATCTGATGGCCGAAAAGCGAGCGGGTTCCGGTTCCGGTGCGGTCGGATTTCGCTTCGCCCTCGCGCAGGATTTTGGCGATAAGATCGAGATAGGGCTGCATATTGGTTGATCCTTCGGGAAAGGCCTTGAAGAACCTGTCCCGCTAAAGGCGATAGCCATCTCAGGCAAGGCCGCCGGAAAGCCGGATTTGCCGGCCATCCGCCTCAATCGAGAAGGCTCAGGCAACAGGCAAGGAAGTTGTTGAAGGCGTGAAAGGCGATCGCCGGCTTGATGCTGCCGGCAATCTCGCGGAGCGCCCCCAGCGCGAGGCCAACCGGAAACACCGCCAGCGCATAGAGATGCGTGCTTTCATAATGCATCCCGGCGAATATGACCGAGCTCGCCAGCAGCGCCGTCGCAAAGCTGAAATTGCGGCGCAAATTCGTAAAGATCCAGCCGCGAAAAACCAGCTCCTCCGTCACCGGGGCGAAAACCACGGCGAGGAGCGAAAGCAGAGCCGCCGCGACCAAGTCCTTGGGCATTGTCAGCCAATCCTCGGATTGCGGATAAAAATGGCGGAGGGCGATGTCGGCCGCGAAACCATAGAGGAAGGTCGCCCCAATGATCAGCCAGAACCGGCGCTCGTTGCGCCATAAGCTCCAGGGCTGCCAGGCGATGAGGTCGCGCCAATTTTGACCGCCTCGAAACCGGGCCGCGATCAAGACCGCGAAACCGACGCAAACATAGGCAAGGAAGGAGGCCGCGAGGGCCACAAAGGTCAAGGCCTTGTCGCTTCCCGCATCGATCGTCTCGCTGAGAGCATCAGTCAGCGCCCAATGGCCTATGACGGCGTCCGCCGCGAGCAGGACGCCCACAATGAACATACATAGAACGCCGGCGATCAGGACAATGCCGCCAAGGCTAAGAATCAGCTCGATCAGGCCATAAAAACTTGATCTGACTTGCTCTTTTTTTAACTCGCGCAAGCTGCGCCCTCCTCGGCGGCGGCCGTTCGCCATTCGGCCTAGCAAATATCGCGGTTATGCTTATATTCGATCTGCCGCCTCGTGCGGCTATGGCGATAAACGGCTTCGAAATAAGCTCTTCGGACCCGGGGGCGGTACCCGGCGCCTCCACCAAAATCCGTCTTGAAAAAGCGGATTTTGGCGGGGGCGAAATAGGTTCGACGGGGGGTGTAAAGGATGTCCTTTCGCTCGGCATGGTTCCGCCGTCATCGGGCCGAACTTTATAGTTGCCAATGACAACTATGCTCCGGTGGCCGTTGCCGCGTAATGCGGTAATAGTACCGAAATTAAAGTCCTTAGCGGTAGCACTCTAAGGCGGGGTTCGGAGGCACCTGGCAACAGAAGCCTCCACTTTTATGTAAGGGCCAGCTTTTGCCGGGTCCGAGGTCTGGCACGGCGAACTATCCGCGTGGGCGTTTTGAATGGCGACCGATCTGATCCGCTACGATGTACTGGTCCAGGACGCATTGCGCGGCGTCGTCCGCAAAGTTCTCGCCGAAGCGGCGCGTGAAGGTCTTCCGGGCGAACATCATTTCTACATTTCCTTCCGCACGCATGCGCGGGGGGTGCGGCTTTCCGCGCGAATGCGCGAGCGTTATCCCGATGAAATGACAATTATTTTGCAGCACCAGTTCTGGGATTTGAGCGTCACCGATCATGCTTTTGAAGTCGGCCTGTCGTTCAAGAACGTTCCGGAAATGCTGCTCATTCCTTTCGATGCCGTGACCCGCTTCTCCGATCCTTCCGTTGGGTTCGACTTGAAATTCGACCCCGAGGAGGAGCTGGGCGAGACCGGCGCCAATGACGCCGGATCCGCACAGCCAAGCCCGCACCTTGTCGCGCTCGACGCGTCGCCGTCGACAGCGACCAATCCGCCCGATGGCGGCGAAAAGGCGAAGCCGCGCGAGAGCGCCGTCAGGTCCGCCGAAGATCGGGATGGCGCCGATGCTGGGGAAGCGCCGGGCGAGGCCAAGGTTGTGTCAATCGACGCTTTTCGCAAGAAGACGTGATGGGCGAAATCGTCAATCTCCGCCGCGCCCGCAAGGCCAGGGCGCGCATCCTCGCGACGAACGAGGCGGCCGCCAACAGAACCAAGTTCGGTCGAAGCGCCGCTGAACGCTCGGCCGCGCAAATATCGCGCGCTTTGGAGTCGCGCCGCTTCGAGGCGCATAAGCGGGATGACCGCGAAAGTTCACCCGACGATCATGCGGACTGACGGAACGCCTTCGGCTTCGAGCGCGATCGTCAAGCACTCGCTCGCCATCGCGGGCCATCGCACCAGCATCTCCTTGGAACATGCTTTTTGGGAAAGCCTGAAGGAGATCGCCGCCGCGCGCGGCCTGTCGCTCGCCGCGCTGGTCGCAACAATTGACGCCGGGCGCGGCGAGGCCAATCTTTCATCCGCGATCCGGGTCTTCGTTCTGAATGCTGCGCGGCGTTCTCAATAGGCGCGTTTTGCGGTCGCTCAATTCGCCGACCCGGCTATTCCAGCAGCTTCTTCCATCTTTATTCGTTCTTGCGCGCGGCGCCGTTCCGACAACAGGCGCTGGTGGAAAAATGCGCGTTCACGAACGTCGAATTCAAAGGCTTCGATCCGGGCGCTTTCGCGCAGAATGGCGCGCGCTGCGAGCGCATTGGCGAAGGATGCGGCGTCGATTTCACGAACCGGCTTTGACCAAGGCCCTTTCAGCTTCAGCGTGATCGATGGCGCGCGGCCGTCCCAATCCTTCGCTGGCCGATTCAAGGTGAAGACGAGATGCTCTTCGAGGGTCGCATCGCGCAGGTTTAGCGCTGCGGAAACAGTCGTGGTCACGGGTTGCTCGGGCGCGAATGGCTTTGCTCCAGCGCCGCCTTTGGGGGTTGGCGAAAGACGCACAACGCCCGAAGCTGCGCTAATGTCGAAATCGAGGGTCCCGAGGGCCAGCGGCGCGCGCTGGAATTCGCGGGCCAAGGCCAGCGCGGCCGCGTCCGCTCCGATCGGAATGTGATCCTGCTCGATGGCCGAAAAGACGCGCGCCGGGGCCGAAGGGTCGCAGGATGGCGCGGTCAAATCGGCGATGGCCGCATGACCGGAGCCGGCGAGCCCCGCCATCAGCGCATCCGCGCTCTGCCCCGTCCCGGCGATGTCGAGACTGGCGCTGATCCGGCCGCGTCCGCCCGGAAGATCGAAAGCTATGTCATCGAGCGCGAGGCGGGCCTGGAGCGCGACGGTTGCGCCCTCGCGCCGCAAATCGACCTCGCCCTTGGCGGCTCCCTCGCCAAATTTTAGCTGAAGATCGCGCAGCGCGAGACGGCCAGGCGCGGCCTCGAGAGTCAGCCGCGCGGGTCTTGCGGATAGGCCGGACGGAAGCTCCAGACTCCGGAGGGTCAGAGCCAATGCGCTGGCCGGCAAATCGAAGTCCGGCGAGGCGAATTTCAGGCTCGACCAGGCCTCCGCCACCCTGGCCGGTTGCGGCGGGCCAAGCAGGAGAGCGAACAGCGTCGTCATCGACGTCTTCTCGATGGCGATGTCGCCGGTCAGCATTTTGTCGCCGCCGGAGGTCTTTCCATAGGCCAGCGAGCCGGCGAGCCGGCCATTGGCGATCCCGCCTTTGATATTTTGCGCTTCGAGCCGGTCTTTGCTCCAGATCAGCGCGGCGGAAAAATCGGTCGGAAGTTTTGTCGAAAAATCCGGCAAAGCCAGCCCGGCGGCGCGCAGCAAGGGCGATGCATCCTTGGTGAAGAGATGCAGCTCGCCCGCGATGGAAGGCCGCGCGAGGTCGGCATTCATCTGTCCCTGAAAGTCGAAGGCCGTCCCAGCGAGGAGCGCCTTGATGCGCGCTTCGAGCATTTCGCCAGCGGGTCCGTGTGCGCTGATGTCAATATGGCCTGGTCCCAGTCCGCTGTCGGACGCGCTGGGAGCCCCAAGCAAAAGCAGGAGAGCCGGGCTCTCCTTGGCGTCGAGCGCTGCTGCGATCTGCATATGTCCGGGATGGGTGGGATCAGGCCTGGCCGTGGCGGAAATTTGCGTCCCCCCGCCCTTTCCCTCCAGCGTGAGAGCCGTGAGGTCGACGTGTCCGCCGGCAAAGACGGCATCGGCCGTCACAGTCACATCCGCCGGGCTCAAGGCCGCCGCGCGCGACCGCAGAAACGCCGTCGCCGGACTAGGCGCAAGGAAGCCCACCAGATCGATGAGCCCGCCGGGCCGCGCCGCTTCGACTTTGGCGTCGATATGGGCCGCTTGTTTCGAAAGGGCGCCGCTCGCCGTCACGACGGCGCCGTCCAATCCTTCCCAGGTGAACTCCTCGAGCTCGATGCGCGCGCCTTGCTTGACCAACTTGACGTCGAGCGCGCCGAGGTCGCTCTTGCCTTGTCCGATTCGCCCGAGCGTCAGCGCCTTGGCGCCAAAGCGCAGCGAAAGGTCCATGCCTGTCACCGGGCCTTGCAGGTCGGGCAGGCTGGCGGGCAGGCCGGAAAGATCGAGCGACGCCGCAACGAGTTCGGCGGCAAGGCGCGACGGCAGGTCCGGGGTCGCCGGCGCATATTCGGCCGTTCCCGACACTGTCGATCCATCGAGCATCATGTCGAGATTGGCGATGCGAATCCCTGTGGGCGAAACATGGGCCTGCGCCGCGGCGTCGATCGCGCGAAAGGGCAGGCCCTTCAGCGCCGGAGCCAATTGTGGCGCCATTACGGCAAACCAATCCCTTAGTCCGCGCCAGTCCGCCGCGCGCGCCGCGATTCTGCCCTCGAAGCCGGGCAGGGGCTGCATCTGCACGCCGCCGTCGAAAGAGAGGCGCGACTGGCCTGGACCTTGGGCTTCGAAGCGAAGCCATGCGGCTTGACCAGCGCCTAAGACCAGATTTGTCGAAAGATCTTTGAAGGTCTCGCCTCCAAGCCTCAAATTCTCCGCGCCATAGGACAATTCGAGCGGCCAGGGCGGGGCGGCGGCGAGAGCGCTTTGAAGGCCCGCCAAAAAGGATGCCGGCGTAGGCGCGCCGCCGTTGGCGGCGAACCAGCGGTCGAGATCGATCGGGCTGGAGCGCAGGCGCGCGCGCGCCTTGGGCGCAGCGGACCAGTCCAGTTCAGCTTCGCCCGTCGCGCTCAAGGGACGGTCCTCGTCGCCAATGCGCAGATCCAGATTGGCGAGGCCGGCCTTGCGGGAATCGACATTGAGCCAGCCCGAAAGACGCCAGGGCGGATCGGGTAAATCCTGGAATTTTGCGGCGCCGCTGAAACTTGGCGATAAGAAATGGCCTTCCCCGCCGACCAAGGAAAGGACCCCGTCGAGATCCGCGCGCGGACGGCGCGCGCTCGCATCGACAATGAGTTTGAGCTTCAGCCGGCTTTCCTCGCTCGCATTGGCTGAAAAGCGAAAGGCGTTCCGCTCTCCCGCAATTTTGAGCGCGCCGCTGCCTTTGAACGGACCCGAAACGGATGCCGCCTCGGCGTCGAGCGCGATCTCCTCCAAAACGAGGCTGCGACGCCTTGCCGGGTCCTGGATCGCAAGCGTTCCTTTTTCGATGGCGATTCGCTCGAAGCGCATGTTGGCGGCCAAGGCCGGCGGCTGCCGAGGAATGGGAAACGAACCGTCGGCGGCAAGGGTCAGATCGAGGCGCGGCGCCTCGAAGAGCGCCTCGATGAAGTCGATTTCACCGCGCAGGAGCGGGGCGATTGCGATCTCGATCCGCAATTTCGCGACGGCGAGGCGGATCGGCGCGGTCTCGTCGGCCAGTTCGACATTTTCGAGGCTGAGATAGGGGGTCGGCAATAGTCTGAGTTCGATCGCGCCGCCGATATGGGCCGGCTCGCCAATGGCTTGCGTCAGCCGCACCTCGATAAGCTCCCGCTGCGCCCGCCAATCGACGAAATAAGGGCCGACCAGGGCGGCGGTCAGGAGGAGGATCAGCAGGACGGCGAGAACGGTCAGGCTGTCGCGCAAATTCGTCTATCTGTTCGAACGGAGGCCGCGAGAAAGCGCCGCCATCATGGCGCTCATGCGCTGACCCTGTCGAGCCTTTGCAGCGCTTGCGCGTCGAGATCGATCGTCGCGGCTTTGGCGATTTCTTCAAACTGCTGAAGGCTCGTCGCGCTGACGATCGGGGCAGTGACGCCGGGCTGGGCGATAAGCCAGGCGAGCGCGATCTGCGCCGGGCTCGCTTGATAGCGCGCCGCGATCTTGTCCAGCTCGCCTAAAATATCGAGCCCGCGCGGATCGAGATAATGGGCGACGGTTTTGCCGCGCGGCTTTCCTTCGACATCTTCAAGCTTGCGGTATTTTCCGGTGAGGAAGCCGGCGGCCAAGGCGTAATAAGGGATGACGCCTAAACCTTCCTCAAGGCAGAGCTTCTGCAGGGGGCCTTCGAACAGCGCCCGGTTGACCAGATTGTAGAGCGGCTGCAGGCATTCGTAGCGGGGAATTCCTTTGTCCTTGCTCAAGGCCAATGCCTCTTTGAGCCGCGGCGCGACATAATTGGAGGCCCCGATGGCGCGCGCCTTGCCCGCTTGCACAAGGGTCGCGAAGGCCTCCAGCGTTTCCTCAAGCGGCGTCCAGACGTCGTCAACATGCGCCTGATAGAGGTCGATGTGGTCGGTTCGCAGGCGCCGCAGGGAGGCCTCGGCCGATTGGATGATATGGGCTTTGGAGAGGCCTTTGCCGGCCGCGTGCATATCCATGCCGACTTTCGTCGCGATGTGGATCTTGTCGCGCGCGCCGCCGCGTTGCAGCCAGTTGCCGATGATCGTCTCGGATTCTCCGCCCTCGTGGCCGGGAACCCAGATCGAATAGACGTCGGCTGTGTCGATCAGGGAAAAGCCGCGCTCGACAAAAGCGTCGATGATGGAGAAAGAGGTCGCCTCGTCGGCGGTCCAGCCGAAGACGTTGCCGCCTAACGCCAGCGGGGCGATGTGAAGTCCTGTTCGTCCGAGGGCGCGTTTTTCCATGGCTCATTCTTCCAATCGATCGACGGCGCGATCAAGAGAATAAACTTAGAAAGGACGCGGGCAATTCTGTCCATGCGCAGGCGCCCGGCGAAAACGCCGCGCCATCGGTTCTGCGCCGCCCCCGCTGCTCGCCGACGACCGGATTTCAGGCTGGCAGAAGATCGGCGAGGGACTTGATCAGAAAGACCGCTTCCTCCCCAACCCTTGGCTGCGGGCCTTGGCTGATCGTATCCGCGGCCCTGATCGCGGGACCGAAATCGAGGCCAGTGCGCTTTTCGATCGCGGCGATCGCCATGCGCCATTGCGATACGTCGATGGAAGGAACGTCTTTTGGCGAACCGAGGCTGCGGCGCGACTCCGACAGAAGGTTGCGCTGATCGACCACGAGGCCGACCGCCTTGAGGCCGCGCGCGCCCTTCCAGACGATCACCTTGAAAAAGGATGAGGGAATCTGCACCGCGTCGGCCAGCATGTCGATGCGGTCGTCGAAAATCGGTCCCTGGAAGACGCAGATGCGCTTTCGCGAGTCTTCGACGAGCGCCCCATTCTCCAGCACGTAGCGCTCCGCGCCCTGCCAAAACGGCGTTGTCTGGTTGAAGCGGAAGTGTTGCGGCGAACAATTGGTGAAATGGAATGTGTCGGCGTTGGCGCGCTCGGCCTCGTCCGAGGGGCCCCAGGTGGGGTCCGAACGGCGGGTGAGATGGCCGCGGTCGAAAAAGTCGGACCAATCCGAATAGAAGGACTGGCCGAGGAAGAAGCTTGCGCTGATTCTTGGATCATTGAACCATCGCTCGGCTTCGGCGGCATCGGCGACCTTGCCGCTCTTGCGATCGACGTTTTGATAGGTCTCGCCGTCGATGTTGGTCGCGCTAAAGATGGCGACGCGCTTGCCCTTGTTCATCTTGATGCTGAAATGTTCGTATTTCAGCTCGCCATCTTCGGCGTTTGGTTCGCCGGCGCGCAGAGCCGCCACCTGCTTGGCGAGATCCGCGCTGGGCGTTGGCAGTGGAACCTCGGCGCCGAGGATGAATGCCGGATCATATCCGGTGCGATTGCTGTAATCCTGATCGACCTTGAGCGCTTCGGCGGCGCGCGACAGCGTTCGCGCGGGCGGCGGTTCTTGCCGCACGCTCGCGCCTGTCGCCGCGCCTCCTGCGCCAATTCGCACGGTGATTTCGATCGGAATCGTGATGCGCAGTTCTTGTTGATCTTGCGGAATTGGCTGTTGCTGCTGCGAATCGGGGTTGTTCGATGGAATCGGCATGCGGGCTCCCGTGGGATCGAGGGGAATGGACTCGGCTGGAGCTTTGGCCGGGCGGGGCGGGTCGAGCCTTCGCCCGGCCGGGCGCGCTTGCGCCTGCTTGTCGTAGGCGAGCGCCTCGCGCAGCAGGCTTTGCCGGAGGGGATCGAGCGTGGCGAGCCGCGCCTCCAGATCGTCATAGATCGCGCTGATGCGCACGCCCTCGTTCACGGTGGCGCTGATTGGATGGCCCGTCTCGTCGGACCGCTCAAGAAAGGGCTCGCCGTAATGATGCAGGGCGATCAGCTCCCACTCGTCGTTGAAGACCGGCGCGCCCGAGGAGCCATGATCTGTATCGGTTTCATAGAGAAGCGTTCTGTCGGTTCGGAATTGCAGCATGTTGTTGCGCAAGGCGATCATCTTCGGCCACCCAAGCGGATGCTGTATGATGTTGACGCTCATGCCGATCGCGTGCTTGTCGGGACGATTGGAGAGGGCGCAAAAGCCGAAATCCTCGATCGAGCCGGCGCCGGAATTCAACGGCCCGACCGCGATCACCGCATAATCGAGCGCGTCCACGGGCGAAAATAATGCAAAGCGGTCGGGGTCGAGGAGAAACGCGCTGGTGCTTCTTGGGCGCCCCAGTTCATCAGCTTCGCGGTCGAAAATGATCTGCGCCCCGCGCGCCGCGTCGGCGTCTTCTATCACATGCTGATTGGTGATGAAGAGATTCGGGCTGATCAGAAAGCCGGTTCCGGCGGTGGAGGATTTTGGTCCGGAGACCTCGACATAAGCGACGGCGCGGCGCGCCTGCGCTCCCTCGGGGAGGAAGCTAGCCGCCTGCAGGTCGACGGTGTCTCCAATCAGGGCTTCCTTCCCTCGCGGCGCCGACATGTCGGCCTTTCGCGACATGAACCGCATCATGCGGCCGCGATCCGGTTCAGCTTCGGTCCAGCGCTTGGCGGCGACCAATCCGCGCACATGGTCGCGAGCGGACCGGGTCTCCTCGACGAGGCGGCGAAAGCGCTCCTTCAGCTCGTCTTTCACGGCGCACTCCTATAAGATCGCGGGATCAGCTCGCGGCGACAATTTGGGCGGAACCGAGCAGGAAAAATCGCGAGCGCTTACGCTCGCTCCAATGTGCTACAAGATTGTGACGCGGCCAATATGCGCCATTTTGCCCAGGCCTGCCGCGCTGGCGCGATCGCCCTTGGCGTGAGAGTGCGGCTTAAGCGAGCGCGCCGAAGCCGCTGGAATTGAGCGCTTGCCGAATTCGCGCATAATGCAAAGAAAGCGTCATGATTCGCTTTTTGGTTGCGCGCAGGAGCCCGTGACGACTTGACCGATCCGTTTTCCCTCGCCGATCTCGATGCCCCGCCGCCCAATCCCGGCGGCATCGCCGCGCGCGCCCGAGCCGCGGCGGGCGGCCAGCGCTATCTCGACGGGCTGAACCCCGAGCAGCGCGCGGCGATCGAGGCGATGGACGGTCCGGTTCTGGTGCTCGCCGGCGCGGGCACCGGCAAGACCCGCGTTCTCACGACGAAGATCGCCCATATCATCGGCCAAGGCCGCGCCAGGGCGCATGAGATCCTCGCCGTGACCTTCACCAACAAGGCGGCGCGGGAAATGAAGGAGCGGGTCGGCGCCATCGCCGGTCCTGTCGCCGAAGGCATGCCTTGGCTCGGCACGTTTCATGCGATTTCGACCAAGATCCTGCGCCGCCACGCCGAACTCGTCGGCCTCAAATCCGGCTTCACCATTCTCGATACGGATGATCAGATCCGGCTTTTGAAGCAGGTTTTGCAAGCCGAGAATGTCGACGACAAACGCTGGCCCGCGCGCGCCCTCGCCTATCAGATCGACGCTTGGAAAAATCGCGGCCTCGACCCGGCGCATGTGCCGGCCGGAGAGGCCGCAGCCTTCGCCAATGGCAAGGGCGGCCAGCTTTATGCGCTCTATCAGGAGCGGCTGAAAATCCTCAACGCCGCCGATTTCGGCGATCTCCTGCTGGAGTCGTTGCGGTTGCTGCGCGACAATCCCGACATTCTGAAGCTTTATCAGGAGCGTTTCCGCTATATGCTCGTCGACGAATATCAGGACACCAACACGGTCCAATATTTGTGGCTGAGGCTTCTTGCGCAAGGCCGCCATAATGTCTGCTGCGTCGGCGACGACGATCAATCGATCTATGGCTGGCGCGGCGCCGAGGTCGATAATATTCTGCGTTTCGAGGTTGATTTTCCGGGTGCCAAAGTCATCCGGCTCGAGCGCAATTATCGCTCCACCGGCCATATTCTCGCGACCGCCGCTTCGCTCATCGCGCATAACGAGGGGCGGCTTGGCAAGACGCTTTTCACCGATGACGAATTGGGTGAAAAGCCCACCGTCACAGGCGTCTGGGACTCAGAGGAGGAGGCGCGCGGCGTTGGCGAAGAGATCGAACAATTGCAGCGCCAAGGCCACGGCCTGGAGGAGATCGCGATCCTGGTGCGCGCCTCATTTCAGATGCGCGAATTCGAGGAGCGCTTCATCACATTGGGCCTGCCTTATCGGGTGATCGGCGGTCCGCGGTTTTACGAGCGCGCCGAAATTCGCGACGCGCTGGCCTATCTGCGCTGCGTCGCGCAGCCCGCCGACGATCTCGCCTTCGAGCGGATCTTCAACCTGCCCAAGCGCGGCCTTGGCGACGCCACGTTGCAACTCCTGCATGATTATGCGCGGCGCCAGCGCATCCCCTTGATGCAGGCGGCGCAAAACATGGTCGAGACCGAGGAGCTGAAGCCCAAGCAGCGCCAGACCCTGCGCAGCCTCTTGAGCGATTTTTCCCGCTGGGCTGGTCTGATCGATTCCAAGCCGCAAGGCGAACTCGCCGAAATGATTTTGGAGGAATCGGGTTACACCGACATGTGGCGCAAGGACCGGACCGCCGAGGCGGCGGGGCGGCTCGAAAATCTGAAGGAACTCGTCCGTTCGATGGAGGAGTTCCCCGATCTTGGCGCCTTTCTCGAACATATCTCGCTGGTGATGGAGGCAGGGGACAAGGAAGCCGGCGCGCGTGTCTCGATCATGACTTTGCATGGCGCCAAGGGCCTCGAATTCGAAACCGTTTTTTTGCCGGGCTGGGAGGAGGGGCTTTTTCCGCATCAGCGCTCGCTCGATGAATCCGGGCGCGCCGGCCTCGAGGAGGAGCGGCGGCTCGCCTATGTCGGCCTGACAAGGGCCAAGCGCCGCGCCAAAATCTACTTCGCCACCAACCGGCGCATTCACGGGCTTTGGCAGACGACGATTCCCTCGCGTTTTCTGGACGAATTGCCTGCCGACCATGTTGACGTGGTCGAGGCGGCCTCGGGCGCGGCCTATGGCGGCTATGCGCAATCGCGTTTCGCCAATATGGACAGCTATGGCTCGTCCTATGCGACGCCAGGTTGGCAGCGCGCCCAGCGCCGCGGCGAGGAGACGCGGCAGGCGCAAGCGAAAGGCGAGAGCTTCAAGCAAAGCGGATTCAATCAAGGCTCCGGGCGGCGCGGTCCAATGCAGATCGAGGGCGAACTCGTCGCCAAGTCGAGCGCCGCCTCGGGCTTTGTGAAAGGCGCGCGGGTGTTCCACGTCAAATTCGGCTATGGCGCGGTGGCGGCGGTGGACGGCAACAAGCTGACAGTGGATTTCGACAAGGCCGGCCGCAAGCTGGTGCTGGAGAGTTTTGTACAGGCGGGGTAGGAAAGAATGTCCTGCGCCAAGGCTCGATGTGAACAACCCACCAGTCGGCGCACAAGCAAAGAATGGCGAGCTCTCTCAAGGCCGCATCCTCATCCTGAGGAGCCCGCGAAGCGGGCGTCTCGAAGGATGCGTCCCGAGCGCCCTCGCCCTTCGAGACGGCCTTTCAGGCCTCCTCAGGGTGAGGGCTTAGGTTCTGTTGATTTGAAATAGGCTATCGACTTGGCATGACCCACTGCGTCGCCATCGTTGAATAGGAGGAGGGCAAGGCCGTCGGCGTCTGGTTTCCCGATCTGCCGGGCTGCGTCTCCGCTGGCGATACGCTGGATGAGGCGATGTTGAACGCGGCCGAGGCTCTCGAATTCTGGGCCGAAGCGATGATCGAAAGCGGCCAGGACATTCCCTCGCCGCGAAGTCTCGCCGCCCTCAAAGCCGATTCTGAAATCGCCCAGGACTTGCGGCGTTTCATGGTGGCTCTTATCCCGTTTCCAACCAGCATGCAGCCTCGCGCGGCGCAGTGACGCCTCACCCATATTGCGCGATTCCGTTTCCGAAGGACCAATTCTCCTTCTGCACCTCGACGAGATTGATGAATATATTTTCCGGCCTCACGCCGGGGTTCTCCGCAAGCAACTCCACGACGCGGGCGTAGAGCGCCTTCTTTTTCTCAAGCGTCCGGGTGTTGTTCGCGGTGATTTGAATGATTGCCAGATCGTCGTCGCGGATGATGCCCAGATAGCTGTGGCTGTAGATAAAATTGCTCGGCTTATATTCATCGATCAGCATGAAGCAATCATCTTCCGGGACATCGAAGGCCTCGCGCATGGCCTGATAGACGCCGTCCTGAATGGCTTTGCGATAGGCGCGCGATTTTCCCTTCAAGAGCGAGATGCGAACGAGCGGCATGGACTGGCCTTTCATGTTAAATATGCGGCGCACGGTGGAGGATCAGAGGACCTTGCCGGGGTTAAGGATTCCTTTTGGGTCGATCGTGTGCTTGATCGCGCGCATCAACTCCATCGCGACCTTATCCTTCACTTGCGGCAGGAGATCGCGCTTCAACTGGCCAATGCCATGCTCGGCCGAAATCGACCCCCGATGCGCCGCGACGATAGCGTGGACAATCGCATTGATCTCGTCCCAGCGCGCTAGAAACGCGCCTCTGTCGGCGCCGATCGGCTGCGACACGTTGCAGTGAATATTGCCATCGCCGAGATGGCCGAAAGCCACCATCCGCGCGCCCGGCATGGCCGCGCTCACCGCGCGCTCGATCTCTTCGAGAAAGACAGGGACATCTGCGATGGGGACGCTGACGTCATGTTTGATCGAGCCGCCCTCAAAGCGCTGCACTTCCGACAGGAGTTCGCGCAGCGTCCAGAAGGCTTGGCGCTGATCGAGCGAGGCCGCGACAACGGCATCCTCGATGACGCCCGATTCGGCGGCGGATTCCAAGAGCGCGAGCAGGCGCCCGGCGAGACCTTCTTCGCTCTGCGAACTGAGTTCGAGCAGCACATGCCATGCGTGTGGGGCCGAGAGCGGGTTTCGCGCGCCGGCTGCATGTTTCAAAACGAACTCGAGGCCTATGCGCGGGACAAGCTCGAAGGCCGTGACCTCGTTTCCGACAAAATCCCTGGCGAGGCCGAGCAGAGCCAAAGCCTTTGCGGGAGAGGCGAGGCCGATGAAAGCCGTCTCGATCGCGCGCGGCTTTGGAAAGAGTTTCAACACGGCGGCTGTGATGATCCCGAGCGTCCCTTCCGAGCCGATGAACAGATGTTTGAGATCATAGCCGGTGTTGTCTTTCTTGAGCTTCGACAGATCGGACAAAATCCGGCCGTCGGCCAGCACCACCTCTAGCCCATTCACGAGATCGCGCGCGGCGCCATAGGCGAGCACCCCAGTTCCGCCGGCATTGGCGGCAAGATTGCCGCCAATGGTGCAGGAGCCTTGCGAGGCGAGCGAAAGCGGAAAGAGGCGCCCGGCGCGGTCGGCTTCCGCCTGCGCGCGGGCCAAGGTCATGCCGGCTTCGACGGTCATCGTGTTGGAGGCCGGATCGATCTCACGCAAGGCCTGCATCCGGCCGAGCCATAGGACGATCGCCTCGCCGCCCGCGGCGGGAATTTGGCCGCCGACAAGGCCGGTGTTGCCGCCCTGCGGCGTGACCGGCGTCGCGGTTTCGCTGCACAGCGCCAGCACGGCCGCGACTTCCCGCGTCGAGCCCGGCCGCGCCACGCAGACCGCCTTGCCTTTGAAGAGATCGCGCGGCTCGCGCAAGAAGCCCTCCATGCCGGAAGCGTCGTCGAGGACGTTATTCGCGCCGACGATCCTCTTCAGCCGGTCGATGAGATCGGCGGTCGAGCAGGGCCGCGATGCTGCTTTTTCCACGTCGGGTTTCAACGCTCCCTATGGGGAGGAAAGGGGCCGGAATGGCTTGCTTTATAATGCATTTGTTCGTTTGCCCGCCAGTCTCTCGCCGGCATTGACAGGGCTTCGCTCCCTGGCCCCGGTATGGTTCTTGCTCGATGAAATCGGACCCTAGACCATGCCGGCGGCAAATGTCGCCGACGGGACGCGGCTCTGCAAAAACGTGGCGATCTCTCCTCCAAGCATCAGGCCAAGGCATTCAAGCCAAGCGCCTTTCTTCGCGATCCGATTGCGGGGGCTCGCGGCTCCATGATCCGAAGTGAAACGCTCGAGACATCCTCATGGGGATTCGAAGCGATGAAAATCTTGTTTATGTGCGGCTATTATTCAGATGCGGCGCATCAATCCCTTGCCCGCACGCAAGATTATTGGGACGCCTATCATTTTTGCCGCGCAGTGCGCTCCGGGGAGTTCGAGCAGCCTTTTCAGATTCACACGCAACGCGACAAGGTCGGCGTTCGCGCAAGCAATATTGGTCTGGCGCGCCGCGCCTACGGCAAATTCATCGCCAATAGGATCGCGGAAGAAGCATCCTGGTCGAGCCCGCTGCTGGTCCCGATGCCCTCCGATGACGCGCTGATCGATGCGACGCAGTTTCGCTCTTGGGTGATGGCAAATGAGGCTCTGGCGCCGACTGAACTCAAATGGTCGCTGGTCGATGCGCTGTTCTGGACGAAGCCGCCGCCGCCTCTCGTGCAGGATGCCGAGGCCAGCCAACGCGAGGCGATCGCCGCCATGATGACCTGCGATTTTCCGGTGCGCGGGCAGGCGGTCGTGCTGATCGACGATATTATCTCGACCGGGACAACGCTTCTCGCCGCGCGCGAGCGTCTCGAGGCTGAAGGCGCCGTCGTTCTGGGGGCGCTGGCCTGTGGCCATGTCACCCATGATTTCAATATTAAGCCGTTCGCCCGGCAGGAAATTTGGCTCGAGGACAAATTCGCGGATGCGACTTGAGCGGATGATGGCGACGGCCTTCCGCCACGCGGGGAAATGGTAGAGCTCGTTGTTCAGCAGTAAGGTGAGGCATAATGGAAAGTGAGTCTGAATTTTCGGTAGAGCAGGCGGATGAGGAAACCATTCTGGTCCGGCATTGCCTGGAGGCGCATCGCTACGCTTTTTTCATCGTTGCGGAGGATGGCCGCCGCGCGCTCGGCGATGGGGTCACGATCGGGAACAACGCCACCGCCAATGACGGCGCGAGCTTTACCGGGAACGCGCGCGCCTTCGCCGAGGCCGCCGCGCGCGAGCGCGGGCTGATCGATTGATGATTAGCTCCGAGCGAACGGAAACGCCTGATGGAGGGCGCCGTCGAGCAGGCGAGGCGAGGGCGCCGCGCCGACGCGGCTGAAGGTCATTTTCACCGGCTCCGGCGCAGGATCCGCTTCGACTCCGGCGCAGGGGACGTGCTCGCCCCATTGATGCCAGAAAAACGCCGCGCCGCTTTCGGCGCATTGGTCGCGCAGCGATCTCGCCCAGTTCGGCTGGCAGGGAAGCGCCTCGGCGCCGATTTCACCGCCCGCCACGATCCAGTCGAGCTTAGGGCCGGGAGCGTTCGGACCCTCCTTGAGCCAGGTCCCGACCTTGAGGTCCAATTGCTCCAACAAGGGCTCGGCGGCGATCCATCGCACGGCCGCGGGCGTCTGCAGCAATAGCGGAATGCGGCGATCCGCCTCCTTTTGATTTTCGGCGGTGACCCCGAGCCAGACATTTGGTAGCGGCCAAGAGTCGATTTTTGTCAGGTTCGGATCGGTCGCGATCTCGCCCATCGCACGTTCGATGCGGGAAAGCGCCTCGGAGTCCAAGAGATAGGCCAGCATCGTCTTGGGCCGCTTTGTGAGGACCTGAAAGGTGAGATGCGGCGCCAGGGCCATGACCGCGAAGACGCGGTCGATCGCGGCGTTTGGCAGCGATTCGTGGAAGAGATCCGAGCCAGCATTGACGAAGATCCGGCTCGGCCTGTCCCAGCCAAGGGGCAGGGCGAGGCGGTCTTCCAAGAGTTCGATCTTGCCGGTCCAGGCCGGACCGGCCGGGCCAAGCTCGGCGAACCCATGCCCCCACATGCCCGCTTGCGACGCCGCGGCGGTCATGGCTTCGGCGTAACAATGCCGACAGGCGGCGCTTTTGCGCGTGCATCCCGCGAGCGGATCCCATGTCGCATCGGTCCATGCGATCGCGACATCCAGATGCATGGCCTTAGCCTATATAATCTTGGACGAGATCGGACAGGATGCGGTTCGCGTCGTCGGAGGCTTCCGCCGCGAATGTCGCGCTTTTCTGCCCTGTCGCCGCGTTGGCGAACTCGAATTTGGCGTGGGCGAAGCTGATGCGATCGCCGCTGATCGAAAAGGGGATGCTCAGGACCGGCTTGCCGGGCCGCGAGGCTTCGAGCGTCCAACTGACCTTTCCGTCGGCGACGCTGACCTCGGGAGCGCTCGCCGCAAGCCCAAACTTCGGTCCGATTTCTTTCGCGATCATGTCGTTTAGAATGCCAACCCAGCGGAAGAAACTGGGGAAATTGGCGCGCGCCTCGGCTATGAGGCGGTCTTCGTCCTGGCCGGACTTGGTCGCTGCATCGGTCATGTTCTAGCTTTCGTTTAGGTCGGATTCGGGTCAGCCGAACAGAGGAATCCCGATAAAGGTGTCGTCGGCGCCGCCCCAGGCCTTATGGAGGGCGAATCCCTCCCTCCATTTGGCGGATTCGTCGTCATCGGCCGGCCGATGCGTGACTTTTCCTTCTTCGTTTCCGGCAAGAAGATATTTCTTCGCGTTCCGGACGAAGCGATCGAGATCCTTCTTGTCGGTTGGACGGATGACGCATCGCGGCGCCCCGTCGACCAGAATGATGGTTGGCAACATGTCCCTTGTCTCCGCTGCGGAGGGCTCGCCATCGGGGGCGGTTTGCTCGCCGCGATGTCGCGCCCATTGCGCCATGCAATGATCGTGCAATGGCGCAGGCGGGTTTCATCGGTGGAGAAAGAGGGGGGTTCGAAGGGGCGGCTCTGGGGCTAGGAAGCAAAACCGCAACGGAATCTGCAGGTTTTCGACGCGCGCGCTTGATTAGACCGGGGCCTTCAAGCTAATGTCGCCCCGCATGTAGGAGTGTAGCTCAATTTGGTTAGAGCACCGGTCTCCAAAACCGGGGGTTGGGGGTTCGAGTCCCTCCTCTCCTGCCATGGCGCCCCGCCAGCCTAACTGACGAGCCTGCCTTCGAATCAGATGGCCAATCTCGCTTAGGCCCTGGCGGTTGGGAAGCCGGTCCGGCGAAGCGCCGGCCCGGCTGACGCGCCTTACGAACAAATGGCTTTGCCGCATTTTCTGACATTGACGATTTTGGCCTGCAAATCATCGTAGCCGACGGCGCCGACGACCACATCCAAGCCGATCACGTAGGAGGGCGTTCCTGTCACCGCCAGCGATTTGGCGATTTGCTCGGATTGCTCGATGTCGGCCGTGATCGAAGCCGCCGCGGCGTCCTTGCCGAGCTTGTCCATGTCGGCGCCGAGCTCCTTGGCGGCGGCGAGCGCTTCCGTCTTGCCGACCTGGCCGCGGCTGCTGAGAAGCTTCTGGTGAAACTCCCAAAATTTGGCGCCCTTGAATTGATTGCTGGCGGCGTTGGCGATCCGCGCCGCTTCGATCGAGCCCGGCGAAAGAATAGGAAGATCGCGCAAGATCACTTTTAGATCGGGATTGTCCTTCATGAGCCGCGCGAGATCGCCGAGGGCTCGTTTGCAATAGCCGCAATTATAATCATAGAATTCGATCAAGGTGATCTTGCCGTCCGGATTGCCAATCACGACCGGATTGCCGGCGCTATAAAGCGGACCCGACGGATCGCCGACGATTTTTTCACGCGCCTTGGCTTCGGCGATTTTTTCGCGCGCATCGAGTTCAGCGGCGGCGTCGCGCAGAATTTCCGGCTTTTCCAGCAGGAAATTCTTGATTATCGACTCTATCTCGGCTTTCTGTCCCGGCGAAAACCCCTCCGCGCGGGCTGGAGAAAAGGCGACAGCCAGCAGGGCGAAGGCCAAAATCGACGCGCGGGCGCGACGAAATTGGTTAAGGGCGGGACTTCTTCGCTCGATCATTCATTTTTCTCCTGAGTCATGATCGTCATCATAGAACGCCGCCGACTTTATGGAAACGTCGGGAGCGCGACTTAAAGGCGATCAAAGGGATGTTTTTAAGGATGGTCGAAATGGACTTCGCGCAGGTTTCACGCGGTGAAGGCGGCGCCTGCAATTCTGGCGCTGGTAGGGTCGCCCGCGCAGAGCCAACGCCAAAAGGACTGACGCTATGACCGAAGCGGCGCCGCGGAGCGGTCCGTCATCGTCACGCGTCCAAATCTCGCGGCGGTCCAATGTCGCCCCTTTCATGGCGCTGGATGTCCTGGCGAACGCCAGACGGCGGGAGGCGCAAGGACAGGACATCATCCATCTGGAGATTGGAGAGCCCGGCTCGCCGCCGCCGCGCGCGGTTCGAGAAGCCGCCATGGCGGCGCTCGACGGCCGCCGCATCGGCTATACCGAAGCGCTGGGCCGGCCCAGCTTGCGGGAGCGGATCGCGCGACATTACCGCGACGCTTATGGCCTAGCGGTGGCGCCCGAACACATTGTCGTGACGAACGGGTCGTCCGGCGGTTTCCTGCTGGCCTTCCTCTCCCTGTTCGATGCCGGCGCGCGAGTCGCGATCGCCGCGCCGGGCTATCCGGCCTATCGCAATATTCTCGAAGCCTTGGGGATCGAGACGGTGACGATCGAGGTGAGCGAGGCGACCCGATTTGTCGTGACCCCGTCGATGATCGAGGCCGTCCATGCGAAGACGAGACTCGACGGCATTTTGCTGATGAGCCCGGCCAATCCGAGTGGGACCATGATGAGCGCCGAAGCCTTGCGAGATGTTTGCGCGGCCTGCGAGCGGCTCGGCGTCGCCTTCATTTCCGACGAGGTCTATCATGGCCTGACCTATGGCCAACCGGCGCGAACGGCGCTGGAGTTTTCCTCCGAGGTCATTGTCGCCAATTCCTTTTCTAAATATTTTTGCATGACCGGCTGGCGGATCGGCTGGCTCGTTCTGCCCGGACATATGGTTCGCACAGTCGAGCGCCTGCAGCAGAACCTCGCCGTCTCCGTCGGGCTTCTAAGCCAGATCGGCGCGGAGGCGGTTTTCGACGCGCAAGAGGATCTGCAGCGCGTTCTTTCCGGCTATGCCCGCAATCGCGCTATTCTCCTCAACGAATTGCCGGACATGGGCCTTGGCGGTTTCCATCCCGTCGATGGCGCCTTTTATATTTATGTCGACGTTTCGCGTCTGACCGACGATTCCGGCCATTTCTGCGCCAAGATGCTCGACGAGATCGGCGTCGCGGCCACTCCTGGCCTCGACTTCGACCGAACCCGGGGCCGCGGGGCGGTGCGGTTTTCTTTCGCCGGGCCGGAAGGGGATATTGTTGAGGCGATGCGGCGGTTGAAATCCTGGCTCCGGTAACAGCAGGAGTTCCTGACTGTATATCAACAAATTATACAAATTAATTGATGTTTAGGCGGAACATTATTGGAGAAGGAGCGCGCCATAAAAGCTGCCTGGATGCGAAGCCTTCGTCCGCTCCAAGCCCTCTTTCCTTCAGTAAAAAATTGCCGCAACCTCCCAATCGGTCAAAGTCTTGGCTGGCGGCCGGGAACGGAGTGCAATGATGCGTGGATTTTTGGCGGCGGCGCTCGCCTTGCTTTGCTCCGCAAGCGGCGCCTTGGCGGAAAAAGTCATGGATCGAATTGAGATCAACGCCACCGCCGACGCGGTATGGGCGGCGATCGGAGACTTCTGCGGGATCCAGAATTGGCATCCGGCCGTCGCCTCCTGCGAGGTCGAAAGCGATGGAAAGGCCAGGATCAGAACCGTGATCTTGAAGGATGGCGGCAAACTCGTCGAAAAGGAAATCAACCGGAACAATCTCGGCCGCGCTTACAGCTATAAGGGCGTCGAGACCCCCTTGCCGGTTGAGCATTATGCGGCAACGATTAAGGTTTTGCCGATCGGCAAGACTAAGGTCAACGTCCTTTGGATGAGCGCTTTCAAACCGATCGGCCCGGGCGCCGCGGCGGAAAAGAGCGTCTCGGATCTGTACGTCGCCGGTTTGAAGGGGCTCAAGGCGAAGATAGAGACCCCGGCAAGATAACGCCCAAGTCCGGCTTGTCGCCGCTGCAATTCGGCGGGGACGAAATGGCCGGGCGTAGGCCCGGCCATTTCCTTACTGGCTATCCTCTGAAGCTCGCCTTCGCGCGCTGCCACCAACCGGAACGCTTCGGCCGCGCCGGCTCCTGCTGCGAAGACTCTGGTTCGGATGAGTCGAAGGAAAAAGACGGCGCCCCGTCTTCCTGGGAGGCGCCGGTCTCCGCCTGGGCTTTGGCTGGCGTCCCTTGCGGCGCATTTTCTTCACCGCCGGCAAGCTCAATGTCCGGAGCTTGAGGTCCTGGCCCGCTGGCCGCGAGCGCTTCGGCGCCAGCGCTTGCCTCGGCCGCGGATGCTTCCGTCGCGGCTGTTGTGGATGCGGACTTGCGCGGGCGCGGGGCCCGGCGGCTGCGCGCCGGCTTTGGAGCCGCTTCTGGCTCCAGCGCGAGTTCCGGCGTGGCGCCGGAGGCGGGTTCGGCTGAAAGCTCCGGCTGCGCGGCTGCGCGTGACGCGCGTCCTCCCCGGCGCGGACGACGGCGCTCGGCGGGAGCGGCGCTTTCTCCTTCCGCGATTTCCGCGATCTGGACTTCCCCAGCCGGAGCCTCCGCAGCCGGCGTCGCAGCGGTTTGGCCCTCGTCAATGGGCTCGGCCGCATCAGCCTGCGCCTCAACCGGAGCGATCTCGGCGGGCACTGTTTCGATCTGGGCTTCATCCTCCGAGGCGCTCGGAGCTTCCACAAGCGCCGGCTCAAACAGCGATTCCGCATCGCCGCTGACTCGGTGTTGCAGGCCGCCAATCATAGCGATCGCCTCGAGCGCATCGTCGGGGGGCTGGGGCGCATTCGCGGCGATCCCTGATCCCTCGCGATCAGATCCGCGGCCGCGCCTGCGTCTGCGTCTGCGCTTGCGCCGGCCATCGGCGTCGCTTTCGCCATCGCCATCCTGGCGCTCGATCGCTCTGTCCTGTCCGCGTTCGCGCGCCGCCACCTCGCCGCCGTCCTGGACGGTCTCCCGCGAGTCTTCGTCTTCATTCGCGTCGGCCGCGAATTCCGAGCCGATCAAATCGGCCTCGATCTCTTCGTCCGCTTCTCGGAAGAAACGATCCGTCGCCGGTTGGACCGCGCCGCGGTGAGGCTCGCCTTGCGCCAGCGCCGGCGTCTCGATCGAGCCGACGGCGGGTTCGCCGCGCTCCAACGCGTAATAAGTGGCCCCGGTCAGGCTGTCGTCGGCCGCGACGGTCACGGACGCGCCAAATCGCCTTTCCAAATCATGCAGATGGGCGCGCTTTTGGTTGAGGATATAGAGCGCGACAATGGTCCGCGTCTTGACGATGATGTCATGGCTCGCGCTCTTGATCAGGGCGTCTTCCAGAATGCGCAGGACATGCAGGGCGATAGAGGAGGTGGAGCGCAGCATCCCCGCCCCGGCGCAATGTGGGCATATGACGGTCGAGCCTTCGAGAACGCCGGTGCGGATGCGCTGGCGCGACATTTCCAGGAGGCCGAAATGCGAGATGCGGCCGACCTGGATGCGCGCCCGGTCGTTCTTGAGAGCGTCCTTCAAGCGACGCTCGACGGCGCGATTGTTGCGGCCTTCCTCCATGTCGATGAGATCGAGGACAATAAGGCCGGCGAGGTCGCGGAGCCGCAATTGGCGGGCGATTTCATCGACCGCCTCGAGATTGGTCCGAAGCGCGGTGTCCTCGATATTATGTTCGCGCGTCGAACGGCCCGAGTTGACGTCGATTGCGACCAGGGCTTCGGTCTGATTGATGACGATATAGCCGCCGGACCGTAGGGTCACCTGATTGGAGAACATCGCATCGAGTTGCGCCTCGGCGCCGGATTTCGCAAAGATGGGCTGCGGATCGCGATAGGGCTGGACGTTCTTGGCATGGCTTGGCATCAGCAGGCGCATGAACTCCTTCGCCTCGCGATAGCCGTTTTCCCCGGACACCAGGATCTCGTCGATATCCTTGTTGAAAAGATCGCGGATCGACCGCTTGATCAGCGATCCCTCCTCATAGACGAGCGTCGGCGCCGTGGATTGCAAAGTGATTTCGCGAACTGTCTCCCACATCCGCAGCAAATATTCGAAATCCCGCTTGACCTCGGCCTTGGTGCGCGAGGCGCCGGCGGTGCGCAAAATAACGCCCATGCCTTCCGGAACCTCAAGCTCCTGGGCGATCGATTTCAGCCTCTGCCGGTCGGTCGAGTCGGTAATCTTGCGGGAGATGCCGCCGCCGCGCGCCGTATTCGGCATCAGCACGGAATAGCGTCCGGCGAGCGAGAGATAAGTCGTCAGAGCGGCGCCCTTGTTGCCGCGCTCCTCCTTGACGACCTGCACGAGCAGAACCTGGCGGCGCTTGATGACCTCCTGGATCTTATATTGCTTGCGAT
Organism: Methylocapsa aurea; assembly: GCF_000746085.1. GTDB lineage: Bacteria > Pseudomonadota > Alphaproteobacteria > Rhizobiales > Beijerinckiaceae > Methylocapsa > Methylocapsa aurea. Next base: position 623,920 of record NZ_JQKO01000001.1, on the reverse strand, counting down.
AGCGGTGCGGCCGGGCCGGCACATCCTCCATCGCATCGCCGCCGAGTTGTTCGACTTGCTCCTCGTCATCCTCGCCTTCGTCGTCGGCGTCGCCGTGACGATGATCGGGCGAGCGGTTTTCGGCCGCGTCCGACGAAGCCTGGTCCTGCGATGCGCGGTCCTCAAAGGCGTCTGATGATTCGCGCCGGAGGTCTTCTTCCGGAGCAAAATTTTCCGCCTCTGGAGTTGGCGCGAAACCCTCTTCGGCGAAGCCGAACAAGGGTTCGTCCGATGCCTCGCCGGCCGCGGGAGCAGGCGCGTTTTCTCGAAACGACTCATCCGAGTCGTCAGATTCCGCCGTCGCGGCCTCTGATGGCGATGATCCATTGACTTCGTCGGCATCGAAGCGCCCGGGCTCCGATCCCACCGCCTCGACCTCGAAACCGGCATCCAGCTGCGACAGCGCTTCGCCTTCAAATGTCTCGGAGAGGGTCTCGTCGTCGCGGCGTTTCTCGACGCGCCGTCCGTTGCCGTTGCGATCGCCGCGCCGGGACCGGCGGCTGCGCCGCTGCGCGCGGGACTCGTCGTCCTCTTCGTCGCGCTGGGCGCGGGCCTCTTCGTCTATGAGCGCCTGCCGGTCGACAACCGGAATTTGATAATAATCCGGGTGGATTTCCGAAAAGGCAAGAAAACCGTGCCGGTTGCCGCCGTAATCGACAAAGGCTGCTTGCAGCGATGGCTCGACGCGGGTGACCTTGGCGAGGTAAATATTGCCGCGAAGCTGTTTTTTACTGGCGGACTCGAAATCGAATTCTTCAACCCGGTTACCGCGAAGCACGACCACCCGGGTTTCTTCCGGGTGGGACGCGTCGATGAGCATTTTGTTGGCCATTTGAAACTCGTTGAGGCCTGACGCGCGTGGGGCTGCGGCCGCCGGCGAAAGTCTGCGAAAGAGACTCCGGCGTGAGGCGCCGCCGACACAGGCGCGCGTCAAGCATTGGATGGGAGGGGGATTGGAAAAAGAGAAACGCGCGGTGGAGCGTTTTGCTGAGGCGGGACGATCCGCGAGGGCCGGGTCCCTTCAAGCACGCACTGCCCGAAGGGTCGCGACCATGACGCATCGACTTAGAAACCATACGCTTTGGACCAAAAGGGACCGGCGCCTCTGCAACCCAATGAATTGCATCGCCAATATGCTTGACCGTCGCCGAGTCACTCGCCGCGAGGCAGACCATGTCCACTTTACCTATTCGGGACAGCTTGCCCGAAACGGCAACCGTCCAAAATTCATTCCGGGCTGGAGCCGCTGAGGCGTCGCCAAGCGCGAAGCCATCTCAGCTCCGGTTTTCGCGTCGAGAGGTCCGAGACCCCAATGTCCAAGACCCAATTGTCGAAGACCCAAGCGTCCAAGATCCAAACATTAACGAGCCAAACGCCAAAAACTCAAACGCCGAACACTCGAACGCCATGTGAAAAAGGCGGCGGAAAGCCGGATGGGGGCCGATGGCTCGAAGCGCCCGAATTTCCGGGCCCGAGAAAGAATGCCCCTTTCATATCGGGTTTCTTAGCGGTTTGGCAAGTTTTTACTCGCCTGTGTCCCCACTGTCACGGTCGAAGCCCCCGGCTTCTGGCATAGTTACACGGCGTTAACCGCGCTGATCCTATGAGCAAGAGGGATTCTGGCGAAGTCAAGAAAAGTGGGAATCGGGTTGAAGCGCTCAAATGATGGGGCGCGCCGGATCGGCGCACCGCAGGCGAGAGAAGGCGAATCGGGGCGAATCGAATGCCGGAGGGCGCGATGATTTGGAAGGCCGCCGGTCCGAGGGCTGTCCTCATCGCGTTTGGGATGGCGGCGCTGGCCCTCGCCGGGATGACGCTCGCGCGCGGCGCGCAAATCGGCGGGCAACCTGGCGCTCAGCTTACCGCGCCGGCCGAGGGCCAGGTTGAGGACCTGATCGGGAAAATGGACCGCGCGCTCATAAAGGGGGCGCCGGATTCCCTCGATCCGGGTGGACGCCTCGTCGCCAAAGCGGCGCGGCTCGAGGAAAACGCCGACAGCGCCAGGCTTGTGTTCGAGCTTTCGGGCCCGGTCGAGGCGGCGGCTTTCGCGCTTGCCGGCCCAAATCGCATCATCGTCGATTTGCCTCAGGTCGAGTTCGCGCTCGATCCACAGATCGGCAAGCCGCCGAGGCCGCCGCGCCACAGGGGACGGCGCGCGCGGCACGCCAAGCCGGCCGTTCTCGTCGGCTCTTTCCGCTTCGGCCAGCTTGAGCAGGGAAAGTCGCGCATCGTCATTGATCTCGCCGCGCCGGCGCGGATCGTGCGGGCCGCCTGCGATAAGAGCGACGGCGACGGCAAGGCGCGCCTGGTTATCGAGCTCGCCAAAACCGATCGGGCGGAGTTCCGGGCGGCGGCTCAATCCGCGCGCGCCGCCCTGGCCGGGCAGGCGCAGGCCAGGCAGACGCAAAAATTCGTGGCCGCGGCGGGAAGGCCGGTGATCATGATCGATCCTGGGCACGGCGGCATCGACTCTGGCGCGATGGTCAACGGTCTGGTCGAGAAGGATCTGGTTTTCGCCTTCGCCAAGGCCGTTGCGGCCAAGCTCGAATCCGATGGGCGGTTCATGACCGTCTTGACTCGCGATGACGACAGTTTCATTCCGCTCGCGGAGCGGGTGAAGATGGCGCGAAACGCCAATGCCGCCCTTTTCGTATCCATTCACGCCGACACTTTGTCCGCCGCCGCCGATGTCGCCGGAGCAACCGTCTATACGGCCTCGGACCGGGCATCGGACGCCGAGGCCGCCCGCCTCGCCGAGAAGGAGAATCAATCCGACGCCGCGGCCGGCCTCGACGGGGCGGATGACGCCGGCGACGTTTCCGATATTTTGTTCGATCTGACCCGTCGGGAAACCCGCGCCTACAGCCACGTATTCGCCCGCACTTTGGTGAATTATTGGAAGGTGGCCGGGCGGCTCAATAAGAACCCGCAGCGGTCCGCGGGCTTCCGGGTCTTGCGGGCGCCCGACGTCCCTTCGGTGCTGTTGGAGCTTGGCTATCTTTCCAATGAAAAGGATGATGCGGCCTTGAGCTCGGCGGAATGGCGCGACAAGGCGTCGAGTCGCGTCGCCGAGGCCATTGCGACGTTTTTCTCTGCGCGGGGGAGCGCGGGAGCCCTCGTCACCGGAAATAAGGCGCAGCCGCCTTTGGAGGCTCCCGCGCCGGCCCCTCCAGGGCCCGGCCCCGCCGACGCAGGATCCGGCGCCAATAATGCTGCCCTTCGCGCGCCGATGGCGGATGCGGCGGGGAGGCGATGAAGCATGTCCTCAAGAAAGCCGCTGGATTTGTCGATGGGATCCTTGCAGAGCGGCCCCTCACAAGGATGCGGATGTTTGAGAATCAAATCATATATTAGTATGTAAAAAATAATGCATGGGTGATCGCGCTCAGTTCGCTCCTTTCGTCGCAGGAGTCGCCGGGGGGCTTGAAAAGAATCGGACGCGCCAGAGAAGAAAGTTGAATCTGGCGCTTGGCGCTCGGACAAATTATCACCACAAAAGCGCCGCAGGAATAAAGCGACGTTCTCGCGAACCGGCCCTCGACGGACGGTTTACAAATTCCAACGGCGAGATTTCTTCGACCGTCGGCGCGGGGTAGGGCCATTATTTGCCGATGGCCGCGCGCGCTCCGAATTCGAGAGGCCAATTTGCATGCGGCTGATTGCCCGTTTCTTCGGTTTTATTTTTACGACAGGCGCCATTATTTTTGTCGTCGGCGCTTGCGCCGCCGGGCTTCTTATTTGGAAATTCGAACAGGACCTGCCCGATTATACGCAGCTTAAGAATTACGAACCGCGGGTCATGACGCGCGTGCATGCCGTCGACGGCTCGCTCGTCGCTGAATATGCGCGCGAGCGGCGTCTTTATTTGCCGAGCGCAGCCATCCCGCCGCTCGTCAAACAGGCCTTCCTTTCGGCCGAGGACAAGAATTTTTACACCCATGCCGGAGTCGATCCAGAAGGCATCCTGCGCAACCTCTTGGTTCTGGCGCAGGGCGGCCGGCGCGTCCAAGGCGCTTCGACAATCACTCAGCAGGTCGCCAAGAACTTTCTCTTGACGAATGAGCGCACCATCGAACGCAAGATCCGCGAGGCGCTGCTGTCCTTCCGGATCGAGGGCGCCTATTCGAAAGAAAAGATTCTCGAACTTTATCTGAACGAAATCTATCTTGGCCTTGGCAATTATGGCGTCGCCGCCGCGGCGCTGAATTATTATGGCAAGTCGGTGCATGAACTGACGATTGCGCAGGCCGCCTATCTCGCCGCCCTGCCGAAGGCGCCGAATAATTATCATCCCTTTCAAAAGCGCGAACGGGCGATCGAGCGGCGCAATTGGGTGATCGACCGGATGGTCGAGAATGGCCATGTGTCTCGCCCGGATGGCGAGAAGGCTAAGTCCGAGCCGCTTGGCGTCAATCCGCGCGTCCTCTCCCCCAACGCTTTCGCCGCCGGCTTTTTCGCCGAGGAAGTCCGCCGCGAACTCGGCGAGCGTTATGGGGAGAAGAAACTTTACGAGGGCGGCCTGTCTGTCCGCACAACGCTCGATCCGAAGATGCAGCTGATGGCGCGCCGCGCCCTGGTCGATGGCCTTGTGCGTTACGACGAGGCGCATGGATTTCGCGGTCCGATGCGCCATATCGACATCAGCCAGGATTGGGGCGTTCCGCTCGCCGATGTTCCAGCCCTCGGCGATGTCGCGCCCTGGCGGCTCGCCGTCGTCATCGACGCCAACGAGTCCGGGGCGCGGGTCGGCTTGCAGCCGCGCCGCGAAAAATCCGGCGAAATCGAACGCGAACGGGAATCCGGCATTCTTTCCAATAGCGTCGGCATGCATTGGACCCGCGGCTCCGGCTCACGGTCGGCGCTCGGGCCGGGCGACGTGATCTATGTCGAACAGATCGAGGCCAAGCCGGGGCAATATCGGCTGCGCCAGATCCCGGAAGTTGGCGGCGCCATCGCGGCGATGGATCCCTATACCGGCCGCGTCTTCGCCATGGTCGGCGGATTCTCGTTCGATCAGTCCGAGTTCAACCGCGCCACCCAGGCGCTGCGCCAGCCGGGGTCTTCGTTCAAGCCGATCGTCTATGCTACGGCGCTCGACAATGGCTATACGCCCTCCTCGATCATCCTCGACGCTCCGATTGAAGTCGATCAAGGCCCGGGCCTGGGCGTGTGGCGGCCGGAAAATTTCGAAGGCAAGTCGGGCGGACCGCATACATTGCGCTTTGGCGTCGAGCATTCGGTCAATCAGATGACGGTGCGGCTCGCCCGCGACGTCGGCATGCCGCTGATCGCCGAATACGCCAAACGTTTCGGCATTTATGACGATCTGCCGCCGTTCCTTGCGATGTCGCTCGGCTCGGGCGAGACGACCTTGATGCGGATGACCACCGCCTATTCGATGCTCGCCAATGGCGGCAAGCGGATCAAGCCGACTTTCATCGACCGCATTCAGGATCGCTGGGGCCATACCATCTACCGCCACGACGAGCGCATCTGCGAGAATTGCGACGCGCAGAAATGGCAGAATCAGCCCGAGCCCCGGCTGATCGACAAGCGCGAGCAGGTGCTCGATCCGCTCACCGCCTATCAGATCACCTCGATCATGGAAGGCGTGATCCAGCGCGGCACAGGGCAAAGGATCAAGGACGCCAACCGACACCTCGCCGGCAAGACCGGCACGACCAACGACGCCAAGGATCTCTGGTTCGTCGGCTTCTCGCCCGATCTCGCGGTCGGGGTGTTCCTAGGCTATGATCAGCCGCGTTCGCTCGGCGATTCGGCGCAGGCGTCGCAATATGCCGCGCCGATCTTTGGCGATTTCATGAAAATGGCGTTGAAAGACAAGCCGGATGTTCCGTTCCGGGTGCCGCCGGGGATCAAGCTGATTTCGGTCGACGCCAAATCGGGCATGCGTTCGAGCGGGTCTGGCGCGATTTTGGAAGCCTTCAAGCCGGGCACGGCGCCGCCCGATTCCTACGCCGCCGGCGACGCGTCGCCGCGCGCGCAGGCCGTCAATCCCGACGCCGACCGCCTGGTGGGCACGGGCACCGGCGGCTTATATTAGGGCGAGCGAAACGGACTGAAGCCTATCGGTCAGGAGCGCCCGTGCTTGGCTGCGCAGCGCTCCTTCACCTCGGCGACGTCCTCCAGCATGCGCCGGAGATCCCGGATCGCCTTGTCTTCGGCCGGAGTCAGCGCGCGATCGGGCCGGAAATGGTCGAGCAGGACCGCGAGGGCGTCCTCGATCCGGCCAAGCTGCTTGCCATAGCTCCCCACGTCGCTGAGCATTTGCTCTTCGACCCTAGGGTCGGAGGATTTGCCGAGATTGACGCTGATCACGCTGAATTGAGCGCCCATCGCATTGAGGGAGCCGATCCAGGACCCAAAGGACTGAGTGACGTCACCCGACAGAGGCAGTTTGAAATCCGGCATCCCCGCCACCTCCATTTGATCTGCTCCGATCATAGGGTCTTCGCTGGCCGGCGACAAAGTTTTCCTGCGCGACTTGGCGGAAAGTCGTAAGTCTCCTCGCCCATTTACATCACCTGCCCGCCATCCTATGTTCCCGCCAACTTAGGCGCATCCGCGCCCTTTTCCCTCCGATCAGAAAGCCCAAACATGCGCGCCGAAGCCGAAGCGCTGGTTCTAGCCATCAAGCAATCCATGGGATTGCTGAGGAGGCATCTTTGACGTCGACGCCGCTGGCCGCCGTCTCGCCGAACTGAACGCCAAGGTCGAGGATCCAAATCTCTGGAACGATACGGAGGCCGCGCAGCAAATCATGCGCGAGCGGACCGAAATCGAGGACAGGCTTGGCTCGATCAATCGCTTCGAGAGCGAACTCGATGACGCCGTGACCCTCGTTGAGCTGGGTGAGGCGGAACAGGACGCCGCCACCGAGAAGGAAGGCGTCGATCAGCTCAAGGCGCTGAAGCTCGAGGCCGAACGCCGCCAGATCGAGGCGCTGCTTTCGGGCGAGGTCGACGGCAACGATGCTTATATCGAAGTCCATTCGGGCGCCGGCGGCACCGAGAGCTGCGACTGGGCGCGCATGCTGTTTCGCATGTATGCGCGCTGGGCCGAGCGGCATAAGTTCAAGGTCGAGATCATCGAGGAGACCGCCGGCGACGAGGCGGGGCTGAAATCGGGCACGCTTCTCGTCAAGGGGCATAATGCCTATGGCTGGGCGAAGACCGAATCCGGCGTGCATCGGCTCGTGCGGATCTCGCCTTTCGATTCCAATGCCCGCCGGCATACGAGCTTCGCCTCCGTCTGGGTCTATCCGGTCATCGACGATCGGATTGAAATTGACGTCAATGAAAGCGATTGTCGGATCGACACTTACCGCTCGTCGGGCGCTGGAGGCCAGCACATCAACACCACCGACTCGGCGGTGCGCATCACCCATATTCCTTCCGGAATCGTCGTCGCCTGCCAAGGCGAGCGGTCGCAGCATAAGAATCGCGCCACCGCCTGGAACATGCTGCGGGCGCGGCTCTATGAACAGGAAATCGAGCGGCGCGAGGCGGAGGCCAACGCCACCGAAGCCACCAAGACCGAAATCGGCTGGGGCCATCAGATCCGCTCCTATGTGCTGCAGCCCTATCAGCTGGTGAAGGACCTGCGCACCGGCGCGACCTCGGGAACGCCGGACGAGGTCCTGGATGGCGAACTCGATCCCTTCATGGAAGCGGCGCTGGCGCAAAAACTCGCCGGCGGCGCCGCCCTCGCCGTCGAGGACGTGGACTAAAATGGCGATCCGGCGCCGGCTCGCCCGAAGCAGCCCTGACGAGGCATGAGCATGCGCCACCCGAAGGAACGCATTTTCAACGTGCCGACGGTGATCCTTTACATCATCGCGGCGCTGGTTTTGATCGAGGCCATATGCGATTTTCTCCCGCCGGAAATCTTTCTAAAGATTCTCCAGCGCTTCGCATTCGTGCCGGGACGATTCACTTTCGCCTTTGATCCCGATCGCGTTTTTGCCGCCAATGACGACCTGACGGGCCCCGGCTTTCAACTCGATCGCTATTTCCTTGGCGATGGCCGGGCGCAATGGTGGACGCTCCTTACCTATGCGCTGCTCCATGGCGGCTGGCTGCATGTGGGCATGAATAGCCTCTGGTTCGTGGCCTTCGGCTCGGCCGTGGCGCGCCGCTTCGGGACGCCGCGTTTCCTGGTGTTTTGCGTCGCAGCCGCGCTTGCCGGCGCGGCGACGCATTTCCTCACTCATATGGACAGTTTGCAGCCGGTCATTGGGGCTTCGGCAGTGGTGTCCGGCGCGATGGCCGCGGCGGTGCGTTTCGTGTTTCAACCCGGCGCGCCGCTGGGGGAAGCCCTCGGCTTTTCCGAACGGGCGGAGCAAGACCTGACCTATCGTTTGCCGGCGCTTCCTTTGCGGGAGATTGTTTCGAATCGCGGCGCGATCAGCTTTCTCGCCTTCTGGTTCCTCGCTAATTTCCTATCCGGCGCCATGTCGGGGCCGCTCGGCGTGACCGACGCGACAATCGCTTGGGAGGCCCATATCGGCGGCTTTCTGGTCGGGCTTCTGGCGTTCCAATGGTTTGATCCGCCGCCCATCGCGGTTCATCGGTCCAATCCTGCGCGCTAGAAAAATTCCGATTGCCCGCAAGAGATCGCGAATAGGGTCACGCTGACGCTCACCCCAGAAGCCGCCGGATTTTCCGAGATTTCTCCGCCGGGCGGTGGAAGACGCCAATGATTTCGACATGCGGCGAATGGCGAAACTGATCGATCGGTTCGATCCGCGCGATTTCATAGCCGCCGCTGCAAAGGATCGCCGCGTCGCGGGCGAATGTCTGCGCATTGCAGGATATGGCGACGACGAGAGGGACGCGGGAGGCGGCGAGCGCCCGCGCCTGTTGCTCGGCCCCGGCGCGCGGCGGATCGAACACGATCGCCTCGAACCGCGCCAACTCCGCTGGCGCGAGGGGCCGGCGGAAGAGATCGCGCGCCTCGACGCTTACCGGCCGCAGACCTTCAATCCGCGCCGCTTTTGCTAGGGCGCCGAGTGCGGCCTCCTCGAGATCGAAGGCGTGGATCCCGGCAAATTCGGCCATGCGCAACGAAAAAGTTCCGACGCCTGCGAAAAGGTCGGCGATCTCGCCAGCGCCTTTGACGGCGGCGCAGACTTTTGCCGCCAGCGCTTGTTCGCCGGCCTCCGTTGCCTGCAGGAAGGCGCCGGGCGGCGGCGCGACCATTGTCCGACCCATGGCCAGCATCGGCGTGCGCTGGGCAAACACAATGGCGCCATGATTCGACAGGCGGGCCAGATCCTGCGTCAAGGCGAGCCGGACAAGCCTGCGGCTCTCGTCCTCGCTCAGCGGCCCATGTCCCTTGAGATCGACATCCAGGCCTGACGCCGTCGCGGTGACGAGAATGTCGAGCGGCTTTCCTGATCCGGCGAGCGCCTGCGCCAGCGCCCGCGCCACTGGCGCCGCCCGAAGCATGGCGGGCGCCAGGACCGGACAGGAGTCGATCTCGACGATCTTATGCGCCCGCGCCCGCATGAACCCCGTCGTCGATTTGCCGGTCCAGTCCACGCGGGCGTGAAACGTTGCGCGCCTGCGCCCTTCGCCATGCGCATCGACCAGCGGCTCAACAGTGGCCGCAAGCCCGGCCTGTTTCAGCGCGACGACGAGAAGGCTTTGTTTCCATTGGGCGTAAGGCGCAGCGGCGAGCGTTTGAACCGCGCAGCCGCCGCAGACGGAAAAATAGCGGCAGAATGGGTCGATGCGATTGGGGGACGGGGTCACGATCTCGACCAGCCTGCCGCGCGAGCCGTCGACTTCGGCGATGATCGTTTCATCCGCCAGGGCATAGGGAATGAAGACGGGACCCTCGGGTCCCCGCGCGAGACCTTCGCCGCGCTGGCCCAGGCGTTCGACATGTAGCCTTGCGTTGAGGTCGATCATGCCCGCGTCGCGCCGATGAGGAATTCGATATTGCCGTCGCCGCCTTCGATCGGGGAGGGCAGCAGCCCATCGACGCGCCAGCCTAGGGCTTCCACCAAGGAGTGGATATCGTCGCAGGCCTTGCGCCGGATCGCTGCATCCTTGACGATGCCTTTGACGACGTGACCGGGACCGGCCTCGAATTGCGGCTTGATGAGAGCGACCAGCTTTGCGTTGGGAGCGGCGAGCGGCAACACGATGGGAAGCACCAATTTGAGAGAAATAAAGCTCACGTCGCAGGTTACGAACTCCGGCGCGTGCGCGAGCGAGGCGCGGGTGAGGCTTCGCGCATCAGTCGCCTCGCGCGACATGACCCGAGGATCGCGCGCAAGATCGGGGTGCAATTGGCCGCGTCCGACATCGATGGCGAGGATTTCCAGAGCGCCGCGCGCGAGAAGAACATGGGTGAATCCTCCGGTTGACGCGCCGATGTCGAGGCAGGCGCGCCCGGCCGGATCGAAACCGAAGGCCTCAAGCGCGGCGGCGAGTTTCAATCCGCCGCGCGAGACCCAGGGGTAGGGAGCAAAGGCTTCGATTTGGGCGCCGGCATCGACCGGCTCGGAGGCCTTGCGCAGAACCTTGCCATCGGCGCGCACAAGTCCGGCGGCGATCGCCTCCTGCGCTTTGGCGCGGCTTTCGAAAAGCTTGCGTTCGACTAGAGCGAGATCAGCGCGTTGGCGAGTCATTTAAACGGATCGCACAAATGGCTCGCAAATGGGCGCGCAAATAAGGTTGCAAGCGGTTTCGCAGTCTTGAGCCTGCTTCCAATCGCATCAACCGCTATCGCCGCCGCAACCATGGCCGGCCCCGGGGACGTCGGCCATCTTGGTCATAATAAAGGCGCCCGCAAAGCGGTTACTGAAGTCTCGCCAGACCAGTCTCCTTCAGCCTGGCCGCGCCATCGATGAGACTGCGCGTCAGTTCTTCGTTGGAGATTTCTGCGGCGGCCCGCTCGAATTGGACGCCCGCCAGGATCAAGTCGGCGCCATTGACTTCCTCGGTGAACCAATTTGGACGGGGTCCGGGAAAGGGCCATTTGAACCGAAAGCCGGTGCCGCAATAATCGTCGACAAACCTTGAGATATAGCCGCTGACGATGATAATGCCCTGCTGTTCGCCTTGTCGCGGCATGGCGTCGGCGACATCCTGCAGCACCAGAACCCGATCGACGATCTGTTGGGCAAAGGCGGTGGCGAAAGCAGCCTTTGGCGGAAGCGGTTGGGGATTGAGCGCGACCTCAAGCCAAGGATCAGGAACCGGACCCGACGCCCGTCGTAGGCGCTCCAACGCTTGGCGAATGACCGGGCCCCAAGGGCCCGGCGGGGAAGTGTCATCCGGATTGGGGTAGCCGCCGGTGAGTTGAGTGACCAAAGCGACTAAAGCGCGGTCGGAAATCGTATACTCTCTCGCCATGAGCCTGCTCCGCCGGTCATATGGTTATCGCGACTAGGATGCGAACTTCGATGTGCGCGCGAGTCAAGCCTATCAGAAACGGGGCCGATCACAATACAGGTTGCGCTGGCTATGTCGAAAGCCAGTCGAGGCGCCTACAATCAGGATGAGCGCCGCCACTTGCTCGAAGCGTTCATAAAAACCAAGGCTCGGCCAAGCGCTGTTGTGAAGCTGAGATGATCGCGGTGCGGATCATCGCACCACGTCAGATTTCAAATCGCCGTCTTCCAAACATGCTCATGCAATCCGGCTCTTCATCGCATCGCTGTCTCGGCCAAGCGTCGCCAGGACCTTGGCGACGATGCCTTTGGCGTCGAGCCCGGCTTGGGCATAGAGCTTTTCCGGCTTGTCATGATCGAGAAAGATGTCGGGCAGCACCATCGAGCGGAATTTCAGCCCGCGCATGCCAGTCCCATCAAGCGCGCCCTCCTCGGCGAGCGCCTGCATCACGAATGAGCCAAACCCGCCAACCGACCCTTCCTCGATCGTGAGCAGCACTTCATGGTTGCCGGCCAAGCGCCGGATGAGATCGAGATCGAGCGGCTTGGCGAAGCGCGCATCGGCGACGGTGGTCGAAACGCCATAAGCGGCGAGATCCTCTGCGGCCCGCAAGACCTCGGCGAGGCGCGTCCCGAGCGACAGAATGGCGACTTTGCTGCCTTCGCGCAGGATGCGGCCGCGGCCGATCTCCAAAATCTGTCCCTCGGCCGGCATTTCAACGCCGACGCCTTCGCCGCGCGGGTAGCGCAAGGCGATCGGGCCTTCATCATAGGCCGCTGCGGTGGCAACCATATGCGTGAGCTCGGCCTCATCGGCCGCCGCCATCACGACCATATTGGGCAGGATTCCGAGGAAGGAGATATCGAAGGATCCGGCATGGGTGGCGCCATCCGCCCCGACGAGGCCGGCGCGGTCGATGGCGAATCTAACCGGCAGATTCTGGATCGCCACATCATGGACGATCTGATCATAGCCGCGCTGGAGAAACGTCGAATAGATCGCGCAGAACGGCTTATAGCCTTCGGTCGCGAGGCCGGCGGCGAAGGTCACGGCATGTTGTTCGGCGATTCCGACGTCGAAAACGCGTTCGGGAAACGACTTGTGAAAGATATCGAGCCCGGTGCCGCCCGGCATCGCGGCGGTGATCGCGACGATCTTGTCGTCAGTCTGGGCGGCCTTGACCAAGGCGTCGGCGAAAACATTGGTGTAGAGCGGCGCGTTCGGCTTGGGCTTCACCTGCTTGCCGGTGACGACGTCGAACATGTTGACGCCGTGATATTTGTCGCTCGAAGCCTCGGCCGGGGCGTAGCCCTTGCCCTTCTGGGTGACGACATGGACCAGGATCGGCCCCGTCTCCTTGAAATCGCGGACGTTTTTCAAGACCGGGAGCAAATGATCGAGATTATGTCCGTCGATTGGACCGACGTAATAAAAGCCAAGCTCCTCGAACATCGTGCCGCCGGCCCAAAAATTGCGCGCGAATTCCTCGGTCTTGCGCGCCCTGTCGTAGACAAATCGCGGCAAATGGCGGCCAAGCTGTTTCGCCGCCTCGCGAACCGAGCGATAGGTCCCGCCGGACACCAGCCGCGCCAGATAGGAAGAGAGCGCGCCGGCCGGGGGGGCGATCGACATTTCATTGTCGTTCAAAATGACGATCAAACGCGAATGCATCGCGCCGGCATTGTTCATCGCCTCATAGGCCATGCCCGCCGACATCGCGCCATCGCCGATCACGGCGACGACATTGGCCGGCTTGCCGGCCAGCGTATTCGCCACCGCCATGCCGAGGCCGGCAGAGATCGACGTCGAGGAATGCGCGGCGCCGAAAGGATCATATTCGCTCTCAGACCTTTTGGTGAAGCCGGAAAGCCCGCCGCCCCGGCGCAGGGTCCTGATGCGGTCGCGCCGGCCAGTGAGAATCTTATGCGGATAGGCCTGATGGCCGACGTCCCAGATCAAGCGGTCATTTGGCGTATCGAAAACGTAATGCAAGGCCACCGTGAGCTCGACAACGCCCAGGCCTGCGCCAAGATGTCCTCCTGTGACCGAAACCGCGCTGATCGTCTCGGTGCGCAGCTCATCGGCGACCTGCACAAGCTCCGCCTCGGTCAAACGCCGCAAGTCCGATGGCGCCGCAATCGTGTCGAGCAGGGGGGTGGTCGAAGAAGTCGTCACTGGCGCCTCATGCATGCAGGACCCGAACCGGGGTTGCCTTCCTAGAGCGATTCCCGATCAGATGGGATTCATGATCGAAATGGATTCGCCCTGATCCAAAGAGTTCGAGCGTGTTCTGATCGAAAAAGAGGGATCAGTTTTCGAAGAACACGCCTTGGTGTGAATCAAATTGCTTCAAGAGGGGAAGCCCAACCCTTTTCATCTTGCCGACATATCTGAAGGTAAATAACGAACAAAAATCAACGCTGCAACGCGAACCGTCGAGCAAAGCGCCGGCGCCGGCATTTAGCGCCAAGGCGCGACCTTTGGGTCACAGTCGACGAACGATCAGCCAAAGCCGTCGGAATGCGAGATGCGCCGACGCGCGCAAAGATCGGAAGCCGGCCGCGACCGTCAGCCGCCCTGTCGCAGCAGGACCGCGCGCTCCAAGCAGGACAAGGCCTTTTTGGACTTGAGTCATGCGTCGAATCAACTCGACAGAAAGTATGATTATCGCATTTCAACGACATCACGCTCTGGCAAGAACGGGCGTTTAGAAAACCGAAACAAAACCCAAGTAAGAGCTGAAGCCTAACGCGTCAAGCGCGCCTCTGCAAGAATGCCAGACGCCTCGCCAGCGATTCGATGAGGCGCGCCTCATATGGGAACTCGAGCAAGCCCCGCCACGGGCGCGATGAGGCTATTTGCACAATGAGGCTATTTGCACAATGATGCCGTCGCGAGCATCCCCGGCGCATTGGCTAGGAGCGTCTTCTCGGCGAACCTGCGCCCGCTTCGCCAAAAAAAGGCTCCGCGCTTGGAGCCGCGCTTCACAGAAGCCGCCAGACTTTTTTGCACAAGGGTCCGCTCTGACAATTTTAGTTCTGAGCGCGTTCTATCGAGCGACGAGTCCAGTCGCTCGGGCGGCGCTCCTGATGGAAGGAATTTGACGCATGGCATCTTCAAATAATGCCGCTCCGGTTTCGGGCGGCCCAAAAAGTTTGGGAACGGCGATCGAGCGTTTAAGGCATCGCTGGGGTTGGATCGTCGCCTTCGGCGTTCTTGGCGTAGCAATGGGGATCGCCGCCATCATCCTCGACGTCACGGCGACGATCGCGTCGGTTTATACCATTGCGATCTTCATGGTCATTGCCGGTGCGTCCGAGATCGCCTTGGGCATTAGCGCGAAAACCTGGGGCCGGTTCTTTCTTTGGATCATTTCTGGATTGCTGTATATAGTGGCTGCCTCCTTCGCGCTCGCCAATCCCTTGGTCGCGGCCGCGATCTTTACGCTAATGCTCGGCGCGGGGTTGATCGTCACGGGATTGGCGCGGATCTATTTTGGGACCCAGCTCGTCGCCGGCACGCGAAGCTCGGTTCTTTTCGGGGGCATCGTGACAGCGCTTGTCGGCCTTTTGATCGTTATTGGCTGGCCCGGCAATACGCCGTTCATCTTGGGAATTCTTCTCGGGATCGATCTTTTCTTCTGGGGCCTCGGCTGGATCAGTTTTGGCTTCCGCCTGCGCGATCATTCGTGATTTGCGCTTCCATCGGCTGACGGGCTGGCGCGAAGCAAGCGCGCCGCTCCTGACCGGGACCGTCCTTCTTGATTTGTTCGCGCGCCGGCAAATTGCGGCGGACCGATCGCATTTAGAGGACCAACATGGTCAAATGGGTCTATACTTTCGGTGATGGTCGGGCCGAAGGAGCGCGAGATCTGCGCGATCTGCTTGGAGGCAAGGGCGCCAATCTCGCCGAAATGGCGAATCTTGGCCTGCCGGTTCCTCCAGGCTTCACGATAACCACAGAGGTCTGCACTTTTTTCTATGAAAATGGAAAGAGCTATCCGCCGGAGCTAGGCTCGGAGGTGGAGGCCGCTCTCGATTATATTGGCGGGCTGACCGGACGGGTTTTCGGCGATCCGGAAAATCCGTTGCTTGTCTCTGTCCGTTCCGGCGCGCGCGCGTCGATGCCCGGAATGATGGACACCGTTTTGAACATTGGCCTCAACGACGTCACCGTCGAAGCCTTGGCGAAACGCTCGGGCGACGAACGTTTCGCCTATGATTCCTACCGCCGCTTCATCCAGATGTACTGCGACGTGGTGCTTGGCGTCGATCATCATCACTTTGAGGAAATGTTAGAGCATTATAAGGAAATCAAAGGGTTAACTCTAGATACCGAGCTCGCCGCCGAAGATTGGAAAAGGCTGATCATCGCGTTCAAGGCGAAGGTTCTGGAAGCCCGAGGCGAGCCCTTTCCCCAAGCGCCGCGTGAACAGCTTTGGGGGGCCATCGGCGCGGTTTTTGGGTCCTGGCAAAATCCGCGGGCGATCACCTATCGTCGCCTTCACGATATTCCTGCGAACTGGGGAACCGCGGTCACCGTTCAGGCGATGGTTTTCGGCAATATGGGCGAGACATCGGCGACCGGCGTCGCCTTCACGCGCAACCCCGCGACCGGCGCGAAGGAGCTTTTCGGCGAATTCCTTCTTAATGCTCAAGGCGAGGATGTGGTGGCGGGCATCAGAACGCCGCAGAATATCACCGAGGCGGCGCGCTTGGCCGCTGGGTCGGACAAGGCTTCGCTGGAAACCACGCTTCCGGGGGTCTTCGCTGAATTCGTGCGGACGGCAAATCTGCTCGAAAAGCATTATCGCGACATGCAGGACATGGAATTTACCGTCGAGAACGGCAAATTATGGATGCTGCAGACCCGCAATGGCAAGCGCACCACCAAGGCCGCGCTGCGCATCGCCGTCGATATGACCCAGGACGGCTTGATCAGCCGGGACGAGGCGATCGCCCGTATTGATCCGGCTTCGCTTGAGCAGCTCTTGCACCCAGCGATCGATCCTTACGCTGAGCGGAACGTGGTCGCCACCGGCTTGCCGGCTTCGCCGGGGGCGGCGAGCGGCGCGATCGTGTTCAGCGCCGATGAGGCCGAGCAGCTGAAAAGCGCCGGCCATAAGGTTATCTTGGTGCGCATTGAGACGAGCCCGGAGGATATCCACGGGATGCACGCGGCCGAGGGCATATTGACGACGCGAGGTGGGATGACTTCCCACGCGGCGGTCGTCGCCCGCGGCATGGGCAAGGCTTGCGTCTCCGGCGCAGGCGGCATCCGGATCGATTACGCCAAGGGGGTTATGACGGCCTCCGGCGTCGCCTTCAATAAAGGCGACATTCTAACGATCGATGGAACGACCGGGCAGGTGATCGAGGGCAGCGTTAAAATGCTGCAGCCGGAACTTTCGGGCGAATTCGCCACTCTCATGCAATGGGCGGATGGCGTTCGCCGGATGGGCGTTCGCGCCAATGCCGAGACCCCTCAGGACGCGCGCGTCGCGCGGAAGTTCGGCGCCGAAGGCATAGGGCTTTGCCGCACCGAGCATATGTTCTTCGAAGGCGACCGGATTATCGCCGTGCGCGAAATGATCCTCGCCGATGATGAAGCGGGCCGGCGTTCCGCGCTCGCCAAGCTGCTGCCGATCCAGCGGGGCGATTTCATCGAGCTTTTCGAGATCATGTTTGGTCTGCCGGTGACGATCCGCCTGTTGGATCCGCCGCTGCATGAATTCTTGCCGCATAGCCAAGCGGAAATCGACGAAGTGGCGCAGTCGATGGGCGTCTCGTCGGAAAAGCTATCGCGGCGCGCGGCGGCCTTGCGCGAGGTCAATCCGATGCTGGGTTTTCGCGGCAGCCGGATCGCGATCGCCTATCCAGAAATCATCGAAATGCAGGCGCGCGCCATTTTTGAAGCGGCGGTCGCGGTCAAGAAGATAACCGGCGAACTCGTGCAGCCGGAGGTCATGGCGCCGCTGATCATCGCCAAGGCCGAGTTCGATCTCATCAAGGCCAGGGTCGATGCTACGGCTAAAGCCGTCGCCATCGAGACCGGCGTCGTGATTCCCTATACTGTTGGAGCGATGATCGAAACGCCGCGCGCCAGCTTGCGCGCCGGCGAAATCGCCGAAACCGCCGAGTTTTTCTCCTTTGGAACCAATGATCTGACCCAGACCTGCATGGCGCTGTCGCGCGACGATGCAGGGTCTTTTCTCGGCCGCTACGTGGCTCGCGGCGTCTTTGCCGCCGATCCTTTCGTGACGATCGACCAAGAGGGCGTCGGCGAACTTGTCGAGATCGGCGTCTTGCGAAGCCGCAAGACGCGGCCGGACATCAAACTCGGAATCTGCGGCGAACATGGCGGCGACCCGGCTTCGATCGCCTTTTGCGAAAAGCTGGGCTTGAGCTATGTGTCCTGCTCGCCGTTTCGCGTGCCGATCGCAAGGCTGGCCGCGGCGCAAGCGGCTCTCCACCGCAAGCCCGAAAGTCAGGCGTGAGGTCGCCCAATGCGACGACGCGGGGAACGGCGGCCGCCGCCAGGATGACGATGAGCAACCGGCGCGGGGCGTCGGCGTGTGCTTGATCTCGCGGTGAACCTCCAGCGGTTCCGGGCGAGTTAATTTCACGAAGACATCGAAGGCGGGGATTGTTTCGAAAGCGCTATCGGCGCCGGATCCTGAAAAAATCAAACCATTGCCGTTGTGCAGCCTGGCCAATTGCCTTTCCGCGCAGATTGGAAGGCGCATTTTCCATTTGAGCGGAAACATTCTCCAGCCGGTGCGGCGCCTGATCGGAGTTGATGTTGAGACGATGAAATAATTCGACGCGCTCCTCACAGGCGACGAAATTTTCCAGCGTAAGGAAAGTCGGCAAGAAAGGAAAAAACCACAACAGCTTGTCTTTGTTCTGGGTATTCGGGTAGTCCAGCGGTGTCGGATACAAGGTTTGGGATGGCCGACGATGAACGCTTGTCGATTTGATATAAGACAACTCTAACAACCCCGAAACAGGGATGCCTGACACGATAGCGAGGCCATTCGGGCCGTCCCAATTGTTTGCGTGAACATGAAACAGCGTGAAAACTTCGTTAAGTTTTTAAAAGACGTCACAAAAATTTGCGCGAAAGACAGGATCGTCCAAACGATTCAACCCATGAACCTCCAGAACAATCTGCTCAAAACGACGCAAAATGTTATCTGGCACCGCCCTCAGCGCATCGAATTCGGCGCCCTCAACGTCCATTTTCAAGATTAAGTGATCTCCGCTGATTTTATGTCTGTCTAAATGATCTTCTATGCTAAACAAATTTTTCGCTATGTCCGTCTTTCCGGCAACGCCTTCTGAAAAGAAGTGCAGTCTCCTATCTTCTGCCTGTATTCCCTGAATTGTATGATCAAACATATAGACGTCATGCCCTTTTTTTGCAAACTCTATGTCAAATCGAAATTCTGCCCCAATCCCGTAGCTAATAATGGACTGCGCGGTGGAAATGTCATCAGCTAGGATATAGCCGCCGTCAGTATCTGGCCCTATTCGCACCTTTGATTTATCAATATCATAAGGTTTTAGCAAGGATAGAGCTTGAACTATAGTATTCATAACTAACAGATCTTTCTGCTTGGTTGCCTTCAGGGAGGAGTAGTTATGCGTTTTAGCATTGTGACGCCGGTGCTCAACGGCGAGAGATTTCTTGATCAAGCCATTCTAAGCGTGGTGAGCCAAGTAGGTCCTTTTTCAATCCGCTATCACGTTCAAGATGGTGGATCAAAGGATGCTACTTTGGAGATGCTGACGGCGTGGAAGACCCGCCTGGCGACGGATTTTCCTATCGGGTGCGACAGAATTGAGTTTTCTTTCGCTACTGCGCCTGATCAGGGCGTTTACGATGCGGTCAATCGCGGCTTTTCGGCCTGTGGCGATTCAGACATTATGGCGTGGATCAATTCCGACGATCGTTTCGAACCGGGCGCCTTCGTTACGGTCGCTGACATCTTCGACAAATACTTAGATTGTGACTGGGTGACCGGACGGCCGATGGTCATCGCTGAGGATGGCGCGATGTTTTCATATCCCACGCCGGTCACTCCATTCCCGCGACAAGCCATTGCCGCCGGTATTTTCGATGGCCGCACCGCGCGGTTCATTCAGCAGGAAGGCACATTTTGGCGAGCGGGATTGTGGAAAAAGGCAGGCGGCCTTGATGCGAATTTCCGGCTCGCGGGTGATTTCGATCTCTGGCGGCGCTTCGCCAAGCATAGCGATCTCGTAAGCGTTGACGCAGTCCTCGGCGGTTTCCGTATGCGGGTGGGACAGCTAAGCGCCAATAAGGCGGACTACTACGCGGAAATTGATGCGTCGCTCTCCCCAGAGCAGATGAAAACCCGCGCAAAGTCCGCAAGAAGATTCGCGAAGGCGGGTTTCAGCTACCAAGGCCTGACCCGCCGTTACGGGGAAGAGTGGCAGCGTCAGATTTCGACGATAGGCGCTTCGAGTTTTCTCGGCGCGATAACGCTCATGGTGGAAGATTGGTGTTCGGTCGTGATGAGTATGCTTCCGTAGAGAGAAGCCTCCTCGCCCGGCTCGAACAATTTGAATAGATAGGCTTCGATCACAGTCACTTGCATGGTCACTTTGACGCCTTACGAGCTGTCACAAATATATTCATGGTCAAAAGGCGATCGTGGAAATAACCGGTCTCAGCAGCCAGCCGAAGCACCGAGACGGCCCGGAAACAATACCAGAGAATCGCGCGAATGGCGCTCTTCAGGCCATGCGGGACCGGCGCTGCCTCCATCGCTCGAATGTCCTGAAAACCGAGCGGAATAAGAATCTGTTCGAGGGATGACCTGGTATGAGGCCTCTCATGGGTGAGATCGCCCCAGACGATGACGCCGCAATAGGGCGAATCGCCGTTGGGAACAAAGATCAGCAGACGGCCGCCGGGCTTCAGCGTGCGGTGGATCTCGCGGCAAATCTCCAGCAATTCCGGGCGGGTCAATTTCGCCAGGACATCGAAGGCCGTGATCGCGTCGAAAGCATTGTCGGCGCAGGACTTTAAGAAGTCCAAGCCATTGGCGCAATGCAGCTTGGCCGATGTGCGGAGGGAGGCTCTTTCCAGCAACTCGCTGGAAAAATCGACGCCGGCGAGATTGCTGTAACCGAGCTCCTGCGCCACGGAAAGAAGCAGTCCGTCGCCGCAGCCGAAGTCGAGGAGGGAAGACTTTTTGTCGGCAGGCAATGACTTGCGAAGAAAAGTCTCGATCTGCAGCCAGCGTCCGGCGCCTCCCCTGGGCGCCTTTTTCGCAAAGACCGGATTGGTTTGAACATAGGAACGATAGATGAATTGCTTGAATGCATCGAGACTTGCCGTATCGGGTGCTTCAGCGGACATGGAATGGCCCCTCCTTCAAAATAGCGCGCGATCGGCGATCGCGGACCCGTTTGTTCGATTGCCGGCTGCGCTCCACGCGGCGGAGGCTGGGCTCAGGATCTTGCCGCCGGAACTGCCTCGGCCAGGGGCGGCGGTTGCGGCTCATCGCGCGGCAGGAGCGAGAGGCGCTTGATAAGCGCGCGATCCTGGAGGATCGCCATCCGCTCTTTGGGCTGCAGCCAGGATAGCGCTTCATCGAGGGTCCAGGCTTCGCCCAGCTTGGCTTCGGCAAGCGCCCATTCGGCCGAAATATTGCCGTTTCTACGGGCTGGTCCCGGCGGCAGCCAAGCCATGTGCAACGCCCAAAATTGAGGGTCGGCATGGATGGCGCGGAGCCCCTGCGCGCTTTCGGCTTCCTTGTCGGCGAGTTCCTGCGCCAAGAGATTGGCGCGCGCGACGACGGGAGGCTTCGCCTGCTCCTCCGGGGTCACCAGGAGGCCGATGCGGCGCAGGGCTAGCCCCACCGAGAGAAGTCCTGTCGCCCATGACAGGAAGATCGCTAGAAGCAGGCCAAGGATGGTTGGCGACATCCAGGCAACCAGCGAGGGCGAAATCGAAAGCCCGGCGACGAGCATCACAATTCCCATGGCGACATGCGAGCGGTGGCGCCGGATGATGGCGCTAAAAGGGATCGACCCATCATCGCGCCGCTGCGGGTCCCAGCCGGTGTCGAATCCGAAAATAAAATGCATGACATGACCGGACTGGATCAGCATCATTGTCGGGGCCAGCAATGCCGACATGATGATCTCGAAAAAAGTCGAGACGACGAGCCGGAACGCGCCGCCGCCGCCGCGCCGGGTTTGGCCTTGCACCAGAGCGAGCGCCAGGCCGAAGATCTTGGGCAGCAGCAAGATGGTCATGGTGAGGCCGAAAAGCGAGAGCGATCTCGCCGCATCGAACCGAGGCCAGGCCGGAAACAAGGTGAATTCGCTCGTGAAATATTCCGGTCGGATGTAGCTCGCCTGCAGGACCAGCGCGATGCCGACGATGAGTTGCAGCATCCAGAGAGGCGAGGCCACATAGGCCATGATGCCGGTCACGAAATGTTGCCGCGACGCCAGATGCAGACCTTTCGCCGGCAGGATTCGCATATGCTGCAGGTTGCCCTGGCACCAGCGCCGGTCGCGCGCGGAAAGGTCGATGAGCGAGGGCGGACTCTCCTCGAAACTGCCGCCGAGGGTCGGCAGCATATAGACGGCGTAGCCGGCGCGAAGGATCAACGCCGCCTCGACGAAATCATGGCTGAGAATATGGCCTCCCAAAGGCGGCCGACCGCGCAACACCGGCAGGCCGCAATGCGCCGCGAAGGCTTTGGTTCGAAGGATCGCGTTATGGCCCCAGTAATTGCCCTCGCGCCCCATCCAGACCGAAACGCCGGCGGCGATCACCGGCCCATAGATGCGGGCCGCGAACTGCTGGACCCTGGCGAAAAGCGTGTTGCGGTTGATGATGAGCGGCAGGGTCTGAATGATGCCGGCGTCCGGGTCGGCCTCCATCGCCGCCGCCAGGGTGACGATCGCATGGGCGGTCATGAGGCTGTCGGCGTCGAGCACCACCATATGCGCGTAATGGCCGCCCCAACGGGTGACGAAATCCTCGATATTGCCGGCCTTGCGGTTGGTGTTCTTCGGCCGGTGCCGGTAAAAGACGCGGTTCCCGCCCCCGAGCCTTTGCCTAAGGGCGATGAATGCCTGTTCTTCGGCGACGAAAACTTCGGGGTCGGTCGTGTCCGACAGAAAAAACCAGTCGAACGACGGGTTCAACCCGGTCGCCTCGACATCTTCATACATTGCCTGGAGCGCGCCGAATATGCGGGCGGGCGCTTCGTTGTAAATTGGCATGACGATGGCCGTGCGCTCGCGCAGCGAAGCCGGCGGCGCGGGCGGCTTCGGGGCGAGGAACAAGAGCCAGATGAGACCGGCGATCGCGCTCGTGAAGGCGAGCGCGATCCAGGAGAAATTGATGACGAAAAGGATCAGCAGCGCCCATTCGAGCGGCGTGACGCCGCCGACCGCGACGACTTCATACATTTCGCGCGCGCCATAGGCGGTGAGGGCGAGCCCGCCGCCGAACACGACGAGGCGCGCCAGCCAGGCGCCCAGATCCGGCCGGCGGGGAAGGCTTTGGCGCCGGTCGCCGCGGGAGAAGCGCATGAGGCTCTGCGTCGGCATCGCGAGCGGCGCCTCGGGCGGCATGCAGGCGGAAGGTTCGCAAGCGCTGAAATCCGCGCTCTTGAGCTCGGCGTTGCGCCCATGCAACGGGGCGTCGGCCATTTCCCGCGGCTGTGAATGGGTCAGGGCGTCCATCGATAAATCCAGGTCTCGCTGATCGGCTTGCCCGCGGCCTCGATCACGAGGCGCAATTCGGAGGAGGAGTCGCCGCCAAAATCGAGTTCGAACAAGACCCGGTAGGAGGTCTTGTCGGCGGACAGAAACGTTCGAATGAGGGTGATCGATCCTGGCGTTGCGCTTAAGTTCGGCTTCATGTCTCCGGCATTTTGCGGCAGGCTGAGAATATCTCCGGTAAATTCGACGATGAAACGGCGGCGTTTTGGTGACGAGCCGCGCCCCGAGCGCGACTGCGCGGCGATCGCCAGGGAAGGGCGCTCCGGCGGGCTCCAGCACCAGAACTGCCGATAGGCGAAGCCGGTCTCGCTTCCAGCGGCGAGCGGCTGGCGCGGTTGCCAATAGGCGATGATATTGTCGTTGACTTCCGATTCGGAGGGAATTTCGACGAGCTGAACGCCGCCAAATGACCAATCGCCGATCGGTTCGATCCAGAGCGAGGGGCGCGACTCCCAGTGCTGGTCGTCATCCTGATAATGATCGAAATTGCGGTCGCGCTGAAGAAAGCCGAAACCGCGCGGGTTTTCATCGACGAAGGTCGAGATCTGCAATGTGTCCCGGTTTGAGACCGGGCGCCAAAGCCACTCGCCTTTGCCGGTCAGCATCTGCAGGCCGGCAACTTCGCTGACGCTTGGACGCAGGTCGCCGGAGCGGCGCTTGTCGTCTATCGCGCCGGAGAGATGAGTCGCGCTCATCGTGGCGAGCCCGAAACTATCGACCGCGACCCTGGCGAACAAGGTGCATTCGGCGTCGATGATCGTCGCCTCGCCCGGCCGTAGCGTGAAGCGATAGGCGCCGGTCACGCTTTCCGAATCGATGAGAGCGTGGACGACGAGCGTGTTGGCGGCGAGTGTCGGGCGCTCGATCCAGACGGCGCGAAAGGCGGGAAATTCTTCGCCGCGCGGATCGGCCGTCTTGAGCGAAAGCGCGCGCGCCATGGGACCGAGATTTTGCCCGCGCGCCACGGCGCGAAAAAAACTCGCGCCCTGAAATGCGGCGAGTTCATAAAAGACGCCGTTTTCTTGCGGCGACAGCACGCGAAAGCCAGAAAATCCGATGTCGCCGATATTTGGCGGCGGCGAAAGCTTGCCGAAGTCGAAAAGCGCCGATTCATAAAGGAGCCGGCGCGTTTGCCCCTCCGCCACCAGATTGATTTGCATCGGCACCGAAAAGATGAATCCGCGATGCAGCGGTTCGAGCGCGAAGCCGACATTTTCGGACGCCCAGATTGCTGCGCCGGGACGATGGCTGATGCCGACATATTGCTCGTAGGTAAGGTTTCTGAACGCCTCAGGAATATCGGCCGCGACGGGTTTGAAGGGCTGCTTCGACAGGGCTCGGGCCGCGTCGGCGACCATGCCTGGATCGAATCGAGCCGGCTCGCTCAAGGGAAAACCTTGTTCGGGCGCAGTTGGCGCAGGCGCGGTCGGAGCGGGGATGTTTGGCGTCGGAAGCCCAGGCGAAGCGCTTTGCGCCGAAGAAGGGCCAGCGCTTGCGTCCGGCAAACCAACGCCGCGACCCAGGGCGATGCCGCCAAGGGCGAGTTTCAAGACCTCCCTGCGTTGGACCATGAACCCGACTGTCCGGCGTCTGTCGCGCCGCTGCTGAAAGGAAACCGCTGAGGGACTCTATAGCGCATAATGCGGCGGCGATAAGATGTCTTCCGAGCCTTTTCGTCGAGTCTTTTTCGCCAAGTCTTTCTTGAGGCCTTTATGGCCGCGCAGTCTCGCGCGGCCAGCTTTTTCGCCGCAGTTATGCGAGCGAAAGCAGAGCAGGGTCCGCGAAACGCGCGGGGCCTAAAAATGCCATGCGCCGCGAACGGCGCCGGCCGGGGAGAGCATGATCGGTTCAATCTGAAGCGATCACGCTCCGAGCGCGGCTCTATCCCACGAGCCGCGCGGTGACCATGCAATAGAGCATCGGCACCGATAGGACGAAGTTGGTCCGCGAGGTCAGCATCGCGGTGCGCGCCGCCTTGGCCTTGGCCTCGTCATCGACAAGAATCAAGCCGAGCGCCTTCTGCTGATTTGGCCAGATGATGAACCAAACATTATAGGCCATGATCAGGCCAAGCAGCGCGCCGGTTAAGATCGTCAGATTAATGACCGCCGTGCCGCTGATAAAGACGATCAGTCCCGTGGCCACCGTTGCGGCCGCCGACCAGCGGAACCAGAAGAGCGCTTCCGGGGCGATATATTTGCCGATGCCGGGCTTCAGTTCGGCCGGAATTTTGGGCATGGTCGGAATCTGCACGAGATTGAAATAATAGAGTAGTCCGATCCAGGTGATGCCGGACACGACATGCAGGAAGGTAAAGAACGGCCCCCAATACCCTTCTCCCAGGTCCCCATGATGATAGAGCACCAGCAGCACGACGGCGAAACCGGCGCCGAGCGCCAGCGCGCCATTAAGGGTTTCAATAGTCTTGAAAAACCTCTCGATTGTCTTGGAAAATTTGGCGATTAATTCATCCATAGCAAGCTCCTCCTCCCAGGAAACCAGAACGGTAACGGTGCAAATACGGCGCCGATAGGTAAATTATTCGGTAAGAATAAAGCGTTTGCTTTCGATTGGCGAGAGCGGGCTTGGTCTGCGCGAGCATGCGCTCTCTTCTCGTCGCGCCCATGCGAGAAGGCTTGGCGGCTATGGACCGCCGCACCCGCGTCCGATAGCGCATTGAGCCTAGAGCGCTTTCAGTTTCGGCGGAAAAGCAGCTCTAGGTCTTTGTTTTGTCGCATTTTCTTAACGCGAGCCGGCATCCGCTTCGCTCAAAAATGCTCTAAGTCAGAACCGTTGGAAGGCTTTTTCCAGGCGGTCGAGGAAGGCTCCGGCGCGCGCCTCGGTCATGCAATCCATGCCGTGCAAGGTCAGCATCCTGAAGCTGGCCTTGCGATTGACGCATGCCTTCACGCCTCGCGTGAGCAGACGGCGGACCGGGTCGTTCATGTAAAGCCGAACGATCCACCAGGGCGCGCCGGTCGAACTTACCGCCCACAGCGCGTTGATGTGCGTCAACCGGGCGATCAGGGCGCCGCCCGGCGCGAAGTCGAAGGCGACGCCGGGGACGAACACGCGATCGAAGAAACCTTTCAGGATCGCCGGCATATCGAACCACCATTGCGGAAAGATGAATATGAGCTTGTCGGCCCGTCTGAGTCGGGCGACATAGTCGGCGACCGCGCCGCAGTCATAGGGAGAGGTAAAATAGCCTGCGCGCTCGGCGGCGGTGAGGCGCGGGTCGAAATGATCAGCGTAAAGATCGATCAGATCGACGTCCATGCCGCGCCGCTCGAGGGTCGCTCGGATTCGCGCCGCCGCGGTTTTGGCGAAGCCGTTTTCGAGAGGATGGGCGACGACCAGCAGCACGCGCATTTGTCGAGTCCCTCATTTCCCAGCATAGACCTTTGCGCAATGGGCCTTCGCCGAATGCGCCTTCGCGCCATGTGGGTCAAGTTTTCGGAGTCTCGCTCGGCGCTTCTTCCACCAGATATAGACCCCGGTGACCGACAGCATGACGATCGCCAGTCCAAGCCCGCAGACGAAGATCCGCCAGGGCAGGCCGAACACATTGGCCATGTGAAGGGCGTATAGCCAAGAGGTGATTGTGTTGCCGGCATATTGGCCGGTCGGCAGCAGAAGCAGGCGCATCGCGCCGGCATCGGCGTCGAAATAGAGGTCGGTGCGGCCGCGCTGGTCCTGAATGTCGCTGCTGCTCCGCACCGTATAGGTGTAGAGGCCTTTGCCTGAGTCGAAGGCGAGGGCGATTGGCCGCTCCACGGTAAATCCGTGTTTGGCCGCCTGCTCCGCCATTAATCGTTCGCCTGTGGCCTGGGCCTCGCGCCATCCAAGGCGCGGCGCCTCCAAGGGCTTCGGCAGATCGCTGAGCTCGGTCCAGGGCGCGCGATAGTCGAATGCGGCGCGGGTCGTCCAGGTATAGACGGTATCCCAGAGATTCATGTAGACGCTGGACCAGGCGAAGACCAGCAGCGCCGCCCATAGCCACAAGCCGCCGGCCCGGTGCAGATCGAAGTTGACGCGAAAAGCGCCCCCTCGCCATTTGACCCGCCAAGCCGGCTTCCAGCGGCGCCAGAATTCTTGCGCGCCGGTTTGATCGCCCTCCAAGAACCCGCCGCGCGCGCAAGAAATGCGCGGCAGCGTGAGATAGAATCCGACGAAACAATCCAGCGTCCAGACCAGTGCGACGATGCCCAATATCCAAAGGCCGGTCACGCCCAGCGCCAATTGGAAATGCAATTTATAGATAAAGGGCATGAGATTGACCCAGCCCTCCGAAATATCGGCCCAGTTGCGTCGGCCGAGCTCTTCCCCTGTCGCCGGATCGAGGAACAACTGGTTGAAGCCAAGCTCGTAGGGTTCTCCCGTCGCCGGATCGGTCCGCCCAATCATCGACAGGCCCGCCTGGTCTGGTTCGGCGAAGGAGACGCTTCGCACCCGCGCCTTGGGGAACATAGCTTCGGCGCGCTCGGCGAGCGCCGCGGCGTCGAGCGGCGCCGAGCCTGGTCCTGGCGCGGCGTAAAGCTGCGGGCTGATCAGCCGCTCCAACTCGCTGTTGAACGCAAGCAGGCTGCCGGTCAAGCCGACGATAACGAGAAACAAGGTCATGGCGAGCCCGGCCCAGCGATGCAGCCAGACAAAGAGGCGGCGCGCCATGGCTAGAACTCGACGCGCAGCGAAGCGCTCACGCTGCGCGGCGCGCCGGGAAAGACCCCGAACCTTCCGAAATTGTTGAAGAAGACATCGTTGCTGTCATAGTATCGCGCATTCGCGATGTTCTTCACATTGATTTGCGCCGACCAGCGCGCGCCGCCCGCTGTGAACTGATATCTGGCGAAGCCGTCGAGGCGGGCGTAAGCGGGCAGGATGAAGGTGTTTTCGTCATCCCCCCAGCGGTTGCTTGCGGCGTAGACGCCTCCGCCCGCGCGCCATCCGTGCAAGAGACTGTCGGTTGGAAATTCATAGGCGAGGAACAGGCTGCCGGAATCCGGCGCGTAGCTGTTGAGGGAATTTCCAAGCAGGCTATCTACGCCGGGCAAGTCGCTGATCACTTTGGCGTTGATATGGGCATAGCTGGCGATGACGCTGAGCTCATTGGTGAGCTTGCCAAGCACATCCAATTCGATCCCCTGGCTACGGACCACGCCAATGCCGCGGCCATCGAATGGGCTCAAGGTGTTTTGATTTGGCGTGAAGAAATTGCTTTTGGTGATGTTGAAAAAGGCCAAGGTCGCGGTCAGCCGCCGATCCAGCAATTCGGCCTTGACGCCGCCTTCCCATCCGGTCGCGATTTCCGGAGCCAGGGGGACGCCCGCGCCGCTGACGCCATTGTTGGCGCCGAAGGACTTCGTGTAGCTGCCATAAAAGCCAAGCCAGGGAACAGGTTGAAACACTACGCCGGCGCGCGGGCTGAAGGCCTGATTGTGGACGATAGGGTTTATGCCGAAATTTGAATAGGCTTCGCCAAACGTGGCCAGGCCGGTAAAATTATTGGAGTTTCCAGAGCGCACGTCCGCGAAATCATAACGTCCTCCCAACAGGACATGGATGTTGTCCGAGATCGTAATGGCGTCCTGCGCGTAAATGCCGAGATCCTTTTGCGCGTTGGCGGAAAAGGATCGAAAGCTGTCGGCTGTCCCGTCCCACACCTTGTTGCCGATGTTGTAAAAGGCCGCGGTTGGCACGGTTCCATAAATCGGATTATAGATGTTGATCGGGTAGAGTCCGTCAGCTCCAATAACATAATTATAATAGCTGTAGAAATAGTCGGCGCCAATTAGGACGTCGTTCCTGGCGCCAAGGACATAAAATTTGCCGGTCAGGTCGAGGTTTGTAGAATAGTTCGTGCCGGTCAATTTCTGATAGGTGAGATTGCGAACGAAACTATCGGTGATCGGGTCGGGGCTGCTGAATGGATCGGCGGTCATATCCGCTTTTGTGAGCGTGGCGCGGGCGGCGAGGAAGCGATTGGTGATCTTCCAGTCGTTGTTGATCTCATGTTTGAGATCATAGGCGATCAGCGAACTGCGAACCGTGTCCGGCGGCTGATTTGGCTCCTCGAAGGAGCGGTAGACAGGAATGTTCGCCGGATAATAGGGGGGAAAGAGGCCGACGGCGGGCTGGCCGACATTGCTTTGCGCGTTCTGGTGAACATATTCGGCTTCGACGGTCAGGGTTGTCGCGGGGTCGATTTTCCAGGTGAAGGAAGGCGCCAGGAAGACGTTCTGGTTCGTTATGAAATCGACGAATTCGCCATTATTCAGATAGCTGCCTGCAAACCGATAGCTCACCGCGTTGTCGGCAAGGCCCGGGATCTGCGCCGGACCGGTGAGATCCCACACCGTGCGCCATAGGTTGAACGAACCAAATTCCTGCGTGAAGCTGTAGTAAGGGACGTCCTGGGGTTTTTTGGTCACGCGGTTGATCACCCCGCCGGGGTCGGCGCGGCCGAAGAGGAAGGAGGCTGGACCTTTCAGCACCTCGATCGCCTGCAGGTTGGCCGTGCCGTATCCTTGCGCAATTGCGTTGCCGACCAAGAGGCCATTGCGGAACACATTGGTGGTGGTGAAGCCGCGAATATTATAGGCATAGCCCTCGAGATTATTGCTGTTCGAGCGCACGCCGCTGACGTTTTGGACCGCCTCCTGGATGGTGATGGCGTTTTGATCGACGATGACCTGTTCCGGCACGGTCTGAAGCGAGATCGGAAGGTCGAAAATCGGCACATCGATCTTGGCGGCGCTGGCGACGGGCGGCGCGCTATAGCCGGCGGCGGCGCCGGCATTTCCCGCGCCC
Organism: Methylocapsa aurea; assembly: GCF_000746085.1. Classification (GTDB taxonomy): domain Bacteria; phylum Pseudomonadota; class Alphaproteobacteria; order Rhizobiales; family Beijerinckiaceae; genus Methylocapsa; species Methylocapsa aurea. The sequence goes on along the minus strand of NZ_JQKO01000001.1, from coordinate 593,868 downwards.
TCGCCGCCGCTCCCGGCGCCCCCCGCCCCGCTATTGCCTGGGGCGGTCACGTCGACGGTGGGCAAGGCGACACCGCCTTGGCTGTCGGCTTGCTGCGCCAAGGCGGTGGAGGAAAGGGCGGCCATCAGGGCTGCGGCTGCAAGTGATTCGGATTTGAACGGCGACATAGCGTCATCTTTCGAATTGGACCGACGCGGCAAAGGGCGCGCGATTGGCCCGCGAGATGAAAAAGGGAAAGTTCGAGGGCCTCGCATCGGCGCTCGCAGCGGAGGCGATTCAGCTCGTCCGCCATAGGGGCGGGATGCTGGCCGGCCGCAACTGGCGACAAGAGGCCTTCAACTGGAGACCATGCTGTTTCTCGTTACGAGAAACGCTCAGAGCGTCGCGGGAGGCGCGCGCGGGGACCGGTTGCTTGGCAAGCCCCGGTTCATCGGCGGGGGCGGCGCCGGCCGCGCGAGAAGACTTAGGTCCTGGCTTGATCTTTCAGGCGGCGGCGCGATGATTGGGACGATCGCGGGATGGTCAGATGCGGCGGTCTGCTGACCCAGCGCGCAGAGGATGCAGCAATGCGATGAGTGCGCCGGCGCATCGCCGGGCGCCTCGCTCCCCGCGCCGCCGTCCGCTATGGCCGCCGCGGCGCAGATAAGATTGGTGAAGGCAGCGCCGTGGTCGCGACCAAGCGAGGCGCCAGCGCCCTGAGCGAAACTGCCCAGGAGGCTATTGAAGGCGAGAAAATAGGCAAGCGCGATCGGAAATATCGAACGAAGCAAGAGTGCCGATTTCGATGCCTGTCGCCGCATGATGAACAATCCAATAATGTTGGCATTATATATCCGCGCGATAGCCTCCTTCAAAGCTCCCGTCTGGCGCGCGCCGCCGTATTTCAGATAGATGTTGCAAAAATACACAGCGTTCAGCGCTGTCCGCGCCGCTATTCGTGCCGCAGCGCATCGATCGGATTGAGCGACGCCGCGCGTCGCGCGGGGACATAGCCGAAGGCCACGCCGACCCCAACCGAAGCCGCAAGGGCGAGCGCCACGCTCTGCGGCCCGACGATAAAGGGCCAGCCGGCCGCAGCGGCCGTGGCATAGGCGCCCGCTGCGCCGAGCGCCAAGCCGGCGATTCCTGCGGCAAGGCAAAGCGCGACCGCCTCGGTGAGGAATTGCGCGAGTATGTCGCGCTTGCGCGCGCCGACCGCCATGCGCAGGCCAATCTCGCTAGTGCGCTCGGTCACCGACACCAGCATGATATTCATGATCCCGACGCCGCCGACGAGGAGCGAAATCGCCGCCGTCGCGCCGAGCAGCAAGCTCAAGGTGCCATGCGTCGCGTTCATGAGTTCGACAAATTGGGTCGGGTCGAACACATCGAATCTGTCCTGCTCGCCGTCGCGAATATGCTTGCGTTCGCGCAGCAAGGCCAAAATGGCCTCCTTGACGGCCGCCCGGTCCGCGCCGGCGAGGACTTTCATATCGATCAGATTGAGCTGGCGCGGCGCAATTTTTTCCTTTTGCGGCAAGCGCGAACGCGCCGTCGTGATCGGCACGAAGACATGGTTGTCCTGATTTTGTCCGCCAACGAATCCAAGCGTTGAGCGCACGCCGATGACTCGCATGGGCACGCCGCCCATGCGCACGATCTGATCCACCGGCTGCGCGCCGCCGAACAGCTTTTCCGCCACCGTCGCGCCGAGCACGATGACCTTGGCCGCCGAGCGGACGTCGCGCTCGTCGAGAAATCGGCCTTCGGACGTCTTTACATTGAAAACGTCGGCATAAGAGGCGTCAACGCCCCAATATTCAGGAGTCCAGCTGGCGTTTCCTGCGACGATCGTGACATTTCCGTCGACTTCCCTCGTAATATGCACAATTTCCGGCACACGCTCGGCTATGGCCTTCGCGTCGTCGTCGGTCAGGAGCACGACAGGGCCCCGTTGACCCGTATTCTCCATCTTGACAGGGGCGATAATGAGGGTGTCGGAACCCAATGCATTGATCTGCTGCTCGATCTTCCTGTTGGCGCCGCCGCCCGCGGCGCTCAGGACGATGATGCCGGCGACCCCGATGATGACGCCAATGGCGGTAAGGCCGCTGCGCAACGCATTGAGGCGCAGGGCTGTGATCGCTTCGCGAAGACAGGCGCCAAGCGTCATGGCTCGCCGCCCGCCGCAAGCGCCAGATTGTCTTGCCGATTGTCTTGCTGAATGTCCTGCCGGCAATCGCTGATGAGCTTTCCGTCGCGAAACTGCAGCAGACGTTCTGCGTAACCCGCGATATCGGGCTCATGGGTGATGACGATCACGGTCAGCCCTTTTGCATGAAGCGTGCTGAACAGGCGCATGATCTCATGCGAGGTATGGGTGTCGAGCGCGCCGGTCGGCTCGTCGGCGAGAATGATGTTTGGATTGTTGATGAGGGCGCGCGCGATTGCGACGCGCTGCTGCTGGCCGCCCGAAAGCTGGGCGGGCGTATGGCCCAGCCGCGCGCCAAGGCCCACTTCCTCCAGCTTGGCCTTTGCGCGCGTGGCCCCGTCCGAAACCTTCGACTGCGAATAATTCAGCGGCAGCAGGACATTCTCGAGGGCGGTCATGCGCCGCAGCAGATTGAACTGCTGGAAGACAAAGCCGATGTCGCGGTTGCGCAAGCGGGCCAGTTCATCGCCCGACATGCGCGCGATCGCCGCGCCGTCGATGGTGAGGTCTCCAGAGGTCGGCTTGTCGAGCGCGCCGAGGAGATTCGCCAGGGTCGACTTGCCTGAACCCGAGGCTCCCATGATGGCGATGAACTCGCCGCGCCTGACGTTGAAGGTCACGCCGCGCAGCGCCTGCACCTTCTCAACGCCGATGTCATAAATTTTGGTCAGGCCGACGCATTCTATGATCGGCCGCTCGATCGAGCCGGCCCCGCTCGCGGTCATGGCCGGCGCTGCCCCGCGCTCTTGGCGCGGATCGCGACGGGCTCGCCCTCCGCCACCTCGCCATCGACAATTTCGCTTACGCCGTCGCCCTTGAGCCCCAGCCGCACGGGCCGACGCTGAAGCTTGCCATCCTCATCTGGCGTTGGCGTGAAAACGCGATCCCCCTGACCCTCTTCCAGGTCGACTTCTTGGCCGACCGCCGAAGCTGGCGGGCGGAATCGCAGCGCTTCATTATGCGCATAAAGCGCGTCCTCGCGTCGCGCGCTGACGATCCTTACGGTGGCGGTCATATCGGGGAAGAGACGCTGATCGGGATTTTGCGCCCGAATGATCACTGTATAGGTAATGACCCCTGCCGTTTTCGTTGCGGCGAGCCGGACCTGATCGACGACGCCCTCGAATGTCTCATCGGGATAGGCCTCGACGGTGAAAGTGACCGGGGCGCCGGGGCGGACCGGGCCGATATCGGCCTCGTCCACTTGCGCAAAAATCAGGATTTGCGAGAGATCTTGAGCGATCTGGAACAGGATCGGGGTCTGATATTGCGCGGCGACCGTCTGGCCCGGTTGAAACCGGCGGTCGATGACGACGCCGTTGATCGGCGAGCGGATGAGCGTATGGCCAAGATCGATCTCCGCCTGGGCAAGATCGGCCTCGCGCAGGGAGATGGTGGCCTTCGCCGATTCGAGCTGGGCGTGCGCAATGGCGAGATCGCTTTTTCCGAGCCCGGTTTGGGTCTCCGCCTGCTCGCGTTGCAGCGCCGACGAGATTCCCCTCGGGGCAAGCGCGTCGTGGCGGACAAGATCGCGTTTGTTCTGCGCGAGCTGAGTCGCCGCTTTCGTCACTGCGGCCTCCTTCTCGCCGATGTCCGCCCGGGCAATGGCCAGATTGGCGGCGGCCGAGGCGACCTTGGCCTCATAAGGCGCGCGATCGATGACCGCGAGAAGATCGCCCTCTTTGACCGGATCGTTGAAATCGACTTTCATCTCCGCAATCATTCCCGAGAGCTGCGATCCGACCTCGACCGTGACCAGCGCCTTCACCGAGCCGGTCGCGGAAATGCTGCGCTCGACAAGGCCGCGGCCGATGAGCCTGGTCTCAAAGGCGGGCGTCGCCGCCTCGCTCCGCTGGCTCCACGCGCGCCACGCGGCAAGGAGCGCCGCGACCGAGGCCAGAGCCAGCGCGAGCCACAGCGCGAACCTCCGCATCCCGCGCCAGCTTGCGCCAAGGCGAGGCGGGATGCGGGAAGGGTCCTGTACGGTCATTTCAGATTCGTCCTCGTAGACCATCCAGGAGCGCGTCGGACAGAGTCCCGATGGGGAACTCCTCTGACCAAAAAGCGCGCAGCGCAAGAAACCAAAGCGGCGGAGCATGTCCCGATCAAGAAAGGCGCGCAACTTTTTCAAGGACATGCTTTAACGACGACTTATACCGTCTCGCATATAACGTTTTGCGACAGCCAAACCCGCCAAGATGCGAGGCGCCCCTTGAATTACCCTTATGCCATGCGCCGGTCGAATCCGCGATGCAGAGCGGTGCGCCCGCCTCAGCGTCCGGTCGCGCCACGGCCCTTCGTTCGCTCCTGTCGAACCGGCCAGCTTGTGTTTTCTCGCCCTTTGCGATTGTTTGGGGCGGCATCCCCGCGCGCCCGGTGGGTCTAAAATTCTATCCTGTTGAAGCGGAACATAAAAAGCCAATGCGCCTTTCCCGTTATTTCCTGCCGATTCTGCGCGAGACGCCAAAAGAGGCCGAAATCGTCTCGCACCGCCTGATGCTGCGCGCCGGCATGATCCGGCAGGAGGCCGCCGGAATTTACGCCTGGCTGCCGCTGGGCCTGCGCGTCTTGCAAAAGGTCGGGCAGATCGTTCGCGAGGAGATGGACCGGGCGGGGGCGATCGAACTCTTGATGCCGACCTTGCAATTGGCGGATCTCTGGCGCGAATCCGGCCGCTACGAGGCCTATGGTCCAGAAATGCTGCGGATCAAGGACCGGCACGAGCGCGAACTTCTCTACGGGCCGACCAACGAGGATATGATCACCGAAATTTTTCGCGCCTCGGTGCGCTCCTATCGCGATCTGCCCAAAATTCTCTACCATATTCAATGGAAGTTCCGCGACGAGCAGAGGCCGCGCTTCGGGGTCATGCGCGGCCGCGAATTCCTGATGAAGGACGCCTATTCCTTCGATGTCGACGAGGCCTCGGCGCGGCTCTCCTATCGCCGGATGTTCGTTTCCTATCTGCGGATTTTCGCTCGGATGGGCTTGCGGGCGATTCCGATGCGGGCGGAAACCGGGCCGATCGGCGGCGATCTCAGCCATGAATTCATCATCCTGGCGCAAACCGGCGAGTCGGCGGTGTTTTGCCATTCCGATTTCCTGCAACTGCCCATTCCAGGCGCGGACACCGATTACGACGGCGACCTGTCGCCGATCATCGAGGAATGGACGCGCCTTTATGCCGCCACCGAGGACGTGCATGACAAAGCGCGTTTCGAGGCCGAGACGCCCGAGGACAAGCGCATCCACACGCGGGGCATCGAAGTGGGCCAGGTGTTCTATTTCGGCGATAAATATTCCAAGCCGATGCAGTCCCTGATCGCTGGGCCGGACGGGGTCGAGCGGCCATTCCAGGGGGGCTCCTATGGCGTTGGCGTATCGCGTCTCGTCGGCGCCTTGATCGAGGCCAATCATGATGAGAACGGAATCATCTGGCCTGAGTCGGTGGCGCCCTTCAAGATCGGCATCGCCAATCTCAAGGTCGGCGACGGCCCGACCGACACCGCTTGCCTTGAAATTTACCGCGCCTTGGAGACGGCTGGGGTCGAGGCGCTCTATGACGACACCGATGAGCGGCCGGGAGCGAAATTCGCCAAGCTCGATTTGATCGGCCTGCCATATCAGATCATCGTCGGTCCCAAGGGTCTCGCGGAAGGCAAGGTCGAGCTGAAGTCGCGGGCGACGGGCGCGCGGCAAATGCTTTCGCCCGCCGAGGCGATCGCGCATTTTTCGGCCGCATGATGGCAAGCTCATCCGGCGGCACGCGCCCTTTCGCGCTTTTCGAATGGATGATCGCTCTGCGCTATCTGCGGGCGCGGCGCTCTGAGGGATTCGTCTCGGTCATCGCCGGCTTCTCCTTTTTAGGGATTACCCTCGGGGTCGCGACCCTCATCGTGGTCATGTCGGTGATGAATGGCTTTCACAAAGAGCTTCTGGACAAGATCGTCGGCATCAATGGCCATATTTTCCTCCAGGCCGCCGATTCGCCCCTGACCGACTACGACGAAGTCGTGCGCGAGGTGGGGGCCATTCCGGAGGTCCAATTGACCATCCCGATGATCGAGGCCCCGGCGGCGGCGTCGACGACCAATATGGCCTTCGCGCTGGTGCGCGGCGTCAGGGAGGCCGACATCAAGCGGTTGCCGGGCATCGCCGGGAATGTGAAGCAAGGCACGCTTGAGGGCTTCGACGCCGCGGGCGGAGTCGCGATCGGGCAAAGGCTCGCCGAAAATCTCGGTCTGCGGGTCGGCGACAAGATCAAGATCCTGATCGCCAATGGCGCGCAGACGCCCTTTGGCGTCACGCCGCGCAGCAAGGTCTATCCGGTCTCGGCCATTTTTCAGATCGGGATGGCGGAATTCGACAATCTTTTCGTATATCTGCCCTTGCCGGAGGCGCAGGCCTTTTTCAGCAAGGATAGCGAGGCGAGCGTTGTCGAAATCTTCCTGCGCAACCCGGAGGAACTCGACGTGGTTCGCGGCAAGATCGACGCGGCGGTGATGCGGCCAATGATCATGACCGACTGGCGCGAGCGCAACAAGACATTCTTCGATGCGCTGAATGTCGAGCGCAACGTCATGTTCATCATCCTGACGCTGATCGTGCTGGTCGCGGCGTTGAATGTCGTGTCCGGCCTTATCATGCTGGTCAAGGACAAAGGCCATGACATCGCAGTTCTGCGCACCATGGGCGCGACGCGCGGCGCAATCTTGCGGATCTTCCTGATCACCGGCGCTTCGATCGGCGTCGCTGGAACCTTCGCCGGTTTTCTCCTCGGTCTCCTCGTCGCGAGCAATGTCGAGGCGGTTCGCCAGATTCTGAACCGGCTCCTGCACGCCAATATCTTTCCGGCCGAACTCTATTTTCTGTCGCGTCTGCCCTCGGTGGTCGATCCGCGCGATGTCCTGACCGTCGTGGCGATGACTCTCGCGCTTTCGGTGCTGGCGACGATCTATCCCTCCTGGCGGGCGGCGAAGCTCGATCCGGTTGAAGCTCTGCGTTACGAATAGCCATGTCAGCACCGGCGCTCTATCTTGAAAAGATCCAACGCAGCTACAAGCAGGCGGGCGCGCCGCTTGACATTTTGCGCGGCGCCGATTTTTGCCTCTGGGCTGGCCAATCCGTCGCGCTCGTCGCGCCGTCTGGCGCCGGCAAGTCGACGCTTCTCCATGTCGCCGGCCTCCTCGAAAGGCCCGACGCCGGGGAGGTCTATCTCGCCGGCCTTCCCACGATGCACATGGCCGACGATGCGCGCACCGCGATCCGGCGCGGCGAGATTGGTTTCGTGTACCAATTCCATCATCTGCTGCCGGAGTTTTCAGCGCTTGAAAACATCATGCTGCCGCAGATGATCGCCGGCTATTCGCGCCGGGAGGCCAAGGACCGCGCGATGCAATTGTTGGACTATCTCGGATTATCCGCGCGCGCAAAGCACCGGCCGGCGGAGCTCTCGGGGGGCGAACAGCAGCGCGTCGCCATCGCGCGGGCGGTCGCCAACGGTCCGGGCCTGCTGCTCGCCGATGAGCCGACCGGCAATCTCGATCCGAAGACCGCCAATCATGTTTTCGAAGCCCTCGACGCCATCGTCAGGGCGACGGGGCTTGCGACCTTGATCGCGACCCATAATATGGAGCTTGCCGGGCGCATGGACCGCCGCGTAACCCTGCGCGACGGTCTCTTGGTGGAGCTGGACTAAAGTTTCAATCCGGCGGCGCTCCGGACTTGCCGGATTGCCCTTCGTCAGAGTTCGAGGCCGATCGCGATCGCGGTGATCGGCGTCGCCACATCCTCGGGCGCGTCTTTCTTCTTTGGACGGAAGCGGTTCTTCTTGCGGAGAGTCGCGCTTAATTGCTTCTCGGCGACTTTCACATTGGGGAATTGCCCGAGGCTTGCTTTGAACTCGTCGTAGCGGGCCTGATAGCCGTCGGAATCTTGCGCCCAATAACGCAATTGCGCCGGAAAAACCCGGCCGTAGGTTTTGACCAGATGGTCGCGGATCTTGGCGTCTTCTGGAAACAGCCAGCGCGGATCGAATTTGGCGTCGTCCGAGCTCAGCGCGCGAATGCCAGTCTCCAGCATGAAGAAATAGCCGTCGGCATTGCCATTCGCGCCGATGGCGACCAGAGCCCCCGTATCGGGATTGTAGAGATCATAGCCGGTCTCGACCTCATGCGCGGTGCTGGAGGCGTAAACCTCGAAATCGCCGAGAAAAGCTTCGTCGACCTCCAATATCTTTTCGGTGACGGCCTCGATCATTTTGCAGGATTGGTCATAGACCAGGCTGACGCCGGAATTGCAATTGAAGACCCAGCTTGGAAACGCATTGTCGATGAGCTTGGCGAGGCGCTCCTCCACGGACAAGGCGAAAAACGCTTGCGCATATTTGATGTCGTAACCAGTGCTCATCTGACTTTCGTTCTCCCGCAAAGCCGCGCTTCGACGCCGCCCGGCGGCGCCGGCGACACGCATCCAAAAAGCAAGAACTAAGCCATTGCGCTGTGGGATCGGGAGCGGCTTGCAAGCCGATTGGCTCTGTCAGACCGGCGCGGCCTTGCCGAAAAAATCCTCGAATTTCGCGGCGAGGACGGCGTCCACATCGGCCATGCCGACCTTGAGGCCGAGATCCCGCAGGCTCGTCACGCCGAAATGCGCCTCCTTGATCCCGCAGGGGACAATGCCGGAAAAATGCGAGAGGTCCGGCGCGACATTGATTGCAACGCCATGGAAGGAAACCCAGCGCCTGATTCTGACCCCGATCGCCGCGATCTTATCCTCGGCCATCTGGCCATCCGCGCCATGCGGCTTGTCGGGCCGCGCAACCCAGACGCCGACCCGGTCCTGCCGCTGCTCTCCCTTGACGTTGAAAGCCTCCAGCGTCGCGACGATCCAGCCTTCCAAGCCAGCCACGAAGGCGCGGACATCCGGCCTGCGCTGCTTCAGATCCAGCATGACATAGGCGACGCGCTGGCCGGGTCCATGATAGGTCAATTGCCCGCCGCGGCCGCTCTCATGCACGGGGAAGCAGGGATTGGCGAGGTCCGACTTTTTCGCGGAGGTTCCCGCCGTGTAGAGCGGCGGATGCTCGAGGAGCCAGACCATTTCGCGCGCGGCGCCGGCGGCGATCGCCTCCGCGCGGGCCTCCATGAAGGCCACGGCGTCGGCATAGGGGACTGGCGCGTCGGAAATCCGCCATTCGACAGGCGGGGCGTCCGCTTTCGGCGCCATGGCGTGGGTCGGGTTATCGCGTGGCGGCATTGGCATCGAAGGATCCCGGGGAGGGCAAATTATACGCCGCTCAAGCCGGATGTGGGAAATCCGGACGATAAGCGCCGCCGAGGCGCTTTGCGCGCGCGGAACGCCTTGCCACAGCGGCGGCGATTTGTTAGACGACGCGCCTGCCCGTGCGACGGCCCGCCGCGCGCCGGGGCGGATGTTCGCGGCCATGGCGGAATTGGTAGACGCGCTAGCTTGAGGTGCTAGTTGGGCAACCAGTGGAGGTTCGAGTCCTCTTGGCCGCACCATCTTTTTTGGCCGATCGCTGTTTCAAGCCGATTGGCGTTGGCGCGCCCTCGCTTGGCGGCTTAGCGAGGGGCGCCCATTGGCGCCCCTGAAGCGCTCGGATCGGCTTGCGGCGTCTGATTTGGCCGCCTCTGATCCGCATCGGCCTTGCTCGCCCCAGCCTGTTTGGCGAACACCTCGGCGATGATCTTTTCCGTTTCCGACGTCCAACCCTCGGGCGCCGCGCGCATCGGCGGCGGATCCGAGCCCGGCGCGATATGCACGATCTTGAATCCGCGCTGCTTCATTTCGCGGAGCAGCGCTGGCAGCATGTCCGCGGTCTGTTGCTTGGTGTCGTGGAACAGGAGGATCCCGCGTCCCTCCTTTTCCAGCCGGGTCAGCACCAGATTTAGCTGCGCCTCCGGCGTCATATGCGCCCAGTCGGAAGCCCAGAAATCGGCGCCAAAAACCGCGATGTTTCGCGCCGAAAGCCAGGCGACGAGCGCGGGCGTGTCGGCAAAGCCGGGAAACCTGAAAAACGGGGTCTTTGGCGCCGCGCCAGCTTCAGAATAAGCAGCTTGGCCATAGGCGGCTTTTTCGTCGGCCTCGATGCCCTTTGTGATCTCGGCTTCCGCCGCCTTTTCACTCAGGCGGCGCAGCGTCGCGTCCGGGTGTGAAAATGTGTGGTGGCCGAGCGTGTGGCCCTCCGCGACTTCGCGCTTGACCAGGTCGGGCAGGGCCTGCGCATTGTGGCCGACAAGAAAAAACGTCGCCTTGACGCATTCCTTTCGCAAGGCGTCGAGAACCTTGGCGGTGGTCGGACTATGCGGGCCGTCATCGAAGGTCAGCACGATCTCGTGGTCGTCCAACGCCAGCGAGCGCGGATAGGTTTTCAAGCCTGCCTGCCAGCCGCCTTGCGTCCCGAGCCGCAAGGTGCGGCTGACGCCCAAAGCGTCAGGCGGGCAGGGGGCTGGCTGCTCCGCCGCCGTTCCGGGAGCTTGGAAAAAGGCGAAGCCGATGAGGACTAATCCAGAAGTCCAAAGCCTGCGGTTGGGTCTCATTGACGCCTCCCATCTAGCATTGGGCCTCGCACCGCCAGGGGCGGAGGCGGCCCAAACAAAATGCGGCCAGAGCAAGGAAACAGCGCTTTCGCGTTTCCCTTGGGCGCGAAAGCACCCTATGAACCGGGGGAATCGAAAGATAGAGCTGATTTGCGCGCATGATTGATATTGATGACAAATATGACGCCGCAACAACAAGTCCGGACCGGCTCCCCGGCGACGCCGCGTCCATCTACGGAGAAGATGGGGCGATCGAGCCAAATTTCCTCCATGAGGTAGCGGCGGCGGTCAAGGCGGGCGACGCCGAACGGGTGCGGGCGCTGGCGGGCTGCCTGCACGAAGCCGATCTCGGCGGCCTCCTTGTCGCGCTCGAGCCGGATCTTCGCCCCGAGCTTGTCCGCGTGATGGGGCATGATTTCGACTTCGCCGCTCTGACCGAGATGGACGACAATATCCGCGACGAGATCCTCGCGGAACTGCCCAATCAGACCGTCGCCGAAGGCGTCCGCGATCTCGAGAACGATGACGCGGTTACTATTCTCGAAGATCTCGACGCCGAGGATCAGGCCGAAATTCTCGAGGCGCTGCCCCCGGTCGACCGCGCTCAGTTGCAACGCTCGCTCGATTATCCGGACCATTCGGCCGGCCGCCTCATGCAGACGACATTCGTCTCGGCGCCCCCGTTCTGGACCGCAGGGCAGGCGATCGACGTCATGCGCGACACCGACGAAGAGCATTTGCCGGATTCCTTCTTCGAAATCTTCATCGTCGATCCGGCGCACCGGCTTTTGGGCAATGTTTTTCTCGACACTTTGCTGCGGTCGAAAAGCGCGGCGCGTCTCGATGAAATCATGTGCGTCGACCGCCGCCGGGTCGAGGTGATGGAGGACCGAGAAGAAGTGGCGCTGGTTTTCCAGCGCTATAATCTCGTATCCGTTCCTGTGGTCGACGAGGCCGAGCGTCTCGTCGGCGTGATCACGATCGACGATATCGTCGACGTCATCCAGGAAGAAGCCGACGCCGAGGTCAAAGCGCTCGGCGGCGTCTCCGAAAACGAAGAGCTTTCCGACTCGGTCTGGTGGACGGCGAAGAGCCGATTCGTTTGGCTCTTTGTCAATCTGATCACCGCCTTTGTCGCCTCGTCCGTGCTCGGCCTCTTCGAAGGGTCTCTGGAGAAGATGGTGGCGCTGGCCGTGCTCGCGCCGATCGTCGCCAGCCAGGGCGGCAATGCGGCGACGCAGACGATGACGGTGGCGGTGCGCGCGCTCGCCACGCGCGAGCTCTCCCACGCAAATGCTTTGCGCGTCATCTTGCGCGAGGTTTTGGTCGGCGCCGTGAATGGGGCGGCCTTTGGCGCAATAACCGGCCTTGTCGCCGGCCTTTGGTTCGGCATGGCGGGCGTCGGCGTCGTGATCGCGCTCGCCATGTTGACCAATCTCGTCGCCGGCGCGCTTGGCGGCATTCTGATCCCGCAAGTGCTGCATCGGTTCGACATCGATCCCGCCGTGTCGTCGAGCCCTTTCGTCACGACGGTCACCGATGTAGTGGGTTTCGCGTCGTTTCTGGGGATCGCGACGTTCTGGTTCGGACTTGCGTAAATCGCGCTGCGTTGGGACAGCGGCGCGCGATTACTGCGGGTTCTCCAAACTAAATGTCTCGGAGGCCTCGTCATAGGCGAAAAGCTCGCCGTAGCGGCCCCAATTGACGACGCTTTTCAATGTCCGCTCGGCATATTCCTCGGACATGTAATCCTCCAGCTCTCCCAAAAAGCGGATCGCGCGGGCGGTGTGCGTCGGTCGGTCGTCGAGCACCAGCCTGATCCGCGCGGCGAGCGGCAAATAGGCGAGGAGATGGTCGCCGAAAAGCTTCTTGCGGACATCGACTTCGGCGTCGGCGAAGCGGCGCCCGGCCGGCGTCAATTTGATGTCGCCTTCCTCGATTTCGGCGAAGCGCAGCAGCTGCAAGGTTTCGCCGACCGGAAACAGCTCGTCGATTTCCATCTGCAGGCTGTCGGCGAGCGCTGGCAGATCGGCGCGGCCCAAATAGGGTTCGGCGGCGATTTCTTCGATCATGCCGGCGAGCGTATTGGTTGAAATTCGGGGCAGGGCCATGGCGAGGCCAAGGCCTGGGAAGACGCTTTCGCGGCCATGCGGCGCGGGTTCCGCCCGCTTTGTCATCAGCGCGTAGATCTTGTCCACCAATTGGCGGAATTCGGGATCGAGCCGGTTGCGCGGATGTTGTAATCCGACATGGATTTCAGCGGCGATGCGGCCCGGATTTGACGCCAGCACGATGATGCGGTCGCACATCAAAACCGCCTCCTCGATGTTATGCGTCACCATGAGGATGCTCTTGATTGGCATGCGCCCTTCGACCCAGAGATCGAGAAGGTCGGTGCGCAGGGTTTCGGCGGTGAGCACGTCGAGCGCCGAGAAGGGTTCGTCCATCAGCAAGATATTGGGGTGAACCACCAACGCCCGCGCGAAGCCGACGCGTTGGCGCATGCCGCCGGAAAGCTCCTTCGGAAAGGCCGATTCGAATCCGTCGAGGCCGATCAGATCGATCGCCTTCAGGGCGCGCCGGCGCGCTTCGGCTTGCGGGATGCGCTTCGCCCGTAGGCCCAGCTCGACATTGGCGAGCACCGAGAGCCAGGGAAACAGCGCGAAGCTTTGAAACACCATGGCGACGCCATCGACCGGCCCATCGACTGGCTGGCCAAGATAGCTCACATCCCCGCCAGCTGGCCTGGCGAGGCCGGCGACGATGCGCAAAAGCGAGGACTTGCCGCAGCCGGAGCGCCCCAGCAGGCCGACAATTTCATCCGGTTTCAGACTAAGCGAGACATTGTCGAGGACCGCCGGGCCTTTCTCGCCCGACCCCGTCAGATAGTTCTGGCTGACGTTCTTGACTTCGAGCAAGGGGAGCTTGGCATCGCGCGACGTCCGCGCATTCGCATCGAGCATGGCAAGGACCTCAGTCCAGTCGCAGGCGCTTTTCGGCCAGACCGAAAAGCGGGCGCCACAACAGGCGGTTGAACATAATTACGAAAATCGACATCACCGCGACGCCGAGCACGATCTTGGGATAATCGCCATCCGCGGTCGCCTTGGCGATATAGGCGCCAATCCCATGCGCCGAAATCGTATCGTCGCCCCATTTGACATATTCGGCGACGATCGCCGCGTTCCAGGATCCGCCCGACGCGGTCAGCGCGCCGGTGACGTAATAGGGGAAGATCGCCGGAATGATAACGCTCCGCCACCAGTCCCACCCGCGAATGCGAAAATTCGCGACGGCTTCCTTGAGGTCGTTGGGAAACGCCGAGGCGCCAGCGATGACATTGAAAAGAATATACCATTGCGTGCCGAAGACGATCAGAAAACTCAGCCATATGTCCGGGTTGAGGGAAAATTTCAGGATCAATACGACCGCGACGGGAAAAATGACATTGGCGGGGAACGCCGCCAGGAATTGCGCGAGCGGCTGGACCTTCTCGGCAAGAGCCGGCCGCAGACCGATCCAGACCCCGACTGGAACCCAGAGAAGCGTCGCCAGGATCATCAGGGCGATCACCCGCGCCATGGTGAATAGAGTATAGAGGACGCTCTGGCCAAGATCGGCCCAAGACAGTTCCTGCCGCACATAATCGACAATGAGCCATGAGGCCCAGAGGGCGGCGAGCGCGATGAGGATGAGCCAGAGAGCATCCATGACCCGGCTCAGGCGCGGGTTTTGCTGTGAAAGCGCCCGGTGGCGACCTGGCAACTCGAGACGCAGCAGCGAGATGGCCTTGAGGATCTGCGCCGGGCCGCGCATCAAGACGCGCAGCCAATGCGTCCGCGCGAAAACCTGCGCGACCCAGGATTTTTCGACGTTCTGGCCGGCCGACAATTCGACCCTAAATCGCGCGCCAAAAGCGACCAGGGGGCGAAACAGGAATTGATCATAGGCGAGGATCACGACGAACACGGCGACGATGGCCGCGATGACGGCGTCGATCCGCCTATGCTCGATGGCGACGGCGAGATAGGAGCCGATGCCCGGCAGGTTGATCGTCGTGTCTCCAACCGCGATCGCTTCGGACGCGACAACGAAAAACCACCCCCCCGACATCGACATCATCATGTTCCAGATCAGCGCCGGCATGGCGAAAGGCGCCTCCAATTGCCAGAACCTCTGCCAGCTGGAGAGCTGGAAGCCGCGAGAAACCTCGATGAGATCGCGCGGAACGTTGCGCAGCGATTGGTAGAACGAAAAGGCCATGTTCCAGGCCTGCGAGGTGAAGATCGCAAAGACCGCCGCGCATTCCACCCCCAGGATCGAACCGGGAAAAAGGCCCAGAAAAAATGTCACCGTAAACGCGAGGAAGCCGAGAATCGGCACGGACTGAAGGACATCGAGCAGCGGGACGAGGACAAGCGCCGCGTGCGCGCTTTTGGCGGCGAGGGTCGCATAGACGAAAGTGAAGACAAGCGAGGCCGCAATCGCTGCGAACATGCGCAGGGTCGTGCGCAGCGCATAATAGGGCAGATGGCCGTAATCGAGGGAAATCGCCGTCGATTCGGGAGCTGCGATGGGCAAGGTCAACCCGCCCGAGACCTGCGCCATGGCGACAAAGACGCCAAAGATCAACGCAAAGGCGATGAGATCATATTGATTGGGAAGCGCCTTCCGACCGAGCGAGGTGAAGGCGACGAACCGAGACGCCATGGAAGCCTTTCAGAGAATCGCGTGGATAATCCGCCGTCAAGAGGACGATGCGCGGGCAGACGCACTCGGAAGCGGTATTTACCATTGTCGAGAGAGATGACGAATCAATGACGGCGCTGGAGCCAAGCCCGGGATTGGCTCCCCATAGTGGGCGGGCGATGGAAGTCCGGACGGAATTGCGCGGATCGAGCGTTGGAAGAGAGCCTCGAGAGATTCCTTCTGACTCAGATCAGAGGGGGCGCGCCGAAAAACGAAGATCAAGCTCAAGGAAAGGTTGCGCCGCGACGAATCGCGGCCGAGGAAAGTTAACGCCAGATTCCGGGACGGCCGCTTTTTTGACTTGTTAACGCCCCATTACTGCTTTTGGAATAATTTATTCTGATCGCAGTTTGGCTCGTAAATCCATGCATCCAGCTCCCGCTTCGATCCTCGCGCTTGCACTTACGCTTCTGGTTGCCGGCTGCGCCGGCGGCGCCGGCCTTGGCGACGACCCTTTTCCGCGTCCCACGGACTACGAGGTTCATGGCATCGACGTCTCGAAATACCAAGGCGAGATCGATTGGGACAGCGTTCATTCCGCGGGAGTCCGTTTCGCCTGGATCAAGGCGACCGAAGGCGGCGATCATATCGACGATAAATTCGCGCGCAATTGGGCGGCGGCGAAGGCGGCGGGCGTGCCGCGGGGCGCCTATCATTTCGCCTATTGGTGCAGAGCCGCGGAAGAACAAGCGGCCTGGTTCACAGCCAATGTTCCCGACGATCCGGACGCCTTGCCTCCGGTGCTCGACGTCGAGTGGAACGGGCAGTCGAAGACCTGCGCCAAACGGGTGCCGCGCGACGTCGCCATCGGGCAGATGAAAATCATCCTCGCCGCGATGGAGCGGGCTTACGGAAAGAAGCCGGTCATCTATACCGCGGTCGATTTTCACCGTGACGTGATGCGAGGGGAGTTCACGGAATACCCGATCTGGGTCAGAAGCGTGAAATATCACCCTTCCGTCAAATACGGCGACCGGCATTGGAAATTCTGGCAGCACACCGCCGAAGGGCGCGTCGCTGGAATTCGAGGCTATGTCGACCGCAACGCTTTCAACGGCACCGCAAGCGATTGGCAGGCTTGGCTGGCGAACGTGCAGTCGCCCGGCTCCCGGAGCCGCTTTGGTGAAAACGGACCTACGCAAAACACGGTGATGGTTTCCGCCAAATAGCGGATTGTCACAGCCCTGCATAGGTCAAGGCTTATCGCAGCGGCCGTCTAGAGCATGATGCCAAAAAGTGGAAACCGGTTTTCGGACGACATCCGGCTCTAAGGAAAAAGTCGCCAAAAAGAAGGGCCGCCCGCGAGGGCAGCCCTTCCATTGCCAGACCGCGGTCCGCGATCCCGAACTTTCACTTAAACCTCAGGAGGCGGAGGCCTCAAGAGCATGACGCCAGGTCAGGGCCCGCAACGTGAGACAATGAGACACTGGATCACCTCCTTTCGCTTGATTGAAGACGCCTCACTATAGAGGGCGGCCACGCTTTTGCAATCCGCTTTGACGGGACTTCGAAAGCCTGTCCATACGGTAGGGCTCCGAGCGGAGGTGCGAAATATTCTGTGTTCCATCCGACGCGCTGTCGCCGGAGTTTGAGGCTTCTCTTCTCCTTGCCGGCGCGGAGGAGATTGACGGCAAGGAGAAGGGCGACAAATCCGCGATCAAACGTGAATCCGCTTAAGCCCATGTTCGCTCCCCCCCGATCAAACTAGAGCATAGCCTTGTGTGCAGTGCGCAATTATGGTAGTTGCGCTGTATGTCAAATGAGCGCATCGAGAGACGTTTTGTTCCAGCCTTAACTGGGATTCGCGGCATCGCCGCGCTATGGGTCGTTCTTGCGCATGTTCCGAGCCCAGTCCACATTGTATTTCCATCTAGTGAATTTGGAAACCTACAGCTCATTAAGACAAGCTACCTGGGCGTGGATCTATTTTTCATTTTGAGC
Source organism: Methylocapsa aurea (assembly GCF_000746085.1). Taxonomy (GTDB): domain Bacteria; phylum Pseudomonadota; class Alphaproteobacteria; order Rhizobiales; family Beijerinckiaceae; genus Methylocapsa; species Methylocapsa aurea. Next base: position 576,426 of record NZ_JQKO01000001.1, on the reverse strand, counting down.
GGATTCGTGCTCAGCTTTGTTTATAGCAAAAGTTTTGCGGAAAGTGGACTTCGGGCGAGCAGCGCTTTCTATTCTGGTCGAATTCTTAGAGTTTGGCCGCTGAATTTTGTTGCGCTATGTTTGGTCGCGCTTGTTGCGGTTTTTATCCCAATTCTAGAAAAAGTGACGCACGACCTTCCTTCTTTTATCGCAAGTATATTTCTTGTTCAGCAATGGGTTTACCATCGAGGGACAATTTGGAACATACCCGCTTGGTCGTTGAGCGCTGAAGCATTCGCCTATGTCGTTTTTCCAATTATTTCAATAGCGGTTGGGCGAATTCGTTCAGCTCTGGCTCTCGTCGTTTTGATGTGTGGAAGTCTAGCCTTATTCGGAGCTAGTAACTGGTATTTGCATGGCAATGAAGTGGGACTAAACGTAGCAAATTGGGGCGCGTTTTCGCGCTGTCTTTGCGAGTTTACTGCGGGCGTGCTGCTTTTTCACGCCATGATAAATTCTGAATTATCGCCAGGCGCGCGGCGCCTTATAGAGATATTCAGTGTAATTGTGCTGTGTCTTGGAATTTGGACGCCTGTCACTATATTAGCGCCCTTGGCTTTTTGCGGCCTGATATTTTCCTGTTTTAAAGGAGGCTATATCGAATATCTTTTTTCGCGCCGAATTGTATTATGGCTCGGAACAATTTCGTTTTCACTGTATCTAACGCATTGGCTGGTTTTGTCTATTTTTGAGTACGAGGCTGTAAGCCTCAATGTTGTCAATTGGCATTTTTGGGTAAAGATTATACTCGCGATATGCTGCGGCGCAACAATATTGTCTGTTGCGCATATTACTTATAAATTTATCGAGAACCCGTCCCATCAACTTGCAAAATATATAACTCGGCGAACTCGATCGGAATCAAAGCTTCCTTCCGAAAAAGCCGCCTATGCCGTTGCGGACGAACGCGTTGAAAGGGTCCTCTAAGAGCTGCGTTCGTGGTTCCTGCGGATCCTGAATGCTTCAGGCGTTTATGTTGCGCATGTTTCGAGCAATTTAGGCGACTTCCGACTTGCTTCCAAACCGTTTGGGATCAGATGGAATCATCTGATTGAAAAGAAATCGCTCAGAGACAAAGGGTTAGAGCATTGTTCCGAAAAAGTCGATCAACTTTTTCGGAACAATGCTATACGTCCTTGTGTCTTCGCATTTTCTTAACGCAAACCCCGGTTGCTGCTTTGCTCGAAAATGCTTTAATTCGCAGCCGAGGTGGCGATGGAGTCTGACGTGGACTGAGGGGAGCGCTGAAAAAACACTTTATACAAAATAAGAAGTAATACAGCAGTGACAGGCAGCCCTCGGGTGAGCAGTCCGATAAAGCCATCTGATGTATCTTCGATAAGCGCATGTTGAAACGCGGTAAACAGAAATATGCTTACTGGACCCGGGAGGCGCAAGCTGGACAAGCGGCCGCAGACGAGGAGAGTTGGAAGTAAAAATAAGATTGGATACGTGACGAATCCAATCCATCCCCATGTCGCGAGGCCTTCCATTGGGAGCCCAAAATTCAGATAGGCGACATTTCCGGGCGTCCCGAGGCCGGTTTGCCAGGAAAGCCAATCGCCCATGCCGCCCAAAACCGATTCTTTACTATATCCCAGAAATCCGGGCGCCACGCGGGTGAGGACTTGGTCCACCTCTGGCATCCCGATCGGTAGATGCGTGCGGGCGCTATTGTTGACGGCGTCGAGCAGGGCAATGTAGGAGAGGCGATTTAAGACATTCGATCCGTCCCCAAAATAGTCATATTCCTCCACCGAATTGATGCTCGGAGTATAGACGGATGCGTTGGTGGATGTAATTAAATTAAAAAAGCTTGGATCGGTGGCTGCCTTCACAATTGTTACGCCAGCCAGTTCCGCAAATTGCGATATAGGCATTCCGGTTCTTTGTAGTCTTAGATACAAGGTTACCGGCGTCAGAAAAGACATGAAAAATCCGGCGACGACGAGTCCCGCGACGATATGACGTAGGCGCAACATCCTATATATGAAAGCGGTGACGACGATTGCAATCAAGCCGTTGGCAAAAACCGATCTCATGTTGAAGGCGACGACAAACGCAAACAGTGTGCCGAGCATCATCACGAGGACAGGCGTGATGAAGGTGCGGCCCTTGGATTTGGCAATGGCGTATTGGGCCTCCGCGATCAAGGCGAGGAAATTGAATTCGGTCATGATGTTGAGCACGATCCCGATGGCGCCGAGAGAGGCGCCCTCCTCTCGCGATGTGGTCGCGGCCATGAGAAGCTGAGCGGCAGTGCTAATTCCAAAACAAACCAGTGAAAGCCGGCGCAGACTTTTCAAATCGGTTGGGAAGGGGAATGCCACCGTTCCACGGTCGAAAGCTCTGGCGAGCATCAATATCGCTGTTACTATGATCATGAGAAGCAAGTCCCATGCATAGGCGGCAAAGGGGTTGAATAAGTTTTCTTCGAGAGTCTGGCCGTAGAATGTCTTTGCTATCAGCGCCACGCCTGTATAGCGGAGGCTGAAAACGATCCCGATCATCGAATACAAATCACGCCCGAAGAGGCGCAGCGGAACAAAGGGCGTCGCCGTCGCGGCTAGGCACATCGCCACGATTAAAGGGTCGGTTCCGAATTTTAGCTGGATGGCCGCGAATATGCCAATCGCCGCGAGCGGAATTACAATCGGTACTTTGGTGTCACTCAAATCGATCGAATTGTGTCCGCTAATCACGTATTCGAACCTCTCGTCTGGCGCCGCCTTGTCTCTGCCACACGGGCTTAGCGCATGCGAGCAAAATTCATGCTCGCTGTTTTCTGAAGCCAGAAGCGCCGCTATACGCTTTTGGCGGCGCTGGCGCCAGCATCCCGCGGGCTGGCGTCAGCCCTTGCGTTCAGGCGGCCCGGATCAACCTGACCTATTTTCTGGGCGGACTGCGCCATTCTCTGCCTTTGATCCTCAAGCAAGTCGGTCTGGGAAAACTTCGCGGCTGAGACCGCTCCCGGAAGGAGCCACTGCGCTGTTTGAAGAAGATTTTTGGCGTCATGAAAGGATCAAGCTCGTTACGAAAGGCCATAATAACGCCGAAAATATGGTGCAGGAAAAAGGTGGCGGAAAGCATCGATCAGCGTCGGCAATTTGATATACATATCGCGATGCTATACAGCATTGCTTCAGTGGCCAAGATCGGATAATGTGTTTCATGACGCTGCTGTTCATGCATTACGCGCTTCAAGGCGTTCCGAGTTAAGACCAGCTGCGCCGGACTCTCCGGCCTGTGGCGGGCTATTTAAGACGCCTCTTCTGAAACCAGCTTTAGCGGGCCTTGAGGTTCAATGATCATATTGCATGTCATATTGACAGTGAACCCGGAATACGGCGGTCCTATCGAAGGAATTTTCACGTCCGCGAAGGCATTGAGGGAACAGGGATGTGATCGCGAGATATTGTCTCTCGATTCGCCAAGCGATCCTTGGGTCAGCGCATGTCCCCTGCCGGTCTACGCGATGGGAATTCGCAACGCCGACTATCCTGCGTGGCGCAAGAAACTTCCCTGGTTGCGTTACGGCTATACGCCGCATCTCGTTCCCTGGCTCCGGGAGAACGCAAGGCGATATGACGCCGTCGTGGTCAACGGCCTGTGGAGCTACGCAGCTCTTGGCGCATGGCGCGCATTGCGCGAAAGCGATACGCGCTATTATGTCTACGCACATGGCATGCTCGATCCCTATTTCAACAAAATCAACCCTGTCAAAGCCATCGCCAAGCAGATTCTCTGGTGGTTCAGCGAAGGCCGCTTGATCGCCAACGCGGCGGCCGTATTCTTCGTGTCGGAGGAGGAGCGCCGGCTCGCGCGTAAGTCCTTTTGGCCCTTCCGCTGCAAGGAGCGAGTGGTGGCCTATGGCACTTTGGATGTCAAAGGCGATCCTAAGGCGCAAATGGCGACGTTTCACGCCGCTTTTCCAAAGCTGGCCGGCCGCAATTTCATCCTCTTTCTCAGCCGCATTCATCCCAAGAAAGGCTGCGACTTGCTGATCGAGGCGTTCGCGAAAATCGCCGGCGACGATCCTTCGTTGGATCTCGTTATGGCCGGACCGGATTCTGTGGGCTGGCTGGAAAAATTGCAGGATCTTGCGGCCAGGCGCGGCGTAGCCGACCGGATTCATTGGCCGGGAATGTTAAGCGGCGATTTGAAATGGGGGGCGTTCCATGCGGCTTCCGCCTTCATTCTGCCATCACACCAGGAAAACTTCGGCATTGTCATCGCCGAGGCGATGGCCTGCGGCAAACCGGTGCTGACGACGTCGAAGGTCAATACATGGCGAGAAGTGCAAGACAGCGGCGCCGGTTTTGTCGCCAATGACGATCTGGCGGGAATTACCCAATTGCTGAGCCAATTCACAAGTCTCTCGGCCGATGAAAAACACAGGATTGGCGAGCGCTCCCGAAAAGGATTTGTCGAAAAATTCGACATGGCGTCAAACGCGCCTCAACTTATCGAAGCGATGCGTGCGAGTTAAATTCATGCAAATTCTCGATGCGACAGTGACGCGGCCAACTGAAGGCGGTCCGACTTACTCCTTGAAGAACCGCGCCTTTCGCGGCGTCTGGACCATCGCTTGGCTTGTTCTCGCGTCCTGGACGCCACCTCCGCTGGTGGCCTGGAGGCGGGTTCTCCTGCGGCTGTTTGGCGCGAAAGTGGCGCCTACGGCCTGTATCTATGGCAGCGCCAGGGTCTGGTATCCGCCCCACCTGGAGGTTGGGCGCTACGCAATCATCGCGCCGCAAGTGACGGTCTATTCGGTCGCCAGAATCACCCTTTCCGACTATGCCGTCGTTTCGCAAGGAACGCATCTTTGCTCCGCCGGCCATGACATCGAAGACGTTCATTTCCAAACAGTTGCGCGTCCGATCACGATCGGCCGGCGAGCCTGGATCGCAGCCGAGGCCTTTATTGGCCCCGGCGTGACGATTGGCGATGGGGCCGTCCTGGGCGCGCGCGCGGTCACATTTCGCGATCTTGACTCTTGGACAGTTTATGCCGGCAATCCCGCTCGGCCGATCAAGCAGCGCAATGTTCGTTTCCCGGCTGTCGTCAAAACGGCTGCGTGATTGCGCGGGAGCGTGTTGCTTGCCCCGATGATAATCGGAGGATGACCGGCTGAGCCGGATCGTTGGGGACAGAGTGTCTGCGCGGGCTTTGCCGCCCAGCGAAAGACCGGCGACTTGTCGCATAGGGCGGCCAGTGGCCTGGAGGCCGATGAAGCGAAGCTCTTTTTCGCGCGCGGCCCCATAATTTCAGCTCTCTATATTTCGGCGTAGCGCATCGCGCCTCTCATGCGGACAATTCCCCGCGGCTTTGTCATGTTTCGCAGAGATAAGGAGCGGGGTTGAACCTTTGTCCAGAGCGCCTCACGATCAGATGGAATCATCTGATCGAAAAGGATTTGCTTAGATTCAATGAGTTAGAGCATGTTCTTATGAGACATCGGATCCGATGTCTCAATATAGAAAAAGTCGTTCAACTTTTTTAAGAACATGCTCCAGAAGCGCGAATCTCTTCGTTGCGCTTGAAGATGCATTCAGAGCGCCTCACGGTCGAGTGACGCGCGTCGATTGGAGCAACATCAAAATCAAGAGTGGGGCATGATCGGCGACAGCGCGCTGCGATTCAATTGATGTATTACATCATCGTTCAAAAGCAGATTCATGATTTTGGGCAAATTTCACCCCGGGCCAAAGATTCAGAGTAACATCATTCTATATTGGCGGCGCATTCTTGCCAAAGCCTTAGGTACGCCGGAACGCGGATGATGCAACGGTGTGAAAGCCGCTTCGATTTTTGTTCTGGCGCATTTTCTTTATCGCAAAATCAGTGTCCAATTTGTTGCAAAATGCCTCGGCGGCGGCTGGCGCGATACGAATAAGGGGAGATGTGCGGATGAGAACTGTCGCCTGTCCGAGCCTTGGACGCGATGTCTCTGCTTTAGGCTTTGCCTGCGCCTCGCTCGGCTCGAGAGTTTCTGAATCGCAGGGACGCCGCGCGCTCGATCGCGCGTTCGAGCGCGGGGTAACATGGTGCGACGTCGCGCCCACTGATGCCGACGGGGCGGCAGAGTCCATATTGGGTAGATTCTTGCTGGGGCGCCGCGACCGATTGGTGATCTGCACCAAGTTTGGCAGGCCCAGAGCGAAGCCATCGCCGCTCTCGCGCCTGTTAAAGCCCGTGGCGCGCGTGGCGCTCAAGGCGTTTCCGTACCTCCGGGGCGACGCTGCCAGAACGAAGTCGAGCGCCATCACTCCGCTTCGGGCGGAAATGATCGAGGATTCGGTTGTTCAAAGCCTGCGGCGTTTGCGGACGGACTATGTCGATGTGCTTGTCTTGGATGGGCCGACGTCGGAGGAGTGCGTCGATGAGGCGATCTTGCGCGCGTTGCAGCGCATGGTCGAGAAGGGTTATGCGCGCGCGGTCTCGATCGCCGGAGCGCCGGAGACGATCATTGGGGCAGTGCGCGCGTCTGCGGTTTATCGCATCGCCCAGTTCGTGGACAATCCGTTCGAGCCCGCCGCGGACCAATTGAGGGCTGCGTTTTCCAGAGAGGCGGCGCCATTCTTTGTAACCCGAAGCGCCTTCGGTCGGGGCGCTTTCGAGCGTATTGCGCGTGCGCTCGTCATGGATGGCGGACGCCTCGCCGCTCTTGCGTCGCAACTCGGCTATGGACCTCCGTTTTTGGCAAGCGACCTTGTGCTGGACTATGCCTTTGCAAGCAATCCTGAGGGCGTTGTTCTCGCTACGATGTTCAATCAGGCCCATATCGACCTGAACTGCGCCAGGGCTTCCCTGGCGCCGCGCCACGACGTTGGCCCATTCGTCAAGAAATATTTCATTGGCGAGCATCCGTGACAAAACCGGGAACAGCCAATGCCGCGACCGTTGCTGGAAGAATGTCTCGGCCCGAGCAGGCGCTGTCATTTTGCTCGGCCGAGCGACCAAAAGGCGACCTCAGGGGGCAACCTATTCCCGCTAATGCGTTGAACCGGAAGGGCGACCGAGAAAGAGGCCGGCTCTGGCCTCTCCAACGCGCCGTCCATCCGGCATGGCGAAAAGCCGCTCAATTGTCGCTAGAGCATGTTCTTATGAGACATCGGATATATCCGATGTCTAAATATCGAAAAAGTCGATCAACTTTTTCGGAACATGTTCTAGGCTTTACGGTACTTGGTGATGAATTGATCGATCAGATTGTTTGCTTCGGTTGTGTCGAGCCAGCCTTCCAGCATTTCCTCGGTCTTGAATTCACGGTTGAGGCTGATCGGCTCCTCATATCCGTTTAAACGAAGAAATGGGGCCCACTTGCCAGTCGGCAGCTTCGTCAAAATGACTTCTTCGTCCTTTTCCAGATTCATGTGTCAGCTTTCCCTCGCGACCTGGCCAATAAGGTCGGGTTTCCTGGACGTTTTCTTGCAACGCTAGAGCGTGAACTACGGTAAGATACAGGTCTTTCGCACAAAAAGCCCTGTTAGAACAATAGGTTAGAGCGCAAAGCCGATTTTGTCGGAAAGGATTGCGCCTTTGCGACAAGCAAGAAGGCAGCCAAGGCAATCGCCAATTCAGGCAAACGCGCCGTGGCGCGGCCCTGCCGCGGCTGGGCCTGCCGCCTTGGCCGGATCCTCTCCTGGCGCGACAATCGGAGAATTCCGAAACCTTTGGGGGGAAAGAGCGGCCGAGAAAAGGCGCTTGAGCGTTCGTAGCGAGCGCGGCGGCTAGAGCCGGATGACCTTGGACGGAATCGCAACGCGATCTCGTCCAAAGTCTGAATCCGCCTCTCATCAAAGAGTTAGAGCATGATGTCGTCCGAAAACCGGTTTCCACTTTTCGGCATCATGCTCGGCCTCTTTAACACTCGAGCGATTTCTGATCGATCGAATGACTTCATTCGATCGGAAAGCGCTCTAGACGCATTATCAAGGCCATCAGAAGACGATCAATTCCCTATGCCGGCGACCGGCATGGCGCTGTATTGGTTCGTCGCGCCAGCTGCATCGTCCAAATAATGAAATCGTTTGGTGCGCACCGTGCTGGCGCGCAGATGCCCAGTATCTTGAAAATAAGAAAGGCCATTCTCGTCTATTGTGGGACAGAGGCGGCCGTCGCAAAGGAAGTCGAGCGGATCGATAAATTTTGCGCCGATGGATGTGGCCATGGAAATCAGCAGGCTCTTGAGCGGGCCGGACGCCGCTTCGAATTTGTCCCGGTCGACATAGGCGATTTCTGCCGTATCCATTCCCAGGAAACGCCGCTTCAAGAGTTCCATTGGCACATCCCACCGGCCATAGGGCGTCGATGAAACGAACGCGATTTCGGCTCCCCGCTTCTGCAATTGAAGGAGACGCGCGCGCGTTGCGGCAAGCGCGCCCTCGAGATGCTGACGATACCACGATGGATCCTGTCCCGAGACGCAGGCGTCGCCCTCCCGGAAACAAACGTGATTATCGATCGGGTTGAAGTAGCTATACCAATTCGCTACGAGCACGATGCGTTTGAAATCGCGAGAGTCGGCGAAATCCAATGCTTTGTCTACGAAGCCATTGCAATGAAACCGATCGAAATTCATGCGAATGCCGACGATCGGCGGACATGCCGGGTTGGTCACGAATGTGTACGAATCCTCAGGGTTGAATCTGGCTCTTTCAGCAAAACGGCTGAAGATCTGCATCGCGTAAGAATCGCCGATGAACAAGACTCCAGAACGATCTGGCCGACCCAAATGGCATGGCTTCACATTGCCAAGCTGGTCGCGGCCATTGCATCCAGGCGGATAGTCCCAGTCCGTGATGGCGGTCCTATAGGTTTCGACCTGCTTGTCGCCATCAGGGCGCCGGCTCTGAAATCCGTCGTTAAGCGTGACGGCGCCCGCGAGGCCGACTGTGAGCGCCAGCGAACCGGCGATGAGAGCCAATCGCGGTCGGGCCGGCTTCCAATCGATGCGCTTCTCTTTCAAGAGCTTTTGGAGCCATGACAGCGCGAGCCCGCCACCCGAGATGATCGCGGCGAGAATGAGAATTTCGCAGGCAATCTTGTAAGGCGTCGTCGTCACGAAGTTGAAATAGAGGGCTGCGACGGCGATCGGCCAGTGCCAGAGATAGGTGGAATAGGACCATATTCCGACCGTTTGAATGGGCCGGTACTTGAAAACCGCGGCGTCGGCGCGATTGGCCGCAATAACAAGGCATGTCCCGACAACTGGCGTCAAGGCCCAGTAATATGGCCAGGGCATGTTCTTAGTATAGGTAAATATCGATATAGCTATAAATAGAAGCCCGCCAGCAAGCAGAATCCGTGAATATTTCTGTTCGGGATTTTTGAATTGCAAGGCGACAATTCCGCCCGCTAGCATTTCCCACGCCCTTTGTGGGAGAAGATAGAAGGCCGACGCGGGCTCCGCCTCGGTGAACCAAACGCATAAGGCAAAAGAAAGCAAAGCCATGGCCCAGAGAGCATGGGCCAAATAGCGCCTTGTGATCTGAAATTTATGCAAATACATAAGTAAAATTGGGTAAATCAAATAAAACTGCCATTCTACTGAAAGACTCCAGGTATGCAAAAGCCATTTGGCGCTGCTTTGGGCGTCGAAATAGCCTGTAGCTTCCCAAAACCGAAAATTTGAAAAGAATAACAGAGCCGAAATCGACGTGGAGCCAAGGTAATGGTATGTGACTGGGTCCAGAAAAAAGAAGCCCGCGGCCAGAAGACCAAAACAGAGGCCGACAAGACCTGGAATGATCCGCTTCGTGCGGTCATAATAGAAGCCTTGGATGGTGAAGCTACTCTCTTGTAACCTGCCAACAATAATATTAGTCATAAGATAGCCGGAGATTACAAAAAATATGTCGACGCCGACATATCCCCCGGAAATGAAGTTTACTTTGTAATGGTAGAGCGTGACTGCCGTTACCGCTAGGGCCCTCAAAGCATTTATGTCGTATCTAAACTTCATTGCCGCCATTTGCCAATCGCCGCGCCATTGATGAAAATGAGTTCACTTAACGTTGTTCTGCAGGGCCGTCCCTTTGCATCGCCCCCGAGAATCCTCGAAAAGAGCCGCCGCAGGCTGAAGCGCAACATACCGGACGGCGCCAGCGCTCGGCAAGCCTCTCCCAGTGGGCAAAGCACATCGGCCTGCCGCCGGGCCCATAGCCAAAATTTCATGGGCGCGTTTGGCGCTTTTCCCTTTCCGGACATGCGGCGCGACTGTCCGATAATGCCCGCGTCAGGAAGCGAGGACATCGGCGAAAGGGGGAGGCATCTGGGGTGCCAAGCGTCGCCTTCGCCGGCGCGAAGATCCTCGCTGCGGATTGGCCTCGCCCTTGGATCCTTGACCTTGCGTCGTGATCTGCTACCGGTGGCGCGCCGGACATGCCAAGGCGCCATTCAAGATCAATGGCGAAGCGTTTTCCCCTCGCCAACCTGCCGTCCGCATTGCCGCTCGCGTCCGTTAAGCGCATTGAGATCGATCGACGCGCGCAGCTTTTCCCTTCAGGTCAAATGAAAGAAATCCGCACCGACATTCAAGCGCTTCGTGGCCTTGCGGTGCTTCTTGTCGTCCTGCATCACGCTAAAATGCCCTTCCTGCCGGCGGGATATCTTGGCGTCGACGTTTTCTTCGTCATTTCGGGTTTCCTCATTACTGGCTTGGTCAAGGCGGGCATAGAGCGAGGCGACTTCCGTTTTTCGGAATTCTATTTTCGCCGCGCCAAACGCTTGCTTCCGGCCGCTTACGTCACATTCTTGACGGCCGCGTTGCTCGCGCCGCTCTTTTTGACCAGCAAAGAGTTGAGCGATTTCGCCGTACAGATGATCGGCGCCGTCACCTTCACCGGCAATTTCGTCCTGTCGCAGCAGACCGGGTATTTTCAGGGCGCCGGCGACCTAAAGCCCTTGCTTCACGTCTGGTCGCTGGCGATCGAGGAACAGTATTATTTGATCATGCCCGCGGCCCTGGTCTTCGTTCCGGCGCGCCGCTGGCTTCCATTGATGGTCGGCGTGTTTGCCGTCAGTCTCATTCTTTGCGCGATCGGGGGCCACGTAAAACCGGTCACGACATTCTATATCCTTCCGACGCGCGGGTGGGAGCTTGCGATTGGATCGATCGGCGCGTTGATCGGCGCCGACAGCCGGCTTTACCGCTATGCTCGGGCGCTGTTTTTTCCGGCTTTGCTCGCTTTGCTCGCGATCCCGTTTTTTCCTTTCGGCGGCAACCATCCGGGCCCCGACGCCTTGATCATGTGCCTGGCGACCATTGTCGTCATTTTGCGTCATTATCCGATGCGCAATTTCGGCGCACCGGTCCTGATGCTGGCGGCGATTGGCGACTTCTCCTATTCGCTTTACCTGGCGCATTGGCCAATTTTTGCGTTCGCGAATAATCTTTGGGCTGGGGAGGAGGCCGGCCATCCTCCTATCGCGGTCCGAATTGTTGCCTTGGTCCTCGCGCTTGGTCTCGGCTATTTGCTTTACCGCTATGTGGAGACGCCGGTCCGCAGGTCGAATTTCCGCTTTTCCGGGAACCTGCTCGCGAAAACTTTGGCGGCGTCTCTCGGCTTGATCCTGATTCCTTCCGGCATTGCCGCCGCTACGCCAGGCAGCGCCGACTTTCAGCATATCCGACGCATCAACTTCGGCTTCGATCGGGCGTGTGAATTTGGCGACCGCTTCGTGTCAAAGCCGGAATGCCGCAATTCCGAAAAGCCGATGATCATGGTTTGGGGCGATTCGTTCGCCATGCATCTTGTGCCGGGACTCGCGGCGACAAGCGGCGAAATGGGCGTCATCCAGGCGACGCGCGCCAACTGCGGCCCGCTTTTGGGGCTGGCTCCGATCGAGAAGGTCTTTCGCTTCGGCTACAATAAAAATTGGGCCGAAGGCTGCATCGCGTTCAATCAATCGGTGATCGACTATCTTGCCCATGCGGCATCGATCGAGACCGTCGTCCTGTCCAGCCCCTTCTCACAATATGTCGACTCAGCGTCCGTCGTCGATCTGAAGAAGGCCGATGGCGCGTTTGAAATTATCGAGCCGAGCGCGGAGTCCGCCCTGGCGGGGTTGCGGCGAAGCCTGGATGCATTGCGGTCCTTGGGAAAGCGCGTCGTCATCGTGGCGCCGCCGCCTTCTGGAGGGTTTAATGTCGGGGGCTGCTTGGAGCGCTTGATCGAAGGCAAACCGTTTCTTGGCGCTCCTCAAGATTGTCAAATTCACCTCGATGACTATCACCAGTTGAAGCGCGGCGTGCTGGATTTTCTGGCGCGGGCGGCGAGCCAATTGGACGTGAAGATCTTCCGATTCGATGCCTGGCTCTGTGGCGCAAACTCATGCCGAACATCGATTGACGGAATCTTTGTCTATCGGGACGGGGGACATCTGTCCTATGATGGCTCCCGCCTTCTAGCACAACGGACAGACCTCGCGAGCACGCTGCGATCGCTGGCGCGCTGACGTGTTTTGCCGGCCTTCAATCTTCTTTTAGAGCATTTTCGAGCGAAGTGGTCGCCGGTTCGCGTTAAGAAAATGCTCTAAAGGCGCCGATGGGGCGCATTTCTTTCACAAAGGGGCAAGTTCAGACTTGGCATTTCTTACGACAAGTCCAGCGTTGGCGCGCGCGCTCGCCGAGCGCAATTATAACGATCCAACTCCGGTTCAGACCGCCGTGCTCGAATCTGCCGCCGCCGAACGCGATCTTCTCGTCTCGGCCCAGACCGGCTCCGGCAAGACGGTGGCCTATGGACTGGCGATCGCCTCCACCCTTCTTGGCGCGGCGGAGCTGATGGGCGAGGCGGCCGAGCCGGTCGCCCTCGTCGTCGCGCCGACGCGCGAACTGGCGCTGCAGGTGCATCGCGAACTCGCCTGGCTCTATCATTATGCGGGTGTTCGCGTCGTCTCCTGCGTCGGCGGCATGGAGCCGAGGCGCGAGCGGCGCGAACTCGCCGCTGGGACGCATATCGTGATCGGAACGCCGGGACGCCTGCGCGACCACATCGAGCGCGGCGCGCTGAATATCGCCAAGCTCAAGGCCGTCGTGCTGGACGAGGCGGATGAAATGCTGGATCTCGGTTTCCGCGAGGACCTCGAGTTCATTCTTGATGCGACGCCAAAAGAACGGCGCACGCTTCTGTTCTCGGCGACGATGCCCAAGGCCATCGCGACGCTCGCCAAGCGCTATCAGCGCGATGCGGCGCGGATCGAGGTCGCGGGAGGCGAGAGCGGCCATGCCGACATCGAGTATCGCGCGATCCGCGTGGCGCCGAACGAGGTCGAGCTAGCGGTCGTGAATGTGTTGCGGCTGGTCGAGGCGCAAAGCGCCCTGGTGTTCTGCAATACGCGCGAGGCGGTCCGGCATCTGCAGGCGATCCTTTTGGAGCGCGGCTTTTCCGCCGTTCTCCTGTCCGGCGAACTAAGCCAGAACGAGCGCAATCACGCCCTGCAAGCGCTGCGCGATGGACGCGCCCGCGTCTGCGTCGCAACCGACGTGGCGGCGCGCGGCATCGATTTGCCCGGTCTGGACCTCGTGGTCCATGCCGATCTGCCCCATGACGCTGAGATCCTTCAGCATCGCAGCGGGCGGACCGGCCGCGCCGGCCGCAAGGGCGTCAGCGTCTTGCTCATCCCTAATTCGCGCCGCCGCCGCGCCGAGCAATTGCTCGCGAGCGCCGGGGTTCAGCCGATCTGGAGCGGACCGCCCACTGCGGACGAGATCCGCAAGCTGGATCAGGAGCGCCTGCTGCAGGACCCGCTGCTGGCTGGAGACGGCAATGAGGATGATCTTGCGATGGCGCGCGCCCTGCTCGCGGAGCGCACGGCGGAGGACATCGCCAGCGCTCTCGTGCGCGTCTACCGCGCGCGCTTGCCGGCGCCGGAGGAAGTGCAGGACCCGGGACAGGGCCGCGAGCCGCGCCAGACTCCGGGTCAGCGCCGCGGCGACAAGGAAGCATCGCGCGATGGCGGGCCGGGCGGCGGCGTTTGGTTCCGGCTCGACATTGGGCGAAAGAAGAACGCCGATCCGCGCTGGCTTTTGCCGATGATCTGCCGCCGCGGCAAGATCGGCAAACAGGATATTGGCGCGATCCGCATTTTTGAGCGCGAGACGAAGTTCGAGGTCGCCGCGCCCGCCGCCCGGCAATTCGCGCTCAATATCCTCCGACCGGACAGCGATCCCATCCGCATAGAGCCGGTGACCTCTGGGTCCGAGAGCGGCGGCGGGGGCAGGGCGCATCCGGCGGCGCTGCACAAAGCCAAAGCCGCCGGCGGCAAGCCCGAGCGAAAAAGAGGCAAGATGGAATAGGGCCGTGCGGCGCCAATTGGCGCGAGAGCGGGGCAGGCGGTCATGATTGGGCGCCAGAAACCAATCGCGATCGAGAGCAAGCATAAAGAAAGCGCGTTTTGAGTCCGCCCAAAGAAATCGCGATCTATGTCGACGCCGACGCCTGCCCGGTCAAGGCCGAGGTCTATCGCGTCGCCGAGCGGCGGCGGTCGAAAGTCTATGTCGTGGCCAATAGCCCCATCGCCGTGCCGAGGGACGCCTCGATCGAACGAATCGTCGTCGCCGCCGGTCCGGATGCGGCCGATGACTGGATCGCCGGGCGCGTCGCTTTGGGCGATGTCGTCATCACCGCCGACATTCCGCTGGCCAGCCGCTGCGTCAAGGCTGGGGCGAATGTAATCGCGCCGAATGGGCGGGCCTTCACCGAGGCTTCGATCGGCCTTGCCCTGGCGACGCGCAATCTGCTCGAGGAGTTGCGGTCGATCGGGGAGGCGACCGGGGGACCGAAACCTTTTGCGCCGCGCGATCGCTCTGCCTTTCTGTCGGCGCTCGATCTCGCGATCGTCCGGCTGCAACGCGCTGGCTTTGGTCCTTGAGCGCTGGAAACAGCCGGTTCAGCGCAGGACGACCACCTTCCCGCCGACCTTGACCCGATCGTAAAGGTCCGCGACGTCGCGGTTGGTCATCCGGATGCAGCCGGAAGACACGGCGGCCCCGATCGTCTCGGGTTCGTTCGAGCCATGAATGCGATAAAGGCTCGACCCAAGATAGATCGCCCTGGCGCCCAATGGATTGTCGATCCCGCCCGGCATATAGCGCGGCAGGTCGGGACGCCGGCGGAGCATTTGCTGCGGCGGACTCCACCCCGGCCATTCGCGCTTCATCGAGACCGTCTTGGTTCCGGACCAGGTGAAGCCCTCCCGGCCGACGCCGACTCCATATTGGATCGCCCGGCCGTCGCCAAGAACGTAGTAGAGGCGGCGCTCGCTTGTGGACACAACCACGGTGCCCGCCGAAAATCCTTTGTCCCACGGGACGATCTGACGAGGGACGGCTTGTTGGCGAAACAGACCGAGGAAATCGGCCAGGGGGCCTCGGGCGAAGGGGTTCATGTCGGCGGTAGCCGGGGAACTGGTTAATAGGGCGCTGGTCCATAAAAAGAGAAGAGCCCCGGCGCGCGCGATGGTCCTTCGAAGCATTGATTTCCTCCAGTTGGGACGACAGAAATTGGGTTGAAGCACCCAATTTGGTCGCAAATGTGCTCTTGATGGGGCAGGGCCCTTATGGCGGAGGCGGGAGACGAACAAGTCGCCGCCACGGCTAAGCCGCGCGGGAAAAGCCTTGTCGTCAGGATCGAGGCGGCGGGTTGCCGGACCGGGGCCGCAAACTGTCACGAAAATGCCGTGTCAATACCTTATGTGAAGAGGCATGGATGTCATGCCGAATCATCTATCCACGCTGAGATGCCCCGGTCCTCTTCCTGGGGCCGGAGGCGATGGCTCCTTGAGGGCGCTTTGGGTGGCAAGACTTCTCGCCGCGGACCTCGCCGCCGTTCGGTTTATCGCTCGTTCAGCAAAGCCGGCGGTTGGCCGCGCCTTCGCCATCGTCATCAGCAAGCTGGGCAATGGTTGGCTTTATCCCATCCTCGGCGCACTCATCTTCGGTTGGTTGGGCAGCGCCGGAATTCAGGTGGCGGCGCTCGCCGGTTTGAACGCAGTTTTGCTGCATTGCCTCTTTCCGCTGATCAAGCGGCGCATTGGCCGGCCAAGACCCTTTCGCGTGGATCCGCATCTTCGCTCGTTGCTCGCGGTTCTCGACGAGCATTCTTTTCCAAGCGGGCACACAATGACTTTGTCCGGGGTGCTTGTTCCGATCGTCCTTGTCTTGCCCGCGACCGCCCTCTCGGCGGTCGCATTGCTTTGCTGCATGGCTTGGTCGCGCATAGCGACCGCTCATCATTATCCGAGCGACATTTTCGGCGGCCTGTTCATGGGCGTTGTCTTGGCCTATCCGCTGTCTGCTTGCCTCCTCGCCGTCTGGTAGTTTCGCGCAGGGCGGACAGCGCCCCGCTTGTGCGCCATGCCAGACGGTCCGCTTGAGCATATCCTCAAAAATGTTGCTCGCTTTTTTCGATTCCGACATGTTTCATTCCTTTGAATGAGGGCGGTTCTGCGCGCCCGAACAACGGGGATGCGAAAGTGAGCGAAGGCGTTGCCCGGCGCGCCGCCGCGCCCAGGCGAGAGGACTATGCCATCGTCCCAGGCTCCGAGGGACCGCGCCGGGATTTCAGGATTACGGTCGGCCTTCGCGAGGGCTGGGACACGGAGGGGCGGGTTTACGACGTCTCCGAGGCCGTTCGCACCGCGCGAGCCTGGATGAGCCGCCGGGTTGGAGCGGGGCTGCCCGCTCTTTCCGGCATGTTCGCGCGCGCCGAGGTGACCTACGCTTGGCCCCGTCCCGACGGCACGGCCGGATCCGATCGCGAACCGGTGGCTATTTTCACCGGCGAGGCGGTGCACGCCTATCTCGGACATTTGCCAGATGAGGCCATCGAGGCGATGCTGAACGAACTCGCGGTCGAACTCGGCGCCGCCCTTGGCCAGGAACGGCTCTATGTCGCATTCTGCGATCGCACCTGGATCCTCGACGCCGGCGGCCCAGAAGGCTAGCGAAAAACGCGCTCGGAATGGGCGGGCAGGATCCAAGTCAGGATCGCGAAGCCAACGCGCTCTGGCTTTGGCCGGGATCCAAATTTCAGCTTTCGCATCGATCTCTGGGAGGAACGAATTGAATTGGATATTGTTTTTCTTCTAGCGCGCTAAAGGGCTTCCCGATCAGATGAGTTCATCTAATTGGGAAGGAATCTTTTAGAGTCAATGAGTTAGAGCATGTTCTTATGAGACATCGGATATATCCGATGTCTCATAAGAACATGCTCTAAGGGGTGGGCCGAGCCGGAAGGCAGCGCTGGCGGCGGATCGGGAGCGCGGGCCATGAACGAGGCTGAGCCATTCCTCGCCGCGCCTGAACCAGGATCGGCAGCCGAACTCGCGGCTTTTCGGGAGGTGCAGTCTCGGCTGCCGGACTTGTTTCGCAAGCTTTTTCCAGACCCGGCCGCGTCCCGCACTGTCGTCATAATTCCGAGCTTGAGCCTCGATCCGGATGTGATGGCGCGGGTGAGCGGCGCGCATCATTACGAAGAACGCATGCTGTGCATGCTGATGCTGCTGAAATTGCCGAGGACTCGGATCGTCTATGTCACCAGCCAGCCGGTGTCGGACGATATCATCGACTATTATCTTCATCTTCTCCCCGGCGTCCCGGCGACCCATGCCCGCCAGCGCCTGACGCTTTTGTCCTGTTTCGATTCGACGCCGAAGCCTCTCGCCGCGAAAATTTTGGCGCGTCCGCGATTGGTGGCGCGTCTCCGCGACGCCATCGGCGCGCCCGCGAGCGCGCATATGTCCTGCTTCAATGTATCGCCGCTGGAACGCACGCTGGCGGTGCGATTGAGCCTTCCGATCTATGGATGCGATCCGGCCCTGCTGCCGCTTGGGTCGAAAAGCGGGGGGCGAGCAATCCTTCGCGAGGCCGGCGCGCTGCTCCCTGTTGGCGTCGAGAACCTTTCGGACGCCGACGACGTCGCCGCAGCCCTCGTCGAATTGAAGCGGCGCGATGCAAGTCTGCGAAGAGCCATCGTCAAGCTCAATGAGGGATTTTCGGGGGAAGGCAACGCGGTCTTCGCCTTTGAAGGCGCGCCTGAGCGCGGAGGCCTCGAGAGCTGGATCAAAGCGAGGCTTCCCGCGCTCGCCTTTGAAGCCCGCGACATGTCCTTTGAGCTTTATGGCGCCAAGATCCGCGAAATGGGCGCGATCGTGGAGGAATTTATCGAGGGCTCCGAGAAGCGATCGCCCTCGGCGCAATACCGGATCGATCCGCTCGGCCAGATCGAGGCGGTTTCAACGCATGATCAGGTGCTCGGAGGACGCTCCAATCAGGTGTTTCTTGGGTGCCGCTTCCCGGCCGACGATTCTTATCGGCTGGCGATCCAAGACGAAGGAATGAAAGCCGCAAGGATCTTGCGGGATCGCGGCGTCTTGGGACGGTTCGGCATCGACTTCCTATCGGTGTGGGATGGCGCTCTATGGCGCCATCGCGCCATAGAAATCAATCTGCGCAAGGGCGGGACAACCCATCCCTTCATGATGCTCCAGTTCCTCACCGATGGGCATTATGACGCCGTAAGCGGAGAGTTCCGCGCGCCCTCCGGCGCGCCGTGCTGCTATTACGCGTCCGATAATCTGGAGGCGCCGGGCTACCGCGGGCTGACGCCAACCGATCTTCTCGATATTGCGGTGGTCAACGGGCTGCATTTCAACGGCGCGACGCAACAGGGCGTGGTCTTTCATCTGATCGGGGCGCTGTCGGAGTTTGGCAAACTTGGCGTCGTTTGCGTCGGGCCTTCGCATGGCGATGCGGACCGGCTTTATCGGGAGACCGTCGCCGTGCTTGATCGCGAGCAGGCGTCGCAAGGATGATCTGTCTGCGCATCTTTTCGCCGCGGCTGATGTCTTCGCCAAGCGATCGATGATCGCACGGCCGCGCGCCCTCCGAAAAGGTTCGTTTAGAGCATTTTCGAGCGAAGTGGATGCCGGTTCGCGTTAAGAAAATGCGACAAAACGAAGATCTAGAGCTCCTTTCTGTTTCCTCTGAAACTGAAAGCGCTCTAGTCGTCCGACGCCTCGGCATGGTTGCTGGCGACGCGGTCTTCGGCTAGGATTGGCGACAATAAATTGGCCGTCTCGCGCGCCCAAAGGGCGCGGAAATTCGATCCGGCGGGGCCGCCATGCAAGTGAACTTACAAGCGAACTCGCAAGTGAAACCGAAGTGAGCGAGAGCACCGACGGCGATCTCTTCTACGCGAGCATACCGGTCTTCGACGGCTTTGGCAGTGTGATGGAGCCGGCGCTCTATAAGCCATTGCCCGATAGTTGGACAATCGGCGCCGCCGATGTCGTACAGTCAACCAAGGCGATTGCCGAAAATCACTACAAGGCAGTGAACATGGCCGGCGCCGCTGTCATCGCGGCGGTCAAGAATGCGCTGGAGGGTCGCGACTTCCCCTACGTATTCGGCGGCGATGGCGCGAGTTTCGCGACGCCGCCTAAGGATCTTGCCCGCGTGCGCGATGCGCTCGCCGCCACTGCGGCATGGGTGCGGGATGAGCTCGGCCTCATTATGAGGATTGCGCTGGCGCCGGTCGCACGCCTGCGCGCGCACGGCGTCGAC
The DNA here is from genome assembly GCF_000746085.1 of Methylocapsa aurea. GTDB lineage: Bacteria > Pseudomonadota > Alphaproteobacteria > Rhizobiales > Beijerinckiaceae > Methylocapsa > Methylocapsa aurea. Next base: position 556,814 of record NZ_JQKO01000001.1, on the reverse strand, counting down.
GTGCGCGTAGCTCGCTTCGCGCCATCGCCAAACGTATCCTACGCCATGTTTTCCGGGGGCGGATTGGAATGGGTGGACGCCGCCATGAAGCGCGGCCGGTTCGCGGTTCAGCCGGCGTCGCCCGGAGTTCGTCCTGACCTCACGGGCCTCTCCTGCCGGTTCGAAGAAATGCCGGCCGCACGCGGGTTGATCCTTTCGCTGGTGATCGTTCCAGCCGGCGGCGCCGACCCGGACGCCTTCCGCGCCGCGATCGAGGACATTGTCGCGATCGTCGCAAGGACCCCGGATATGTCGAGGCCTATCCCGCCCGGCGGACCATGGATGCGTTGGCCCTCGGCGGGGTCGGAACTCGAGGCGCGCGCAACGCGCAACGCCCGTTTGCCGCTGTTCGCACGGCATGGAGCCGTCCTCGCGCGCACGCTCCTTTACTACCTGGTCTTGCGCTATGGAATTCGCGTCGGCCGCTTCACGCCCGCAACCTATATGCGGCAAGTGATCGAGAATTCGGATTTCCGCAAATTCGCCGACGGTCTCCGCATGATTCTTGATTGTGCGCCGGAGCTTGCTGAAGCGATTGAGCGGCGGCTCCAGGTCGCGGCGTCGGCGGGAACGGTCTATTATGGCCTGCACCGCCAGGACGCCGCGGTGATGACCTGCTACACGCCCTCGCCCGCAGATAGCGACCATCTCCACTTCATCGATGGCGCCCGCGGCGGCTATGCGGCGGCGGCGGCGGCGCTGAAAGCGATGAACGGCTTCGGGTGAGGCTCGAGACGCGCCTCGCTCATTCGGACGATTTTGCCCGGCGATTGGCAGGGTTTGCAATCGCGATCAGCGTTGGCGGCATTGCAAAACGTCAAGATGCAGACCCGTAGCCTGAAATCTCGGAGATGATTGGGTGAAATTCGCTTCCATCGAGCAAAGCTGCCGCCGATCGTCTTCAAAAGAGCTTCCCGATTGGAAAGATTCATCTGATCAGACGGGCGTCGCTTAGATTCAATGAGTTGAAGCATTCTCTGATCGAAAACGTCGATTAACTTTTCTGGAAATGCCCTCGGGACGGCATTCTCCCCGGGCGGTCCGACTTGACGTCGACTCCTTCCAGGCAGCCAGAATGCGTGGCTTCGCCTGCAGATCGCCCCCTCACCAGCCGAGCATTAGCTTCCAGCATTGACATTATGTCCAATCAGCGGATATAATATGTCATCAAATATTATTTGTCACTTTTGTGTCGTCGCACGATGGAGCGAGCCAAATGAAGAGCCGCCCTCAGATCGCTTCGAGCGAAGCGGCTATGGGTCCGCTGGAGAATGCAATGAGATAAGACGTAGCGCTGGCTTTCGGTTGAATCAGAAAGCGCTCTACACGCACCACAGAAAGGCACTACATATTTTTGTCAATGCCGCAACAGGCGTTGCTTTTGGCGTTGGCAAAATGGCCGCTGATCGGACGACCCGATGTCGATGCTGGCGCCTTAGCCCATCTGTCAACGCGGAAGTAGCGTTGGCTCTGATGTAGGACGAGAAGACTCCGGTGGAGTTCGCGCGCCGATCAGAAGCGCGCGTTGACAAAATCACGCCTATTGAAAGGCTTAGGAAATAGGCGCCGGCGTCCGTAGTGTAGGCCGGTGGTGTTGCGCTGGCGTGAATGCGGCGAACATGACGCCTTTGCATCGCGGCGCTTTGGCAATGTTGCTGTGATGCCCAATCCTTGCGGCCGCAATCCTTATGAGCCTTGCCAATTCAAGCGTTTGGCGGTCGCCGACCGCGCCCGGCGCTGAAGGCCCGGTCCAAAGCTGCGCGCTGGCGTGCGGAAGGACACAGAGCGGTTACAATTTTTAAGTATAGAAACTGCTCACGCGGTCCAACGCCGTCACTTCAACATTGTGCAACAACGGCTGAGATTTCATTTAATCAAACCGGAAAAATTTTCGGACAAAGCAAGCTATCTCTCCAGCGCCTAACCTCGTTAGGCTGGAGTTAGATCTAAACCAAAATTCAACACCAATTACGACGGCGCCTCCGTTGATGTCGCGTCGCGGCTGTCTGACGTCCGTCACTAGCGTTTTGAAATTTAACTTCTGCAGAGCCAAGGAAGCATCGGCATGTCGGCGAAGCGAGACTTAGAGCAAGACTTGGGCGCACAATACCTGGCCGAGCAAGACTTTGGCGAGCATGACTTTGGGGAGCAAGACCTGGGCGGAAGACGGATTGCGTTTCTGTTCCCTGGGCAGGGCGCATTCTATCCTGGGGCCTTGCGGGAAACGCGCTTTGATTGCCTTGGCGTCGAACGCGCGCTCGCCACGATCGAGGCTGTCGCCATCCGCCGCTTTGGACGATCGATGATCGCGACGATGTGGGATGAACGCAACACAACAGCGGATCTGCTCGAGTCCGATCCTTCGTTGCTGCAACTGGCCATCTATGCGGTCTCCATCGCTGCGCATGAAATTCTTCTTGAAGATGGCGTCGAGCCCAATTTGTTGATGGGGCATAGCTTCGGCGAGATCGCGGCGCTGGTTTGCGCAGGAGTCTACACGGTCGAGCACGGCGCCGAAATCGTATGCGATCGCGTTGAAAGCCTCGCCGCATCGGCGCCGCGAGAGGGATGCATGGCGGCCATCTTAGAGGGACCCGCCGATGTGCGCGCGATGCTCGAAGAATGGGGCGCCGATCGCCGGGATGGTCCGCGCGCGGCGGCGCTCGCGATCGCCGTCGAAAATCATGACAAGCAGACTGTTGTCTCTGGGTCCGAAAGCGAAGTGAGCGCCTTCGTGGCCTATTGCGCCGAGCGCAAGATATCGGCGCAACGACTGAAATCGCCCTATGGATTCCACCATCCAGGCTTGGCGCCGGTGGTCCCAATCTTTGCCGCGCGCGTTGCGGCCTATCCGGCATCGCCTCTGCGGTGCCCGGTATATTCGCCAATTCTGGGACGCTATTACCGCGATGGCGACGCTTTCGGCGATTGTCTCGCGGGTCATCTCGCGTCGCCTGTGCTCTTCGCCGACGCCGTCCGCTTTTTGCAACGGCAATGCGTGTCCGTTTATTTCGAATGCGGCGCGCTCGATGCTCTCAGCAAGATTGTAATTCGCGTTTTGCGGTCGAAAGACATCAAAGCGTTTCCAACTCTTTTGGGACCAGGCGATGAATTGGACAATGTTCGGCGAATGGTCGCCTATTTTAAGGAGGATAATATGTTGAATGCTCCCGAGTCGATTGACGCTTCCGCTGAATTCGAAGCGTTCTGGCGCGAACGCAGCCCGTTCATGCTTCTGCAAATCAAAGCGGAATTTGCGCAATTTCTTGCACGGCAGAAGCCTCAGAACTCTGCGCCTTCCGCCCGCGTGTCGGATCTTGCGCGCGATCCGGTCAAGCCCGCCGCGTCAACCAATGGCGTCGCGGCGATTGGACTCTCCCGCGCGCAATTATTCAACGAGCTGGTAAATATCTATGCGGAGGCGATGGAGTATCCGCCGGAGGTCTTCAGCGAGGCCGTAGAGCTCGAGGCGGAACTCGGCATCGACTCCGTTAAGCAAACAGAAATTGTCGGGCGCGTCGCCACCCTTTACGGCCTGCCGCCGCTGCCGGCCAATTTCCGCATGGGCGACTACAAGACGATGGGGCAGATCGCCGATTTCATCTTTACCCATCAACGCAAGGCGACAGCCGCGGCGTAAGACATCGTTAAATGGATTGTGGGCCCCGCACCTAATTTTTGCGTCCCATCCACTTTCACACTTTTTCAAATCGGGGTGTTCTAATGGTTGATGGCTCCTTGTCGGGGAAGCTTGTCCTGGTGACAGGCGGCGCAAAAAATGTAGGTAAGGCCATCGCAATGCGATTTGCCGAACGCGGCGCGCATGTGATCGTCAATTTCTTTCATTCGTTGGAGGCTTCCAAGGAAACCGCCGCCGAGTTGCGCGCGATGGGCGTTGAAGTGGACGTGATCCGCGCGTCCGTCGCGCAAAAGAATCAAGTCGATCGAATGTTTGACGAGATCGCGGCCAAATATGGCCGCCTCGATATACTCGTCAACAATGCCGCCTCCGGCGCGCTCCTTTGCGTGGACGATATCGCGGAGGAGCATTTCGACAAGGCGCTTAGCACCAATCTCAAAGGCGCCTTTTGGTGTTCCCGTCGGGCGGCTTCCCTGATGGGCCGGGGCGGGGCAATCGTCAACGTCTCCTCGGTGGGCGCCACTCTGGTGCCGGCCAATTACCTGGTGGTTGGCACATCCAAGGCCGCCTTGGAGTCGCTTACGCGCTATCTTGCGGTTGAATATGCGCCGCGAGGCATTCGCGTCAACACGGCTTCGGCGACGCTGATCGATGGCAGCGTCGCCGAAATGTTCCCCAACTCCGAAAGCACCAAGCGTTCCAGCATCGCCGCGACGCCGTTGAAACGGCTCGCCGCCGCCGAGGACTTGGCCGATCTGGTGTTGTTCCTTGCTTCCGATTCGTCGCGCTGGATCACGGGCCAAGTGGTGGTCGCCGATGGCGGCTTGTCGCTTTGCAGCGAGGGCCTGTCTCCCCGGACCGAATTGACCGCCGCAGCGGCGGAGTCTCTGGCGGCCCCCTTCATTGCGGAGCGCGCCGCCAGCTCGAAGCAAGCGCAGGCGCCGGCGCAGGGTTTGGCCGAAGCGCCCGACGACACCGATGAGATCGCCATCGTCGGCATGGGGTTGGCGCTGCCGGGCGCTAATGATCCGCAAGAATTCTGGCGAACCCTCCTGGAGGGACCTGAACTTTTCGGCAATGTGCCGCCCGATCGTTGGGATTATCAATCGTTCTTTTCGCCCGATGCTTCGGCCGAGGACAAGAGTTACCAGTCGCGCTCGGTGTTCATCACAGGGTTCGAACCGCTGCCCCGCTTGCAGGAAGAGTTGGACGCCGGCGTCGCGCCGACGGAGCTCACCACCTTATGGCTGCGCCATGCGCTGATGCAGGCGCTGGAGGGCGTGCAAATTCGCGACGACGATCGCGTCTCCTTTTTCGCCGGCTACACCGCCGACGGCTCCCAGCACCTTGAAGAAGCGATGGTTCTGGCCGGCGTTCGCAGCCGCCTGCAGGCCGTTCTGGCCGAAGGCGATGCGCCGGAGGAGGAGCGTCGACGCTGCTTTGCGACGATCGATCGCGTTCTCAGCGCGCGTTATGGCCGCGGCGCCAGCGGCTTCGCCGAGTTCCTTCCGCATCGCGTGGGGCGCGCGGCGATGCGCGGCGTGCTGCCAGACGACGCCGACTACATGATGGTCGACACTGCCTGTTCGTCATCGCTTTATTCGATGGATCTTGGGATTAAGGGACTGCTGCTAGGCAAGCATGATGTTGTCGCTTGCGGCGGCGCCTTTGCGCTGGCGCCGCGCGGCTCGGTGCTGTTCTCGAAGCTGCATGGATTGTCGAAGAGTGGGGAAGCCCGTCCGCTCGACAAGGCCTGCGACGGGGTGTTGTTCTCGGATGGCGCAGGCGTCGTCATCCTTAAGCGACTGAAGCGCGCCTTGGCGGACGGCGATCGCGTCCTCGGCGTCGTCAAGGCGTTCGGATGTTCCTCAGATGGGAAAGGCAAGGCGATCTACGCGCCCAGCTCCGAGGGGCAAAACATTGCGATCCGGCGCGCCTATGAGCGGCCTGGGACGGCGATAGGGCAGGTCGATTGGGTCGTCGCTCATGCGACTGGCACGCCGGCCGGCGACCTCGCCGAATTCCAGAGCTTGCGGCATATGTTCGTCGCCGACGCTCCGGTGCAGGTGACATCGAACAAGTCGCTGATCGGCCACACCGGTTGGGCCGCCGGAGTGGCCTCGGTGATCCAGGTGCTGCTGGCGTTGCAACATAGCCGCATACCGCCGCAGCACCGTTTCGCCGCGGCCCCCGCCGATTTCAACATTGAGGGGTCCGGTTTGCGGATCCCCACCGCGCCCATCGACTGGAAGCGCAAGCCTTCGGAGCCGCGCACCGCGGCGGTGTCAGGCTTCGGCTTCGGCGGCACCAATGGGCATCTCGTCATCTCCGAGTACAGGGCCGATCTTCCCACGATGCCGGCGCGCCTGCGCGATCCCTCCGAACCGCTTGTCATTGTTGGCTGGTCGGCAAAGCTGCCGGGACTGGATGGCGCCGACGCCGTGCGCGATTGGCTCCTCGGCGTGGGGACCGCGCCGCTCGCCAGCTTTGGCGATTCCTATCCATTGCCGCCCTTCAATCGGGTTCAAATGCCGCCGGCCGTGCTGCGCGCGATCGATCGCTGTCAGCTGATGGCCTTGGACGCCGCGAATGATCTCCGCGACCAAGTGCGGGCGTTCTGGGACGCCCATCATGACGCGATTGGCGTCGTGATGGGGCATATGGGGCCGACCCGCAACGCCTCGCTATATGCAAGCCGGTGCTATCTCGACGATATCGCCGCGGCGCTGGATGGCGAAAAAGCCGGCTCCGATTTCGATTTAATTGAAACCGCGCTGGCTGGGTTGCGGGAGCGGACGAAGCGCCTGGTGGCGACGAGCACGGAAAATTCCTTCCCCGGCATGATGCCCAATGTCATTCCGGCGCGGATCGCCAATTACTTTGATCTGCATGGTCCGAACATGACCATCGACACTGGCCGCTCGTCAGCTCTGGCCGCCTTCGACGTCGCGGCCGGCTATCTGCGCAGCGGCGAACTCGACATGGTCATTGTCGGCGGCATCAATGGCAATACGGCGGACGAAATTCACCCCGCTCTGGACGTCAGTCCGGCCGAAGGTCTGGTGTTGTTCGCGGTGATGACGCAGGCCCGCGCTGAAGCTTCCGGCCTGTCGGCGATCGCGCGCATCGACGCTGCCGTGGTTACCGAAGCGGACGCCGCGCGAAACCCCGGCCCAAGCCTCTGCGATCGCAGCGGGCGCCCGGTGAGCTTCCTGGCCGCGGATGGAGCCATTGCCGTCCTGCGCGCCGTGCTCGCGCAGACGCCAGGCGAGACCGTGGTCGCGCCGAACGATGGCGACCGCATGTGCTTTGGCCTGCGTGTGGCGAAAGTCGACGCAAGCGCGCCGATGTCCGCCGCAAATGAGACAGGCCCGGCGCCGCGCGCCGATAGCGCCCGGATCGTTGGGGCCGTCGCCTCGAGCGTTCGACCCTCCGGCCCATCATCGGCCGCAGCCGATGCCGCGGCAGAAATTTCCGCTCCTTCAGCGGCCATGCGGCCGCCTCTACCAGAAGGCTTGCGCCGCACGGACATTGGCGCAAATGGCGAGCCGCTTGGCCTCAAGCGCTATCGCATCCACCTTGAGGAGATGCCGTGGCGGCGCGGCGCCGATCCGATCGCATTCCTGCCTGCGCGCTGCGTGTTGGTCACCGACGAGCCTCAACTCTTGGATCAACTCGGCATCCTGCCGGCCGATCTGGTTGTGCTGTCCACGCGCCCGCTGACGCAGGCGCGCCAAGGTTGGCGCCATATCGCCGCCGCCAATGAGAAATCGCTCGCGGGTCTCATTCCCACCGGCGCATGCCACGTCCGGATTCTCTCCTCGCTGAGCGCGGCCGCGCTTTCTCCCGGCCAATTCTCTTCGCCGGCTCCAGCGCTGCTGGCGGTCCATGATCTGGCCTTCCTTGCTCTCAAGCAATGCTACGACGCCTTGGGCAAAGGCGGCTCGTTCACGGCGCTGCTCCTCGACGCCCTGAGCGGAGACGCGCTGCATCCAGATGCGGGTTTGTTTTCCGGCCTCGTCAAGGCAATGATGATCGAGCTTCCCTCCTGCCGTTCGCTCGGCGTCTTTACCGACAGCAAGGAGGCGCGCGAAGCTATCTGGCAGGCCGAGCGGGAAAGCGGCGCGGCCCATCTTCTGCCCGTCGTGGCGCTGCGCGGCGCCCGCCGGTTGACGCCCCGCGTCAAGGAAGCGCCTGGAGACTTGCCCGCCGATGGAGCGATGCGACTTGGACCGAACTCCGTCGTGGTCGCCTTCGGCGGCGCGCGCGGCATTACCGCCGAAGCTATGAAGGCGGTGGCGCGTCATATCCGTCCGACCATCTATCTGGTCGGCAGCACCAAGCTGGCCGAGCCGATGCCGGATGTCCTCGATTGCAGCGACGAGGAGTTCGCGCGCAAACGGCCGCACTATATTCGCGAGCAAAGGGCGCTCGATCCGGCGCTGTCCATGCCGCAAATCAACAAAGCCTACGATCGGCTCATCAACGCTCGTGAAGCGCGCCGCAATATCGAGGAGATGAGAAAACATTGCGGCGCCGACCGAGTCCACTATCTCTGCGCGGATGTTCTCGACGCCGCGAGCATCCAAAACGCGATTGCCGCGATCCTGGCGCGCGAGGCGCAAGTCGATCTTGTCGTCAACGCCGCGGGGCTCAGCCGCACTGCGTCCGTGCCGGTCAAATCGTTCAACGACTTTCTGGCGGTGCGCGATATCAAGGTCCGGGGCTATTGGAATCTGCGCGCGGCCTTTGGCGCCAGACAACCGCGCTCTTGGTGCAACTTCGGCTCGTTCATCGGCCTGACGGGTCAGTCGGGCGAAACCGATTACGCGTCGGGCAACGATTTCCTCAACACCCAGGCGGCCTATCACCGCGGCGTTCTCGGCGCGAACGAATTCACCATGGGCTGGACTCTGTGGCAGTCGGTCGGCATGGGCTCGAATCCAGTGACGCGGGCGTTTCTTGAAAAGAGCGGGCTGTTTACCAGCATGCCCACAGAGGAGGGGGTTCACCATTTCCTGCGCGAAATCAATCTCGGCGAACCGGATGCCGCCACAGTCTATCTGGGCGACGCCGAACGCAGCGCCATCATCGCGCATCTCCCCTCGTTTTTTGAGGCCCCGGCGCCATATGCGGCGGCCGCCGCTCCCATGCGCGATGTCGCGAGCCGAGTCCAATCACCGGGCTTCTATCTCGGTCGGGAGTTGGCGCGCGGAACGGACGAAGCCACATTCGAACGGGTCTTCGACCTCGATGCGGACGCCTATCTTCAGCATCACGTGGTCAATGGCTTTGCGACGCTGCCTGGCACCTTTGTTCCAGAGATCGCGGCGGAGGCGGCGCTGCAATTGTTGCCCGGCTCCGTGGTCGTCGGGTTCGAGGATGCTGTTTTTCACCATTTCCTGCGCGTCTATGATGCGCGGCGGCCGAGCGTGAAGAAAATTCACGCGCAGGTTCTTCGGCGCGGCGACGATTGCGCGGTCGTTCAAGTGCGGGTGACTGGGGACGTCGTGGCTCCATCGGGTCAGGTCTTGGTGCGCGACAAGCTTCATTTCGAGATCAAGGCGCTGATGGCCGGCGGCTATGAACCAGCGCCGGTTTGGGCAAGTTGGCCCGATGCGCCGCATACGCCGGTCGCCGATCCCTATCATTTCGACGCCGCTCCAGTGCGGTTGACCGGTGTATTCGTCTCGACCGAAAAGACGCGTTCGGCCCCCCTTGGCAAGCGGGCGCGATTCAGTCTCGATCTGTCAAGCGACGACCCGGTGTTCTCGCGCTTCGTCGTGCCGACCATTCTGCTTGACGGATTGGCGCGCATCGCGGTCCTCAACCATGTCGCTGAGAACTATATCCCGCTGGCGGCGCCGGCCTCGATCCGCCGCATCGACATCTACGAGAGCGGCAATGATTGCATCTTGCCGAAGCTCCATGAGTCCATCGAGCTTTACGCCACGCCGCGCGAGTTCGCGCTCGAGGGCGCCGGCAGTCGGAACCGTTTTGTCGCCACCCGGCCCGATGGCCGCATGTTGATCCAGATGAAGGACGTCAGCGGAGTGATCATCGGCTACGTGCACCGCGACACCGGCGCCTTCGTGGCCAAGGCCGAAGTTGACGCCATTCTGGCTGGCGGCGATCGCAGGGAAGGATTTGCGGCATGACTGCGATTTCGAATTCGACGGCGCGCTTGGCGACTAAGCGCAGCGCGCCCGGCCCCCGCGGCAGCCTGCTGATGGGCAATCTGGCCGAATACAAGCGCGATCCGATCACGATGTTGCTGCGGCTGCGGCAGGACCATGGCGATGTCGCGCGCAACCGGCTTGGCCCGTTTCTCACCCATGCGCTCGCCCATCCCGAACATGTGCAATATGTCCTGCAAGACAATCATCGCAACTATGTGCGGGGGCGCTTCTACGATAATTTCAAGCTGTTTTTCGGCGATGGCCTGCTGACTACGGATGGTGATTTTTGGCGCCGGCATCGCCGCGTCGTGCAACCGATGTTCCACAAGAAGCACATCAGCGACAGCGTCGCCGTCGTGGGCGAGGCCTCGATGAGCCTGGTCGAACGCTGGCGCCGGCTGCCGCCTGGGCAATCGATCGACATCGTGCCGGAGATGATGCATCTGAGCCTCGCCATTCTTGGGAAGATGATCTTCAACTCCGACATTTCCCGTTACGCGGAGGAAGTTGGTCCGTCGGTGCGCTTCGGACTCGAGGCGATGATGCCGCAAGGCAATCTCAATGATTTCATTCCGCGGCGGGTTCCGACTCCGTTCAATCTGCGCATCCGCCGCGCGCGCAAAGGGATCGATCGGATCATCGCGCAAGTCATCGACGACCATCGGGAAGGCCGCTGCGAGACCAGCGACATTATTTCTCTGATGCTCGCGGCGCGCCATCCTGAAACCGGTGCGCCGATGACCGAGCAAGAGGTGCATGATGAGGTCATGACCGTATTCCTTGCCGGCCATGAGACCACCGGGAGCGGGCTCGCTTGGGCTCTCTATGCGATGGCGCAACATCCTTCGATCTTCCGGCGGCTTCGAGAGGAGCTCGACGCGCGGCTCGGCGGGCGGGCGCCAACTCTCGAGGATCTGGAGGCGCTGCCCTATCTCGACCAGGTCGTGAACGAGGCCCTGCGAGTCTATCCGCCGATCTGGGGCTTTACCCGCGACCTCGAGAAGGATGACGAGATCGGCGGCTTTCATGTTCCCGCTGGCTCATCGATTTTCATTTCACCCTATGTCACGCACCGCCATCCGGAGTTCTGGTCAAATCCCGAAGCCTTCGATCCGGAGAATTTCGGCTCCGATGCGCCGCAGAGACACAAATTCGCATATCTTCCATTCGGCGGCGGCATGCGCAAATGCATCGGCTATCAGATGGCGCTGCTGATCATGCGGGTCCAAATGGCGACCGTTGTCCAGCATCTCGATCTTGCGTTGCTTCCCGGTCATCCGATCGTCCGCGGGGCGCTGATCTCGCTGCGGCCTTTGGAGGGCATTCGGCTGGTCATCAAACCCCGCGCCAACAATGGGCGGCGGGCGGAGGCGTCGCCACAGGCGCTTTCGGACGCGGCTGGTTCGGACCAGACGAAAGTCGAAGGGAGGGGCGCCGGCCAGTTGGGCTGCCCTTTTGACGGCGGCGGTTCCAGGGCCACCGAGGAAGAGTCGAGCGCCGCGCCGCTTGACCGGTCGGATCTTGATGCCGCGGCGTCGCCGATGCCTTCGGCCCGAAAACCTTCAACCCCAAGACCTCCGGCCTCAAGACAGGCGGGGATCGATTTCTCCGCCAGCTCTCGCTTTGAGGCGCCCGCGCGAGGCGATGGCGGCGCCGCGCCGACCCTGCGCTTCACCTGGTTTCCAGTGGAGATCGAGGCGCCGCCGGCGTGGCCGTCGCCCGATCTTGCCGGCAAACGCATTGTCATTGTCAACGGAGAGCGGAGTTCGGCCGAACGGACGGCGCTGTCGCTGACCCGCGCTTGCGCGCAGGCGCATGTTTTCACGCCGGCTCCTGGGGCTGACGTCGCCGCCGCCGCGATGGCCTTGGCGCAACAGGCCGGACCTTTCGACGGCATCGTCGATCTGGGGCTGGCGGCGCCCTTTTCATTAGACGGCGCGGCCGAGTGGGAGGCGCCGATCCGGCGCACGCTCGCGCTGCTGCATGCCTGCTACGCGGATTGGTCCATCGAAGAAAGCACATCGCGGCTCTTCTATCTTGCGGTCACCCAGATCGATGGCTGCATGGGCTATGGCCCGGCGGCCATGGAAGGCGAGGCTTGGTTCGAACAGCCTCTTGGCGGCATATGGGCTGGCCTCGCCAAGACGCTTCCGCAAGAATTGCCCAATTGCAATGTGCGCATACTCGATCTTGCGCCGGATGAGGTGGACGCGGTCGAACAACGCGTGGTCGCCGAGTTGTATCGGTGGGGGCTTTTCGAAGTTGGCTACCGCGAGGGGCGTCGCTACACGCTTCAGGCGGGGCGCGACGATCTGCAGGAGACGCAGACCTTGTCGCTTGGACCTGGCGATGTGGTGCTCTTTTCGGGCGGCGCGCGGGGCATCGGGCTGCTTTGCGCGGGGGCGATCGCCGAGCGCTGCGGCGCCGACGTCATCATCACCGGACGCGAGTCGCCGGCCGAGGGCGACGAGCCATGGGCGGTGCTCGATGAGGCCGGTTTCAAGGATTACGCAAGGGAGCAGTTTCGGCTCGCGACGCCGGAACGGCCGCCGGCGGAGATCCGCCGGGAGATGACAAGACTCCGCCGCCGCCGCGAGCTGCGCACTGTCCTCGATGATCTGGCGCGGCGCGGCGCGCCGGTTCGCTACCGCGTCTGCGACGTGACGGACGCGGCCGTCGTCCGGGCGCTCTGCGCCGAGTTCGGCGATAGGCTCCGCGCGATTATCCACAATGCGGGGATCGATCAGCCGGTGCGGCTCGGCCAGAAGAGCGTCGAGAGTTTCATCGGCGTCGTGCGGACCAAGGTGCTGGGCTTCGCTCATCTTTGGGCGGCAGCCCAAGACTGCGGCGGTCTGCTTGCGTTCTGCAATGTCGGCTCCCTGACCGGCCGCTGCGGCGGCATGACCGGCGAGACGGATTATGCGGCGGCCAACGAGGCTTTGGCCCGGCTCGGCTTCTGGGCCGCGCGGCGCGCATCGAATTGCACGGTGAAGACCCTTGCCTGGCCCACCTGGGACGGGGTGGGGATGATCACTAATTTTGATGTCACCAAGCGCTATGTATCGCCGATGGCGATCGATGAAGGCATCGATCACTGGCTCGCGGAGCTCGCCGACGGGCGCAGCGGCGAGGTGATGTTCATGGGCGCCGCCGGCGCCGCCGTCACCCCTATCCAAATCAAGGGATTCAGCCCCATTCTAGGGCTTCCGAACCTCGACCGTCTGGTCACCAGGCATCATCATGCCGGAGAGCCGCAACGATTCAGCCCCTTCGCGCGGTTGGCGACGCGCTACCGCATGGACGATGGCGGTGCGCGCTTCCTCCATGCCTATCGCCTGGACGATCAACCAGCGCTGCCTTCCGCGATGCTCATGGAGCACGCCATCGGGGTTGGGAGCTGGATCATGCCCGAGGGGGTCCCATCTCTGGAACTCGTCGCGCTCGTCAATGTCTCCGTGCAGCTCGATGCAGCGATCCTCTGCTCGATTGGTTACGCCTCGGTAGATCTGCGCTCGGAGGCGGTCGGCTATTGGCTCGGCGCCGATTGGCTGGTCGACGTTCGCTGCATCCATGCGGCGACGCAACGGGAAGCGCTGCGGCTGACTTTGGTGCATCGCGAAGGTCCTCGCGCCGCACTGCAAGCGACGATCGGCGCATGTCTGTCGGCCTTCAACGAGGCCGAGCCGCACCAGCTTCCGCCGTCGCGTCGCGCTGTCTGGAGCGGACACCTGCTGCGCGCCGCCGAATGGAGGCGCGTCCGCGACGGCGCGAAACTCCTTTTGATCGGCCGCGCGGAAACCGCGCATGCCGCGGATTTATGGGCCCTGCCATATCCTCCGCTGCTGCTCTTGCCGATCAACCCTCTTGAGAATGTGCTGCGCGCCGCCTGGGCCGAACATCGCGGCGCTGGCGAGGCGGATCTAACCCATTTGCGCATCGAGCGCATCGCATTGGGGTCATCGCCTTCGGATGCGGCGCGGTTTGTGGTTCAGCACGCTGCCGACCATTTCACGATAACCGATGAAGACGGGTCCATCCTGTTGGAGTTGAAGGGCGTCGCTTTCCGCGCAAATGCGGCCGAGGCCTTGGCCCCGACAATGGATGAAGACCAGTTGCGCCGCGCCTTAGCGCCGGCGATATGACCAATAGCGGAGGCGATACAAATGTCTTTCCAGGATTGTAGCTCACGTTTCTGCGTTATCGGCGCGGGCGCCGCCGGCGTTACGGCCGCCAAAAATCTGAAGGCGCTGTCGATCCCGTTCGATCTAATCGAGCGCGAAGACGATGTTGGAGGCAACTGGCACTATGGCAAGCCGTGCAGCAGCATCTACCAGTCGGTGCATATGATCAGCTCCAAGAAATTCAGCGAATACACAGATTTCCCGATCCCCGACGAATGGCCGATCTATCTGCGCGCCGATCAGGCGCTGGCCTATCTGCGCAGCTATGCGCGTCATTTCGGCATATACGAGCACGCCGAATTCCAACGCTCCGTGCTCGAGATTGCGCCGGTTCCGGACTCCGATTTGTGGGACGTCAAGCTCGATAAGGGCGAAACCCGGCGCTATCGCGGCGTTTTCGTCGCCAATGGACATTTGGTCAAGCCGCGGTTGCCTAACTATCCCGGCCACTTCGATGGCCTGCTGCTTCATTCGGCTCAATACAAGACGCCCGACACATTCGCCGGAAAGCGAGTTCTGGTGGTCGGCGCCGGCAACTCCGGCTGCGATATCGCCGTGGACGCCGCGCATCATGGCCGCGCGGTATTCCACAGCACCCGCCGTGGCTATTATTATTGGCCGAAATTTCTGTTCGGCATGCCGGCCGACGCCTGGGCCGAGTGGCCGCTGCGCCTGCGTCTGCCCTTATGGGCCCGGCGCTTCTTTGGCAAGCACATGCTTCGCATGTTCACGGCCGGCGATCCGGCGGATTACGGACTGCCCGAGCCCGACCACAAACTCTTCGAAGCGCATTTCATCATTAACTCCACATTGCTCTACCACTTGGCGCACGGCGATATCGTCGCTAAGCGCGACGTGCAGGAATTGCGGGGCGATCGCGTGCTGTTTACCGATGGCAGCGAAGAGAGCGTCGATGTGATCGTCTACGCCACCGGCTTTGAACTCAGCTTCCCATTTCTGGACCAGAAGCATCTGAGCTGGTCGATGGAAAAGCCGGCGCTCTACATGAATATGTTCGATCAACAACATCCAAACCTGTTCTTCATCGGCCTGTTCCAAACTTCGACCGGGAATTGGCCGCTGATGGACTATCAGTCGCAGCTGGCGGCGCGCTATATTCGCGCGCGGGACGCGGCGCCGAAAAAGGCGGCGCGATTGAGCCGGCTCATCGCAAAGGACCGCACCGCCGCCGACGGCGGCATCCGCTTCACGAACGTATCGCGGCATGCGATCGAAGTGGAGCACTTCAGCTATCGTTCGAAACTTCTGCGCCTGATCCGCGCGCTCGCGCTATCGCCTGACTCTCAACCTGATAGCGGGTCCCTGATCCATCCCGCAGAGTCTCTCCAGCCGCAATCCGCGCGCCGGCGCCGCGTTGAGGCTAGCGCGACCACAAACATAGATATCGTTCAATGACAAAGCGCCCGCTTCAAATCACAACTTTTGTCCTTGCTCTTGTGCCTATCGTCACCGGCGCGCTTGGCATGATGGGTCTGGACGATCCGCTCTACGCTTCGATCCAATTGCCGCGCGACGCCACGCTGGACAGCAATTTGCGCTTCTACGCGGGGGCATGGTTTGGCCTTGGTCTCGCCGCTCTCTGGCTCATCCCGCGCATCGAGCGCGAGACTGCGCTGTTTCGCGTTCTATGGTTGATGATCTTCTTTGGCGGACTTGGGCGCCTCTTCTCGCTGATTCTCGTCGGCTTGCCTTTTCCGCCCTTCGTTGGCTTCACTCTGCTAGAGCTTATCGGCGCGCCTTGCTTTATTTGGTGGCAGAGTAGGGTAGCGTCGGCGGGGCTATCCAAATCGACAATCGAGGGGCGGGGACGCTGATCGTGACCGCAGGAAAATGTTCATGACGCTATATCGCATTGGGGCCGGGTGTCGCCTTGCGGCCATTGGGAGAGCGGCATGTATGGCGTAGCGCTCAGGATGCTGCTTGGGGACAGGGCGAAATATGTCGGTCTTATTTTTGGCATCGCCTTCTCGACCATGCTCATGTCGAACCAGATCTCGATCTTTGTCGGCCTGATGTCGCGGACGGCGAGCCAGATTCTCGACGTGCGGGAGGCCGACATCTGGGTCATGGATCCGCGCGTCGAATATGTCGACGAGATCGAGGCGATGACCGACACTCAGCTGCAGCGCGTGCGCGGCGTCGATGGCGTCGACTGGGCGGTTCCCTATTACAAAGGGCTGACGGTGGCGCATACGCGGGGCGGATCGTTGCAGCAGGTGATCGTGATCGGCGTTGACGATGCGACCCTGACCGGCGTGGCGTCGAAAATGCTGCTTGGCTCGGTGGAAAATCTCAAGCAGCCCGACGCCATGATCATGGACCGCGCCGGCTTTGAATTCATGTGGCCTGATGAAGCGCTTTCGCTTGGGAAAGTCATCGAGATCAATGATCGGCGGGCGATGATCGTCGGCATTTGCGACGCTTCCGCGCCCTTCGCCACTTTCCCGGTGGTCTACACAAAATATTCGACGGCGATGACCTATATCGGCAGCACCCGCAAACAGTTGTCATTCGTTCTCGTGCATGCGCGCGCCGGCGAGGATCCGCATGCGCTTGCCGCCCGGATCTCGGCCCAGACGGGGCTCAAGGCGTTGACCTGGCGCGATTTCGCGTTGGCGACCGTTGGCTACTACGTCAAGCGAACCGGCATCCCGGTCAATTTCGGCATCACCGTCGCGCTTGGCTTCATTGTCGGCGCGGCAGTCGTCGGCCAGACGTTCTACATCTTCGTGTTGGAGAACTTGCGTCAGTTTGGCGCGCTCAAGGCCATGGGGGTCTCCAACGCCACCATCCTTCGCATGGTGCTGCTACAGGCCGTGGTCGTCGCCAGCATCGGCTACGCCATCGGCATTGGGCTCTGCGCGGGCTTCTTCGAGGTCAGCTCGCGCGTCTCGATCAACCTTCGCGGGTTCGAACTGCCCTGGCAGGTGGCGGTCGGAACCGCGGGGGCAGTCCTCGTCATCATTGTCATCGCGAGCATCGCCAGCGTCCGCAAGGTCATGGTGGTGGATCCCGCGATCGTGTTCCGGGGTTAGGCGCCTTGAACGAGCGATCCATTACGGTCAACTGCCGGGGCATCACAAAATCCTTTCCTGTGGGGGATGTTAGCGTCCCGGTGCTGCACGGCGTCGATCTCGAATTGCCGGCGGGAGAACTGACCATGCTCGTTGGTCCATCGGGGTGCGGCAAGACCACCTTGATCTCGATCATCGCCGGCATACTCACTCCGACCGATGGCGAGGTCGAGATTTGTGGCGAGAACATTACCCGCATGCGGGACGCCGAGAAGGTCGCTTTCCGCCGCCGCAACATAGGCTTCATCTTCCAGCAATATAATTTGCTGCCCGCCTTGACTGTGGCCGAAAATGCGGCGATCCCGCTGGTGGCGTCCGGGGTTCCAATGGCGAAGGCGACGGTGACCGCTGCGGCCATCCTTGGCGAAATCGGCATGGGGGATCATCTCGGCAAGTTTCCCAATCAGCTTTCGGGCGGGCAGCAGCAGCGCGTCGCCATCGTGCGAGCGCTCGTTCACGAGCCAAAGCTGATCGTCTGCGACGAGCCCACCGCCGCGCTCGACGCTGAAACCGGCCGGATCGTTCTCGAAATACTTAAGACCGCGGCCCTCGCTCCCGATCGGGCGGTGGCCGTCGTCACCCATGACAGCCGCATCTACCGCTTCGCCGAACGAATCGTAACCATGGAAGACGGACGGATTCGCTCGATCCGGATGATGCCGTCGCATCAATTCTCCGAGGTCTCTTGACATGGCAAACGGTTTCTTCACGATCCGCTATGGCATTCCATTGTTCGCGCTGGCCATGCTGAGTTTCGCGAGCTGGTCCATCGCCTCGAAATACAGCACCAGGGTGGTCGCAAAGCCGCCGATCGCGGCTCCGGCCAGTCCCTATCGGCGCAGCATCGTGGGCTCCGGCATCGTGGAGCCGGCCAGCGAGGTGATCGCTCTCGCCATTGAACGCGGCGGGGTCGTCACCCGCGTCGATGTCGTGGCCGGCGCAAAAGTAAAAGCCGGGCAACCGCTTTTTGCGATCGATGAGCGGGACTATCGCGCCGCGGTGGCGCAGGGCGAGGCGACGATCGCCGCCGCGCAGGCGGCCATAGCCTCGATTGGGCAGAGGATGATCCTGCAGCAGGATGCGATTGAGCAATCGCGCGCGGGGCTTGATGTGGCGGACGCCGAGCACGCGCGGGCGACGCTCGATCACGCCCGCTATTCCGAGCTGGTCCGCAATTTATCGGCGCCCCGCCAACGCTTCGAGACGGCGGTCGCGGATGTCCGAAAGGCGGCCGCAGGCAGCGCCGCCGCGAAGGCGATCCTTTCCGGGGCGCGGCATCAAGTTGAGCTCTTGACCGCCCAGCGCCATGAGGCGGAGGCGAAGCTCGCGCAAGCGAAAGCCGCCTTGGAGCAAGCCCAGATCGCTCTCGATAAGACGGTGGTCAGGGCGCCGATTGCGGGAGCGATTCTCAAAGTGAATGTCCGGTTAGGCGAATATGCGCAGGCCGGCGTGCTGGCCACGCCGCTGATGACTATGGGATCGGTCGATCCGCTGCACGTCAGAGCCGACATCGATGAGGCAGATGCGTCGCGAATTCATCTAGGCGCGCCGGCCGTTGCGCAGCTGCGCGGAAATCCATCGGTCTCGGCGACCCTCGCCTTTGTTCGCGTGGAGCCCTATGTGCTGCCGAAAAAGTCCTTGACCGGCAACACGACCGAACGAGTCGACACCCGCGTCCTGCAGGCGATCTATTCTTTCTCTCCAAAGGATTTTCCAGCTTTCGTCGGCCAGCAAGTCGATGTTTTCATCGAAACGCCGGAGGCCGACTCCGCCAGCCAGGCGGCGCTGGTCCCCAATCCGGGTTAGAGCGCTTCCCGATCAGATGGAGTCATCTGATCGAAAAGGAATCACTCAGAGTCAATGAGTTAGAGCATGTTCTTATGAGACATCGGATATATCCGATGTCTCATAAGAACATGCTTTTGCGCGTCCTGACCTGGTGGAATCCCTTGTTTGAGAAAGAATCGCTTAGGCCGGCCGGCGGCGGAGGGCCGCCGCGCTCGCGGTTTTCGTCCGGCGCGAGGGGATCATTGGCGCTAAAGTGATTGGACAGACCTCCCGAAGCTATGGAGTCGCGCCCAATGAAAGAGCTGCCTCTGTCCAAGGTCTATCAAGCGCTCGAACCGGGCCCTGTGGTCTTGCTGACGACTTCGCGCAAGGGCCGCGCCAATGTCATGACGATGTCTTGGCATATGATGGTCGAGTTCGTGCCGCCGCTTGTCGCCTGTGTCGTCAGCCCCGCCAATTACAGTTTTGCTGCATTGCGCGCGACAAAGGAATGCGTGATCGCCATCCCTGCGCTGGAGCTGGCGTCTAAAGTGGTGGAGGTCGGCAATTGCTCCGGCCGCAGTGCCGATAAATTCGAGGCGTGCGGCTTGACGCCGGCGCCGGCGGAGCGCGTAGCCGCGCCGCTTGTGGCCGAGTGTTTCATTAATCTGGAATGCCGGGTGATCGATACTCGCTTTGTGAACAGATACAATATCTTTGTTCTCGAGGTGCTGAAGGCTTGGACAGATCCGGCGCAGAAGAATCCCAAGACGATTCACCATCAGGGATATGGCGCTTTCGTAGTGGATGGCGAGACGATCAAGCTGAACTCCAGGATGCCGTGATGCGCGTTCGTCATTGAGGGAAACGCCGCGCCGCTTGGCCAGAAAGACATTCGCCTGACGCTTGCGGCGGTGGAAGATCTCCGCGCGCCAATGCCGCTCGCTGGCCTCCTGCGAGATCGTTTCTTGACATTGCTGGCCCACGGCAGCGACACTCTCGACTGGTCGGCAATTGGTCAGCTTGCAGCCAAGGATTCTGGCGAAGCAGGAGGCTGAGTCAGGCCCATGGATGTGCGCCCGAACCGGCTTGAGCATAAAGGCGCGGGGCGGGCGGGTATGCTTAGGGCCCGAAACGGTGCCTGCGGCTAGTAAGGCTCGCGACAGTGCAGGGCCAGCGCCAGGGCCGATGTTTGTCGCGAATTTCCGATTTCTGCGCACCGTGCCGGGCACCCGCCACAGCAAGAACTACAAGGTCGGCCGCATCGGGACGCGAGGCTATTCGCTGTCCGAAAGCTACCTCGAGCCCTTCCTGAAAGGCGAAGCCAGCGCTTAGAACCGATGATTTAGAACGAAAGTCGGACATCCGACTTTCCGACGGTCGGAAAACGTCGGATGTTCTCTTTTAGTTCTTCAGAACTTTCGGCTAAGTGCTTGTTTTTGATGGTGGGCGCACACGGGCTCGAACCGTGGACCCGCTGATTAAGAGTCAGCTGCTCTACCAACTGAGCTATACGCCCATCAAAAAGAGATTGTCTCCGGTTCGGCGGGACCGGCCGGAAGCAAGCAGTGCGGCTTAGCAAACGCCGGCGGCCATGTCCAGCGCTTCGCGCGTGCGCAAGCGCTATTAACGCATTTGCTTCGCTGTCCTTAGAGCCGGATGATTTTGGACGGAATCGCAACGCGATCTCGTCTAAAGTCTGAATCCGCCTCTCATTAGAGAGTTAGAGCATGATGTCGTCCGAAAACCGGTTTCCACTTTTCGGCATCATGCTCTAGCCTTACCCCGTCAAGACGTCCGGCCGCGACTTTCCGCGTTTGACCATCAGCTTGTTCAGGGCCGCGATATAGGCGCGCGCCGATGCGACGAGCGTGTCGGGATCGGCGCCTTTGGCGGTGACCGATTTGCCGTCCTCGGCGAGCCGCACTGAAACCTCGGCCTGCGCGTCGGTTCCCTTGGTCACCGCGTGAACCTGATAGAGTTCGAGCACGGCGTTATGGGGCGCCAGCGCGAGGATCGCGTTGAAGATGGCGTCAACCGGCCCGTTGCCGGTCGCCTGATGGGTTTTTTGCTCGCCGTCGAAGTCGAGCGTCAACGCGGCCGATTGCGGTCCCTTGGTGCCGGCGATCACGGTCAGCGCTACGAGCTTGATGCGATCATGCGCATTGACGATCTCGTCATCGACGAGCGCGATCAGATCCTCGTCGTAGACGATCTTCTTGCGGTCGGCGAGATCCTTGAAGCGGACGAACGCGTCTTCGAGCGCATTCTCGCCAAGCTCGTAGCCAAGCTCCTTCAGCTTTTCCTTGAAGGCGTGACGGCCGGAATGCTTGCCCATCACCAGCGAGGTCTTGCTCACCCCGACGCTATCAGGGGTCATGATCTCGTAGGTCTGGGCGTTCTTCAACATGCCGTCCTGATGGATCCCGCTCTCATGCGCGAAGGCGTTCCGTCCGACGATGGCTTTGTTATATTGGACAGGAAACGAACTGACCGCCGAAACGAGCTTCGACACGCGCGTCAGCATGGTCGCGTCGATGTTGGTATGATAGGCGAGCGCATCGCCGCGCACGCGCAGCGCCATCACGACCTCTTCCATGGCGGCGTTGCCGGCGCGCTCGCCGAGTCCGTTGATCGTGCATTCGATCTGCCTTGCGCCGCCTTTGACGCCGGCGAGAGTGTTGGCGACGGCAAGGCCCAGATCATTGTGGCAATGGACCGAAAAGATCGCCTTGTCGGAATCGGGCACGCGCGCCCGCACCGTCTCGAACAGGGATTGATATTCGTCCGGCACCGCATAGCCGACGGTATCGGGAATATTGATGGTCGTCGCGCCGGCCTTGATCGCGGTCTCGACGCAGCGGCAGAGAAAATCGATCTCGGAGCGGGTCCCATCCTCCGCCGACCATTCGACGTCGCCGACCAGGTTGCGCGCCCGCGCGACGCTCGCCGCGATCATCTCGAGAACTTGCTCCGGCTCCTTCTGAAGCTTGTATTTCATGTGCAGCGGCGAGGTCGAAATGAACAGATGGATGCGGGGATGCAAGGCGTGGCGCACCGCTTCGGCGCAGCGGTCGATGTCTTTGCTGGCGGCGCGCGCGAGGCCGGCGACGCCGGCGCGCTTCATCCGTTTGGCGATGGCCGAGACAGCCTCGAAATCGCCCTCGGAGGTCACCGGAAAGCCCGCCTCGATAATGTCGACGCCCATCTGGTCAAGCAGATCGGCGACTGCCAGCTTCTCCTCGAAGGTCATGGAGGCGCCGGGCGATTGCTCGCCGTCGCGCAGGGTGGTGTCGAAAATGACGACTTGTTCGGAATTCGGGCGCGCTATTTCCTCGCGCGAAAAACTATTGGCATTGGTCATGGTTTCTGTCCGAAAGGGATTGTCGTTGCGGCTCAATGCGTCCCCTGAGCGCCCAGGCGCGTCGCCCGGCCGGCCCTCAGGGGCGGATAAGCCGAAGCAATCCAGCAAGAAGGCGCGCTCCGCCGATCGCAGGCGTGCGCCTTGCGTCGTTCTTTTGCGGAATGCCGGAGCTAAAACTCACGTGGCGCCTCACTTGAAACCAGTTCAATAAACTAGGGGAATGACGCTCCAAAAGCAAGCATCATTCAGGTCGCCGTCGCCAAGATCTCCCTGGCCCGCGCGGCGTCCAGCTTGATTTGCGCAGTCAGCGCGTCGACCGAGGCGAACTTCACCTCGCCTCGGATCCAGCCGATGAAGCGGACCTCGATCGTCTCGCCATAGAGATCGCCCGAAAAATCGAAAATATAAGGTTCGAGCAGGGCGGGGCCATTGTCGAAGGTCGGGCGCCGGCCATAGCTTGCGACGCCATCGAGGATCTTGTCGCCGATCGCGACCTGGACCGCATAGATTCCATGGCGTAGACGGCAGCTTGGATCCGGCAGGAGATTGGCGGTCGGAAAGCCAAGGGTCCGGCCGAGTTTCTGACCGTGGATGACTTCGCCCATGATCGAAAAGGGGCGTCCGAGCAGTTTTTTTGCTTGTTCGACGTCGCCTGCCTCCAGTGCTGCTCTGGTCGCGGTCGAGGACGCCGCCCCGATGCCATCGGCGGCCTCGGCCGAAATGCAGTCGACGATCGCCACTTCGAAGCCATGCCTGGCGCCGGCTTCCTTCAGAAAGGCGGGCGAACCGGACCGCTTCGCCCCGAAGTGGAAATCATAGCCGGCCACGGCCGCGCGCACCTTGAGCCGACGAACCAGAATCTCGGCAACGAACTCCTCGGCGGGGAGGCCCGCCAGCGCCGCGTCGAAGGTGAAGACGATCATGCCGTCAATTCCGAGCCGCTCGAGCGCTTTGGCCTTGGCGGCCAGTGGCGTCAGGCGAAAAATCGTGTTCGCTCCGCCAAAAAAGTCGGACGGGTGCGGCTCGAAGGTGAGAACGGCGCAAGGGCGGCAAAGCCGCGCCGCCAAAGCTTCGGCGCGCTTGATGACGGCGACATGGCCGCGATGGACCCCATCGAAATTGCCGATCGCGACCACCGCGCCCTCAAGTCCGAGAGGCGGCGAGGCCGGGTCGACGGCGAGCGTGAAATTTTCCAGAGCGGATGTATCGGCCAATGGAACCCGGTGATGGAGGAGGGTTTGCCGGCGCCGGCAAAGCCCGGAAATCGGCGCGAAACTGGCGCGACGACCTGCTTGCGTCAAGCGCTCGCGCGGCTTTTTGCGAAAGCTGGCCTCAAGATGCGTTCTACCAGACTAATTCGGGGATCGCCGCCGTCGGCGAGAAGCCAGCCGCTTGGGTGAATTGCCGCAATGCCGCGGCGTCGAGGGCGGCGTCCGCCACCGCGCCTTCCGGCGTCTTGCGATGCAACTCCTCGCGATGAATGCCGGAGGTCACGAAGAGACTGGAGAGGTCTTGATCGCAGGCGCCTTTGATGTCCGTGCGCATGGCGTCGCCGACCGCCAGGACGCGGGTGCGGTCGAGGGCTCCGCCGCGGAGCCCACTCGCGAGGGCCAGCGCCCGCTCGTAGATTGGCGGGAACGGCTTGCCGGCCTGGATGACCCTGCCGCCTGCCTCCGCATAGCGCTCGGCGATCGCGCCGGCGCAATAGGCGAGGGCGCCGCCGTCCTGCACGACGATGTCGGGGTTGGCGCAGATAAGATCGAGGCCGCGCGCATGCATGCGGGCGAGCCTTGCGTCATAGTCGGCGGGCGTCTCGCGCCAAGGATCGGTCAGCCCGGTGCAAAGCACATAATCGGCGTCTTCGATCGAGGCGAGCCGCGGCGCCTTTCCGGTCAAGGCCAGGACCTCGTCAAACAAAGCGGTTTCGTCGGGCGGACCGATATGGAGCAAACGCGCGCCAGCGCGTTCAATGAGCAGAGACGCGGTGACGTCCCCTGAAGAAATGATGGCGTCATAGGCGTCGCCCGGCGCGCCGAGGCGGTCGAGATGCGCGCGGACGAACCGGCTTGGGTTGGGCGAATTGGTGATGAGCACGACCGCGCCGCCGGTTCCGGCCTTGCCGCCTTGGAGGCGAAAGCGGCGGAGCGCATCGA
Organism: Methylocapsa aurea; assembly: GCF_000746085.1. Taxonomy (GTDB): domain Bacteria; phylum Pseudomonadota; class Alphaproteobacteria; order Rhizobiales; family Beijerinckiaceae; genus Methylocapsa; species Methylocapsa aurea. The sequence continues at coordinate 532,396 of NZ_JQKO01000001.1, read as the reverse complement.
CCGCTTTGGCGAAAACGATGGCGCCATTGTGGAGCACGCCCCAGACGTCGCATAAAACGACGTCGAAGCCCTCCGCAAGATCGGCCAATCCATGAATAAGTCGAGGCAATTGCTCAATCGTCCTTTGGGCGTGCGTTCTTTTGGCCTGCTTGTTCAGGCGCAACTGCTTGAAGCGCTCCGCCCGCGCACCGACCTATCGGCGACGCGGCGAACAGCGGCAAGCCTTGAACGCAGTTGCGATGAGTGGAAATAGCGTGCGTCGGCTACATTATTTTCAGCGCGGCCGGAACCATGAAACTGCATAAGATATTGTTACTACGCGAGTGCGCGTCGCCTTTCCATAAAAGAGGCCCGGTCTCAGACAGAGCTTTTCAAATCGTCGCGGCGCTGTCGATTTGGCGTAGTAATAATTGATATATTATCACTGTTGATTGCTGTATTTTTAAGAAATTAGTATCCCTTCGGGCCAAAGATGGCCGCACGATAGCTTGGACTGAGCAAGTGCGCTGGTCCCAGCGATGAAGCGGCCGCCGCCGTTTCATCGAGGGGCGCAGCGAAAGGCGTTGAGAAGGCGTTGCGTTGCGTTTTTCGCGGCATTTTTTCCGAGCGGCGTCGTTTGCCTTGCTTTGCGCCTTGAGCGGGGCGGCTGGCTTGGCGATCGATGCGGGGCTTGGCGTCGTCTCCGCCGGGGCTTGGCTCATGCCGCCCGGATCCGGGCAGATCATTGCTTCGGCCGCCTTCTCCGGCTCGACGCGCGCTTTCGACGCGCAGGGCCGTCTGATTCCGGTCCCTTCTTACGAAAAGTTCGAACTCGGCGGCTATCTCGAATATGGGCTGACCGATTGGCTCACCGTGCTCGCGGCGCCGGCCTATGACAAGATCCGGCAGCCGCCGCCGGCGCAATCCTACGATGGCCTCGGCGAGAGCGCGATTGGCGCAAGGATCGGCCTCTACCGCTCGGAAGCGGCGGTCTTGTCCCTGCAGGCGAGCCTGCGCACGCCAGGCCCATCCTTCACCGAATCCCTCGGGCCGCTGCAACCGCGCCGGGCGGGGGCGATCGACCTTCGCGCCATGGCCGGATGCAATTTCGAAATCGCCTCCATGCCGGGTTTCGCCGAGGTCCAGTTGGGTTATCGTTTCTACGCCCAAAATCAGCCTGGCGAGGGGAGGTTCGATCTGACGCTGGGGCTGCGCCCTGCGGCGCAGCTTCTCATCATGGCGCAGAGTTTCAGCTCCGTATCGAACGGATCAGGCAATGGCTTTCTCAATTCGTCCTGGACCAAGCTGCTATCGAGCGTCGTCTATGATGTCGCGCCGCAGTGGTCGCTGCAAATCGGCGCTTTCCTGACCGTCGCCGGGAAGAATGCCGGTCGCGAACAGGGTCCCATCGGAGCCGTCTGGCACAGGTTCTAAGCCTCTGGCCACGGGTCCAAAGCAATGGCCGCTCTTTTGCTTGAGGCCTCAGACGGCTCCGTCTATATATGTTCCAATATCTCTATAATGTACCAAGACAAACATTATGGACCTTGATGTCCCAGGGTAAGGAATCAGCCCCGTATGGAAGGCAACAGCCATCAGAACGTTCGCCAGTTCGATCATCCCGGCGAAGGAATCAGGCGGGCGAAATCCCTCCCGAAAGGCCGCCAGATCGATCCGCATGCGCAGGATGAGATCGAAGCGCTTCTCGGTGAAAGGCCGCGCCGGCGCGATCTTCTGATCGAATATTTGCACCTGATCCAGGATAAATATCATCAGATCTCCGCCGCCCATCTCGCGGCGCTCGCCGACGCGATGAAACTTTCCTTGGCCGAAGTCTTCGAAACAGCGACTTTCTACGCCCATTTCGATGTCGTGAAGGAAAACGATCCGCCGATTCCGCCGCTAACGATACGGATCTGCGATTCGCTCACCTGCGCCATGTTCGGCGCCGAAAAGCTTTTGCATGCCGTGCGCGCCGGCGCCGGGCCGCATGTCCGCGTCGTGCGGGCGCCCTGCGTTGGCCGCTGCGATACCGCGCCCGCGGCCGAGGTCGGGCATCATTTCGTCGATCATGCGACGGCTCCCACCGTGCTTGCCGCCGCCGCGCAGGGAGAAACCCACCCGCATATTCCCGATTACATCGGCTATGACGCCTACGTCGAGAAGGGCGGCTACAAGCTTCTCGAGCGGCTGCGCACCGGCGCGCTTTCGCGCGAAGCGCTGCTGCAGGCGCTCGATGGGGCGAGCCTTCGCGGTCTTGGCGGCGCGGGGTTCCCCACCGCGCGCAAATGGCGTTCGGTATTGGGCGAACCCGGTCCGCGGCTGATGGCGGTCAATGGCGACGAAGGCGAGCCCGGCACATTCAAGGATCGCTTCTACCTGGAAACCGACCCGCACCGGTTCCTTGAAGGGGCCCTGATCGGCGCCCATGTCGTCGAGGCGGCCGAGATCTATATTTATCTCCGCGACGAATATCCGGCGGCCCGGGCCATCCTCGAGCGCGAGATCGCCAAATTGCCGCCGGGCGGCCCTGTGATCCATCTCCGGCGGGGGGCGGGCGCCTATATCTGCGGCGAGGAATCCTCGATGCTCGAAAGTCTCGAGGGCAAACGCGGCCTGCCGCGCCACAAGCCGCCATTTCCGTTTCAGGTCGGGCTTTTTGGCCAGGCGACGCTCATCAACAATGTCGAGACCCTGTTCTGGGTGCGCGACATCGTCGAAAAGGGCCCCGACTGGTGGGTCAGCCACGGCCGCAACGACCGGCATGGACTGCGCAGCTATTCGGTCTCCGGCCGGGTCAAGTCTCCCGGCGTCAAGCTTGCGCCCGCTGGGGTGACAATTCGCGAATTGATCGATGAATTCTGCGGCGGCATGGCGGAAGGCCACACATTCCGCGCCTATCTGCCCGGCGGCGCGTCAGGCGGCATCTTGCCGGCCTCGATGGACAATATCCCGCTCGATTTCGGCACGCTCGAAAAATATGGCTGTTTCATCGGTTCGGCGGCGGTGATCGTTCTATCGCAACAAGACGATATCAAGGGCGCGGCCTTGAATCTGATGCGCTTCTTCGAGGACGAGAGCTGCGGCCAATGCACGCCCTGCCGCGTCGGCACCCAGAAGGCCGCCCTGCTGATGGAAAGGCCTGAGTGGGACCAGGACCTACTTGGCGAATTGAGCCAAGCCATGCGCGACGCCTCGATCTGCGGGCTCGGTCAGGCGGCGTCAAATCCGCTGATGACCGTCATCAAGTTTTTTCCGGAAGAATTCGCGGCCAAGGGAGCAGCGGAATGACCGACAAGATTAGCTTTGAACTCGATGGACGGCAGGTCGAGGCGGCGCAAGGCGAATCCATCTGGCAGGTCGCCAAGAGGATTGGAACCGAGATTCCGCATCTTTGCTATTCGCCTTCGCCCGATTATCGCGCCGACGGCAATTGCCGCGCTTGCATGGTCGAGATCGAGGGCGAGCGCGTGCTCGCCGCCTCCTGCAAGCGCATGCCGGCGATCGGCATGAAGGTGAAAACCGCGAGCGAACGCGCCGCCAAGGCGCAAAAAATGGTGATGGAGTTGCTCGTCGCCGATCAGCCGCCGCGCGCGACGTCGCATGATCCCGACTCGAAATTCTGGCAGTGGGCCGACCGGGTTGGAGTCGGCCAAAGCCGCTTTCCCGCCGCTCCGCGCTGGATTGGCGACGCCAGCCATCCGGCGATGCGCGTCAATCTCGACGCTTGCATCCAATGCGGCCTTTGCCTGCGCGGTTGCCGCGAGGTGCAGGTCAATGACGTCATCGGCATGGCCTATCGCAACGCCGACGCCAAGATCGTCTTCGACTTCGACGATCCGATGGGGGAATCGACCTGCGTCGCCTGCGGCGAATGCGTGCAGGCCTGTCCGACCGGCGCGCTGATGCCGGCGGCGCTCCTCGACGAACATCAGACCCGCGTCGTCTACGCGGACAAGAAGGTCGAATCGCTTTGTCCCTTCTGCGGCGTCGGCTGTCAGGTGAGCTATCAGGTCAAGGATGAGCAGATCATCTATGCCGAAGGCATCAATGGCCCGGCCAATCATAACCGCCTCTGCGTCAAGGGCCGGTTCGGCTTCGACTATATCCATCATCCCCATCGCTTGACGAAGCCGCTGATCCGGCTTCCCCATGCCAAGAAGGACCCGAACGATCAGGTCGATCCGGCCAATCCGTTCACCCATTTCCGCGAGGCTTCCTGGGAGGAGGCGCTTGACGTCGCGGCCAAGGGCCTCGTCAAGATCCGCGACGAGAAAGGCGTGAAGGCGCTGGCCGGCTTCGGTTCGGCGAAGGGCTCCAATGAGGAAGCCTATCTTTTTCAGAAGCTGGTGCGCACCGGCTTTGGCTCCAACAATGTCGATCATTGCACCCGGCTCTGTCACGCCTCGTCGGTCGCCGCCTTGATGGAGGGTTTGAACTCCGGCGCGGTCTCGGCGCCTTTCTCCGCCGCCCTCGAGGCGGAAGTCATTGTCGTCATCGGGGCCAATCCGACCGTCAATCATCCGGTCGCCGCGACCTTCATCAAGAACGCCGCGAAGAAGGGCGCGAAGCTCATCGTCATGGACCCGCGCCGGCAGACGCTGTCGCGTCACGCCTATAAGCATCTCGCGTTCAAGCCGGGCAGCGACGTCGCCATGCTGAACGCCATGATGCACACGATCATCACGGAGGGCCTGACCGACAATCAATATATCGCTGGATATACGGAAGGGTTCGAAGAGCTGAAGGCCCGCATCGTCGACTTCGCGCCCGAGAAAATGGCCCCGATCTGCGGCATCCCCGCCGAGGCCCTGCGCGAGGTCGCGCGGCTTTACGCCACGGCGAAGTCCTCGATCATCTTCTGGGGCATGGGCATCAGCCAGCACATTCACGGCACCGATAATTCGCGCTGCCTGATCGCGCTCGCCCTGATCACCGGCCAGATCGGCCGGCCCGGCACCGGCCTGCATCCCTTGCGCGGCCAGAATAATGTGCAAGGCGCCTCCGACGCCGGTCTCATTCCAATGTTTTTGCCGGACTATCAGCCGGTGGGGCGAACCGACCTTCGCGAACCCTTCGAACAGGTTTGGGGCAAGAGCATCGATCCGCAGCGCGGCCTGACCGTGGTCGAGATCATGACTGCGGTCCATGCCGGCGAGATTGTCGGCATGTATGTCGAGGGCGAAAATCCGGCGATGTCCGACCCCGATCTGCAGCATGCGCGCGGCGCGCTCGCCATGCTGGAGCATCTCGTCGTGCAGGATCTATTCGTCACAGAGACGGCGTTCCACGCCGACGTGATCCTGCCGGCCTCCGCCTTCGCCGAAAAGCTTGGCACCTTCACCAACACCGACCGCCGCGTTCAGATCGGCCGCCCAGTCGTGGCGCCGCCCGGCGAGGCGCGCCAGGATCTCTGGATCATCCAGGAGGTCGCCAAGCGGATGGGTCTCGATTGGAATTATCCTGGCCCCGCCGAGGTCTTCACGGAGATGGCGGGCTTGATGCCGTCCTTGGCCAATATCACCTGGGAGCGGCTCGAGCGGGAAGGAGCCGTCACCTATCCGGTCGATGGCGCCGATGTTCCGGGCAATGAAATCATTTTCACCACCGGCTTTCCGACCGAGTCCGGGCGCGGCAAGATCGTTCCGGCCAGCGTCGTCGCCCCTGATGAGGTCCCTGACGCCGACTATCCGATGGTGCTCTCAACTGGCCGCCTGCTGGAACATTGGCATACGGGATCGATGACCCGGCGCGCCAATGTGCTCGATACCCTGGAGCCGGAGGCCGTCGCCTTCCTGTCGCCGAAGGATCTGCGCCGGCTGAACCTGTGGGCGGGTGATTTTGTCCGGCTCGAGACGCGGCGCGGCGCGATCGAGATCAAGATCCGCGCCGATCGCGACGTGCCTGAAAATATGGTGTTCATGCCCTTCTGCTATGCCGAAGCTGCGGCCAATCTCCTCACCAATCCCGCTTTGGACCCATTTGGAAAAATCCCCGAGTTCAAGTTTTGCGCGGTCAGGGTGACGCGGGCCGAGGCGCGCGAGGCGGCCGAATGAGGTGAAGCGTTCCGTCCCCGAAGGAGAGGGGACTTCGATGGATGATGTCGCTGAGGCGGACCTCCTTGCGAGCTATCTTATCCGCCCCGATCCAGCCGATCCCCGTCTCAGTCGCGAGGTCGAAGGGATCGACCAGACTGGCGCGCGCGTCGCGACGCGGGTCGTCACGGAAAAGGCCCTGACGCTCTATCTCAATGCGCAGGAAATCGTGACCATGATGACCATCGGCGATCATCCCGGCTATCTCGGCATCGGCTATCTCTTGAACCAGATGATGCTGCGGCCCGACGACGAAATCACGGGCGCCGATTTCGATGAAGAACTCGATGTCGTCGTCGTGCGCACCAAGCGGCGCACCAATTACGAAGAGAAAATGAAAAAGCGCACTTTGACGTCCGGCTGCGCGCAAGGCACGACCTTCGGCGACCTGATGGAAGCGCTCGAGGACATTAAGCTGCCGAAGGCGGAGCTTCGCACCTCATGGCTCTACGCGCTGACCCATGCGATCAATCTGACGCCCTCGCTCTACCTTGAGGCCGGGGCCATCCACGGCTGCGTCCTCTGCGCGGGGGACCGGCCGCTGGTCTATATGGAGGATGTCGGGCGCCATAACGCCGTCGATAAGATCGCCGGCTGGATGTTCGTCAATAAGAGCGATCCCGCCGACAAGATTTTCTACACGACCGGGCGGCTGACCTCGGAAATGGTCATCAAGACGGTACGCATGGGCATTCCGGTGCTTGTGTCGCGCTCCGGCTTTACCGCCTCCGGCGTCGAACTGGCGCGCAAGACCGGCTTGACCCTGATTGGCCGGGCGCGCGGCAAGCGTTTCGTCGCGCTCTCCGGGCAAGACCGCATCGTCTTCGATCAGGACCTGGCCTATGTCGCCGAGGAGGCGAAGGGCGCGCGCCGCAAGAGCGCAGGCGCTGATGAGTAAGGCGTGTTTTGGCGTATTGCTCGCTGGCGGGCGGGCCCAGCGGATGGGCGGCGGCGACAAATCCCTGCGCATGATCGGCGGCGCCTCAATCCTGGCGCGCGTCATCGCCGTGATGGAGCCCCAATGCGCCGGGCTCGTCCTGAACGCCAATGGCGACCCGGCCAGGCTTGCTGAATTTAGCTTGCCGGTCGTCGCCGATGATGTGCCGGGCTTCAAGGGACCGCTCGCCGGCATCCTGGCCGGCCTCGATTGGATCGCCGCGCATCATCCGGAGATCGCCTTCGCGGTCAGCGCCCCGACCGATACGCCGTTCCTGCCCGGAAATCTCGTCGCTCGGCTGGAGGCTGTGCGGACGGAAAGAAACGCCGACATCGTTTGCGCCAGTTCGGGTGGCGGCATGCATCCGGTCATTGCGCTTTGGCCAGTTGGCATCAGGACGGAGCTTCGCCACGCGCTGGTCGAGGAGGACATCCGCCGGATCGATCGGTTCACCCAGCGCTACGCCACGGCGGCGGCGGAATGGCCGGTCGAGCCCTTCGATCCCTTCTTCAACGCCAATGAACCGGGCGATCTCGCGGCGGCGGAAGCGATCTTCGCCGCGCAGGGGCGCGGCGCCGCGTAAAACGTCGATAGACGCGATGGAATTTATGAAAAGATCCTCTTAAGGGTATAATATTTGCGTCACATTATAGGCGACGCAGTTTTGCAACGACGATGGAATGGATCATGAGCGCAAAAGTTGAAAACGTAACGCTCGACGAATTGAAGCAGGGATTGGCGGACGGCTCGATCCTTCTCGTCGATGTCCGCGAACCGAACGAATATGCCGCCGGCCGTATTCCTGGCGCCACGCTCAATGCGCTGCAGCGCTTCGACCCCAAGGCCTTGCCTAATGAGCCGGGCAAGCGGGTGGTGCTGTCCTGCCGTTCCGGCAAACGCTCGCTCGACGCGCTCGCTCTTGCGCACCGGGCCGGGCGCGACGATGTCCGCGCCCATTTCCCCGGCGGCTTCCAGGCCTGGGCGCAGGCCGGGGAAAAGGTCGAAGTGTAGCTTGAGCTTCAGTGAGAGATCGAGCAGGGCGTCAATAGACTTTTGGCCTGGCTAGCTCCATATTGCGCAAATGAGCGCCATTCTCTTCGACACCCTTCGTCTCTCCCGCACGCTTCGGGACAAAGGCCATTTCACGCCTGAGCAAGCCGAGGCGCTCGCCGAAGCCTTGGGGGAAGCGACGCAGGGCGATCTCGCCACGAAGGCGGATTTGGCCGCCGTCAAGGCCGATATCAAAGCCGATATTGCCGAAGCGGAGGCCGATATCCTGAAATGGGTTGTCGGCGCCATTGGCTTCCAGACGGTCGTCATTTTGGGGGCGCTCGTCGCGCTTGTGAGGATTTTCGCGAAATGACGAGGCTCGGCGCCCTCGGATCGCCGCGGCGCAGGGCCCGCTGTCAAAGCAAAACCTCCAGGAAGTCCATCGCCGCTGCATGGATGCTGGGCCTTCGCTTTCGCGCGGACCGGCTATGTTCAGCGTCGTTTGCGCAATTCTTTTGATCTATTGTCGGGCTGCGGCCAAACAGGCGTGGGCTGAACGACGGTCGATCAGCGCAGGCGGTTTCTTGTGGGCAATGGCGCAGGCGACGGTGTAGGCCGAGGCTTCGGAGACGGAAATCTCCGACGCCACGATGATCAAATCTCCATCGCTATCTCGGACATTCCATCGCGTGCGCTGTCTTGGATCGGCGCTTGGCGTTTGCTCGAGGCTCGGATATTTGGCCCGAATGCCGGGTGGGGCCGGAAAATTCTTGGTCCAGCTGCTGTGCGGGCGCCAGCCGCCATAGTCGAGACCTAGCGTGAGGGCGAAATCGAGAGCGGCGCGGTCGACGCTGCTCCGCCCGCCGGAAACGATCCTCGTCAGCTGCCGGAAAATCATTTCGCTCCCGCGCGTCGAAAGCATCCCGCGCCCCATGCGACCCCTTGCCGCTGCGCTCGGCGCTTGCTACATAGCTCGCTTAACCCTGCTTCTTCCCGCCGTCCCCGCGCCGGCCCGCTTTCGAGCGGTGGTCCTCGCATTTCGAAGGACGCCGGCGGCCAGAAGCGCAACCCAACTCAAAACCCCGGCGCCGCCCGGATTCGGGCAACCAGGAGACCAAATGGCATCCACTTCCGCCTACGCGCCCTCGCGCGAGGATTTCGCGGCGCTTCTCGATGAGAGCTATGGCCAGAACGAGGCTTTCGAAGGCTCGGTCATCAAGGGCATCGTCGTCGCGATTGAAAAAGACGTCGCCGTCGTCGATCTCGGCCTGAAAACCGAAGGCCGCGTCGCCCTCAAGGAATTCCAAGGTCCCGGCCGCGAAGGCGCCCTCAAAGTGGGCGACGAGGTCGAGGTCTATCTCGAGAGAATCGAGAATGCGCTCGGCGAGGCCGTCATTTCGCGCGACAAGGCCCGCCGCGAAGAGAGCTGGGTCAAGCTCGAAAAAGCTTTCGAGAAGCAGGAAAAGGTCGAAGGCATCATCTTCAACCAGGTCAAGGGCGGCTTCACGGTCGATCTCGACGGCGCCGTGGCCTTTCTCCCGCGCAGCCAGGTCGACATTCGCCCGATCCGCGACGTAACTCCCTTGATGCAGGTGCCGCAGCCGTTCCAGATCCTGAAAATGGATCGCCGCCGCGGCAATATCGTCGTTTCGCGCCGCACCGTGCTCGAAGAATCCCGCGCCGAGCAGCGCCATGAGATCGTCGCCAACCTCGAAGAGGGGCAGGTGATCGAGGGCATGGTGAAGAACATCACCGATTACGGCGCCTTCGTCGATCTCGGCGGCATCGACGGGCTCTTGCATGTGACCGACATCGCTTGGCGCCGGGTCAATCATCCGACCGAGGTCCTGACCATCGGCCAGACGGTGCGCGTCAAGATCATCAAGATCAACCACGAGACCCACCGCATTTCGCTCGGCATGAAGCAATTGCTCGAGGATCCGTGGCACGGCATCGAGGCGAAATATCCGGTCGACGCGCGGTTCCAGGGCAGGGTGACGAATATCACCGATTACGGCGCCTTCGTCGAACTGGAGCCGGGGATCGAAGGTCTGATCCATGTCTCGGAAATGTCCTGGACCAAGAAAAACGTCCATCCGGGCAAGATTGTCGCGACGAGCCAGGAAGTCGACGTTCAGGTTCTCGAAGTCGATCCGGTCAAGCGCCGCATTTCGCTCGGCCTCAAGCAGACCCTCGCCAATCCTTGGGAGGCCTTCGCCGAAAAATATCCGATCGGCTCGGAAGTCGAGGGCGAGGTCAAGAACAAGACTGAATTCGGTCTTTTCATCGGCCTCGACGGCGATGTGGACGGCATGGTCCATCTCTCCGACCTCGACTGGAACAAGCCCGGCGAACAGGTCATCGAGGATTACAAGAAAGGCGACATCGTCAAGGCTAAGGTGCTTGACGTCGATATCGAGAAAGAGCGCATTTCGCTCGGCGTAAAGCAGCTCGGAGTCGATCCTTTCGCGGCCAAGCCAAGCGATGCGGCCGGCGCCAAAGCGGGCGAAGAGGGCGGCGGCGCCTCCGACCTCAAGAAGGGTTCGGTCGTCACCTGCGAGATTCTCGAGGTGAAGGACGGCGGGCTCGAGGTCAAGATCGTCGGGACCGAATTCACTGCCTTTATCAAGCGCAATGAGCTTGCGCGCGACCGCGCCGATCAGCGGCCCGACCGCTTCGCCGTCGGCGAGAAGGTCGACGCCCGGATCACCTTGTTCGACCGCCGCGCCCGCAAGGTCTCGGTCTCGATCAAGGCGCTGGAAGTCGCCGAGGAGAAGGAAGCCATCGCGCAATATGGCTCCGCCGATTCGGGCGCCTCGCTCGGCGATATTCTCGGGGCCGCGCTGAAGGCGCGCGAGGACACGCCCAAGAAGGGCGCCAAAAAAGAGGCCGACGAATAGGCTTCTGAAACCAGCCGCGCTTTAGCGCGCGGCCCAGCCTTCCGGCCCGCGCGGGCGCCGTTCCGCGCGGGCTTTATTTTGCGCTCCTGGAGCGGAGTTCAAATTCCGCAGAAACAGAAATCCGCTCTAGCTCCTTTTTTGTCGCATTTTCTTGACCCGAACCGGTTTCCATTTCGCTTGAAAATACTCCGAGGACATCTGCTCAATGCCAGGCAATGGCCCGCCGATCGGCCTTGGCGTCGATTTCGGCACGACAAACAGCGTCGTCGCGCTCGCTTATCCCGGCGGCCATGTCGAGAGCCTGACCTGGCCCTCGGCTTTTGGCGCGACTGATACTTTCCGCACCGCGCTGATGTTCTGGCGCGAGGGGCGCAAAATCGCCCATGCCGCTGGGCCGGAGGCGATCGCCCGCGCCATCGCGCAAGAGGGCGAGCAAAGATTCATCCAATCGATCAAGACGCATCTGGCGAGCCCGCTCTTCACCGAGACGCGGCTTTATGGCCAGCGCTTCACCATCGAGCAGCTTGTCGCGACTTTTCTCGCCGCGCTTTTTAACCAGGATTCGCTCCGAGGCGCGGCTCCCATGGCGATCGCCGCCGGGCGGCCGGTGGTTTTCGCGGGGGAGCGGCCCGATGAAGAGCTGGCGGTGGCGCGGCTGAAAGCGGCCTATGCATTGGTCGGCATGGAGAAAATCGACTTCGCCTTCGAGCCGCTGGGCGCCGCCTATTGGTATGCGCGCAAGCTCCAGGGCGAGGAAGTGGTCCTCGTCGCGGATTTTGGCGGCGGCACCAGCGATTTTTCGGTTCTGCGCTTTTCCCGCAAGGAACAGAACCTAGAGGCGCTGGCGCTGAGCCATGGCGGCGTCGGCATCGCCGGCGATACGTTCGATTTCCGCCTGATCGACCATGTCGTCTCGCCAAGGCTCGGCAAGGGAACCTCCTATCGCTCGTTCGAAAAGCTGTTGCCGATCCCTGCCTATTTTCACGCTTCCTTCGCGCAATGGCATCAGCTCTCCTGGCTGAAATCGGCGCAGACGCTTGGCGAATTGCGCAAGCTCGCGGCGAGTTCGGAGGTCCCGCATATGCTGGAGGATCTCATCGCCTTGATCGAGCATGACCTCGGCTTCGAGCTTTACCGCGCCATCGGCGATTTGAAAGCGCGGCTGTCGGTGTCTGATGAGGCCCGGTTTGTCTTTTCCCGCGAAGGCATCGAGATCGACGCCGCGGTGACGCGCCAGGATTTCGAGGCCTGGATCGCCGGCGATCTTGAGAAAATCAGCCAGGCCATGGACCGGGCGGTGGCCGAGGCGGGGCTGACATTCGCCGATATCGACGCGGTGTTTTTGACCGGCGGGACATCATATGTGCCCTCGGTCCGGGCGCTGTTTCTGGACCGCTTCGGCGAGGCGCGAGTGCATATCGGCGACGCGTTTCAATCGGTAGCGTCCGGGCTGGCGTTGATCGCCGCGGACCGGGCGGGGGCTGAAGGGGTGACGATCCTGACCTGAAAGGGCGAGGATGGGTTTGAATTTGGTCCGCTTCGCGCCATGACGCGGACATCTTTCGTTTCAGCAAAGCCCTCATCCGGGGGTATGCTGACGTCTAAATATTTCATTCTAGCTATCCTGGGATTGCCAGGTATTCAAGACGTGTTTTCGCCGCACATATACTTAACCATAGTGTGATTCCTGCACCAATAAAATGCGCCATAAGCAAAATAAAATTCACCAGGAGTACGAATACGTCGAGCGCTCTGATGATGTTGTTGGGGTCGGTAATCGCTATCCCAGGAGGCTGTGATACTGTCTTCGCTATTAATAATGACAGGCTCATGCCAACCCCCGTAAAAGATATGAATACTCCCAAGAGACCTAAGAGTATGCCAGTGCGTAAAAACCAAAAGGCGGTGCTGCGCTTTCGGGTAAAATATGAATCTGGTCTTACGGCGATTTTCTTGGCGGCCCGCGTGTAATAGAATGCCAATAAGACCGTAAAACATAAAAGCAAAAATCCATAGCCTCCCCAATAAATGCCATCGCTAAACCCCGCCGAGCCAGGGCTGAATGCACGTCCGGAGGTGGCAAACGCCAATAATAGCGCGGAAATGAAGGCGAACACGAACTGTAGCCAGAACTCGATCCAGCCGAAGAGCCGTAGATTATTCGCTAAGTCTTGCACCATCTTGGACGCAATTAAGGATTTCCTTTCCCCTAAAATAAGCTCACGCGATTCTTGCTGCCCAGATGGCGGCATGCCGTTTGCCGTGCCAGAGCGTATGAATATATTCAGGCTGACGATGGCGACATGCACACAAATTAATCCAACCAATACAAACGCCACGACGCCATGTATTGCCCCAAAAAAGCTGGCCAAAGTTACGTCGACCACGCCCCAGACAGGCAGAGAGAGGCCCCAGAATTGTATGGGCGTCGCGCTGAAAACAGCCTGGAGGTATCCACTAACAATCATCAAGGTGAAGGAAACATATATAAATACATATAAAGCGTTGGCTAATAGCTTTTTCCACCGCGAAAATTCATTCGGAAAGGATGGAGGTTTGAATATGATCTGCAAGAAGATCTGAATGGAAAGCAATAATGCGCTCGTAAGACCAAATGACATATGTAGGTCTAATAGAAAGCTCCGCGACAAGGCTGTCGGTGGCATATTTTTAATATACCAACCTGATCCAAATAAAATGAAGATCGTAAGAGCCAATATCCAATGGATCAGAATGAATGAGAAACTGTAGCGTGCGGTCGTTGAGCGCATAGCAAAATTTCCTGGTTGTCGCGATAAAGGGATTGCGCGGGAAAATCAGGCTGCACATCGGGCCAGTGGAATCGGCTTATAATAGATGCAAACTTATACCTTTGCGTCATTAACTGCTGAACTAGGGCTCGTCGCCGTCGCAGAAGTAGGGCGCGTGGACGAAGTCGGATGTGCGTTTTTTCGGCGTTGAATGAGCCTAGCGAGAGTTTCCTCTGTTTCGGGACCTGCAGCCGGCCAGCCTGCATCCCCAAAAAACACCCCGATTGAAATCTCCGCGATTCGGCGCCACATTGATACAGCGTCCAGGCCTGTGCCCGGCGCCCAAAGAGGATCGACGCCCTGAACCCCACGATACTTGCAGGGGCGGCCAAAAAGCCGCTTCACCCGGTCAGCGGTCCAACTGGACCCGATTCCGGCCCTCTCGTGCGGACCGTTCTGACGAGTCTCGAAGATCTTAAAGCCGAGGACATCGTCTCCATCGACCTGCACGGCAAAACCTCCCTTGCCGACGTCATGATCATCGCGACCGGCCGCTCCAACGTTCACGTCGGAGCCATCGCCGATCGCGTGATCGAGGCGTTCAAGCAAGCCAACCATAAGGCGCCCCGCGCCGAAGGGTTGCAGAATTGCGATTGGGTCCTGATCGATGGGGGCGACGCCATCGTCCACATCTTCAAGCCCGAGGTCCGGCAATTCTACAATCTCGAAAAAATGTGGGGCGTCGGCCGGCCGGGCGAGTTGCGCGCCGTCTGATCCGGCGCGATGCGGCTTTTGCTGATCTGCGTCGGGCGGTCCAAGCCCGGCCCGGAGCGCGACCTCGCCGCGCGTTATATAGAGCGCGCCGGGGCGGCCGGGCGGAGCGTCGGCTTTACTGGCGTTGATCTTTGCGAACTTGACGAAAGCCGCGCCCGCCGCGCCGAGGATCGCAAGGCGGAGGAGGCCAAGGCGATTCGAGCGCGGCTCCCGCCGGGAGCGGAAGTGATCGCCTTCGACGAGCGCGGCAAGACGCTTTCGAGCCGGGACTTCGCCCGCCATCTTGGCCAAAGCCGCGATCACGGCATTGGCGCCGCTGCGCTGATCATCGGCGGGCCGGATGGCCTCGCCCCCGATTTGCGCGCCGGCGCTGCGTTGGCGCTCTCGTTTGGCGCGATGACCTTTCCGCATCAATTGGCGCGGATCATGGCCGCCGAGCAGATTTATCGGGTGGCGACGATCCTCGCCGGCCATCCTTATCATCGCGATTGAGGATTTTGCCGCGCTGGCGCCATTTTCCACTGATGTGATGGACAAGTTGCGGCAAAAGAGAGTTTTAGCCATTCAAGCGGCGCTTTGCGGAACCGGTTCATCGAGAGCGGCGGGCCTCGCGATGGCGCTCGCCTCGTCATTGGCGCCGCTGCACCTTGCGTCCTTCACGTTTCTTGCGCCGATAGCGCTGGCCGCGCAAACCGTCCAGCCCGCGCCTAGTCAGACTGCGCCGCCGCCAGCCGCCGATCCCAAGGCGTCGGAACTCACCAGCCATCGGCTGGAGCTGCGCGGGATGCAGGATTCGCTCGACGCGTCGCAGGAGCAGCGCCGCAGAATCGAATCTGAGATCGCCTCGATCCGCACCGACCGGGGAAAGCTTACCGCGGCGCTTGTGGACATGACGCGGAGCGTCAGTGCGACCGAAGCCAAGATCGGCGAGGCCGAGGCGCGGCTTGAAACCTTGACCGGAAGCGAGGAGGCGATCAAGCGCTCCCTTTTGAGCCGGCGCGGGGTGATCGCCGAGATACTCGCCGCATTGCAGCGCATGGGCCGCAAGCCGCCGCCGGCCTTGCTCGCCGCGCCGGAAGACATGCTCCAGGCGATTCGCACCTCCATGCTGCTTGGCGCCGTGCTGCCGGAAATGCGCGCCGAAACCGAGGCGCTCGCCGCCGATTTGTCGGATCTTTTGCATTTGCGCCAATCGATCGCGGCCGAGCGCGATGCGCTTTCAAGCGATGTCAGGAAGCTGCGCCTCGATCGCCAGCATCTCGCGGCCCTCGTCGACGCCCGGCAATCGGCGCTGTCCGCCGCCGAACAGGCGCTCGGCGCCGAACGCGAGCGCGCCGCCCAACTCGCCAAGCAGACCGCCAGTCTCAAGGATTTGATCGCCAGGATGGAGAGCGAGGTCGCCGCCGCGGCCCGGGGCGCAGAGGCGGCGCGCAGGTCCGACGAGGCGCACAAGGCGATAGCGATGGCGCCTCCGGACGTCCGGCGGAAAGCCGCGCTCGCGCCATTCAAGGATCCGGCGCGGCTTGCTCCCGCCAATGCCTTCGCCGAGACCAAAGGCCTGCTGCCGCTTCCGGTCGCCGGCGCGCTTCAGCGCGGCTTTGGCGCTCCGGACGGCTTCGGCGGGGCCGAGAAAGGAATGCTCATCGCGACCCGAGCCGAAGCCATTGTCGCCTCTCCCTGCGACGGTTGGGTTGCTTTCGCCGGTCCCTATCGCACTTATGGACAACTCTTGATCATTAACGCGGGGCAAGGCTATTATATTATTCTTGCCGGGATGGACCGGATCAACGTAAACGTAGGCCAGTTCATTCTGGCCGGAGAGCCGGTCGCGCTCATGGGCGATGGGTCGGCCAAGACGGCTGCGGCCATTGCCATTGGCGCAGCGCAGCCTATTCTCTATATAGAATTTCGTAAAGACGGGGCGGCGATCGATCCGGGCCCATGGTGGGTGAAGCCGGAATTGCAAAAGGTTCGCGGATAATGCGCAAGGTCTCTCTACTGGTGCTCGGCGCCTTTTTGGGCGCGTCGATGGTCACGCTTGGGACCAGGACGACATGGCTCTTTTCCGAGGGATCGGCTCGCGCCGCGGCCTCCGACACCTACCGCAACCTTAATCTTTTCGGCGATGTCTTCGAAAAGATCCGTTCGGATTATGTCGAGAAGCCGGACGAGCAAAAGCTCGTCGAATCGGCGATCAACGGCATGTTGGGCTCGCTCGATCCGCACTCGAGCTATATGGACTCCAAGAGCTTCCGCGACATGCAGGTTCAGACCCGCGGCGAGTTTGGCGGGCTGGGCATTGAAGTCACCCAGGAAGACGGCATGATCAAAGTCGTCACGCCGATCGACGACACGCCGGCCTCGCGCGCCGGGATCTTGTCCGGCGACATCATTAGCGCGATCGACGACGAAAACGTTCAGGGCTTGAGCCTTAATCAGGCGGTCGACAAGATGCGCGGCGCGCCGAATACCTCGGTCGTTCTCAAAGTCCTGCGTGGCCCAAACAAGGACCCGCTTGACGTCAAGCTCACCCGCGCCGTGATCCAGATCAAGTCGGTTCGCGATCGCCTGGAAGGCGACGACATCGGCTATATCCGCATCACCCAGTTCAATGAACAGACATATGACGGGGTCCATAACGCGATCCAGAAATTCCTGGCGGAGATCCCCGCCGATAAGTTCAAGGGCTATATTCTCGACCTCCGCAATAATCCCGGCGGTCTGCTCGATCAGTCGATCGCAGTTTCCAACGCTTTCCTCGATCGCGGCGAAATTGTCTCGACGCGCGGCCGCAACGCCGATGAATCGATGCGCTACAACGCCCGTCCGGGCGATTTGTCCAAAGGCAAGCCCTTGGTCATCCTGATCAATGGCGGCTCCGCCTCGGCTTCTGAAATTGTCGCCGGGGCGTTGCAGGATCACAAGCGCGCGACCATCCTTGGCACGCGCTCCTTTGGCAAAGGGTCGGTGCAGACCATCATTCCGCTTGGCCAGAACAATGGCGCGGTGCGGCTGACGACGGCGCGCTACTACACCCCATCGGGGCGGTCGATCCAAGCCAAGGGCATCGATCCGGATGTGATCGTGCTGCAGGATGTGCCGGATGAACTGAAGGGCAAGGATGACACCAAGGGCGAGGCTGCGCTCAAGGGCCATCTGAAGAATGGAGAGGATGAAAAGGGCGGTTCGCAAGCCTTTGTTCCGGCCAACCCCAAGGACGACAAGCAATTGATCGCCGCCGTGGAGATCCTGCGGAGCGGGCCAAAGGCGTTGAACAAGTTCACCTCGGCGCCAGCGAATGAACCTGTCAAGGTCCCGAATTAGCGCTCTCTGATTCCGCTGAATCTGAAAGCGCTCTAGCAAAAGGGCCGCACGGCGTCGTGCGGTTCCTGCTTTTCAGAGTTTCGAGCGAAGCGGATGCCGGTTGGCGTTAAAATGTAAGAATAGCAGAACGACGGATTCAGGGGCTCAACATTTTCCGGGCTCGACGGCGGCTCTATCGGCGCATGGCCTTTGCCCCAGCGTGACATTTCAGATTTGGGCGCGCTGAATTCCCTCCGGCGCGCTTGTTTGTTTTGATCAATCGATTGAGAGCCTGATTGGCCTAACTCCAAGTGGCCGCGTTCTGGATGCTCGGCTTCAGGAGGCGGTTCCATCGTCTGGTCGCGAAGCCGCACCTGAGCCCAGCTGGTGGGCTCCCCTCCGGGGCTTGCGGCGCCTTAAATGGCGATTTTTGTTGCATCGCGCCGAAAATTTCTCGATGCGCTCGTCGCGCGGAACGGCGCGCCTCCGTGATTGGAGGGGTTGGCCTGCGTCAGTCGCTCGCTTTAGAATATAGGTGGCATAGCGCTTGCGGCCATTTGGGCGCCGGCGGCGACAATGCGAGAGGCAGATCGTTGGTTTGCCGTGAGGTTATCGGTAATGCAATTTGGAAATTATCGTCCCTGTGTCGGGATCATGTTGCTCAATCGGGACGGGCTGGTTTTTGTCGGGCGCCGCCGCAACAAGAAAGTGCCGGAGCATTTGCGCCAGGGACATGAATGGCAAATGCCGCAGGGCGGGATCGACGTAGGCGAAGATCCGTTTCAGGCCGCCTTGCGGGAGCTGCGCGAGGAAACCAATGTCCTGTCCGCGACGCTGCTCGCTGAATCGCCTGAGTGGTACACTTATGATCTTCCCGCCGAATCCTTGAGAAAATCCTGGAGAGGCCGATTTCAGGGCCAAAGACAAAAATGGTTTGCTCTGCGTTTTGATGGCGAGGAAAGCGAGATCGACATTGAAACGCCTGCTGGCGGTCAAAAGCCTGAATTCGACGCGTGGCGATGGGAGTCGATCCACCGCCTCGTCGAACTGATTGTTCCTTTCAAGCGCCCGGTCTATGAGGAGGTTGTTCGAACCTTCGGTCATCTCGCCGGGCCGCAACAGGCTTCGAGATCAGACTCTTGATGCTCGGCGAATTTGTTTCGGATTGAGCGGCAAGGCCGGCGCGGCTTGACAGTCTGTAAGTGGAAGCGCATCGTCACAAATCCGTAATAATATAATTTTGCACCTCGCATTTATTGACATCGCTTTCAATTTCGGAGCTTCAAATGCCCGATTCTGATTGTCGACATCGGATGACGGCCCTTCACGTTTTGGCGCACCGTTCAATCTGCGTGCTGCCAGGCGCCTGGCGCGAGAGAATCGCCGAACGATTTCTGCGCCGTCCGGGCGCGCCGGGGCCAGCCTCAGAGCACGTGGTGCAATATCTGATTGGCGCGGCGCGGCTGAAAGGCGGTGCGCGCAAGCCGCCGGAAACCGCCGTCATTCAGGGCGCGGACCATTTCTACGATCGACAGTATCGCCAATATCTCAACGCTGTAATGGGCGCCTTCGCCATGACCGCCTTCCAGGCGCTTGCGGCAAGCGGCGGAGCGCCTCGCGGCTGGCTCTGGCTGCGCCGCCGCAAGGTTTATCCTGCGCTGTTAGAACAGATTGCAGGGGCGCCGCCGATCGTCGTGATCGATCGCCAAACCGTGGCCGCGCCCATCCTGCTGCCGGAGCCGCAGGACTTGAAAGAAAGCGCCGAGATCATGCGCTGGCTTGCCGGAGGCGCCATGCCCGAGCGCTTTCGGCGGATCGTCGCGGGCGAGGAGGTCCGCTGCGCGGAATTGAAGGTGATCGCACGGGAGCGGAGCGCCGACGGCGCCGTCTTGGAGCTTGTGGACGCCGCAATCGCCAGCAAGCGCCTCGCGCTTCTCGCTTTGCACCCGCACGATCCTGACGCTATGGGGCTTCACATTTCGCTATTTGGAGTCGAGGCGCTCCAACCCGACCGACTGGAAAGGGATTATGGTTTGGCCTCGACGGAGCTAGATCCGCATCGAAAGGCCGCGCGCCAGGCCGGCGGAATGCTGGTTTTCTGCGTCGGCGGCACGGAGGAAGTCTTCACCCAGTGCTCACAGAATCTTTTCGTTAAACGGCCCTCGACCGAGCCTGCTCGGCAACGTCCCGCAATGCCCGACGCCTGGCATCCAGGCCTGCCTCTGGAACGCTTGCTCGAGTCTCAATTTGAGACGATTCAGGTCACCGTCTCTGCCAGCGGATTGCCTGGCGCGTCGCCACGCAACGGCGATGTTGGCAAGGCGGCGTTTGTCGGGCGCCGCCGCGGGCGTTTGTTCGTCCTCATTCCATATCATCCTGGAAACTCGATCCACGGCCACGCCGCTAAGCTGTGGTCCAATCCTTACGGCGCGGTGGTCATCTCGGACGACCATCGCGCCTTGAGTCGCGTTGTCGCTTCTGGACCTTGTCGGTTCATCGGTCACGAGCGTCTGAAGCGGGACTTTCCGTCGATCGCCGCGCGGTGCGCCGCGCACCGCGTTTGCCAAAAAATGCGGGCGCCCGATCCGGAATATTGGTTCCTGCAGGAGGTCGCGGAGCTTGTGCAGCAGCGCGAGCCGCTCGCCGCAAACGCCCTCGATCGCGTAAGGCCGGCATGCAGCATCGCTGCGGGCGGCGAGGCGCACCACGGCAAGAAGCCGGCCTATTTTGCCGCCGACCTCGTGCAAAGCTACGATCAGGAACTGCAGCACGAACGGGAGGCCGCCGGACGGCCGGTCTGTCCCGCGGGAGTAGATCACCGTCAGTGGCTTGAAAAGGTGCGCGAGGCCCTGAGCGCTCGACAAAAGCATCTTCAATCGGCGCTCGACGCCTCCAATCAAATGACCCAGGACTTGCCAATGGCCAAGTGACTATTAGGACGTAAAAGGCGGCCGATCGATCGAAGCGCGGGAAGCAACTGCGATCGGCAATGCCGCCGTCTGACAATGCGCCCGCGGGAAGCATCGGCCAGCGCAGGGGCGGCTCGCGTCTATTTCGGCGCGAGCACCATGACCATCTGGCGGCCTTCCATCGAGGGTTCGGCCTCGACCTTGGCGATGGTCACGGTTTCCGATTTCACGCGCTCGAGCAGGCGGAAGCCAAGATCCTGATGCGCCATCTCGCGGCCGCGGAAGCGCAACGTGACTTTGACTTTGTCGCCCTCTTCGAAAAACCGGCGAACGGCTTTCATCTTGGTGTCGTAGTCATGTTCATCTATGCCCGGACGCAGCTTGATCTCTTTGATTTCGACGATCTTCTGTTTCTTCCGGGCTTCGGCGGATTTCTTCTGCTCGAGGAAGCGAAATTTACCATAATCGAGGATTTTGCAGACCGGGGGATTGGCGGTCGGAACGATCTCGACGAGATCAAGTCCCGCTTCATCGGCCGATTGCTGCGCTTCTAGCGTTTCCACGACGCCGCGGTTCTGGCCTTCGGCATCGATTAATTGGACTTCACGAGCGCGGATTTCACGGTTGATGCGTGGCCCGTCCTTCTGCGGAACCGGGGGAGCTTTCATCGGACGGCGAATGGCTTAGTCTCCTTTGTGTTGACTGATCGAACCCGGCAAGATTGCGAATCATTGGACTTTCCGTCGCAAGAATTGGCGGACCCGGATGAAACATCGGTTCATTGCCGCGCGAAGTCAATAAAAACACGTTATTTGCGTTTTCGCGCGCGGCCCCACCCGCGCAAGCGCCGCCAACGCAAGCGGTTCAAGCAAAAAACATGCGCATGATTCTTGGCGTTTTTGTCGCGGTCCACGCGGGAATATTCGAATTTTCGGAGGGTGAAGCCCGATTGCGTTGGCAAGCCGACGCAATTCTGTGCGGGTTGTTGCATCCCGCTTCATGTTGACTGACAACTGGCCGCAATATGATGGATTGGAATCCGTCCCGAGCTCGTTGAAGTTGCGCAGTTCCTTTCGATCGGCGGGACCGATCTGATCGGGAGCCGTTCTCTAGCCATCCGATGGTCCCTCATCCCCTCCAAGGGCCGCCCGATAGGCGTCGAGGGTTTCGAGGCCGACCTGCTCCAGAGAAAAATGGCATTCGGCATGGGCGCGCGCTCGCAAGGAAAGCTGGTCCCGCGCCGTCGCGCCAAGGCTCAGCGCGGCGGTGAGCGCCCCCGCCAGCGCCGTGGCGTCCCCCATCGCGACCCGCCAGCCGGTCCGCAGGGCGGCGTCGATCTGGGGCGGCGCAAGGACAGCCTCGGCCGATGCGCCCTGATCGGCGACGATGACCGGGGTTCCCATGGCCTGGGATTCGACCGCAATTCCGCTGAAGGCTTCCGGCCGCGTCAAAGGCGCGACCACGACCGCAGCGGCGAGAAGGGCCGCCGGCATATCCGCGCAAGGGCCGACGCGGCGCACGAGGTCGCTTAGCTGGGCCTTGGCGATCGCCCGGTCGATTTCAGCGCCAAGGCGCCCTCTGTGCTCGTCGCCCGCCAGAATGAACCTTGTTCCTGTGAGGCCTCGGGCCAGCAACAGACGGGCCGCCTCAACCAAAACCTTGTGTTCATTGCCGGCAGCGACGCTCGCGGCGAGCAGCACGATCGATTCGTCAGCGGCGACCGACCAGGCGCGCCGCACGACCTGAACGCGGGCTGGCTGGACAGCTTTCGGCGCGAAAATACGGCAATCGACGCCGCGCGGGATAACCCGGATTTTTCCTTCCGCCGTAGGATAAAGCTTCGCGATGAGGCCAGCGGCGAACAGTGAATCGGCGATGATCGCGTCGCCCTGCGCCATGACCGAATTATAGCGCGCGTCGAGTGCGTTGCCGCCGGCGTAAGCGCCATGAAAACTGGTGACGAATGGCGTCTTCGTCAGGCGTGTCGCGCCATAGGCCACCCAGGCCGAGGCGCGAGAACGGGCATGGACGATATCGACCGTTTCGGCTTCGATCAGACGGGCGAGGCGGCGAATATTCAAAACCATTCCGAATGGATTTTTGGCGTCTGCCGGAAATGGGATGAAAACGCCGCCCTTGGCCTGCAATTCGCTCACCATCCGGCCGCCGCGGCTGGCGACAAGGGCTATGGCGCCGACCCGGCTGAGCGCCGCGGCGATTTCGATCGTCGATCGCGCGGCCGAGCCTGGGCGCAAGTCCGGAACGATTTGAAGCACGGTGAGTCCAGCGAGCGGATGCGTGACCTTGTCACGGAAGGATGATCCGGATGCTGGCGACATTGACTGAGACTGCGTTTATTGAACCCAGGCTGCAAGACCGAACCGCGAAACTTTGAGAAAATCATGAACCGAGCATGAAGAACTCGAGTCCTCCCATTACGGAGCCGCAGCCGCAAATGCTGAGCGCCAATGGCGCGCCCAGACCGGACTTTCTTGTGGTCGGGGGAGGGCCTCTGGCGCGCCGCATCGCCTATATGCGCCGATCTGCGCATGGCGCTGGTGCAGGCCGGCCGGGTATTTTTTGGCTCGGCGGGTTCGGATCCGACATGAATGGGCGCAAGGCGACCCGCCTCGATCGCGCCGCGGCGGAGGCGGGGCGGGCCTGTCTGCGCTTCGACTATTCCGGGCACGGCCAATCCGAGGGGCGATTCGAGGCGGCGACGGTCGGGATGTGGCTTGAGGAGAGCCTTGCCGCGCTGCGCGATTTAAGCGAAGGCCCGCAAATATTGGTCGGCTCGTCGATGGGCGGTTGGCTGGCGCTTCTCGCCGCGCGGGCTTTTTACGCGAGCGGGGAGGCGGAAAGGCTCAAAGGCTTGGTCCTGGTCGCCCCGGCGGTCGACTTTACCGAAGTGCTGCTCTGGGGCGCGATGCCTGTCGAAGCGCGGGCCGAACTCGAAGCGACAGGCGTCTGGCGGCGTCCTTCGGCCTATTCGGCAAAACCCTATCCGATCGCCAAGGCGCTGATCGATGAGGGCCGCAACCATCTGCTCTTCGAGACGACGATCCGCAGCCATTGCCCCGTTCATATTCTGCAAGGCATGCAAGATGAGGACGTTCCCTGGCGCCACGCCCTGAAACTCGTCGAACATCTGCCCGCCGACCCGGTGAGCCTGACGCTCATCAAGGACGGCGATCACCGGCTTTCGCGCGAGGAGGATTTGGCGCGGCTATGGGCAGCCATAGAGGCGATGGGGTGAGTTTTTTGGCGTTGGGAGTCTGATGATCGAATTGCGCGCCTAGAGCGCTTTCAGTTTCCGCGGAATCAGAAAGCAGCTCTAGGCCTTTGTTCAGTCGCATTTTCTTAACGCGAACCGGCATCCACTTAGCTAAACGGGGCGTCAAGCGTAACCTTGAGATATGTTTCAAAGGTGGCCAGCGCCCCGTGCGAGAAATAGTCCCACACGGAAACGCGTTCTCTGACTGGCGGAAGCATTCGAGCTCCGCGTGGAAAAATTACTTCTTGCGGGCTTTGCGGGCGGCGTAGCGTTCATCCCGCGCCGCCTTGCGGGCGGCCTCATCCGCGATGACGCGGGCGGCGAGTTCGGCCAGCGCCGCTCCTTTTGCGGCCTTCTCTGCGGCCTTTGCTTCCTCGGCGGCGATCCGCTCGGCTTCCAAAGCGGCTTCGCGTTCGGCTTTTTCAGCGGCCTCGCGGGCGAGTTGCTCCTTTTTGGCCTCCGCGCGCTGGGCGTCCCTTATTTCCCGCGCCTCGCGGATCGCCTTGCGCTCGGCCTCCCGCGCGATGACGGCTGGGTCGTCCGGCGCCGGTCTGGCGCGAAATTTAGCCAATCGCGCGGCGACCGCATCGGTGGCGGCGCTGCGGCGTTCAGTAAAGTTTTTTTCTCTAAAATGGCTCAATGCTCGCCTTCTGTTTCTTCCGTTGCTGGTGGCGCTAACATGCAACTTGGCGCGCCCGGATTCAACCCGAAATCCCCGGCTCGGCTTTTATCCGCCGGTCATAAGCGCCTCTCTCCATTGTCGCGCCGCCAACTTGGAGCGACATCAGGCGCTCCCCCTTGAGGCAATAGGCTGGTGATCCATATCTTTTTCAGCGTATCGATCGGGAGGCCGCCATGACATCGCCGCCAGACAAGCCCGCAGAGGTGATGCCGCGCGGCGTTCTTCTGACCATTGTCGGCGTCATAGGCGTCACCGCCCTTTACGGCTTTGCGCAGCGCACGATCGATTATGGGGTCCCCAAAATCGACGTCCCGATCGTCGGAGAATGGCGAGCTGAAGGCAAGTCGTGGCGCATGGCGTTTTACGCGGACAAGAGCCTCGAAATGAATGCCGACTCCGCCCAAACAGCCTCGAACGAAACCAGCGGCGCGCAGGCGAGTCTTTCCGGTCCGGGGAAATACTGGCTGGGGCTGAATGGGAAAGTCGCGATCAAGTTGAGGAACGGCAAAGTGCTTAACGCTGTGTGGAAACCGATCAGCCCTAATCGTTTCGACCTCATCGACGTGGACACCGAAGGCGTGACGACCTTCGACCGGGTGTCCGAGGCCGCTCCCAAATAGGAATTTTCGGAAAAATCCATCATGGCGGCGATGAGCCTTCGGCCGATCCGATTTTCGCGGATCCGTCTGCCGTTTCCGAGCGCGCCGACTTCTTGCCGTCAAGCGTGGAAGGATGATAAGCCCGCCCCTTGAGCGATGGGCGCCGGCCCCCCATATCCATCGCGCCCTTCCCACCCGAAACCGTTGCGAGATAGCGATGAAACTAAGGTTCCGATCAGATGCTCCCAAAGAGGTCACGGGCAAGGAAATGATTTTCGTGACCGTCGGCGTCATTGCCGTCATTGGTCTTTATGGCGTCGCCGCGCGGCAAAGCATTCACAAGGCCGCCACCGTGAATGTTCCGATCGTCGGGGAATGGCAGGCTGAAGGAAAGCCCTGGCGCATTGCCTTTCGCCCGGACCATACGGTCGACATGAATTCCACCGGCTCCACGCGGCCCGGCGCCTCGGAACCCAGCGCTCAGGATGCGAGCCTTTCAGGACCTGGCGCCTATTCCCTCGAGCCCGGCGGCATGCTCAAAATCAAGATGAAGAATGGCCGAACCTTCATGGCGGAGTGGAAGGCGATCAGCCCTAATCGCTTCGACCTCATAGAGGGAGACACCGGCGGGGTGACGACTTTCGACAAGGCGCCGGGGCCAGCGGCGCCTCAATAGGCCGAGGGCGGCGCCATCTCGACAAGCCCAAGCGTCTCGTGTAGAGCAGCCCTTCCAACTGAAAACAGCGTGATAAAACGCTCGCCGGAAAAATCCGGCGGAACGGCAAGGCATTAAGTCATGAACATTATCGCGGAACTCGAGGCCGAGCAGGCCGCCAAGTTGTCGGCCGGCAAGACCATTCCGGCGTTTCAGCCGGGCGACACGGTCATCGTCAACGTCAAGGTGAAGGAAGGCGAGCGAACCCGCGTGCAGGCCTATGAAGGCGTGTGCATCGCCCGCAATGGCGGCGGCCTCAATGAGAGCTTCACCGTCCGCAAGATTTCCTATGGCGAAGGCGTCGAGCGGGTGTTCCCGATTTACTCGCCGAATATCGATTCGATCAAGGTCGTGCGGCGCGGCAAGGTCCGCCGCGCGAAGCTCTATTATTTGCGCGATCGCCGCGGCAAATCGGCCCGCATCGCGGAAAAGATGGAATCTCCGGCGGCGAAGGCCGCGCGCGAGGCTGCCAAGAAGGAAGCCAAGGCCGCGGCCAAGAAAAACGCCGCGACGCCTGCTGAATAGGCCCCGCGCTGCAAGGGCAAGGGATGACCGACGAGGAGGACGCTGATCCGGGTCCCGCGTGGGACAGCGAATTCGCCGCCGGACTCATCGGAAAATATGTCATCGCCGGTTTCATTTATCTTGAGCCGGATGGCCGGACGGTGCGCGAGCGGGTGCAGGCGCATGGCGTCATCACCGACGTCGCTGCTGCTACGGGATTCGTTCTTTCGCTCCGAGGCAAGCGCCTCGGCGAGACTCTGACGCTGCCGCCCAATACGAGGGCCTTCGCTAAGGCGAGTCCAGGACGCTACCGCCTGAAGAGCGTCGATGAGGTCGTGTACGATCCCGACTATACGAGTCTTTGGACCATCACTCTGCCTGTCCTGCATTAGGCGGGAGGGCTGCAACGCATGATCCCATCAGGATCATGCGCCAATGCAAGCAAGCGGCTTATCCGATGACTTGGAGCGACCCTTCGCCGCTAGGATGACCCTCTAAAACACGAAATCGGCAAGGCAGAGCCTATGGGATCGCCTTCGCCGCCGTGTAGAAATGTTGAACGATCGCATCCCAAAGATTTTGAGGCTTGTTCTTCCGGCATTCGACGACAAGTTTTCCGATCGGACGCTTGAAGCTTTCAACCGTTACATCGGCGGCCTCCGGCTTGGCCCCTTTGTGGAAGCCTTCCATCCAATAGACAACCTGCGGCTGGGCGTTCTTAGGGACCTGAAGGAAATCGCTGCATGTCCACTCATCCGGAGTTTTGGCCTCTACAGGAGTCATGAGCGCAGAGATGGCCATCGCAGTAGCTCCGGCGACGAACAAAAGACCTGACGCTTTCTTATTCATCTGATTTCCTCCCCTTGATTTTTGCCCTTGAATTTTCGCGTGGTTCAGCGCCGCTGAGCCGCGGATCACCAAGCACGCGCTTCACAATAGCCCGCATGCAGTATCGATCAAGCTGTTATGATCCAATCCGTCAGCCATCATGGGCAGGAAATTGATCAGAATGGTTTATCGCGTCTTTTCGACGCTAACCGGGCATTTGCTTCGCTCGAAGATGCTCAGCGCAAAGCTATTCGTCGCCATCTTGCCTCGATGCGCCGCGTAATCGCCTTCACCCGGGCCTCATGCGCCGCCCAGAAGGCCAGACTCACCGCCGCCGTCCTGATCCTCGGCCCCCGCTTGGCCGCCTGAACCCGGGGCGCCGCGAGATCATAAACAAAGGGAGCGGATGCGCTTGCCGCGAAGGGCGAGCCGATGGCGGCCAAATGCGCCCGCGCCCGACCGCAATAGGTTATGGAGAGCGGCGACATCAGCTCTTCGCCATGGCCGGCCCGATATTTCATCAAGGCGCGGCACAAATCGCCATTGGCCAGGCGCCACGCCTCGGCGAGATAGGCTACGCCATAGTGAATGTTTGTTTCAGGCTTGGCCAGTTCGCTCAAATCGCCCTTGAAGCCCAGCATGGCCGCCGTGCCAGGCCGGATCTGCATGAGGCCGATCTCGCCGACGCCGCCTATGGCGCCGGGGTCATATCCGCTCTCGATCGCCGTGACGGCGTCGGCTATGTCAGGCGGCAGGCCAGTCTTGTCGGCCTCTCGTTTGAGAATTCCGCGATAGGTTTTCCGCGCATCTGTCGGCTCCCTCGCCGCGCCAGCGGTCTCGTTACTCCTGCTTTCGACCTTATCCTGGTTCGGCTCCGGCAATCTCTCCGGTCGGCGGACAGGCAGCGGCGCGCTCTCGGCAAGCGGAAGCATGTCCGCTCCAGCTTGCGTCCCGACGCCAGCGCAAAGAAACGCCGTCAAGGAAAAGGCAGCGGCTTTGCCGGACGACACAAGACCCCCGTGGCTCGAACAGGGCGATGATAGCGCCAAAAAGTTTAAAAGGATCTGTCTGTATTGACCAAAGGGCCTTTTTTCCTGTTCCGCTTCATCGTAAAAGCCATGATCCGTCCGTTCCATTGCCAAAGGAGCCGCCATGACAGCGATCGTCGACATTGCCGCACGTGAAATTCTGGATAGCCGCGGCAATCCCACCGTCGAGGTCGATGTCACTCTGGAAGATGGGTCGACCGGCCGAGCCGGCGTGCCTTCGGGGGCGTCGACCGGTGCGCATGAAGCGGTCGAATTGCGGGACGGCGATAAGACGCGATTTGGCGGCAAGGGCGTCCTCAAGGCGGTCGAGAATGTCAATCGCGATATTTTCGAGGCGCTGAGCGGTCTCGACGCGGAGGACCAGGTCAAAATCGACGCGACCATGATCGCGCTTGACGGCACGCCGAACAAATCCAAGCTCGGCGCCAACGCCATCTTGGGCGTTTCCCTCGCGGTCGCCAAGGCCGCCGCCGATGTCTCGGGCCTGCCGCTCTATCGCTATATTGGCGGGGTTCAGGCTCGGGTCCTGCCGGTTCCCATGATGAACATCATCAATGGCGGCGCTCACGCCGACAATCCGATCGATTTTCAGGAATTCATGATCCTGCCCGTCGGGGCGCCGTCCTTGAAGGAAGCGGTGCGCTGGGGCTCGGAAGTTTTTCACGGGCTTAAAGCCGCGTTGAAAAAAGCTGGCCAGAACACCAATGTTGGCGATGAAGGTGGTTTTGCGCCCAATCTGCCTTCCGCCGAGGCTGCTCTGGATTTTATCGTCAAGGCGGTGGAGGACGCTGGCTTCAAGCCGGGCGCGGACATCGCCCTCGGGCTCGATTGCGCCGCGACCGAGTTCTTCCACGACGGCAAATATGTTTATGCCGGCGAGAACAAGACCAGGGCTCTGGAGGAGCAGGCGCAATATCTCGGCAAGCTCCTCGCAAACTATCCGATCGTCACCATCGAGGACGCCATGTCCGAGGATGATTGGGAAGGGTGGAAAATCCTGACCGATCTCATCGGCGGCAAATGCCAGCTGGTCGGCGACGATCTTTTCGTCACCAATGTCGAGCGGCTGTCGCGCGGAATCGCCGGAGGCTTCGCCAACTCGATCCTGGTCAAGGTCAATCAGATCGGCACGCTGACCGAAACGCTCGACGCCGTCGATCTTGCGCAGCGCGCCGGCTATACTGCGGTGATGTCGCACCGCTCCGGCGAAACCGAGGATTCGACGATCGCCGATCTCGCGGTCGCGACCAATTGCGGGCAGATCAAGACCGGCTCGCTTGCCCGCTCGGACCGGCTCGCGAAATATAACCAGCTGATCCGCATCGAGGAGGAGCTGGGCGCGCAAGCCCGCTATGCCGGCCGGGGCGCCTTGAAGGCTTTGGCGTAACCGACAGCCGTTCGTCGTTCTGGTACGAGCTTCGCCAGAACATGTTTCGGTGGACGAGGACCAGCGCTGCATCGCTAGAGCATAATGTCGTCCGAAAAGTGGAAACCATTTTCGGGCGACATCATGCTCTAACTCTTTGATGAGAGGCGGATTTAAGACTTTGGACGAGATCGCGTTGCGATTCCGTCCAAAATCATCCGGCTCTAGACCTCCAAGCTTTTTGTCTCTCGGGCAGCTCTATTTGCTCACCAGTTTTTGGCGCGACGCCTTGAGTTCTTCCTGGCCCATGCAGGCGACGCCCAAGGGTCCATTTGCCGGCATCCGCCTCTTCACCGGGCGGAATTCGGCGGCGTTCGTCGTCGGGGTTGTCGCGACTGATCCCCGCAGGCCAGGCAAGCGCGCGGCGGCTCCGGCGCAATGAATTTGGCTGCGTTCGACTGGCGCATGCTCGCGACGGGGACGATCTTCATCGCGACCTTGGCGGGCGTGGCTCTCGGCCGGGCGCCTGGACTGCGAATCGACCGCGCCGGCATGGCGCTCGTCGGCGCGGCCCTTATGCTGGCGATTGGCGCGCTCAGTCTGGAAGACGCATTAAGAGCGGTCGATCTCGAAACGATCGCCTTGCTTCTTGGCATGATGATCATTGTTGCGCAGTTGCGGCTGTCCGGATTTTTCGAGCTTGCCGGCCGATTCGCGATCAAGCGCGCGCATGGACCGTTTCGCCTGCTAGCCGCGATCGTCATGGTCACTGGGTTTTTCTCCGCCTTTCTCGTCAATGACGTCATCTGTCTGGTGATGGCTCCGCTTGTAATCGACGTAGCCCGCGCCTTGCGCCGCAATCCAGCGCCATACCTGCTGGCGGTGGCGATGGCCTCAAATGCTGGCAGCGTCGCCACTTTTACCGGCAATCCCCAGAATATGATCGTCGGCGTCGCCTCCGATATTTCCTATCTTGAATTCGCTCATAGGCTGGCGCCGATTGCTGTTGTCGCGCTTGCGCTGACGCTTGGCCTCATCCGTTTGCTTTTTCCAAGAGAATTTGCCGCTCCCTTCGAAACCGCTCCCGCCGAGCCGCGCCCGCGGCGCCATTTCCAGCAGATGGCCAAAGGCGCATTAATGACAGCCGGGGTCGTCGCTGGCTTTGTCGCCGGCGCGCCGGTCGCCAAGGTGGCGCTGATCGGCGGCGCGCTTCTGTTTCTGTCGCGTGCGGTCAAACCACAGAAGATCTATGCCGGAATCAATGGCGAACTTCTCTTGATGTTCGCCGGACTCTTTGTCGTTGTGGCCGCCGCCGAAAGGACGCTCCTGACGCCGGAAGTCGTGGCGGCTGCCCGGCAGCTTCATTTCGACAACGTCTGGGTCCTGTCGGGCGCGACGGCCGTCCTCTCGAACCTCGTCAGCAATGTTCCGGCGGTGCTCGTCTTGCAGCCCTTGGTCGCTGATCTGGCCAATCCGGATCGCGGCTGGCTGATCATCGCGATGAGTTCGACCCTCGCCGGCAATCTCACTCTGATCGGGTCCGTCGCGAACCTCATAGTTGTCGAGCAGGCAAGACGCGCCGGGGCAAAGATCTCATTTCTCGCCTATATGCGGGTGGGATTGCCGCTGACGTTGCTCAGCATCGGATTTGGCGCTTGGTGGCTCGCGCTTGAGCGTTAAGCAAACGCTAACCGCGATCGGCGATCCTCGCTGCATGGTTATCCACAGGCGCTGGCGCGCAATTCTCTACCCGCTTTTTCTCTACTGCGTCTCAGGCGCGGCCGGAGGCTATTTTGTCTGGCATGCGGTGAACGGCGAGCGCGGATTGAAAACCAAGGATGAATACGAGCATCGCATCGCAGCGCTGCGCGGTCAGTTGCAGGAGCTCAAGGAAGAGCGCGCCTTATGGGCGCACCGCATCGCCTTGATGAAGGGGGCGGCGATCGACCGTGATCTCCTCGAGGATCAGGCCCGCTCGCTTCTGGGGCGCGTCGACAAGAACGATCTTGTCGTGTTCCTTCCGCGACCGGCGAAATGAGATCTGGCGGTCTTGCCCTTATCTCCGCGCGCCTGCTTCGGCGCCATCCCCAAGAAGCCGCATCGCCCGCAGATTAAGTTCAAGGCTTGAAACAAAGAGATAGCGGCCATGATCGATGTGATTCGAAGAGTTCATGGTCGCAAAGCTCGCTTTCGGCGGTGAGCTGCGCTATTTTTCTCATCGCTCTTCTATCTGCCGCGCTCATTTCCAAGGGGCTTCTATGGCCGCCGCATCTTCCTCCGTCCGCGCCGAGGCCGCGCCGCGGAAAGCTCAAAACGCGCCCGAAGCGATCGCCTCTTTCACCACGGAGGAGGAGCTCGCCGCTTATCGCCAGATGCTGCTGATTCGCCGCTTCGAGGAAAAGGCGGGGCAGATGTATGGCATGGGTCTCATCGGCGGCTTTTGCCATCTCTACATCGGCCAGGAGGCGGTCGTTGTCGGCATGATGATGGCGGCGCGGGAAGGCGATCAGACCATCACCGGCTATCGCGATCATGGACATATGCTGGCCCGCGGCATGGATCCCAAAGGCGTCATGGCCGAACTGACCGGGCGGCGGGGCGGCTTGTCGAAAGGCAAGGGCGGCTCCATGCATATGTTCTCGAAAGCGAGCCAGTTTTACGGCGGTCATGGAATTGTCGGGGCGCAGGTTCCGCTCGGCACGGGACTCGCCTTTGCCGATCGCTATCGCAACAATGGCAACGTATCCTTCACCTATTTCGGCGACGGCGCGGCCAATCAGGGCCAAGTTTACGAGAGTTTCAACATGGCCGAGCTCTGGAAGCTTCCGGTCGTCTATGTCATCGAAAACAACCGCTACGCCATGGGCACTTCGGTGACGCGCTCTTCCGCACTGACCGATTTTTCAAAGCGCGGACAATCCTTCAACATTCCCGGCGAACAGATCGACGGCATGGACGTGCGCGCCGTGAAGGCCGCCGCCCTGCACGCGGCCGAATGGTGCCGCGCCGGCAACGGCCCGATCATCCTGGAGATGCAAACCTATCGCTATCGCGGCCATTCGATGTCCGATCCGGCGAAATATCGGTCAAAGGAAGAAGTGCAGAAAATGCGCGAGGAACATGATCCGATCGAACAGGTGCGGGCGCGCCTGCTCGCCGGCAAGCAGGCGAGCGAGGAAGACCTCAAGGCGATCGACGCCGAGATCCGGGCCATCGTCGCTCAGGCCGCCGACTTCGCCTCGCATGATCTGGAGCCGGATCCCGCCGAGCTATGGACCGACGTCTATAAATAGGCGGACGCTCGACATAGCAGGCGCTGAAGACCCTAAGGAAACGACATGGCGACCAATGTTCTGATGCCCGCGCTTTCGCCGACGATGGAACATGGCAAGCTCACAAAATGGCTGAAAAAGGAAGGCGACAAGGTCAAGTCCGGCGACATCCTGGCCGAAATCGAAACGGATAAGGCGACCATGGAGGTCGAAGCCGTCGATGAAGGCACGCTCGCCAAGATCCTTGTGCCGGACGGCGCCGACAATGTCGCCGTCAATACGCCAATCGCGGTGATCGCCGGCACCGGAGAAGACGCAACAATGGAGCCAGGTCCTTCCGCGCCGCCTGCCGATGGGCGAAAGAACGCCTCCACGGAAGGTGGAAGCCCGCAATCCGACGCCAAGACGGCCGCTGATTCGCCGCTCGCCCCAGAGGCGGCGTCGGGCGAGCCGGCGCAGCCTTCGGCCCCTGAGATTCCGGCCAAAACGGCCATGGCGACGATGACCGTGCGCGAAGCCTTGCGCGATGCGATGGCCGAGGAAATGCGCCGCGACGACAGCGTTTTCGTCATTGGCGAAGAGGTCGCCGAGTATCAGGGCGCGTATAAGATCACGCAGGGACTGTTGCAGGAGTTCGGCGAAAGGCGCGTGGTCGATACGCCGATCACGGAACATGGCTTCGCCGGGCTAGGCATCGGCGCCGCGATGGGTGGCCTGCGCCCAATCGTCGAATTCATGACCTTCAACTTCGCCATGCAGGCGATGGACCAGATTGTCAATTCCGCCGCCAAGACGCTCTATATGTCGGGCGGCCAGATGGGCTGTCCGATTGTCTTTCGCGGTCCCAATGGCGCTGCGGCGCGGGTGGCGGCGCAGCACAGCCAGGATTACGCCGCCTGGTATTCGCATATTCCGGGGCTCAAGGTCGTCGCCCCCTATACCGCGGCCGACGCCAAGGGCCTTTTGAAGAGCGCCATTCGCGATCCCAATCCGGTGATCTTTCTCGAAAATGAAATTCTTTACGGCCACAGTTTCGAGGTGCCGCAGATCGACGATTTCCTGGTCCCGATCGGCAAGGCGCGGATCGCCCGAGAGGGCAGGGACGTCACCATCGTCTCATTCAGCATAGGCATGGTCTATGCGCTCAAGGCGGCGGCGGAGCTGGAGCAGGCGGGCATCGACGCCGAAGTCATTGACCTGCGCACCATTCGACCGATGGACAGCGCCTTGATCGTCGAATCGGTCAAGAAGACCGGGCGCTGCGTCACCGTCGAGGAAGGCTGGCCGCAAAGCGGCGTCGGCGCCGAGATTTGCGCGCGGCTGATGGAGCAGGCTTTCGATTATCTCGACGCGCCGGTCATCCGCATCGCCGGCAAGGATGTCCCGATGCCCTATGCGGCGAACCTCGAAAAGCTCGCTTTGCCGAATGTGGAAGAGGTCGTCGCGGCGGCGAAAGCGGTTTGCTACCGATAAGTCCAAGGGTCGTTCCGCTCGAAATGTGAGCCTTTCCATGCCCGTCAACATTCTGATGCCCGCGCTTTCGCCGACGATGGAAAAGGGCAATCTCGCCCGCTGGCTGAAGAAGGAAGGCGACAAGATCAAGTCCGGCGACATTCTCGCCGAAATCGAGACCGACAAGGCGACCATGGAGGTCGAGGCGGTCGACGAAGGCGTCCTCGCCAAAATCGTCGTGCCGGACGGAACCGCCGATGTTCCGGTCAATGATGTCATTGGCGTCATCGCGGGCGAAGGGGAAGACGTTAGCGCCGCTCCCGCCAAGCCCTCCGTCGCTGAGGCTCCGATTGCGGCGCCGTCTCGCGAGGCTTCCCCAACCCCAACCCCAATTCCTTCAGCGCCTGGCGCCGCGCCGTCCACCGTCGCCGTCAACGGCCAATCCGGCCCGCGCATTTTCGCCTCGCCCCTGGCCCGGCGGATCGCCAAACAATCGGCGCTCGATCTTGCGACGATCGAAGGCTCCGGCCCGCATGGCCGCGTCATCGAGCGCGATGTGAAGGCGGCCCTCGCGCGGCCAAGGGCGCCAGCGCAAGAGGCGCTTCAGACTCCTCGCGCCCCAGCCTCGTTGCCCGTTTCCGGACCTTCAGACGAAACGATCAGGAAAAACTTCGCGCCGGGCTCTTTTACGGAAGTCGCGCATGATTCGATGCGCCAGACCATCGCCCGCCGTCTGGTCGAGGCGAGCCGGACGATCCCGCATTTTACTCTTTCGGTCGATTGCCGGCTTGACGCTTTGCTGGCCTTGCGGGAGGCGATCAATTCCGCCGCGCCAAAGGATGGCGACGGCGCGCCCGCCTATAAGATCTCGGTCAATGATTTCATCATCAAGGCGCTGGCGCTGGCGCTGATCCGGGTTCCGGACGCCAATGTGACCTGGACGGAAGCGGCCATGCTGAAGCATAAGCAGGCCGATGTCGGCGTCGCGGTGGCGATCCCCGGCGGGTTGATCACGCCGGTAATCCGGGCGGCGGAACGCAAGACCTTGTCGGTCCTCTCCAACGAGATGAAGGACTTCGCCGCCAGAGCCCGCGCCCGCAAGCTGAAGCCCGAGGAATATCAGGGCGGCACGGCCTCGGTCTCCAATCTCGGCATGCTGGGGATCAGGAATTTCTCGGCCATCATCAATCCGCCGCAGGCCTCGATCCTCGCGGTTGGCGCCGGCGAGCAGCGGGTAATCGTCAAGGATGGCGCGCCGGCGGTGGCGACCGTCATGACCGTGACGCTGTCGACCGACCATCGCGCGATCGACGGCGCGCTGGGCGCGGAGCTTCTGGCCGCATTCAAGGCGCTGATCGAGAGCCCGGTAGGGATGCTGGTTTAGAGCATTTTCGAGCGAAGTGGATACCGGTTCGCGTTAAGAAAATGCGGTAAAACAAAGACCTAGAGCTGCTTTCTGACTCCGCCGAAACTGAATGCGCTCTAAGGCATCGCGCGACGCGGATTTTGATGCGAGAGGCGAGCATGGCTGACCCTTACGACATCCTCATCATCGGCGGCGGACCGGGCGGCTATGTCGCGGCCATCCGCGCGGCGCAGCTCGGCTTCAAGACCGCCGTCGTCGAACGTGAACATCTCGGCGGGATCTGCCTCAATTGGGGCTGCATTCCGACCAAGGCCTTGCTCCGCTCGGCGGAGGTCTTTCACACCGCGACCCACGCCAAGGATTATGGCCTCGTGATCGAGGGCGCGGTCGGGTTCGATCCGGCCGCCGTGGTGAAACGCTCGCGCGCCGTCTCGGCGCAGCTCAACGGCGGGGTCGGCTTTCTGCTCAAGAAGAACAAGGTGGACGTGATCTGGGGCGAGGCCGCCATTTCCAAGCCCGGCGAGGTTCTGGTCGGCGCATCCAAAAAGCCGCCGATGGAGCCGCAAAACCCCATTCCAAAAGGAATCCTCGGGGCCGGGGCCTATCGCGCCAAAAACATCATCATCGCTACGGGCGCGCGGCCGCGCGCGCTGCCAGGATTGGAGCCAGACGGAAAGCTCATCTGGACCTATTTCGAAGCCATGGTCCCCGAAAAATTCCCGCAATCCCTCATCGTCATGGGATCGGGCGCGATCGGCATTGAATTTGCTTCCTTTTATCGGACGATGGGAGCGGAAGTGACCGTCGTCGAAATCCTGCCGCAAATTCTGCCCGTCGAGGACGCGGAAATCGCGGCTCACGCGCGCAAGCGCTTTGAAAAGCAGGGGATCAAGATTCTCACCTCGACCAAAGTGGCGAGGATCGAAAAGGAGCCTGACGGCCTGATCGCCACGCTCGAGGACGCCAAAGGCGGGAGCCTAACCCTTGCCGCCCAGCGCATGATCTCGGCGGTCGGCGTGATCGGCAATGTCGAAAATCTCGGTCTCGACTCATTGGGCGTGTCGATCGAGCGCGGCATTATCCAGACCGACGGGTTCGGGCGGACCAATGTCGCGAGCATTTACGCCATTGGCGATGTCGCCGGCCCGCCCATGCTTGCGCATAAGGCCGAGCACGAGGGCGTCATCTGCGTCGAGGCGATCAAGGGGCTCGATCCGCATCCTTTGGACAAGGCGATGATTCCAGGATGCACCTATTGCCATCCGCAAATCGCCTCCGTCGGCCTCACCGAGGCGAAGGCGAAGGAGGCGGGCTTCGATGTCAAGATCGGCCGCTTCCCCTTTATCGGCAATGGCAAGGCGATTGCGCTTGGCGAGCCCGATGGGCTCGTGAAGACGATCTTCGACGCGAAAACCGGCAGGCTTCTCGGCGCCCATATGGTCGGGGCCGAAGTCACCGAACTTATTCAGGGCTTCGTCGTCGCGATGAATTGCGAGACCACCGAAGCGGAGCTCATCAATTCGGTTTTTCCGCATCCGACCCTGTCGGAGACGATGCACGAGAGCGTCCTCGACGCCTACGGACGCGTGATCCATACTTGAATGAAGGAGCCGCTATTCCATCGGCAGCCAGTGGTCGCCGACCTTATGGTAGCGCTTCTTGACCGCCGCCCAGGCAATGCGGAAGGCGGCTTCCTCCTGACGCGGATCGCCGCGATGTTCGTCGTAAGCGCTGTTGAACGCCGCCCGAAAAATATCCTGCGCATGTGGCGGAAGGTGATCGCGCACGGCGGGTGGGAGATCCTCATTGACTGCGTAGGGCATCTGCCTCTTTGCCTTTCATGCATAAATCAATCGCGGCGTCACGCATGTGAAATCCAGAGCGGACTTCCTATGTTCGCTGGAACTCGGTGGATCTGACCCGTAGCGATCGTGCGTGGCGTCCGCTTGCCCGCCGTGGAGAAGAATGCATGACCTCGGTTTCCGATCCGCTCGGCCGAAACGAAAAGCTAGACGCGCCGCCGCGCCATCCCGAAAAAGCGCATCGGCCCGATCAGCCGGTGGCCCGGAAGCCCGAATGGATCAGGGTCAAGGCCCCCGGCTCGGCGCAATGGGCGGCGACGCAGAAAATCGTCAAGGAGCATGGGCTCGTCACGGTCTGTGAGGAGGCGGGGTGTCCGAACATCGGCGAGTGCTGGGAGAAAAAGCACGCGACCTTCATGATCATGGGCGATGTCTGCACCCGCGCTTGCGCCTTCTGCAATGTCAAGACCGGCCTGCCGCGCGGGCTCGACCCTGACGAACCCGCCCATATCGCCGAGGCGGTCGGCAAGCTCGGGCTTGCCCATGTCGTCGTCACCTCGGTCGATCGCGACGATCTCGACGATGGCGGGGCAGGGCATTTCGCCAAGGTGATCGCAGCGATCCGCGCGACGAGCCCCAATACGACGATCGAGGTTCTGACCCCTGATTTCCTGCGCAAGCAAGGCGCGCTCGAGACGGTCGTCGCCGCAAGGCCCGATGTCTTCAATCACAACCTCGAAACGGTCGCGTCCAAATATCTGGAGGTTCGCCCCGGCGCGCGCTATTTCCATTCGATCCGGCTGTTGCAGCGCGTCAAGGAGCTTGACCCGGCAATGTTCACCAAATCCGGGATCATGGTCGGGTTGGGCGAAAAGCGCTGCGAAGTGCTTCAGCTCATGGATGATTTGCGCACGGCGGAGGTCGATTTCCTGACCATTGGCCAATATTTGCAGCCGACCAAAAAACATCATGCGGTCGAGCGTTTCGTCCCGCCCGACGAATTCGCCTCCTATGCCGACATTGCGCGGGCAAAAGGCTTTCTTCTGGTTTCGGCGTCGCCCCTGACCCGCTCCTCGCACCACGCTGGCGAGGACTTCGCCCGATTGAAAGCGCTGCGGGCGGCCTTGCAGCGCCGCCTTTGAGCGGCTAGAGAATTTTCGATCGAGCGGACAAGCGCCCGTGTTTTTTAATTCCCATGCTGTGACGGGGCATGCCTTCTTTTAAGACGACCCATAAGGTCCGACATAGCGCGGCGGAAATGTTCGACCTCGTCGCCGATGTCGAGGCCTATCCGCTTTTTGTTCCTTTGTGTTTGGCGCTGCGGGTGCGCCGGCGCACGGAAACCGAAAGCGCGGTGACGCTCGTCGCCGACATGGAGGTTGGCTACAAGGCGATCCGCGAGACGTTTACGAGCAAAGTCACCTGCAATCGCTCACGGCATGAGATTCTCGTCGAATATATCGATGGGCCTTTCAAGCATCTGGAAAACCGCTGGACCTTCCGCGAACAGGGCGACGGCCAGAGCTGCGTGGTCGAATTTCGCATTTCCTATGAATTCAGGAGCCGCGCCCTCAGCCTGCTGATGGGCGGGATGTTCGACGCGGCCTTTCGAAAATTCGCCGCAGCTTTTGAACAGCGCGCGGACATTGTCTACGGCGCCGCGCCGTTGCTGCCAGGCTGATGCGCGAGAACCGCTCCAAGGCGATATCGCCAAAGGAGCGCTCTGACTTTACGATAAGAAACCACTTCAATAAATTGAAATAGTTGAAACTTATCGCATGTTATAGGGCCGCCGCCAAAAGCAGATCGAGCGCCGTCTCCACCGAGGCCAAACGGATCGCGGCCCGGCCAAGATCGCCGAAACGCTTCTCCACCCCTACAATATCGCCGTTCCGACATGCCCGGGCCAGATGCACGAGCCCAACGGGTTTTTCAGGCGATCCGCCCGCGGGGCCGGCAATGCCGGTGATCGCGATGGAAATATGCGCATGCGAATGGGCCAAGGCTCCCGCGGCCATCGCGATGGCGACTTCCGCGCTCACCGCGCCATGGCGGGCGAGCAGAGCTTCCTCCACCCCTAAGCATTCGATCTTGGCGCAATTGGAATAGGTCACAAATCCGCGTTCGAGCACAGCCGAGGAGCCGGCGACCGAGGTGATCAGCGCCGCGACAAGGCCGCCTGTGCAGGACTCCGCCGTCGCGAGCATGCGGCCGCGCTCGCGATAGAGCGCCACAAGCGCTTCCGCTTTGTCGCAAAGTTCGAGGCTGAACATAGAAGTCTGCGCCCAATTGCAGCCGATTCGCTAACGTTATAACGGCAAACGGACGGTCGCGATGGCCAGCGCGGCCATGCCTTCCTCCCGTCCGGTAAAGCCAAGGCGCTCGGTGGTCGTCGCCTTGATCGCCACGCGACTGACCGGAATTTCGGCAATGCTGGCGATGCTGGCGCGGATTGCGTCGCGATGGGGCCCAATCTTTGGTCTTTCGCAGGCCAGCGTCGCATCGATATGGGCGATCATGCCGCCTCGCGCGCGCACCTTCTTGGCGGCGGCGGCAAGAAAAATCTTCGAGGCCGCGCCGCGCCATTGCGGATCGGAAGGCGGAAAATGGCTGCCGATGTCGCCTTCCGCCAGGGCGCCGAGCAGGGCGTCGGTAATCGCATGACTTAAGACATCGGCATCGGAATGGCCGACAAGTCCATGATCATGCGTAATTCTCAGTCCGCCTAGCCAGACGTGATCGCCGGGGCCAAAAGCATGCACGTCATAGCCTTGCCCGGTTCTAATATCCTGAAGATCGCGGATTAGTCTCGCCTCGGCGAGCGCAAGATCCTCGGCGCTGGTGACCTTCATATTGCCGGCCTCTCCCTCGAATACATGGACGCGGCGCCCCGCCCATTCAGCGATGGCGGCGTCGTCGGTGAGATCATTTTGGCCCTCGGCGGCGGCCTTTCGATGCGCCGCAAGGATCAGATCGAAACGAAAGGCTTGTGGCGTCTGGACTCCGCGCAGCCGCGCCCGCGCCGGGGTGGCGACGATGGCGCCCTCGGCGTCGACCTCCTTGATCGTGTCGGTGACCGCGATCCCGGGAATGGCGGCCCCGTAAGTCTTCGCCGCAGCGAGCGCTCTCAGAATTAATGATTCGCTTGCAAATAGACGCGCAGCATCCTGAATTAACACATATTCAGGTCGAAGCGCTGCATCCGAATCCATGGCTTCCAGCCCGGCGCGGACGCTCGCCTGCCTTGTATTCCCGCCATAAACCGGGTCCTTGAGCCGACCCTCCAATCCGGCTTCGAGCCCCGCCACGCTTTCGCGATAAAGCTCCAGGTCGTCCTTGTGGATAACCGTAAGAATCCGCGCATGAGGAGCCGCGCGAAGGAGGGCGGACAGACTATGCGCAAGCAGCGGGCGTCCCGCCAAACTCCGATATTGTTTGGGCAATCCTTCGCCCGCACGCGAGCCTCGCCCAGCCGCGACAACAAGGATCGTTAATTCTGAACCTGCAATCATAAGGCGG
The DNA here is from genome assembly GCF_000746085.1 of Methylocapsa aurea. Taxonomy (GTDB): domain Bacteria; phylum Pseudomonadota; class Alphaproteobacteria; order Rhizobiales; family Beijerinckiaceae; genus Methylocapsa; species Methylocapsa aurea. The sequence continues at coordinate 491,331 of NZ_JQKO01000001.1, read as the reverse complement.
CGCTTCCAATTCACTCGTCGAGAAGAGAGCACTTCCTCTCCTCTTTTGCCAAGGGGGTCAATTTTCTTCCGCTTTGATGCTCCAATAAGCATTTTATTTATTGCCGCGCTGCACAAACTGATTATCATATGGGCATGAGCAATTTTGCTAATGAATTAGGCATACCGCCTCGAGATGGGGCGCTACGAGTAGGCTCGGCATGCTTGAGCGGGCGCGCTTTCCTTGCGCCCATGTCGGGAGTGACCGATCTTGGCATGCGCCGGCTGGCGCTTCGTTTCGGGGCCTCGCTTGTCGTCTCGGAAATGGTCGCGGCGGATCTATACGCCATGGGCGATGCCGGCAACCGGCTCAAAGCCGCCGGCGCCGGCATCGATCTCCACGTCGTGCAGATCGCGGGTTGCGACCCTTATTCCATGGCCGAGGCCGCCCGTCTGGCGGAAAATTCCGGCGCGGCGATGATCGACATCAACATGGGCTGCCCGTCCAAGAAGGTCATCAACGGCTATGCGGGATCGCATCTCATGCGCGATCTGGGTCTCGCGGCAGCGCTGATCCGGGCGACGGTCAAGGCGGTGCGGGTCCCGGTGACGCTCAAGATGCGGCTTGGCTGGGATGAGGACGCGATCAACGCCCCCGAACTCGCCCAATTGGCCGAGGCGGAAGGCGTCGCCATGCTGACGGTCCATGGCCGCACCCGCCGCCAGCTCTACGCCGGCAGGGCCGATTGGACGGCGATCGGCGTTGTCAAACGAGCGGTTTCAATTCCTGTGGTCGCGAATGGCGATTGCTCCAGCCTTGCTGACGCCGCTTCGATGCTAAAGCAATCGGGCGCGGATGCCGTCATGATTGGCCGCTCGGCGATCGGCCGCCCTTGGTTCGTCGGCGATGTCGCGCATTATTTGGCGCATGGAAAACCGCGCGCTGCGCCGTCGCGGGCGGCGCGCAAGATCGCTGCGCTCGAACATTACGAGACTTTGCTCGAAATTTTTGGCAGGGCGCAGGGCTTGCGCCACGCGCGCAAGCATCTGGCCGCTTATGCTCAATGGTCCGGCTGCGACGACGGCTCGCTGCGCCGGAGGCTCGTCACCAGCGAGTGTCCAATCGCCGTCAAATGGATCCTGTCGGAAGCGTTCGATCGTCTCCCCTTAGCGGAGGCGGCGTGAGGACGATGTTCTGGGCTTCACACGGCAAAGCGGTGGCCATGCCGATTAAATCAATACGTCTCTCGGTGGATGCGGCGAAGCTTCTGAATGCTCTACCGCATCCGGTTCTCGCGGTCCGGCCGAACGGCTTGATTGCCGACGCCAATGTCGCGGCGGAGGCGTTTTTCGGGATGAGCCGAACCTTTTTGTCGCAGCAGCGGCTGGTCCAGCTCGTGCCGCCCGATTCGTCCCTCCCATCGCTTGTCGAGCAGGTCCAGGGCCGCGGCGCTGCGATCAACGAATATCGGGTCGATCTCGGCGGACCGAAGGCGGGCGGCGAGCGGCTTGTAGATATTTTTGTCTCGCCGTTGCCCGAGCCCGATGAAGGCGTCGTCGTGATGTTGCAGGAGCGCTCGCTCACCGACAAACTTGACCGCCAGCTCACCCATCGAACCTCGGCGCGCTCGGTCGCGGCAATGGCGTCGACGCTCGCCCATGAAATCAAGAATCCGCTGTCCGGCATCAGAGGCGCGGCGCAACTTCTCGAGGCCGAGGCAAATGACGCCGATCGCGCGCTAACCCGGCTGATCTGCGAGGAAACCGATAGGATCGTGAAGCTTGTTGATCGGATGAGCGCTTTTTCCGACGGGCGGCCGATCGAGCGCGAGAGCGTCAATATTCATGAGATATTGGATCACGTCAAAAAGGTGTCGCAGGTCGGATTCGCGCGCCATATCCATTTTCGGGAAAACTATGATCCATCGCTTCCGCCGATCCTTGGCAATAGGGACCAGCTGATTCAGACCTTCTTGAATTTGGTCAAGAATGCCGCCGAGGCGATCGGCGATGCGCGCAGCGACGGCGACATCGAATTGTCCACCGCCTACCGTCCTGGCGTGCGCCTGCAGATCCCTGGGTCAAATGCGCCGGTCAGTCTGCCGATGGAGTTTTGCGTTCGAGACAATGGGCCCGGCGTCGCCCAGGAAGTATTGCCCTATCTATTCGATCCGTTCGTCACGACGAAAGCTTCTGGAACTGGCCTTGGTCTTGCATTGGTGGCCAAGATTATTGGTGATCATGGCGGCACGATCGAATGCGAATCCGGCCCGCGCCGAACGACATTTCGGGTTCTCATGCCAAGGTATGCGCCGCGCGACGGGCGAGGTCTGGCGGGCTGAGGCGAGGCGTTATCGGCGAACCGGTCTTCGTTTGCCGGCTTTGGACTTAGACGAAATGAGAAGCAAAGGCGCCCGACTGGGGGCCATGACATGCGCGCGGCGCCTAATCCAAGGCATTGTGGCGACAGTCGCTATATATTGGAGAGTGATAATTGAAATGTTGAAAACGTCGTGGCGAACCCTCATTTGCCAGACGGGGCCATCCGTCGGAGCCAGGCCGCGAGAGCATTTACCAGCCAACCGGGCGCCGGTTCGCGTTAGAGAAATGCGATAAAACAAAGAGCTAGAGCTGCTTTCTAATGTTGGATTGAAAGCAGACTGGGCATGCTCCCGACGATTTCCGCTTGCAGGGGACGCTTCGCAATGGCTACTGGAAATATCCTGATTGCTGACGATGACACGGCCATTCGCACGGTCTTGAGCCAAGCCTTGTCCCGGGCGGGCTATGACGTGCGCACGACCGGCACCGCGGCGACGCTCTGGCGCTGGGTTCAGTCCGGAGACGGCGATCTCGTCATTACCGACGTCGTCATGCCGGACGAGAACGCCTTCGAGCTTCTCCCCAGAATGAAGAAGCTGCGGCCGGATCTGCCGATTATCGTCATGAGCGCGCAAAATACATTCATGACAGCGATCAAGGCTTCCGAGCGCGGCGCTTATGACTATCTGCCCAAGCCTTTCGACTTGCGGGAATTGGTGTCGATCGTCGGACGCGCGATGAGCGAGCCAAAGAATCGGGTTCGGGCGGAGCGCAACGAAGAACTGGAGGGCATGCCGCTCGTCGGACGCTCGCCCGCGATGCAGGAAATCTACCGCGCCCTGGCGCGGCTGATGCAAACCGATCTTACGGTCATGATCACCGGCGAGTCCGGCACCGGCAAGGAACTTGTCGCCCGCGCACTGCATGATTACGGCAAGCGCAAGAAGGGTCCCTTTGTCGCCATCAACATGGCCGCGATCCCGCGCGATCTGATCGAAAGCGAGTTGTTCGGCCATGAAAAAGGGGCCTTCACCGGCGCCAATCAAAGGTCGGCCGGCCGTTTCGAGCAGGCGGAAGGAGGAACTCTGTTCCTCGACGAAATCGGCGATATGCCGATGGAGGCGCAGACCCGTCTTTTGCGCGTGCTCCAGCAGAGCGAATATACGACGGTCGGCGGCCGCATTTCGATCAAGACCAATGTCCGCATCATCGCCGCCACCAACAAGGATCTGCGCGGTCTGATCCAGCAGGGCCTGTTTCGCGAGGATCTGTTTTTTCGATTGAACGTCGTTCCTCTGCGGCTCCCGCCGTTGCGCGAGCGCACCGAGGATATTGGCGATCTCGCGCAGCATTTCTTCGCGCTGGCGGCCAGCGAAGGATTGCCGCTGAAACATATCGAGCCAGATGCGCTCGAACGCCTGAAGCTCTATCGCTGGCCAGGAAATATCCGGGAGCTTGAAAATCTGACGCGGCGGCTCGCCGCACTTTATCCGCAGGAATCGGTCACCGTTTCCCTAGTCGATGCGGAACTTGCGATCGACGCATGCGCAATGGAGCCGGGTTTCCTTTCGCCCGTCAACAGCAGCGCTGGGCGGGCGCGCGATTCCGACCAGCCGGGAGGAGCAACGCTCGCAAGCGCCATGGAGCGCCATCTTTCCGAGCTGTTCCGGGGGCATGGCGACAGCCTGCCGCCGCCAGGCCTCTACCATCGGATTTTACGCGAATTGGAATATCCCCTGATTTCCGCCGCCCTCGCGGCCACCAGAGGCAATCAGATCAAGGCGGCCGAACTGTTGGGGCTGAACCGAAATACATTGCGCAAGAAAGTTCGCGACCTCGATATTCGGCTCATGCGCTCACCGCGGTAAGCGCACGGACCTTCTGCCGACGAGGCGTGTTGAATGATCATAGGATTTGGCAACGACCTTTGCGATATTCGCCGCATCGAAGACTCGCTCGCCCGCTTTGGCGAGCGCTTCGTCAAACGTTGTTTCACCGATGTCGAGCGCGGGAAGTCGGAGGGCCGGGCGGGCCGCGCCGCTTCTTATGCGAAGCGCTTCGCCGCCAAGGAGGCCTGCGCCAAAGCTCTGGGCACCGGGCTGCGTTTTGGCGTCGCCTGGCGCGATATGGGGGTCGTCAATTTGTCTTCCGGCAAACCGACCTTGCGCTTGACGGGAGGAGCCGCCGCCCAACTCGCACGCCTCACCCCTGAAAACCATCGAACGATTATTCATCTGACCCTCACCGATGAATATCCGCTGGCGCAGGCCCAGGTCATCATCGAGGCGCTCGAAGGTCTTGAATGGACGATTGACGCGGAAGTGGGAACTGTTTGAGGGGGCGCATTGAGAATTGACGCATTAGAGCATGTTCTTATGAGACATCGGATATATCCGATGTCTCATAAGAACATGCTCCAACCCTTTGAATCTGAGCGATTCCTATTCGATCAGATGATTCCATCTGATCGGGAAGCGCTCTAGTGATGGCGAATTCCGCGCCGCCGCTGCGGGGCCATTTCGGCACAAAACGCCCCATCTATCCGGTTTCATACTCCAAAGCGCTTCCAAAACGCCATGAATTGTGAAAGCACTTGCGGCGTCGGTTGGGCGCCGCGCGCCCTGTACCGGCATTTCGCCACATGGTAATGAGCGGTTCCGCCGCTGCGACAATTGCGCTTGGGGTTGGAAGCTCGGGCCTTTTTCACGATGAATGGATCGTGAAGATTGGCTTAACCTTTCATTATGCCGCATTTTGCGAAGAGCCGGGGCGGCTCCGGCTAAAAATGCTCTAACGAGAAGATCGAGATGACAGAGCCAGTGCGATTGGATGGAAAAAACGCCGATGCGAAGCAGCGCGCCAAGGAAGGCGGCGCTGGCGAGACGCTGAAAGTGATCGTTCAAGCGCTGCTGATCGCGCTGGTGGTTCGCACCTTCCTCTTTCAGCCGTTCAATATTCCGTCCGGCTCAATGATTCCGACGCTTCTGATCGGCGACTACCTCTTCGTTTCCAAATATGCCTATGGCTATTCGAGGCATTCGCTGCCCTGCATTCCCAATCCTTTCGACTCGCCCAACGCGATCTGTCTCCCGCCGGTATTTTCAGGTCGGTTTCTCGGCTCGCCGCCCAAGCGCGGCGATGTGGCGGTGTTCAAACTGCCGCGCGACGGCCAGACCGATTATATCAAGCGAGTCATCGGGTTGCCCGGCGACAAGGTGCAGATGAAGGAGGGGCGGCTTTATATTAACGGCCAAATTGTCCCGCGCGAGCCGATCGCCAAGGCGCATACGGAAGATTTTTACGGCCGGATGACCGACGTCCCAACCTATGAGGAAACCCTGCCGGGTGGCGTCAAGCATACGATCATCGAAATTCAGGGCGACACGGGGTTCAACGACAATACGCCGGCGTTCGAAGTGCCCGAGGGGCATTATTTCATGATGGGCGACAATCGCGACAACTCCACCGACAGCCGGGTCCCCCCTGATCAGGGCGGCGTGGGCTTCGTGCCGCTTGACAATCTGGTCGGCCGCGCCGAGGTGATCTTCTTCTCGGTCGGCAAGGGCGAACCCGCCTGGGCGTTCTGGGAATGGCCGTGGACGGCGCGCTGGGACCGGATGCTGAAGCCCGTGAAATAGGATGACGCGGCAAAACGAAGACATTGGCGCGCTGGAAGCCCGCATCGGGCATAGCTTCGCCGACAGAGGGCTGATCGGCGCAGCGCTGACCCATGTGAGCGCCGCGAATGGCTCGAGACGGGAGACCTATCAAAGGCTCGAATTTCTCGGCGACCGCGTGCTTGGCCTGGTCATCTCGCAAATGCTGTACGAAGCCTTTCCGGCCGCCGACGAAGGCGAACTTTCGCGCCGCCTCGCCGACCTTGTGCGCAAGGAGAGCTGCGCCGAGGTCGCGCTCGAATGGGGCGTGCAGGCTTTCATCCGGCTCGGCGAAAGTGAAAAGCAGACGGGCGCCGCCAACGCCGCCATCCTGGGCGATATTTGCGAATCGATCATCGGCGCGGTCTTTCTCGACGCCGGCTATGACGCGGCCAGAGCGCTTGTCGCCGGCGCTTTCGAAGCGCGCATGCGCTCGCCGCGAAGGCCTTTGCGCGATCCGAAGACCGCGCTGCAGGAATGGGCGCAAGCGCGCGGCCTTCCGACGCCGCTTTATCGAGAAACCGCGCGGCGCGGCCCCGATCATGCGCCGGAATTCACGATCAGCGTTGAAGTCGCCGGCTATCGCTGCGCCGAGGCGACAGGCTTCGCCAAGCGCCTTGCCGAACAGGCGGCGGCGGCGGACTTCATCGCTCGCGAGGGAATCGATCAAGGCGACCGCAAAGGCGTAGCGTGACCGAAGACAGCAAAATGGAAACGCGCTGCGGTTTCGTCGCCCTGATCGGCGCGCCGAATGCCGGCAAGTCAACGCTGGTCAATCAGCTCGCCGGGGCGAAAGTCTCGATCGTATCGCGCAAGGTTCAGACCACGCGCAGCCTCGTCCGCGGGATCGCAATCGAAGGTTCGGCGCAGATTATTTTCGTCGATACGCCCGGCATTTTCGCGCCCAAGCGCAGGCTGGATCGGGCAATGGTGACGTCCGCCTGGGGCGGAGCGGCCGACGCCGACGCCGTCGCATTGCTCGTCGACGCGCGCAAAGGCGTCGATGAAGAGGTCGAGGCCATTCTCGCCCGGCTGCCTCAGGTCGGGGGCGTGAAAATTCTTGTCTTGAATAAAATCGATACGGTCGAGCCGCCGAAGCTTCTCGAACTCGCGGCGCGGCTCAATGGCGAGCTGGCTTTCGCGGATACGTTCATGATTTCCGCCTTACGCGGGCATGGCGTGCCGAAATTCAGGCAACAGCTCGCCGCGCTGATGCGGCCCGGCCCGTGGCTTTATCCGGAAGACCAGATTTCGGACGCGCCCTTGCGCTCGCTGGCGGCGGAAATTACGCGCGAAAAAATCTTCGAGCGGCTGCACGATGAATTGCCCTACCAATCGACGGTGGAAACCGAACTTTGGAAGGATATGCCCGATGGATCGGCGCGGATCGAACAGACGATCTATGTCATGCGCGAGGGTCACAAGAAGATCGTAATCGGCGAAGGCGGCCGCACGATCAAGGCGATCGGCACGGCGGCGCGTAAGGACATCATGGAGGCGACGGAACAAAAAGTTCATCTGTTTCTGTTCGTCAAAGTGCGGGAGAATTGGGGCGATGATCCCGAACGCTATCGCGAAATGGGGCTCGAATTTCCCAAGAATTAAACCGCTAGCCGCTTGAGCGCCGTCTGGCGGGGTAATAACCGCGGCTTGAGCCAGATCATTGGCGGCACTATGGTGGCGCTGCAGCGGCCGTTCCAATGCGCACGTGCAAGTTTGGGTTTAATGACAATCGCCAGCATGACGGGCTTTGCCCGGGTCGCGGGAAGCGCCGCCTTTTACCATTGGGCCTGGGAGCTAAAGTCGGTCAACGCCAAAGGGCTCGATGTCCGGTTGCGGCTTCCCCAGAGTTTCGACGCCATCGAGGTGGAGGCGCGCGGGCGCATCGCTAAGAGATTGGGGCGCGGGACTGTCCATGCGACGCTCGCGGCGCAACGGGAAGCTGCGACCCCCGAGGTTCGCATCAACCAGGACCTGCTCGGCAGGCTGGTTGCCGCAGTCGCTGGAATCGATCTTTCGGGCAGCCTCGCTCCAGCCACGCTCGATGGCCTTCTGGCCATTCGCGGCGTCGTGGAAATCAAGGATGCGAATGAAGACGACAGCGAAACCGCGTTGGCGCGGGTTGCGGCGCTGGAGGGGCTCGATGCGGCGCTTGAGGCTCTCCTCGAAATGCGGGCAAGCGAGGGCGAGGCGCTCGCCGCCGTGCTGAACGCCCGGCTCGAACGGATCGCCGCATTGACCCAAGCAGCTGAAATCTGTCCGGGGCGCAAACCGGAGGCGATCAGAACCCGCCTCGCGCAGTCCCTCGCCATCCTCGCGGGGAATGCGAATTTCGATCCGAACCGATTGCATCAGGAAGCTCTGTTGCTGGCCGCCAAGGCCGATATTAGAGAGGAATTGGATCGCCTCGCCGCCCATGAGGCGTCGGCGCGCGATCTCTTGGCGGGGGGCGGAGCGGTTGGGCGCAGGCTCGACTTCCTCGCTCAGGAACTCGCGCGGGAGGCCAATACGCTATGCGCCAAATCGAATGATGCGGGTCTGACCGCCCTTGGCCTCGAATTGCGGGTCGAGATCGAACAGTTTCGCGAACAGATTCAGAATATCGAGTAGAGGCCATGGTCGAAAAGACGCTTCGCGGGATGCGAGTCGGGGAGAGAACATGATCTGCGCCCGATATGATGCGGGTCTTTCCCGGCGCGGCTTGATGCTGATCCTCTCGTCTCCTTCAGGCGCGGGCAAGACGACTTTGACCCGGATGCTGCTGCAAACGAAGGATCTCGATCTCACTTTGTCGATTTCGGTGACGACGCGGCCGCGCCGGTCGAGTGAAGTTGATGGCATCCACTATCGATTCATCGACAGGAAGCAGTTCGAGGCCATGCGCGACGCCGGCGATCTGCTCGAATGGGCGGAGGTGCATGGCAATTTCTACGGCACCCCGCGCGAACCGGTTGAAAAGGTCCTTGCGCAGGGGCGCGACGTTCTTTTCGACATCGACTACCAGGGCACGCAGCAGGTCAAGCAGAAGACCGCCGAGGATGTCGTGACAATCTTCATCCTGCCGCCGTCGATGAAGGAATTGCGCGCCCGTCTCGAGCGCCGTGCCGAAGATCCGCCCGAGATCATCGCCAAGAGACTAGATAACGCCCGCAATGAAATCCGCCGCTGGACACAGTATGATTATGTGCTCGTCAATGGCGATCTGCAAAACACCTTTGATGATCTTTCCTCGATCCTGACCGCCGAACGGCTCCGGGCAGGGCGCCTGAACGAAGGAATCGCGGCTTTCGTCGAAAAGTTGCTGGCGGAGCGCTGAAGCGTGGCGCAGGCTGCGGCGGCGTTTTGGAGACCGTCGGCAATGCGGCAGGCAGGCAGGCGGTGCGAGGCGTCCGGGTCATTGCCGACATGGACAAAATGTTATCAAATGATGAATAAGAATATTATTCAATCGTTAGTATGTTTTGCCTCTGAGCCAATTCATGTTATTGACTCAAATGGATGTCATCAGGGACTTAATGAACTGGCGGCGTCATAGCGGGTCCGGGTCATAGCCGTGGCGGCCATATCGCAGCGCCAAGCGCATAGGCCGTCGCCTGAACGGCGGCGTGGTCCCAACAAGACGAAATCCAGGAGGACCTGAGCGGAAACTTGCATGCCATTGCTTACGGCTGGGCGGGAATCCTGTTCGGGCGAGGCCAACACCGGGGGACTGGCAGTGCGAAGATTTATCACTTGGGGCTTAAGTGAAAATTTTAGTGTATCTGAGACTATGCGCAAAAGTGAATCGTGGTCAGGCTTCGCTGATAGGATAGGCTCCGTCAGGAGCCGCTGGACCGCCAGAAATAAGGCCGCCAAATATCCCGAGACCAATCATCCCAAGACTATGTCAAGCGATCACAGTACTAAATTAGGGCCCGGCCTCGCTCCGTCAGGCCAACGCCAAGTCGTCCGGGAACGGCCGGTCGAGCGCATTGTCATCTATCGGTTGGGAAGCCTTGGCGACACGATGGTCGCGCTTCCCTGCCTGCACAAAGTGGCCGCAGTCTTTCACACGGCCGAGCGATATGTTCTGACAAATATCCCGGTTTCATCGAAGGCCGCCCCGCTCGAGACAATATTGGCCAATTCCGGTCTTATCCACGGGGTCGTCACCTATCCGGTCGGGCTGCGAGCGGCGCGCGAATTATGGGCCCTGGCGCGGCGATTGCGGGCGCTTGGGGCGTCGACGATGGTTTATCTCAACGAATCCCGTGGCCCCTTCACGGTTTATCGCGACCTCATATTCTTTCGCCTGTGCGGCTTTACGCGCATCATCGGCGCGCCCACCGGTTCCGGCCTCTTTGGCAAGAGGGCCGCTAGCGCCGACGGCGAACTCGTTCAGGAATGCGTTCGCCTGACGGGGGCCATCGCTGAGCTTGGTCCAATCGACCTCGACAGTCGGGAGAATTGGGATCTGCGCTTAACCGAGCAAGAGCGGGACGCGGGTCGCAGGGCTGTCGCGCCGTTTGGCGCGCGGCCCTTCATTGCGATCAATATGGGCGGAAAGGCTGCCGAGAATCATTGGGGCAATGAGAATTGGCGCCGTCTTTTCGGGGAACTTGCCAAGACGCATGCTGAATATGGCCTGCTTGTCATCGGCGGCGCGGAGGATGCGGTGTGCGTCGCAGAGGTCACGGCTGACTGGCCGAGTCCGGTCGAGAATGCCTGCGGCCGCCTTAAACCACGAGAAAGCGCGGCGGCGCTCGAAAACGCCAGCCTTTTCGTTGGCCATGATTCGGGTCCGATGCATCTTTCAGCTGCATGCGGAATCGACTGCGTCGCCCTTTTCAGCGGACGACACCGGCCGCGGAAATGGCATCCTTACGGCCCTCGCCACAGAGTTATACATCGTATGGAAGGGATCTCGGCGATCCGCGTCGAGGAGGTCGCCGCCGCCGTGCGCGCTTCCTTGCCGGCTTCCTCGTCCGCCGCGACTAAAATGCAAATCAAGTCCTAGGGGCTCGACGCAATCGAGCCATCCTCTGCTCCCCGCGGATGATCTCATCCAAAATCTCCGCCGACCCTTTAGAGCCGAAAGTTTGCCATGACATCGCCAGCTATTTTTCTGGATCGGGATGGGACCATCATCGTGGAAAAAAATTACCTCGGCGACCCCAGCCAGGTCATTCTTCTTGATGGCGCCATCGAGGGGCTTCGCGCGATGTCGCGGCATTCTTTCCCTTTTGTCGTCATCTCCAACCAATCCGGCATTGGGCGCGGTTATTTTTCCGCCGAACAGGCGGATTTGGTTGAGCGCCGCGTCGAAGAGCTCTTAGCCATCGAAGGGATTGCGATCGCGGGATGGTATCGGTGTCCACACGCCCCGGATGCGAAATGTTCCTGCCGCAAGCCCCTGCCGGGGATGATCGACGCGGCTGCGCGTGATCTCAATCTGGACCCAGCGCGGTCGTTCGTGATCGGAGATAAGCGCTGCGATATCGATCTTGCGGCGGCGGTCGGCGCAGCCGGCATTTTGGTCACGACCGGACATGGGCGTTTGGACGCCGAATATGCGCGCTCCCTGCCGGCGCCGGTCTGTCGCGACCTCTTCGAAGCGAGCGAGGAAGTGGCCCGTCATTTGGCGCGAGAGAGCGCCGGAGAAGTCCGCCTATCAAATTAATTCAGGCGACGGAAACGGCAGGTTTTCGCCCGTGATGGGATTTGTCACGGCCCTGTTGTCAGAAACGGGATAATGAGCGCCATTGTTGGGATGACGTGATCTCAGCGATGGCTGGAATAAAGGCAGCCGGTCGCCATGTCTTGCGGCGATAGCTATGTTATGCGAGAGCCAATGAAAATTCTTTATATCGGTCCCAGAGCGGGAACAGCCGAACATCGGATTGGCGCCTTCGAAAGACTGGGGCATCACGTTACGGTCGTTGATCCCGATCATGCTTTTCCAAGAAATAAGCTGCTCGACTTTTGGAATTTTCATACTGGCGTTTTAGGCCTCTCCTGGCTGTTCAAACATCATATTCTATCGCATGTGAAGGGATCTACATTTGACTTCGTGTTTGTTGATCATGGGGAGGAATTAGGCTCTTCGACGATCATTGCTTTGAAAAAAATCGCCAAGACCGTCGTCAACTATAATCAAGACAATCCCTATGTCTCCCGAGATGGCCGCCGTTGGCGCCTTTTTCTGCAAGCCTTGCCATATTATGACCTGATCGCGACGCATCGGCTGTCCAGCGCTGAGGCGGCTCGGCGCGCCGGAGCGCGGCGAGTGCTTCAGGTGAGGGAGGCTGCCGATGAAGTCGTTCATCGGCCCATCGACCTGACGGAGGAGGATCGCGCGCGTTTCTCCCACCCGGTCGCCTTTGTGGGCACTTGGTTTCCAGAGCGCGGACCGTTCATGCTCCGGCTCATCGAACGCGGCGTTCCCCTGCGAATCTATGGAGCCCGTTGGCAGAAAGCCCCCGAATACGACAAATTGGAGCCCTACATTGTTCTCGGCAATCTGGAGGGCGACGATTATGTCAAGGCGGTCCGGGGCGCCTCGATCGCCCTTGGGCTGCTTTCAAAGGGCAATGAGGATCTGCACACGACGCGAAGCTTCGAGATCCCGGCGATAGGGACGCTGTTTTGCGCGGAGCGCACGTCCGATCATCTGGAAATGTATCAAGATGGCGAGGAAGCCGTGTTTTTCGACGGGCCGGACGAATGTGCGGACCATTGCCTCGCTCTGCTCGCCAACCCCAAGCGCATCAAGGAGATTGCAGAAGCAGGTCTCCAGCGGGTCCGCAGGAACGGCGATTTCAATGAAGGGCTGCTGACCAGAATCGTTGAAGCGGCGGCAAGAACGTAAGCGAAGGACGCGATGAATGAATCGGCTGCCGCAGATGGAGCAGCGGACAGGGCAATCGGGCGCGCAGGATGACGGCAAATATGTTCGTGGTCACGTTTGACAAAATTTCGTATTGTGTAGTATCCGATTAGAGGCTGAAACGTACTGCAATCAAATCGGGTCATTTGATTGGCTCGCGCCTAATCCTTGTAGTTGAGGCTTGTTCTACTCAGACTCACAGGGTTGGAGCATGCTCTCCTTGTCGGCGTTGGACGGATTTTTGACAATCTGCTCCGAGGCGCTGGCGCATCCAGGTGAAGTGGAAGCCGCTTTGTTACTTTCAGAAAGGCCCGCTCTAGAGCGCTTCCCGATCAGATGGAATCATCTGATCGAAAAGGAATCGCTTAAATTCAATGAGTTGGAGCATGTTCTAATCGAAAAAGTCGATCAACTTTTTCGGAACATGTTCTAGTGGAACTGCAAGCGATTTGCCAACATGTCTAGGCAGACCTGCATAATGGCTTGCTGTCTCGTTTCGAAGATGCGTCCGCCTAGCTTCAAAAAAGAACCTCGATAGGTTGGCGCGTTGTCCTTCATTGCCGTCAAGAAATTGTTTCCGACCGTGACGCGAAAGCAAGGACGTTTTGTCATCTGTGCGCTTCGCACCTATTCGGGAATAGGCGGTCTGCAAAACTTCAACAGGCGGCTTATAGAAAATCTTGCTGCGCGCACGCTCCAACGCAGTGAATCCTGTCCGCTTGTGTTTGTGCTTGGCGACGACGTCAAATCGATCCCCGCCATCAAGGGAGTTGACATTATAGGAGTGGGAGATCGTTGGAGTTTTTCATTCCACGCTATCTGGGCGGCTTTAAAGCAGGGCAATATTTTCGTCATCTGCCATGTAAATCTACTGCCTCTAGCTGCTATCGTTAAGTGTTTGCGTCCAAAAATGCCAATTCTGCTTTTCGTTCACGGCTACGAAGTCTGGAATGATCCGCTCCATCATGCGAAGCGTTGGTATGAAACCTGGTTTGTCCGCGCTTTGACGCGGATCGTTTCGGTCAGCTCATTTACCGCCAATACGATGGCGCGCGAATTCGATGTGCCGCGGACCAAGTTCAGACTCCTGCCAAATGCGGTCGATCCATTGCAGGCGCCGCCTGACTCGATCGCGCAGGAGCCGGCGACGATCTTGACCGTCACCCGACTCAGTAGCAGCGAGCGCGACAAGAACGTCGACCGGATGATCCGGGCTGTCGCCCGACTGAAGGAAAAACTGCCTGGAATTAGATACGAGATTATCGGCGACGGCGCTCTGCGCCCTGAGCTTGAAGCGCTCGCGCGAGACCTCGGCGTCGGCGACATCGTTACATTTCTCGGCTGCGTTGATAATAGCGCGCTTCATGCAGCCTATGCGAGAGCCACGGTGTTCGCCTTGCTTTCCTCAAAGGAAGGCTTCGGGATTGTCTATCTCGAAGCTTGGCAGCGCGGACTTCCTGTGCTTTGCAGCGCCAAGGGCGCCTCGAAGGAAATAATATCGGACGGCGTCGACGGTCTTGTCGTCGATCCGTCCGATATTTCCAATATCGCCGATCGTTTGCATCTCTTGCTGACGGATCCGGATCTCGCGAAAGCTATGGGCGAGCGCGGCCGCCATAAGATCGCAGAGAAATATCTCAACCCAGCTTTCCGTTCGACGCTCGACAAGATTGTCGACGAATTGCTCGAAGACGCCGAACGCGCGTGACGCGGGAGATCGGCTGGCGCCATCTCGAGGCGCAAGCGGAAATGGAAGCCAGGGACTACCCAAATCACCCGCGCTTGCCTATGCTGGCCGCGAAATTTGCCTCCAGGACAAGATCATGACCGTGCATATCACTCCCCATTTCCACAATCAGCCTGGCGTTCCGCAGGTGCGCGTCGGCGCGCGGGAATTCATGTGCGTCGGCGCTTTGCCGCCTTTCGATCATCCGCATATTTTCATCGACATGGGCGCGGAGGATGAGGCGATCTGCCCTTATTGTTCGACCCATTACCTTTACGATCACACTTTGCACGGAGGTTGCGCGCCGGCCGAATGCGCTTTCAATCCGGAGACGGCATCCGAGCCGGCGTGACCCGGCCCGCGCCGCGATGAGCGCGCCGCATGCTTTGATCGCCGGCGCCGGGATCGGCGGGCTCAGCGCCGCCCTTTGCCTTGCGCGCGCGGGCTATCGGGTGAGTCTGTTCGATCAGGCGGAGGCGCTGGAAGAGGCGGGAGCCGGTCTCCAGCTCTCACCTAACGCCAGCTCCATTCTGCGCCGCCTTGGCGTGCTGGAGCGCCTGCTTCCTTCCAGCCTGGCGCCGCGCGCGGTAAGAATCCGGCGCGCGCGCGATGGCGCAACTCTCTGCGTCCTGCCGCTGGAAGACGCCGAGAAGCGCTGGGGCGCGCCCTATCTTCTTGCGCACCGCGCCGATCTCCAGCGCGCTTTGCTCGATGCGGTTGCGCGCGAGGACGCTATAAAGCTTCATACCGGCGCAGCGGTGGCGGGCTTCCTTTCCGGCGCCGACGGTGTGGCGATCGCGCTTAGAAAGGGCCTGATTCGGCTGGAGGCGAGCGGCGATTGCCTGATCTGCGCGGATGGATCGCGTTCGCTCCTGCGCGAAAAACTTCCCGGGACGCGTCCCGGCGCCCTGCGATTTTCGGGGCGAACCGCTTGGCGCGCCCTCGTCGACGCGCGCTGCGCGCCGCCAGAAATGCTTCGAGCAGAAACCTCGCTCTGGCTCGGACGCAAGGCTCATCTCGTGCATTATCCGTTGCGCGGCGGGACGGTCGTCAATGTTGTCGCGATCGTTGAGGAGGATTTTCGCGCCGATGGCTGGTCGACAGAAGGCTGTTCGGCGTTTCTCGCGGAGCGTTTCGCCCGCTGGGATACAGCCGCGCGAAATTTGCTCGCCGCGGCCGAAAATTGGCGAAAGTGGCCGCTTCTAGACCGGGACCCGATCGCCCATTGGACTTCCGGCCGCGTCGCGCTTTTGGGCGACGCGGCTCATCCCATGCTGCCCTTTCTCGCGCAAGGCGCCGCGCAGGCGATCGAGGACGCCGCCGCCCTCGGGGGCGCTTTATCGCGCGACCGCAATGTCGAACGGGCGCTTCTCGCCTATCAGGCCGCGCGGCAGGCGCGCGCGACGCATGTGCAGCAGGCGTCCCGCCGGCAAGGCGTCATCTACCATTTGTCCGGCCCGGCCGCGCTTGCGCGCGATCTTGCGTTTCGCGCCCTTGGCGGCGAGAATATGCTGGCCCGCTACGATTGGCTCTATGACGCTCGCGGCGGGGAGGCGGCCTGAAGACCAACGCGCGTGGGCCGGCGTCTGGCTCCAACTCTTTGAATCTGAGCGATTCCTTTTCGATCAGATGCGTCCATCCGATCGGGAAGCGCTCTAGCCCTCTCAGCCGGCCGCGAGGTTTTGGGCGGCGAAGTCCCAATTGACCAATTGGTCGAGCCAGCCTCCGACATAATCCGCGCGGCGGTTCCGCCAGTCGATATAATAGGCGTGCTCCCAGACATCGCAGGTCAGAAGGCAGCGGACGCCATGCGCCATCGGGGAATCGGCGTTGGCGGTCGGAACCACTGCCAATTTATTGTTCGAATCCCGGACCAGCCAGACCCAGCCGCTGCCGAATAATTTGGTCGCCGCGCCAGCGAATTCCTTCCGAAATCCATCATAGCCGCCAAAGCTTTCCTCGATTTGCGCGGCGAGGGCTCCGGTTGGCTTTCCGCCGCCTTTGGGACGCATGCTGGTCCAATAGAAATTATGGTTCCAAAGCTGTCCGGCGGGATTGAACAGCGCTGCGCGGGAGGGATCGCCCGCCGTCTTTCTGACAATCTCCTCAAGGCTTAAGTCCGCGAACTCCCCGCCAGCGACCGCCTTCAAGACGGCGTCGTAATAGCCCTTATGATGCTTGCCGTAGTGATAGGCGACCGTCTCGCTTGAAACCACAGGAGCCAAGGCATTGTCCGGATAGGGCAAGGGTGGGTAGGAAGCGGCGAGCTTCGTTTCCTCTTTAGCCTGGGCGCCGACGCCGGCTCCGGCCAAGCTGAGCAATGCAGAGGAGCCGATCAGGACCGAGCGCCTGTCGATTTTGTCGAATTCTGTCATCGAACCTCTCTAGCGTTTTCGAGCGAAGCATCGGCTGGCTGGGGTTGCGAAAATGCAAGCGGCGCATGTCCGGGTTGGGCGTCTTCAGCAGAGGCAAGCTACCTCTTTCGGCGCAGCCTGGAAAGGCTCCCGAAGTCGACGTCCGTTCGCTTACCCGTTCGCTCAGATCAGTGCCTCACAGGATAAATTGGTTTCCGCTCCGTCGTTGAACATTGCGCGGGGAGGGCGCGGTCTGCATCGGGACTTGACACCAACATGGAGCCGATGACACTCAAGCGCGGCGCATGATCCAATGGAGTTCAGCATGCTTCGGATATCCCTGTCGATGGCGGTTCTCGGCGCGGCTACGGTGCTTGGAGGTTGCAATCAAACTTCCGACGCGCCCGCTCCCACAGCGGTCGCTACGGCGCCGGCGGGTCCCGCACAGCCAAATTGGCCGCCTCTGCCGCAGGGAGCCGCCTGCACCAGCGATCTCAATCAATATCAGAAGGTTCTCAATGCCGATGTCGGCACCGGGAATGTCAACCGCTCGGTCTATGACAAGATCGAGACCGAATTGCTTCCGGCTGCGCAAGCTTGCGCAGCCGGACGCGATGGCGAAGCGCGCAACATTATTCACGCCTCAAAGCAGCGGCACGGCTATCGGAGCTGAGCCCAATCCGATTGAGAGCATGACGGCCGCGGCGTCGGTTATGTTCTCGATCTTTTGTCTTTGACGCTGATCCTGTCCAACGCGTCGATCATTTCGGGGGACCGTTCTCCAACGCATGGCGCAGATAGCGCAGCGTGAATGCCGGCATCCGCTCTTCATCGAGGTCGCGAACCGAGAAGACGGGTTGAAGCGCGGCGAGTTCGGGCAAGGGATCGGCCGCGATAAAGGCGGTGAAGCGCGCTTCAAGTTCGGCCGCGCAAAGGCCCGAGCGGACAATTTTCATGCAGGCGAGCCGCGGGCCATCGAACACCAGGGTCCAGCCTGGCGCAAGAGTCACTTCATGCGGGGCGATGCCGGTTTCTTCGAAGAGTTCGCGCAGGACGCTGCCTTCGAGATCGATGATTTCCCCCTTTAGGTCGCCGGGGTCGGGGGTTCCTGCCGGGAAATAGATTTTTCCCGCATTGGCGGTGTGGTCGCTCATGCGGCCGAGCATAAAGGCGCCGTCGGCGGAAACGAGCGCCGCCATGGAGAAGCAATTGCCGATCGCTTGGTCGGGAAAGCCGAAATCGCGCCAGGCGAGAAACGCCTTATATTCGGCTTCGAAGCCCGCGCCGCGCAGGATACGGCGGTCGCCTTGCGCCTGGATTTCTGCTTGGCGCATGAGAAAGACGCGGCCATTGAAAAAATGCGGGTTCGCCGCGCTCAGCTTGGCCCAGTGGCGATCGATCGCCTCGGCCTCGTCAATTGAAAAGCGCCAAGGCCGCGCCTCGAGGCGATAGTCGATGTCATCGATTTCTTCGATGCGGGGCGGGCCTCTCACAGATTGATCGCTCCTTCGCCAATGATGACGGCGCTGCCTCCGATCAAGGCCGCGGTCAAAGCTCCGTGCGCGATTTCAAGGCCGAGCGTGATCAGACTCGGGCGGCCCATTTCAAAGCCCTGTTCGATGACGAGCGCATGAGTCCCGTCCGCAAGCCTCTCGAACGCGAGAACCGCTCCGGCGAAAGCTGCGACCGCCGAGCCGGTCGCAGGGTCCTCTGCGATGCCGAGACCGGGGGCGAACATCCGCGCGTGAAAGGCATGACGCCCGTCGATCACATCGCTCGTGTAGAGAAAGGCGGCGGAGGCTTGGAGCCCGTTGAAGGCGGAATCGAACAAAATTGGGTCGGGCCGCGCCCGCGCGATTGTCGCAAGGCCGGCGACGGGAACGAAGGCGAAGGGCAGGCCGACGGAAAAGATCGACGGACGATGCGCGGCAAAACCAATATCCGCTTCGACAAGTCCAAGAGCGGCGGCGATGCGATCGTTCGAGGCCGGTATGTCGGTCTCGACCGGCAGCCGCGGCAGGCGAAAGCTGGCGTAGGCCGCCGCGCCTTCGCGGCGCTGAACCGTACAGGCCACAAGGCCGATTTCTTCCTCGAGCGCGATGGCGACGTCATGCGCCGGCGGAATATCGGGCGCCTGCAATGTCGCGAGGAGGATGGCGGCGCCGATCGTTGGATGCCCAGCAAAGGCAAGCTCCGCCTTTGGCGTAAAGATGCGCAAGCGCGCCGCGTTGGCGGGCGCTTCGGGCTCAAGCAGGAAGACGGTTTCGGACAGGTTGAACTCGGCGGCGATCTTCTGCATCCGCGCGGCGTCGAGCCCACTGCTGTCGCGCACCACCGCGAGCGGATTGCCAGCGAGCGGACAATCCGTGAATACGTCAAGAAGATGATATCTGCGCCGCAAAACTCGAAGGCTCCGCTGTCTTCAGCGCGCGCCGCGCCTCCGCCAGCGGAACAGTGGCCAATTAATCGTCATTGGGCAAGCGGCGTCGGCTTGCGATGTAAAGCGGCGCTGTTTTCGCCACTAAGGCCAACGCCTGCGGGCCGGCGCCAAGCGGGGGAACACCGGCTAGCTTTTCTTGGTCTGCAATTCCTGTTTGCTGAAATTGGTGAGATCGCCTTCCTTCACCGCCTGGCGGCGCCATGACTTGGCGATGGCCGGATATTTAATTTCGACGCAGATTTTGGCGACTTGCTGCTGCAATTTCGCGCTGCCGCAAGAGGGGCAGACCGGGACATCCGACGACCGAACCAAGGTTTCGAAGTCGTTATGGCATTCCTGGCAATTGAAAGCGTAGATTGGCATTAAATCCTCGCGTCGATCATCACTTGAACGGCGTCTTGCGACTTCCGCCGGCATCGAGAAGCAATTTTTGCGCCGTGAAGCGGCTTGGAGGGCTTGGGCGCCTGCAGGGCCGGGCAGGTGGACATCGGCAGGCCCGATTTCGCCGCGAAACAGACTCGATCCGGCGGGCGAACGCAATAAGATAAAGGCGCCGCCGGCTTAAAAGTCCCGCGATCGGGGAAAAGCGCGCGGCTTGCTTGTTTTTGGGTTGCTGGCAGCATAGATTCGCAGGCCAAGCGGACGCATCTGTCCCCTCGCGCGTTTCAAGGAGGTTTCCGCCATGGGCGGTCTTTCGATCTGGCATTGGCTCATCGTCGGAGCTGTGGCTCTGCTCCTGTTCGGCGGCAAGGGCAAGATTTCCGACCTCATGGGCGATGTCGCCAAAGGGATAAAATCCTTCAAGAAGGGCCTCTCCGAAGACGAAGAAAAGGCAGAGGCTCAGCGCCCGGCCGGCGGGCCGGTTGGCGCGATCGATCATCAGTCCGTCGCCGATTCGGCCAAAGTTTCGGAAACCCGTAAAGTCGGCTGAACGGGGCGGAGGCTGTTCGCGCTTCCCATCATCGGCGGCGAACTCCAGTGACAATTCCGCATGTTCGATTTTGACGCCGGCAAACTTATCATTATCGGGATCGTGGCGCTGGTCGTCATCGGACCGAAGGAACTCCCACGCGTGCTGCGCCAGGTCGGCCAGGCGGTCGGCAAGTTGCGCCGCATGGCGGCCGAGTTTCAGGGCCAGTTCATGGAGGCCATGCGCGAGGCCGATATCGCCGACATCAAGGCCGATGTCGCGAAACTCGCCGAAAGCGCCAAGGTCGATGTGGCCTTCAATCCGGTCGCCGAGCTCAAGACGCAGATGACCGACGCCATCGACGCGATTGACAAGCCGCTGAGCGCCATCGACGCGCCCGCGCTGGCGGCTCCACGGACAGATGATTCATCTTTGAATTCCATCGCCTTGCCGCCTTTATCGGAAGCTGTGGAAGAGGATGGCGCCTCGCTGCTTGCGGCGGGCGTCGCCCCGGCGGTCGGCGAGCCGGGCGATGGCGTCGCGCGTGGGGTCGACGCCGAGATGAAGGCGCTCGCGAGCGCGCTCGAGGCTGAGATGCGGACGGCGGAGCCCCCTCGCGCCGAATCGGAAGGCCCCAAGGCAGAATCCTCCCAACGCCATGCCTCCGAGCCCGCCAAGGCGCAAGATCCGGCGTGACTTTCCTGGCGCGGGGATCGCGGATTCTGTTACATCTTCGCCAGCCATCACCCTCCATCCGTCGGCTACCAACCAGTGGGACGCCTCGCCGGTAGAGCATTTTTGACAAAGCGGGACCCGATGATCCTCAGGACGAGCCTAGAGCATTTTCGAGCGAAGTGGATATCGGTTCGCGTTAAGAAAATGCGACGAAACAAAGAGCTAGAGCTGCGTTCCGATTCTGCCGAATTCGAAAGCGCTCTAAGATGAGCGAAGCCGATATCGAGGCGACCAAGGCGCCATTGATGGATCATTTGATCGAGCTGCGCGCGCGGCTGATCAAGGCGCTCGCCGCTTTCGTTTTTATGTTCTTTATCTGTTTCTATTTCGCCAAGGATATTTACAATATTCTTGTCGTGCCTTTCGAACATGTCGCCGGTCCCGACGCACGGCTGATCTATACGGCGCCGCAGGAATATTTCTTCACCCAGATCCGGGTCGCGCTGTTTTCGGCGGCATTCCTCGCCTGTCCGGTGATTTTCGGCCAGCTTTACGCCTTTGTGGCGCCGGGGCTCTACAAGCAGGAGCGCAAGGCCTTCGCGCCTTATCTTTTTGCGACGCCGATCTTTTTCGGCCTTGGCGCGCTGCTCGTCTATTTCGTCGTCATGCCCAACCTGTTGCATTTCTTTATCGGCATGCAGCAGGCCAAGGAGCCGGGGCGGGCGCAGATCGAGCTTTTGCCGCGCGTCAGCGAATATTTGTCGCTGATCATGACGCTGATCTTCGCTTTCGGCATTACATTTCAACTGCCGGTGGTCCTGACCTTGCTCGGGCGGATCGGGATCATCGATTCGGCTTTTCTGCGCGCCAAACGGCGCTATGCCGTGGTGCTGGTCTTTATCGTGGCTGCGGTGCTGACGCCGCCCGATATATTTTCGATGCTGGCGCTGGCGGCTCCGGCCCTGCTTCTTTACGAACTATCGATCCTCGCCGTCGCCTTTATCGAGAAGAATCGCGAGGCTGAGAATTCCGCCGGGCAGACGCCTGGGGCGTAAGGTGTAACGCTGTGCGCGCCGAGCCCTCATGGTGAGGAGCGCCTGAAGGCGCGTCTCGAACCGCGAGGGCGCCTTGGGAGCCTGGCAAACTCATCCTTCGAGACGCAGGCTTCGCCCGCTCCTCGGGATGAGGGTATTTGCTGTATTGGGAAGAAGTTTATGTACGATATCAAATGGATTCGTGAAAATCCTGAACTATTTGATAAAGGACGGCAGAGGCGGGGACTCGATCCGCTCGCCGAACAGCTTTTGGCGCTTGATGACGCCCGTCGCGCCGCGATCGCCAAATCGCAAGGGGCGCAGGAGCGCCGCAACGCCGCTTCGAGAGAAATTGGCCAGGCGATGGCCGCCAAGGATGCTTCGCGCGCCGAGGGTTTGAAGGCCGAAGTCGCCGAATTGAAGACCCATCTATCTGGATTCGAGGCCGAGGAGCGCGAGGCGAGCGCTGCGCTCGACAAGGCTTTATCCGAGATTCCTAACCTGCCGCTTGAGGATGTTCCTTACGGCAAGGATGAGAACGACAATCCCGAATTGCGCCGCGTCGGCGAGCTGCCGCGCTTTGCCTTCAAGCCGAAGGAGCATTTCGAGATCGGCGAGGCGCTTGGCCTGATGGATTTCGAGACCGCGACGAGGCTCTCGGGCGCGCGATTCGTGGTGAACAAAGGTCCGCTGGCGCGGTTGGAGCGCGCGCTCGGGGCTTTCATGCTCGATCTGCACACAGGCGAGCATGGATACACGGAGGTGAACCCGCCGATCCTGGTGAAGGACGGCGCGATGTTCGGAACGGCGCAATTGCCGAAGTTTCGGGAGGATCAGTTTTCAGCGATCACGATGGGCTCTGAGTTGGCCGAAGGTCAGACTATTTGGGAGCTAATTGATCGTCAGCGGCAAATTGATCGGGGCATATCCAAAGAACCGAATATCTTCACCTATGAGGGCGAGGGGATACTTGAGAAGGTCTCCGGTTACACAGATTATGGTCGTCTAGCATGGAAGGAAACAATCGCGCGACATTCCGATCTTTGGCTCATCCCCACCGCCGAAGTCCCGCTCACCAACCTTGTCCGCGAATCAATCCTTGACGAAAAAGACCTGCCCATCCGCGTCACCGCCTGCACCCCCTGTTTCCGCGCCGAGGCGGGGTCGGCCGGGCGCGATACGCGCGGCATGATTCGCCAGCATCAATTCACCAAGGTCGAGCTTGTTTCGATCACGACCCCGGAAAACTCGCTCGCCGAGCATGAGCGCATGCTTGGCTGCGCCGAAGAAGTATTGAAGCGCCTGGGGCTCGCCTATCGCGTCGTCACGCTTTGCACCGGCGACATGGGCTTCGCCTCTCAGAAAACCTATGACATCGAGGTCTGGTTGCCGGGGCAGGACCGCTATCGCGAGATTTCCTCCTGCTCGGTCTGCGGCGACTTCCAGGCCCGGCGCATGAACGCGCGCTATCGTCCTGATGGGGCGAAGGGAACGCGCTTCGCGCACACCCTCAACGGCTCGGGCGTCGCGGTCGGCCGCGCTCTCGTCGCGGTTCTGGAGAATTACCAGAATGAAGACGGCTCCGTCACGGTGCCGGACGCGCTGCGTCCCTATATGGGCGGCATCGCGCGGATCGAGAGGCCAAGATAACGCGTTTTGCGGCCGATAAGGGGTTGACGCGCCAACGCGACCTTACTAAGTTCCGCCCACTTCAGACAGGCAGTAGGTTTTTCGATTCAGGGCGTCGAGCCCAGAACCCATAGAAACCTAAACGCTGTCGACCCAGCGACCGACTGATACATTGAGATCGGAGGCACTGCCTCGGATCGAAGAGAAGCAAGACCGCGGCTTGCCGTGGTCCTCTGCAAAGTCCCAGCGCCAGAAGCCTTGACCGGCTGTTGGCGCTGACTTTTTGGCGTTTTTGAACGCCGGAACAGCACTGGACGAGCGATAGAATTTGAGAAGGGCGGGGCATCCCCATCCTTCAAGATTTGGACTTGTTTTTAGAAAGACCAAGATGCCGACGATCAGTCAATTGATCCGCAAGCCGCGCCAGGACAAGATTTACCGGGAAAAGGCCCGCCATCTCGGCGCCTGCCCGCAGAAGCGCGGCGTCTGCACCCGCGTCTATACCACGACGCCGAAAAAGCCGAACTCAGCGCTCCGCAAGGTCGCCAAGGTCCGCCTCACCAATGGGTTCGAGGTAATCGGCTATATCCCCGGCGAGGGGCATAATCTGCAGGAGCATTCGGTGGTCATGATCCGCGGCGGCCGCGTCAAGGATCTGCCCGGCGTGCGCTACCACATCCTGCGCGGCGTGCTCGATACGCAGGGCGTCAAGAACCGCAAGCAGCGCCGTTCGAAATATGGCGCGAAGCGGCCGAAGTAAGCGTAAATCGAAACGGATTTGCCTGTTTTGGTTTGGAACCGCGTTAAAGAGAAATTGGACGGAGCAGAATAGATGTCTCGTCGCCACAGCGCCGAAAAGCGGGAAGTCATCCCGGACGCGAAATTCGGGGATGTTATTCTCACGAAGTTCATGAACTCGATCATGTATGACGGCAAGAAGTCGACCGCCGAGGCGATCGTCTACAATGCCTTCGACATCATCGGGCAGAAGACGCGCGCCGAGCCGCTCGGGGTGTTCAAACAGGCGCTCGAGAATGTCGCCCCGGCGATCGAAGTTCGCTCCCGCCGGGTCGGCGGCGCGACCTATCAGGTGCCGGTCGAGGTCCGCATGGAGCGCCGCCAAGCGCTGGCCATCCGCTGGATCATCACCGCCGCCCGTGGCCGCAACGACAAGACCATGGTGGATCGCCTCTCAGCCGAACTGATGGACGCCGCCAATAATCGCGGCAATGCGGTCAAGAAGCGGGAAGACACGCATCGCATGGCGGAAGCCAACCGCGCCTTCTCGCATTATCGTTGGTAAGAACTTAAGCCAAGCGTTTTGCGCTTGAAGGGATTTTGTCATGCCTCGCAGCCATCCTATCGAGGACTACCGCAACTTCGGCATCATGGCCCACATCGATGCGGGCAAGACGACGACGACCGAGCGCATCCTCTATTATTCCGGCAAGTCGCATAAGATCGGCGAAGTCCATGACGGCGCCGCGACGATGGACTGGATGGAGCAGGAGCAAGAGCGCGGCATCACAATCACGTCCGCCGCGACCACCACCTTCTGGAACGGCAAGCGCCTGAACATCATCGATACGCCCGGCCATGTCGATTTCACGATCGAGGTGGAGCGCTCCTTGCGCGTGCTCGACGGTGCCGTATGCGTGCTCGACGGCAACCAAGGCGTAGAGCCGCAGACCGAGACGGTTTGGCGCCAGGCTGACAAATACAATGTGCCGCGCGTGGTCTTCGTCAACAAGATGGACAAGATCGGCGCCGATTTTTATCGCTGCGTCGACGACATCAAGACCAAGGTTGGCGGCCGCCCGGTCTGCATTCAATTGCCGATCGGCTCAGAGGCCGATTTCAAGGGCGTCATTGATCTCGTCCGCATGAAGGCGGTGGTCTGGGAAGACGAAGCCCTTGGCGCCAAATATTCCGACGCCGAGATTCCGGCCGACCTGAAGGAAAAGGCCGAAGAATATCGCCATATCCTGCTTGAGGCGGCTGTCGAACTCGACGACGACGTCATGGCCGCCTATCTCGATGGCGTCGAGCCCGACGAAGCGACGCTGAAGCGCCTGCTTCGCAAGGCAGTTCGCTACATTACCTTCATTCCGGTTCTCTGCGGCTCGGCGTTCAAGAACAAGGGCGTGCAGCCTCTGCTCGACGCGGTCGTCGATTATTTGCCCTCGCCGATCGATCGCGAGGCGATCAAGGGCGTCGATGTGGAGACCGGCGAAGAAGTCCTTCGCCTGCCCCGCGACGAGGAGCCCTTCTCCATGCTCGCCTTCAAGATCATGGACGATCCTTTCGTTGGCACGATCACATTCGCCCGCGTCTATTCCGGCCATGTCGATTCCGGCACCACGGTGTTGAATTCGACGAAGGACAAGAAAGAGCGCATCGGGCGCATGCTGCTGATGCATGCGAATAATCGCGAGGACGTCAAGGAAGCCTATTCGGGCGACATTGTCGCGCTGGCCGGGCTCAAGGACACCCGCACCGGCGACACGCTTTGCGATTTGAACAAGCCCGTCATTCTCGAGCGCATGGAATTTCCCGAGCCGGTCATCGAGATCGCGATCGAGCCGAAATCCAAGGCCGACCAGGAAAAGCTCGGCGTCGCCTTGGCGAAGCTGGCGGCGGAGGATCCTTCGTTCCGGGTGTCGACCGACCAGGAGTCGGGGCAGACTATCCTTAAGGGAATGGGCGAGCTTCATCTCGACATCAAGGTCGATATTTTGCGCCGAACCTATAAGGTTGACGCCAATATCGGCGCGCCGCAAGTCGCCTATCGGGAAAAGCTCACGCGGCGGGTCGAGATCGACCATACCCACAAGAAGCAGACCGGCGGCACCGGTCAGTTCGCCCGCGTCAAGATCATCTTCGAGCCGAACGAGGCCGGCAAGGGCAATATTTTCGAGTCTCAGATCGTCGGCGGCGCGGTGCCGAAGGAATATATTCCGGGCGTCGAAAAGGGCATCAACAGCGTCATGGGCTCCGGCGTGCTCGCGGGCTTCCCGGTCGTCGACGTGAAGGCGTCCCTGATCGACGGCGCCTTCCACGACGTTGACTCCTCGGTGCTGGCCTTCGAGATCGCCGCTCGCGCGGCCTTTCGCGAGGCGCTGCAAAAGGGCGGCTCGGTTCTGTTGGAGCCGATCATGAAGGTCGAAGTGACGACGCCGGAAGATTATACCGGCTCGGTCATGGGCGATCTTCTTGGCCGGCGCGGCCAGGTCCAGGGACAGGACATGCGCGGCAACGCCGTCGTCATCAATGCGATGGTGCCGCTCGCCAATATGTTTGGCTATGTCAATCAGCTGCGCTCCTTCAGTCAGGGCCGCGCCAATTACACCATGCAATTCGATCATTACGAACAGGTCCCCGCGGGCGAAGCCGCGAAGGTTCAGGCGAAATACGCCTGATCGGTTGAAGCAACGCGCGAAGAAATCCTAGAGGAGCCGGACGATGGGCAAGGAAAAGTTTGAGCGGAACAAGCCGCATTGCAACATTGGCACGATCGGCCATGTCGACCATGGCAAGACGTCGCTGACCGCTGCAATCACCAAGGTCTTGGCTGAATCGGGCGGGGCGACCTTCACCGCCTATGATCAGATCGACAAAGCGCCGGAAGAAAAGGCGCGCGGGATCACGATCTCGACGGCGCATGTTGAATACGAGACCAAGAACCGGCATTACGCCCATGTCGATTGTCCCGGTCACGCCGACTATGTGAAGAACATGATCACGGGCGCGGCGCAGATGGACGGCGCGATTCTCGTCGTCTCGGCGGCGGATGGTCCGATGCCGCAGACCCGCGAGCATATTCTGCTGGCGCGTCAGGTCGGCGTGCCGGCGCTGGTCGTATTCATGAACAAGGTCGACATGGTCGATGACGCCGAGCTTCTCGAGCTTGTCGAACTCGAAGTGCGCGAACTGCTCTCGAAGTATGATTTTCCCGGCGACGATATTCCGATCACCAAGGGCTCGGCGCTCTGCGCGCTTGAGAACCGCAACCCGGAAATCGGGCATGACGCCGTCCTGGCGCTGATGGAGACGGTGGACGCCTATATTCCGCAGCCTGAGCGTCCGATCGACCAGCCCTTCCTGATGCCGGTCGAAGATGTGTTCTCGATCTCCGGACGCGGTACGGTGGTCACCGGCCGAGTCGAGCGCGGGATCGTCAAGGTTGGCGAGGAAATCGAGATTGTCGGCCTGAAGCCAACCGTCAAGACCACGGTGACCGGCGTTGAAATGTTCCGCAAGCTTCTGGATCAAGGGCAGGCCGGCGACAATATTGGGGCGCTTCTTCGCGGCACCAAGCGCGAGGACGTGGAGCGCGGCCAGGTTCTGTGCAAGCCCGGTTCGGTGAAGCCGCATACCAAGTTCAAGGCCGAGGCCTATATCCTGACCAAGGATGAAGGCGGGCGCCACACGCCGTTCTTCACCAATTACCGGCCGCAGTTCTATTTCCGCACCACCGACGTGACCGGCGTCGTCACCTTGCCGGAAGGCACCGAGATGGTGATGCCCGGCGACAATGTGACGATGGACGTCGAGCTGATCGTTCCGATCGCGATGGAGGAGAAGCTGCGCTTCGCTATCCGCGAAGGCGGCCGGACCGTTGGCGCGGGCGTCGTCGCGTCGATCACCGAATAGGGCGAACCTACAAGGTTTGGATTGTTTGTGAGCTCCCAGGGGGTCGCCGGCATCGGCGGCGCCACGCGGGAGCGTTGAAGGACAAGGTCGCTGGCGCGGTGCAGAGCCGAAGCCGGCCGGCAGGGAACGAACTGATGAACGGCCAGAATATCCGCATTCGTCTCAAGGCATTCGATCATCGAATCCTTGATTCTTCGACGAAAGAGATCGTTTCGACGGCCAAGCGGACGGGAGCGCAGGTTCGTGGTCCGATTCCGCTGCCGACGAAGATCGAAAAATTCACGGTGAATCGGTCGCCGCATGTCGACAAGAAATCGCGCGAACAGTTCGAGATCCGGACTCATAAGCGGGTGCTCGACATCGTCGATCCGACCCCGCAGACGGTTGACGCTTTGATGAAGCTCGATCTGGCTGCGGGCGTCGATGTGGAGATCAAGCTCTAGCGCAAGCGGGCTTTTGGAATTGAGACAAAACCTTTGGGTTGCGGTTCGCCGCCGGGTTTTGAAGGTGGTCTTGAAGGATTGAACCATGCGGTCAGGCGTCATCGCGCAAAAACTCGGCATGACCCGCGTCTTCACTGACGTTGGCGAGCACGTGCCAGTCACGGTTTTGAAGGTCGAGGGCTGTCAGGTCGTCGCGCATCGGACCAAGGAGCAGAACGGCTACACCGCTCTTCAGCTCGGCATCGGCCGGGCCAAGGTGAAGAATGTGTCGAAGGCCGAGCGGGGCCGTTTCGGCGTGGCGAAGGTCGAGCCGAAACTCAAGCTTGCCGAATTTCGCGTCGAGGACGACGGCTTGCTTCCTGTCGGCGCCGAAATCACCGCGGATCATTTCGTCGTTGGACAATTCGTCGACGTGACCGGCACAAGCACCGGCAAGGGCTTCGCCGGCGCCATGAAGCGGTGGAATTTCGGCGGTTTGCGAGCGACCCATGGCGTGTCGATTTCGCACCGCTCGCATGGTTCGACCGGCGGCCGGCAAGACCCCGGCAAGACTTTCAAGAACAAGAAAATGGCGGGCCATATGGGGACCGAGAGGGTTACGACGTTGAATCTGCGCGTCGTTCAGCTCGACAGCGAGCGCGGCCTGATCCTGGTGGAAGGCGCCGTGCCCGGCGTCGCCGGCGGGTGGATCTATGTTCGCGATGCGGTCAAGAAGGCCCTTCCGAAAGAGGCGCCGCTGCCCGGCAAATATCGTTTGACGGGCGAAGCGGCTGCGGCGACGGAGGCGGGCGCGTGAAGATCGACATCACTTCCCTTGAAGGCGAAAACGCCGGCTCGATTGAGCTCGACGACGCCATTTTTGGCCTTGTCCCGCGCGAGGACCTGATCGCCCGCATGGTGCGCTATCAGCTCGCCAAGCGGCGCGCCGGCACGCATAAGACTCTTGGCCGTTCCGAGATTTGGCGGACCGGCAAGAAACTATACAAACAGAAGGGCACCGGCTCGGCGCGGCATGGGTCGGCGCGGGTGCCGCAGTTCCGCGGCGGCGGCCGGGCCTTCGGTCCGGTGGTGCGCTCGCACGCGCATGATCTGCCGAAGAAGGTTCGGGCGCTCGCGCTCAAGCATGCGCTGTCGGCCAAGGCTCAGGATGGCGGGATCATCGTTTGGGCGGAGGCGCGGGTTGCCGACGCCAAGACAAAGGGGCTCAAGGCCAGTTTCGCCAAGCTTGGCTTGACCAACGCCCTGATCATCGATGGCGCGGAGCCCGAGGCGAATTTCCGGTTGGCGGCGCGCAACATACCGCAAATCGACGTGCTGCCCGTTCAGGGCATCAATGTCTACGATATTCTGCGTCGCGAAAAGCTGGTTTTGACCAAGGCGGCCATCGACGCATTGGAGGCGCGTTTCAAATGAGTCAGGTGAAACTCGCGCTCGACGCGCATCATTACGACGTGATCGTCGCTCCGGTCATCACCGAGAAGGCGACCTTCGCGTCGGAAGCGAACCAGGTCATCTTCAAGGTCGCAAAGACCGCGACGAAACCGGAGATCAAGGCGGCCGTCGAGCGTTTGTTCGATGTGAAAGTCGTGGGCGTCAATACGCTCATCCGCAAGGGCAAAAGAAAAGTATTCAAAGGCACGCGGGGCGTCCAGTCGGACGTAAAGAAGGCGGTCGTGACCCTCGCCGAGGGCCATAAGATCGACGTCACGACCGGGCTTTGAGCTCCATCTGAGGATTGCGCCTATGGCACTTAAGACGTTCAAACCGATCACGCCGAGCCTTCGCCAGCTCGTGATCGTCGATCGCAGCGATCTCTACAAGGGCAAGCCGCTGAAGCAGCTGACCGAGGGGAAATCGTCGGCCGGCGGGCGCAATAATACTGGGCGGGTCACGGTCCGGTTTCGTGGCGGCGGGCATAAGCAGACCTATCGGATCATCGATTTCAAGCGGCGCAAGCTCGACGTTCCGGCGAAAGTGGAGCGGATCGAATATGATCCGAACCGGACTTCGTTCATCGCGCTCATTCGCTACGCCGATGGAGAGCAGGCCTATATCATCGCGCCGCAGCGCCTTGGCGTCGGCGATGAGGTGGTGTCGGGAATGCAGGTCGACGTAAAGCCCGGTAATGCAATGGCGCTCGCCAATATGCCGGTCGGCACGATCGTCCACAACATCGAGATGAAGATCGGCAAGGGCGCCGCGATGGTGCGCTCGGCCGGAACCTATGCTCAGGTTGTTGGGCGCGATCAGGGCTATGTCATCATCCGTCTGAATTCTGGCGAACAGCGCCTGATTCACGGCCAATGTTTCGCGACCGTCGGCGCTGTTTCCAATCCCGACCACATGAACGCGTCGATCGGAAAGGCCGGCCGCAGCCGCTGGCTTGGGCGCAGGCCGCATAATCGCGGCGTGACGATGAACCCGGTCGATCATCCGCATGGCGGCGGCGAAGGCCGCACCTCGGGTGGCCGGCATCCGGTGACCCCATGGGGCAAGCCGACCAAGGGCAAGAAGACTCGGTCGAACAAATCCACCACGAAATTCATCGTGACCTCGCGTCACAAAAGCAAGAAGAAGGGCTGATCATGGCTCGTTCGATCTGGAAGGGCCCCTTCGTCGACGGCTATTTGCTGAAAAAGGCGGATGCCACGCGGAGCTCCGGCCGCTCCGAAATCATCAAGATCTGGAGCCGGCGCTCTACGATCCTACCGCAATTCGTCGGCCTGACCTTTGGCGTCTACAATGGGCATAAGCATGTGCCCGTGAACGTCACCGAAGAAATGATCGGCCATAAGTTT
Organism: Methylocapsa aurea; assembly: GCF_000746085.1. Classification (GTDB taxonomy): domain Bacteria; phylum Pseudomonadota; class Alphaproteobacteria; order Rhizobiales; family Beijerinckiaceae; genus Methylocapsa; species Methylocapsa aurea. Next base: position 459,848 of record NZ_JQKO01000001.1, on the reverse strand, counting down.
GGCGAGTTTTCTCCGACGCGGACCTTCCATGGTCATACGGCGGACAAAAAAGCCAGGAGAGGCTGATCATGTCCAAGGAGAAAACGCCGCGGGCGCTGAAAGCCAACGAAGCCAAGGCGGTCGCCAGGATGATGCGGGTGAGCCCGCAGAAATTGAATCTCTTGGCGCAGCTGATCCGCGGCAAGAAGGTGGAGTCCGCCTTGGCGGATCTCGAGTTTTCGCGCAAGCGCATCGCGTTCGATGTGAAGAAGACGTTGGAGAGCGCGATCGCCAATGCCGAAAATAACCACAGCCTCGATGTCGACGATCTCGTCGTCGCGGAGGCCTATGTCGGTAAGGCCCTGGTGATGAAGCGGTTCAGCCCGCGCGCTCGGGGGCGCTCCGGCCGCATCGAGAAGCCGTTCTCGCATTTGACGATCATCTTGCGCGAAGTCGGCGCCGCGGCGGTGGGGGCCTGAGGAGAGAAGATGGGACAGAAAGTCAACCCGATTGGCCTTCGGCTGGGCATTAACCGGACCTGGGATTCGCGCTGGTTCGCGGGCAAGGCCGAATATGGCAAGTTGCTGCATGAGGACATGGGAATCCGCGAGGTTCTCATGAAGAGCCTGAAGCAGGCGGCTGTCTCGAAGATCATCATCGAACGGCCGCACAAGAAGTGCCGCGTGACGATTCATTCGGCGCGGCCGGGCGTCGTCATCGGCAAGAAGGGCGCCGATATCGACAAGATCCGCAAGCTGGTGGCGAAGATGACGGACTCCGAGGTCCTCATCAATATCGTCGAAGTGCGCAAGCCCGAGATTGACGCGACTTTGGTCGCCGATTCGATTGCTCAGCAGCTTGAGCGCCGCGTCGCATTCCGGCGCGCGATGAAGCGAGCGGTGCAATCGGCCATGCGGCTTGGCGCGGAAGGCATTCGCATCAATTGCTCGGGTCGCCTTGGCGGCGCTGAAATCGCTCGGCTCGAGTGGTATCGCGAGGGCCGCGTGCCGTTGCATACGTTGCGCGCGGATGTCGATTACGGCACCGCGACCGCGCATACCGCCTATGGCACCTGCGGCATCAAGGTTTGGATCTTCAAGGGCGAGATTCTCGAACATGATCCAATGGCGCAAGACAAGAAGATGAGCGAGCAGGATCATTCCGGCGGCGGCGGCGAAAGACGCCGGCGCGACCGCGATGTCGCCTAATCGAGCGACGCGAATCCACTGAGAGTTTTAAACCATGCTGCAACCCAAGCGCACAAAATTTCGGAAAGCCTTCAAGGGCCGCATTCACGGCGCCTCGAAAGGCGGTTTCGAGCTGAATTTCGGGCAATTCGGTCTGAAAGCGCTCGAGCCGGAGCGGATCACCGCGCGCCAGATCGAAGCCGCTCGGCGGGCGATGACTCGGCACATGCGGCGCGCCGGGCGCGTTTGGATCCGGATCTTTCCCGATGTGCCGGTTTCTAAGAAGCCGACCGAGGTTCGTATGGGTAAGGGCAAGGGCGCGCCGGAATTATGGGCTGTCCGCGTCGCGCCGGGCAGGATCATGTTTGAACTCGATGGCGTTCCAGTCGAACTCGCCCGCGAGGCGCTTCTCCTCGCCGCGGCGAAACTGCCGATCAAGACGCGGTTCATCCAGCGAATTGCCGAGTAGAAAGGGCGTCATCATGAAGGCCAAGCAGCGTTTGTCCGATCTCAAGGTCATGTCCCGCGATCAGCTCGAGCAAGAGATTTTGAACCTCAAGAAAGAGCAGTTCAATCTTCGTTTTCAGAGGGCGACGGGGCAGCTCGAAAATACGGCGCGGGTTCGCGTGGTGCGCCGCGACATCGCCCGGGTGAAGTCGCTTGCGGCGCAGGCGCGGCTGCAGTCCGCGAAATAGATTTGTGAGCGTCGACCGCAGGGTTTGAAAGATAGGTTAGAGAGACTATGCCGAAGCGAATTCTCCAGGGCGTCGTCGTGAGCGACAAGCAGGAAAAGACCATTGTCGTGAAGGTCGAGCGCCGTTTCACGCATCCGCTTTTGAAGAAGACGGTGCGGCGGTCGAAGAATTATCACGCCCATGACGAGACCAAAGCGTTCAAGATTGGAGATGCGGTCTCAATCGAAGAGACGAAGCCGATCTCGAAATTGAAGCGGTGGATCGTGGTCAGCGCCGCCGAAAAAGCCTGAAGCTGTTCGACGACTTGCGGGGCTCCGAGGTTTGGAGCTGTTTAGACGCGATGGGGGGCGGGGCCTCCTTCAGACGTAGTCCGACGCCGGAGGCTCCGGCTGGAAACCGATCTGAGACGAAAGGTATGAAACGATGATTCAGATGCAGACTAATCTCGACGTCGCGGATAATTCCGGCGCGCGCCGCGTGATGTGCATCAAGGTGCTTGGCGGCTCGAAGCGGAAATATGCCGGGGTCGGCGACATTATCGTCGTCTCGATCAAGGAAGCTATTCCGCGCGGGCGCGTCAAGAAGGGCGACGTGATGAAGGCGGTGGTGGTTCGCACAGCGAAGGACATCAAGCGCGCAGATGGATCGGTCATCCGGTTCGATTCTAATGCAGCGGTCCTGATCAACAACCAGTCGGAGCCGATCGGCACCCGCATCTTTGGACCGGTGCCGCGCGAATTGCGCGCCCGCAACCAAATGAAGATCATCTCGCTTGCGCCGGAGGTATTGTGATGGCGGCAAAGATCAAGAAGGGCGACAGAGTGATCGTCCTCGTCGGCCGCGACAAGGGACGTTCCGGCGAAGTGCTGCAGGTCAAGCCAAAGGAAGATCGCGCGGTCGTGAAGGGGATCAACCTCGTTAAGCGCCACCAGGGACAGACCGCGAAACAGGAAGCCGGGATCGTCACGAAAGAGGCGACCATTCATTTGTCCAATCTTGCGCTCGCCGATCCCAAGGATGGAAAAGCGACCCGGATTGGTTTCAAGATTCTCGATGACGGCCGTAAGGTCCGCGTCGCCAAGCGTTCTGGAGATGTGATCGATGGCTGAGTCAAAGTCCGGCAAGGGCGGCGGCAAGGGCGCCGCTAAAGGCGGCAAGGCGGCGGCCAAGCCCGCCGCCAAGGCGCCTCCGACCAAAGCGAAGAAGGGTGGCGAAGAAGGCGGCGCACGGCGCGAGCCGACGGCTTACGCCACGGCTTCGGCGGAAGCGCTCGCCTCGCCGAAGGATTACGCGCCTCGCCTGAAGACACATTACGAGGAGGTCGTCCGGCCGCGGCTGATCGAGGAGTTCGGCTATAAGAATCCGTTCGAGGTCCCCGCCATCGAAAAAATTGTGCTGAACATGGGCGTCGGCGAGGCTGTGAACGATACCAAGAAGGTCACGCTCGCCGCGGCCGACCTTGGATTGATTGCTGGTCAAAAGCCGGTCATCACTCGTGCGCGCAACGCGATCGCGACGTTCAAGGTTCGCGAGAATATGCCGATCGGCGCGAAGGTCACCCTTCGCAAGATTCGCATGTACGAGTTTCTTGATCGCCTGGTGACCATCGCGCTTCCCCGCATCCGGGATTTCCGCGGCCTCAATCCGAAGAGTTTCGATGGCCGCGGCAATTTCGCCATGGGCATCAAGGAACATATTGTGTTTCCGGAGATCGACTACGATCAAACCGAGAGCATCGTTGGCATGGACATTATCGTCTGCACGACAGCGAAATCAGACGACGAGGCGCGCGCCCTTTTGCGCGCATTCAACTTCCCGTTCCGGCAGTGAGACGAAACCGTTTCAGACGCGGCGACCAGAGGTAAAGATTTATGGCGAAGAAAAGCTCGATCGAAAAGAACAAGCACCGGATCAAACTGGTCAAGCAATATGCCGGCCGGCGGCGCCGTTTGAAAGCGATCGCCAACGATGAGGCCTTGACCATGGAGGAGCGTTTCGCCGCGCGCCTCAAATTGTCGGAATTGCCCCGCAATTCCGCCGCCGGGCGGGTTCGCAATCGGTGCGAGGTGAGCGGCCGGCCAAGGGCCTATACAAGAAAGATGAAAATGTCGCGCATCGCGGTTCGTGAATTGGGCTCGAAAGGTCTGATTCCGGGCCTTGTGAAGTCGAGCTGGTAGGAGAAGCGGATCATGTCAATGAACGATCCGTTGGGCGATATGCTCACCCGCATCCGCAATGCCCAGATGCGCCGCAAAGGCAAGGTGCAGACTCCTGGGTCAAGGCTTCGCGCCCATGTGCTCGACGTGTTGCAGTCGGAGGGGTATATCCGTGGCTATTCGACGACGGAATATGGCAATGGCCGCACCGAGTTCGAAATCGAGCTGAAATATTTCGATGGGCATCCCGTGATCCGCGAGATTCAGCGCGTATCTAAGCCCGGCCGGCGCGTCTATGCGGCGGTCGATGGCATGCCGCGCGTCGCGAATGGGCTCGGCATCACGATTATCTCCACCCCTAAAGGCGTCATGGCCGATCATGCAGCCCGGGAAGCCAATGTCGGCGGCGAAGTCCTTTGCAAGGTCTTCTAACTGGAACGAGGAAATCAGTTCATGTCTCGTATCGGAAAGAAGCCGGTCGCCATTCCCGCAGGCGTCACGGCCAAGGTGGAAGGCCAATTTATCTCGGTGAAAGGCGGCAAGGGCGCATTGTCCTTTACCGCTCCCGATGATGTGAGCCTTGCTTTTGCGGATAATCAGATAGCCGTGACGCCCCGCAACGAAACCAAGCGGGCGCGCGCGATGTGGGGTATGACCAGGTCGATGGTCAATAATCTGGTGATCGGCGTCTCCACGGGTTTTGAGCGCAAGCTTGAAATTACCGGCGTTGGTTACAAGGCCGCGGTTGCTGGAAAGAATCTCCAGCTGTCGCTCGGCTATAGCCATGACGTGAATTTTCCGATTCCGGAAGGAATTGCGATCGTTGCGCCGAAGCCCACGGAAGTGTCGATCAGCGGCATCGACAAACGTCAGGTCGGTCAGATCGCGGCGGAAATCCGTGCATTGCGTCCGCCGGAGCCCTATAAGGGCAAGGGCGTGAAATATGCCGGTGAATTCATCTTCCGCAAGGAAGGCAAGAAGAAGTAAGTTTGGCGTGAACTGAGGAGCCAGTGGTATGGCGAAGAATAATGTGGCCACGGCCCGGCGTCAGGCGCGCGTCAGGCGTTCGCTTCGCGAGCGCGCCTATGGCAAGCCGCGGCTTTCCGTTTTCCGCTCGTCGAAGCAGATCTATTGTCAGATTATTGACGATGGCGAGGGGCGGACCCTTGCCGCTGCGTCTTCGCTCGAGAAGATCAATCGGGAGAGCCTCAAGACGGGCGCGACGGTCGAGGCCGCAAAGGTCATCGGGAAGTTGATCGCCGAACGGGCCACGCAGGCGGGCATCAAGGAAGTGGTGTTCGATCGCGGCTCCTACATGTATCACGGGCGCGTTAAGGCGCTTGCCGAAGGCGCGCGCGAAGGCGGGCTGAGCTTTTGAGGCGCATTGGGCGCGCGGCGGGCGATGCGATGCCGGCGACCAACGCGATGAATGGACAACGGACTTGAAAACGGAACAAAGAAATGGCGCGTGAGGGTGAGGGCGGCCGTGGCCGCGACCGCGATCGGGAAGAACGCGATAGCGAATTCATCGATCGGCTGGTCCATATCAATCGCGTCGCTAAAGTTGTGAAGGGCGGCCGGAGATTCGGCTTTGCTGCGCTTGTGGTCGTCGGCGATCAGAAGGGCCGCGTCGGCTATGGCCACGGCAAAGCGCGCGAAGTGCCCGAAGCGATCCGCAAGGCGACGGAATCCGCGAAGCGGTCGCTGATCCGGGTGCCCCTGCGCGAGGGACGCACGCTGCACCATGACGTCAATGGCCGGCATGGCGCCGGACGGGTCGTGCTGCGGGCGGCGCCAGCCGGAACCGGCATTATCGCCGGCGGACCGATGCGCGCCATTTTCGAGACCCTCGGAATGCACGATGTCGTCGCCAAGTCGCAAGGATCCTCGAATCCTTACAATATGATCCGGGCGACCTTCGACGCCTTGGAGAGGGAGGATTCGCCACGCTCCGTTGCGGCGCGTCGCAATCTGAAAGTATCCACCCTTCAGGCGCGTCGCCAAGGCGGCGAGACGGAAGCCGTTAGCGAAGCGTGAGGAGCACAAGCATGACCACGACCTCGCCATCCAAGGTTACTGTGGAGCAGACGAGAAGTCCGATCGGGCGTCCGGCCTCCCAACGCGCGACGCTGGTCGGGCTTGGCTTGAACAAGATCGGCCGCCGTTCCTCGCTTGAAGATACTCCTGCCGTACGCGGCATGATCGCGAAGGTCGCTCATCTCGTCCGCATTGTCGAGAACGCGTGAGAGCGAGACCCAGTGAGGACGGAACAGTGAAACTCAACGATATTGTCGATAATTTCGGCGCCCTCAAGCCCCGCATGCGGGTTGGCCGCGGCATTGGCTCGGGCAAGGGTAAGACCTGCGGGCGCGGCGTCAAGGGACAGAAGGCGCGCACCGGCGTCGCGATCAAGGGTTTCGAAGGCGGTCAGATGCCGTTGCATCGCAGATTGCCGAAGCGTGGCTTTTGGAATCCCTTCTCGACCTACTATAATGAGGTCAACCTCGGGCGGATCCAGTCCGCTTTGGATGCCGGCAAGCTGGATCCTACGACGGTTGTCACGATCGAGTCGCTGATTGCCGCGGGAATCTGCTCGAAGCCGCGCGACGGCGTAAAAATCCTCGGCGTCGGCCAGCTCGGCGCGAAACTCACGTTCGAGGTTGCTGCGGCGTCGAAAAGTGCGGTTGCGGCAATCGAAGGCGTTGGCGGATCGATCAGATTGCTGACGGTTGCGGCCCAAGCGGAAGCTCCGGCGAACGAGGCCTGAGCTTCGTTGGCCTGGCGCGTCTGCGACGCAAACGCCAGCCCTCATGGAGGAGGGTCATTCGGTCGACCCGAATTTCTTCAGGGGGTGGGGAAAGAAGGGAATTTCCCGACGCAGCCGGCGGGCTCCAGTGCGGCGCGGCCGGCTAAAACGCCATTTGCAAGTCAAGAAGAACAAGAGTTCGGGCATATGATGCGCCCTGGGAGCAATAGATGGTTTCGGCGGCAGAGCAACTTGCGGCGAATGTGAATTGGGGCGCCTTCGGCAAGGCCGAAGAACTCAAGAAGCGCATCTGGTTTACGCTCGGGGCGCTGATTATTTATCGGCTGGGCACCTATATCCCCCTGCCGGGCATCGATCCCGTTGTGTTTGAAGCCAATTTCACCGGCAGCAAGCAGGGCGTGCTCGAATTATTCAACATGTTCGCGGGCGGCGCCGTGCAGCGCATGGCGATTTTCGCCCTGAACATCATGCCCTATATATCGGCTTCTATTATCATTCAGCTTCTGACTTCGGTTTTCCCGACGCTGGAGGCCTTGAAAAAGGAAGGCGAGTCCGGGCGTAAGGTCATCAATCAATATACGCGATATCTGACCGTCGTGCTCGCGGCGTTCCAAGCCTATGGCATTTCGGTCGGGCTCGAGGGCCAGCCCGGCGTTGTGCTCGAACCGGGGTTGTTTTTTCGCCTTTCGACGGTCCTGACGCTGATGGGCGGCACCTTGTTCCTGATGTGGATCGGCGAACAGATCACGTCGCGCGGCATTGGCAATGGCTCGTCGCTGATCATATTCGCCGGCATCGTCGCCGCATTTCCGTCGGCGATCGTCAATACTTTGGAGCTTGGACGCCAGGGCGCAATCTCGACCGGATTGATCATCGCGGTTTTGATCATGTCGGTCGCCGTCGTCGCCTTCATTGTCTTCATGGAGCGCGCGCAGCGCCGTCTCCTGATCACCTATCCAAAGCGCCAGCAGGGCAATAAAATCTATGAGGGGCAGACGTCCTTCTTGCCGCTGAAGCTCAATACGTCCGGCGTCATCCCACCAATTTTCGCGTCTTCGCTTCTGCTTCTGCCGACGACTATCGCCAATTTCTCGCAGGACCAAGGCGGAACCGGCATTCTCGCGCTAATTTCGACTTATCTTGGCCAGGGTCGACCGCTTTACATGCTCGTCTATGTCGGATTGATCGTGTTCTTCGCGTTTTTTTACACGGCGATTGTTTTCAATCCGGTAGAGACCGCCGACAATCTGAAGAAGCACGGCGGCTTTATTCCAGGCATTCGGCCCGGGGAGCGGACGGCGCAATATATCGATACGATCCTGATGCGCATCACGGTTCTGGGGGCTGCTTATCTTGCAGGGATCTGTCTCTTGCCGGAAATGCTGAGATCCTATGCCAACCTGCCGTTTTATTTTGGCGGCACCTCGCTTCTCATCGTGGTGAGCGTTACGATGGACACGGTCGCGCAGATTCTTGGCCATCTCCAGGCGCACCAATATGAAGGATTGGTCAAAAAGGCCAAATTGCGAGGGAAGCGCAGATGAGGCTTGTCTTTCTTGGACCGCCCGGCGCCGGAAAGGGCACCCAGGCGGCGCGGCTCCAGGAGAAGTATCGAATACCGCAATTGTCGACGGGAGATATGTTGCGCGCGGCGGTGAAGGCGGCGACTCCGATTGGCCTCGACGCCAAGGTTATTATGGATGCAGGGGGCCTCGTCCCGGACGAGATCGTGGTTGGCATCGTCGCCGATCGGATTTGCGAGCCGGATGCAAAATCCGGCTTTATTTTGGACGGGTTTCCTCGGACGGTCAATCAAGCGGAAGCTTTGGCCAGGATGCTGCGCGCCAGAAATATGGACCTGGACGCGGTGATCGAACTCAAAGTCGACGAGGCGGCGCTCCTTGCGCGGATCGAGCAACGGGTGAAGGATTCCATCGCCGGCGGCGCCGCCGTCCGGGCGGATGATAATCCGGAAGCCTTCAAGGCGCGGCTTGACGCTTATCACGCGCAGACTGCCCCGGTTTCGGCCTATTATGCGGAAAAAGGCTCTCTGAAGACAATCGACGGAATGGCGCCGGTCGATGCCGTATCCGAGGCAATCGCCAAGGCGCTTGGCGGCTGAGGGCCACCCCCACTTCATCATCGGTGAGCGGGTAAGCCCCCGACCGGGAACAGCCCCAATTTCGTCCGTCGAGATCTTCGGGCGATAGCGGCCAATACGGTAAGGCAGGCGCTTCGATCGTCCGCGCGTTTCGTTTTGGCGTTAAATATAATACATGAGATGTGCTTCGTCGCTTTCGCTCAGAGCGCGCATCTCCGCCAAAGTGCGATTATCGAGGACGGTGGCAATGGCGTTGCGCGCCTCGAGCATGATGAGCCGGACGCAACAATGTTTTTCGTCGACGCAATCGTCACAGCGCCGATAGGACGTCTTGCTTGCGCATTGGATTGGAGCGAGCGGACCGTCAAGGACGCGAACAATATGGCCGACCCTGATCTCATGGGCTGGCCGCGCCAGGGTATAGCCGCCGCCCTTGCCCTTTTTGGAATTGACGAAGCCCGCATTGCGCAATTCGCCCAGAATCGTATCAAGAAATTTTTTGGGAATATCGTTCGAGACCGCTATGTCGGTGACCAGCGTCGCTTCGCCGGGCGGACGGCCGGCGAGGTGAACCATCGCCTTCAAACCATATTTGCCTTTTTTTGTGAGCATTCGAACTCCGATAGGAATTTCCTGCGGCGCAGGTTCTTGCGCGAAGCGGCCGCATTTTGTTCGTGTATTATGGATATTCAGCCGATGTCCGAATGTCCACCAGTTTTATAGTCTTTGCGAGAAAAACTGCTTATTTTTTGCGCTTTGCGCGAAAGAAGACAGCCTCTGCCGGAGGCATTGGCGCGACATTCGCGTCGGACGATGAAATTAGTCGAGCGGCGCTGGAAGCGTGGGAGCCGTTGGGGCAAGGTGATTCGCTGCGGGCGCTAGAGCGTTTCCCGATCAGATGGCGTCATCTGATCGAAAAGGAATCGCTCAGATTCAATGAGTTGGAGCATGTTCTTATGAGACATCGGATATATCCGATGTCTCAATATCGAAAAAGCCGATCAACTTTTTCGGAACCTGCTCTAGGCGAGTCAGGAGGGGCGACGTTGTCGTCTCCGCGCCTCCGGTCCAGGCCTGTGACGCGAAAAATGTCTTGTTTCCTTGGCGTAGCCATAGGGCTTGTTCCGGCGCGTCGGAAGTGACAAAAGGGCCGGTCCAGATCGCATGTGGGCGGGCTCGCAAAGCTGGGCGAAGCTCAGGTTTGCGGACCAAGGCAAACGAAACAATCGCGCGAAAACACCCTTGGACGTGGGGTGTTTTATGAGATTCGGGAAAGGTCAAGCGGGTATGGCGGCTTCTGACGGCACGGCGATTGGACCCCGCCTCAAGCCAATTCTGGCGCAACGCCAAGCAGATATCGATAAGGCGAAAGCGAAGCGTTCTGCGGGCGCCCTGACCGGCATGATTGGCGAAGCGCCGATGACCAGAGGCTTTCTCGGCGCCTTGTACGAACATTTCACGACAACCGGGAAGCCAGGCGTTATCGCCGATATCAGAGGCGCTTCGCCGCTGTCGAAAACGACCAGGTCGCGCATCGACGTGATGGAGATTGCCGAGCACTTCCGCGATGCTGGCGCGACATGCGTCTCAGCCTCGCCGGACCGGCGTTTTTTTCGCGGAAGCATCGCCGATCTTGCGACCGCAAAGGCCGCCAATCTGCCTATTCTCGCCAATGACGTCGTTGTCGATCATTATCAGATTTTGGAGGCCCGATACGCCGGCGCCGACGCGGTTTTGCTGATCGTCAGCATCCTTGGAGATCAGATCGGCGAGTTCGTCGCAAGGGCGCAGTCGGTCGCGCTCGACGCCCTGGTCGAGATTCGCAACGAGGCTGAACTCGACATAGCGCTCAAGGCCGGCGCTAGCCTGATCGCCGTCAATAATCGCGATTTGGAAACCCTGGAGACGGACCTTTCCATATCCGAGCGGCTGCTTCCCTTAATTCCAGCGGACTGCGTGTTTCCCATCGCGGCGGGCGGCATCGCGACCTTGGAGGACATTGAACGCATGGCGCGCGCCGGCGCGAAGGCGGTGCGGGTTGCCGGCGTTCTCATGGAGGCCAAGGATCCTTACGACGCATTGCACAAGCTCTTGGGCACGACGCCGCCCGAGGACGCGCCAGAATAGGCTTGGATCCTGCGCGAGGGTCCTCCTTTATCGGAATAGGGACGAAGGGAAGCGACGGGAGGATTATGCAAACACATGAAACAATCTTGAGCTTCCGCAAGATTCCCATCGGATCGAATCGGAAGTTCGGCGTCACCTTCGGGGTGATTTTTGCGGTTTTCGGCATCTGGCCGTTATTTCACCATGCCAGCTCGCCAAGATGGCCGCTGATAGCTCTTTCCGCCGCATTTTTGGCGGTCGCGCTGCTTCGTCCCGACTGGCTGACGCCGTTGAACCGCGCGTGGTTCAAATTGGGGTTCGCCTTGAACAAAGTCGCCAATCCGATAGTCATGGGGATTTTGTTTTTTGGGGCCGTTGCGCCCCTCGGCTGGTTCTTGCGCAAGAGAGGCGAAGATCTGCTTCGTTTGGAGTTGAAACCGGAGGCGGAAACCTATTGGATCGAGCGCCAACCGCCAGGCCCCGCGCAGGGCACACTGACCAAGCAATTTTGAGGAGCGCCAATGTCGATTCTAGCCGAACTTTTTGAGTTTCTGGGCGCGCGGAAGAAGTTCTGGCTGTTTCCGCTCCTCATTCTTTTTCTGATCGTCGGAGGCTTATTCGTGCTGAGCCAGGGCTCCGTCGTCGCGCCTTTCATCTACACTCTGTTTTGATTGCCTTGGGATGCTCGTACTCGGCATTTCGGCCTTTTATCACGATAGCGCCGCCGCGCTGATTCGCGACGGCCAGATCGTCGCCGCGGCGCAGGAAGAACGCTTCACCCGCAAGAAGCACGATCCAAGTTTTCCCGTGAACGCCATTGCCTATTGCCTTAGCGAGGCGAAAGCATCCGGCGAGGATGTCGATCGCATCGCTTTCTATGAAAAGCCGTTTCTGAAGTTCGAACGGCTGATCGAAACCTATCTCGCCTTCGCGCCGAGCGGCTTTGAATCGTTTCGCAAAGCCATGCCGCTGTGGATCGGCGAGAAATTGTTTCAGCGCGATCTGCTGTTGCGCGAACTGAGCGCGATCTCCCCGGCGCTCGGCGAGAAGCCAAAATTGCGCTTTTCCGAACATCATTTCTCGCACGCCGCGTCTGCCTATTATCCTTCGCCATTTCAATCGGCGCTCGTCCTGACCATGGATGGGGTCGGCGAGTGGGCGACCACCTCGGCGGCGATCGGCCAGGGCGACGACTTGTCGATCACCAAGGAGATTCACTTTCCACATTCGCTCGGATTGCTCTATTCGGCATTCACCTATTACACCGGGTTCAAGGTCAATTCCGGCGAATATAAAGTGATGGGCCTCGCGCCTTACGGAGAGCCGAAATACGCCAAGGCGATTTTCGATCATCTGATCGACGTGAAGCCGGACGGTTCGTTTCGATTGAACCTCGATTACTTCTCCTTCTGCACCGGCCTGACAATGACCGACAGCCGCTTCGAGGCGATGTTCGGCGGGCCGGCGCGCCGTCCCGATCAACCGCTCGAACAAAGGCACATGGATCTCGCCGCCTCGATCCAGGCGGTGACCGAGGAAGTCGTGCTGCGATTGACGCGCTCGCTTTCGACGCAGACCGGGCTGCGCCATCTCTGCCTCGCCGGGGGCGTCGCTCTCAACTGCGTCGCGAACGGCAAAGTGCTTCGGGACGGCCGGTTCGACAGGATATTCATTCAGCCCGCGGCAGGCGATGCCGGCGGCGCGCTTGGCGCGGCGCTCGCGGTGTTTTACGATGAAAATCGCCGGAGCGATGGCGCCAAGATCGTCAAAGAGCCCGATTCGATGCAAGGAGCCTATCTGGGACCGAGCTTCGAGCAGTCCGATATCGAATGCCGGCTAAAAGCCGCGGGCGCCATCTACAGCGTCGTTGACGACGATGCGCTGATCTCTCAAACCGCGACGGCCCTTGCGAACGGGCGGGCGGTCGGCTGGCACCAGGGCCGAATGGAATTTGGTCCACGCTCGCTCGGCGGCCGTTCGATCCTCGGCGATCCGCGTTCTCCGACCATGCAGAAGGCGCTCAATCTCAAAGTCAAATATCGCGAGAGCTTCCGCCCTTTCGCGCCCTCTGTGCTGCGCGAGCGCGTCGCGGACTGGTTCGAGCTCGATGCGGATTCGCCCTATATGCTTCTCGTCGCCGATGTGAAGTCCGATCGCTGCCGCAAGATGTCGGCGGAGGAGCAGGCGCTGTTTGGCATCGACAAGCTCAATGTGCTGCGCTCGGATATACCGGCGGTCACCCATGTTGACTACTCGGCGCGCATCCAGACGGTCCATAAGGAGACCAACCCGCGCTACTATGCATTGATCAGCCGGTTCGAGGAATTGACCGGCTGTCCGGTCCTTATCAACACAAGCTTCAATGTGCGGGGCGAGCCCATCGTCTGCACGCCGGAGGACGCCTTCGCCTGTTTTATGGGAAGCGAAATCGAGTTTCTGGCGGTCGGCAACTGCATTCTCCACAAGGACAAGCAGAACCCAGAGCTTGCCCGCGACTATAAAAATGCGTTCGATCTCGACTAGAGCATGTTCTTAAAAAAGTTGATCGACTTTTTCGATATTTAGACATCGGATATATCCGATGTCTTCTCGGAACATGCTCCAACTCATTGAATCAGGAAGCGCTTTAAGAGCGCCCTTGGCTGGCTACTGCGTTTTCGACGGCAGCGCGCCAGGCGCCTGGGTTTCGATGAACCGCTCAAGCAACTCGGCCCTGAGACGGTTTGCGAGCGGCGTCGGGTGGCCATCGCCTTCGATGCTGATCCTGGCGCCGCCGGCGTGCTCTTTTTCGAGCGAAACATCCAACACAATGGCGCCGCCGTCCCTCAGGCGCTGAATGATTGCGTCATTGGTGAAACCCGTCCCGCGCAAGTAGTCCTCGGGCACGCGCAGATAGGGGATCAATGTCGGAACGCCGTATTTCTCCTTGGCGAGCGTCGCGGCCCTCGCCAATATCTTGATATAGAACGCGACGTCGTCTGGCCGCAGCTTGGACCGGAGCGGCGCGATGAAGCTCCGATAGGCGGCGGAGTTTCCAAGCCATTCCTGCAATTTCAGGCTCATCCCTTCGCTGCAGGGGCCCTTGTAGACGACGGAATCGTCCTCGAACGCATAGCGGGGCGCATGCAACACAAAGGAGGCCTTGCAGGCGGTCCGCTCGGCATGCCAGGCGGCAGTCATGAAGACGAACAACCGCGCTTGTGAACCGAGCAGGGAATCGTAAATCCCGGTTTCCAATTCGCGCAAGAATTGCGACGGGCCGTGGCCGATGAAGGCGAAGTTAAGAACCCGCAGCTTGCGGTCAAACCCATCGGCAAAGGCTTGCGGCAATGTTTCGGCGTCGTTGATGCCTACTCCAAACGTCATGGAATCGCCGAAGAAGGCGACGGTCGGAGCGGCTGCGCTTGAATGCGTCTCGCGTAGTAAATTGGAATCGATCGTGTAGTCGACGCTGTAGATTGTCGCGCCGGTCCTGGTATCGGTTTTTTCGGAATGGAATCGCCCCGCGCGCTGCGGTCCCCAGCCAATGATCGGCTGAGGAACCGACGACCCGCTCGTCGTGATGGTCAAGAGCTTTGGCTCCATGATATTGGCGGCGGCCTCGATGAGTGTGAGGCCGAAGACGAGCGAGGCGAAGACGAGAAGAGCATCGCGCCATTTGCCGCGCGACAATGAAGCGATGTCCGCGAGGAGCAAAAAAGTGAGGCCGAAAGTAAGCAGCCGGAAGGATGGAAAAAAGCGCAGTGTTTCCAGCAATGCGATCAGGATGATCAAGACCGGAATGGCCGCGAAGCCCAGCTGCGTGAAGAGACCTTTGGCCATGAAGGAGGGGGTCCTTGGATCGTTCATCTAGAGCTTCTTTCCGAATTGGCGGAATCGGAAACAAGCTCTAGCTCTTTGTTTGATCTCACTTTCTTACCGCGAACCGGGACCTGTTTCGCTCGAAAATGTTCGAGGGGCGGACTTCTGGCTGGCCTCGGCCTTCCGGAGCGACGGCAGGATGTGAGACATAGGCCCTTCAATATAGGTCTTGAGCATGATCGCCCTTGCGCGATTTGCGAACCCCGTCGGATGACCATCGCCGACGATGCTGATCGGGGCGCCTTCGACTTGTTCTTTCTTTAGCGAAACATCGAGGACGATCGCGCCGCCTTCGCGCAAACGCCTCATGATCGTCTCGTTGCTGAAGCCGGTTCCTTGCAGATAGTCGTCCGATACCTGAATATAAGGGATGAGCGTCGCGACGCCGTATTTCTCTTTGGCGAGGTTTGCGGCGGCGAGCAAGACCCGGATGTAGAGTTCGACGTCATCGCGGGTGAGCTTGTGTCGAAAGGGCTCGATGGCGACGCGATAGGTTGCGGCGTTTTCGAGCCATTGGCGTAGCTTCAGGCTCATCCCTTCGTTGCAAGCGCCCTTGAACATGACTTGATCGTTTTCGAGCGCGTATCGCGGCGCCAGCGCCGTCCAATAGGATTTACAGGCGGTCCGCTCCGCGTGCCAGGCCGCCGTCAAGAAGACGAAGACAGTCGACTGGGCTCCAATGACGGAATCAAAATAGCCCGTTTCGATCTCACGTAGGAATTGCTGCGGTCCATAGCCCGAGAAGCCAAGATTGAGAACGCGCTGCTTGTGATCGAACAGATCGGCGAACTGTTGCGGCAATGTATCTGCGTCGTTGACGCCGTCGCCGAAGGTATAGGAGCAGCCAAAAAAAACGATCGTCGGCCCGCTCTCGCATGAGCGCGTCTGACGCAGAAGATTTTGGTCGATGGTGTAATCTACGCTGTAGACCTCCGCGCCGGTCTTGGGATCCTTTTTCAACGCATGGAAGCGTCCCGCATGATCCGGTCCCCAGCCGACGATCGGCTTGGGGCCGATCGCGCCCGGAGCCGCAGCGTCCGCCTTCCTAGGCTCCCAAAAATTGGCGCCGGCCTCGATGAGGCTGATGCCGAACGCCAGAGACGCGAGGACCAAGAGAAAGTCGCGCGATTTGCCCCGCGCCAGCGATGCAATGTCGGCGAGAAGGAAGAAAACAACGGTGAATGTGAACAACCGAAAATAGGGAAGGGGCTGTTTCAGCTCAATGAATGCGGCGGCGCCGAGAAGGAGCGGAATGGCCGCAAGGCGCAGCGTGAAGGAAAGCCATTGACCCATCGGCGCGCCAAATCCCTAGCTCGTGAAGGAGTTAAGGACGCGCTGATACGATTTTTTCCGGCATTCTGTCCAGCAAAGGTCAAACGCGCATCGTTCCGCGCGAAGTCTCCTCAACTGGAGCGTTCGTTGCAAAGCCTATTCGCGAAACGCGTGCGCATTGCGATCACGATCCAGACGCATTAACTTTGCCGACTACGCCAAGGGGCGGGCCGATGGGCGCCGTTGATGTCGATTATCTGGAGGCCATCGTTTTGATTCTCACTCATCTCGAGGAAGCGCGCGCCGCGTTGCGCGCCGCAATCGAGCAATCCTCCAGCATCGTGGCCTTTACCGGCGCCGGCATATCGACCGAATGCGGCGTTCCGGATTTTCGATCCAAGGATTCGCCATGGATGCGCTACCGGCCGATCGATTTCGATGTCTTTATGTCGGATATTTTGATGCGCGAGGAAGCCTGGCGGCGCAAATTCGCTCTGGACGATATTTACGCCATGGCCCAGCCGGGGCGCGGCCATTACGCGCTCGCGGGGCTCGTGGCGGGCGGCAAGGCGACGGCCATTATCACCCAAAACATCGATAATTTGCATCAGGTCTCCGGCGTGCCGGAAGAGCGGATCATCGAATTGCATGGCAATGGCTCCTACGCGGCGTGCCTATCCTGCGGCTGGCGGCATGAGCTCGGCGACATTCGCCGCGATTTCGAGGCCACCGGGGCCGCGCCTGCCTGCGTCAAATGCGCGGGGCCGGTCAAACCGGCGACCATCTCCTTCGGTCAGGCGATGCCCGCCGAGGCCGTGCAGCGGGCGCATGACGCAACCATCGCGTGCGACCTCTTCCTTGCAATCGGCTCCTCCTTGGTGGTCTATCCCGCCGCCTCGTTTCCCTCGCTCGCCCGTCTGCACAGGGCGCGGCTCGTCATTTTGAACGGAGAGCCGACGCCGCTCGACGCTGAAGCCGATCTCGTCCTGCGTGGCGATATCGGCGACATTTTGCAGCCCTTCGCAGCCTGACGATTTGGCCTTGCACTGCGGTTAAGGCGGCGATTCGTACAGTCCGAAAACTGGCGAAGCCATTTGTTTGAACGCCGAGCCGCCGCGTCGCTTGAAATGCGCGAGATCCCGCCTTCGGGCAAAGCATGACGGATGAGCGGGCGCCCGTGATGGCTGGCTGACGCCGTCCTATTCTTTTTGCAGTCATCCACAGTTTCCTGCGCCGTCCGCCTTTTGCAGTGTTGCGTGAATGTTATCCTCAGATTCACCTGATTTCCTTCGTAAGTGATTCTTCTTGAACCATTGTGCGGCGAAGGAGGCTGGACCTTGCGTATGCTTTCGGGGGAGGTGGCCTTGGACGATGAAATGCCTGCATCGCCTCGACTTGATTTCGCGCCGCCGGCGCCGATCGAAGCGCTCGACTTTGTTCAAATTTCCGGGCGCATCAAATGGTTCGACGTCGTCAAGGGCTATGGCTTCATTGTGCCTGATGTTGATGGCCCGGACGTCCTTTTGCACATCACGACTTTGCGTAAGGATGGTTTCCAAACCGCTAATGAGGGCGAGCGCATTGTCTGCGAGGCCATCCGCCGCGCGAAGGGGCTCCAGGTCCTTAAGATCGTCTCGATGGACGGATCGCGCGGGACGCTTCCTTGCGAATGGCAGCCGCCCCGCACCCACGTCCAAGTCGTTCCAACCAGCGGTTTTGAAATCGTCGTGGTCAAGTGGTTCAACCGCGTGCGCGGGTTCGGCTTCTTGACGCGCGGCGACGGGACGCGCGACATATTCGTTCATATGGAAACCCTGCGCCATTATGGCATCGCGGAATTGCAGCCGGGCGAAAGCCTCCTCGCGCGGTTCGGCGATGGTCCCAAAGGATTGATGGCCGCCGAAGTCCGCCCCCTCAACGCCCGCCTGCCGATGTCTCACTGACGTGCGACACGCGCGCTGATTTGCCGGCTTGAGGCGCCGCTTGCGGATGGGCGGTTCGCGCTCTGCGCAATTGCCGTTGCTCAAGAAATCCGGCAAGAGTCCGGCAGGGTAAATGCGTGCGGCCAAGGTTTGAGCCTCCCGCCGAAACGGAGCGGGTTGGTGAGAGGGATGACGTGATAGACCAATGGACTTGGCGATTGCCTTCGCTGAAGGGGTGGGGGCGCGCGCGCCGCGCCAACGGGTCGAGGCTGCGGCTTATTCCGCTAGCCCTGTTCGCGGCGCTGCTGCTTGGGGCGATCCGGCCGGGATGCGCCGAACCCGGGATCAATGAGGCCCGCGACCGGCTCGAGCCGCTCGAGATCGTCACCGCCAGCGGGCCGCACCCCTTTTCCGTCGAGGTGATGCGCACCGAGTCGCAGCGACAGCGAGGCCTCATGTTCCGCAGGAGCATGCCGCAAGATCGCGGCATGCTGTTTATTTTCGACTCCGAGCGGCCGGTGGCGATGTGGATGAAGAACACTTATTTGCCGCTCGACATGATTTTCATCGCCAGGACGGGCAGGGTGGTCGGGCTTGCCGAAAATACCGAGCCCTTCTCGGAAAGGATTATTCCCTCCGGCGCGCCGGCCTATGGCGTTATCGAGCTCAACGCCGGCGGCGCAGCCAAAATCGGCTTGAAGATCGGCGACAGCGTGCGGCATCCCGCTTTTTCCAAGTGAACGGGACTCCCGGCGTCGCCATTTTGCACGCGCTTCCGTCGGATGGCGAATGTGCGGCGGCGACGCTTTTTGGATTGCCCTAGGGAAGGTTGCTAAACCGCGCCCTTAAAGCGCCGCTGGAACTTGTTCGCGCCGGCGCCGCGTGATAGCGAATAGCGCGACGAGAGAGCAAGGGCCATTTCGCCATGCGGGGTATAGCGCAGCCTGGTAGCGCGGAAGTTTTGGGTACTTCAGGTCGCAGGTTCGAATCCTGCTGCCCCGACCATCCGAGTTGCGCGATGGGCCTCGCGTTATTCTATTGACAGAGCGTTCGCGCGAAATTTGGATGCCCTCATGACCGCACGGATTTACCGCCCCGCCAAGACCGCGACGCAGTCCGGCTCAGCCAGAGCCAAGCTTTGGGTTCTCGAATTCGAGCCCGCCTCCGCGCGCGAGATCGATCCTCTGATGGGCTGGACGAGCTCGGGCGACATGAACAGCCAGGTCCGCTTGCATTTTTCCGACAAGGACGAGGCGATCGCCTATGCCCAGAGGAACGGCTTGGACTACAAGGTCGAGGAGCCAAAGCCCAGCCCGCGCAAAATCCTCTCCTACTCGGATAATTTCAAATCGACCCGTCTCGGCCAATGGACCCATTGAGACAGAGACGAACATCGGCTCGACCCCGTAGCTCAGCTGGATAGAGCAGCCGCCTTCTAAGCGGCAGGTCGCAGGTTCGAACCCTGCCGGGGCCGCCAATGAAATTAGCTGCATTTCGCGCACAGCCCTTGGCTTAAGGCTTCGCCGGTCGCGATCTAGGTCAAGCGGCACCCTCGGGTTTGCCTTGGCGGCGGGCGGCGATCACGCCGGAAATATCATTGCACCCGCTACCATCCAAATCGTGAATGCCATGCTCGCGAACCCAATGGAGTTCGTGATGGCTGCGTTTCGACGCGTCATCTTACCTCCTCCTCGCGTTTTCGCCGCGGCACAACCATTCGACGCGCCCGACCGGTAGTGAAAACATTACGCTCAGCCCAGAGCTGCAAGAGTTGACTGGAACGTTTCGCTGCGTTTGGGAATTAAACCAGCTCACAAATTCAAGCGGTCCCTCTCCACGGCTCCATATTTTTACGACTTTGAACTATCGAATAAGAAAAGCTGTTCAAACGAAGCGGTGGCTTCAACCAATGATGGGGCGCTGATGACATGAACGCACGGTCGTTCGCGAAAGTGGTTCTTGGCGATACTGTCGTCGGCGCGTGGATCGGTCGCGCGCCATTTCTCGAACGCGCCTATAAGCACTGGGCGATGTCTCGCCGAGATAGTAGCGGTCTCTATTACGGCGTTTACAATACTTACGAGGAGGCATTTGCTGACCTCCCATCTTGGCGCGCCGCGGGATGGGATAATGATGGGGCGGCCGCGATGTGGGTCGATAACATCAGTCCGATTAGGGCTGGAACCTATCCTGTGTTTTTCTGGTTATCGCAGCTCCTTCACGAAGGGAGTATAGTTATTGATTATGGCGGCAGCATCGGGCTGACCTACTATGGATTCCGTCGGTACGCGCACCAACCGGCCGACCTGCGGTGGATCGTGGTCGAGGTTCCACGGATTGCCGAACAAGGCAGGTGCGTGGCGAAGCGGGAGGCTGCCGCCAGCATCGAATTCGAGACCGCTCTGGAGGCAGTCCCCGATGGCGATGTTCTCCTCGCGTTGGGCTCCCTCCAATACATGAAGCAATCCGTTCCCGGCCTGCTCGAACTCCGAGCGACAAATCCTCCCCATGTGATCTTGAACAAGGTTCCTCTCACGCAGGGAAACTCCTATTGGACGCTGCAAAACTTCGGTCCTTCGATCTGCCCGTACAGGGTCTATAATGAAGCCGATTTCATCGGATATTTCGAGCAGGCCGGATATAGGCTGAAGGATCGATGGGGCGTTTATGAACTCGATTGCTACGTTCCTTTCCATCCTCATGAGTTCCTACCGTTTCTTACGGGGCTTTATTTCAAAAAGCCGGCATGAGGCAGTTTCTCAGCGCCCCGGTTCGCGAATCAGCCAAATGAAGGCATAGTCGCCCCGGGAGAATTGGCTCATGCGCGGCTTCTATGAGTTTTTCGCTGGCGGCGGGATGGCGCGAGCCGGCCTTGGGCGCAATTGGAACTGCCTTTTCGCGAATGATTTCAATCCGAAGAAGAGCGCCATCTATCGACTCAACTGGGGATCGCGCGAACTCAAGACCGGCGACATCCGTCTCCTGCAATCCGCCGATCTTCCGAAAACCGCCGATTTGGCCTGGGCGTCTTTTCCCTGCCAGGATCTTTCCTTGGCGGGAGGCGGGGCTGGTCTTAATGGCGCGCGGAGCGGGACCTTTTATGCCTTCTGGACTGTGATGTGGGAGTTGATCGAGGAAGGCCGCGCGCCAGATCTGATCGTGCTTGAAAACGTGAATGGCGCGTTGACATCGCATAATGGCCGGGATTTCGCCGCCATCTGCAGCCAGTTCCATGATGCCGGCTATGCCTGCGGCGCCATGATCATGGACGCCGCTCTGTTCCTGCCGCAATCGCGCCCGCGCCTGTTTGTCGTTGGCGTTCGCAAGGGCGTTTGCATACCGCTGTGCTCGCGAGCCGTCGCTCCGTCGATCTGGCATCCTCCAGCGCTCCAAAATGCTTTTGCGGCGCTGCCCTCGGAGGTCAAGGATTCCTGGATCTGGTGGAGTATGCCGGCCCCGGCGGCTCGCAACGCGGCGCTGGCGGACCTGATTGAGGATGAGCCAAGCGGCGTATCCTGGCGCACGCCCACGGAGACGCGACGGCTGCTCGGGCTGATGAGCGATGTCAATCTTCGCAAAGTCGAGAGGGCCAAGGCGGCGCGGCGGCGCGTCGTCGGCTGCGTCTACAAACGCACGCGCTTCGATGAAACCGGCGTCAAGATTCAACGCGCCGAAGTGCGTTTCGATGGACTCTCCGGTTGTTTGCGCACGCCCGCGGGTGGCTCGAGCCGTCAAATGATTCTGGTGGTCGAGGGCGAGAGGGTCAGCTCCCGCCTGATCTCTGCGCGCGAGACCGCTCGACTGATGGGCCTGCCTGACGATTATCTGCTGCCGCTCAATTATAACGAAGCCTATCACTTGACCGGCGATGGCGTCGCTGTTCCGGTCGTCCGATACCTTGCCGAGCACTTGCTTGAGCCGATTCTGGGCGGGAGAGGCGCGTCTTTTCCCGCCGCCGCGTGAGGAACGTCGCTTCTATCGCCCAGCCAACGAGACCTCCGTTGAAATCGAAGCCAACGCCGCCTGATCCGGCCCGCAGCGCCATCATGCGCGCGGTGAAATCGACGAATACGCGGCCTGAAAAGGTTGTCCGCTCGCTTGCGCATCGTCTCGGTTTCCGGTTCCGGCTCCACCGAAAGGCTCTGCCCGGCAATCCCGATCTTGTCTTCGTCAGCCGCCGAAAAGTGATTTTTGTGAATGGCTGCTTTTGGCATGGCCATGACTGCAAGCGGGGGGATCGCCAGCCCAAAGCCAATGCATCCTATTGGAGCGCCAAGATCGCGGGCAATAAGGCGCGCGACGTCAAGGCCCATGCGGCGCTCGCCGCGGCCGGTTGGGATGTGCTGACCATCTGGGAATGTGAGACCAAGGAAGTCGAGCCGCTGCGCGCCCGGCTGGCTGATTTCTTGACCTGATGCGGTCGCCTTGGTGCGGCGCTCAATCGACGAAGGCGGCGCCAGGAAGCGTCCGCAGGATCGCGCGATCGAGTTTCCAGATCGGATGGCCTTTGACAATTGGCGGAAGGCGGCGGCAATCGAACGTCAGATTTTCGAGCCGAGCGGCCGCCTCGGGCTCCTCGGATTTCAATTCGTCGAAACATTCGCCGGCGTAAGACTTCAAGTTGCTCGAATCTTCGATGGCTGTCTTGTTATAGCTCGATACGCCGGCCGCGACCATGCGCACAAACCCTACGACGATGTTCAGGAGATCGGCGTCGTCCCGGCCAGCGCCGCCACCCTCGTTCGCGGAAAGGGTGAACGGGCCATCCAGTGGGCCGATTTTTCCGGTTTCGGTTGCGAGAACGAAGAGAGTGTTCATTTTGATGATGTGGCTTCGGAGCTAAAAATAGGGTTGCTGACCTTAAATGGTTTGCGGCGAGAGAGCGCGACAAGACAATGATTTTCGGTCATGCTTTAGAGATTGGTCGAGGCAAGTTCAACTAAGAGCTTTGAGCGCGCATCCTTCCATGCTTTCAACCGTTGTTTTTTGCGAAGAAGACTCTGATCGGCGCGCCCGCGATTTGCTCGAAAATTTGGTGCGGACGCTGGGTTCGCTCGTCTCCGCCAATGTCGAAGGCCTCCTCGGCGATGTCGCGATTGCCGGGCCGGCGGGTGAGGGACTTGGCGCGATCGCCGATCATGCAGGCTGCGCGCTGATTGAAGCTCCTGGCGAGGCGGATTGGCTTCGCCAGGCGATCGAAGCGGCGCGCGGCCCCGATCTGCTGTTGCTCCGGTCCGGTCGCGCGCCGGAATCAGGGTTCATCGAAGAGGCTGGCGATTTTTTACTGGGCGGCGGCGGTCGCGCGGCGGGTCTGCGCGCGGCCCCAGAAACCTTGGCGGAACGGCTTTTTCCCGGTTTGGCGCCCGTCGCAGGCTTGATCGCGCCGCGCGCATCTTGCCTGCGCGCGCCCTCCAGTCGGTTTCGGAGGCTTGTCCATTTCATCCGTCCGGCCGTGACCTTGCGAACGCGGGCGCGGCGCATCGGTTAGGTGTTTGGTACTGGAATGAGCATTTGCTCGCGTCGATTTCGATCGCTTGGCGGATCAGCTCGCCAGGATCGCAGGGCAGTTCATTTTGACGATCGATGATGCGCCGTAAATGCGGGCAATTTTCGCTGCCTCAAACCAGGAGCAGGTCAGGGCGACCTACATAGCGGCCGAGGACGGTGCAAAGCACGGCTCGGACCTAGTCGTGTCGCAGGTTAAAACAAAAGCTAGATGACATTGTCATTCGATGGACCGGCGCAGGACCTACGGAAGCGAGTCAAACCGCAGGTAACTCTGTCCAGCACAGCATCTAACCGAGCTGTCATGAATTGGCTAAGCTTTTGAGTTTGCTGGTGCCCAGGGGCGGAATCGAACCACCGACACTGCGATTTTCAGTCGCATGCTCTACCAACTGAGCTACCTGGGCATCGCCAGGGCCAAGCCGACTCCGACGCTGAGCGCGTTATAATGGAACGATGCCGCGATTGTCTAGCGCCGCGTGCGTTTGAATGGAGCGGACAGGTGGAAGCCGAATTGTCGCGCTGGCGCCGCGCTGTCTTTCGCCGCGAGGATGCGCTGCGCCGAGCCCGCGGCCTTCGCCAGCGCCAGTTCGGAGACGTTTAAGCAGCGGTGGCGCTTAGGCCGTGATTTCGCTTGGCGCGCGCTGCGATTGCATGTCGCACTTGGCGACGAAATCGCAGATCCGGCCGATCGAGTCCGCGTCGATGAGAAGCGGCGGATGGCCTTGGCCCTTGACGACGTGGATTTCGCAGGCGCGATGGCGCTGCGCCATTTCGCCGAGGGTTTGGACAGAAAGAACGTCCGAGTTTTCGCCTCTGAAGATCAGCAAGGGCACATTGCGCAAACCATCGAATTGCGGCCAGTAACTGGGCAACGGCTGCTCTAGGTCGAGATATTGGAGCGGCTTCATCAGTTTTGGATCGTAGCGCGCGCTAAGGCGCCCGTTGGATTGGGCGAAAGTGATCTTTGCATAAGCCGCCCAATCCGCTTCGCTGAGGCCCTTGAATTGTTGGCTCATGAGCCGTTTGAGAAGATCAATTGCGTCGGCGATGGAAAGCGGGGCGGGAAGTTTGCCGACATAGCTGCGGATCCGCGCCATTCCGCGCGGCTCCACGACGGGGCCGATGTCGTTCAGCACGACGGCGCGAATGATCGCCGGCCGGCTGGCCGATAATAGCATCGCATGCAGTCCGCCGCGCGACGTTCCAACGAAGGCGGCGCGGTCTATTCCGGCCGCCGTGAGAACGCTCAAAAGATCGTTGTTTTCAACTGGGAGGCTGTAGTTCCGCCAATCCCGATCGTAAGCGGAAAGGCCCCGGCCGCGGTAGTCGATGGCGAGCACGCGCCGCTTCTGCCCGAAAAGGCCGGAGGCTAGGGCGCTCGCAAGCGGGCCGAAATCAGCAGAATTGCGCGTCAGCCCCGGCAAGCAAACAACCGGAAGGCCCGGATCGAGCGTCGAGCCATAGTCCCGGACATGAAGCATCAGGCCGTCGTAACCGGAAAAAAAGCGGCTTTCGAAGGGAAGCTGCGGAAGGATCATGAAAGCTCCGAACGGGCGATTCAGCGCTTGCAGCGCAAGGCGAGATTTACGGCCAAGTCAAACCAACGCGACGCTGTATAATAATGGGGCGGCAATCCTAAAATGACATCGAAAGGTTTCTTTTACCAAGAAAAGAGCAAATAGGAACCTAAGCGAAATGCCTTTGTTAACCGGGCATGGAACACACGCAAAGAAAAATCCCGCCTGTGGTTCTCGTTGTCGAGGACGAGCCTTTCGTGCGGATGATGGGCGCGGATCTACTTGATCAAGCTGGCTACGACGTGCTTCTGGCGAGCAATGCCGACGAGGCGCTGCGCGTGCTCGCCGCTCGTCCTGACGTTCGGGTTGTATTTACCGATATCGAAATGCCGGGATCTCTTGACGGGCTGGCCCTGGCTTGGCGCATTCATGATTGCTGGCCGAGGATCGGCGTTGTCGTGACCTCGGGACGCTGTGCCATTGGCGCCGGGGCCATGCCGGATGAAGGTCTGTTCGTGGCAAAGCCCTATGCCGCTCCGACCTTGGTGCGCCAAATCGAAAAGGTGATGCAGCGCATTCCTTCCGAGGGATAATCTCATAAAGCGCGCGCGCTTCAAGGCGATTCGATCGCGCAGATTGTCTTCGCCTTTTGCCTAATGATCTTATTGATCAGCTCTGCGCTAAACAGCGTCGCGGACGACGCTGCAGGCGTCGCGGCGTTTTTCGAGAGATGCACGGAGGCGTTGACGCGGCAACCGGACGCAACCGGAACGCATCAAAGTTTGGCCTCGGCCCTTTTTATCGTTTCGTCAGGCGTTGGAGCGGCTTCGCCGAATTGCACCCGGTAGACCCCGAGGTTCTCAGTGACCCGCTGCACATAATTTCGGGTCTCGGTAAAAGGAATTCGCTCAACCCAGTCGATTGGATCGACGCCAGGTTTGCGCGGATCGCCATAGGCGTCGATCCATTGCTTGACCCGCTTGCCTCCCGCGTTATAGGCGGCGAATGTCAAGATATAGGAGCCGCGCTGTTCGGCGAGAAGTTCGCCGAGATGAGCGGCTGCCAGTTGGGCGTTGAAGGCTGCGTCGGCCAGCAGCCGGTTCTCGTCGAAGGCGACGCCGGCGCGATCGGCTGTGCGCCGCGCCGTCGATGAAATCATCTGCATCAGTCCTTTGGCGCCGGCGGTCGAGACAGCGCTCGGGTCGAAGGCGCTTTCCTGGCGGGCGATCGAATAAATCAGCGGCGCGCCGGCTGAGTTTCGCAATGGCTGGAACGGCGGCACGCCATAAGTCGGGAAGGCGAGCGCATCGATGGCGAAGCCGCGCTGGCTCGCGAGCTTGCCGACGGTGAGCGAGATATGGGCGTCCCGCTGTTTGGCGACGACGCTGGCGAGGGCCGCTATCTGCGCTTGATCGTCAAGGTGGCGCACCGCCTCGACGGCGAGGGGCGTTGCAAGTCGCTTTTCGCCCACCGCATAAAGCAGTTCGATCACCCTGATCGATTCTTCGCGC
Source organism: Methylocapsa aurea (assembly GCF_000746085.1). GTDB lineage: Bacteria > Pseudomonadota > Alphaproteobacteria > Rhizobiales > Beijerinckiaceae > Methylocapsa > Methylocapsa aurea. The sequence continues at coordinate 433,266 of NZ_JQKO01000001.1, read as the reverse complement.
GCGTCTCCCGTCGCCTCGTCGGCGAGGCTGCGGATCGACGCCGTCGCCAGCCCGAGCTTGCCGCGCGCAAGTTGGCCATAATAGGTCGCGGGATGCTCCGCCGCGTGTTGATAGAAGGCTTTGGCGTTCGCCAAGGCGGCATCCGAGGTCGAGGCCTCGGCGGCGCGGCCTTGCCAATAAGCCGCTCGCGCCCGCGACATAGGCGTCACCGCAACCGCGGCGAGCGCCTCGAAATGGCCGGCTGCGCGGGCGGGATCGTTTAGGAAGCGAAGCGCGATCCAGCCCGCGTGGAACTCGGCTTCGATCTGCATTTCGCGCGATGTCGCCGAATGTTCGGCGCAGAGCCGATAGGCGGTCTTCGCGTCGTCTTGATCGAGGAGTTTGCGGGCGAGAAGCCGGCGCTCCACCCACCATTCGTCGCCATTGACGAGAAGAGCAGGGTCGCGCGGCGCCGATAGGACGATAGTCACCGCCTCGCGGATTTTTTCCGCCCGCCGGAGCTTCTGAATCTGGGCGAACAGATAGCCGGGATCGGAGCGAAGCGGGGCCGGAACGGCGGCGAGGAGCTTGTCACTCGCGGCTTCGGCGATCACGGCGGCCCTGGCCTTGGCGAGGGCGAGCACATCCCGCCCGGCAAGGGCGGCGGCGCGAAAAGCGTTAGCGATCTGTTCTTTGTAAAGAAAGCGGTCGGCGCGAAACTTATGGTCGGCCTTGTCGAGATGAGCGCCGAAATCGGCCTTGATCTTGGCCTCCAGTCCGGCGTTAAGATCGGCCTCGCGCCACACTTCGCGAACCAGCGCGCCGGCTTCCGCGCTCTTGCCGTCTTGCGTCAGGGCTCGGGCCAAGGCGAGTTTGCCGGCCGGCGTCTCGGGGCCGCGGCGGCTTTCGCCGAAATAGGACCTGATGAGAGCGACGCTCTTGCGATCGCCGAACAGCGCCTCCTCGCTGCGCTTGCGCAACCACTCCTGCGCGGGCCAGCCGGGATGGGCGGCCGCGAAGGCCTGAAGCCGGTCGAATCCGGCCTCGCGCGGAAAGCTCCGCAAAGCGATCCATTCGAGAGCGGTTTGGACAGTCTTGTCCGTGGCTGTCTTGGCCGCCAGGTCGCCGCGGAGGAGATCGCCGGCTTTATAGAAGCCGATCGCCTCGGACATCCTGCTTAGGTCGAAGCCGAGCTGCGCAGCGCGCGCGGGATCGCCGGCGCCTGGCGCGCCGGGAGCAGAATCTCCCATGCGCAGGCTTGAGCGTGGATCGTCGTCGTCGTCGTCGCTGTCGCCTTCACGAAGAAAAGGGGCCTCTGGAGCTATGTAGCGCGGCTCGAAGGCCAGCAAATTGCCGCCGTCGCCAATTTGCCCCACAAAATTGAATCCGACGCCTCTCTCTTGAAGCCAGGCGCCGCCAAGACCAAGCAAAGCCGAAACGCCGATCCATGCCGCGAGTGGGAATGTCGATTGCCTTGTGAGCATGCTTCGTCCAATCCTACAGAGCGAGCGAAAAGAAAACTTGAACCATTCCTTATTAACAAAGGACGAAATTTACTCATGGCCGAAGCGCAATCCTACCGATCGGCCCTTTTCGGAAGCGGCTTTGACGTCTATGTGTCGTCACTCCCGCGCTCCGGCTGAAGGTTGAGAGTCAGCCTGGAAATTGCGGCGTCTATGGGGCGGATTGGTGGAAAGGTGGGACTGGCATGGGGAAAAAGGCGGCTTTCAAGGGTTCGATCACCGCGCTTGTCACGCCATTCCGGGCTGGGGAATTCGATGAGCGGGCCTTTCGGGCTTTGGTCGACTGGCAGATTGAAAGCGGCACGCATGGCCTGGCTCCAGCTGGAACGACCGGGGAGAGCCCCACTCTTTCGCATGCGGAGCATCGTCAAGTTGTCGCCGCTTGCGTCGCCGAGGCCAAGGGCCGCGTTCCAGTCATTGCCGGCGCTGGATCGAACAATACGCAAGAGGCCATTGAACTCGCGAAATTCGCGGAAGGCGCGGGCGCCGACGGCCTTCTCGTCGTGACGCCCTATTACAACAAGCCCTCGCAGGAGGGCCTCTATCGGCATTACAAGGCGATCAACGACGCTGTCGGCATACCGATCATCATCTATAATATTCCGCCCCGTTCAGTGGTCGATATGTCGGTGGAAACCATGCAGCGGCTTTTTGAGCTCAAGAATATCGCGGGGGTCAAGGACGCCACCGGCAACCTCGCCCGCACGGCATTGCAAAGGCAGGCGCTCGGCGCGGATTTCATTCAGCTCTCCGGCGAGGACATGACGGCGGTGGCGGTGATGTCGCTTGGCGGCCATGGCTGCATTTCGGTGACCTCCAATGTCGCGCCGAAACAGTGTTCGCAAATGCAGGAAGCGTGTATGCAAGGCGATTATGCGGCGGCCCTGAAGCTGCACGATCAGCTGAGCCCGCTTCACGCCGCTCTCTTCTTCGAGCCCAATCCCGCAGGTCCGAAACACGCGCTAGCGATGCTCGGCAAGATCGCCGACGAGGTGCGGCTTCCGATGCTGCCAGCGTCTCCCGCGGCGCTGGCTCCGCTCAAGGCCGCGATGATCCACGCCGGGCTTGTCAATGCGTGAATGGTTCTTGTCATGCGAGGTGAAGTGAGTGGCTGCGAAGAAAGAGCGCCCGCTCAAGATCGCCGCCGAAAATCGACGCGCGCGCTATAATTACGAAATCGGCGAGACCTTCGAGGCCGGCCTCATGCTGACCGGCACCGAGGTCAAATCCTTGCGCACTGGCAAGGCGACGATCGCGGAAAGTTATGCCTCGGTCGACCGGGCCGGAGAACTCTATCTGGTCAATGCGAATATCCCGGAATATTTACAGGCCAACAGGTTCAACCATGAGCCGAAGCGGCCGCGCAAGCTGCTCCTGAGGGCGCGCGAGATCGTCAAACTGGCGCAAGGAACCGAACGCGAGGGCATGACCATCGTGCCGCTGAAAATCTATTTTAATGAAAAGGGCAGGGCGAAAATCGAGATCGCGCTGGCGCGCGGCAAACAGCTGCATGATAAGCGCGAGACCGAGAAGAAACGCGACTGGAGTCGCGAAAAAGGCCGCCTGCTGCGGGAGAAGGGATGATGGAGCGCGGTTCGACAAGAGATAGCTTTGCGGCCGGCCTGTCTCGCAGCTGCGCAATTTAGCTCATGTCTCACAATACCTTCGGTCATCTTTTTCGGGTCACGACCTTTGGCGAGAGCCATGGGCCAGCGATCGGCTGCGTCGTCGACGGTTGCCCGCCCTTGCTCCCGCTCGATGAGGCGGACATCCAGACCTTCCTCGACCAGCGGCGGCCGGGAACTTCCCGCTTCACCACGCAACGGCAGGAGGCGGACCTCGTCAAGATCCTCTCCGGGGTCTTTCACGATGAAGAGACCGGGCGCCTGACAACGACCGGGACGCCGATCGCGCTTCTGATCGAGAACACCGACCAGCGGTCGAAAGATTATGACGAGGTCAAGGACAAGTACCGGCCAGGCCACGCCGATCTGACCTATGATCTGAAATATGGCATCCGGGACCATCGCGGCGGCGGCCGCTCCTCTGCGCGCGAAACCGCGAGCCGGGTGGCGGCGGGGGCGATCGCCCGCAGGATCATCGACAGGGTGCTGATCCGCGGCGCGCTGGTCCAGATCGGACCGCATAAGATCGATCGCGCCAATTGGAATTGGGAGGAGACGCAGAAAAATCCGTTCTTCTGTCCTGACGCCAAGGCCGCGGCTTTTTTCGAAGCCTATCTCGATGGCGTGCGCAAGGCGGGCTCCTCCATCGGCGCGGTGATCGAGATTGTGGCGGAGAATGTCCCTCCAGGCTGGGGCGCGCCGATCTATGGCAAGCTCGATGCGGAACTGGCGAGCGCCCTGATGTCGATCAATGCGGTCAAGGGCGTCGAAATCGGCGAGGGTTTCGCCGCCGCTGAACTCTCTGGGGAGGCCAATGCCGATGAGATTCGCTTTGGCGATGACGGGGCGCCCCTGTTCTTGTCGAACCATGCCGGCGGCGTGCTTGGCGGCATCTCGACCGGGCAGCCGATCGTCGCCCGCTTCGCGGTCAAGCCCACCTCGTCGATCCTGCAGCCGCGCCTGACGATCGATCGAAGCGGAGCAGAGACAGAAATCGTCACCAAGGGCCGACATGACCCTTGCGTCGGCATTCGCGCCGTTCCGGTCGGCGAAGCCATGGTTGCCTGCGTGCTCGCCGACCAGTTTCTGCGCCATCGCGGCCAGGTTGGAGAGGGCGCGGCTTGGCCGGTTGGGCGATGAGTGCGGTCCGCCGCGCAGAGCCACAATCCTGAAAAAGGGATCAATCTTGGCAGGGCGCAGCTAGACCAAAGCATGGAGTCTGCGTCTACCTCGCTGGAAAACTCTCCTGCGGCGCCAATAACGCTCCTGGCGCATGTCTGGCATCGGCAGGCACAATCCGCCATGCGCCGAGACAAGCTGGCCGGGCGAAAGTCGCGCGATCTTGTCGGAACTTGTGCGCGTTTGGCCTTTCAAAACCGCTCGCGCCACATTAGTTTAGCAAAACCAAACTCGACCCGGCTCCAAGGTTTTCGCATGAAACTCGGCGAATGGCTGAAGCTCAACAATGTCAGCCGCGTCGATTTCGCCCGCCGGACCGGCCTGTCGAAAGGCTCGATTTCGCAAATCTGCAATCAGGACGACGCCTGGGTATCGCGCGAGACGGCGGGGCGAATCCTGCGCGAGACCGGCGGCGCCGTCACGCCGAATGATTTTCTCGAAACGGCCGGAACGAAGGAGAAAGCGGCAATGCCCCATTCGGTCACACAGGCGATCGAGGCCATCGCGCGCGGCGAGATCATCATCGTCACCGACGACGACGATCGCGAGAACGAAGGCGATCTGATTTGCGCCGCCTCGCTCTGCACGCCGGAGAAGATGGCCTTCATCATTCGCAATTGTTGCGGCATCGTTTGCGCGCCGATCACCGCGAGCGACGCCAAGCGCTTGAATCTTCAGCCGATGGTGGCGACGAATGATGCGCCGCACGGCACGGCCTTTACCGTGTCGGTCGACGCCAGGCATGGCCTGACGACCGGCATCTCAGCCGAACAACGCAGCAATACGGTGCGCGCCCTCGCCAATGGCAATATGGGGGCGGGGGATTTCGTCCGCCCTGGCCATGTGTTTCCTCTCATCGCGCGGGAGGGCGGGGTGCTCATGCGGTCGGGCCATACCGAAGCCGCCGTCGATCTCTGCCGCCTCGCTGGGCTGCCCGCGGTTGGCGTCATCTGTGAACTCGCCAATGACGACGGCACGGTCATGGCGGGTCCGCAAATCGAGGCTTTTGCGGAAAGGCATGGCCTAAAGCGGATTTCGGTCGCCGATCTGATCGCGCATCGGCAGGAGCGGGAGAAAATCGTTCAGCGGGTCGGGGTTTTTCCGGTTGAAGGGCCGAGCGGGCCGTTGATGGGCTATGCCTATGTCACGCCCTACGACCAGGTTCAGCATTTCGCCTTCGTCCAGGGCGAAATCGGCGATGGCCGGGACATGCCGACGCGGTTGCATCGGGTCGATATCATCGCCGACCTGATCACGAGTACGGGCGGAGACAATATCCGGAAAACCTTCGCGAGCTTCAAAAGGAACGGACGCGGCGTCTTTATTTTTCTGCGCGACGGCACCGCAGGCGTCCCGGTCAATGTCGCTCTCGTGGATAAGGCGGATTCGGAGGCGCAACGCACCAAGGAATGGCGCGAGATCGGTCTTGGCGCGCAGATCCTGCGTGATCTCGGGGTGTCGTCGATCCGTCTGCGCACGTCAAAGCCGATGACCTATATCGGCCTCTCGGGATTTGGGATCGAAATTTCATCCAGCGAGGGGTTGGATTAAAGCATGATCCCAAAAAGTTGCAGACTTTTTGGATAAGATCATGCGGGGAATTCCATTTAGGATTTCGACGCGCCCATGAGGGTCAGGACATGCGCTGCGGCGGAGCGGGCGAGGCCCTCGAGGTCGTATCCCCCTTCGAGAATTGAAACGATGCGGCCTTTGGCGCATCTCTCTGCAATCTCCATCAGCCGCGTCGTCACCCAGGCGAAGTCGGCCTCGACAAGATTGAGATTGGCCAGCGGGTCGAGCCTATGCGCGTCGAAGCCGGCCGAGATCACGATCAGGTCCGGCTGAAAAGCGGTGACTCGCGGCAGGATCGCGGTCTCCATCGCCTCCCGAAAAATGCTTCCGTCCGCCCCGGCCGAGAGGGGGGCGTTGACGATATTGTCATGCTCGCCGCGCTGGTCGATCGAGCCGGTGCCCGGAAAAAGCGGCATCTGATGCGTCGAGGCATAGAGAACGGACGGGTCGGACCAGAAAATCTCTTGCGTTCCATTGCCATGATGGACGTCGAAATCGACGATGGCGACCCGCTCGGCGCCATGGACCGCCTGTGCATGCCTTGCCGCGATCGCCGCATTGTTGAAGACGCAAAACCCCATCGGCAAGGCGCGCTCTGCGTGGTGGCCGGGCGGGCGCGTCGCGACAAAAGCATTTTTCGCGTCGCCGCGCATGACTTCGTTGACTGCCGCCGTGGCGCCGCCGACGCCATGGACGATGGCCTGCCATGAGCCTGGACTGAGGATCGTGTCAGGGTCGAGATGGACGCGCCCTTCGCTCGGGGCGGCGGCTTCGATCTCGTCGATGTAGTGGGCCGGATGAACCCGCAAGATCGCGGTGCGGTCGTTGCCGGGCGCCAGCGCGCGATGGAGCATTTGAAAACGCTCATGTTCGAAAATCTGGTCGATGACGCGGATTCGGTCCGGGCGTTCCGGGTGACCGGGGCCGGTATCGTGATCGAAACTCGAAGGATGGCTCAAAAAAAGCGTCGTCACCTTACGCAAACTCGCTTGGGTCTTCTTGGGGCGTCTTCTTGGGGCCTTATAGCGCCGGCTCGGCGCCGCACCGCGGCATCGTCTCCCTTATGGCGTTACGCGGGGTCTGTCCATCACTTCCGCGGCATAATTTGGGGCGCCGTTCTGTTTCCTTTTCGCCACAGATGACCGGTTTCTTGCGTCTGGAGCGGCGATGATCATGGTAAAGACATCTCTAATAGAGTAAGCCTCAAGTTGTCTTTGAGGTCATACAATGACAATTCGTCGGCGCCCCATGTTTTATCTCGCCCGCCCGCTTTCCAGCGCGATCTTGCTGCCCCTGGCATTTGTCCTGAGCGGCTGCAATTACGCATCGGTTCCCGACCCGGCCTTGACCGCAAAGGATGCGGAGTTTCTCGCGGTCGTCCCCTCCGTCGAAGTCGATATGAATTATCGGCGCTACCGCGTCGACGATCCCACTGGCGAAGAGCCAGGGACAATCGTTGTCGATACAAGGGATAAGTTTCTCTATTTTGTCGAACCCGGCAGGAAAGCGGTTCGCTACGGCGTCGCCGTCGGCTCCGAAGCATATGGCTGGACTGGGACCGCTATCGTCGGACGCATGGCCGAATGGCCGCGATGGGTTCCGCCAGCGGAGATGGTCGAGCGGTGGCCGCATCTGCGCCCCACCGCGGCGGCGGGAGGCATCGAAGGGGGCCCCGATAATCCCCTCGGCGCGCGGGCGCTTTATCTCTACCAGGACGACAAGGACACGCTTTATCGCATCCACGGCACCAACGAGCCCGAATCGATTGGCCGGAGCGTCTCCTCAGGCTGCATTCGCATGAGCGATATTGACGTTATCGACCTCTATGGCCGCGTCAAGGTTGGTGCTAAAGTCATCGTTCGCTAGCACATGACTTTAACTTGACCGCCCCGGCGCTTATATTGCGCCGGCGATGCGCAAGTCTGCCCGAAGGCGGCATTTTTCCCAATATGCCGCATAAGATAATAGTCCAAAATCCGTCCCGCAGCGCGGCTGGGGAAATAGGAACCGACCACGGCAGATCAATCTGACCCGCCGAGCTATGGTCGCCGCATTGCGATATTACGCGGCCTCGTCATCCCGGAGCACGGCGGGAATTTCGGATGTCCGGATTTGCGGGGCCTTTTGCGGCTTACGTGCTGACGATTCCAACGCCGCCGCGACCGCGGAAATGCCAATTTCGCGATACAACCTAGCGAGAAGGTCGCGCGGACTGTTTGAGCGAAGCGGGGTTTTGGAGGAGGTGTCTTGCTCGATCATTGACTTTACTCATCTATTTTGGGGGCGGATTGGAGTTCGGAAGCTCCAATCAAATGATCATGTCGCTGGGAAGTTAACGTCGTCTAACCATATACATTTTCTTTACGGCTGCGGCCGAGGTTGGAGGAGCCGCTAGACGATATAAGCATCCTCGAAATATTTCCGGCTGTGTGAAATCGCTCTTGGATGTCTCTTCTTGCATGGAATCATTCCAGCCCCCCACTTTACTCCAACTGTGGCGGCGGGGCCGATGTAACTGACGTTGGGCCGCCCCGCCGCATTTTCAAGCCGAGCGGAGCGGTTTCCCTCGTCAGGACGGCAAGTAAGGCCGGAACATTGTTGCAGCTTTTCGCGGGATTGGACGTTTTGATCGCGATGCCTCCGAACGCCGGCCCATTCGACATCGCATCTGCGTATCGTCGATATTATTTATGTGCATGGCGCCGCGCCGGTTTGTAACGCCAAGCTGGCGGCGGCCGCTGGGACAGACCTTTGCGCAAGAGTCTTGCTACCGTCGTCTTCGCGCCGCATAACCTCCTTCGGACCTTTACGCGCTGGGCCGAGAAATCGAGATTGTCCGCTTGTTTGCAAGCGGGTCGAAAGCAGGGATCGCGCTTTGGATCAACGATATTTCCGTGACGATGCCCGGCGCGGCGCCAGCGGCTCGCGCTTTTTCGCTCGAAAGACGGTGGCCATCGTTGCGACCGCCGCGCCGGAGGATGCGCATGCGCTCAAGGAACATGCGGCGGCCCGCCGTCATTCAATCGGAAAGAAGGTCGCGGCTGTTTTCAGCATAGCGATCGCGCTCTTCTCGATTTACGTCCTCGGGCGGACGTTTTCGGCCGTCAGTCTCGGCGATTTGCGGGCCGCCATCGCGGCGACCAGCGCCGAGCAGATCGCCGCCGCCGCGCTCTTTACCGCTACGTCATTCCTTGCGCTGACCGGCTATGATGCGCTGGCCTTGCGCCAGCTTCGGACGCGGGTGGCCTATGCGACGACGGCGCTCGCCTCCTTCACGAGCTACGCCATTTCCTTCACTCTGGGATTTCCGCTGATCACCGCGGGCACTGTGCGGTACTGGATCTATTCCCAGGTCGGGTTATCGGCGAGCAAGGTCGCCACCCTCACCATTTTTGCCGGTGTGACATTCTGGTTCGGCATGGTTTTCGTGATCGGCGCGGCATTGGCCTTTCACGCGGAAGCGATCAGCGCGATCAATCATTTGAAACCCGTGCTGAACATGCTGATGGGGGTCGGCCTGCTCGCGGCGATCCTGTCCTATCTGGTCTGGGTGACGATCCGCCGCCGCCATGTCCGAATCCAGGGCTTCCGCCTGGAATTGCCTGGACTTGGCTTGACAACGGGCCAGGTCATTCTCGGCGTCATCGATCAATGCGCCGCGGCGGGCGTGCTTTATGTCCTGCTGCCGCACCATAGCGAGCTTGATTTCTTCACTTTCGTCGCCGCCTATGTTTTCGCCTGCATCCTTGGGGTCGCCAGCAGCGCGCCGGGCGGCATAGGCGTCTTCGAGGCGGCAATGCTGAAGGCCGTGCCGATCGTCTCGCAAGAATCCTTGCTGGCCTCGCTGCTGTTGTTTCGCGTCATTTACTATCTGGCCCCATTCGTCCTAGCGCTCGCCTTCCTGGGCGCGCATGAGGGCTTCCGGCGCTGGAAGTCCTTGCGCGAGGCGATGCGCCGCAGCGAAGCGGAAGGCGCGCGGCTGACCGCCGAGCTCACTCCTCCTCTCCCCCGGTCCCGAGAAAGGTGGCGGCCGAAACGATGATCTTGGCGTCGAGCCTGCCGATCGCCTCGGCGTCCTTGGGGCCATAAGGGGTCACGTCGAGAACATGGCGGATCGTTTCCAGCCGCAGACGGAGTTTGTCATTGGCGTGGATCACGGTCCAGGGCGCGGCCGCGCTGTCGGTGGTCGCGAGCATCCTCTCGAAAGCCGCCGAATAGGCGTCCCATTTGTCGACTGACGCCAAGTCGATGTCGGTGAGCTTCCAGCGCCGGACCGGATCGCGCCAGCGCGAAAGCAGCCGCTTGATCTGCATTTCGCGGCCGATCGATAGAAAGAATTTGATGATTCTGATTCCGTCCCGCGCCAGCATGGCTTCGAAAATCGGGGCTTCATATAAAAATGCCGTCGTCTCCCGTGGCGTGCAGAATCCGAAGACGGGCTCGACGGCGGCCCGGTTGTACCAGGAGCGATCGAAGATCGCGATTTCTCCACGTGGCGGCAAATGTTCGGCATAGCGCTGGAAATACCATTGCCCGGTTTCGCGCTCCGTCGGCCGGGGCAGGGCGACCACCCGGACCGACCGTGGGTTCAGATGTTCGGTCAGGCGCTGGATCGTGCCGCCCTTGCCGGCTGCGTCGCGGCCTTCAAAAATGATGACAATCCGTTCTCCCTCGCGCTTGACCCAATCGAGCATTTTGACGAGTTCGATTTGGAGCTGACGCAGTTGCGGTTTGTAGGCATCTTTTTCAAGCTTGACGTCGTAGGGAAAATCGCCCGATCGCAACGCTGCGCGCTTGGTTTTTGCCGACTGCGGCGCATCGATCGGAAATTTCAGAGACGAGGGGATGCCGCGCCGGTCAGGGCCAGCGGCCAGAGGATGTCCGCCGCTCGCGTTTTCGAGCGCATTGGCGTCGGCCTTCCCAGTCTTGTCATCTTTCGAGCTCATGCTGATTTCCTATGCTAAGCAGGATGTGATCCTGGAAAGGGAGGCTGTCGCCTTTGCCGGAAAGTTGGATCTGGTGCGGGATCGGGTGAATGCAACTCCCGTGGCGAGCGAAGGGGATCTGGCTTTCCTTGTCTTCCGGACTGGCCCGCAAATCAGCTTAAGTTTGGGTCGGCTCCTGCGGCGGGCCAAGCCATCGGCCAGACGGGACGATGGGCGGTCGAGGGACCGGGAATATCGGCGAGGCTTGGCGCGGGCCATCGCCCGTCTCAATCAAAAATATTCATAAGACATTCTAGAGCATTGATAATCCGTATCTTATTTTCAAAAATTTGTTGTCGTTACGGCGGCGGATGGGAGGGCAATTCCGGCGCCCGCATGATCCTTGATCTCAACTCTCACTCCTGCGCATAAACCACAAAGTGAGGGCGTTATGGACAAAGACCGTTCGGCTCGAGACCGTGTGATTGTGGGCAGGCTCATCGACGCTTTGCCGGAAGCCGTCATCGTCATCGACGCGGCCGATCGCGTGAGCGCCGTCAACGCTCCGGCGCAAGCCTTGTTCCCAGCGGTGCGGCCGGACGATCTGCTGGCGCGCGGTTTGCGCGCTCCCGATGTGCTTGATGCGGTTACGCGGGCGCGGGCCTCTGGCCATCCCGAAAGAGCGACTTGGCTGGAGCGCGTGCCGGTGGAGCGATACTTCGAATTGAGCGTCGCCGTAATGGACGGAGCGGCGTTCGAGCCTATGATGATCTTGACCTTGCATGACCTGAGCGAAGCCCGCAGGGTCGAGCGGATGCGGGTCGATTTTGTCGCCAACGCCAGCCACGAATTGCGGACGCCGCTTGCCTCCTTGCTGGGCTTCGTGGAGACGCTCCAGGGACCGGCTCGCGAGGATGCGCATGCGAGGATAAAGTTCCTCGGCATTATGCGCGAGCAAGCGCAAAGGATGACGCGTCTGGTCGACGATCTTTTGTCGTTGTCGCGGATCGAGCAGAATTTGCACCTGCGGCCGCAGACGCCGGTCGATATGGTCTCGATCCTTCGCCATATCGCCGACACGCTTGCGCCAATGGCGCGCGACAATGATGTCGTTCTGAAGGTCGATGCGCCTGCCGCGGTGATCGTTGGGGGCGATCGCGACGAATTGCTGCGCGTCGTCGAAAATCTGGTCGAAAACGCGATCAAATATGGAGCCTCCGAACAGACCAGCGCCGACCGCCGGGTCGAGATTACGCTCGTGGCGCAGGAGCGCCAATGCGTCTTGAGCGTGCGCGATCACGGCCCCGGAATCGCGCCAGAACATCTGCCCCGGCTAACCGAACGCTTTTACAGGGTCGACGCCGGCTTGAGCCGGGCCAAGGGCGGCACCGGCCTTGGCCTCGCCATCGTGAAACATATTGTCGCGCGCCATCGCGGCCGGCTGGGCATCGAGTCGACGCCGGGAGCGGGGGCGACGTTCCGCGTGACGCTACCGCTGAAAGGACGCTGAATGGCGTGAGATTTTATGCTCTATTGTGAAATCGATCTATGTCATGAACATGTCATGTTGGCTTCATAAACCCCTTGTGAAGGACGTTTAGGCTTTGGACTGAGGCGCTTGCGAAAGTGTTTCTTGGGCCTCGAACCGAGCGTCGGAAGGATCTTTCGGCGCGATGCCGGGCCCGCTTTCCTTTAGCTCCCCTTACCTTCACTCATTGAGAGGCATGCAATGACTTTCACGTACCTGCGAACCGCGGTTGTGGCGGCGGCGATGAGCCTCGCCGCCGGCGGCGCCAGTGCCGTCGATATTTCCGGCGCCGGCGCTACCTTTCCCTATCCGATTTACGCGAAATGGGCGGATACGTATAAGAAGGAAACCGGCAATGGCCTCAATTACCAATCGATCGGTTCGGGCGGCGGGATCAAGCAGATCAAGGCCAAGACCGTGACCTTCGGCGCCTCCGACATGCCTTTGAAGCCAGAGGAGCTTCAGGAAGCCGGTCTGGTTCAGTTCCCGACGGTGACGGGCGGCGCCGTGCCGGTCGTCAATCTCGAAGGCATCAAGCCGGGTGAACTGGTGCTCGACGGCCCGACCCTCGCCAAGATTTTCCTTGGCGAAATCAAGACCTGGGATGACCCGGCCATCAAAAAGCTGAACCCGAAAGCCAAATTGCCCTCGCAGGCGATTGTGGTGGTTCACCGCGCCGACGGATCGGGAACGACCTTCCTCTGGACCGATTATCTCTCCAAGGTGAGCCCGGATTGGAAGTCCAAAGTCGGAGCCAATTCGGCCGTCGAGTGGCCCGCCGGCATCGGCGCCAAGGGCAATGAAGGCGTCGCCAATAATGTCACCCAGACGGGCGGCGCGATTGGCTATGTCGAATATGCCTATGCCAAGCAGAACAAGATGTCCTACGTCGACATGATCAACAAGGACGGAAAGTCGGTCGCCCCGGACTCCGAGAGCTTCAAGGCCGCCGCCGCGAATGCCGACTGGGCTCATTCGCCGGGATTCTATCAGATCCTGACTGACCAGCCGGGCGCCAAGTCCTGGCCGATCGCCGGCGCCACTTTCATTCTGATGCATAAGGCGCCGCAAGATCCCGCCGCCGCCTCCGAGGCTCTCAAGTTCTTCAGCTGGGCCTACGAGAAGGGCGACAAAGCCGCCGCGGAACTCGACTATGTTCCTCTGCCGGATGCTGTTGTGGCTTTGATCAAGAAGACCTGGGCCGCCGAAATCAAGGGAGCCGACGGCAAGCCGCTTCAGAATTGAAGCCTTCGGGGAGGGAGGGCAAGGTCGCCTTCCCTTTCTGCGCTTCGCATGTCCGGGCGCCGCGACGACTGACCGCGGCGCATCCGCGCGTGGACGGTGCTTGGTGAAAAGAGGGTAGAAAGCGTTGAGGAGAAAATTGGTGGTTGACGTTGCGATTGAGGCCGACGCGACCCTGACTTCACTTGCCCTTCGACGGGCCCAAGTCCTGCATGGCTTGAAGTTCCACGACAATATGTTCCGCCGTCTGACGATGGGCGCGGCCCTGACCGTCCTGTTAATCCTTGGCGGCGTCATAGCCTCGCTGATCATGGGCTCGATTCCCGCGATCCGGGCCTTCGGCTTCGATTTCCTCGTGACGCAGACATGGAATCCGGTCACCGAAAAATTCGGCGCAATGGCGCCGATCTACGGCACGCTGGTGACCGCCGCCATCGCCATGGCCATCGCCGTGCCGATCGGGCTCGGCGTCGCGATCTTTCTGACTGAACTCTGCCCCTATGTCCTGCGCCGTCCGATTGGGATCGCCATCGAATTGCTGGCCGGGATTCCCTCGATCATCTACGGCATCTGGGGCCTCTTCGTCTTCGCGCCTTTCCTGCAGGCGCATGTCCAGCCGGGTTTGATTGAGGCCTTCGCCAATGTGCCGGTTCTTTCGGCGCTCTTTGCCGGCCCGCCCTATGGAATCGGCATGCTCACCGCCGGATTTATCCTGGCGATCATGGTTCTGCCTTTTGTCGCCTCGATCTCCCGCGATGTGTTCGACACGGTGCCGCCAGTCCTGAAGGAAGCCGCCTATGGCGTCGGATCGACGACCTGGGAGGTGGTCCGCTTTATCGTGATCCCCTACACGCGGACCGGAGTCATCGGCGGGGTCATGCTCGGTCTTGGCCGCGCCCTTGGCGAGACGATGGCGGTAACTTTCGTCATCGGCAACGCGCACAGGATCTCCGTTTCGCTGCTGGCGCCGGGCACCACGATTTCGGCGTCCATCGCCAACGAATTCACCGAAGCGGTCGGCGATCTCTACACCTCCGCGCTGATCGAACTCGGCCTTATCCTCTTTGTGATGACCTTCATCATCCTCGCCATCGCGCGCTACATGCTGATGCGACTCGAACGTCAGGCGGGGGCTTGAGAATGGCCATTTACGACCGGCGCCGCCGCACCAACGCGACTTATCTCGCCCTGTGCTATATGGCGGCGATTTTTGGCCTCAGCTGGCTTGTCGTGATTCTCGCCACCCTTTTCTGGCAAGGTATGCAGGGCATGTCCCTGGCGGTCTTTACGCAGATGACGCCGCCGCCGGGCGCGGATGGCGGCCTGCTGAACGCCATCGTCGGGAGCCTGATCATGACCATTCTCGGCGTCGTCATCGGCACGCCGCTCGGGATGCTGGCGGGCACCTATATGGCCGAATATGGCCGCTATACAAAGCTCACCTTCGTCGTGCGTTTCATTAACGACATTCTGCTCAGCGCTCCATCGATCATCGTCGGCCTCTTCGTTTACGAGATCATGGTCGCGCGAATGGGTCATTTTTCCGGCATCGCCGGGGCCGTGGCGCTTGCCGTCATCGTCGTTCCCGTCGTCGTGCGCACGACCGAGGACATGCTTCTTCTGGTGCCCGGTCCGTTGCGCGAAGCAGCCAGCGCGCTTGGGTTGCCGCGCAATCTGGTGATCGGCAAGGTCGCCTATCGCGCCGCCAGGGCCGGGCTCATCACTGGCGTCCTTCTCGCCATCGCTAGGGTCAGCGGCGAAACCGCGCCTTTGCTTTTCACCGCGCTGAACAATCAGTTTTTCAGCACGAATCTGAATGCGCCGATGTCGAGTCTTCCGGCCGTCATCTTCCAATTTGCGCTCAGCCCCTACAAGGAGTGGCAGCAACTCGCCTGGGCGGGGGCGCTCATCATCACCTTCGCCGTGCTAGCGCTCTCGATCGTCGCGCGCGTGCTCGGCGCGCAGAGGACCGCGAAATGAAGGAGCTCCAGATAGTGAGCCAGGAGCAGGAAGTCCAAGACTCCAACGACGCGCGGGAGGCGTCGATAGGGGGCGGCGCCGAGGCGGTTGTTTCCCAGGTGGCCGATGGCGGCGCATCGATAGCGAATCCCGCGGCGTCGCAGGCGACCGCGCCGACGGAAAATCGGGACACGGCAAAGGACCCTGCAATGACGGTGATAAAGCAAGTCCCGAACCTCCCACAGAAGGTTGCTATTCGAGACCTCAATTTTTTCTATGGCGACTCGCTGGCGTTGAAAAATATCAACCTGCCGCTTTACGCCAATAAGGTGACTTCCTTCATTGGGCCTTCCGGTTGCGGAAAGTCGACGCTTCTGCGCGTCTTGAACCGGATGTATGATCTTTATCCCAAGCAACGGGCCGAAGGGGAAGTCCTCCTTGATGGTCATAATATCCTGAAGCCCGACCAGGATCTCAATCTCCTGCGCGCTCGCGTCGGCATGGTGTTCCAGAAGCCGACCCCGTTTCCGATGTCGATTTACGACAATATCGCCTTCGGCATCCGGCTTTATGAGAAAGTCAACAAGGCCGAACTCGACGAACGGGTCGAGACAGCGCTGAAGGGGGCCGCGCTCTGGGGCGAGGTCAAGGACCAGTTGAAGGCTTCCGGCCTCTCGCTCTCCGGCGGCCAGCAGCAGCGGCTCTGCATCGCCCGCACCGTCGCGATCCATCCCGAGGTCATTTTGCTCGACGAGCCCTGTTCGGCGCTCGATCCGATCTCGACGGCCAAGATCGAGGAATTAATCGACGAGTTGAAGGCGAATTACACGATCGCGATCGTCACGCATAACATGCAGCAGGCGGCGCGTGTCTCCGAATATACCGCCTTCATGTATCTCGGCGAACTCATCGAATTCGGCAATACGGCGCATATGTTCACCGCGCCTGAGCAAAAGCGGACTCAAAATTACATTACCGGCCGTTTTGGCTGATCTTCGGGCTTTCGAGGAATTTTGTATGTCGGAACATATCGTCAAATCTTATGATAAGGAACTCGAATCGCTCGGCCAGAAGATCGCGGAAATGGGCGGCATCGCCGAAAAGATGTTGTCCGACGCCATGGACGCTCTGGCTGATTTCGACACGAGGCTCGCCCAGGCGACGATCAATAGCGACCCGCGCCTCGATCTGCTGCAGCGGGAAATCGAGGAGCAGGCGATCCTGACAATCGCGCGGCGTCAGCCTATGGCGATGGACCTTCGCGAGATTATCGCCACGATACGAATTTCAAACGATCTCGAGCGAATTGGGGATCTCGCCAAGAACATCGCCAAGCGCGCCATCAAAGTCTCGACGGACGTGCGCATCCCGCGCGCCATCATAGGCCTCAAGTCGATGCATGACTCGGCTGCGATCTTGCTGAAGGATGTGCTCGACGCCTATGCGCAGCGCGACGCGGAGCGCGCCCGGGGGGTCTGGGTCTATGACGCCGATCTCGACGCGCTGGAAGATTCAATTTTTCGCGACCTCCTCACCTTCATGATGGAGGATCCGCGCAACATCTCGTTTTGCGCGCATCTTCTGTTCTGCTCCAAGAACATCGAACGGATTGGTGATCATTCCACTAATATCGCCGAGACCGTGGTCTATCTCGTGACGGGCGAAACCTTGCCGATATCTCGGCCGAAAGGTCGCAACATGCTGTCCGATTCAACAACGACGACGGTTTGATGATCATGAATGAAGTGCAAAATCCAAATGAAAACCGCTCCAACGCCGGACGCGGCGTCGCGTCTGCTCCTGCGGCGGCGCGCATTCTCGTCGTCGAAGATGAAGCAGCTTTGAGCTTGCTGCTGTCCTATAATCTTGAGGCCGAAGGCTTCGTTGTGGATCGCGTCGAGCGCGGTGACGAGGCCGAGGTCAGGCTCACCGAGTGGAACCCCGATCTCGTCATCCTCGACTGGATGTTGCCCGGGGTCTCGGGGCTGGAAATCTGCCGCAGGATGCGAGCGCGGGAAGTGACCCGAACCTTGCCGGTGATCATGCTGACCGCCCGTGGCGAAGAGAGCGAACGGGTTCGCGGCCTTGCGATTGGCGCCGACGATTACGTGGTCAAGCCCTTTTCGGTTCCTGAGCTCATGGCCCGCGTTCGCGCCTTGCTGCGGCGGGCCCGGCCCGACCGAGTGGCCGGCGTTCTCTCGGCGGGCGATCTCGAACTCGACCGCCAAAATTGGCGCGTTCGCCGGGCTGGGCGCGACGTGCATCTGGGGCCGACAGAATTCCGGCTTCTGGAACATTTGATGGAAAAGCCGGGCAGAGTCTTTTCACGCGCCCAATTGCTCGATAGCGTGTGGGGTCTGTCGGCGGAAATCGACGAACGCACGGTCGATGTCCATGTCGGCCGTTTGCGCAAGGCGCTGTCATCCGACGCCGAGAAAGACCCGATTCGAACCGTGCGAGGCGCCGGTTACTCGTTCGACGAAACTTTCGGCAAGATCTGCTAAACAAGAGAGTCCGAGATCATCGCGCCGGAGACGAATAGCCGCCTTCGGCGTTAGGCCGTCCTTTGGACGCGCCGCTCGCGCCGGCGTTCGTGCTGCGGCAGATAGGCGACTCCCGCATGGCACGAGCAATAGGGTCCTAAGCCCGGTAGTTTCTTCGCGCCGCAGAAGCGGAATTCCGGCGCCGTCGGATCGCCGATCGGCCATCGGCACATCGATTCGCGCAATTCGAGGATGGTGACGGGCTCCGACATAGCAACCACAATCTCTTTGTTCGGCGCGGGAGCAGGCGCTTCGTATAGGGAAGGTTTCAACGCCAGCGCCGTATTGCCTTGAACCATCGGACTGAGCGGACGAGGATCCGGCGCGCGCGACGGCGCTTTTTGCTGCGGCCGCGGATTGGATGATGGGACGGGCGCCACGGCTTTCGTCCGGCCGGATAGGCCGAGCCGATAAACCTTGCCAATCACCGCATTGCGGGTGAGCCCGTTGGCGAGTTCGTTGGCGATCCTGCTGGCGCTCATTCCTTGGAGCCAGAGCTTTTGCAACAGATCGATTCGTTCATCGGTCCAGGACATCGAGGCCTCCTAGGATTTCGTCAATTCGAAATCTTGGGTCGTGCGGGCAATCATTCATTCGAAAGCCATTGCCGGTTTTCTCGGCAAGTCATCTGCGGGCAAGTTATCTTTAGGCAAGTCATTATTAGGCACTTGTCCAGGCTGATCCGATTCGATTGCCGCAGCATTCATCCGCATCGCCAGTCCCGAACTGGATTCCAAGGCGCTTTAACACCATGGATTTTTCGCCCACGAGATCTCGTAGTTGATATGTTCAAAGCTACACTAGCCGTTGAATCCCATGCAAGCTTCGTCAGGCGTCGCAAAATGTTTTCAACAGGAGCTTGCGCTGGAGATCGATGCGGCGCCGGCCTCCTTGATCCAATTCGCGAACGGGAGGCCAATTGGAAGTCAGCGATTCGGCTCGGTTCAAACGCCGCGATTGCAGAGGTTGAGCGGATGGCTCGAGTAATCCGGTCCGCGTCTGCCGTCGAAAGCTTTCGGCTGTCCATTCCATGCGATTTCCGTCGTTTCGATTCGACCGTGATGGGCCGTGTGTTCAGGACTCACTTTGCTTGCGATAAGATCAGGCGGCTATGAGCCAAGTCATGCTTGCGCCTCGAGCTTGCGCCGGACTGGCGCGTCATGGATGGCTTGCGCGGACCGCAGCGACGCTGCGGTCATGGCGGCGCCATTTGACCGAAACCCTGGGAGTGCCTAAATTGGTTGTCCGCAGCGTTGCCGCCCCCTTGGGCGGCAATTTGATTTTTGTGCAGGGCCCCAAGGAGGCGCCGGCCTCTTCGGTAAAATAGTACATTAAGACAAAGAGATAATGTGCGATCGATTGAGGGTGAAAAGATCGCGCTTAGTCAGGATCGCAAGCCGGCCTCCGCGACCAACCAGGAGCGAAAAAGTGTCTTCGTCGCTGCTTCCCACCTATGCCCGCGCCGATCTCGCATTCGAACGAGGCGACGGCGCTTGGCTGACCGCGACGACCGGCGAGCGATTTCTTGACTTTGGCGGGGGCATAGCCGTGGCCTCGCTTGGCTATAGCCATCCGCATCTGATCGCAGCGCTGACCGAGCAAGGCGGCAAGCTCTGGCACACGTCCAATCTTTTCAAGATTCCACAGGCCGAACATCTGGCTGCGCGCCTCGTCGAGGCGACTTTCGCCGATTATGTGTTCTTCACCAATTCCGGGGCGGAAGCGGTGGAGGGCGCGATCAAGACCGCGCGCAAATATCAATCGGTGAGCGGGCATCCGGAAAAATTCCATATCGTCACTTTCGAGGGCGCCTTCCACGGCCGGACGCTTGCGACGATCGCCGCCGGAGGCAATCCAAAATACATTGAGGGGTTCGGCCCGAAGGCGGAAGGATTCGACCAGGTTCCATTTGGCGACATCGAGGCGGCGAAGGCGGCGATTGGCCCGCAAACCGGGGCGATCCTGATCGAGCCGATCCAAGGCGAGGGCGGCATCCGCGTCCCGCGGCCAGGGTTCCTGCGCGCATTGCGGGAGCTTTGCGACCGGCACGGTCTCTTATTGGTTTTCGATGAAGTTCAGACCGGCGTTGGCCGCGTCGGCAAGTTCTTTGCTTATGAGCTTTCTGGCGTCGCGCCGGACATCATGGCTGTGGCCAAAGGCATCGGCGGCGGATTTCCGCTCGGGGCCTTCCTGGCGACGCGGGAGGCCGCCAAGGGCATGACCTTAGGCGCGCATGGGACGACATTTGGCGGCAATCCGCTGGCGACCAGCGTCGGCAACGCCGTGCTCGACGTGGTGCTGGCGCCAGGATTTATCGAACATGTGGCTTCGATGGGGCTGAGGCTCAAACAAGGTCTCGCCGAACTGAAGGATCGCCATCCGGGCGTCATCGCCGAAATTCGCGGCGAAGGATTGATGCAGGGCATCGCCCTGCGCCCGCCGGTCAATGAATTCGCCGCGGCCGCCCGGGCTGAAAAAATACTCGTGATCCCGGCCGGGGACAACGTTGCTCGACTCCTGCCTCCCTTGATCGTCGGTGAGGAGGAGATCGGCGAGGCGATCAAGCGCCTGGACGCCGCCTGTCTGCGCTTGGAGCGCGATAGGTCCGCGGCTGTCGCGCCAGACCTGAGCGGGGCGGCCGAATGAACCAAGCCAAAAAGCGCGCCGCTCCCGCCGAGGCGCGGCATTTCCTCGACCTGTCGGAGATTCCGGCGGGCGATCTTCGCTATATTCTCGATGCCGCCGCCGCGATCAAGGCGAGGCGGCGCAAAGGTCACGCGGCAGCCGAGAAGCCCTTGGCCGGCAAGGTCCTGGCGATGATCTTCGACAAGCCCTCGACCCGCACGCGGGTGTCGTTCGACCTCGCCATGCGCGAGCTTGGCGGCGAAACGATCATGCTCACGGGGCAGGAAATGCAACTTGGCCGAGGCGAAACCATCGCCGACACGGCGCGCGTCCTGTCGCGTTTCGTCGACGCAATCGTGATTCGCATTCTCGACCATAATGACATGATCGAACTTGCGCGCCACGCCGATGTGCCGGTCATCAATGGTTTGACCAAGCGCTCGCATCCCTGCCAAGTCATGGCCGACGTCCTAACGTTCGAGGAGCATAGGGGGCCGATCAAGGGGCGCACGATCGCCTGGAGCGGCGACGCCAATAATGTGCTCGCGAGCTGGGTGCAGGCCGCGCAGCGGTTCGATTTTTCGATCAATGTCGCGGCCCCTCCCGAACTCGCGCTTCCGAGCGAACTTGTCGATTGGGCGCGCCGCTCGGGCGCACGCCTCAAGGTCACTGCCGATCCTTTTGAAGCGGTCAAAGGGGCGGATGCGATCGTGTCCGATTGCTGGGTGTCGATGGGCGACGAGGATGAGGCTTTTCGCCACAATCTGCTTGCGCCCTACCAGGTGAATGCGAAGCTTATGGCCGCCGCTGGCAAGGACGCCATTTTCATGCATTGCCTTCCCGCCCATCGCGGGGAGGAGGTCACAGACGAGGTCATCGACGGTCCGCGATCCGTGGTTTTCGATGAAGCCGAAAACCGGCTTCACGCTCAAAAAGGCATTCTTGCCTGGTGCCTTGGAGCCATGAAGGCATGACCGCTCCGGGCTCGCCGCCGGATCCGTCGCATGCGCCGGCCTCACGTCTTGTTTCGGATCACGGCCTCGACGACACGGTGCTTCCCTTCGCCGTGGAGCCGCTCGACGTGCGCGGCCGCGTCGTCCGGCTTGGCGCTTGCGTCGACCATATCCTCGTCCAGCACGATTATCCGGCGCCGGTCGCGCAGCTGGTCGGCGAGGCGGTGGCCCTGACCGTGCTGCTCGGCTCGTCGTTGAAGATCGAAGGCCGGTTTCAATTGCAGACGCGCAGCGACGGCGCCATCGACATGCTGGTCGTCGATTTCGATGCGCCGGACCGGCTGCGCGCCTTCGCCCGTTTCGATCCGCAAAAACTCGCCGAGGCGGGGCGCGGCGGCGAACTCCTAGGCAAAGGCCATCTCGCTTTCACCATCGACCAAGGCAATGACGCCTCGCGCTATCAAGGGATTGTCGCCCTGGAGGGGCAGGGCCTCGAGGAAGCCGCGCATCAATATTTCCGCCAATCGGAGCAAATTCCAACCCGGGTACGTCTCGCGGTCGCGCAAAACGTGACGGGCGCTGGCGTCAATTGGCGGGCTGGTGGTCTGATGGTGCAATTCCTGCCGGGTTCGCAGGATCGGCGGCGGCAGGCGGATCTCGACCCGGGGGATGCGCCCCTCGGGCTTGTGTTCGAGGCGCCGGAGGAAGACGACGCCTGGGCCGAGGCGAAGGCGCTCGCTGCGACGATCGAGGATCATGAACTCGTCGATCCGACGCTGTCGAGCGAACGGCTGCTCTATCGCTTGTTTCACCAGCCCGGCGTGAAGGTGTTCGAGCCGACGATGGTGCGCGATTCCTGCCGCTGTTCGCAGGATCGGATCCGGGCGATGTTGCGCCGGTTTACTCCGTCGGAGCGCCGCGACATGATTGGCGACAATGGGATGATCGGGGTCACCTGCGAATTTTGCTCGACATACCGGGAGTTCGATCCGACGGATTTCCAGGATTAGAGCGCTGTCAGATTGCGCGGAATCAGGGCAAGTGCGATTCCGCGAAAAGCATTTTACATTTGGCGAGATCGGCGCGAGTTCGTCAACTCAAGCGCGTCGGATTTTTGCGAACGTTCAATCGGCGAGCGAAAGCACAAGGCTGCGCATCGCCGGCTTCATTCTCTGAAAGCCGAAGAGCCGCGCCACTGCGACCGGCAGGTCAGCGTCTTTCATACGGGCGTTTTGCTGGCGCACGAGCGCGATGGCCGCCTTGATCTCGATCGAGGCGATCATGTCGAGCTTCTGGAGGCTGGCGGGAGCGCCGGCTCTGTCGCGCAGCGGCGGAGCGTCTTTTTGCGCTTTCGTGCACCAAAACTCGACCTCGCGACAGAGGTCCGGCGCCAGCGTCGGCAAGAGGTCGAGCGCGCGAGCGACGGCCTCGGAGATGCGGGGGCCGGTTCGTCCCTTGCCGAACAGAAGCGAGGCGCGCCGGACAAGCTCGTCATGATGAATTGGACCCTCCTGCTCGATGACGCATCGCAGGATGGCGGCAAGCTCCTCCTCCGGCACGGCATGGATGTCGGCGCCTTGGGGAATTTGGCATTTGGCGAGCTCATAGGCCGAGGCGCGAAAGGCGGGGACCGCGATCGGTTGCGGTCTTGCCAACGGCTCGGCGGCGGCGCGCAAGCGCACTGGCGGCGCTCTATCCCGGGCCGCCTCCGCGCGCGCCGCCTCGAGAACCAGCCGCAGCTTTTCGATCTGTTCGGCGCGGCGATAGAACCAATCCGTGCTCCAGATGCGATAGATGCGCCAGCCGAGGCCTTCGAGGACCTCCTGGCGCAACCGGTCGCGCTCGCGCGCCCAGAGCGCCGAATGATAGGAGGCTCCATCGCATTCGATAGCGAGCATGTGGCGCCCCGGCTCCGCGGGATCGCGCACCGCCAGATCAATTTTAAACCCGGCGGAGCCGACTTGGGAGTCGACCCTATAGCCGAAACTCTCGATTGCTGCGGCGACCGTCGCCTCGAAAGGAGAGTCGAAATTTGCGTCGGTCGGCCGACTTTCCTCAAGGATGCCGGTTTCGGCGAATTGCAGAAATCGCTTGAGAACGCGGGGCCCCTCGCCGGTCGCCCGCTCGAGATTAATGTCTCCTGACCCGAAGGACGCGAAGATTTCGCAGCGCAGCCGGGCGCGGGTGAAAAGGACGTTGAGCCGGCGCTCTCCGCCCTCGGTCGAGATCGGCCCAAATGCCATGCTGTCGAGCGGCTTGCCCGCCTCGCGCGGCCCATAGCCGATGGAAACGAGGATCACATCGCGTTCGTCGCCCTGCACGTTTTCAAGGTTTTTCACGAAGACATCTTCGCGCCCGCTTTCGCGCAGAAAGGCGTCGAGGCTTGGATCGGCGCGCCGCTTCGCTTCCAGGCAATCGCCGATGAGGTCGCGCTGCGCCGTCGAAAATGTGATGACGCCGAGCGACGCGGAGGAAGACGTCTTGGCGTGCTGTGCGACCGCCGATGCGATTGCTTCCGCTTCGATGGCGTTTGTGCGTTGGCCGCCGCGGTCGTAAGCGCCGGCGACGCGTCTCAAGATAAGGCCCTTGGCCTTGCGCTCCATCGTCGGCGCCGGCGGCATGACCAGATGCTTGTAGAATTCCGCGTTCGAGACCTGAATGAGGGAGGGGTGGCGCGATCTGTAGTGCCAGCGCAGCATCTGGCTTTCGACTCCGCGCGCCTCGCATAAGGACAGAATGCTTTCAAGATCGGCGATGGGAGCGACGCTGGCGGATCGGCCGGGCGTAGCCTCTTCATCGCCCAAGGGATCGGCTTCGTCGGCGATCATGCGATCGAAAAAGCTGGTTGGCGGCAGTTACTTTTTGTCGGCGACGACGACGATTTGTCGACACCGCGCGATGAGTCCGAGCGCGTCGCCGGGGCGCATCTGGCTCGCTTCGTCAATGACCAGGAGATCGAAGCTGACGGATCCTGGCGGCAGGAATTGAGCGACCGAAATCGGGCTCATGAGAAAGACCGGCTTGATCTTTTGAATTTGATCGCCCGCCGCTTTCACTAGCTTGCGCAGCGGCATGTGATTGCGTTTGCGGCCGATCTCGCCGCGGATCACGCCCATGGCGCCGAGCGCGCCGCGCGGGATCGCGGCTTGGTGGCGGGCGCGGATGCTGTCCACGACGGCGGCGCGCTGCCTGGCTTCGAGCGCGACGAAGCGCGCGGACAAAGCCTCGTGCTGAGCTCCGTCGAAGGCGGCGAGGTCGGGATCGGCGGCGATCGCCTGTTTCCAGCAGGCTTCTGCGAATGCGGTTTCGAGTTCGATGCGGGCGCGGCCAGGATCGATCTGTCCTGAGGCGAGACCATTGGCGATGGACATGGGTCCAATTTCACGCAACTGCCGATCAGCTTTGGCCAGCCGCGCCCATTCTTCGAATTGGGCTGGGTTCGACGCCCACTCGGCGGCTCTCTCTGCGACCAAATCGAGCCTGATCGCGCTGATGATATTGGTTCCAAAGATGGCGGCGACATCGAGGTCGAGAGCCTGGACGACGTCGTCAAATGCCACAATCAGCGCGTCATGGTGGAATTCAAAATCATTGGCGTAAGAAGCGGCGGCGCCGTCGCGCGCCAAATCGAGGACCCGATCGAGGTTTGAACGGATGCCGAGGGCGGCGAGTTGTTCGACGATTTTGGCGATCGAATGAATCAGGCGAAAATCGGTCTTTGCGCCGCGCCATGCATCACCGAGAAAATGCGCCATGAAGGCGGCTTCGGCGGCAAGTTTTCCGCTAAGAGACTGGCTGGCTAGGAGGGCGTCCAAAAGTGCGAGCCGCTCGGAGGGTCGGCTTGGCAAAGGCGCAGACAGGAGGCTCGCCATCAGGCGTCCCGCATCGCGGTAGCCCTTGCTGAACCGGGACGGCCAAAAAGCGGCGCCCTTGACGAGGGGGGGCCGGATCCGGGCGACAGGCGCCCTCCAAGCGGCGGGTTGGAACGTATGGCGATGGAGAGCCTGCTGTTCGCGCCAGCGGACTCCAAGAGCGGCCGCATCCGCGAAGCGCTGAAGCGAAGGGCTCGCGGCGAGCGCGGTGGCTAGCGCTTCGCTTCCGCTTGGCAGGCGCGACGCCAACCTGAAGATCTCGATCAGGCCGCGTATCGCGGTAAAGGTGGGAGCTTGCCGAAGACCGAAATAGGTTTCGATTTCCGTGGCGCAGGCGGAAAGTTCCGCCGCCTCGTCGGCGAGCTTTTGCAACTGCGGAGCCAGACGCTGAAGATCCGTCGGCTGCAGGCCGATCCGGCGCACGCCGAAATAGACATGCTTGTTTCTTGGGCCAGCGTGCGCGGTCAGACCGGCGAGGCGCTGGATCCGGCGGTTTCTCTCGGCGTATGCCTCGCCGGTCCACTCCATCGCTTCTTCGACGAGGCGCATATCAGGCGCGAAATGGCGTCCGGCCGCGGCGATTTGGACAGAAAGCGCCTGATAGGGCGTCATTGCGGTCTTGCCAATTGGGGCATGAAGGCGCTCGGCGACATGGTTCAGGCGGTCGCGCGCTGCAACCAATTGCGCGGCGGCTTCATCGGGTTTGTTCGAATCGGCCGCAGATTGAAGAGTCTGGTCGAGCCCGTCGGCGACGAGGCGCTTACTCGCCGTGTGGCTGTGGAGTTCGAGGCAGATGTCTTCCAGGCCGGCTTTTCGCAAGCGGTCATGGACAACGTTGAGGGCCGCCATTTTCTCGGCGACAAAGAGCACGCTCAATCCGGAATGTGCGGCGGCGGCGATAATATTGGTGATTGTCTGCGACTTGCCGGTTCCAGGCGGGCCTTGGACAACAAGATTGCGGCCAGCCCGCACTGATTCGATGACGCGGGTTTGGGAGGAATCGGCGTCGACGACGTGGACGAGATCGGCGGGATTCAAGATTTCATCGAGTTTGGCGCTCTCGGGGATGAGCGCCGGTTCGTTGCCGAAGCCTTCGCAGAGCAGGCCGCGCAGGAGCGGATGCGAGACGAGCGCATGAGGCGGCCAATTGACCGGATCGAGATCGCGCACCATCAAGAGTTTCGAGAACGAATAGAACCCAAGTTCGATTCCATCGGCGTCGATCGACCATCGGCGCTTAGCGGCGACGGCGTTGGCGATCGTGGCGAAATAGGCGCTGGGGAGCCAATCGTCGGTCTCGGGAAGGTCTGGAAGCGCAATGCCGAAATCGCCGCGCATCCTCTCCTGCAAGGCCTGATTGGGCGCGATGTCGTCGTCGCGAAACGTCAACTCGAATGTCGAGCATTTGGCGTCCCTGGCGAGGGTCACGGGAACTAGGACGAGTGGGGCCTCCCGCAGCACATCGGATTTTTCATGTTCGTACCAGCGCAGAAAACCGAGCGCGAGGAAGAGAATATTGACGCCGCGCTCCTCCTCGGCGGTTTTGGCGTCCCGGTGAATGGTTAGGAGGCGCTTGTGGAGAAGGTCTGGCGCAAGGGCGGTCCGCAAACTGTTGCGCTTCTCGAAGTTTTGCTTCGTCGGGACAAGACGTGGGATCCTCGGCGCCATCGCTTCGCGCCGAGGCTCGCCAGCGTCATCAGCCGGTAAGAAGCGGACAAGTTTGCTGTCGCGAACAAGATTCGAAAAGACGCAATCCGCGCTCGCCCCGACGATTGGCAAACAACGGGTGCGTTTTGCGCCGCGCGGCGTGTGAACAAGGCGATTGCGCGTTCCAGTTTCTATGAGTTTGAGGCGGGCTTCGGCGAGGAGCCTTTCGACATGGCTCTCGATTGTATCGTTCGCATTTTGCTTGCGCGCCATCTTTAACGAGGTGACTTCGCCCATTTCGGTATCCTCAATGGCGAATGGTAGCGCTAAAGCTGCCTTATTCCCGCCATATTTGTAACCTCTAGGCAGGCGAATATCTTACGTAAAGATAAATGTTATTCATCACATCTATCATGCTGAACTTACTCTTACCTAGATGGTCGGGAGAGTCTTTACTTGTGTTAACGAAACGGGCGTTAACGAAGGTCGTAACAATCCCGTCCGCCTCAGGACTGTCGCTTCGTTTGCCGCGCGTCAGTCTATCGAGAGCGCCATTATTTTGGCCTCACGACATTCGGCGGCTGGGCGTGGGGCGGCGCGTCGATGATCATGCTGCGATCGACGCCGCGACTGGATTGGATGAAAGGGCGATGTCGACGCATCGCTTTTCGGCGAAGCGCCGGGCGAGCCGCGCCTATGTGTGGCGTCAGCCTCGCGTCAAACGCGGGTCATCCGCGGCGTTGGCCCGAGAGCTGTCGGGTGACGGAGATCAAGATCCGAAGTCAGCGCCGCTCTCCCGATCCCATGGCCCGGTAAGGCTGTGATTTGGAAAGCAGCTCTGACTTTTTATATTGCGTCGCTTTGCGACGCGGCGGGCATCTGCTGCGCTCGCAGATGCTCTATCCGTTCATCGCTTGGAAGCTTGTCCCTCCACGCGCTCCGGGACACCGAAGTTCAGATGCCCGGCATTGGGATAAAGCGCGGCAATTGCTTGACCCGCTCAATCCAGGCGCGGAGATTTGGATAAGTTTCAAGCGAGATGCCTCCCTGGCCGGCGAGGGCGACATAAGGGAAGACGGCGATGTCGGCTATGGTGGGGCGACCGAGTTCCAGCCAGTCGCGGCCGGACAGATGGGCGTCGATGATCTTGAAAGTGGCGTTGGCGCGATCCTGAAGCTTCGGCAGGTCGAGGTCGTAATTGAGGATCTTCACCAAACGGGCAGCCGCCGCGCTGGTCACCTCGTGCCCGGCGGTCGCGAGCCATTGAGCGATGAGACCCTGCGACGCTGGGTCTGCGGGCCACCAAGTCCGGGCCGAATCATATTTGCCGGCGATGTAAATCAGGATGGCCATGGAGTCGCGAAGGCGCAGGCCGTCGTCCTCGAAAATCGGGATTTCGCCGAGGGCGTTGAGCTTCAAATATTTCGCGCTCTTGTGTTCCTTCTTGAGGAGGTCCACCGGCTGCTTCGCGTAGTCCACGCCAAGAATATTCAACAACAGCCGGACCTTATAGGCGTTTCCCGACAGGTCGAAGTCATAAAGCCTCGGTTTCGCCTCACGATTCTGGTTCTTGCCGGCTAATGCCGCTCCCAAGCGCGACCAGATTTCATTTAGATTTGGCAAGCCTTTTTCTCCCTCAACGGTCGGAGCGCCGCGCGCTAGAACAGTCCGGCTTGGACTTGATTAAAGCCTTGCCGGCAGGTCCACGTTTTAGCGCGTCAATAGTCTCGATCGGATGACATCGACGAAGACTTGGGTCGCTCTTGAGCGAGCGGCCCCGCCCAGCGATTTGCTGACGGTTCGGCGGAGCGGGCTTCACTGTCTGGCTTGGTTTCAGCCATATTGGGAGAAAGAAAAGAATATGCAGCCTGAAATAAGCGGGGCCTGGAGCGATTGAGATCAACGCGCCCCGCCTCGAAGGCAAACCGCAGCTGCGCGTACGCCAGCGTTCTCCCCTACACTGAACTTAAACACGCATCTATTTGAAAATAAATGCTTTAACTTGAGGTTCAGGGGTCATATCTCTGCGACATCCATGCCTCCAGTGGCCAGGAATTTCTCCAGCCAATGGATGTCATAGAGGCCGTTCTGGATGTCGGCGTTGCGGACGAGCGTCTGGAACAGCGGAATCGTCGTGTCGATCCCGTCGATGATGAATTCGTCGAGGGCGCGGCGCAGCCGCATCAAGGCCTCATTGCGGGTTCGTCCATGCACGATGAGCTTGCCGACCAGCGAATCATAGGTCGGAGGGATCGTGTAGCCGGCGTAGACCGCGCTATCGACGCGAACCCCGAGTCCGCCTGGCGGATGATAATAAGCGATCGCGCCAGGGGAGGGCCGGAAGGTCGCGGCGTGCTCGGCGTTGATGCGGCACTCGATGGCCGCTCCTTGAAAGGTCACTTCCTCCTGGGTCAGGGTCAAGGGCGAGCCGGCGGCGATCTTGATCTGCTCATTGACGAGATCGACGCCGGTGATCATTTCCGTCACCGGATGCTCGACCTGGATCCTTGTATTCATCTCGATGAAGTAGAATCGCCCCTCTTCATAGAGAAACTCGACCGTGCCCACGCCGGCATAGCAAAGTTCGCGCATGGCGCTGGCGCAGATTTCGCCGATTTCAAGCCGCTGCGAGGCGTTGAGAGCGGGCGAGGGGCCTTCCTCCCAAACCTTCTGATGCCGGCGCTGCAAGGAGCAATCGCGCTCGCCGAGGTGAATGGCTTTGCCGCGCCCGTCGCCGAGCACCTGGATCTCGATGTGACGCGGCTTTTCAAGAAATTTTTCAAGGTAAACCGAGTCGTCGCCGAAGGCCGCCTTGGCCTCGAGCCGCGCCGTCTCCAGCGCCGCCGACAGATCCTCGGCGCTGCGGGCGACTTTCATGCCGCGCCCGCCGCCGCCCGCCGCCGCTTTGACGAGCACCGGATAGCCAAGCTCCTTTGCAACCGCGGCGGCTTCCAAATCATCCGTGATTGCGCCGGCCGAGCCAGGGACGCAGGGGATGCCGAGCCGCGTCGCGGTGCGCTTGGCCTCGATCTTGTCGCCCATGATCCGGATATGCTCGGGCTTAGGACCGACGAAAACGATGCGATGGTCGGCCAGAATCTCGGCGAAACGCGCGTTCTCCGCGAGAAATCCGTAGCCTGGATGCAGCGCCTCGGCGCCGGTGATTTCGCAGGCGGCGAGGAGCGAGGGAATGTTCAGATAGGAGTCGCGCGCCGGCGGCGGTCCAAGGCAGACCGATTCGTCGGCGAGCTTCACATGCATGGCGTCGGCGTCGGCGGTGGAATGCACCGCGACGGTCGCGATGCCGAGTTCTTTAGCCGCGCGTAGAATCCGCAACGCGATTTCGCCGCGATTGGCGATGAGGATCTTGTCGAACATGTCAGGTCACCAGGTGCGCGGCGATCATTCGATCACGAAAAGCGGCTGGCCATATTCGACAGGCTGGCCGTCCTCGACCAGAATGCCGGTCACCGTGCCGGCGCGAGGCGCGACGATCTCGTTGAAGGTCTTCATTGCCTCGACGAGAAGGATCTTGTCGCCGGCTTTCACCAGCGAGCCGATCTCGACGAAGGGGGCGGCTTCGGGCGAGGCGCGCAGATAGGCGGTTCCGACCATCGGCGATTTCACGGCGCCGGGCGCGTCGACGCCGCTTGCCGCGCTTGCCGGGACGACAGGGGCAGGCGAAGACGCCGCGACCACCGGCTGAAGGGGGGCGGCCGAAATTTGCCGCGCCACTCGGATCATGAAGTCGCCCTGCGCGACCTCTATCTCAGACAGGCCCATGCGGGTGACGAGTTTCGCCAAAGCCTCGACGAATTCGACGTCGATTGCGCCGGCGGCGGCGTTTCCTGCCGGTTTAGGCCCCGGATATTTCATCTTTTTCAACTTTCGATGGCCTTCGCGCCGACGAGAAGGGCTTCGAGCGCGAGATCATAGGATAAAGCGCCGAAACCTTGAATCACGCCCTGCGCGACTGGGGAGATATAGGAATGGTGGCGGAAGCGTTCCCGGGCGTGAACGTTGGAAAGATGAACCTCGATGACCTTCGTCTTGGCGCCCTTGATCGCATCCTGAAGGGCGATCGATGTATGCGTATAAGCGCCCGCGTTCAAGATCACCGGTTCGCCGGCCAGACCCGCCTCCTGCACCCAGGTCACGAGGTCGCCTTCGTGGTTGGTTTGACGAAAGCGCAAACTGAGCCCATGCCGCGCGCAGACGGCGGAAAGCCGCGCCTCGATCGCCGGGAGAGTCGCGGCGCCATAGATTTCAGGCTCCCGCGCGCCGAGGAGATTGAGGTTCGGCCCATTCAGGACGTGGACGGCTTTCATGCTGGTCTCGGCGGAAGAAAATGCCCGGTGCGTTTCCATACCCGGGATCAGACGGCATTGAAAGCCTTCCGGGCAGCCCCGCGCTGAAGTTTAGAGGAAACTCCAGTGCAGAGGCGCCGCCAAACCCTAGGGGCTATGCACGTGGCTCGCTTGCTTTCAAGGCGCTTGAAGTTTTGGCTATAAGTATACAGTTATGGATAACATAATTGGCGCGAGGGACGCAGCGGCCTCGCTTCTCTGGGCCGGCGTCAGCCTCATCCGTCGCATCCTGTCCGAGTGGCCGAGGGCCGCCGCTTCGAATGGATCGTGACCTGGACGAAAATTGAATTTGCGTTCCTTGGCCGCTTGATTATAAGGTATTTATATGTGGCGCGTGGCCTTCTGGTTCCGCGCCCTGATTTTTTTGGCGCGGCCCGCTTTCGGCGCGATCCCTGAGGTCCGCTTCGAGGCGTTGGCTCCCGCCAAAGCATCATCGAGCCAAAGCATCATCGGGAAGACAAGGCGTTTTCAAAAAAATGGCGAATCCGTTCCAATTCATCCAAGAGGTGCGCGCGGAAGCTGGCAAGGTCACTTGGCCGTCTCGCCGTGAAACTGGAATCACCACCGGCCTTGTGATTCTCATGGTGATTTTCGCCAGTTTATTCTTCGTCCTGGTCGATCAAGGGCTGCGCTTGATCGTCACCTTCATTCTGAGTTTTGGTCATTGACGTTCAATACACAAGGTCTGGAAGATTACCCGATGAGCATGCGCTGGTATATCGTCCACGCCTATTCTAATTTCGAAAAGAAGGTCGCGGAATCGATCAAGGAGCAGGCCGCTCAACGCGGGCTCTCGTCTAAATTCGAGGAAATTCTCGTGCCGACCGAGCAGGTGGTCGAAATTCGCCGCGGCCGCAAGTTCAATTCAGAACGCAAGTTTTTTCCTGGCTATGTTCTGGTCAAATGCGATCTCTCCGACGACATTTACCATCTGATCAAGAATACGCCGAAGGTGACCGGCTTTCTGGGCGCCGATAAGAAGCCCATGCCGATCTCCGACCGGGAGGCCGAGCGGATCAAGGGACAGGTCGCCGAGGGCGTCGAGCGGCCCAAGGCGTCGATTTCATTCGAGATCGGCGAGACGGTCCGGGTCTCCGATGGGCCCTTTGCCTCTTTCAACGGCATTGTCGAAGAGGTTGACGAGAGCCGTTCGCGGGTCAAGGTCGCGGTTTCGATTTTCGGCCGGGCGACGCCGGTCGAGTTGGAATATGCTCAGGTCGAGAAAGTTTAAGGATTGAGAGTTTCGGGCGGGGTCGTCTCTGCCTGATCCGGTGAAACTGGGCTGGTCCCGATTTCGCCGCCGACGTGGGAGGCAGGCCCGGCGCGCCAAACCGGCCTCTGCTGTGACCACGACCGCAACCGCCGCCCTTGAGCGAGGGCCGGCTTTGTATGGGAGTTGAGCAATGGCGAAGAAGATCACGGGTTACGTGAAGCTTCAGGTGCCGGCTGGGGCGGCCAATCCGTCGCCTCCGATCGGCCCCGCGCTCGGTCAGCGCGGCTTGAATATCATGGAGTTCTGCAAGGCCTTCAATGCGCGCACCGCGCAGATGGAGAAGGGGACGCCGATCCCCGTCGTCATAACCGCCTTTCAGGATCGGTCCTTCACCTTCGAGATGAAGTTGCCGCCGGTTTCTTATTTCCTGAAAAAGGCTTCGGGGGTCCAGTCGGGGTCGAAAACAACCGGCCGCGGTTTTGTCGGCAAGGTGACCAAGGCGCAGATCAACGAGATTGCCGAAAAGAAACTGCCCGATCTCAATTGCGCCACGGTCGAAGCCGCGGCGACGATGATCGAAGGCTCCGCCCGTTCCATGGGCCTCGAGATAGTAGGGTAGGCAGATGGCGCATGTTGGAAAGCGCGTGATTAAGGCGCGCGAAAATATCGACCGGATCAAGCTCTATCCGATCGCCGAGGCGATCAAGCTGGTCAAAGAGCGCGCCAATGCGAAATTCGACGAGACCGTCGAGATCGCCATGAACCTTGGCGTCGACCCGAAACATGCCGATCAGATGGTGCGCGGGGTCGTCAATCTGCCCAACGGAACCGGCCGGACCTTGCGCGTTGCAGTGTTCGCGCGCGGCGCTAAGGCGGATGAGGCGACCGCCGCCGGCGCGGATATAGTCGGGGCGGAAGAACTGGTCGCGTCGGTCCAGGGCGGAACGATCGCCTTCGATCGCTGCATTGCGACGCCCGACATGATGCCTCTCGTCGGCAGGCTTGGCAAAGTCTTGGGTCCGCGCGGCCTGATGCCTAATCCGAAGGTTGGCACGGTGACCATGGATGTCACAAGCGCCGTCAAGGCCTCGAAAGGGGGCGCGGTCGAGTTTCGCGTTGAAAAAGCCGGGATCATCCAGGGCAGCGTCGGCAAAGCCTCGTTTGACGACGATAAGCTCGTCGCCAATATCGCGGCCTTCGTCGATGCGGTCGCCAAGGCCAAGCCGCAGGGGGCCAAGGGCACTTATATTCAACGCATTGCGATTTCCTCGACCATGGGTCCTGGGGTCAAGGTCGATCCGGCGACTGTCGCGGCTTAAGGGGCCGATCACGGCGGCGAAAGGCCTGCCGGCGGAAATCCACGCTTGACATGAGCAAATTTCTCGGGCGGCCCTTGGCATGACGCTGCGATTGGTCTAAATAGAAGGTTCGGGGTTGATCGGATATTGCAGCCCCGCACCCAAAAAGCTTCCGCTATTGCATGAATCCCCTTCAGGTTCGCCTTTGGGAATGTGTGTGGTGCGGTGGATAGGCCGGAGGATAGGTGGTTGCCACCTGTCCGTTCCGGCCATGTCCTGTCCAAGACTGCCGGCGCTGGGGCTCGTCCATTTCGGTCGAATTCAGGCTTAATCTCTCGACCGCCGATCCGATCTTTCCGGAGCGGCGAAAGGGGCCGGCATAGACGGGGTAACAACCGGATTTTGGATCGCGGGAAGGTTTGGCCGTCCTGCATCCTTCGATTTTGGTCTAATCCCTCTGTCCGGAGCGGCGCTGTCGTTCCGGGGACAGGCACAGCGCCGCTGTCGCGACTCGGGTTCGCCCGCATCGTCGAGAGAGCGGCAGATGCAGCCTGCGGGCGCGCCCAAGTTATAAAGTTCGCGCCCGCGCAAGGAGATAGCACTGTGGACAGAGCGGAAAAGAAAGAATGCGTCGCTTCCCTGGCCGATGTCTTTAAGACAACCTCGGTCGTCGTGGTTGCGCATTATTCTGGTCTGACAGTGGCTCAGATGCAGAATTTGCGCAAGCAGATGCGTGCTGCGGGAGCCACCGTCCAGGTCGCCAAGAACCGTCTCGTCAAGATCGCGCTTGAGGGCACCGAGGTCGCCTCGATCTCGGGGCTGCTGCGGGGGCCGACCCTGATCGCCTATTCGGACGATCCGGTCGCGGCGCCGAAGGTTGCGGTGGCTTTCGCCAAGGACCACGAAAAGCTCGTGATCCTCGGCGGCGCCATGGGTTCAACCGCCCTGAATGTGGACGCCGTGCGATCGCTCGCGACGCTGCCGTCCTTGGATGAATTGCGCGCCAAGCTCCTCGGCCTCATTCAGGCTCCGGCGACCAAGCTTGCGCAGCTCACCACCGCGCCGGCGGCCAAGCTCGCGCGCGTTTTCGCGGCCTATGCCGACAAAGACGCCGCCTGACGGCTTGATCTTTAGAGACAATACATCACGATTAAGACCCATCGAAGGAAGTAGAAATGGCTAATTTGGAAAAGATCGTCGAGGACCTGTCGAGCCTCACCGTGCTCGAAGCCGCGGAACTCGCCAAGCTGCTCGAAGAAAAATGGGGCGTGTCGGCCGCCGCGGCCGTTGCGGTCGCCGCCGGTCCCGCGGGAGGCGCCGCCGCCGCCCCGGTCGAGGAGCAGACGGAGTTCACCGTGGTCCTCGCGGCGATCGGCGACAAGAAGATCGAAGTCATTAAGGAAGTGCGCGCGGTGACGGGTCTTGGCCTGAAGGAGGCCAAGGATCTCGTCGAAGCCGCTCCCAAGCCGGTCAAGGAAGGCGCGACCAAGGAAGAGGCCGAGAAGATCAAGGCCGCCCTCGAAAAGGCCGGCGCGAAGGTCGAGCTTAAGTGATGCTGGTTGGATCGCCCGTGCGATCTAAGGTCTAGCTCAAGCGACGGTCCCGTGGAAACCCGCGGGGCCGTCGATCTGTTGCGGAAGGGTCGGTTTGGACCGTTCCAGCAAAAGCGTTGGCGGCAAGTGCGCCGCGATGCGTTGGACTGAAGAAGTCCCGTCGCCAGCATCCGTGCTGGACGCGGGCGAGGCGAATTTCCATTCGGGAAAATCGCCGTTTTGACGAGGTGCGAGGACCGACATGGCTCATCATTTGGCGCAGACGTTCACCGGCCGTAAGCGTGTCCGCAAATTTTTTGGCCATATTCGCGAAGTCGCGGAAATGCCGAACCTGATCGAAGTTCAAAAAGCCTCTTATGACCAGTTCCTGCTCATGGACGAGCCGCGCGGCGGCCGTCCGGACGAAGGATTGCAGGCGGTCTTCAAATCGGTGTTTCCCATCGCGGATTTTTCGAACACCGCTTTGCTCGAATTCGTGAAATATGAGTTCGAGGCGCCGAAATATGACGTCGATGAATGCCGCCAGCGCGGCATGACTTTCGCCGCCCCGCTCAAAGTCACTTTGCGCCTTATTGTGTTCGATGTGGATCCGGACACCGCCGCGCGCTCGGTCAAGGACATCAAGGAGCAGGATGTCTACATGGGCGACATGCCCTTGATGACGATGAACGGCACCTTCATCGTCAACGGCACTGAGCGCGTCATCGTTTCGCAGATGCACCGCTCGCCTGGCGTGTTTTTCGATCACGACAAAGGCAAGAGCCATTCTTCCGGCAAGCTTCTGTTTGCCGCCAGGATCATTCCCTATCGCGGCTCCTGGCTCGACATCGAATTCGACGCCAAGGACATCGTCTATGCGCGCATCGACCGGCGCCGGAAAATTCCCGCGACCTCGGTCCTTTACGCCCTCGGCATGGACGGCGAGGAAATTCTTTCGACATTTTACAAGACGATCCCCTTTGCGCGCGACAAGGACGGCTGGCGCCAGCCCTTCGATCCGGATCGCCTGAAGGGAATGAAGGCGGTTGTCGACATGCTCGACGCCGACACCGGCGAAGTCGTGCTCGAAGCCGGCAAGAAGCTGACGGTTCGCACCGCGCGCCAACTTGCCGAAAGAGGCGTCAAATTCCTGCGGGTGCAGGACGAGGACCTCTACGGCCAATATATCGCCGTCGATCTCTACAATCCGCAGACCGGCGAAATCTTTGCCGAAGCCGGCGATGAAATCAGCGCCAAGACGCTGCCGCTTCTCATCGAGGCCGGATTCGATGAATTGCCGCTGCTCGACATCGACCATATCAACATCGGTCCCTATATTCGCAACACGCTCGCCGTCGACAAGAACAGCTCCCGCGAGGAGGCCTTGTTCGACATCTACCGGGTGATGCGTCCTGGCGAACCGCCGACGCTCGAGACCGCCGAGGCGATGTTCCATTCGCTGTTCTTCGATCCGGAGCGCTACGATCTTTCGGCGGTCGGCCGAGTCAAAATGAACATGCGCATGGATCTCGACGCCGCCGATACCGTTCGGACCTTGCGCAAAGAGGACATTATTGCGGTCATGCGGGCGCTGGTCGATCTTCGCGACGGGCGCGGCGAAATCGACGATATCGACCATCTGGGCAATCGCCGGGTGCGCTCGGTCGGCGAACTCATGGAGAATCAGTACCGGCTCGGTCTGCTGCGGATGGAGCGCGCCATCAAGGAGCGCATGTCCTCGGTCGACATCGATACGGTGATGCCGCAGGATCTGATCAACGCCAAGCCCGCGGCCGCTTCGGTGCGCGAGTTCTTCGGCTCGTCGCAATTGTCTCAGTTCATGGATCAGACCAATCCGCTGTCGGAGATCACCCATAAGCGGCGGCTCTCGGCCTTGGGTCCGGGCGGCCTCACCCGCGAGCGGGCGGGCTTCGAGGTGCGCGACGTGCATCCGACCCATTACGGGCGGATCTGCCCGATCGAGACGCCGGAAGGCCCGAATATCGGCCTGATCAACTCGCTGGCGACCTTCGCGCGCGTCAACAAATATGGCTTCATCGAGGCGCCCTATCGCAGGATCAAGGACAACCGCGTCACCGACGAGGTGGTCTATCTTTCGGCGATGGAGGAAGGCAAATATTACGTCGCGCAGGCGAATGCGCCGATCGACGCGGAGATGGGGCTCGTCGAGGACCTCGTCGTCTGCCGTCATTCCGGCGACGTCGTGATGGTGCCGCGCGAACGCGTCGATTTCATGGACGTCTCGCCAAAGCAGCTCGTGTCGGTGGCGGCGGCGCTGATTCCCTTCCTTGAAAACGATGACGCCAATCGCGCCCTCATGGGCTCCAACATGCAGCGCCAGGCGGTGCCTTTGGTTAGAGCCGATGCGCCGCTCGTCGGGACCGGCATGGAGGCCGTCGTCGCGCGGGATTCGGGCGCGGCTATCGCCGCGCGGCGGACCGGCTTTATCGATCAGATCGACGCGACCCGCATCGTCATCCGCGCGACCGAAGAAACCGACGCCGGCAAGCCTGGCGTCGACATCTACCGGCTGATGAAGTTCCAACGCTCGAACCAGTCGACATGCGTCAACCAGAAGCCTCTCGTGCGGGTCGGCGATTTCGTGCGCAAGGGCGACATCATCGCGGATGGACCCTCGACCGACCTCGGCGATCTCGCGCTCGGGCGCAATGTGCTCGTCGCCTTCATGCCCTGGAATGGCTATAATTTCGAAGATTCAATCCTTCTCAACGAACGCATCGTCAAGGACGATGTCTTCACCTCGATTCATATCGACGAATTCGAGGTGATGGCGCGCGACACCAAGCTGGGACCTGAGGAAATCACCCGCGATATTCCCAATGTTTCGGAAGAGGCGTTGAAGAATCTCGACGAGGCCGGGATTGTCTATATCGGCGCCGAGGTGCAGGCGGGCGATATTCTCGTCGGCAAGATCACGCCGAAGGGCGAAAGCCCGATGACCCCGGAAGAAAAGCTGCTGCGGGCGATTTTTGGCGAGAAGGCCTCGGACGTGCGCGATACGTCGCTTCGCGTTCCGCCGGGCGTGCAAGGCACGATCGTCGAGGTGCGCGTGTTCAATCGCCACGGCGTCGAAAAGGACGAACGCGCCCAGGCGATCGAACGCGAGGAAATCGAGCGGCTCGCCAAGGACCGCGACGACGAGCTCGCGATCCTTGACCGCAACGTCTATGCGCGCGTGCTCGACGTCCTCGTTGGCAAGAAGGCGATCGCTGGACCGAAGGGCTTCAAGAAGGATAGCCTGCTCACCAAGGAAATCATCGAGGATTATCCGCGTTCGCAATGGTGGATTTTCGCGATCGAGAACGATCAGGCCATGACCGAACTCGAAGCGATGCGGAAGCAATATGACGAGGCGAAAAAGGGGCTCGAGAGCCGCTTTCTCGACAAGGTCGAAAAGCTCCAGCGCGGCGATGAATTGTCGCCCGGCGTGATGAAGATGGTGAAGGTTTTCGTCGCGGTGAAGCGCAAGATTCAGCCCGGCGACAAGATGGCGGGACGGCACGGCAATAAAGGCGTCGTGTCCAAGATTGTGCCGCAGGAAGATATGCCCTTCCTCGCTGATGGCCAGCCAGTCGACATCGTCTTGAACCCGCTTGGCGTGCCGAGCCGGATGAATGTCGGGCAGATCCTTGAAACGCATCTTGGCTGGGCCTGCGCCGGCCTTGGCAAGCAGGTCGCCGAGACAGTCAACGCCTATCTCCGCGACAAGGATACTCAGCCGCTTCGCAAGAAGCTGATCGAGATCTACGATGCAGATAAGGAAATCACCGAGCTTGACGACGAGACTGTGGTCGAGCTTGGCGAAAATCTGCGCCGCGGCGTTCCGATCGCGACGCCGGTCTTCGACGGCGCCCATGAAAAGGACATTGTGGAAATGCTGGAGCAGGCCGGTCTCGACCCATCCGGTCAGGTCGTTCTGCATGACGGACGCACCGGCGAGGCTTTCGACCGCAAGGTGACCGTCGGCTACATCTATATGCTGAAGCTGCATCATCTCGTCGATGACAAGATCCACGCGCGTTCGATCGGGCCCTACAGCCTTGTGACGCAGCAACCGCTCGGCGGCAAGGCGCAGTTCGGCGGCCAGCGTTTCGGCGAAATGGAGGTTTGGGCGCTCGAGGCCTATGGCGCGGCCTATACGCTGCAGGAAATGCTGACGGTGAAGTCCGATGACGTCGCCGGGCGCACCAAGGTCTATGAGTCGATCGTGCGGGGCGATGACGCCTTCGAGTCCGGCATTCCAGAAAGCTTCAACGTGCTGGTCAAGGAAATGCGATCGCTCTGTCTCAACGTCGAACTGACATCGACGACGAAGCTTCCCGGTCCGGCGCCGGCCGAGGCGGCCGAATAAGATCACCCGTTACGAAATCGCCGCGAGCCTCTCTATTGCTCGCGGCGCACCGCGCTTTTTTTGAGTTTCCGGCAAGTGGCCCGGCTGCGTCGCCCGCGCAGGCCCAAGCGTGCAGGCCCAAGCATCAGGAGATGGCAATGAATCAAGAGGTCATGAATCTCTTCAATCCGATCGCGCAGCCGCAGGCTTTCGATCAGATCCAGATATCGATCGCCAGCCCGGAGAAAATTCTGTCCTGGTCCTTTGGCGAAATCAAGAAGCCGGAGACGATCAATTATCGGACCTTCAAGCCTGAGCGGGATGGGCTGTTCTGCGCCCGGATCTTTGGTCCGATCAAGGACTACGAATGCTTGTGCGGCAAATACAAGCGGATGAAATACAAGGGCGTCATCTGCGAGAAATGCGGCGTCGAGGTGACCTTGTCGCGCGTGCGGCGCGAACGCATGGGCCACATTTCCTTGGCGGCGCCGGTGGCGCATATCTGGTTCTTGAAGTCGCTGCCTTCGCGCATCGGCCTGCTGCTCGATATGACGTTGAAGGATCTCGAGCGCATCCTCTATTTCGAGTCCTATATCGTTCTCGATCCCGGTCTAACGCCGCTGAAGGATCGCCAGCTCCTCAATGAAGAGGATTATCTCCGCGCGCAGGACGAATATGGCCAGGATTCCTTCACCGCCCTGATCGGCGCCGAAGCGATCCGTGAAATTCTGCGCAATATGGACCTTCCGACGATCGCCGAGCAGCTCAAGGTCGAGATCGCCCAGTCAACCACCGAGTTGAAGCCGAAGAAGCTCGCCAAGAGATTGAAAATCATCGAGGCTTTCATGCATTCGGGCAATAAGCCGGAATGGATGATCCTCACCGAGGTTCCGGTCATACCGCCGGATCTGCGTCCCCTCGTGCCGCTCGACGGCGGAAGATTCGCGACTTCCGACCTGAACGATCTTTATCGCCGCGTCATCAACCGCAACAATCGCCTGAAGAGGCTGATCGAATTGCGCGCGCCCGACATCATCGTCCGCAACGAGAAGCGGATGCTGCAGGAGGCCGTCGACGCGCTGTTCGACAATGGCCGGCGCGGCCGCGTCATCACCGGCGCGAATAAGCGGCCCTTGAAGTCGCTCGCCGACATGTTGAAAGGCAAGCAGGGCCGGTTCCGCCAGAACCTGCTCGGCAAGCGCGTCGATTATTCGGGCCGCTCCGTCATCGTCGTCGGTCCCGATCTCAAGCTGCATCAGTGCGGCCTGCCGAAGAAGATGGCGCTCGAACTGTTCAAGCCCTTCATCTATTCGCGCCTCGACGCGAAGGGCCTTTCGGCGACCGTGAAACAGGCGAAGAAGCTGGTTGAAAAGGAGAAGCCGGAAGTCTGGGATATTCTCGACGAGGTCATCCGCGAGCATCCGGTGATGCTGAACCGCGCTCCGACCTTGCATCGTCTTGGCATCCAGGCCTTCGAGCCGAAGTTGATCGAAGGCAAGGCGATCCAACTGCATCCACTCGTCTGCGCGGCGTTCAACGCCGACTTCGATGGCGATCAGATGGCGGTTCATGTGCCGCTCTCGCTCGAGGCGCAGCTTGAGGCGCGCGTGCTCATGATGTCGACCAACAATATTCTGCATCCGGCCAATGGTCTGCCGATCATCGTGCCAAGCCAGGATATCGTGCTCGGCCTTTATTATGTCTCGCTGATGCGTGATGGCGAGCCTGGACAGGGCATGATGTTCGCCAATATTGGCGAGATCGAACATGCCTTGCACGCCAAGGCGATCACCTTGCATTCGCGGATTAAGGGCCGCGCCTGGACCTATGACGCCGATGGCCAGCGCGCGTCAAAGATCTTCGACACCACCCCAGGGCGGCTGATCCTCGGCCAACTTCTACCGAACCACAATAAGATTCCCTTCGACGTCGTAAACAAGCTCATGACGAAGAAGGAAATCTC
This sequence comes from Methylocapsa aurea, assembly GCF_000746085.1. Classification (GTDB taxonomy): domain Bacteria; phylum Pseudomonadota; class Alphaproteobacteria; order Rhizobiales; family Beijerinckiaceae; genus Methylocapsa; species Methylocapsa aurea. Next base: position 391,349 of record NZ_JQKO01000001.1, on the reverse strand, counting down.
GAACATGATCGACGTCGTCTACCGCAATTGCGGGCAGAAGGAGACGGTCATTTTCTGCGACCGGATCATGGCGCTGGGTTTCCGCGAGGCGTTCAAGGCCGGAATTTCCTTCGGCAAGGACGATATGGTCGTGCCGGAAACCAAGCCGCGCATCATCGCGGAGACGAGCGCGCTCGCGAAGGAATATGAGCAGCAATATAACGACGGCCTGATCACGCAGGGCGAAAAATACAACAAGGTCGTCGACGCCTGGGCGAAATGCTCCGACAAGCTCGCCGAAGAGATGATGGCGCGCATCTCGTCCGTGCAAAAGGATGAGCACGGCCGCGACAAGCCGATCAACTCGATCTACATGATGTCGCATTCGGGCGCGCGCGGTTCGCCAACCCAAATGAAGCAGCTCGCCGCGATGCGTGGATTGATGGCGAAGCCCTCAGGCGAAATTATCGAGAGCCCAATCATCTCGAACTTCAAGGAAGGGCTTACCGTGCTCGAGTATTTCAACTCGACGCATGGCGCGCGAAAGGGGCTCGCCGACACCGCTTTGAAGACCGCGAACTCCGGCTATCTGACTCGCCGTCTCGTCGACGTCGCGCAGGATTCGATCATCACCACGGTCGATTGCGGATCGCAGGGCGGAATCCGCATGCGCGCCATTATCGACGCCGGTCAGATCGTCGCCTCGCTCGCAACGCGCATTCTTGGGCGGACAGCCGCCGAGGACTTGAAGGAGATCGATGGGACGATCATCGTTCCCGCCGGCGAAATGATTCAGGAATGGCATATCGATCGCATCAATGCGGCCGGCATCCAGGAAGTGAAGATCCGCTCGGTGCTCACCTGCGAAGCCAAGAATGGCGTCTGCGGAAAGTGCTATGGCCGCGATCTTGCGCGCGGAACGCCAGTCAATATGGGCGAGGCCGTGGGAGTCATCGCGGCCCAGTCGATCGGCGAACCCGGCACGCAGTTGACGATGCGCACGTTCCATATCGGCGGCGCGGCGCAGATCGCCGATCAGTCCTTCATCGAATCCAATTTCGACGGTGCGGTGAAGATCCGCAATCGCCATCTCGCCCGCAATACCGAGGGCGACTTGATGGTCATGGCGCGCAATGTCGCCGTCGTCATCGAAGGCCCGGATGGCGCCGAACGCGCCGTCCACCGCGTCCAATATGGCGCGAGGCTCAAGGTCGATGAAGGCGACACGATCAAGCGCGGTCAGCGCATCGCCGAGTGGGATCCTTATACGAGGCCGATCCTGACCGAGATCGATGGCGTGATCGGCTTTGAGGATCTTGTCGAGGGCGCCTCCATGACGGAGACCATCGACGAGGCGACCGGCATCGCCAAGCGCATGGTCATCGACTGGCGGCTCAACCAGCGTTCGGCGACTTTGAAGCCATCAATCGTGATCAAGGCCGCCGACGGCAAGATCGGCAAGCTGCAGCGCGGCGGCGATGCCCGCTACACGCTGCCGGTCGATTCGATTATCGGCGTCGATCCCGGCGGCTGGGTCAAGGCCGGCGACATCGTCGCTCGAATCTCGATGGAATCGGCGAAGACGCGCGACATCACCGGCGGTCTGCCGCGCGTCGCCGAATTGTTCGAAGCCCGCCGGCCGAAGGATCACGCGATCATCGCCGAGGCCTCCGGCACGGTGCAATTCGGACGCGATTACAAAAACAAGACGCGGATCTCGATCATCCCGAGCGAGGAGGGCGCCGAGCCGATCGAATATTTGATTCCGAAAGGCAAGCACATCCATCTCCAGGATGGCGACGTCGTCGAAAAGGGCGATTATATCGTCGATGGCAATCCCGCCCCGCACGATATTTTGGCGATCAAGGGCGTCGAGGAACTCGCCGCCTATCTCGTCAATGAGATCCAGGAAGTCTATCGCTTGCAGGGCGTCAGCATCAACGACAAGCACATCGAAGTGATTGTCCGCCAGATGCTGCAGAAGGTCGATATCGTCGAGCCCGGCGACACTGAGTTTCTGCCGGGCGAGCAGGTCGACCAGACCGAGCTCGAAGAGGCCAATGCAAAGGCCATCGAAATGGGCCAGAAGCCTGCCTCGGGAACGCCGGTTCTTCTCGGGATCACCAAGGCTTCGCTGCAGACGCGCTCGTTCATTTCGGCGGCCTCATTCCAGGAGACGACCAGGGTGCTCACCGAGGCGGCCGTCAATGGCAAGGCCGATACTTTGGAAGGCCTGAAGGAAAACGTCATTGTCGGGCGGCTCATTCCCGCGGGCACTGGCGCGGCGATGGCGAAATTGCGTCGCGTCGCCACGATGAGAGATGAAATGATCCTGGCGCAAAAGGCGGAAGCCTCGCGGGCAGCTGCTCCTGCGCAGACGCCTTTGCTGGAGCAGCCCCTGCTGGAGCAGCCCCGCGTGCCGGCGGAGGAATAGGCGGCCGGGCGAGCCATCGCAGGGCCAACTTTCTAATGCCTCGGGGCGATGGTCCCGAGGCATTTTTTTTGAGGCACCCGCCAGAGCATCTTCCGAACGGATTGGATCAATCTGTTCGGAAGATGCTCTGACTCTTTAACACGGGAGCGATTTCCAATCGATCGAATGACTTCATTCGATCGGAAAGCGCCATGGCAACGGCCGGCATGAACCCTCAGGCGTCACGGATTGCGGCGCGAGAAGGAAATGGCGTAGGCTTGATCGCGCGCGTCGATCATCGGATCGTCGGAGGGTTCGATCCCCTCGGTGAGCGCACCCGGCAGGAACAAGAGCTTTTTTTGCGCCTCCACGCTGTCGGGCGCGACCTTGTCGATCGTTAGAGTCCCAAGTTCGACGATCTTGTCATCGTCGCGCCAAGTGTGGGAGGGGTCGTTCGTCGGCTCGCCTGGCGAGGCGAGTTGCGCCTTCAGGCGGAACGTCACGGGGCCCTGCGCAAGACGGGCGGCAAGTTCATCGACCAGGAAATTCGGCGCCTTCTTGGCCGCCTCGGCTGCGTCGAGATGGACGATCTTTTCCGGCGTCACGACATAGCGCACCGCTTGCCTCTCGCCTTTGTTGTTCACGAAGACGAAGGCGTTGATCCCGTAATATTCTTCGTCGGCGAAGCTGGCTGGCGTTTTGGGCGTCGCAAAGGCGCGCGGCGCAGTCGGATGGCTGGCTAGGAATTGTTCGAATTTCGTCGGCTTTGGCGCATTTGGCGGACTCTCGGTCAGCGCCAGCAGCAGGTCACGAAATTCGGCGGCGGTGGAGACAGGAAAGAATTTCAAGGAATTGGTGACCATGTCGGTCTCGCCGCCGTCGGGCAAATGAAACTTGATCGCCAGTCCGTGCGGATTGGCTTCGCCTGATCCATCCGGCACATTTGGAACGCCGGTCGCGTCCGAGAAGCGCACAGTCGCCGGGATGCCGCCGCCCTTGAACAGGGTCGCCTTGCTTAGCTCCGCCGCCTGCTGAGTGGGCTTGAAGGTTCCTGTGGCGACGACGCCCTTGGCGTGATTGGCGCGAAATCCGGGATGAACGCCAAATAGCTTGTTCATTGCGTCAACGCTTTGGCTCGCGATGTCGGAGTCCTGCGCCGCGGCAAGTCCCGAGACGGCCATCAGCATCAGCGCGCCTAACGCCAATCGAAGTTTGTTTCCCGCCATGACAAATCTCCAAGGTGCGGTTGACGCGGCCAGCGCGCCGCGCGTCCAAGGCCTAGAGCGCATTCTGCTTCGGCGGAATCAGAAAGCAGCTCTAGGTTTTTGTTTTGTCGCATTTTCTTAACGCGAACCAGTATCCACTTCGCTTGAAAATGCTCTAGATAATTAGAGGACCCTATCAGCGCGTCCAAGGGGCGCCGTTCAATTTCCCTGCAGAGTCTGCGCCCGCCGCATATCGTCGAAGGCCAGCCATGAATTGCCCGGATCTGACCCTTCTCGGCCGCGCGTTGACGGCATGCCCTTTGCGGGTCTAATGCCTCCGGCCAGGAGGGATAATGAGCGAGCCAGAAATCACATGCGAGAAAATCGGCCGTTGCGGCGTCATCACGCTTGATCGCCCCAATGTCCTCAACGCGTTGACCCTGAATATGGTGCGCGAGATCGCCCGCGCGCTCGACCTTTGGGAGAGCGATCCGGCGGTCCAGACCGTGCTGATCAGGGCGGCGGGGAGGGCGTTCTGCGCCGGGGCCGATATCAGAAATTTATACGAGTTGGGGCGGGCGGGGCGCTACGCCGACCAGCTTGCCTTCTGGCGCGAGGAATATTGTCTCAATCGTCGCATCAAGCTCTATCCCAAGCCCTATGTCGCTCTCATCGATGGAATCGTCATGGGCGGCGGCGCGGGCGTCTCCCTGCATGGTTCGCATATTGTCGCCGGCGACGATTTCAACTTCGCCATGCCAGAAGTGGGCATCGGCTTTTTCCCCGACGTTGGAGCGACCTTTTTTCTGCCGCGTCTGCCTGGCAAGACTGGCGTCTATCTCGCCCTGACCGGAGCTCGAATGACCTGCGGCGACGCCCTCGCATTTGAAGTCGCTGCGGCCTATGCGCCTTCGGCGCGGCATGCGGCGCTGGCGCAAAGGTTGATCGAGGGCGAGGATCCCTCCGCCGCCATCGCGGCGGAAAGCGCGCCGCCGCCGAGTTCCGCGCTGGCCGGCCAAAGACATTTCATCGACGGCTGTTTCGCGCCTGCTACGCTTCCGGCCATTTTGGAGGAGATCGACGACGCGGGCTATGGCGGTTCGGAGTTCGCCCTCGCCGCCTATGACACGATACGCTCGAAATCGCCGTTGAGCCTCGGGATCGCGCTCCGCCAAATGCAGATCGGCGCAAAGCTCGACATCGATGAGGCCCTGCGGACCGAATTCCGGATCGTCTCGCGGATTGCCAAAGGACGCGATTTCTACGAAGGCGTCCGCGCAGCGATCATCGACAAGGACAACCGGCCGATTTGGAGTCCCGCCGAAATCGAGGCCTTGAAGCCGGCCGACATCGATCCCTATTTCGCTCCTCTGCCCGAGGGGGAACTCCAGTTTTCGATGCAAGTTCACACGTCATGAGATTCTTGCCCGGCGTCAGCAAGAACGCCGAGCGCGCCGATTCAGGCGCTGCGATCCGCCTGGGCGACACGGCGCATGTCCTCGAGGAAGCCCGTCCAGATCATTTTTGGGGCCTCTTATTGGTTGTTTTCATGCGTCTCCTTGCCGTGCTCTGGGTCTTTCAGGGCCTGCTGCAATGGAGCGCCCTTCTGCTGCCGCGCGAGGCGCTCTTTGATAATGTGACGGCTCTCTGGGGCGCGGCGGTGATTTTCTTCGCTGTCTTTGATCTCGTGGCGGCGGTAGGCTTGTGGCTTGCGACCCCTTGGGGCGGCGTGATCTGGCTGCTTGGGGCGATCGCGCAGATTTTTGTCGCGCTGGCGATCCAGGGATTTTTTTCCCTAATCTGGATCGGCGTCAATATTGTCTTGATCGTCGTCTATTTCATCCTGACTTGGCAGGCCGGCCGAGCGAGCGCTCCCTTTGCCAAGTTGAAAGGCGCCTGATCGCGCATCTTGGCAAGAAACGCGGTTGAGCCGGCAATCGTCCGCGACGCCAAAAGCCGCAGCCCTTGCGGATAAAATTCGCCTTACACAGAAGCGGAGCGCAAGTTCGATTCTGATGAGGAACCACGCGTTCTAAAGCCCTTTACAACCTTGGCGACAGCGACCAATCTTCCCTCAAAGCCCGAAGAACCTTGGCTATTGCGGCAAAATGAGCTCCCTCCGAGCGCTTAAGCGCGGCTTCGGTCACGCGCCTGTAACCAAACATGACGAAATTCCGGCGAATTCCCTAAGGAGGCGATATTGAGCTCGCAGGTTGAAGGACCCAAACCGGTTGCAGCAAAACGCGGCCTCGAAACGAAGCGCGTCGCAAGAAACAAACCTGTTGCTGCGACCCTTGCGCCGCCAATTTCCGCCGCGCCGCCGGAACAGCCGGAGTCTTCGTCCGTGGGCGCGGGATCGAGCCTGGACGGGGAGGCCTTTGCGGCGGACCTCGTTCCGGCGGCGTCGATTCCGGTGATGGATAATCTTGCCGACAGCATTGAGCCGGCCGGCGAACTTGCGCATTCGCCGAAGCGTTTCATCAATCGCGAATTGTCCTGGCTTGAATTCAACCGGCGGGTTTTGCAGGAGGCGTCGAACCGCAATCATCCGCTGCTGGAGCAATTGCGTTTCCTGTCGATCTCGGCGACCAATCTCGATGAATTCTTCATGGTGCGCGTCGCTGGCCTTCGCGGCCAGGTTCGCGCCGGAGTCGCGACGCCGTCGGAGGACGGGCTTACCCCTCCCGAGCAGCTCGCCAGGATCCGCGAGCGCGTCAGCCTTCTGGCGGTGGAGCAACAGCGCCGCTGGCGGGAGTTGCGACAGGAGTTGAGTGGGGTCGGCATTTCAATCGTCGATCCGGCGGATCTCAGTAAGGCCGAGACGGAGTGGCTTGAGCAATATTTCCTATCGCATGTCTTTCCAGTCTTGACGCCGCTCGCCATCGATCCGGCGCATCCTTTCCCGTTTATTCCGAATTTCGGCTTCACCATTGCGCTTGAACTAATCGGACCAAGCGAACTCAAGAACTCCAAGGCGTTGATCCGTCTGCCGGCGAAGATCGAGCGCTTTATCCGGCTGCCCGAGGGCGCTGGAGATAAGCGCCAGCGCTTTGTCGCGCTGGAGAGTCTCATCGGCCTTTTCACGCAGAGTCTGTTTCCGGGCTACAAGGTGCGTGGGCTTGGTCTATTCCGGGTCATTCGCGACAGCGATCTTGAAGTCGAGGAAGAGGCCGAGGATCTGGTCCTTCTATTCGAGACCGCGCTGAAGCGTCGCCGCCTTGGCTCGGTCATCCGGCTCGAATTCGACAGTCTCATGCCCGAGGAACTCCGCGGCTTCGTCGCCGAGGAACTCAATGTTCTGCCGGAGGAGGTCTTCATCCTGGATGGCATGCTGGCCTTGAACGAGCTTTCGGAACTTGTGAGCCTCGATCGGCCGGATCTCAAGTTCAAGCCCTATAATCCGCGCTTTCCAGAGCGTTTGCGCGACAATGGCGGCGATTGCTTCTTGACCATCAAGCAGAAGGATCTCGTCGTCCACCATCCCTATGAATCCTTCGACGTCGTGGTCCAATTTCTCAATCAGGCCGCGGTCGATTCCAATGTCGTCGCCATCAAACAGACGCTCTACCGGACATCCTCGGACAGTCCGATCGTTCGCGCGCTGATCGACGCGGCGGAAGCGGGCAAGTCGGTGACGGCTCTCGTCGAGCTCAAGGCGCGCTTTGACGAGGCGGCCAATATCCGCTGGGCGCGCGATCTCGAACGCGCCGGCGTGCAAGTCGTCTTCGGCTTCATCGAATTGAAGACGCACGCCAAATTGTCGATGGTCGTTCGCCGCGAAGCGGGCGCCCTGGTCACCTATTGCCATGTAGGCACCGGCAATTATCATCCGGTGACGGCAAAGATCTACACCGACATTTCCTTCTTCACCGCCGATCCGGCGATCGGGCGCGATGTCTCCCGAATTTTCAACTACATCCCCGGCTCCGCTGACCCCGCCGGCCTTGAGCGCATGGCGGTCTCGCCGATTTCGCTGAAGACTCGCCTCCTCGATCATGTCGCTCAGGAGATTGCATTCGTCAAAGCCGGCAAGCCCGGGGCAATCTGGGGGAAATGCAATTCCCTCGTCGACCCGGAAATCATCGACGCCTTCTATGCGGCGAGCCAGGCCGGCGTAACCATCGATCTGATCGTGCGCGGCATCTGCTGCCTGCGGCCGGGCGTGCAGGGCCTGTCCGAAAACATCAGGGTCAAGTCGATCATCGGCCGCTTTCTCGAGCATGCGCGGGTCTATTGTTTCGGCGGCGGTCATGGATTGCCGCACCCGAAGGCATTTGTCTATATTTCATCCGCGGATCTGATGCAGCGCAATCTCGAGCGCCGCGTCGAAGCGCTCCTGCCGATCCTCAATCCAACCGTTCACGAGCAGGTTCTCGATCAGATCATGATCGCCAATCTGATCGACAACCAACAGAGCTATCGGGTCTTGCCGGATGGATCGAGCGCGCGCATACATGCCGCGCAAAATGAAGAGCCCTTCAATGCGCATTCGTATTTTATGACAAACCCGAGTCTGTCCGGTCGTGGAAAATCTCTCAAGAACTCAAGTCCAAAAACGCTCTTCAAACGGTTGGAGAGCCACTGACTCGTCCATGCTTGCAGAGGGACATCAAAGCGCGCCGGAGGTCTCGGTGAAGCAGCCTGTTGGCATCGTCGATATTGGGTCGAACTCCGTCCGCCTCGTCGCCTATGAGAGCCTCAGCAGGTCGCCGCGCCCGATTTTCAATGAAAAATCGCTTTGCGCTCTCGGCAATGGCGTCGCCACGACCGGCAAGCTTCCGAAAGCCGGCATGGAGAAGGCGTTCGCCGCATTGCGCCGGTTCCGCGTCCTCAGCGACATTATGGGCATTTCCGACCTTCATGTGATCGCAACCGCCGCCGCGCGCGACGCCGTGAATGGCGGCGAATTCCTCGCGGCGGCGGCGCAGGCGATCGGCGCGCAGGTCACCCTCCTGGCTGGCGACCGCGAAGCGGAACTGTCGGCGCAAGGGGTCATCTCCGGCATTCACCGGCCAGACGGCGTCGTCGGCGATCTCGGTGGCGGCTCGCTCGAACTGATCGATGTCAAGGGCGCGCATTTGGGCAAAGGCGCGAGCCTGCCGCTGGGCGGCCTAACTTTGATGGACGCCTCCGGCCGCTCGCCGCGCGCCGCCGTCAAAATCGTCCGTGAGGCCTTGGCGAAATCGCGCGTTCTCGAACGTCTCACCGGGCGCACTTTCTACGCCGTTGGCGGCACCTGGAGGGCGCTCGCCAAGCTTCACATGAGCCAGCGCAATTATCCGCTGACCGTGATGCATGGCTATGTGATTCCGGCCCAGGACGCGGTTGATTTTGCCGGCCTCGTCGAACGCGTGAACACCGATACGTTGATTTCGATCGATTCCGTCAACGCGGCCCGCCGGCCGCTCCTCGCTTATGGCGCGGTGGTGCTCGAGGAGATCATTCGCCGGGCGGAGCCAAAAGAAATCATGATCTCGACCGCCGGCGTGCGGGAGGGCCTGTTGTATGAAATGCTCGACCTCGCGCAACGCCAGCAGGATCCGTTGCTGGTCGCGGCCTCCGAGTTCAATCAGTTGCTTTCGCGCGCGCCGCGCCATGCCGAGGATCTATGCGACTGGACCGATCGCTTTATGAAATCCACGCATCTTGAGGAAACCGTCGAGGAGAGGCGGCTTCGCTATGTCGCCTGTCTTCTTGCGGATGTGAACTGGCGCGCGCATCCAGATTATCGAAGCGAGGAAAGTCTGAACTTGATCGAGAACAGCGCTTTCACCGGGGTCGATCATCCCGGCCGGTCTTTTCTTACTTTGACGATGTCCTATCGCTATCTGGGCCTTGACGCGGACGTCAGCCCGCAAATCCGTGCGCTTGTCTCTTCGAGGATGCTCGACAAGGCGCGCATTCTTGCCGCCGCGACGCGCCTTGCTCATCTCGTATCGGCGGCGATGCCCGACGTCCTGCCGCGCACGCCGCTCGTTTGCGTCAAGGCCAAAGTGATGCTGACTTTGCCGGCCGATCTCGCCGACCTCGCAAGCGATCGTCTCTATTCCCGCCTCAAGCAGCTCGCGCGGCTTATCGGCCGCGAGCCGGTGATCACGATCGCGGGGTGACGATCGCCGCCACGACAGCGTGTTAGGCGGCCGACTCAGACCAGCGGCGCCGCCGTTTTATGAACGCGAGGGAAGCGCTTAGATTCTACGAGTTGGAACCGGCGCTGGCCCGCAAATTCTTTAGCGGCCCAATTCTTTAGCGGCCAATAGGTTCAGCGGCGCTTTCGCGCGCGGCGTCCTGCCATTCAAGGGTGATCACCTTGCCATGCTCGACGGTGAGAGCGAGGCGGCCATGTTTCAATTCGAGCGCCTTGGCGCCGAACAGTTCGCGCCGCCAACCGGTCAGGGCGGCGACCTTGGCGTTGTCGTCGGCGGCGATCGCTTCGAGGTCGTCGACCGTGGCGATCATCTTGGTCGCCACCCCGTGGCTTTCGCTGACGTGACGCAGGAGCACTTTCAGGAGTTCGACGGTCGCGCCATTGCCTCCAGTGCGCCGCTCGCGTTCGAGTTTTGGCAGGGCCTTTGGGTCGCGGGCGAGGCCGCGTTCGATCGCCGCCAGAATGTCGAGCCCGGCGCGCGAGCGCTCCATGCCGCGCGGAAAGGCGCGGAGATTGCCGAGGGCGTCCGCCGTTCGCGGCGCGGCAAGGGCCAGTTCGATCAAGACATCGTCCTTGAGCACGCGCGAGCGCGGCACGTCGCGCGCCTGCGCCTCGGCTTCGCGCCATCCGGCGACTTCCATCAGGACGGCGAGATCGCGCGGTTTGCGGACCCGGTTGCGGAATCGCTCCCAAGCGTTTTCAGGGTGCTGTTCATAGGTCGAGGGCGAGGTCAGCAGCGCCATCTCGTCGCTGAGCCAGGCGAGCCGTTCGGTCTGCTCGAGCTTCTGCCGCAAAAAGGCATAAATATCGCGCAGGTAAGTTACGTCAGCGATGGCGTAGTCGACCTGGGCCGGCAATAATGGACGGCGCGACCAATCGGTGAAGCGCGACGATTTGTCGAGCGTGACTTTCGTGACGGTCTGGACAAGATCGCCATAAGAAACCTGATCGCCGAAGCCGCAGACCATGGCCGCGACCTGCGTATCGAACAAGGGCGCCGGAATCAGTTTTGCAAGATTCCAAATGATTTCGATATCTTGCCGGGCCGCATGAAATACTTTTGTGAGTTTCTGATCCGCCATCAGCTCGAAAAAGGGCGTAAGATCCAGTCCGTCCGCCATGGCGTCGATGGCGATGGCCTCTTCATCCGAGGCGATTTGCACGACGCAGAGACGCGGCCAGAACGTGGTTTCACGCAAGAATTCGGTATCGACCGTGACATAGGGGTGGTTCGCAAGACGGCGGCAGGCCGCCGCCAGATTCTGCGTCGTCGCTATAAGGCTCATGTCTGCTCAATAAAGCAAAGCTGGGCGGCGGGCTATAGGGTCGAAGCGACGTCGCGCGGGCCGATCGGCGGCAATAGCTTGGCCCTCGCCGGCTTGCGAGGACGGCGGACGCCTTGACAGAAGCCCGCGCCCATGCGGTTCTCCGCCCGCTTCGCGAAAACCGCAGGTCATCGCCGAGCCTTTTCCATTCAAATGCCTGATCCTCTCAACCGTGACGAAATGATGCACCGCTATCGTTCCCATACTTGCGGCGACCTGCGCGAAACGCTGGCCGGCGAAACAATCCGACTTTCCGGCTGGTGCCATCGCATTCGCGATCACGGCGGCGTGCTGTTCATCGATCTTCGCGATCATTACGGCATGACCCAATGCGTCGTGGACCCCGATTCCAAGGCTTTCGCCCTTGCCGAAAAGCTCCGCTCGGAATGGGTGGTCCGGATCGACGGCGTGGTGCGCCAGCGCCCGGCCGGCACGGAAAACGCCGAAATGCCAACCGGCCTCATCGAGGTCTATGTCGCCGAGATCGAGGTCCTGGGGCCAGCGGCCGAATTGCCGATGCCGGTGTTCGGCGAGCATAATTATCCCGAGGATATCAGGCTGCGCTATCGCTTTCTCGATCTGCGGCGGGAAAAGCTTCATCAAAACATCATGTTGCGCGGCCGGGTGATCGATTCGCTGCGCGCCCGCATGAAGGCTCAAGGCTTTTTCGAGTTTCAAACCCCGATTCTGACCGCTTCGAGCCCGGAAGGCGCGCGCGATTTTCTCGTGCCATCCCGCCTCCATCCGGGAAAATTCTACGCGCTGCCGCAGGCGCCGCAGCAGTTCAAGCAATTGGTGATGGCGGCGGGCTTCGACCGCTATTTCCAGATCGCGCCCTGTTTCCGCGACGAGGACGCCCGCGCCGACCGCAGCCCGGGCGAATTCTATCAGCTCGACGTCGAGATGAGCTTCGTCACGCAAGAGGATGTTTTTGAAGCGGTGGAGCCGGTGCTGCGCGGCATTTTCGAGGAGTTTGGCGGCGGCCAGCCGGTCACCCAAAAATTTCCGATGATCCCCTATGCCGAGGCTCTGCTGAAATATGGCACCGACAAGCCGGACCTGCGCAATCCTCTGGTGATCGTCGATGTGACGGACGAGTTTTCGCGCGATGACGTGAATTTCAATGCGTTCAAGAACGTCATCAAGGCGGGCGGCGTCGTGCGCGCCATCCCGGCGACGGGGGCCGGCGCCCAGCCGCGCTCCTTCTTCGACAAGCTGAATGATTGGGCGAAGGGGGAGGGGGCGGCGGGCCTCGGCTATGTCATCTTCGAAGGCGAGGGCGATTCGCTCGCGGGCAAGGGGCCCATCGCTAAGTTCCTGCCCGCCGACGTGCAGAAGAAAATCGCGGCGAAGGCCGGCCTCAAAGCTGGGGACGCCGTATTTTTTGCCTGCGACCAGGAGGAAAAGGCGGCCAAGCTCGCCGGCGCCGCGCGTGTGCGGATCGGCCATGAGCTGAAACTGTCGAAAACCGGAGTCTTCGAATTCTGCTGGATCGTCGATTTCCCGATGTATGAGTGGAACGAGGACGAAAAGCGGATCGATTTCTCGCATAATCCCTTTTCGATGCCGAATTTCGAATCCGAAGCCTTCCTCGCGCTCGATCCCGCCGACGAGAAGACGATTTTTGGCATGAAGGCTTTTCAATATGACATCGTCTGCAATGGCGTCGAATTATCCTCGGGCGCCATCCGCAATCATCGTCCCGACATCATGAAAAAGGCCTTCGCGCTCGCCGGCTATGGCGAGGACGTGCTGGAGGAAAAATTCGGCGGGATGTATCGGGCGTTCCAATATGGCGCGCCGCCCCATGGCGGGATCGCGCCCGGCGTCGACCGGATCGTCATGCTTCTCGCAGGCGAGGAAAATCTGCGCGAGATCGTGCTTTTCCCGATGAATCAGCGCGCCGAGGACCTGCTGATGGGGGCGCCCTCGACCGTCACGCCGAAACAATTGCGCGAGTTGCACATCCGTCTCAATCTGCCGGACAAATAGATATTACTAGAGCATTTTCGAGCGAGGTGGATACCGGTTCGCGTTAAGAAAATGCGATAAAACAAAGATCTAGAACGCTTAATGCCGGATATGAGCCGAGCGCCGGTCGCGTCCAAAAGGGTGGAGGACTTCCTTGCGCGTCGTCATGCTCCTCTATCCAAGGCTGACGCAGCTCGATCTCACCGGGCCTTACGAGGTCTTCGGCCGCTTCGAGGAGCTGACCCTTCATCTGGCGTGGAAGACCGTCGATCCGGTGATTGACGTGGGCGGCTTGCGGCTTTTGCCCACTACGACTCTTTCGCAGTGTCCGCAGGCCGATATCCTCTTCGTTCCCGGCGGATACGGCCAGATCGATCTGATGGAGGATCGCGAGGTCCTGAATTTCCTGCGCCAGCAGGCCGGGCAGGCGGGCTACGTGACGTCGGTTTGCACCGGCTCCCTTGTGCTGGCCGCGGCCGGATTGCTGACCGGCTACCGCGCGACAAGCCATTGGCTGTCGCTGGATCAGCTCGCCCATTTCGGGGCGATACCGGTCGCTGAGCGGGTTGTGGTCGATCGCAACCGGGTCACCGGCGCCGGCGTCACCTCGGGAGTCGACTTTGCTTTGAGCTTGGCCGCCCGCCTTTTTGGCGACGAACGCGCCAAAGCGACCCAGCTGTCCATGGAATATGATCCAAAGCCGCCCTTTGCGGGGGGATCGCCGGCAAGCTCCGAACCGGCGATCGTCGCCAGTCTGCGCGCTTCGAGCGCGGACTTCCAGAAGGCGCGGGACGATGTCGCCCGCCGCGCCGCCGCCGCTTTGCGGCTTAAGCAATTGGCGCCTTAAGCCAATCGCGCCTTAAATGGCGAGAGATCAATAACAGACAGGGCTCGGCGCCATCCGCCGCGAGACCAGATCGCCGCGCCAGTGGACCAATGAGCTTTGCTTTGGGTCGCAAAATTTCCCGGAAAAGGTGAGGCTAGGGCGCGGTCGCCGCGCCCTAGCCTCACAAAAGGCTTTGAGAGAAGTGGGCGTTATTTACCCGTGCCTCCCGAGAAGGTGCTCTCTCCGGACTGAACTTGCTGTGACGCCTTCGTTGCGGACGAGGTTGCGGCAAAGACCCTTGGACCTGTGGGCGCCGCGCACTGTGCGTCAGTGCTGGCGAGGCGGGCGATTTGGAACGAGAAGTCCCCGTGCACGGGCCTCCCATCGAAAGTTGATATCGACAGGGCGTACCATCCGCGCCCATTATTGAAGCCCTGCGCATTAGCCGGCTGAGTGATCGCCTTGATGAGCGGGCGAAGGCTCCCGTTGCCATCATCGTCTTGAAAGACGACGCCTGAAGGTCCAACGAGCGTAGCTTCAAGATCGTTGGCGCCCTGATTCAAGACTGCTATCCGCAGGCATTCGTTCCCTGCCGAGAAGACTTGGAGCGTAAATGGATCAGCATTGTTGGTGTTGTCGTTTTCAATGGTTCCGTTGAGCGTGATAGTTTGACCAAAATTTGCGAAGATGTGCTCTCCAGCCCACGAATAGCTTGGCGCAACCGTGGCTATCAATATTGCAAACAATGCTCTTTGATAATAAGCCATTGTGTTTTCCTTTGGCTATGAAGGGAAATATTAGCATAGATGCTTTATATCGCGTCGATGCGAGCCAATCTATAGCCTGGCCTGTAGCGGCAAGATGTGGGAAATCACACGTCATCGACGCTGCGGCTGACTTAGGCCGATCCGGGAAGAAGGGATTTATGGGCAAGGCCTTGGTTTGGTCAGAGCCGGGCCATTTCAGGGCGAACGAAGGCCGCGGCGTAGCGTTCGGAGTCTTGGATCAGGTGGCGGTCCCGGCTGACGCAGACCCAGACCCAGCTCCGTTTGACAAGCCCTCGCTTCGGCACTTAGCCGCTGCGGCGGAGATCAGATCGCCTGACGATCGCGAATTTCAAGCACCCAGCGCCCTTCGGATTCCGTCATGGCAACCTGACAATGAAGGCCGCGGCGCTCATGGCCAGGAAATATTCAGGTCTCCACATTGAAGCGTTCCTCCGAATCAACCAATGCAAGGGAATCACAAATGATTCATCCGAGAGTTCAGAGGCAGGCCTTCTATTCCTCGCCCTCCTGGCCCGCTGCGAACCAGCTATAGCCGCCCTGATCCCAAATCTGAGCCAATCGCTGATCGGCGCTGTAGTTGGGATATTGCACCTTGATCAGATTATATTCCTTGAGGAAGGCGTCGAGATCGTCGCCCTGAAGGAAGACAATCTGGTCTTCGGTCTTGAAGCGGAGCGTATAGGCCGATTTGTCTTCGTTCGAGCGCAATTCATATTCTTCGCCGCCCTCGATAAAGGCGCCAAGCTCTTCGATTTCCGCCATAATCAACTCCCCCCTCACCGGCGCAGGTCAAGGTTTCTCGACAAGGTTCAGGTTCGCCTACTAATGCGGGTCGAACCTAATAGCTTAAGGAGCGGCTCCGAGGCCGCTCTCATGCCCACTCTGATGTGCCTTGGCGATAGAACTCGCCGGCTGCTTCTGCGACCGGTTCTTCTAGCACATTTTGTCTTCGCCGCCGCCGGCTTGGAGCTTAAACCATCAGAATATGATCGATTGAGGAATAGGGAATGAGATAGGTGCGGCTGCCGTCGGTCCAGGAGACCGCCACCTCGCCGACTGTGATTTCCTGGTCCTGGACGCTATGCCCCGAGATGGTATGCGTGGCCCCCGCCACGGTCGTCATCTTGAAGTCCCTGTGGGCATTCTTGGCCTTGCTCAACATGCCTTCGATCAGACCCTTCATAATGCTGTCTTTATCGCTCATTTTCGCCTCTGCCTTGGGTTGACGTCCTTGAAGCGCGATCGCCCCAAGCTGAATCGATCCTGCTCCAAATCCTACACTGCCGCCTTGGCCGATTCCGGCGCGACATAAGGCTCGAACAGGAAGTCGCGCGTCTTCATGCCGGCAAGGCGGCCGTCGGCGCGAATCGAGGGGTCGCGCTCGCGGGCGGCGGCGATCGAACGCCAATTGGTGCCCGGCGCCGGCCAAGCTGAAAGGATCGCCTTGCTGTCATTGTTCCGATAGATCGCGACAAATGGATAAAGCGGGTTTTGGATCTGATGTTTGCTGACTTGGAAAAGTTGGCCGGAAATCTGAGCCGGAATGCTTAGCATGTCGCCAAGCCGCTCGCCGATATAGGCTTCGGCGAAAGAGGCCTGCTTGTCCAAGGGCACGCTGATCAAGGAAATGAGGACGTTCTGCTGGTCGAAGGGCGTGTCCGGTGCGTCGGGCGCGATTTGGCGCTCCGAGACGATTTCGTAAAATGTCGGCATGACGGTGGTCTGGTCGATGCTGTCGCCAAGCCGCAAAAACTCCTTGCTTGTCTTGACGCCATATTTCTCGGCGACCAGGCCTCGGACCGCCTCGACGTCGTCGACCTCGAAGATCGCCAGAAATTGCTGCAGAGGGCGGACATCGATCTGGTTCGGAGCGAACATGTAATTATGGGCGGATTTGACCCCCGCCATGGCCTCGATCTGCTTGAAGAAATCGGCGTACCATTCGTGGTAGGCCGCCTCCTTTTTGGGAACTGGGTCCGATAAGACGATAAAAGTCCCCTCCGGCATCGAAATTCTCCTCGCAAGCCTGGTGGTTTCGCTTGGAAATATTCCATTCAAGATTGGCGCCGGAGGGAGGCGGCAAATCCGCTCCCTCGGGGGCAAAAAGGCCGGCGCCCGCGTGCGCGTGGCCAAACGGCCGCCGCCTGGATCGTTCCCGCGGGCTCCGTCGTTCTACCTACGGGAACAATCGTAAGGGATCGCCCCGAATGTTCCGGACAATCACTGCCGGGCTAGGTTCCGACATGATGAAGGAGGCGCCTCAATGCTCATTCAGACGATCAGAACGAATTCATCGCGGCCTCTGTTTGGCGAGCCGCAACTTGGGGCATTTGAAACCGGGCTTTTCGCCTCCACCGCCGAACTTTCGGGCCTGAGCTTCAACTATTCCAGGGATGAAGAGATCTACGGCGAGGGAGAGCATACGGAATTCGTTTACAAAGTCGCGAGCGGCGCCGTGCGGACCTACAAGCTCATGCGGGATGGGCGCCGGCAGATTGGAGAATTTCATCTTTCCGGCGACCTCTTTGGCCTGGATCTTGGCGATCGCCATCATCTTACCGCCGAGGCGGTCATGGATAGCACGGTCATCGTTTTCAAACGGCGTCAGGTCGAAGCCCTCGTGGCGCATAATCACGCCGCCGCCCGCGAGCTTTGGCTCATGACGGCCAATCACTTGAAGCATGCGGAAGACCATATGCTTCTGCTCGGCCGGAAAACGGCGCTTGAGCGGCTCGCGGCCTTCCTGCTCGAGATGGATGCAAGAGGCGGCGAAACCGGTTTGGTCGAACTTCCGATGCTGCGTCGCGACATCGCTGACTATCTCGGCCTCACCTTGGAGACGGTTTCGCGCAGCTTCTCCGAACTGCAAAGCGAAGGGGTGGTTGAGCTTGATGGCGCGCGCCATGTCATCTTGCGCAAGCGCGCCGTGCTCGAAGCGATGGGAGCATAAGGGGCGCCGAGGCATGTTTCGATCAGCATATGCTCCAACCCTTCGAATCCGAGCCTTCCTTTTCGATCGGATAAGTCGATTCGATCGGCAGGCGCGCTAAGGGCGGATCACGAAAACGTTGCTGGACTTTTGCGCCGAGGGCCGGCTCCTAATCTTGGGCATATGGGCCCTTTTCGATAGCATGAGCGCATGGGAGCGGCAGGTCCGCCAGAACCAAGCGCGTCGAAATTTCGAACCTCGGATTGAGCGAGCGTGCCGAGCTTTGAAGCTAAAGAGCCGGAGATCCTGACGTCCAAGCCGGATCCGGTTGCCGAGATGGGTCAGGTTGGCGAGGCGAATCCGCTTGGAATAAGCGAGTCTCCTTCGTCGGCGTCGATAGCGCTCGTGCCGGCGCAGGAGAGACTGCCGGCCACGCTTCGCCAGGCTCCAGTCCTCGAGAAGCGGCCGCGATCCCGGCTCCGCATCCTGCTTTTTGTCGCTCTCCTTGGCGTGGGCGCAGCGGCGGGCGGGCGCTATTGGTGGCTTTCGCGCCTTCCCCCGCTGCCCCAGGGCATCGTATGGAGCAATGGCCGGATCGAAGCCGAAGAGATCGACATCAGCACGAAATTCGCGGGGCGGATCGCGCAATTGGCGGTTCAGGAAGGCGATATGGTCGCGCCGGGGCAAGTTATCGCGCGAATGGATACGCGGGATCTGGAGGCGTCGCTAAAGAAGGCCGAGGCGCAGGTCCTGCAGGGCCGCCGCAATCTGGAGGAAGCGCGCGCCTTGGTTGCGCAGCAGGAAACCGAGGTTACGCTGGCGAAAGCGGAGTTCGAACGCGCCAGCGCGCTTCTTAAGCGCGGATTCACCACCCGCCAAGCCTTCGATCAGCGTCAGCAAGCCCTAAATAGCGCGAACGCCAAGGCGATTGCGGCAAGGGCGCGGGTCAACCAGGCGGAATATGCGCTTGAGGCCGCGCAACATGAGGTCGAGCTCTACGAGGTCAATATCGCCGACAATACGCTGATCGCGCCGCGCGAGGGACGCATTCAATACAGGATCGCCAATGTCGGCGAGGTGCTTCCCGTCGGCGGCAAGGTCTTCACGATGCTCGACATCGCCGATGTCTATATGAATGTCTATCTGCCGACGGCGGACGCCGGACGCGCCAAAGTCGGTTCGGATGCGCGGGTCGTACTCGACGCCTATCCGAATTTTGCCGCGCCGGCCTATGTCTCGTTTGTCGCCACCCAGGCGCAATTCACGCCAAAAGCCGTCGAAACCAAAAGCGAGCGGGACAAGCTGATGTTTCGGGTGAAAGTGCGGATTGATCCTGACCTCCTCCGCCGACATGCGGCGGAAGTGCGCACGGGATTGCCCGGAATCGCCTATGTTCGGCTCGATCCAAAGGCGGAATGGCCGGAACGGCTCGCCGGTCCCAAGCGCCAATGAGCGCATCTTCTCCGGCTTTTTGACTTTGCCCGGGCGCAGGATCATGCGCCAGAATGATGATGCGCCAAGACGAATGCGGCAGAGATTTGGAGCGGATCCGTGTCGGAGACTGGCGCCTTTTTCGGGACCCGCTTCAACGTCGCCGAACTTAGCGATGTTTCGCTGCGCTATGGTTCGACCATCGTCCTCGATGCGATCAATTTGAGCATTCCCGCCGGATGCATGAGCGGCCTGATCGGCCCGGACGGGGTCGGCAAGTCCTCGCTCTTGAGCCTCATCGCCGGCGCCCGCCGCATCCAAGAGGGCGATGTCCGCGCGCTGGGCGGCGACATGAGCGATCGCGCCCATCGCGCCGAGGTCTGCCCGAAAATTGCCTATATGCCGCAAGGCCTGGGAAGGAACCTCTACCCCGACCTCAGCGTCGGCGAGAACATCGACTTCTTTGGCCGTCTCTTCGGCCAGCGGGCCATTGATCGCGCGCGGCGGATTTCCGAACTCTTGCGCGCCACTGGCCTGGAGCCTTTTCGCGACCGGCTGGCCCACAAGCTTTCGGGCGGCATGAAGCAGAAACTCGGGCTCTGTTGCGCGCTGATTCATGACCCCGATCTGTTGATTTTGGATGAGCCCACGACAGGCGTGGATCCGCTGTCGCGCCGGCAATTTTGGGACCTGATCGATCGGATGCGCGAACGGCGCAAAGGCATGAGCGTTCTCGTCGCGACCGCTTATATGGAGGAGGCCGAGCGCTTCGACTGGCTCGTCGCGATGGATGCCGGGCGCGTGCTTGCGACCGGGGCGCCGGCGGCGCTGAAAGCGGCAACCGGCGCGCAAACGCTCGAGCAATGTTTCATCGCTTTGCTGCCGGAAGCGCGCCGGCGCGGACGCAAGCTCGTCATGACGCCTTGGCGCCCGCGCGCGGACGAGCGGCCTGTGATCGTGGCGCATGGCCTCACCCGATGCTTTGGCGATTTCGTGGCCGTCGACCATGTGGAGTTTTCCATCCAGCGCGGCGAGATCTTTGGCTTTCTCGGGTCGAACGGCTGCGGCAAGACAACCACGATGAAAATGCTGACGGGACTGTTGCCCGCCACATCGGGGGAGGCGCTATTGTTCGGCAAGCCCGCCGATGCGTCCGACATAACCGCCCGCGCGCGGGTTGGCTATATGTCGCAATCCTTCTCCCTTTATGCCGAGCTGACGGTCCGGCAAAATCTGGCGCTGCATGCGCGTTTGTTCCATCTGCCGCGCGCCAGCGCCCGAATCGCCGAACTCGTGGCGCAGTTCGAACTGTCCTCCTATATCGATCAGCAGGCCTCCGATCTTCCCCTTGGCATTCGTCAACGCCTTTCGCTGGCGGTCGCGATCGTGCATGAGCCGGAGTTGTTGATCCTCGACGAGCCGACATCGGGCGTCGATCCGATCGCGCGCGATCAGTTTTGGGCGCTGCTTTTCGACCTGTCCCGAAATCAGGGCGTGACCATTTTCATCTCGACGCATTTCATGAATGAGGCGGCGCGCTGCGACCGCATTTCGCTGATGGACGCCGGCCGCGTCCTTGCGACCGGAACGCCGGCGGCGCTTGTTGCGGCGCGGGGCGCGCCGAACCTGGAGGAGGCTTTCATCGCCTATCTCGAAGAAGCCGCCAAGGCGCACGAAGCTGGCGCGCCCTCATTCGCGCAAGATATCGAGGCCGCCGGCGCGGACATGATGGTCGAGCCAAGGGCGCGGCCCTGGTTCAGCCCGCGCCGTCTCATCGCCTATGCGATTCGCGAAAGCCTCGAACTGATCCGCGACCCGATCCGGCTGGGATTTGCGCTCTTTGGAACTGTATTTCTGATGAGCATCTTCGGCATGGGAATCTCGACCGACGTCAATAATCTGACCTTCGCGGTTCTTGACCGCGACGTTACGACGGAAAGCCGCCTCTATCTCGAACAGTTGCGAGGATCGCGTTATTTTCTCGAAAGGCCGGCGCTCAAGGATCAAGCCGATCTCGAGAAGCGCCTTCTCTCCGGAGACATCAAGGCCGGAATCGAGATCCCGCCGAATTTTGGCCGCGATATCAAAAAGGGCTTGCCGGCAACCGTTGGGGCCTGGGTTGACGGCGCCATGCCGTTTCGCGCCGAAACGATCCGAGGCTACCTGCAAGGCGCGCATCAACAAGCCCTGTTGGATTTTGCGAGGCGAAACGGTCAAAGTGCGGCGACGGTTGAGCCCGCGGTCATCGAAATAAGGTTTCGCTACAATCAGGATTTCGACAGCGTCTACGCCATCGTGCCGGGCACAATCGCGCTCCTGCTCGTGCTCATTCCCGCGATCCTGATGGCGCTCGCCGTGGTGCGCGAGAAGGAGCTCGGCTCGATCACAAATCTCTATGTGACGCCCGTCACGCGCCTCGAATTTCTGCTCGGGAAGCAGATCCCTTACGTCATCACCGGAATGGCGAATTTCATCCTACTTTGCTTGATAGCCTTGTTTCTTTTCAATGTGCCATTGAAAGGAGGTTTTGCGACGTTGCTTTTGGGGACATTCCTTTATGTTTTCGCCACCACCGGCATTGGCATGGTGATCTCCACCTTCTGCCGGACGCAAATCGCGGCCCTGTTCGGCACCGCGATTCTTACCATTTTGCCGGCGACTCAATTTTCGGGCATGCTTACTCCGGTCTCCTCATTGACGGGCGCGCCCGCGCTCATGGGACGCGGCTTTCCGATGGTTTACTACCTTCGCATCACCGTCGGAACATTCACCAAATCGCTAGGGTTTTGGGACCTCAGCTTCAATCTTCTTGCTCTGCTTATCTTTATCCCGATCCTGACGGCTCTCAGCGTCGCCCTTCTTCGTCCTCAGGAAACGTGAGGGCGATGCGATATGCGCAAGCTGCAAAATATCTTTTGGCTCGGCGCGAAGGAGTTGAGAACTTTCTTTCACGACTACGTGCTGCTCGGCCTTGTGATTTATTCGTTTTCCTTCGCCGTTTACGTGCAGGCGAGCAGCAGTTCGCAAGAACTCCACAATGCTTCAATCGCCTTCGTCGACGAGGACCATTCGCCGCTGTCGCGTCGGCTCATCGGCGCGCTCTTGCCGCCATTTTTCAAGCCGCCGGTCGCGATCGCGGAGCGAGACATCGACCATGCGATGGACATTGCGGCTTATACATTCGTGATTGTGATTCCGCCCCATTTCGCGCGCGATGTGGTTGCCGGACGATCTCCCGCCCTCCAGGTCAATGTCGACGCCACCGCCATGGTGCAAGCGGGATTGGGCTCCAGCTATCTTCAGCAGATCTTCACGAGCGAGATCGGCAATTATCTCACTGGGACGGACGCAGCCTTCGCGCCACAGCGGCAAGGCGCCCTTGGTTCGCCAATCGACCTGGCGGTGCGCATCGCGTTCAATCCAAACGCGACGACCGCCTGGTTCACGAGCGTGATGGGCATCATCAATAGCGTCACCATGCTCGCCATCATCCTCGCGGGAGCGGCTGTCGTCCGCGAACGTGAACATGGCACGATGGATCATTTGCTCGTCATGCCGCTGACGCCGTTCGAAATAGCAATGTCCAAGATCTGGGCAAACGGCCTTGTGATTACGGCCGCGGTTGGCTTTTCGCTCGCGGTCGTCGTGCGCCAACTGCTTGGAATCCCGATCGCCGGATCCGTGCTGCTGTTCATGTGCGGCGTGGCTCTCTATCTGTTTTTCGCAACGGCGATTGGAGTGTTTCTGGCGACGATTGCGCGATCCATGCCGCAATTGGGTTTGCTCTACCTACTTGTCGCCATGCCGATGAATCTGTTGTCGGGCTCCAATACGCCGCTGGAGAGCATGCCGCCGGCGCTGCGAACGGTTATGTTCGCCTCTCCGTCGACGCATTTCGTGTCCTTCGCGCAAGCCATCCTCTATCGCGGCGCTGGCTTTGCCGTAGTCTGGCCGGAGTTTCTAGCGGTCGGCCTTATCGGCTGCTGCTTTCTTGCGCTGGCCTTGATGCGTTTTCGCGGCAGCGTGGTTCAGGCCGGATGAGAGGCCTCTATGCCTCTTGACTCAAATCAATCGACCTTAGCCATTTTCGGTCATTATCGAGCGGCTGACGATTGAAGAGCTACGCTGCAGATCGATCACAGAGGAGACTCGAAATGGACGATAAGGTTCTTCGTCAATTCATTATTGACGAACTCGATTTCGAACCGAGCATTCACGCCGCCCACATCGGCGTCGCCGTAGAAAAAGGTGTGGTCACGCTGACCGGACATGTCGGCAGCTATGTTGAGAAGATCGAGGCCGAACGCGTTGTCCAACGGGTCAAGGGCGTGAAGGCGATCGCCGAGGAGATCGAGGTTCGCTATGGAGATGAACCCAAGCGATCGGACGACGAGATCGCTCAGCGGGCGGTGAACATCCTGAGCTGGAGCACGCAGGTTCCCGAAGGCGTCATTCATGTCAAAGTCCAGCGCGGCTGGGTCACTTTGACCGGGGCGGTCGAATGGCAGTTTCAAAAGATCGCCGCCGAAGCTGCCATTCACAAGCTGAGCGGCGTCCTCGGCGTCACCAATCTTATCGAGATTAAGCCGCATGTCGACGCCCCCGATGTCAGAAAAAAGATCATCGATGCGTTGAAGCGCAATGCCGAGCTCGAGGCTGATTCCATTCGTGTCAGCGTCGATGACAACAAGGTGATCCTCGAAGGCAAGGTCAAGGCCTGGTACGAACGCGGCGTGGCCGAGCGCGCGGCGTGGTCGGCGCCCGGCGTCAAATCTGTCGAGGACCGGCTCACGCTTGGTTGATCGACATCGAAGTGCGAAACGCCGCCGCGTTTCGCATTCCTGAGAATTGGTCTTCGCGAAAGGCGCGTGGGGGCTAGGGTTGATCAGGCTGTCGAGGCTCCAGCGTCTTCAGATAGGCGATGAGGTTTTGGATCTGGTCGGGATCGAAGCGGAACACAGGCATCGTGGGATGTCCGACGGTGATGCCTTCGGCGAAAGATTCCGCGAGATCCTCCACGCCGTAGCGCAGGTGCAATTCACGAAAGGGAGGCGCGATCTGCAGCGAACTTGGGCCATAAGGGCCGATGGCGTGGCATTTCGCGCACCATTCCTGCGCCAGCTTTTGACCGAGGCCCGGGTTCCCGTCCGCCGCCTGGACGGACGCGACGGAAAGGAAAATAAGGGTGGCGGCTAAGGCATTTCGATTTGGCTTGAGCATTAAGGAACCCGCGTTGAAGGATTGGCGCGCGAACCGCGCTCAACCGATGAATTGGACGCCGTTGATGGCCGGCGCGGCGCCAATGACGATGGGGCTACGTCTGTCTCGACGCGATCAGAATCTGCCGCCGCCCGCATGTCAACAACATGCCGCGAGCCGGTGAGTTTGAAGTTGACTTCAATCAAGGCCAAACCGGAAATTTGGAATCAAACGCGTCCCCACGGGGCCAATCCGTAGCCGGAACATGGCTCGACGCCAAGCCGCCATGCGAGGAACCGGTCCCGATCTATAGGAGCATATAATGCCGCATTTGAGAATTCGAACGGGCGACTGGGTCATCGTCGTGGACGGGCGTAAGGCGCTTCTGCTGGAGAATGAGGGCGATGACGAAATTCTCAACCTCAAGACGCGCGAAGTCCGCGAGCATGCGGATGCGCCAAACCGGCTCTTGAATTCGGACAAGCCGGGAAGGGTGCATGAGTCCGCGACAAGCTCGCGCAGTTCGGTCGAGCAGACCGACCGGCACGAAGACGAGGAACGGGCTTTTATCGCCGGAGTGGCCGCGCGGCTGGAGGAGGCGATCGCCGCCGGCGGCGTCAAAGGCTTTATCATCGTTGCGCCGGCGCATGTCCTTGGATTGATCCGGAAGGGATATTCAGCTTCGGTGAAAGCAGCGATCCGGGCGGAGATTGAGCGCGATCTCACCCATTTGCCGGTCTATGAGATTGAACAGCGCCTTCTGAAATGGGAGGAGGGCAGGACGACGTAAACGCGATAGGCTGCCAGCCAGCGCGCCGGTCTCTGGCTTAGACGCCGGATATGCCGGCCTTGATCGCGAGCCGCACCAATTCGGAAATGCTGCCAGCCTCCATCTTTGTCATTAGCTTGGCGCGGTAAACCTCGACGGTGCGCGGGCTAAGATCGAATTGGCGCGCGATTTCCTTATTGGTATGACCGTTCATCAGCCCATGGAGAACCTGCGATTCGCGCTGGCTCAAGGACGCTAGCCGCGCGGTCAGTTCATCGCTTGCGCAATTTGCCGGGCGCGATGGCGCATCCAAGGCAACAGCCGAGCGCACGGCCGCGACCAGAGCCTCGCCGTCAAAAGGCTTTTCCATAAAATCGGTCGCGCCCAGCTTCATCGCCTTGACCGCCAGAGGCACGTCGCCATGCCCGGTGATGACGATCACAGGCATCGCCTGATGGGTTTGGCGAAGACGCCGCACCAGTTCGATGCCGTCCACGCCCTGCATCCGGACGTCGGTGACGACGCACCCGCCGGAGAGAGACGGCAAAGTTTCGAGGAACGCCTCCCCCGACTCAAAAAGTTTCACCGAGAAGCCGGCCGAGGCAAGCAGGAAATCAAGCGAGTCGCGCAGGGCGGGATCGTCGTCGATGACGTGTACTGTGCTGTTACAGGCCATCGCTTTTCGCTTCCTTCGCCGCTGGAATCGTGAAGTGAAATATGGCGCCGCCGCCGGGGTTCGGCTCGACCCAAAGGCGCCCGCCATGACTCTCGATGATCGTCTTGCTGATCGAAAGCCCGACGCCCATTCCCGTCGCCTTGGAGGTTACGAAAGGTTCGAACAGCCGGGGCAAAATTTCCGCCGATATGCCGTCGCCGGTGTCCGAAACCATGATTTCAACCATGTCGACTTCGCCAGGCCCGACGGTCACGATGAGCTCGCGGCGTTTCGATCCCTGCATGGCTTCGAGCGCATTTCGGAAAAGATTGACGAGGACTTGCTGGATTTGCACGCCGTCGGCGAGGACGCTATCGATCGCGGGATCGATCTGAAAGCGAACCGTGACGCCCCGCTCCCCAGCGCCGACGAGGGCAAGGGCGCTCGCATCTTCGACGAGCCGCCGGACGGCCTGGATGGTCTTGTCGGTTTCTCGTCGGGTGACGAAATCGCGCTGCCGGCGGATGATTTCACCGGCGCGCAGAGCTTGACCGGCGGCCTTTTCGAGAGCGTCCTGGATCGTCGTCACATGCGGGTGCTCATTGTCCTGAAGCAGGCGCTGGCAGCCTTTGAGGTAATTGTTGATGGCGGCGAGCGGCTGGTTCAGCTCATGCGCGAGGCTCGAGGCCATTTCTCCGAGCGCGCTCAGGCGGGAGACGTGGAGCAGTTCGGATTGAAGCTCCTGGAGCTTCGCCTGGGTTTTTTGCCAATCGGTCAGGTCGCGTATGAAGCCGGTGAAACGGCGGCTTTCCGCCAAATGCATCTCGCCGACCGATAAATGCATCGGGAATGTCGAGCCGTCCTTGCGCCGGCCGGTAACGACGCGGCCAACGCCAATGATGCGCTTTTCGCCGGTTTGATTGTAGCGCGCAATATAGCCGTCGTGGCGGCTGCGATCGGGCTCCGGCATTAAAATGCCGACGTTTTGGCCGATCGCTTCTTCCGCGGAATAGCCGAAAATGCGCTCCGCGGCGGCGCTGAAGGACTGTATGACTCCATTCGCGTGGATGATGATCATTCCGTCGGGCACGCTGTCGAGAATTGAGCGGAGGCGCTCCTCATTGGCGCGCTGCTCTTGTTCGGTCCGCTTCCGCTCGTCGATCGGTAGAATGACGCCGTTCATCCGCGTCGAATTGGGGCCGCGCTTGCTGAAAACGCGGCCCTTCGCATGCAGCCATCGCATTCCGCCGTCCGGGGAAATAACGCGGTACTCGATGTCGAAGTCGCCGTGCTCTTTGGCTTCGGCGATGGCCAAGTCCACCCGGTCGCGATCGTCAGGGTGCAGGAGGGCGGTAAATCCGGCATGGTTCAAGGCCGCGCCTGGGCGCGCTCCAAGCAAGCTGGCGCAAATGTCAGAACAGGTGATGGCGTCGCGCTCGAAGTCCCAGTCGAAAGAGCCGATTCCAGCGGCCTCGAGCGCGAAGCGCATGTGCTCGCTGTCATGCGGGTGACCCGCCATATGGCCTCCGGCCCGTGCGCTTTCCTTGCTGAATGGCATTTCGATTTGATCTTAGTCAAATTCGGGGGGAATGCCAGCATTTCGGGAGGAGGCTCGCTGCGCCAGGGGGCGTCTTTTTCCAGTGCGGCGTCATTCTTGCTTGAATCGAAACTAGGCTGTCCTCCTCAAAATGAGGACTTGGTCTTGGCGGCCTCAGGCCGCAAGGACGATGGCGGGACATTCCGCGCGGCCTTTCTATCGGCGAAGTTGATTGATATAGCTCCCATCTTTAGGCGGCTCAAAGTCTTGAGGCGCGGGGCCGGGCCGGCCGGAACCGCTATGGCATTTCGGACTTTCATCAGAGAGCATCTGCATCCGTGAGCATCTCGGCCGCCATTCATCACGTCACCCACTATAAATATGATCGGCCCGTCGCGCTGGGGCCGCAGACCATCCGCCTGCGTCCCGCCCCGCACTGCCGGACCAAGGTCCTCGGCTATTCGCTCAAGCTGACGCCCGGCAATCATTTCGTGAATTGGCAGCAGGACCCGCATGGCAATTGGCAGGCGCGCTTCGTCTTTCCTGAAAAAGTGACGGAATTGAAGATCGAGGTCGATCTGACCGCCGAACTCGCCGTCTTCAATCCCTTCGACTTTTTCATCGAGCCCTATGCCGAACAATTTCCTTTCGCTTATGAGGCTTCGCTGGGGGCGGAGCTTGCGCCTTATCTCGCCGCTGAACCGCTCGGGGCCCGCCTTGCCGCCTATATCGCCGCCTTGCCGCAGGGGCCGATCCATATCGTCACATTTCTGGTCGACCTGAACGCCAGGCTGCAGCAATCGATCCGCTACGTGATCCGGATGGAGCCAGGCGTCCAAACGCCTGAAGAGACCCTCGATCTTGGCTCCGGATCCTGCCGCGATTCCGCCTGGGCGCTGGTCCAGATGCTGCGCCATCTCGGGCTCGCGGCGCGCTTCGTCTCCGGCTATCTCATCCAATTGCGCGCCGATATCGAGCCCGTCGAGGGGCCCAAAGGGACGCAGCATGATTTCACCGATCTCCACGCCTGGGCCGAGGTCTATCTCCCCGGCGCCGGCTGGATTGGGATGGATGCGACCTCGGGCCTGTTCTGTGGTGAGGGCCATCTGCCGGTCGCGGCCACCCCGCACTATAATTCCGCCGCGCCGATCTCGGGCGTCGTCGAGCCGGCCAATGTCGATTTCCATTTCGACATGCAGGTGACCCGGGTCGCCGAGGCGCCGCGGATCACCCTGCCTTTTTCCGACTCGGCATGGGACAGGCTCGACGCTCTCGGCGAACGGGTCGACGCCGACCTCTTGGCGCAGGACGTCCGCCTGACCATGGGCGGCGAACCGACCTTCGTCTCGATCGACGATTTCGAGTCGGAGGAGTGGAACACCGCCGCCGTCGGCCCGACCAAACGGGCGCTCGCCGACAAGCTGATCCGCCGGTTGCGGACACGTTTCGCGCCCGGCGGCATGCTTCATTATGGCCAAGGCAAATGGTATCCGGGCGAGAGCCTGCCGCGCTGGGGGTTTTCGGTCTATTGGCGCAGGGATGGCCAGCCGATTTGGAAGAATCCCGCGCTGATCGCGCAGGTCGCCGAAACCAGGGAGATCACGACAAAGGGCCCTGAAGCAAAGGTTTTGGAACAGCGGATCGCGGAGGCGGCCGCGCCAGGCAATGTGGCGCAAGCCGAGCGGCTGGTCGCCGGCGTCGCCGATCGGCTTGGAATCGAGGCCGACTGCATCCTGCCAGCCTACGAAGATCCCGCGACCTGGCTTCTCAAGGAAGGCAATCTGCCGGACAATACCGATCCGCTCGATCCCAAGCTCGAGGACGCGGAAGAGCGCAGCCGCATGATCCGCACCTTTTCCCGCGGCTTGACCCACCCGTCCGGCTATGTCCTGCCGGTGCAGCGCTGGAACGCGCAAGCCGATCCCGGACTGCGAGCGCGTTGGAAGAGCGAGAAATGGAATTTGCGGCGCGGCAAGCTGTTCCTCGTGCCTGGAGATTCGCCGGTCGGCTACCGGCTGCCGCTGTCGTCGCTGCCTTGGGTCCCGCCATCATCCTATCCATTCATTATCCCGCAAGATCCGCTCGAGCCCCGCGCGCCCTTGCCGGACCCGCATGAGATCGCGCAGCATTTCGAGCGCACCGAAGCGCCTGCGCACGCCCGGCAAGAGCGCATTGAGCAGGAGGCGATCGAAGGCGCCGTGCGCACCGCGCTTTCGGTCGAGCCGCGCGATGGCGTTCTTTGCGTCTTCATGCCGCCGGTCGAGAAATTGGAGGATTACCTCGACCTTCTCGCCTGCGTCGAAGCCAGCGCCGAGGCGACCGGGACGCCGGTCCATATCGAGGGCTATCCGCCGCCCCAGGATCCGCGCGTCGACGTCATCAAGGTGACGCCCGACCCTGGCGTCATCGAGGTCAATGTGCATCCGGCGGCGAGTTGGCGCGCGGCGGTCGAGACGACCAAGGGCCTTTACGAGGACGCGCGCCAAGTCCGGCTCGGCGCCGACAAATTCATGACCGATGGCCGCCACACCGGGACGGGCGGGGGCAATCACGTGGTCCTCGGCGGCGCGACCCCTGCCGATTCGCCGTTCCTTCGTCGGCCGGATCTCCTGAAGAGCCTGGTGCTTTATTGGCAGCGCCATCCTTCGCTGTCTTATCTCTTCTCCGGTCTTTTCATCGGCCCGACCAGTCAGGCGCCTCGCGTCGACGAGGCAAGGCACGACCAGCTCTACGAACTCGAAATCGCACTGGCCAGCGTTCCCGCTCCGGGCCAGCCGGCGCCTTTGTGGCTGGTCGACCGGCTGTTCCGCAATCTTCTCGTCGACGTCACCGGCAATACGCACCGCTCAGAAATCTGCATCGACAAGCTCTATTCGCCTGACGGTCCGACCGGGCGGCTCGGGCTACTCGAATTTCGATCGTTCGAAATGCCGCCTGACGCGCGGATGAGCCTTGCTCAACAATTGCTGCTGCGCGCGCTGGTCGCCTGGTTCTGGCGCGAGCCGCAGCAGGGCAATCTGGTCCGCTGGGGCACGACGCTGCACGATCGCTTCATGCTGCCGCATTTCATCTGGGAAGATTTTCTCGGCGTTCTCGCCGATCTCGGACGGAGCGGCTATGCTTTCGATCCGGTCTGGTTCGAGGCCCAGCGCGAATTCCGGTTTCCGCTCTATGGCGTCGTCGAATATGGCGGCGTGCGGCTGGAGGTGAGGCAGGCGCTCGAACCCTGGAACGTGCTGGGAGAGCAGGGCGCGATCGGCGGCACCGTGCGCTATGTCGATTCCTCAGTCGAGCGCTTGCAGGTGAAGGCGAATGGCTTTGTCGAAGGGCGCCATGTCATCGCCTGCAATGGCCGCCGGATGCCGCTGACGGCCACGGGAGCCTCGAGCGAGGCGGTGGCCGGCGTGCGGTTCAAGGCCTGGCAGCCAGCCAATGGCCTGCATCCGACAATTCCGGCGCATGCTCCCCTTACCTTCGATCTCGTCGACACCTGGAGCGGCCGCGCCCTTGGCGGCTGCGTCTATCATGTCGCTCATCCCGGCGGACGCAACTACGATACCTTTCCGGTAAATAGTTATGAGGCCGAAGCGCGCCGGCTTGCGCGTTTCCAGGGTTTTGGGCATACGCCCGGACCTTTCGACGCGCCCTCGGAGGAACGCTCAGCCGATTTCCCGTTAACGCTCGATCTGCGCCGCCCCGCCGGGCTCTGAGGACTCATCGGCCGGGCCAGGCCGGCGGCGGCTGACCTCCTCGAGGATCGTCCGCGCCGAGGGGAGCGAAAACAGGCTCTCCACAGGCTCGCTAATCTTGCGCCGCCAATTCGGGCGTTCTCGGTCGGTGCCGGGCAAGTTGACCGGAACCGTCTCCAGGGCGAGATCATCGGCCTGGACCAGGACGAGGACCGCATTGGAGCGGGCCACATAGCCATGCGCGGCGGCGGCGAGGTCCGCGCTCAAAGGCGCTTCCAGCGCGGCTTCGAGATCGGCCGTCCCGCCAATCGCTCCGACCAGTTCGGACTTTTCCGCGCGGCGGGTCGCGGCGGCGCAAGCGGCATCGGCGAGAAGACCAAGCCCATCAGCCTCAGCGATGTCGGCGCCCAACCACCAGCCGGCCAGCGGCGGCAGATCATGGGTGGCGAGGCAGGCGGCGGCAAGACGCGGATAGCGTTCGGGCGCCAAGAATCCGCTTTCCTCCCGCTCGAAGCGCATGACTTTATAGGAGAGGATGCGGGCGTGTGCGAGCCGCGCGCGGATGCCGTCTGGAACCGTGCCCAGATCCTCGCCGACGACGGCGGCTCCAGCGCGGACGCTTTCGAGCATCACCTGGCCCAAAAGATCCTCGAAGGGGCAAGCGAGATAGGCGCCCTCCGCCCCCTGCATCCCATCGGGGACGAGAAATAGCCTTTTGAGGCCAAGGACATGGTCGATCCGCAGAACCCCGGCATGGGCCATGTTGGAGGCGATCAGTTGCGCAAATCCGGCAAAGCCGTCACGCGCAAGCGCCCTCGGATCATAGGGCGGCAGGCCCCAGACCTGCCCGTTCGGCCCCAACGGGTCGGGCGGCGCGCCAATCGAGACGCCTCGCATCAATTTGTCCGCTTCGGCAAAGGCCTCCGCCCCATCAGGCGCACAGCCGACAGCAAGGTCGCGATAGAATCCAAGCCGCAGGCCCGCCGCGCGCGCGGCGCAAGCGGCGCTGGCCAATTGCCGGTCAGCTAGCCATTGCAGGAAAATCGCGCGCGCGATGGGCTCTTCATGAGTCCGCGCGAAAGCGGCGATCCCGACGCCGTCGGGCGCCTTCAGAGCCTTGGGGAATTGCCCGAGCGTCGCGCCGAAATGCGCCTCGATTGCGGAGAAGATGGCGAATCGCCAAAGCATTTGCCCGCCCGCGCGGACGAAAGCGGCATGATCTGCGACGAGCGGATGATCGGGCCGGGCGAGGGAGAGTTCCGCAAAAGCCGCATGGGCGGCGTCGAACAGCGGGTTTTTGAGCGCGGCGACAGCGCGATAGTCCACCAGACGTTTGGCGGCAAGGCGCGCGGCTTCTGGCCCCGCCCGCTCAATCTCAGTCCGGACCCCCAGTGACAGGAGCGGCTCGGGCAGGTCGAAGGCGTCGATCGCCAAAGGATCGAGAAAGCGCCGGTCCGATGGGTGGTAGGGACTGGCGCGCTCCGGGTCGCTGGGGAACAGGGCATGGAGCGGATTGAGGCCAACCAAGCTCGCCCCTTCGCGCGCCGCTTCTTCGGCGTACAGGCGTAACGTCGTAAAATCGCCGATTCCTTGATCGCCAGGGCCGCGTCGCAGTCCATAAAGCTGCGCGCTGACGCCAAAGACCGGAGGGCCATCGCGCAGTAGCGGCGGCAGGAAGGCCGCAGCCGGAACAATGGCGAGATGCGCCGGGCGGTCTGGCGCAGCGTCGCTCACAATTGTGTGGCGGCCAAGCGGCAGGTCCGGCAGCGGGACATGCCGAACCAGCGCTTGGCGTCCATCCGCCGCCGCGATGGCGCAACGCCTTCCAGCATCGGAAGCGATCTCGATTTGGCGGGTCGAGCCATCCTCCAGGGCAATGGATAGCGCAAATTTTCGTTCAAGATTGGCGAGCGGACCGCCGAGGCGCAGGGCAGAGTCGCCACCAAGGCGGATCGTGGATGCGACCGGCAGAGGTCGAAGCGCGCGCTCCTCGGCAAGCTCAGCGAGGCGGGCGCGCGCCTCGCCCGTCGTCGACGCCGCAAGGTCGAGGCTCGCGAGCAGCGCCCGTTTCGTCTCGGTCCCGACCAAATGGCGCCCGCCATCGACATCGAACCATTCCAGCGCAATTCCCGCCGCCTCGGCGAGTGCGTCGAGCACATCGTCGGCGGCCCCGGTTTGGCGTCGCGCCTCTCTAGGGACCGGACGCTCAACCAGGATGGCGACCGATCGGCCGGCAAGCGCGATACGATCCTCGACGGTGATCTCTGCCGCCCGAGCCGGGTGAGCGGAGTCGATTTCGATGCTCCAGCCATGGCCGTCGCGCAGAGGGGGACAGCGGACCTCGATCGCCGCGCCGTCCCGATTCAGCAGCACGGCGGCGCGGCTCGGCGCGCGCAAGCCCTCGCCGGGATCATAGAACACTGCGATAAGCGGCTTCGCGCCTGGCTCCTCCCAGTCGGCGACCGCGTAGGGGGCGCCTTCCGCGGTCAGCCATTCGACATCGGCAAAGCCGCTGGCGTCGATGGGCGCCCCGGTCAAGGCCGCCTCCCCATTGAGCGCTCCAGTCGAACGGCGCAAATGGATCAGCCTTGCGGTGAAATCGGTCAGGTCTGCATCGGCGCTCGCCCAGTCGATCCAGGCCAGCGCGTTGTCCTGCGCATAGACGTTGTTATTGCCGCCCTGGGAGCGGCCAAGTTCGTCGCCCATGGTCAGCATCGGCGTCCCGCGCGCCGCGATCAGGGTCGCCAGCAGGGCGCGGATATCGCCCGCGCGCCGCGCTGCGACGGCGGGGTCGCGGCTTTCGCCTTCGGCGCCGCAATTCCAGGACAGATTTTCGTCGGCTCCGTCGCGATTGCCCTCCCCATTCGCTTCGTTGCGCTTGGCCGTATAGGAGACAAGATCTTTCAGCGTGAAGCCGTCATGCGCGGTGACGAAATTGATCGAGCGCGAGAGCGGCCGGCGGCGTTCAGCGAAAATATCGGCGGAGCCGGCGAGCCGGGTCGCCAGCGCGCCGGTCAACCGCTCGTCGCCCCGCCAATAGCGACGGAAAATATCGCGGGATTGGTCGTTCCATTCGCCCCAGGCAGTCGGAAAGGCGCCGAGCCTGTATCCGCCGGGGCCGAGGTCCCAAGGTTCGGCGATATGAATCAGCTCGCGCAAGCAGGGGTCTTGCGCGATCGCGGCCAGCAGGGGGTGCTCTTGGTCGAACCCGTTCTCGCGCCGAGCGAGCGTCGCCGCGAGATCGTAGCGGAAGCCATCGATTCCGGCGCGCGTCGCCCATATGCGCAAGGCGTCGAGCGCGAGCCGGAGGCCCAATGGGCGCTCAAGCGCCAGCACATTGCCGCAGCCGGAATCATTGACATAGCGCGTAGGGTCGCCAGGCCGGAGCCGATAGAAGCCGGCATTGTCGAGACCGCGAAGCGATAGGGTCGGGCCGAATTCATCGCTCTCTCCGGTATGGTTCAGCACGACATCGAGGATCACGGCGATCCCGGCGCCGTGCAGCGCGTCGACTGCGCCGCGCACTTCGGCGAAGCCCCCGGGAGCGAGGCGCGGATCGGGCGCGAGCAGCGCGACCGGGTTGTAGCCCCAGTAATTGCTCAGCCCGAGCGGCGGCAGATGGCGTTCGTCGACAAAGGCCGCAGCCGGCAGAAGCTCGACCGCGGTGATCCCGAGCCTCGTCAGATGGCCGAGCGAGGCGGGATGGCCCAACGCCTGAAAGGTTCCGCGGATCGCCTCCGGGATATCCTCGCGCAGGCGGGTAAAGCCGCGCACATGCATCTCGTAGATGACGAGGTCGCGCCACGCGACGTCAGGACGGCGCGGCGGCATGAGCGGCGCGGGCGCCTCGACAATTGCTTTTGGAGCGAAGGGGGCGCTGTCGATCTCATCGGACGCCGCGCCCTGTATCCGCGCATCGAACAAGGCGGGATGGAGACTGAACGGGCGATCAAGCCTTGTCGCGAAGGGATCGACAAGCAATTTCGCAGGGTTGAAGCGGTGGCCGCGCGTCGGATCGAAGGCCCCTTGGGCGCGAAAGCCATAGCGCGCGCCGGCGCCGACGCCGACGCCGTGTATATGGCCATGGAAAACATCTCCGGTCCGGGCGGGAAGCTTGATCCGCGCGCTCTCCCTGTCGGCATCGTCGAAGAGCGATAGAAAAACCGCTTCGGCGCTGGTTGAGGCAAGCGCCGCGTTGATCCCATTGCCATCGATCGAAACGCCGAGCGGCTCCGGCCGGCCTGCGCTGACCTTCAGGCCCATCTTTGCGGCCCCAATCCTCAGGTGACGACCGACGGCGCGAGACGCCCGGTGTAATGCGCGATGCCGGCGATCTCCTGCGAGAGGGCGATCAGATCGGCGAGCGCAGTTTCCGTATCGAGATTTTGCTTGGCGGGATCTGGCTCATAGCGCTCGATATAGACCCGAAGCGTCGCGCCGGACGTGCCGGTGCCGGAGAGCCGATAGACGATGCGGCCGCCCTCGGAAAAGAGCAGGCGGATGCCCTGTTGGGTCGTATCCGACCCATCGACCGGATCGTGATAGGCGAAGTCGTCGGCCTTGGCGATTTTGAGCCCGCCAAAGGATTTGCCCGGCAATTCGGGCAGGGCATCGCGCAGCGCCTGGACCAGCGCATTGGCGCCCTCCGCCTCGACCTCCTCATAATCGCGCCGGCAGTAATAGTTGCGCCCATATTCGGCCCAATGATCGGCGACGATGGCGGCGACGCTCTGCCCCCGGACTGCGAGAATATTGAGCCAGAGCAGGATCGCCCAGAGCCCGTCCTTTTCGCGGACATGGTCGGACCCGGTGCCG
Organism: Methylocapsa aurea; assembly: GCF_000746085.1. Classification (GTDB taxonomy): domain Bacteria; phylum Pseudomonadota; class Alphaproteobacteria; order Rhizobiales; family Beijerinckiaceae; genus Methylocapsa; species Methylocapsa aurea. Next base: position 355,670 of record NZ_JQKO01000001.1, on the reverse strand, counting down.
GCGCTCTCCTCGCCGCAGATTGTCGCCAGCCCAGCGTCGAGCAGATTGCCGAAAAACTTCCACCCCGTCGGCGTTTCGTAAAGATTGACGCCCAGCCGCTCGGCGACCTTGTCCGCCGCAGCGCTCGTTGGCATGGAGCGGGCGACGCCGGCGACGCCTCTCGCATAGCCCGGCGCCAGATGCGCGTTGCCGGCCAGGATCGCGAGACTGTCAGACGGCGTGACATAGCGGCCAGCGCCGATGATGAGATTGCGGTCGCCGTCGCCATCCGATGCCGCGCAGAGATCTGGACCATCCTTTGACATGGCGAGGTCGAGAAGATGCTTCGCATTGACGAGATTGGGATCTGGATGATGCCCGCCGAAGTCGGGAAGCGGCGTCCCATTCAGGACGGAGTCCGCGCTCGCGCCGAGCAGGTCCACGAAGATCCGCTTGGCATAGGGTCCGGTCACCGCCGACATTGCGTCGAAACGCAAGCGGAAGCCGGATTGCAGCAAGCCGCGAATCTTGTCGAAATCAAACAGGCTCTGCATCAGCAGGGCGTAGTCATCGACAGGGTCGATCACCTCGATAAGGCCGGGTCCGAGGCCGAGGGCGCCCAGGCGGTCAAGGTCGATGTCGGGCGCATCGAGGATTCGATATTCCTTGATGGCCTTGGTTCGAGCGAACACGGCCTCGGTCAGTTTTTCGGGCGCCGGACCGCCATTCGACGCATTATACTTGATGCCGAAATCGCCGTCCGGGCCGCCGGGATTGTGGCTGGCGCTGAGGATGACGCCGCCGAAGGCGCCATATTTGCGGATGAGATTCGAGGCGGCCGGCGTCGAGAGGATGCCGCCGCGCCCGATCAGAATTCGGCCAAAGCCATTGGCGAGGGCGATCTTCACCACGATCTGGATCGCCTCGCGATTGAAGAACCGCCCGTCGCCGCCAACGACCAAGGTCTGACCGTGCGCGCCTTCGAGGCAATCGAAGATCGATTGGACGAAGTTTTCAAGATAGCGAGGCTGTTGAAACACCTTGACTTTTTTGCGCAGGCCGGAGGTTCCAGGCCGCTGGCCTTCGAAAGGCGTTGTGGCGAGCGTTTGGATCATGGGGCTTTCCAATGTGGGGATTTCACGTTTGTTGCCATTCGCGGCGCGATGCCGCGCAATGAGGTCCCGGTACAGTCTGGCATAGGCGGCGGCCGGCCTGCGCCAGGAGACATCCGTCATCATGCCATTTTCGATCAATTGGCCCCAGACCTTTGGCTGCGCCCAGAGGCGGCCGACGCGCTCGATCGCCGCGCCGAGCATCTCGCTGACGACTGGCGAAAACTGAACGCCAGTCCCAACGCCTAACGCGAGCGCCATTTCATTGGCGTCGATGATTGTGTCGGCGAGGCCGCCGGTGCGGGCGACAACCGGGAGCGCGCCATAGCGCAGCGCGCAAAGCTGCGTCAGTCCGCAAGGCTCGAAGCGCGAAGGGATCAGCAACGCATCGGCGCCTGCTTGAATGAGATGGGCGGTCCGCTCATCATAGCCGATGATCGCGCCGACTTTGCCGGGCCGCGCTCGGGCCGCCGCGCGAAAGCCTTCCTCGAGCGAGGGCTCGCCGGCGCCAAGGACCGCGAGCTGTGCGCCGAGCCGCTCCAGAACCGCGAGATTGGCGAGGAGGAGGTCCTGTCCCTTTTGCCAGGACAATCGGCTCACGACGCCAAACAGCAGCGCGGCCGGATCGATTTCGAGCCCAAAGAGCCGCTGCAAGGCGGCCTTGTCGGCGCGCCGCCCTGCCGGTGACTGAAGCGTATAATTTGCCGCGATCAGCGGATCCGTCGCCGGATTCCAAACCTTGTCGTCGATCCCATTGAGGATGCCGGTCACGTCCTTCGCGCGTTCCCGCAGGAGGCCGTCGAGCCCCATCCCGCCCTCCGGGGTCTGGATCTCCGCGGCATAGGTCGGCGACACCGTCGTTATTGCGTCGGAAAGGCGCAGCGCCGCCTTGAGGAAACCGATCATCCCATAATATTCGACGCCCTCGATCGCGAAGGCATGCGCCGGCAACCCGAGGGGGGCGAGGAGATGAGCTGGATATTGGCCCTGGAAGGCGAGATTGTGAACTGTAAAGACAGTCCCGGGCCGCTCCCTCCCGTCATAGGTCAGATAGGCGGCAACGAGGCCTGCCTGCCAGTCATGGGCATGGACGATATCGGGCGCATAGCCCGGAGCAAGACCCAATCCGAGCCGGGCGCCGGCTTGGCACAACGCGCCGAAACGGAAAGGATTGTCCGGCCAGTCGCTCCCATCTGGTCCAGCATAGGGGCCGCCGGGACGGGCGAAGAGATGCGGCGCGTCCAGCGCAAAGAGATCGAGACCGGCCGCTTGCGCGCGCAACAGCCTGGCGTCGCTGCCAAAAAGATCAGGCAGGACGAGGGCGACTTCGGCCGCCTCGATGGCGCCCATGACAGAAGGATAGCCGGGAACGAGCGTCGTCACCGAAATTCCCTGCGCCTTGAGGGCGCCGGGGAGGGCGCCGGCGACATCGGCGAGGCCGCCGGTCTTGATCAGGGGATAGATCTCCGAGGCGATCGCCAGAACCGCGACGCCGCTCATGCGCCAATCCTGTCGAGCATCGGCTGGGTGATCAGGCAGATGCCGTTTTCGGTCCGCCGGAACAGTTTGGCATCCAACGCGGGGTCCTCGCCGACGATGAGGCCTTCGGGGATCTTGACGCCGCGGTCGACCACCACCTTGGCGAGCCGCGCCGAACGGCCGATTTGGACATAGGGGAGGAGGACTGCATTCTCTATGTCGCAATAGGAATGGGCCCGCACTCCGGTGAAGAGAAGCGAGCGCTTGATCTTTGCGCCGGAGATGATGCAGCCGCCCGATACGAGCGACGAAATCGCCATGCCGCGTCGGCCGTCCACATCATGGACGAATTTCGCCGGAGGAGTCACCGAGCCATCGGTCCAGATCGGCCATTCCTGATCGAAGAGATCGAGATCGGGAACGACGTCGGTTAGATCGATATTGGCCTCCCAATAGGCGTCCACCGTCCCGACGTCGCGCCAATAGGCCAGCGCCTCGTTCGAGGAGCGCACGCAGGATTGGGAGAAGTGGTGTGCGATCGCTTTGCCGTGCTTGACGATGTAGGGAATGATGTCCTTGCCGAAATCGCGGCTCGAATGCTGGTCGGCGGCGTCGCGTTCGAGTTGATCGAACAAGAAATCGGTTTCGAAAACATAGATGCCCATCGAGACGAGCGACTTTTCCGGATCGCCCGGCATTGCTGGCGGGTCCTCCGGCTTTTCGACGAAGGAAATGATCTGATTGCTCGCGTCGACATGCATGACGCCAAAACCGCTGGCTTCCTTGCGCGGCGCGGCGAGGCAGCCGATGGTCGCTGCGGCGCCGGAATCGACATGCTGCTGGAGCATCATTTCATAGTCCATTTTGTAGATATGGTCGCCGGCGAGGATGACCATATATTTCGGAGCGCGGTCGCGGATAATGTCGATGTTCTGATAAACCGCATCGGCGGTGCCAGCGTACCATTGGGTCTCCGAAACGCGCTGGCTCGCGGGCAGGATGTCGAAGCTTTCGTTGGCGCCCTGGCGGAAGAAGTTCCAGCCGCGATTGAGGTGGCCGATGAGGCTATGGGCTTTATATTGCGTCGCGACGCCAATGCGGCGGATGCCTGAGTTCAGCGCATTGGAGAGAGCGAAATCGATGATCCGCGACTTGCCGCCGAAATAGACCGCCGGCTTCGCCCGCCGGTCGGTCAATTCCATCAGGCGGCTGCCGCGCCCTCCGGCAAGAATGAAGGCCATGGCTTGCCGCCCGATCGGCGCGCTCAATCTCATAGGGTCCTCCCGGTGGTCCGGTTACGCGATCGAACCGGCGCGAATGATCGCTCGCCGCGCGCCGCGCCTTCTCATGCATCGGAAGGCGTGAAATAGAGGCTGGCGAGCGGGGGCAGGGTGAGTTCGGCGCTGGCGGGCAGGCCATGCGACGGCTCGCTGCTTGCGATGACCGCGCCGAAATTGCCCATGCCCGAGCCGCCATAAGGGCTTGCGTCGGTGTTGAGGATCTCGCGCCACGTCCCCGGCCGAGGCAGGCCGATCTTGTAGCGCAGGCGCGGCTCCGGCGTGAAATTCGTCGCCATGACGACCGGCGCGTCGCGCTCGGCTCCAAACCGCGCAAAGACAACGACTGACTGATCGCGATCCTCCGAAACAATCCAGCGGAAGCCTTCGGCCTCGCAATCGCGCGCGTGAAGCGCCGGCATTGTCCGGTGGAGCTTGTTCAAATCCCGGATCAGATCCTGCACCCCTTTGTGTATGGGCGCCTCGAGGAGGCTCCAGTCGAGCCCCCGATCCGCGCACCACTCGCGCCGCTGAGCGAATTCCTGGCCCATGAAGAGAAGCTTCTTGCCAGGATGGGCCCACATATAGGCGTAGTAGGCCCGAAGATTGGCGAACTTTTGCCAATCGTCGCCGGACATTTTCTGCAACAGCGATCCCTTGCCATGCACGACTTCGTCATGGCTCAGCGGCAGCACGAAATTCTCCGAAAACGCATAGAGCAGGCCGAAAGTCAGCTTGTCGTGATGCCATTTTCGGTGCACCGGATCGAGGGCCATGTAGTCGAGCGTATCGTGCATGAAGCCCATGTTCCACTTGAAGCCGAAGCCAAGGCCACCGGCGCTCGTCGGTCTTGAGACTCCGTCCCAGGCGGTGGATTCCTCCGCGATCGTGACGGCGCCTGGATCGGTTGCATAAGCGAGTTCGTTGACGCTTCTGAGAAAAGCGACGGCGTCGCGATTGTCATTGCCGCCGTCCGGGTTGGGCGCCCATTCGCCCGGCTGGCGCGAATAGTCGAGATAGAGCATGGAGGCCACCGCATCGACGCGCAGGCCGTCGGTATGATAGCGATCGAGCCAGAACAGGGCGTTGGCGGTCAAGAAATTCGTGACCTCGCGGCGGCCAAAATCATAAATCGCGGTGTTCCAGTCGGGGTGGAAGCCGCGGCGCGGGTCCCCATGTTCGTAGAGCGGTTCGCCGTCGAACGCCGCGAGCCCGTGGATGTCGGTCGGGAAATGCGCCGGAACCCAATCGAGGATCACGCCGAGCCCGGCGGCATGAGCTCTATCGATGAAGCGCGCGAAGCCGGCGGGATCGCCAAATCGGCGGGTCGGCGCGAAAAGCCCGATCGGCTGATAGCCCCAGGATTCGTCGAGCGGATGTTCGGAGATCGGCAGCAGTTCCAGATGGGTGAAGCCGAGATCGGCGGCATAGGGGATCAATTCGTCGGCAAGTTCGTCATAGGTGAGGAACCGCCCCGCCTCGCCGCGCTTCCAGGACCCCAGATGAACCTCATAGATCGCCATTGGCTTGCGTCGGAAATCGCCCTTCGCGCAGCGCGCGCGAAAATCCGCGTCCGTCCATGCAAAGCGGTCGGTTCGTGCGACGATCGAGGCGGTCGAGGGCCGCAGTTCGGCGGCAAAGCCGAGCGGATCGGCCTTCAGCGGCAGGAGGCGGCCGTCACGGGAGATGATTTCATATTTATAAACGGCCTCTTCGCGCACGCCCGGCGCAAAAATTTCCCAAACGCCGGAATCGATGCGCTTGCGCATCTGGCAGCGGCGCCCATCCCAACCGTTAAAATCGCCGACGACGGAAACCCGCTGCGCATGCGGCGCCCAGACGGCGAAATGCACGCCATCGAACCCGTCGAAGAGCATCGGATGCGCGCCGAGCCGTTCATACAAGAGACGATGCGTGCCCTCGACCAGAAGATAATCATCCATTGCGCCGAGCACCGGCGCTAGCGCATAGGGGTCGATGAACTCCCAGGACCCTTCGGCATTGGCCGCCCTCAGCGAATAACGAAACCGGCCTTCGCGCCCCGCGGCCAAACCTTCGAAAAGGCCGCCGCCGCGGGGCGTCAGCGGAATTTCCGCCGATCCATCCTTGGGGATGGCGCTCAAGGCTTCGGCATCGGGGACCAGGGCGCGGATCGCGGTCCCCTGCGGCGTCTCATGCGGTCCGAGCACGGCGAAGGGATCTTGCCAGCGCGCGGCGACGATGGCTTGCGCGGTCTTGGCGTCGACCCGCCATTCCGCCCCGGCATCCTGGGTCCCGCGGACGTGGTTCATTTCAGCCCCGTCCAGGCGGCGTAACTGGAACGCTCCAGATCTCCTCGGCATATTCGGCGATGGTCCGATCGGAGGAGAACCAGCCCATGTTCGCTGTATTGAGCGCGGCCGCGCGCCACCACGCGGGCTTGTCGCGCCAGCGCCGATATACGGCGCGCTGGGCATCGAAATAGCTCTCGAAGTCCGCGGTCACCATGAAATAATCGTGATGGCTCAGGGCATCGACGAGGCCGCGGTAACGGTCCGGCTCGCCCGGCGAAAAGACGCCAGAAGCGACGGCTTCGAGCACCTCGGCAAGCTTCGCCGAGCGGGCGATGGCCTCGCGCCCGTCGATGCCTTGGCGCCGATGCGCCTCGACCTCCTCCGTCGTGAGCCCGAAGATGAAGATATTGGCGGCGCCGACCTTCTCGCGGATCTCGACATTGGCGCCATCGAGCGTGCCGATCGTCAACGCGCCGTTCAACGCGAATTTCATGTTGCCCGTGCCCGACGCCTCCATGCCTGCGGTAGAGATCTGCTCCGAAAGATCGGCGGCTGGGATGATCTTCTCCGCCAAGCTCACATTGTAGTTGGGCAGGAAGACGACCTTCAAAAGTCCGCGCACCGTCGGGTCCGCGTTGATGATTTTGGCGACGTCATTGGCGAGCTGGATAATCAGCTTCGCGGTGGCGTAGCTCGCCGCCGCCTTTCCGGCGAAAATCTTGACCCGGGGAATCCAGTCGCGCATCGGCTGCGCCCGGATCGCGTCATAGACTGCGATGGTCTCCAGAATATTGAGCACTTGGCGCTTGTATTCGTGGATGCGCTTGATCTGCACATCGAACAGCGCATCGGGATCGATCCTGATCCCGAGCTGTTCGCGCACCAGCTTGGCGAGCGCGACTTTGTTCGTCCGCCGTGCGGCGCCGTAGCGCTCCTGAAAGGAGGAATCGTCGGCGAACGCGCTCACCTTTTCGAGCAGCATCGCGTTGTCGAGCAGCCGGTCGCCGACGACCTCGGTCAGGAGGGCGGTCAATCCGGGATTGGCCTCCTTCAGCCAACGACGGAATGTGACGCCATTGGTCTTGTTGGTTATCCGCCCCGGAAGCACGGCGTCGAGCTGGCGGAACACCGTGACCTTCATCAGATCCGAATGGAGCTTGGATACGCCATTCACTTTGTGCGAACCTAAAAATGCGAGATGGCCCATGCGGACCCGGCGCCCGTGCGATTCGTCGATGAGCGAAATCGCGGCGAGCGTTTCGCCGGTCGAGTCGGGAAGCTTGCTGACCTGATCGAGATGGATGGCGTTGATCAGGTAGATGATCTGCATGTGGCGCGGCAGCAGCCGCTCCATCAGCGGCACCGGCCAGGTCTCAAGGGCCTCCGGCAGAAGCGTGTGGTTGGTGTAGCCGAATGTGGCCTGTGTGATTGCCCAGGCCTCGCGCCAGGGCGCGTTATGAAGATCGACGAGGATGCGCATCAGCTCGGCCACCGCGATCGCGGGATGGGTGTCGTTGAGCTGAATCGCGGCCTTGTCGGCGAGCGAACGGATGTCGCCATGCTGGTCAAGGTGGCGGCGCACGAGATCTTGTAGCGAGGCGGACGCGAAGAAATATTCCTGCCGCAAGCGGAGCTCCTGACCGGCCGGCGTGGCGTCGCTCGGATAGAGCACCTTGGAGATGGATTCGGCGCGGACCTGATCCATCAGGGCGCCGACATGGTCGCCGCTGTTGAATTTGTCGAGCCGCAGCGGATCGGGCGCCCGGGCCGACCATAGCCGCAGGGTGTTGATGTGGGCGCCGCGCCAGCCCGCGATCGGAGTGTCATACGCGATCGCCTCGACGGTCTCGCCGGGGAGCCAGATGTGCCTGGCTGTCCCGTCCGCCAAATACTCGGCCTCGATCCCGCCGCCGAAACCGATCTCGTAGTCGACCTCCGGGCGTTGAAACTCCCAGGGATTTCCGCAGGACAGCCATTCCTCAGGATATTCGAGCTGAACGCCGTCCTTGATGCGCTGGCGGAACAAGCCGTGGTCGTAGCGGATGCCATAGCCATAGGCCGCGATCGAGAGCGTCGCCATGCTTTCCATGAAGCAGGCGGCGAGGCGCCCCAGGCCGCCATTGCCGAGCGCCGCATCCGGCTCGACCTCGCGCAATTCGTCGAGATCGACGCCAAGTTCGGCGAGCGCGGCGCGCATCGGCTCGACCATCTCCATATTGGTCAAGGCGTCGAACAAAAGACGGCCGATCAGGAATTCGAGGCTCAAATAATAGACCCGCTTGCGGCCGGTCCGACGGCTTTCGTCATTTGACGCGATCCAGCGTTCGACGACCCGGTCCCGCACAGTGAGCGCCGTCGCGATGAACCAGTCATGGGGGCGCGCCGCCGCGCTGTTTTTTCCAACCGAATAGGTGAGCTTGGCGAGGATTGCGTTCCTGAGGGCTGCGACGTCGCCGCCGCCGGATGGCGACGCCCGGTCGGGGCGAGAAGGGGTCTCGGCGGCTGGCGCGATTTCGGTGTCCAATACCATTGCGACGGAAATCCCTCGTTTGCCCGCGCCAACCAGCAAGGGCGCAACCGCTCGATGTGACTTCCAGATGACGGCTGCCGTACCTGTCGCCCTGCGTGCGATCGCTATCAGCGGTCGGCGGATGCTAAACGTCTTCCGCGCCAGCCGTCGCTTTTATGAGCCGCATCCTAACGCATCCATGCCGCTCATAAAAGGTTGTGCTTGTCCGGGGCATGTGCATCAACGCGGAAATCATTGCGGGACGGGGCCCGTTTGGACGCTCCGCGCGCGGAAGGGGTTGAAAGGGGTTGGAAGGGGTGGGGAATTCCTCGAAGGCGCTGGTCTTCAGGGCTTGGCCTGCCCGCGACTCCTTGAGCGTTTGGAGACGTTCTGCGCTTGTCCGCTCAATCGGACATACTGGGGGCCATAGCTATGTGGGGCGGTTCAACCGGTTCGGTCGCGTGTTTCAGATTGATGTCCAGGCCGAGGCCTCAGCGCGCATCAACGCCGATTCCTTGAAAACACTGCAAGTGCGCAACGGCGGCGGCGCCATGGCGCCGCTTGGCGCTTTGGCCGACATCAGAACCGTCGCCGGCCCCTCGCTCATCAGCCTCTACAATCTTTATCCCGCATCCCGCGGCGATGATCATCGCGAACACGGCGCAAGGCTATAGTTCGGGACAAGGCCTGACGGTTCTTCAGGAAATCGCCAAGAGCGCGCTGCCGCCGGGCGCTGGGTATGAGTGGACCGCTATGTCCTATCATGAGGAGGAAGGTCGGCTATGCGCTGAGCCTGCTCCTGGTCCATCTCATTTTGGCTGTCGGATATATCCGATGTCTAAATATCGAAAATGTCGATCAACTTTTTTAAGAATATGCTCCGGCGCTTTCGAGACGGTCAGTGCTGAATCATTTTCTTTGAAATATTTGTATTTTTGTGCCTTAAATCCTAAGCCTTGGAAATGTCGTAATCTGGCAACACTGTGGCATAATCGCAACTGGGCCGATTCATTTCTTTCATGCATCGAGAGCATGTTTCAAAAACGTGATCAGCTTTGTCGGATCCGGCATGCGCCACCCTTGTTTCTGAGCGATTCCTTTTCAATCCGATAAGTCCCTTTGATCTGGAAGCGCTCTAGCTTGTTATTTTTTTCTGACGGCAAATGAGCGACAAACAAGCAGCGTGGACCACATCAGTCGAAGGGAATGGCGAACGCCGGTTCACCGCTCGCTTCGGGCCGGCGGTCGTCGTCCTATCCTTGGTCGTCGCGCTGGTCAGTTTCCTGATTTTTGCCGGCTATACGCCGATTCCGGTTACCGACGCCGTCGTTCTCGGACTGTTTTTCGCCAATGTCCTTGGAATTTTCCTCGTCTTTTGCTTCGTGGCGGCCGAAGCCTATGCTCTTTTCAGGGCGCGACGCGCCGGCGTCGCCGGGGCGCAGCTGCACGTGCGGATCGTTGGACTGTTCTCCATCGTCGCCGTGGCACCGGCCCTTCTCATGGCCTGGGTCGGTTCGGTGGCGCTGGAGCGCAGCCTCAATCCAGCTTTCATGCAGGATGGCCGCGGCTTCGTGCTCAACACGATCCACGCGGCGCAGCTGTTTCGGGAGGCGCAGTGCAAATCTCTGCTCCAGGAAGCCAGTTTGACGGCCTTGGATCTCGATCGCGCCAAACCGATGTTCGAGCTCGACCGATCCCTGTTTGGAGAATTTTTCAAGTCGCGGGCGCGATTTCTCGGTTTCACGGCGGCGGCGCTCCTCAAGGCCGACGGGACGGTCGTGGAGCGCATCGACACCGGCGCCATGGTCGGAAATTCGGTGGTTCGGCCGGAGGCGAGTGATTTCGAAGACGCAAAGAAAAACGAATCCACATGCATCGTCCTGGACGAAGGGCGAACTTTCGTCGCCTTGCGCCGGCTCCTCTCGTTCCAGGATACCTTTCTCTATGTGGGGCGGCCAGTCGATCCGTTCACAGTCGAATTTCCGCGTCAGGCGCAAAAGCTCGTCACGCTTTATGATGCGTTCGACAGCCATAGGCGCGTGCTGCAGATCGTTTTCGCGACCATGTTCGTCTTGATCGCCTTGATCATGCTGTTGTCGGCGACCTGGCTCGGCCTCGCCTTCGCAAATCGTCTGGTCGCGCCGATCAGGCGTCTCATCGCGGCGACCGACCAGGTGTCCTCCGGCAATCTCAACGTGCAAGTGGCGGTGAGCAAATCGGAGGGCGATCTGGCGCATCTTGGCGAAACCTTCAACAAGATGACATCTGAATTGCGCCTGCAGCAAAATCGCCTGATCGCGGCAAGCAATCTCATCGACGAACGCCGTCTGTTTACGGAGGCGGTGCTCTCCGGCGTCCCTGTGGCTGTCGTCGGCGTGGGCTCCAAAGGCGAGATCACCGTTCTGAACCCTTCGGCGGAGCGCCTTATCCCACGAACCGGAGAAGAGGCGACCAAGCTCGTTGGCCAGGCGGCCGACGCCGTCCTGCCGGAAATCAAGGAGGCGCTCGCCGAAGCGCGCGCTGGCCAGTCTCGGCTGACCCCGCGCCAGATCTCGCTGTCGCGGGGCGGCCTTGATCGGCTTTTTAGCGTCAGCATCACCAGCGAGCCGACGGAGCGCGCCGACAAGAGCTATATCGTGACTCTAGACGACATCACCGATCTCGTCACAGCGCAGCGGACTGCCGCTTGGGCCGATGTCGCGCGGCGCATCGCCCACGAAATCAGGAATCCGCTCACCCCGATCCAGCTTTCCGCGGAACGGCTGAAACGCAAATATGGACGTCTGATCACTCAGGACCGCGACATTTTCGATCAATGCACCGATACGATCGTGCGTCAGGTCGATGACATCAAGCGCATGGTGGACGAGTTTTCAGCTTTCGCGCGGATGCCCAAGCCGCGCGTCGAAATCGACGATCTCGGTGAATGCGTGCGCCGCGTGCTTTTCCTGATGCGCGTCGCTCATCCGGATATCGATTTCGAGGAGCAGCTGCCGGACCATCCGGTCCTTGGAAGGTTTGACCGCCGGCTGATATCGCAGGCCTTGACGAATATCGTTAAGAACGCGACCGAAGGCATCGAAGCCCATGCTGGCGACGCGGGTTTTAGGGGGCAAATTTCAGTGGGGCTTTCCGTCGCGGCGGAGACGGCTACAATCGACGTTATCGACAATGGCAAGGGCTTTCCACGCGAAAATCGGCAAAGGCTCCTCGAACCCTATATGACGACGCGGTCGGAGGGCACTGGACTCGGCCTCCCGATCGTTGCCAAGATCCTGGCGGATCACGGCGGCGGGCTCGAGTTGCGCGACGCGCCGACAAGCCGCGGCGCCTGGGTCAGACTCTATTTCCCGTGGAGCGACGGAGCAGATCATTTCGCCGACGCTTCGGATGAAGCCGCCCCGGCGGCGGCGCAACAAGGATCGTGAAGGATCTCATGGCGAGCGATATCCTGATCGTAGACGACGAAGCCGACATTCGCGACATCGTGTCCGGAATCCTGTCGGATGAAGGCCATGGCGCGCGCACCGCCAAGAATTCCGACGAGGCTTTGGCTGTGATCGAGGCGAGGCGTCCCAATCTCGTCTTTCTCGACATATGGCTTCAGGGCTCTCGGCTCGATGGCTTGCAGCTGCTCGGCATCATCAAGGAGCAGAATCCGATGTTGCCGGTGGTCATGATCTCCGGTCATGGCAATATCGAAACGGCGGTCTCGGCGATCAAGCTCGGCGCCTATGATTTCATCGAAAAGCCCTTCAAGGCCGACCGATTGGTGCTTGTCGCAGAGCGGGCGCTTGAAGCGTCGCGTCTGAAGCGCGAGGTGAGCGAGCTTCGCTCGCGCGCCGGCGTGGTCAATCGGATCATCGGCAAGTCGACGGCGATCAATCAGTTGCGCCAAGTGATCGAACGCATTGGACCCGCCAATTCGCGAATTCTCATCACCGGCGCCCCGGGCTCAGGCAAAGAGCTCGCGGCGCGAACGATCCACGAAGCCTCCAGCCGCGCCAGCGGTCCCTTCGTCGTCATCAATTCAGCGACGATCGCGCCCGAAACGATGGAGATGGAGTTGTTCGGAAGCGAGGGCAGGGAGGATCGCAGCCGCAAGGTCGGGGCGCTCGAAGAGGCCCATGGCGGCACGCTCTATCTCGACGAGATCGCGGACATGCCGAAGGAAACTCAGGGCAAGATTCTCCGCGTGCTGGTCGAGCAGAATTTTCAGCGCGTCGGCGGCGCGACCCGGGTCTTCGTCGATGTCCGCATCCTCTCCTCGAGTTCGCGGGATCTCGCCGCCCTGATCGCCGACGGATCCTTTCGCGAAGATCTGTTCCACCGCCTCGCCGTCGTGCCAGTTCGGGTTCCTTCGCTTTCGGAACGGCGTGAAGATATCTCGGAGCTAATCGCTTTTTTCATGGACCAGGTATCGACGACGACCGGCTTGCCTCGACGCGAGATCGCCGATGACGCGATGGCGGTATTGCAGTCGCATGACTGGCCAGGCAATATCCGGCAGTTGCGCAACAATGTCGAGCGGTTGATGATCCTCGCCGCCGGCGATCCCGACGCTGCGATCACCGCGGATATGTTGCCGGCCGAGATTGGCGCGCTGGTTCCCTCAACGCCCAATGGCGCCGGCGGCGAGAAGCTGATGAGTCTTCCGCTGCGTGAGGCGCGCGAGGGATTCGAGCGTGAATATCTCGTCGCCCAGATCAACCGATTCGGCGGCAATATTTCACGGACGGCCGAATTCATCGGCATGGAGCGCTCGGCGCTTCATCGCAAGCTGAAGTCGCTGCGGGTCGATTAAGGCGCTTTCGGGCGAAGCAGCCGCGGCGGCGTAAAGGACGAGCGTTGCGTTCCAAATCAATGCGATCGGCAAGCGCTCTCGAGCGGTTTGCATCATGATTCCGGCATCCCCTTCGCCGCGCCAGTGCGCAACCATTGTCTCGCATCGCGCGCTGTTCACGGCATTCTTCAAGATCGGCGTCCTCGGCTTTGGCGGCGTCACGGGCTGGGTGCGCCAGATCGTCGTCGAGGAGCGCGGCTTTCTCGACGATCGCGAATTCGCCGAACTGCTTGGCGTCGCTCATGTGTTGCCGGGCGCAAATACGGTCAATTTGGCGACTATGCTCGGCGACCGCTATAATGGCGCGTCCGGCGCCGCAGCGGCGCTGCTCGGTCTCCTCATCGCTCCAATTCTTATCCTTATCGCGGTCGTCTCGCTCTATGATCGTTTTGCGGCTCTTCCCGACGTGCAGGGCGCGCTTGGCGGGGCGGCGGCGGCGACAGCGGGGCTGATGATTGGAAACGCCTATAAGATGGTCCGAGCGATTCGCCGCGACGCCGCAGCTATCCTCATTGCGGGAGCGGCTTTCCTCGCCGCTGGGGTCTTACATCTTCCGCTCGTCGCGACTTTGGCCACACTTATCCCGGCAAGCATTCTCGCCGTCGCTGTCGTTGAGCGGCGGCGCTGATGCGCTCAATCCTCGGGCAGATCGGCCTGACTTTTTCGGTGATGTCGCTTGCGGCGGTTGGAGGCGCGAACGCGACCCTGCCGGAAATCCACCGGGAGGTCGTCGGCGCATTGCATCTGATGGACGACGCAACTTTCGCCAGGCTGGTCACGATCGCGCAAACCGCGCCGGGTCCAAATGTCCTGGTCGCCAGCGCGATCGGCTTGCATCTCGCCGGGCTCGGCGGTCTTTGCGTCGCCACGCTGGCGATGATTTTGCCATCCTCGCTGGTCGCCCTGGGGGCTGGACGAACCATGCGGCATTTTTCGTCGAGCCGCGCAATTTTGGTTTTGAAAAAATCCTTGGCACCGATCGCCATCGGCCTCATGCTCGCCAGCGGCCTCATCATGGCGCGGGCGGCCGACCGCGGCGGCTTGACGATCGCGATCACGGCCGGCATGACCCTCGTCATCGCCTTCACGCGGCTGAATCCTCTGTGGGGAATTGCGACGGGCGCGATTCTGGGCTTGGCCTGCGGCCGGCTCGGTCTTTCCCTCTGAACCTTTGTGGAGCACGCATGAGCCGGGTTGCTTATGTCAATGGCCAATATGTCTTCAGCCGCGACGCCAAGGTCCATATCGAGGATCGCGGCTACCAATTCGCCGACGGCGTCTACGAAGTCTGCGAAGTCTTTCACGGCGCCTTGATCGACGAGCAACGGCATATGGAAAGACTTGCGCGCTCGCTCGCCGAATTGCGCATCGACGCGCCTTTAGGGGCTGGCGCGCTCAAAGTTATCCTGCGTGAAGTGATCGTCCGAAACAAAGTCACGAATGGATATGTTTACATTCAAGTGACGCGCGGAGTGGCGCCGCGCGAGCATACTTTCCCGGAAAAGCCGGTGCGCCCGAGCCTGGTCGTCACGGGGCGCCAGATCGATCCGGAAAAAGGCGAAAGGGCCGCGCGCAAGGGCATTAGCGTGGTCACGACGCCCGATCTTCGTTGGAAGCGGGTCGACATCAAGACGATCTCTCTGCTTCCAAATGTCTTGGCGCGCCAAACAGCGAAAGAGCAGGGCGCCTATGAAGCCTGGCTGATCGATTCTGAGGGCATGGTCATCGAAGGGGCGGCCTCGAACGCCTGGATCATCGATCGCTCCGGAGCGATCATCACGCGCCAGCTCGATCATTGCGTCCTGCGCGGCGTTACCCGAACCACATTGATCGAGATTATCGCCGCCGAGGGGCTGCGCTTCGAGGAAAGAAAATTCAGCGTCGAAGAAGCTTTCGCCGCGCAGGAGGCCTTCGTCACCGGCGCGACCACGCTGGTCATGCCGGTTATCGCCATTGATGGGCGCAAGATAGGCGCGGGAGCGCCGGGACCGGTGGCGCAAAGATTGCGGGCAATCTTTCATGACACGGCGGCGCGATCATCGTAGCATTGCCCGGCGCGCGGGCAATTCGCGTGGGCCCAACAAAATTTGCCATCGTCGCTCTAGATCGGTCTAATATGACATCTATGGCTGGGCCAATCGGTCTCCAACCGGGGCGAAGCAGCGCCAGCCGCTTAAATATTCAAATCGCGCTGGCCACGGCGCCAAGAAAAAATAGGATTTTACGATGGCGGCAGAACGGCCACAGAATCTTCAGGACACTTTTCTTAATTTTGTGCGCAAGAACAAAGTTCCGTTGACGATCTTCTTGGTCAATGGCGTGAAACTGCAGGGTGTCGTTACTTGGTTCGACAATTTCTGTGTTCTGCTGCGTCGCGACGGACATTCTCAACTTGTCTACAAGCATGCAATTTCGACCATTATGCCCGGGCAACCGATCCAAATGTTCGAAACCGGGGACGACGGCGGGCAAATCGGCGTGTAAAAAATTATTACCAAAATTGATGCTGCGACACCATATGTGGTTTTGACGCGGATGATCCCGCTCCGGCTTTAAAGCCGGAAATCGATGGCGGACAGGAGAGAAGCATCGAAGGTTCAAGGAACGGAGTGAAATCGGCTTCTTCAAAGGGTGATGTTGGAAATGCGCTTGCGCGCCGAACGCGCGCCCTCGTCATCGGCCCCTATCTCGATGAGCGAGCGAGCCGAAGCGCAGAGCGCGCCGGGGCTTTGGCGCAGCGCAAGCGCTCGCAGGAGGCGCGCTTCGCGGAAGCGAAGGGACTAGCCGAAGCCATCGATCTCGATATCGCAGATGGCAAAATCGTGACGCTCGGGCAGATTCGTCCTGCAAGTTTTCTCGGCAAAGGCAAAGTCGCCGAAATCGCCGATCTGGTCAGCGCTTCAGAAATCGATCTCGTCATCATGGATTGCGCCTTGTCCCCAGTGCAACAGCGCAATCTCGAAAAGGCGTTTTCCGCTAAGGTTATCGACCGGACCGGACTGATACTCGAAATTTTTGGCCGGCGCGCGCGCACCCGGGAGGGCGCGCTTCAGGTCGAGCTCGCCCATCTGGCTTATCAGAAATCGCGGCTGGTCCGGTCCTGGACCCATCTCGAACGCCAGCGCGGCGGCTTCGGCTTTCTCGGCGGCCCCGGCGAAACCCAGATCGAGACCGACCGCCGCCTCATCCAAGAACGGATGACCAAAATCGAACACGAACTGGAAGGCGTTAAGCGGACGCGTGGACTGCACCGCAAGAGCCGCCGGACGACGCCTTATCCGATCGTCGCTCTTGTCGGCTATACTAACGCGGGTAAATCAACTCTTTTCAATCGATTGACGCAGGCCGACGTCCTTGCGGAAAATATGCTCTTCGCGACCCTCGATCCAACCTTGCGAAGCCTGAAGCTTCCGCATGGATTTGAAATCATTTTGTCGGACACCGTTGGCTTCATATCCGAACTGCCGACAATGCTTGTCTCCGCTTTCCGCGCGACGCTCGAGGAAGTTCTCGAAGCTGACATTATCCTGCATGTCCGGGATATCGCGCATGAGGACGCGGAGGCGCAACTGGCCGACGTCGAGGCCATTCTCTCCGATCTCGGCATCGATATGGCCGGCGACCGCCGTCTGATGGAGGTTTGGAACAAGGCCGATCTTCTCGACGAAGACAGCCTCGCGGCGGCGCGAAACGGAGCGCTCCGAAAATCTGCAAATGCCAAACCGATCATTGTTTCGGCGCTGACCGGGCAGGGGCTCGATGACCTCCGCGACGCGATCGAGGCGCGGCTGGCCACTGGCCGGGTGGTCTTCGAAATTGCCCTCGATCCGGTCAATGGCAAAGGTCTCAACTGGCTTTATGAGAACACAGAAGTCATGCGCAAAAGCACGGCGGCCGATGGCGCGGTCCATGTGACTGTTCGCGTGGCTCCTGAGCGCGCCGAGCCTGTGCGGCGGAGGTTTCTAAGGTCCGCGATCAACCATGCATGATGCGAGGCCGCGCCTCGCCACAATGGTTAGGCGCTACTCATTTTGTAGGTTCGCCTTAAATATACATATAAAACAAATAGTTATAAACTATTTCTAATGCATAAGCCTATCATGAGATGCGCATGCTAATGCGTGATCTCATCCAATGAATCTGACAGCGCCCTAGCCTCCGTTTTGTTTTTCGCGATGCTTCGCCTCTGTCCAGAGCGCATCCATCTCCGCCAAGGTTGCATCGCCCAGCGCCTTGCCTTCGCGCATCAATGCCTTCTCGATGAATTGGAAACGCCGTTCGAATTTGGAGTTGGCGCTGCGTATCGCAGCCTCCGGATCTGTTCGCATATGGCGGGCGAGATTGGCGATCGTAAACAGCAGATCGCCGATTTCTTCCGCGACAGCCCCCGAATCCGCGGCGTCAAGCGCAGCTTCTATTTCGTTGGTTTCCTCGCGGATCTTGGCCATCACCAGACGCGCGTCGTTCCAGTCGAATCCGACGGTTGAGGCCTTCGCCTGCAATTTCACGGCGCGGGTCAGGCCGGGCAGGGCAAGCGGAACTGCGCTAAGAAGGCTCATTTCCGGAGCTTCGGCCGCCGCGCCGTCAACGCCGCCGGATGCGCGTCGCGCAGCTGCTTTTTCAGCGGATTCTTCGGCCTTGATCCGCGCCCAGAGGGCTTTGACCTCTTCTGGAGAGAGGCCTTGCGCCTTTCCGAAGACATGCGGATGGCGCCGGATCATCTTTTGCGTAATCGCCTCGACGACGCCGCCGAAATCGAAAAGGCCGGTCTCCTCGGCGATTCTGGCCTGAAAGACCACCTGCAGGAGAAGGTCGCCCAGTTCATCCTTCAAATCCGCGATATCGCGCCGCGCCACGGCATCGGCGACTTCGTAAGCCTCCTCGATCGTGAAAGGGACGATGGTCTCGAACGTTTGATCGAGATCCCATCCGCAGCCTGTTTCAGGGCTGCGCAAGGCGGCCATGATTTCGATGAGGCGATTGATATCGGAAGAGGGCTGCATGCTAGCCAAGGCAGTCAAAAGCGAGGGCGCAGCGGAACCGCTCCCTCGCTCGTTGCAACAATGCGAACAAATCTGCCTGATATCGCCTATTCGAGCGACAGCGACAGAGCTTCACGCCCTTTTGGCGTATCGACGACCCGCATGCTCACCGGCTGTCCTTCCGCGAGATGCTGGATGCCTGATGGACCGAGTATCGAGATATGGACGAAGACGTCCTTGCCGCCGTCATTCGATTGCACGAAGCCGAAGCCTTTGTTGTCATCGAACCATTTGACCGTTCCTGTGACCGAGACGGCGGTGGAGGGATCCGGAGCCCGGCGCGGCGGCCGGGGAGCATCGCCGAATGTGCGCGGCTGCGGCGCTCTCTCCATGGCGCCGGCCGTATCGACCTCGAGAACCCGCGTCACTTGCGCGCCCTTGATGCCATTGCTGACATTCACCTTCAATTTGGCGCCTGGAGGAACGGTTTCGTATCCCGCGGCCTGCAGCGCGCCAATATGAAGAAATGCGTCGCCGCTCCCATTGCCCAATTCGACGAAGCCGAAGCCTTTGTCACCCTTGAACCATTTGACGACCGCGTCGATGCTCGGACCGCTTGGGGGGGCCGACAGCTCCGGACCGCCGCCGCTTCCGCCGCCGAAGCTTGAGCGTGGGGTGCGGCTCTGCCGTGGCGGGTCATAGGGAGAGGGCCCGTCATCATCGAAGCCGCGCTTCTTGGGTCCCCGGAAATCTCTACCTTTGCTCATGATGTGCCTGCTCGTCTCCGCCTATAACCGCGATGTGCTGTCCATCCGGCGTGCGCCGCCCGCCGCTGTCGTTTGATGACGCCGGGCGGAGCTTCCGAAGCCATCACGGGCTTGGTTACGCCAAAAGGCCAGCAACCAACAGGTGCCAGCCCAAAGTAGTCGCCGATGGTATCCATTCTGAATGCCGAAAGCCCCGTGTCCGGCAAAACATATCAACTGTCAGCGGGCTTGGCTACTGCAATCGCGCGGTTCGGCGTCGTCCGAGCTGGAAAGGAGACCGCGCCGCAAACGATGGCGGCAAGCAGCGCCAAACAAAAAGAGCAGAACTCTCCATGATTCGCATAATCGATATTATGGAACCTAATGTGACGTCAAATGGAGAGCGGTAGCTCTCAATAAATTCAACAGCTTCCAATCTGATCCTCAAGCGACGATGCGCATGCCGTCGAACGCCGGCTGAACATTGTCTGGAAGCTCTCCCTTGAGCCGCTCAAAGTCGAGGTCTGTATGAAGATTGGTTAGAATCGCCCTTTTCGGCTGAAGCTTGGAGATCCAATCCAGCGTCTCCGGCAAGCAAAAATGGCTGGGGTGCGGCGTATAGCGCAAGGCGTCGACGATCCATAGATCGAGGCCTTCAAGGCTGGAGCGACTCTCGATGGGGATCGCATTGACGTCCGGCGAATAAGCAATATCGCCGAAGCGAAAGCCGAGTGCGTCGATTTCGCCATGTTCCAAGCGGAATGGCAAGGCGTCGATCGAGCCTCCGGGGCCCATAACGCTGACGACTTCGCCGGGATAGAGACGGCGTTCGTTCAAAAGCGCCGGATATTGGCTGCCGGGCGGCGTCTCGAATATATAGCCGAAATGGGAGCGCACGACGGCTGAGGTCGGCGCGTCCATATGCAAGTCGATTTTGCGCCTCGCCATGATCACCAATGGGCGAACGTCATCGATCCCATGCGTATGGTCCGCATGCGCATGGGTCAGCAAGATCCCATCGAGATGGGTGATTCCAAGCGCCAGCAATTGCTCCCGGAGATCGGGCGATGTATCGACGAGCACCTGAGTCTTTGCCGTTCCGCCGTCATCCCGTTCGACCAGTATGGAGCAGCGGCGGCGCCGGTTTCTTGGATTGTTTGGATCGCAAGCGCCCCAGCCTTGCCCGACGCGCGGGACGCCGCCGGAGGATCCGCAGCCAAGAATCGTAATGGCGAGGCTCATGCGGCCTCCGCTCCGCTCTGCTTGGGAGCCGGCATTTTATCGAACAGGCGCAAAGCATTGGCGCTGGTCTCCGCAGCCAGTTTCTCCGGCGATACGCCTTTCACTTCGGCGAGCGCCCTAGCGGTTTCCGCGACAAAGGCCGGTTCGTTGCGTTTTCCTCGATGAGGAACCGGGGCCAGGAAAGGCGCGTCGGTCTCAACCAAAAGCCGATCCATTGGCACAGCGCGCGCGATGTCCCGGAGTTCATCCGATTTCTTGAAGGTGAGAATGCCCGAAAACGAGATCGAAAGCCCGAGCGACAACGCGGCTTCCGCCAGCATTCTCGAAGATGTGAAGCAATGGAGGAGGGCCTTGAAAGGCCCCTTCCCCATCTCGTCCCGCAGGATCGCCGCCATATCTGCGTCGGCGTCGCGGGCGTGAATGACGAGCGGCAAGCCGGTTTGCCGCGCGGCCGCGATATGGGTGCGGAAAACCACTTCGGCTATGGCGCGCGGAACCCGATCGTAATGATAATCAAGGCCGGTTTCGCCAATTCCCACACATTTTGGATGGCGAGCCAGTTCGACCAAACCAGCCACTGTGGCCTGCGCGCCTTCATCTGCATATTCGGGATGGACGCCGACCGTGCAAAAAACATCGTCATAGGCCTCGGCGAGAGCGCTTATCGCTGAAAAACGCTCCATCCGCGTCGAAATCGTGATCATCCGGGCGACCCCGGCGGCGCGAGCCCGCGCCACCACGGCGTCGCGCTCTGCTTCGAAATCCTCGAAATCGAGATGGCAATGACTGTCGATCAACATGCGATGGCTCAATCCAAAACTTGGGCCAATTGGCGCGGACCAATGGCTCAGGCGGAGGCGCCCGCCTCCGGCTCAATATAGCGCGGAAAGATCGGCGCAGGAGCAGGCAAAGGCCCACCCGTGACAAGCCCTTGCGCGCCTTCGGCTTGGGCAAAACCGCGATGGTCGCCAGCGACATTCAAAAGATCGAGAAGCCTCGCCATCGACGCCGGCATAAAAGGCTGCGCCATGATCGCGACAATCCGCAAAACCTCGGCGGCCACATAGAGAATCGTCTCCATCCGATCGGGGTCGGTCTTGCGTTTGATCCAGGGTTCTTCGCTGGCGAAGTAGCGGTTCGCCTCGCCGACCACGCGCCAGATCTCGGTCAAGATGAGATGCAACGCATGGTCCTGCATCAACGCGCGGGCCTTCCCCACGAGCTCTGTCGCCTGCGAAAGAATCGCAAGGTCAGCTGGGGTCAATGCGGCCGGGGCCGACAATTTTCCGGCGCAGTATTTTTCGATCATCGACAAAGAGCGCTGAGCGAGATTTCCAAGGTCATTAGCGAGATCGGCGTTGATCCGCGCGACGATCGCGTCATGTGAGTAATTGCCATCCTGGCCAAAGGGCACTTCGCGGAGCAGAAAGTAGCGCAACTGGTCGACGCCATATTGCTCGGCCAGTGCAAAAGGATCGATCACATTGCCGACCGACTTGGACATTTTCTCGCCCCGATTGAACAAGAATCCGTGCACGACGATCTGTTTGGGGAGAGCGAGACCGGCCGACATCAGAAACGCCGGCCAATAGATCGCGTGAAATCGCGTGATGTCCTTGCCGATGACATGGGCGTCGGCCGGCCAGAAATGCGCCCGCGGCGATTTCTTATCGGGAAAACCCACGCCGGTGATATAATTTGTTAATGCATCGACCCAGACATACATGACATGTCTGGCATCCTCCGGCACCGGAATGCCCCAGTCGAAGGTCGAGCGGCTGATCGAAAGATCCGTCAGGCCGCGCTCGACGAAGGCAATGATTTCATTCCGGTATTTTTCGGGGGTCACGAAATCGGGCCGGTCTCGATAAAGCTGGAGCAGCCGATCCCGATAGGCCGACAGCTTGAAATAGTAACTCTCTTCTTCGACCCATTCGACTGGCGCGCCTGTGGGCGCAAGGCGCGCTCCATTGGCGCCTTCGGTCAGTTCGGACTCATCGAAAAAGGCTTCGTCCCGGACCGAATACCAACCTGGATATTTTGACAGGTAGATGTCTCCGGCGTCCGCCATTCTGGTCCAGATCTCCCGCGCGGCCGCATGATGGCGCGGCTGCGTAGTGCGGACAATGTCATCGGCCGGGGCATTCAGCGCATCTCCCAACGCGGCAAATTGAGAGGCGGTGCGATCTGCGAGTTGCTGCGGCGTAAGGCCCTCGCGCGCCGCCGTCTGCTGCATTTTCTGGCCATGTTCGTCCATCCCTGTGACGAACAACACGTCGAAGCCATCCAGCCGCTTGAACCTTGCGATTGCATCGGTGGCGATCCGCTCATAAGCATGCCCGATATGCGGGGCGCCATTGGCGTAGGGAATCGCCGTCGTGATATAAAACGACGGGCGGGCGGACGCGGACAGGGCGGACATGGACCTGCAATCTTAAGGTTCGCGCGGGCTCCAGCCGAAGCGCATCAGGATGAAAAAGCCCGGGCAGCGGCCGCCAGATCGGCGAAAATGGACAGAACAAGCGGGCGCTTGTCGAGATTGAACGTATCGGCCTCGCGCGCCGCCTCGCTCACTTTTTCCCACACCTGCGCGTAGGGCGCAAGCGCCCGCGCCTCTCCCGCCTCGGCCTGGCGCCGCACGCAAGCATGAAGCCAGTCGAAAACCGAAACAAGCAGCGCAGCGTAATCATCGCCATTGTCGCGCAGCGAGACCCGATCGGCGAGAGCATGGACCTTGCGCCAGTCGATCTCCGGCAGATCGTCCAACATCTGGCTTAGTTGAGCGTCGAGTTCGACCCCAGGCCCATTCAGCAACCGCAAAACCTCGTGCATGGAGCCGTGCGCCCGCGCGATCGCGGCCGTCAGCGCTCCCTCCGGGGCCAGCGACCAGGGAGGTCCAAGCGCGGCCGCGATCAGAGCGATGTCAGCGGGGCCGAGCGGTTTCAGCGCCACTTTCCTGCAGCGCGAGCGGATGGTGGCGAGCACCTGGCCAGGCTTATGCGCGACAATGAGGAAGACCGAACGCGGCGGCGGCTCCTCGATGAGTTTCAGAAGGGCGTTGGCGCTCGAGGCATTAAGATCCTCAGCGCTGTCAAGAATGCAAATCCGATAGCCGGCCCGTCCCGCCGCTTGGTGGAACTTGTGAATGACTTCGCGGACGTCTTCGACCCGGATGTCCGTGAAAAGCTTCTTTGTTTTCTCGTTCCATGAGCGCCGGAGAAGAAAAAGATCAGGATGCGCCAGCGAGCCGATCTGGTGTGCGATGGTATGGTCGCCCGGCACAAAAAGATCCACCGCCTCTGCGCATGCGGCGCTCGCAGGGTCGGGGTTGACGAGGAGAAAGCGCGCTAGCCGCCAGGCGAAGGTCGCTTTGCCGATCCCTGGCGGCCCACCAATGATGAAGGCATGCGGCAAATGCCCCGCCCGATAGGAATCGAGAAGATCTTTCTCGGCCTCGGCGTGACCGAACAGCCGCGTCGCTTCGCGCGGATGCGGCGTTGTGTCAAATCGGTCTGCCTCTGGGATGGCGTCAAGCGGGCCGGACGCGGATGGTCTAAGCGCCATGCGCCCGCGCCGGCTCCGGCCGAGCGATCAACCTGCCGAAAATCGCGTCCCAGATCGCCTGCGCCACCTCGGCTTCGGAGAGCGAAGCATCGATCACAACGCAGCGGTGCGAATCGGCGGCTGCGATGGCCAGAAAGGCGGCGCGCACGCTTTGATGAAAGCGAATGTCTTCGCGTTCAAAGCGGTCGAGCCCCTCCTCCGTCCCGCGACGCCGCTCAGCGCGAGCGCGGCCTTCTTCTGGCGAAAGATCAAGGATCAAAGTCAAATCGGGATGCAATCCGTCCAAAGTGACGCGCTCGAGCGCGCGCAGGAAAGCAGGATCGACTCGCCCGAGCGCGCCTTGATAGGCCCGCGTCGAATCCGAAAAGCGGTCGGAAACGACAAAAAGCCCCGCCGCCAAGGCGGGTGCGATTGTCTTGTCGATATGATCAATTCGCGCCGCTGAAAAAAGGATCGCTTCGGCCGCGGGCCCAAGCGATTTGACGGCGCCCGATAGAAGCACTCTACGCAGGATTTCGGCCCCAGGCGATCCGCCCGGTTCGCGAGTTGCTACCACTTCGATCCTGGCTTGGCGCAAATTTTCTAGAATATGGCCCATCTGTGTGGTCTTGCCAGAGCCCTCGCCGCCCTCGAGGGTGATGAAACATCCACGCCGCCGCGGCGGCTGGGCTTGCCCCGGCGCCTCACTCATTGCTTTGTGACATATCTTCGGAAAAGAACGGCGCCGTATTCGAGCCCGGCATCCATCGCCCGGCGCGGCAGCGAACCCGCCTCCACCGCCGCCGCGGTCTTCAACGGCAGATCGAGCACTTGGGCGGTCCCACGAAAGACCTTGAGGCGAGCAACTTCCTTTCCCGCGGGGATTGGCGGCATTAATGGGCCATTATAGACGATGCGGCCGGTGAATTTTTCGCCGCCAGATCGCGGAAGGAGAATCCTAACTTCCGAATCGGCGACAAGCGGCGCGTCCCAGAGGGCGCCGCCATAGACCCTGGCGCTCCCGATCGTTTCGCCCGCCTGGAAAATCGTCTTCGTGTCGAATGACCGGAATCCCCAAAGGAAAATCTTGCGCGCTTCGTCGGCGCGCTCCTTCGAACTCGTCGCGCCATAGAGCGCTAGGATTAGTCGTTGGCCATTTTGAACGGCCGATCCGATAAGGCCATAGCCGCTCGCGTCAATATTGCCGGTTTTCAGCCCATCCGCGCCGATGTCCATTGTCAGCAGCGGATTGCGATTGGACTGCTTGATCTTGTTCCAGGTGAATTCCTTCTCGCCGAAATATTTATAGAGATCGGGATAGGTCTTGATGACGTGATTGGCCAGAAGGGTCATGTCCCTGGGGCTGACCTTTTGCTCGGGGTCGCCCCTGCCCCATGAATTTGTGAAAGTCGAATGCGTCACGCCAAGTTCGCGGCCGCGCTTCATCATGAGCGTGGCGAATGCGCCCTCGGAGCCGGCGACTCCTTCCGCAAGCGCTATGGCCGCGTCATTGCCCGATACAATCACGAGGCCGCGGATCAAATCTTCGACTCTGACGCGGCTGTTCAAGGGAGCAAACATGCTGGAGCCGCGCGACGGCGCGCCGCCGTTTCGCCAAGCGGTTTCGCTCATCAGGAATTCATCGTCGAGCTTCAGGCGCCCCTCGGCGATCTCGTGAAACACCACTTCGGCCGTCATGACCTTCACCGTCGAAGCGGGGATGACAGGCGTGTCGGCGTCCTTCTCAAACAAAACGCTTTGGGTGTCTGAATCGATCAAGATGGCATGAGGCGCGCTAGTCTGAATCGCTTGGGCGATGGCCGTATCAGCGACCCCGGCCAGGGCAATCAGAAATGGCGCCAGGCGGAGGCCCGCAATTAGGCGCGAGGGCCAGGAGAGCGAGAGTTGAATGGTCAAGCAGATCCCTTCCGCATCGCAGCGAGGCCGGCCGACCGACCGCGGCTATCGATCGCCGTCCCGCGCCACCCCAGCCAAATCCCTTACGAGAATCAGTCGAATTTGATTTGCCGGGTCCGGCGAAGAATCCTGCATCGGAAACAAGGCAAGATCAATGGCCCGAGGCGATTTATCAGCGCAAGTTGGCTTGCCGGGTCCGCGTTGCGAGCGGCGCGGCGGCGCTCCGGATCGTCCCAAGGTCAAATGGCCGAGCGGGCGGCAGCGGCGCCGCGCCCACGATAGGCCGGCTGATCGGCATCGGGACAGCCGCGCCGGCTGTCGCCGCTTCAGCGGCATTGGAGGCCGCAGCGGCGGTTTCACTGCGCGTTGGCTCCGCTGACGCAGTGCGCAGGGGCGCGCGCTCGGCGACCATCGTGCGGGTGGTCTGGCCATCGAGCATCGCGGGGCCGTCCAGACGCAAGGTTGCAAGCAATTTGCTATCGTCAGAGCCGGCAAGGCCTGCCGCGCCGACATATTCAACCTTCACCCGCGCCGTGCCAGTGCGCATAAAATCCAAGGTTTCGGCGGTTCTGCGCGACACGTCCATGATCCGATTGGAGCTGAACGGTCCACGATCATTGACGCGCACGATCATCGAGTGGTGATTACGCAAATTGGTGACCCGGGCATAGCTCGGCAAAGGCATCGTGGGATGCGCCGCTGAAATCGATGCGCTGTCGTAAACCTCGCCATTGGCGGTGCGGCGGCCATGGAAAGCATCGCCATACCAGGACGCAAGGCCGACCGCGGCGTAATGCTTCTCGCTGGGATAATAGGTCTGGCCGGCGACCGAATAGGGCTTCCCGACCATATATGTGCCGCCGCCGCGCGGCACGGGCTCGCCATCGGCGACGACGCGGGGGCTCGCCCGCCCATAGATCGAGGATGGGAAATATTCTTTGGAATGGGCGACGCGTTGCTGCGTCTGAGGCTGCTGGGCGCAGCCTCCAAGACCCAAAGCCGCGAGTCCGGCAAGCCCCGCGATGACGGAGCCGCGCGGCGCGTCGGATTTGAAGGAAAGGCCCCAAAGAGCCGCGAAAGGCCTTGATGAGAAGGACAAATGCTCCTTCGCCCGCATCAGTGTTTCCTCTCGCTTCCAAGCTTTGGCTCGTGGCGCCCGATATCAAAAAGGCGAAGAGCCCGGAATTGGTCCGACTAGCAGCTTCCATGACATCCGTTGCCGAAGGCTTAAGGCAGCGGCAACGCTGGGCAATATGCATTAGAAGCCTGGAGATTCCGACATAATTTTGACGCAGCCCACGATTGATGCCTCCGAAAATTCGTGATGGCCTGCAAAAATCTCCTTGAAAATCATTGTGTTGGATATTTCTGCAACAGTGCGTGCAATTCGGCGCTTGACGAATGCGGATTGACCTCTCGTCGGAGTCGCGCAACGAACTTTCAAAGTTGATCGGCTTTTCGACTCCGACATGCTCCATTCCTCGGGATAGCAGCGGTTCGCTGTCAATCGAATGACTCCCTCCGATCGGGAAGCGCCCGAGGCTGCCTCCATGCTCGTCAAGGATATTTTTGATCGCCCCGCGGCGGCCCGGCGCCTGATGATTTGCACCGGGCCATGCTGCAACAGGACCGGTGAAGCCCAGGCTCTGCTCGAGGCGCTTCGGGCGCGGCTCCTGGATGCAAGAAACCAGGATGGAGGAGACTTGATCGGCGCGGTCTCCTGCGTTCGCCGCTCATGTCTCGGCAAATGCACCGGCGAACCCTTGGCCTATGTCGAGCCGGACGGCGTTTGGTACCATCGGCTCTCTGTGGAAAATCTTTTGCTTATTTTACGCGAGCATGTCCTGAACCACCGGCCAATGCACGATCTGATTCTTGAAGAAAGTGACTGAAAATATTGTTTTAAAAAGATATTGTTGTTAAGCTCGATGCGCGGCTCGGCGCCAATGAGAACAGAGAAGCCGCTCAATCGGCCAATTCGACGACCACCTTCGCCAATCTATTGACCACGGCGCTCCAGCCATTTTCTCCATTCATGATCGCATGGACCGGCGCGGAATCCGCCGTGAAACCGGTATGCTCCAGCCGCACGTGGGTCCCGTTCGGCAAAGGCGAAAGCGTCCAGGTCAGCACCGTGTCGATATAGCGGCCAAAGCCCTCCAATGTCTGGGAGCCGCCGCGCCAGGAATAGCGCAACCGCCAATAGGGCTCGGCCTCGAGCACCTCGCCTCCCGAAACGCCATCCCAATCGCCCATGGGCGCGCTGCGGAAGGTAAACTCATGTCCGACTTCGGCGGCAAAATTATTTGGCATGAACCAGCGGGCGATCAGCTCGGGTTCCGTCAAGGCGCGCCAAACGATTTCGGCTGGCTGCACAAGCATGCCTTCGACAACGATCGAACGCGATTCCTCTGGATCCGCCACGACTCAACCTCCCTCGCAGCATGGGCCGCGCGATCTCTAGAACATTTTTCGAGCGAGGTGGATTCCCGTTCGCGTTAAGAAAATCCAATAATATTAAAAGTTAGAG
Source organism: Methylocapsa aurea (assembly GCF_000746085.1). Lineage (GTDB taxonomy): Bacteria > Pseudomonadota > Alphaproteobacteria > Rhizobiales > Beijerinckiaceae > Methylocapsa > Methylocapsa aurea. Next base: position 327,238 of record NZ_JQKO01000001.1, on the reverse strand, counting down.
CTGCTTTCTAAAGCGCTTTCAGTTTCGGCGGAATCAGAAAGCAGCTCTAGGTCTTTGTTTTGTCGCATTTTCTTAACGCGAACCGGTACCCATTTCGCTCGAAAATGCTCTAACTCTGCGGAGGTTGAAAGCGGTCTAGGCGTTGGAGCCCTCTCCTGCTGGCTCGACCCAAACCGCCGTTCCGTAAGCGAGGACTTCGGTAATGCCATCCATGATGTCATTAGCGTCGTAGCGCATCCCGATGATCGCATTGGCGCCTGCCTGGCCGGCATGCGCGCACATATGATCGAAGGCTTCCTGCCGCGCATGTTCCGCAAGCTCGAGATAAGCGCTAATCTGGCCGCCAAAAATCGATTGGATCCCGCCGACAAAATTCCCCACGACGCTGCGGGAGCGGACCGTGATGCCCCGGACGAGCCCAAGATGGCGGACGATTTTGAACCCAGCCACATCATTCGTCGTGGAAACGATCATGAGTTCGCCCGCATCTGTATGGCCTGGGCCGCGCAGAAGATCTTAAGCGGGCACCAAGGCGCCGCTCGCATCGAAACGCAACTCGGTGATTTCTTCATCCATGCTGATCTCGGCGCGCCGCAACACGCCCTCGGCGTCATACTCATAGCGATGCCACATTTCCACTTCGCCATAGACCATCTTTTCGAAACTGACCAGCCGCTCCTGCGCGTCGAAGGAGGCGCGGATGAAGGTGTTGCGATTGGTCAAATCGGCGATTTCGATCGGATTGATCAGTCTCAAGGGAAGCTTCACTCCCGTATAGGAGACGAAGTACCGGCTGTTGTCAGGGTTTTCCGCGGTCATGTCCTGGTTCGTCGAGAGGAAGTGCGAGAGGAAGTGCGAGAGGAAGATAGAAAATCGACAATACGATAGAAGCCGGCGGATTCACAATGGCCCCGCTTCCGAAAAAGCAAGTTCGACTAGCACGACGGCGCGGGCGGCCCGGCGATCATCGTCCCGCTTGACGGGCCTGTCTGCGAAGCCCAGTCTCATGGCATGAGCCGCCCGCGCGAACAATTCGAGATCACCGCCGATATTTTGCTTCGGGCCTATTCGATCGGCTTGTTCCCGATGGCCGAGAGCGCCGAGGACCCAAATCTGTTCTGGGTCGATCCGGAACTGCGCGGCATTTTCCCGCTCGATGGTCTGATCATATCGAAAAGCCTCGCCAAAACGATCCGCTCGGATCGTTTTGAAATCAGGGTCGATCATGATTTCGATGCGGTAATCGATGCTTGCGCCGCATCCTACCCTGATCGGGACAAAACCTGGATCAATGCGCGCATCAAGCAACTCTATCGCCAGCTATTCGATGTAGGCCGGGTCCATACGGTCGAAGCCTGGCGCGATGGCGCGCTCGTCGGCGGCCTCTATGGCGTCTGCCTTGGCGCCGCATTTTTCGGCGAAAGCATGTTCCACCGCGAGACCGACGCTTCGAAAGTGGCCTTAGCGCATCTCGTGGCGCGGCTAGTGCGCGGCGGCTTCGGCTTGCTCGATGCGCAATTCGTCACGCCGCATCTTGCTTCGCTCGGGGCCATAGAGGTGGGGAAAGAACGCTATCGGCGTGAGCTTACCCAGGCGATCTCGCGCGAGGGCAATTTCTGGACCTGGCCGAAAGGACAGCGCGTCTCTGGTCGGGAGGCATTCGCCGCGCTGCCGGCGGCCAAGCGCTAGAGCATGTTCCGAGGCGCAGCTTTAAGAGCCTTCTTCCTCGAGCAAGGTCTTGAGTTTGGCGCGCTCGCTGTCGGTCAAAATCCGGGCATCCTCAAAACGCGTTCTGCGCCGCCGCGCGGCGAGGATGACGCCAGCGGCGCCTACGACAAGGACGAGAAATGGCGCTCCCCACAGCAGCCAGGTCGTGGCCTTGAACGGCGGCCTCAACAAAATGAAGTCGCCGTAGCGTTGGATGAGAAAAGCGCGGATCGCCTCGTCGCTATCGCCCGCCTGAAGCCGTTCGCGGACGAGAATCCGGAGGTCGCGCGCGAGCTCTGCGTTGGAATCATCGATCGATTCATTCTGGCAGACCATGCAGCGCAGCTCCGCGGAGAGATGGCGCGCACGCGCTTCGAGATTGGCGTCAGCCATGATTTCATCGGGCTGAACCGCCATCGCCATGCGCGGCGCAAGAAGAACAAGGCCAAAGAAGGCCACAGCCGCGAATGCCCGCCCACACGGAAAATTCATCGTCATTCCGCCGGTTGCGGGCTCGACGCGGCCGCCTTGGCGGCGCGGCGGGCGACGCCGATCCGAAAGCCTCTGTCGCTTAAGGAAAGGCAGCCGCCGAAAGCCATGATCAAGGCGCCGATCCAAATCAAGGACACGAGCGGCTTCCAGAAGACGCGGGCGTTGACCGAGCCATTCGCCGCTACGTCCGCGATGCTCATATAGACCTGGCCAAGGCCGATCGTCGCTATGCCGGCCTCGGACCGGTTCATCTTGCGGGCGGGATAAAATCTGGTCGAAGGTTCGATCGTCGCGATCAAGACGCCGCTGGAGCGGATCGCGGTGCGCCCGATGCGTTCGGCAAAATTTGGGCCGGCGCGCGGTTGAACGCTCTCGAAAGTGAGTTGGTAGGGACCGATCTCAACTTCATCGCCCGGCCTTAAGGCGGTGATCTTCTCTGCTCCCCAGCCGGTGGCGGCGAGGCCGAGCAAGGTGACGCCAAGGCCTGCGTGGGCGAAAGCCGTGCCGAACGCCTGCCGCGGGAGCCTAAGCGCCCGCTGGCCTGCTCCCATGATGGCAGTTGCCCCGCCGCCAACAAAAAGCCGCCGGCCGAGATCGGCGAAAGAGCCGACGATCACATAGATCGCGAGCCCGGAGAGGACGACGCTCACGACCGGACCGCCGCGCCACGCCGCCAGAGCAAGCATGGCGATGAGCCCCGCTCCGATGGCGACGATAAGCCTTTGCGCCGCGCCAAAAAAGTCGCCGCGTTTCCAAGCGAGGTTCTGGCCAATCGGCATCAGAACGAACAGCGGCGCGAATAAAGGCGCGAAAGTCAGATTGAAGAAGGGTGGCCCGACCGAAATCTTTTCCCCTGTCAGGGCTTCGAGCGCGAGCGGATAAAGCGTGCCGATGAAAACCGTGGCGCAGCAGGTCGTCAAAAGCAAATTGTTCAAGACAAGGGCGCCCTCGCGCGAGACCGGGGCGAAGAGGCCGCCCTGTTTCAGTCCCCCTGCCCGCCAGGCGAAGAGCGCGAGCGATCCGCCGATAAATACAACGAGGATGAGAAGAATGAAGATCCCGCGCTGGGGATCGCTGGCGAAGGCGTGAACCGAGGTCAGGACGCCGGAGCGAACGAGAAAGGTCCCGATGAGCGACAGAGAAAAGGCGAGGATCGCGAGAAAGATCGTCCAGATCTTGAGGGCTTCGCGCTTTTCCATGACCGCCGTGCAGTGCAGCAGAGCCGTCGCGGCGAGCCATGGCATCAACGAGGCGTTTTCGACAGGGTCCCAGAACCAGAAGCCGCCCCAGCCCAAAGTATAATAGGCCCAGTAAGAGCCCATCGCGATGCCGAGCGTCAGGCAAATCCAGGCAAGCAAGGTCCAAGGCCGCACGAATCTTGCGAAGACCGCATCGATCCGGCCGGAGATCAAGGCCGCCGCCGCGAAAGAATAGGTGATCGAAAGACCGACATAGCCGAGATAGAGCAGAGGCGGATGGATCGCGAGGCCGGGATCTTGAAGCAGCGGATTCAAGTCATTGCCCTCCGCCGGCGCATTGGCGAGGCGGGCGAATGGATTCGAGGTCAGGAGAATGAACAAGAGAAACGCCGAGGCGATCCAGGATTGGACGGCCAGCACATTCGCGCGCAAATCGTCCGGCATCGAACTCGAAAACAGCGCTACCGCCGCGGCGAAAAGGGCGAGGACCAGCACCCACAGCAACATCGAGCCCTCGTGATTGCCCCAGACGCCACTGATCTTGTAAATCAAGGGCTTGGCGGAATGCGAGTTCTCGACGACATTGGCGAGCGAAAAGTCAGACGCGACATGGGCGTAGGTCAAAGCGAAAAATGCATAGGCGACGAGTCCGAAGCCCATCAGCGCGACTGAGGGCGCAACCGCCATCAGACGGCGGTCGCCGGTCACGCTTCCCCATATCGGCAAGACCGAATTGACCAGGGCCAGGGCTAAAGCGAGCACGAGCGCATAGTGGCCGGTTTCAACGATCATTTCGACCTCGCTCTTGCGAATCCCGCCTCATAGACCCTCATTTGCCAGGGCTCGCCAGCTGTTGCGCGCCTTCTTGCCAAACTCCTTGTTTCTTCAAGGCGTCCGCGACATCGCGCGGCATATAACGTTCGTCATGCTTGGCGAGAACGCTGTCGGCGCGAAACACATGGTCCTCTCCCAAAGCGCCCTCGGCGACGACGCCTTGTCCCTCTTTGAAAAGATCGGGCAGAAGCCCGGTATAGGCGACCTCGACTTCGCTCTTCATGTCGGTGACGGCGAAGCGCACGCTTTGGCCGTCCAGGCGTTTCAGGGAGCCTTCCTTGACCAGGCCGCCAATTCGCAGCCTTGTCCCTGGTTGGGGGGCCTTTTGCGCCAATTCGCTCGGCCCATAAAAAAAGACGATATTGTCGCGCAGCGCAAAGAGCACCAGGCCCACGGCGAGGCTGAGCGTCAATAGCGCGGAGGAAATCAGAACCAGGCGGCGTTTTTTGCGCGTCATGATGAGCTTCAACCCTCTAAGCCAAGCTCGCGCCCCAGCGCCTCAATCCGGCCGATCGCCGTCGCGTCATTGGCCAGATTGCGCTTGGCGTCAACCAAGGCCGCGCGCGCCTTGTCGGGCTCGCGCAGAACCGCATAGGCGCGCACGAGGCGAAGCCAGCCGTCGACATCTTGCCCATTTTGCGCGAGGCGCGCAGCGAGAGCGTCCACCATGCCGCGAATGGCGCTTGAGCGTTCGGCCTCGGGCATCGCTTGGATTTTCGCCGCCAAATTGGCTTTCGCCCCCGAGCCGCCTTCAACGGCGGGCGCATCTCTCGCCGCTGATTCATTTTGCGCCGCCGCAGGTGCCCCGGGCATTGCCGCCATCCTCTCCCGCAACGCTTGCGCCCAAGGCGGATTATCGGGCGCTTCCGCTAGAAGCCTTTCCCAGATATCGCGGGCGCGCAACAGGTCGCCATCTTGTGCGGCGGCAAGGCCGAGGAAGAACCGGGGCTTCGCCAATGAAGGATCCTTCGCCGCCGCCTCGAAGATTTTTCGGGCTTCCTCCGTCACAGCGCCATTGGCCGCGTAGATAAGCGCTTCTCCATAAAGGGCCAGCCGCTCGGGGGTCTGCCCCAACAGACGAAGCGCGGCGGCATAGGCTTGCGCCGCGTCGTTGCCGCGGCCCATCCGAAGGTAAACCGGCGCCAAGACCTCGTAGGCGCGGCCATCGTCGGGGTTTTGAGCAATATGCGCCTCGATTTTCGCTACCGCCGCCATGAGGTCCATGCGCGCGGGCGAGGCCTCGTTCCGCGCCGCGAGAGGCAGGTCTGGCCGCGCCGGATCGCCGATGACCGAATAAAGCCCAAGGGCGAGCGCCGGCACGAAAATCAAGACGGCGATGGAGGCGAATCGCACCGCCCTTCCCGCCCCCGCCACGGAGCGTTCAAGCGGCGGCTCGGCCAAAGCCATGAGCCGGCGAGCGGCTTCGGCGCTCGCGCCTTGCGCGTCCTCCGGCGTCATGAGCCCTTGGACGGCGTCCCGCTCGATCCCGGCAAGCTGCGATTTGTAGAAAGCAATGTCCGACGCGCCGCGGGAAACGCCGCGCGGCGTTTTTGCGAGCGGCCAAAGGATGCTCAAGACCGCAAATCCGGTCAAAATAGCGAAAATCACCCATAGCATGGCGCCACTTAATAGTGATTGCCCCGACGCTTGCAAAGGCTCATTCGATCGCGATCGTCATTACGATCGCGTGAGGGTGCCAGGGTTCGCCGTCGAGGGCAGCCTCAACCGCGCGCGAAGTCCGCCTTTCGGATTTGAATCGAGCGCCAGCCCGCCGCCATAGAGCGCGGCGAGCTCGGCGACGATCGAAAGGCCAAGTCCCGATCCCGGCTTGGTTTCATCGAGCCGCCCGCCCCGATGAAGCGCTCTCTCGCGCAGTTCCGGCGCGAGCCCTGGTCCATCATCGTCGATTTCAACATGAAAATAGGAGCGCCCCGCAGCGTCGCGCGAAGACTCCGGCGCAACGCTGATCGTCACCGCGCTAACAGCCCATTTCCCGGCATTATCGACGAGATTGCCGATCATTTCTTCAAGATCCTGGCGCTCCCCGAGGAAGCGAACCGGTTCGGCCGCCGCCGCGGTGAAGTGAATCGGGCGCGAAGAATAGATTTTTTCGAAGGTGCGAACCAGCGCTTCGACGACCGGGGCGACATCGGCGCCGCCGCTTAAAGCGCCGGCGCGAACGGCGGCGCGCGCGCGGTCGAGGTAATAGGCGACCTGATTGCGCATGATCAAGGCCTGTTCCTCGACCTTCGCCGCAAGCGGGCCGGCGTCGCCGGCCGCCTCGTTCATGATCACGCTCAGCGGCGTCTTCAGAGCATGGGCGAGATTGCCGACCTGAGTGCGGGCGCGCTCCGCCACCTCGCGATTGGCGGCGATCAGCTGGTTAAGCTCGCCGGCGAGCGGCGAAATATCCGGCGGAAAGTCGCCCTCGATCATCTCGCTTTCGCCCCGCCTGATCGCGGCGACCCCATCCTGCAATTTCCGGAGCGGCTTAAGTCCATAGCGCAGCTGGAGCGCCGCCGAGCCGACCAGCGCCAAGCCCAGCAAAGCAAACGTAATGACGAGATCAAGCTCGAAGCGAGTGATCTGCGCCTCGAATTCTCGCGTGGTCGCAGCGACCTGAACGAGAAAAATCCCTTGATCGCCAGTGTCGATGGTCCGTTCAAGCAGACGCAAGGGCCGTTCATCGGGCCCTTTCACATAGCCTTTGCGCGCGCCGCCGATCCCCGCTGCGACGCCCTGGTCGGACAGGCGCGGAAGCCGCGCCGCGAAAAGCGAGCGCGAACTTCTGATTCGCGCCTTGTCCATGTCCAGTCTGGTGATCTGCCAATACCAGCCGGACAAGAGCAATGCGAATTGCGGATCGCTGAGTTCGTCTGGGCCGGCTTCGTCGGACGTCGCGATATCGGCCACGAGCGCCCGTAAATAGACGCTGAGACGGTCGTCGAAATTGGCTTCAGCCGCGCGGCGGTAGACCGTGGAGAGACCAAGTCCCCCGACGAGGAGAATCGTGAAGCTCAGAATCGCGGCGGATAGAAAAAGCCGCGTCGCGATGGATTTTGCGCTCGGCTTTGGCCGCTTCGGCTCTTTGTCTTGGAGTTGCTGCATTTTCGCGTTGCCGAACGGTAGCTTCGTCGCCGGAAAGCGCTTTCGGCTTGGCTTCAATGCCCTTCGATTGCGGCTCATTGGCGCCCAGCTGCCCGAAAACTTTCACGTCTGCGAACGCTTTAGGCGTCCGGCGGCCCCAAGAGATATCCGAGCCCGCGCACTGTCTGAATGATGTCGACGCCAAGCTTTTTCCGCAACCTTGCGACGAAAACTTCAATCGTGTTGGAATCGCGATCGAAATCCTGATCGTAGAGATGCTCGACGATTTCAGCGCGCGACACGACCTTGCCGGCATGATGCATCAAATAGGATAAGAGCCGATATTCATGCGATGTGAGTTTGATCAAATTGCCATCGACGAAGACCCGCCCTGCGCGCGCGTCAAGGCTCACCGGGCCGCAGCAAAACTCGCTGGAGGCGTGACCCGCGGCCCGCCGCAACAGCGCGCGCAGCCGGGCGAGGATCTCCTCCATATGGAAAGGTTTTACGACATAGTCGTCGGCGCCGGCGTCGAAGCCCTGGACCTTGTCGCCCCAGCGATCGCGCGCGGTCAGGATCAAGACCGGCATGGTGCGCCCTGCCCTCCGCCAATCGGACAGGACGGAGACGCCATCCTTTTTCGGCAGGCCGAGATCAAGCACGACAGCGTCATAGGGCTCCGTATCGCCCAAGAACCAGCCTTCTTCACCATCGAAGGCGCGGTCAACGGCATAGCCCGCCAGCCCGAGCGCCGCGACGATCTGACGATTGAGGTCTTTGTCGTCCTCGACCACGAGCAGCCGCACCGTCGCCCATCCCACGCTTGGAGATCGATTTCAATCCTGGTTTTTCGAACCGACGACCCGGCCGTCCTTCGCATCGATGAAAATGTGGATGATGCGGCCATCGCGGCGCAAGAGGCTTATTTCATAGACGAGTTCGTCGCTCCACCGGCAAAGTTTGGCGCCGATCGCCTCCGCCTGCAACTTCGACGCCTCGCTCAGCATCATATGAAATGGCTCGAACAGTCCATGAGAGGCGATCTTGTCGCGCGTCTCGGCCGTGGAATAACATAACCGCGGCCGTGCGGGTTCCGCGCGGCAACCCGCGCCAAAGCCGCCGCAAAACGTGGCTGCGATCAAGACCAAGACGCAAGAGTTCATGGATTGATGCTGGCGCAGCGACAATGAATGGACGATGAATAGTCGATCATGAGAACCGCTTTTCAATTGGCCCGCCGCCCGGCCTGCTTTCAGCCCTGGCGAAAGAGGCGATGCCTTGGGGCGCTGGCCCGTTTGCTCGCCATGCTTTTGCCGACGTCGGCCGTCGCCTTGGTCGGGCCCGCCATCGAGGCGCCGGAACTCGATCGCTTCGTCGTAATGGTGTTGAACCGGAGCGGCGGCAGCGCCAGCTTTTGCAGCGCCAGCGTGATAGCGCAAAATGTTGTTCTGACCGCCGCCCATTGCGTAACGACTCCGGCCGACACACGGGTTCATTTCCGCGACGCGCAAGGGCAAAAGATTTTGCTCGACGTGGCGTCTATCGCCATCAACCCCGGTTATAGGCCGGACGCCATCCGTCGACGCCTGGTTTCGATCGATCTTGCGCTGGTCAGACTCGCCGAGCCTTTGCCTTCGAATTTTACGCCAATTGATTCATTTTACTCTGGGCCGGTCGACGTCGGACAAATGTTCCGCATCGCTGGCTATGGCATCGCCGATGAAGCCAATCATAAGACAGGAGGCGTCTTGCGGGCCGGAAATGTCGTTGCGAGCGGACCGAAATCGGCGATTCTTCTTTGGGCGAGAGACCCCAATAATCGAGGTCTTGGAGCCTGCACGGGCGATTCCGGCGCGCCCATTTTCACGGCAAAACAGCCGGTCCTCGTCGCCGTCGCGGTGTGGGCCCAAGGCGAAAACGGAAATTTATGCGGCGCCTTAACCCAAGCAGTGCTGATCGCGCCGCAACGGCGATGGATCGAGGATATATTGCGGCTCTGGAGCATGACCGGAAACGACCGGCGCTGACTTATTTGCCAAGCGGCCTACGCCGCCCATGAATCGTAGCCAAGCCGGGCCCCCTTCTGCTCTGTCCATTTCTCCATTATTGGGTCAGAAACTTCAAAGTTCTTCGCCAGGCAAAGGCCGCAGCCATGACCGCAAGCACGGATTCCTCCTTTTTCGTTTCGACAGCATGGCTCGCGGAAAACCTGGCCGCACCCGATCTTGCGGTGATCGACGGCACGTTTTTCATGCCCGACGAAGGACGCGACGCAAGAGCGGAATATCTCTCCGGCCATATTCCCGGCGCGGTCTTTTTTGACATTGATGCGATCGCCGACCAAGCGACCGACCTGCCGCATATGCTGCCGACGCCGGAGGCGTTTGCGACTGCGATGGGGCAACTCGGCCTCGGCGATCGCATGCGCTTCGTCGTCTATGACGCGACTGGCCTGCTCGGCGCGGCGCGAGTCTGGTGGACATTGCGGGTTTTTGGCGCGGAAAGCGTCAGGATTCTTGAAGGCGGACTGCCGCAATGGCGCGCCGAAGGGCGGGACCTCGACTCCGGTCCGGCAACGCGCGCGCCGGGGGTTTTTGCGGCGCGTTTTTCCGCCGCCGCCGTCGCCGATGCCGAAAATGTGAAGCAGGCCAGCGAATCCGGTTCGGCGCAAATTGTCGATGCGCGCGCGGCGGCGCGGTTCAAGGGAGAGGCGCCCGAACCGCGGCCAGGGCTGCGCTCGGGCCATATCCCGGGCAGCGCCAATATCCCCTGGCGCGAGGTGGTCGCCGAGGGCCGCATTAAGCCGGCGGAGGATGTCAAAGCTGTCTTCGCCAAGGCGGGCGTCGACGTCGCGCGGCCCGTCATCACGACTTGTGGCTCGGGAGTGACCGCCTCGATCCTTCTCTTGGCGCTTGAAACGATCGGAAAGAGCGGCGTTGTTCTCTATGACGGGTCATGGAGCGAATGGGGCTCCCGCGCTGATCTGCCAGTGGCGAAGGGCTGAACGCGGATTGACTCCAGCGCGCCGATTTGTTCGCAACAAAGCGAACGATGCCTGCGAAAAAGCTTGACGCCGCAAAGGGCTGCGCTAGCATACAGTTAAGCGCGAATGAGCTTGAAACTTTTAGGGGTTTCTTGCGTTCGACGCCTAGGTGGAACATCTGGCGATCGCCGGATGGGGCTCTTATCCGACGCTGGCCCGCGCTGGCGCATTCTTCAGGATCGAGCCAGCTGGCCCCCTGTGAGGCCTCCACGTTTTTCCTCCCTGCTTTGGGAGGCTACCCGCTTTCAGCTCTAAAGCTTGACCTTGCCATATGTCCTCTTGGCGGGTGGGCGTTGCATGGAAGGGGATAAATCCGTCTCGAGACATTAGGAGTGACACAAATGTGTGACTATTCGCTTGAAATGTATGCCTCCCGGCCTGCGCGCGAGTCCGAGAAGTACGTGACCACCCGTTTTCCTTCCGGAAGCATTGGCCTCGCCGCGCCCGGCGACTGCACGACCGCAGTCTGCGTTCAATATGATACGCATCTCAATCTCGAAGGAATATCGAACGATCTGCAAACGCGTTTGGGCGTCGCCGCCAGCGAGCATGTTGTCTTTGCTCGGCTGGAACATGGCGCCTATCGCGACGGCGTGAAATTCGACAATGGCAAGGAAATATCGTTGCAGCTTCTCGGCTCGGGCGTCGGCGCGATGCTCGTTGTCCCAGCGGCCAAGCCACAAGTCGTCCGCGACCGTCAAGCCACGCTCGAGACGATCGACTAAGGCATGATTCGCGAAGGCTTTCGCGACATGCTTTGCCAAGTGCTTAAGCGCGCGGTGCGATCAGCTGACCGGATCGCGCGCTAATGCCGAAGGACATGGTCCCGCGCTCGGCTCGAGACCAAGCATCGGCTCAATGAGTCCGTTGGAAAGCGCGCCCAGCGGTCCCCTTGCTCAGGCCCACAAGATCCGTTCCGCGGCTTCGGCGCGGAACGGTTTTTTTTCGGTTCGTGGCATTTTCCGCGCCGGTCAATGAGCGAGCCCCGATCGCAGCGCTTATTAAGGCGGGATCGACGCCATTGCTGGGCGGCGTCGGCCGAAACGTCCTTACGGCATGTGGCGCGGCGACGGAGCCTATTAGCCTCACGACGAAGCTTCGAGAGGCGCGCGCCAGTTTGGCCCAGCTATTGCTTTGTCGACGCCGCCTGCCGCGATTCCCTTCGATCCAGCGCCTCAGATGACGTTTTTTTGCTACTTTTGCATGGCAGTTTAGCTGGGCAGGTGCTAAAAGCTGATCGAAATAGCAATTTTTGGTTTTCCGCACATTCGCCGGGACCGAATTCGCCAAAACGATGCGACATAAGAAACGCCAATGAAAAAGATTGAGGCGATTATCAAGCCTTTCAAGCTTGATGAGGTCAAAGAGGCTCTGCACGATGCGGGAGTGGCTGGAATCACCGTCACGGAAGTGAAGGGCTTTGGCCGGCAAAAAGGCCATACCGAACTCTATCGCGGCGCGGAATATATCGTCGACTTCCTTCCCAAGGTCAAAATTGAAGTCGTCGTTTCCAGCGCGGTTCTCGATGCCGCGGTCGAGGCGATCCGTAAAGCCGCGCAGACCGGGCGCATCGGCGATGGCAAGATATTCATATCCAATATAGAAGGCGCGATCCGCATTCGGACTGGCGAAACCGGAACCGACGCGATCTGACGCCCCGCCTCGGGCCGATCCTCTCTTTCACCACCCATCCCACCGCAACGACATTCATTCAGACCAAGAGGGACAGACATGAAGACCGCCAAAGACGTGCTCAAGGCGATCAAGGACAATGACATAAAATACGTCGATTTCCGTTTCACGGATCCTCGCGGCAAATGGCAGCATGTCACGTTCGACGTCACGATGATCGACGAGGAAATCTTCACCGAAGGGACGATGTTCGACGGGTCCTCGATCGCCGGCTGGAAGGCGATCAACGAGTCCGACATGACCTTGATGCCCGATCCGTCTACCGCCGTCATCGATCCGTTCTTCGCCGCGTCGACCCTTGTGATTGTGTGCGACATTCTGGAGCCCAGCAGCGGCGAGCCCTATAGTCGCGATCCACGCGGCATCGCCAAGAAGGCCGAAGCTTTTGCCGCCTCTTCCGGGATTGGCGACGCGGTCTATTTTGGTCCTGAAGCCGAGTTTTTCGTATTCGACGACGTCCGCTTCAAGGCCGATCCTTATGACACCGGTTTTGTGCTGGATTCGGCTGAATTGCCGTCCAATTCGGGCACCCCTTACGAGGGCGGAAACCTTGGCCACCGCATCCGCACCAAGGGCGGCTATTTCCCGGTGCCGCCGCAGGATTCCGCGCAGGACATGCGCGGCGAAATGCTCGCCGCCATGGCGCAGATGGGCGCAAAAGTCGAAAAGCACCACCATGAAGTGGCTTCCGCTCAGCACGAGCTTGGCCTCAAGTTCGGACCGCTGACAACGATGGCGGACCATCTCCAGGTCTATAAATATTGCATCCATCAAGTCGCGCAGAGCTATGGCAAGACCGCGACTTTCATGCCTAAGCCGATCTTCGGCGACAATGGCTCGGGAATGCATGTCCATCAATCGATCTGGAAAGGCGGCAAGCCGCTGTTCGCCGGCAATAAATACGCCGATCTCAGCCAGGAGTGCCTGTACTACATCGGCGGCATTATCCGGCACGCCCGCGCCCTGAACGCCTTCACCAATCCCTCTACCAATTCCTACAAGCGCCTGGTGCCGGGCTATGAAGCTCCGGTGCTGCTTGCCTATTCCGCGCGCAACCGCTCCGCCTCCTGCCGGATTCCCTTCGCGACCAATCCCAAGGCGAAACGCGTCGAGGTCCGCTTCCCCGATCCGATGGCGAACCCCTATCTCGCCTTCTCCGCCATGCTGATGGCCGGTCTCGACGGCATCCTTAACAAGATCGATCCCGGTCCGGCGATGGACAAGGACCTCTATGATCTGCCGCCGAAGGAATTGAAGAAAATTCCGACCGTCTGCGGCTCGCTGCGCGAGGCGCTCAGCAATCTCGACAAGGATCGCGCCTTCCTCAAGGCCGGCGGCGTTTTCGACGATGATTTCATCGACAGCTATATCGAACTGAAGATGGCCGACGTCATGCGCTTCGAGATGACGCCGCACCCGGTTGAGTTCGATATGTACTATTCGTATTGACCTGAATCGACCATCACGCGATCTTGCGGATGCACTCTGCGATCCCGGCTCGGGCCGGGATCGTTTGGCTCTTTCGAAGGCGAAGAGCGCCTCGTTCATTGCGTTGAATGTGCGCGAAACCCGCATCCAATATTGTGCGACAAATCTTGCTGCATTGCAGCGTAGCGCCGGACGATGCGCTCCCAGCCCACTCCCTCCGCAAAGCTGCCTCCAAATTTTTACATTTGGCGCAAATGCCAGCGCTTTTTCTGTTTTTGATTTGTTCTCTTTCTCGCCCGCTTCATGCTATAAAATGGGCTGAACGAATCAGCCTGTAAGGTAAGTTTCATGGCCAATAGCGGCGACCTCTTCGGCGGCGCAGCCCGCAAGCAGGCCCCTGCTCGGCGCGATGTGAAAGCGGCCCCCGCCACAAGCGGGGGTGCGCCGACTCGCGCATCCGCCCAGCTCGGCACGCCGGGTGAATCCGGCTATACCGCCGCCTCGATTGAGGTTTTGGAGGGGCTGGAGCCAGTCCGGCGCCGGCCCGGCATGTATATCGGCGGCACCGATGAGGCGGCGCTCCACCATCTTTTCGCGGAAGTCATCGACAACGCGATGGATGAGGCTGTCGCCGGACACGCTACTTTCATAGATGTCAGTTTTGAGGCCTCGGGCTTTCTTGCCGTGACGGACAATGGGCGGGGCGTTCCTGTCGATCCGCATCCAAAATTTCCGAAGAAATCCGCGCTTGAGGTCATCATGACCACGCTTCACGCGGGCGGCAAATTTGATTCCGACGCCTATCAGACCTCCGGCGGCCTGCATGGCGTCGGCGTCTCGGTCGTCAATGCGCTCTCCGAGCACCTCGAGGTCGAGGTCGCGAGGGGCCAGATATTGTACCGGCAGATTTTCGAGCGCGGCTGCCCCAAGAGCAAGCTGGAACAGATCGGCAAGGCGCCGAACCGGCGCGGCACGCGCGTGCGTTTCAAGCCCGACGAGCAGATTTTCGGAAAGGGCGCCCATTTCAAGGCGGCCCGCCTGTTCAAGATGGCTCGCGCGAAGGCCTATCTTTTCGGCGGCGTCGAGATCCGCTGGCATTGCGCGCCGCAATGGCTCGATGCAAACGCCAATATCCCGCCAGAGGCGGTTTTCCGCTTTCCTGGCGGCCTTAAGGACTATCTCGCGCAGGACATCGAAGGCAAGAACCTCGTCATCGAGCCGATTTTTGCCGGAAAGGTCGAAAAGCCCGGCGGTCATGGTTCACTCGAATGGGCGCTGGCCTGGCTCACCGTCGACGATGGCTTCGTCCATTCTTATTGCAATACGATTCCGACCCCCGACGGCGGAACTCATGAAGCCGGCTTGCGCGCCGCCCTGCTCCGCGGCCTCAAGGATCACGCCGAGCGGATCGGGCAGGCCAAGCGCGCCGCAGCCGTTACCAGCGACGACATCATGGCCTCTTGCGCCGCGATGGTCTCCGTTTTCATTCGCGAACCGGAGTTTCAAGGACAGAACAAGGGCCGGTTGATGACCACCGAGGCCTCGCGCATCGTCGAGGGAACCTTGCGCGATGCTTTCGACCATTGGCTCGCCGCAGCGCCCTCGCACGCTTTGAGGCTCCTCGACTGGACGATCGAGCGCGCCGAGGAGAGGCTGCGCCGCCGCGCCGAGAAAGACGTCGCCCGCAAGACGGCCAGCCGCAAACTTCGGCTCCCTGGAAAGCTTGCAGATTGCTCTAATAATACAGCACAAGGTTCTGAAATATTTATTGTTGAAGGCGATTCTGCCGGCGGCTCCGCGAAACAGGCTCGGGATCGCGCCAATCAGGCGATCCTGCCCTTGCGCGGCAAGATCTTGAATGTCGCTAGCGCCACGCGCGATAAGCTCGCCGGCAATCAGCAGCTTGCAGACCTCATTCAGGCGCTCGGCTGCGGCGTAGGCGCGCAATATAAGGAGCAGGAACTTCGCTATGAGAAGGTCATCATCATGACCGACGCTGATGTGGACGGCGCTCATATCGCCTCCCTCCTCATCACGTTTTTCTATCGGCAGACGCCCAAACTCATCGAGGCCGGCCATCTTTATCTCGCGGTTCCGCCGCTTTACCGGCTGACCCAAGGCGCGCGCCAGGTCTATGCCCGCGACGAAGCCCATCGCGATGAATTGATCGCCAAGACCCTGACCGGACGAGGAAAGGTAGAGATTAGCCGTTTCAAAGGCTTAGGAGAAATGCTTCCCGCCCAACTCAAAGAAACGACAATGGATCCAAGGAAGCGTCATCTGCTTCGCGTGGTGGTGCGCGCGGAAGATCAGGAAGGCACGTCGGATTCCGTCGAACGCTTGATGGGCAATAGGCCAGAGGCGAGGTTCGTCTTCATTCAGGAGCGCGCCGCCTTCGCCGCCGCCGCTGATCTTGTCGTCGTTTGAACAGGCCCGGACCCGCCGCCGCATAAATGGCCGGGTGGAGAAAGAGTTGCGGGAGGTCTCGTTTTCTTCCCGCGGGCTTTGCCAATGTCTCAAGCCGCGCATCGACTTGCGTCAATAACCTCTGCAAATTTCACCAGAATGAAACTTCACGGCCACTGACGCCCGCGCGCCGACGGCATCCAACATGCGGCGCGGTATGCCTGCGCGAAGGTGGCCGGCGGCAAGTGGCGTTTCGAGGAGGCCACTCCTTCCACTTGCACGCCGGCCAACCCTACGGACCCAGGAGATGCGGCGGACCTGAGCACTCCGCAGGGTATCTTTAAGTCACAGTGCCGATAACGCATGAATATGCGCAGAGGCGCGGTTAAGGCTTTCTTAACGAAGCCCATTCCAAGCCGCCCAATCGAAACGAGGCCCGGCAAGCCAACGTTATCGCGCGCCAGCGCAAAAAGGCAATCGGCTTGTTGATCATGGTTGATCTTTCGTTAACGCCAAAATGCTCAAAAAACCTTGATTGCCTTTAACCCGGCGAAAGGTTCGGCCGGAGATTGACCTGCGTCCAGCGAAATCCGATTGCGGCCATTTTGCTTTGAGCGATAGAGAGCCTTATCCGCCCGGCGGAGGAGTTCGGGATAGGCGTCATCGGCGCTTTGCGCGACGCCAACCGAAACCGTCACGCCGATCGCGCTTCTTTCGGCCGCCAGGCGGAATTGATCCGCCGCGACCCCAGACCGAACCCGCTCCGCGATCTTGGCGCCCTGTTCAATTCGGGCATCGGGCATGACGACTACAAATTCGTCGCCGCTCAGCCGGAAAAACAGATCCACGCCGCGGATGAGGCTTTTGACCCGCGCAGCAAATCCATTCAAGATCCGATCGCCGGCTTCGTGGCCATAGCTGTCATTGACCGCCTTGAAGCGATCAATATCGAGGATCATCAAGGACAGCGGCCGGCTGTCGCGGCCCGCCTGATCGACAAGGTCGGCGAGACAGACGTCGAGGGAGCGGCGATTGTTTAGCCCCGTCAACGGATCCACCGCCGCCATTTCGATCGAGGCCTCGACGTTCTGGCGCAGGCAATCGGCGTAGCGCTTGCGCCGGATTTGCGTGCGCACGCGCGCAATGAGCTCGTTGCGGTCGATCGGACGCAAGAGGAAATCATTCAGACCGAGGTCGAGACCGCGCAAGATGCGGCCGCGATCCTCCGCCTCAGCGATAGCAAGCGTTGGAATGTGCCGGGTGGCGTCAATCGATCTGATCTGACTGCAAAGCCGCAACCCATCATAGCTGGTCAGGCCAAGGCTGACGATGAAAAGATCGTAGTCGCCCACGGCGGCCTCCAGCAGCGCCTCCCGAGGGTCTGCTCTAAGTTCAACATCGTGATCGCCTCGCAAGGCGGCCTCGATCGCCTCAGCCGACGAACGGCGGTCGTCGACGAGCAGGATGCGGCCGTCGGCGCCATTGTCCGCCGCCGCCTTGGCGAAGGGATCGTCGACGCCAAGCTTCGCAGAGCGCATGGCGCGGCTCCTTAATTCGTCGAGGACAAGCCGCAGACGGGCGAGGGAATGAACCCGCGCGAGCAGCGCGATCTCATCGACCGGCTTGGTCAAAAAATCATCCGCTCCGGCCTCAAGGCCCGCCACGCGGTCGGAGGCTTGATCGAGCGCGGTCACCATGACGACAGGAATATGCGACGTTGCCGGGTCTTGCTTCAGCTGGCGGCAGACCTCGAATCCATTTAGTCCGGGCATCATCACGTCGAGAAGGACTATATCGCATTCCCCTCTGGCGCAGATTTTCAAAGCCTGCGCTCCATTCGTGGCGGTCAGAACCTCGAAATATTCGGCGGTGAGCCGCGCTTCGAGCAGCTTGAGATTGGGAAGGATATCGTCGACGACCAAGACCCGGGCGCTCATCCTTTTCTCCTTTCCCTTAGCCTTTGCTTTCCAGCGCCCGCGCGCCAGCGTTGCTGAAAGCGCTATTGTTCGTACAGATAATTGCGCACGGTTTCGAGAAACTTCACGATGGAGATCGGCTTCGAAAGATAGGCCTCGCAGCCGCCTTGCCGGATTTTTTCCTCATCGCCCTTCATCGCGAAAGCTGTGATCGCAATCACCGGAATATGGCGAAGGGCCTCGTCATCCTTGATCCATTGGGTGACCTGAAGTCCCGACACTTCCGGCAATTGGATGTCCATCAAAATGAGATCGGGTTTATGGAGGCGCGCAAGCGCCAGGGCTTCGACGCCGCTGCGCGTCTGCACCGTTTTATAGCCATGCGCTTCGAGAAGATCGTTGAACAGCTTCATGTTCAATTCATTGTCTTCGACGATCAGAATGCTTTTTTGCATAATATGAACCTATTCCACCCGGCGGGGCGGCGGACGATTTCCACCAGGAACAGTCCAATCATACTTCCAGGCTTTAACGGACAGAAATTGACGAAAGGGAAATCTTGGTCATGCAAAAAGGACCTATTCAGGCCGCCCAGCTCAAATCGGCGCCGCTGTCGCGCGAAGCGGCCGAAGAAATCGCCATCGAGGTTTTGAGCTTTATCGCCGCTGATTCCGAGCGCCTTGAGCGTTTCATGGCGCTGTCCGGCCTTTCTGTCGATCATTTGCGCTCCGCTGCAACGGAGCCCGGCTTTTTCACCGCGATCCTCGATCACCTCGCGGCGGATGAACCGATGTTCCTCGCCTTCGCCGCAAATGCAGGGCGCGATCCGGCCACTATTGCAAAGGCCAGGCAAAGCCTCGCGCCGCCCGAGCCCACGCCATGACCCGGGCGCTCGGCAGATGTGATCTTGATGCCGTTCGCTTGCAACTGCGGAATGCCCAGCCTAAAGAGCCACCAGAGCCAGCCTCCTCTGCGCGCGGCCTTGTGCGCAAGAATTCGGCGCGGATGAATCCTTTATGATTTGGCCCATCAAGCCCAAAGCTAAATTCGAGCCGTTGCGGCAAGCGCAAGCGCTGTCGGAGCGGCCGCAGGAGGCCAAAAAACTGGCCCTCCCGCTGCGTTTGCGGCGGAACCGCAAGGCGGACTGGGCGCGCCGGCTCGTGCGCGAAAATGTGCTGACGCCCGCCGACCTCATTTGGCCGATTTTTCTCGTCGAGGGCGACAACCGCCGTGAGCCGATCCCCTCCATGCCGCTTGTCGAGCGCCTCTCGATCGACGAAGCGGTTCGCGCCGCGACCGAGGCCGTCGAATATGGCATTCCGGCGATCGCGCTGTTTCCCTACACCGACCCTTCCTTGCGCGATGAACAGGGCAGCGAAGCGCTCAACCCAAATAATCTTGTTTGCCGCGCCTGCCGCGCGATCAAGCAGGCGACGCCGCAGCTCGGCCTGATCACCGATGTGGCGCTCGATCCCTACACCAGCCACGGCCATGATGGACTTCTGCGCGGGGAAGAGATTTTGAACGACGAGACGGTTTTCGTCCTCGTCAAGCAGGCCCTGAACCAAGCGCGCGCGGGGGCCGACATCATCGCGCCCTCCGACATGATGGATGGCCGCGTCGCCGCGATCCGCGCCGGGCTCGATGCGGAGCATTTCGAACAGGTGCAGATTCTCGCCTATGCCGCCAAATACGCTTCGGCCTTCTATGGCCCGTTCCGCGATGCGGTCGGCACCAATGCGACGCTGATCGGCGACAAGCGGACCTATCAGATGGACCCCGGCAATTCCGACGAGGCCCTGCGCGAGGTCGTCCAGGACATCGAGGAAGGCGCCGATATGGTGATGGTGAAGCCCGGCCTGCCCTATCTCGACATTATTTTCCGGGTGAAAGACGCCTTCGGCCTGCCGACCTTCGCCTATCAGGTCTCCGGCGAATATGCGATGATCATGGCAGCCGCGAACAACGGCTGGATCGATGGCGATAAGGCGATGCTCGAGTCCCTGCTTTGCTTCAAGCGCGCCGGAGCGGATGCGATTCTCACCTATTTCGCGCCACGCGCAGCGCGGAGATTGAAGGAGCAAGCGTGACCTTGGCTGCAATTGGCGGCGGCCTCGCATAAGACGACGACCGCCTTTGAAGCTGACACTCGGATAAAGGCTGTTCATCCCTGTCTCTCCGATGCTGCGATCATACGGAAATCGCAGGAAGTCCAGGCATTTATTTTCATTTTTTTCATGTCTGTGGACCTGTGTGGATAGCGGTGGCCGCCTGCGCCGCCCGTAAAAAACCCTCTCCTTTTGCCCGCGATGACGTGCGACAAGAACGATCCGCATCCAAACTGATTCGGCGTCGGCCTCGCGCCTCCTTGCGCAAGGCCAGCGCGGACCCAAGAAAGTCCAATGCCAGCGATTGACCAATTCGCCCAGAGACTTGGCTTTTCAGCAGCCTCGAACCCATCCCCCGAGCCGGCGTTTCGCCTTGCGCCGCATAATATCGAAGCCGAACAAGCCTTGCTGGGCGCGATCCTCGTCAATAATGACGCCTTTGATCGGGTGTCCGATTTTCTGAGGCCAGAACATTTCTCCGAGGAAATGCACCGGCGCATCTATGAGGTCGCGGGGCAGTTGATCCGCGCCGGCAAGCTTGCCTCGCCGATCACTTTGAAGACATTTCTTGGCGAGCATGATCTCGGCGGCGTCACCGTGCCGCAATATCTCGCCCGCCTCGCGGCCGAGGCGACGACCGTCATCAACGCCGAGAATTATGGCCGCACCATTCATGACCTCGCGGTCCGGCGCGATCTGATCCTTATTGGCGAAGACATCGTCAACGCCGCCTATGACGCGCCGGTCGCAGCCTCGCCGCGCGACCAGATCGAGGAAGCCGAGCGCAAGCTCTATTCGATCGCGGAGCTCGGCCGCTATGAGGGCGGCTTCCAGCGCTTTTCCGACGCCTTGACCATCGCGGTCGACATGGCGGCCAAGGCTTTCGAACGCGACGGAAGATTGTCCGGAATCGCAACCGGCCTCGCCGATCTCGATCGCTATATGGGCGGCTTGCAGGCTTCCGATCTCGTAATCGTCGCCGGCCGGCCGGGCATGGGAAAGACCGCGCTGGCGACAAATATCGCCTTCAACATTGCCAAGGCCTATGAATTCAGGCTCAAGCCGGACGGTTCGGCGGAAACCACCAATGGCGGCATCGTCGGATTTTTCTCGCTCGAAATGTCGGCCGAACAATTGGCCACCAGAGTCATCGCCGAACAGGCCGCCGTCGCCTCCTATAAGATCCGCAGGGGCGACATCACCGAGCCGGAATTCCACCGTCTCGCCGAGGCGGCGCGGGAAATGCAGTCCATCCCTTTTTACATCGATCAGACCGGCGGTCTCTCGATCGCCCAATTGACGGCGCGGGCGCGGCGGCTTAAGCGCCAGCGCGGCCTTGACGTTCTGGTCATCGACTATCTGCAATTGCTCGGCGGATCAAAATCGCGCTCCGACAGCCGGGTGCAAGAGGTCACCGAGATCACCACTGGGCTGAAGGCCCTGGCGAAAGAATTGAACGTTCCGGTGATCGCTTTATCGCAATTGTCGCGGCAGGTGGAAAGCCGTGACGACAAACGGCCTCAATTGTCGGATTTACGTGAATCAGGCTCGATCGAACAGGACGCCGATGTGGTCATGTTCGTCTTTCGCGAGGAATATTACCTGAAGAACAAGCAGCCTCGCGAAGGAACCGAGGAATTCGTGACTTGGCAGGCGGCAATGGAAAAGGCCTATGGCAAGGCTGAAATCATCATCGGCAAGCAACGCCATGGTCCGACCGGAACCGTCGAACTCGCCTTCGAGGCCGAAATGACGCGATTCTCCAATCTGGCGCGCGAAGAATCCTTGCCGGAGCACATATGAGCACGGCCCAGCGCTTCGACGTCTCCTGCCTCGAAGCTGGCGCGATCCTCAGCATCGACCTCAACGCCTTAGTCGAGAATTGGCGCACGCTTCAGGCCGTCTGCGGCGCCGCCGAATGCGCCGCTGTGGTTAAGGCGGACGCCTATGGAATCGGATTGGCTCCTGTCGTCGAGGCGCTCAGGGACGCCGGCTGCAAGACATTTTTTGTCGCGCATGTCTTTGAAGGGCGCCGCGTGCGCGGGCTCGCCCCGGAGTCGGTGATCTATGTCCTGAACGGCCTCCTCCCGGGCTCCGCGCCGGCCTATGCGCAGGACGGGCTTCGACCCGTGCTCGGCTCCCTTCCCGAAATCGAGGAATGGCTGCAGTTCGTCGCTCTGTGGGGGGGCGCCCGGGCGCCCGACGGCGACGCCCTCGCCGCCGCCTTGCAGATCGACACCGGAATGAACCGGCTGGGGCTCAAGGAAAAGGACTTCGACGCCGCCGAACAGCTCACACGTCACTTGAATATCGCTCTTGTCCTCAGCCATTTCGTCTGGTCCGGCCAGGCTAATGACGTCAAGAACGAGAGGCAGATCGAGCTGTTCAGCAGATTGCGCGCGCAATGGCTCGATGTCCCCGCCTCAATGGCCAATTCAGCCGGCATTTTTCTCGATCAGACGCCTCTCTACGATCTCGTCCGGCCCGGTTACGCCCTCTATGGCGGCAACCCAACGCCGGGCCGGAACAATCCGATGCGCGGCGTGGTCCGGCTCGACGCCAAAATCATTCAAGTTCGTGAGGTCGAAGCCGGCGAAAGCGTCGGCTATGAGGGGCGCTGGACCGCAAAGGCGCGCCGGCGGCTCGCGACCATCAACGCCGGCTATGCCGATGGCATTCCCTTCCGCGCAATGGGAAGCGATCGGCGGCCCGGCGCAGAGGCGCTCATCCATGGCCGGCGCTGCCCCTTCGTCGGACGCGTCTCGATGGATCTCGCCGTGCTCGACGTGACCGACGTCGAGCACGTCCAGCGAGGCGATCAGGCGGAACTGATCGGGCCGACGATCACGATCGACGAACTCGCCGCCCGCGCCGGCACGATCGGCTACGAAATTCTGACTCATCTCGGCCAGCGCTTCTATCGCCGCTACACCACGCTCTGACGATGGCCAAGCAGCACGCGTCTTTTGTTTGCCAGAGCTGCGGCGCGGTCAGCCAGCGCTGGCAGGGCCGCTGCGAGTCCTGCGGCGCGTGGAACACGATCGCCGAGGAAAGCCCAGCCTCGGGAATTGGCGCCAAGACGGCACTCGGCGCCCGCAAGGGACGGATTTTCGGTCTTTCCAATCTTATCGAAACCGACCGGCCGGCGCCGGCGCGCATCACGACAGGCATAGCCGAACTCGACCGCGTCACGGGGGGCGGCTTTGTTGCCGGCTCGGTCATTCTTCTTGGCGGCGAACCTGGCATCGGCAAGTCAACGCTGCTCATTCAGGCCTGCGCCGCGCTTGCTGCGACGGACCGGCGCGTCGTCTATATTTCCGGCGAAGAGGCGGTGGATCAGGTGCGTCTGCGGGCGCAGCGTCTTGGCCTTGGCGGCGCTCCGGTGGAGCTCGCCGCCGAAACCAGTATCGAAGACATCGTCGCGACGCTCGGACATGGGAAGCGCCCCGCCCTCGTCGTCATCGATTCGATCCAGACCATGTGGACGGAGCTTGTCGAGTCCACCCCCGGCACGGTCAGCCAGGTGCGCGGCGCGGCGCAGGCGCTGATCCGCTTCGCCAAGACGACGGGCGCGGCGGTCATACTCGTTGGGCATGTCACCAAGGATGGCCAGATCGCCGGCCCGCGCGTCGTCGAACATATGGTCGATGCGGTGATTTCGTTCGAAGGCGAAGGCGGACGCGACCTTCGCTTGCTCCGCGCCGTCAAGAATCGCTTCGGTCCGACCGACGAAATCGGCGTGTTCGAAATGACCGGGCGCGGGCTCGAGGAAGTCGCCAATCCCTCCGCCTTGTTTTTATCGTCCCGCGACGCCGCCGCGCCGGGAGCCGCCGTCTTTGCAGGAATGGAGGGAACCCGCCCGCTTCTCGTTGAATTTCAGGCGCTTGTCGCGCCAAGTTCACTTGGAACTCCGCGCCGGGCGGTTGTTGGCTGGGACACGGCCCGGCTCGCCATGGTCGTCGCTGTCCTCGAAGCTCATGCCGGCCTCAAACTCGGCCAATATGACATCTATCTCAGTGTCGCCGGCGGCCTTCGCGTCGGCGAACCAGCCGCCGATCTTGCCGCTGCGGCGGCCCTCGTTTCCTCCTTGACCGGAGTTAGTCTCGCCTCGGATTCGGTCTTCTTCGGCGAGATTGCGCTATCGGGCGCGATCCGGCCGGTGGCGCATGGCATGGCGCGTCTCAAGGAGGCCGCCAAGCTCGGCTTTTGCCAGGCCACCACGCCGCAAGGCCCGCCGGAACAGGGCCGGAACAAAGGCGACAGCTCCGCCAAGGAGCTCATCGTGCGCAGTTGCAAGCATATTTCCGGGCTCGTCGCCGAGATCGCCGCGAGCAGACCGAAGGCGCTTGATCCCGGACGGCCGCCGCAAAACCCTCGCGGGCGCTGATTTCGATCTGGAAAATTTCTGCAAACGCCTGGAAACCTTTCTCTTTGCAGGATGACTGGAGCCATTCGCCCCGCTATAAGTCGCTGCGGCGACGCGTCGCGCCGATGAGCTTTCCTCAGGTCTCGCCTTTGGCTGCAGGATGAGCATTGAGCGAAGCGCCGATGCGTCCTAAGAATTTTTTGCGGCGCTAGAGCGCGCCCGCTCCAAGATATTTTCCTGTTCGTGGCGCGAGGGCTAAAGACAATGCCATCCTATTTCGATCTGGGCTTGATCGTCGTCGTCCTGATTTCGGCCTTCCTCGCGATGTTGCGCGGCTTCACCCGCGAGGTCCTTGCAATCGCCTCGTGGGGCGCGGCGGCCGTAGCGGCGATCTATCTTTACCCGTTCGTCCTGCCTTACGCCAAACCCTACATCAGCAAGGAAGTCGTCGCGCAAGCCGCCTCCGCCGCGGCGGTTTTTTTCGCGACCCTGATCGTCGTCTCCTTGATCACGATCAAACTTTCCGACGCAATCCTCGATTCCAAGGTCGGCGCGCTCGACCGGTCGCTTGGTTTCGTCTTTGGCGCGGCGCGCGGGCTCTTCCTTTGCGTCATCGCCTTTATCTTCTTCAATTGGCTCGTGCCCGCGCAGGCCCAGCCCGAATGGGTCAAGAACGCGCGCATGAGACCGCTCTTGCTGGCGACGGGCGATCAGCTCATGGCGGTGCTTCCGGACGACCCCGAAGGCCTTCTCGCCAAGTTGAAAAAGCCAAAAGTCGCAGCGCCCAGCGGCGAGCCGGCGCCCGACAGCGACGACGATCAGAAGCCCTCGCCCACCGGCCCAGCGGAGAAAGCCGGCGCAGGAAAAAAGACTTAAGCGCGGGCGTAGCAAAGACACAGGCGAAGCAAACGCGACTTTACGTCCAAGCCGGCGATGCTGACATTTGAAGCGAGGGCAACTATGTAGCGTTTGAGGAACCGGGAATTGCACGAATGCGCGAATGAGAGCGATTCCTGTGAAATGCCAGCAATTCGCCCATGACGCATGGGCTCTTTGCATTGGCGCGTGGTATAGATTTTAGGCATCCACGTCGGCCTGCGACTTGCTTTACGCAAAGGAGCGGCGGGCGGTTACTCGGAGTGGCGCGATGGTGGGCGTCGAGCAGCTCGACAGGAACAGGTTCGGGAGATAGGTCATGGGTGAGGCGGCCGACGGCGGACAAAGTCCGGGCTCCAGCTCCAATCCCTTGATGAAGCAAACGCGCGTCCCGGAATCCCCGGCAGGGCCGGATTTTGAGGATTTCGATCTCGATGGGGATCGATTGCGCGAGGAATGCGGGGTTTTTGGCATTTTTGGCCACCCCGACGCCGCCGCGATCACGGCTCTTGGTTTGCATGCCTTGCAGCATCGCGGCCAGGAGGCGGCGGGCATCGTCGCCTACGATGGCGCCCGATATAATTCGGAGCGCCGACTCGGCCTCGTCAGCGAACATTTTTCCAGCGCCTCCACGATCGACCGCCTGCCCGGCGAATCCGCGATTGGGCATGTCCGCTATTCGACAATGGGCGAAACCATTCTGCGCAATGTCCAGCCGCTTTTCGCGGAGCTGAATTCGGGCGGCTTCGCGCTCGCCCATAATGGCAATCTCACCAATGGGCTCTCGCTCCGCCGGGAACTCGTACAAGGCGGCGCCATTTATCAATCGACCTCCGACACGGAGGTTATTTTGCATCTCGTCGCTCGAAGCCGTCGGCAGCGCCTTGTCGAAAGATTTATCGAAGCCCTACGTGCGATCGAAGGCGCCTATGCGCTCGTCGCCCTGTCAAATAAGAAATTGATCGGCGCCCGCGATCCGCTGGGAATAAGGCCGCTCGTCCTCGGCGAACTCGACGGCCATTACATTCTGGCGTCCGAAACCTGCGCCCTCGATATTATCGGCGCGCGTTTCGTGCGCGACATCGAAAATGGCGAAATCGTCGTCATCTCGGAGGAAGGCATCGAGAGCCTGCGGCCGTTTCCAATCCGGCCGATGCGCCCTTGCATATTCGAGTACATTTATTTTGCCCGTCCGGATTCGATCGTGCATGGGCGCCCGGTCTATAATGTGCGAAAGGCCATGGGCGCGGAACTCGCGCGCGAGATGCCGCTGGAGGCCGATGTCGTTGTGCCTGTCCCCGATTCGGGCGTCCCCGCCGCGATCGGCTACGCGCAATTCTCGGGCATTCCCTTCGAACTTGGGATTATCCGCAATCATTATATCGGCCGCACTTTCATTCAGCCGACCCAATCCATTCGCGAGTTCGGCGTGCGTTTGAAGCACAGCGCCAATCGCGCGGTCGTGGAGGGCAAGCGCATCGTGCTGATCGACGATTCAATCGTGCGCGGAACGACGTCCGTCAAGATTGTCCAGATGATGCGCGAGGCGGGCGCGCGTGAAGTGCATTTCAGAATCTCCTCGCCGCCGATCACTCATCCGGACTATTACGGCATCGACACGCCCGAGCGGGACAAATTGCTCGCGGCGACCCATTCGCTGGAGGAAATGCGCGCCTATATCGGCTGCGATTCGCTGGCCTTTTTGTCGGTCGACGGCATCTACCGCGCGATGGGCGAGAAGGGCCGGGATCCGCTCCGTCCGCAATTCACCGACCATTGCTTCACCGGCGATTATCCGACCCATCTCACCGATGTCAGCGGCGAGGCGAAAAGCCAGCTGTCGCTTCTCGCCGAAGCTGGCTAAGGCATCGCTCCAAGACGTTGCCGACTGGCTGGACAAGATCACGCGTAAATACAAAGTGATTTTTTAATCAGTGTGGCTGGCATGTGCGAACGTGCGGCTACTCCCAGACTTGGCAAAAGGGGCTTGATGCGCGGCCTTGGCTTCACCAAACCTATCCGTCGCGAGCGCTCTTATGTCCCCCCGTCTTGATGGCCGCATCGCTCTCGTGACCGGCGCATCGCGCGGCATAGGCCGGGCGGTCGCGCTCGAACTCGCCCGCGCCGGCGCGCATGTCATCGCCCTCGCCCGCACCCAAGGCGCGCTGGAGGAACTCGACGATGCTATTCGCGGCGAGGGCGGCGAGGCGACTCTGGCGCCTTGCGACGTAAAGGACTTTCCCGCCCTCGACCGCCTCGGCGCCGCGATCTTCGAGCGGTGGGGAAAGCTCGATATCTTTATCGGCAACGCAGGGATGCTCGGGCCAGTGACGCCCCTCGCCCATGTCGATCCTCGGCAATGGGACGATGTGCTGGCAATCAATGTCACGGCCAATTGGCGGCTGATTCGGTCTCTGGATCCGCTGCTCCGCGCTGCTGAGGCCGGGCGCGCCGTGTTCGTCTCCTCGGGGGCGGGGCATACGGCGAATTTCAAACCCTATTGGGGGCCTTACGCGATCTCGAAAGCCGCCCTTGACGCCTTGGTCCGCACCTATGCCGCGGAAACCGCGAATATGTCGGCGGTCAAGGTCATGGCCGTCAATCCTGGGCCGCTGCGCACGCGCATGCGCGCGGCGGCGATGCCTGGCGAAGATCCGATGGTCCTGAAGACGCCGGAAGACTTGGCGCCAAAAATCGTCGCACTCTGCGCGCCGGAGTGGACGCAGACCGGCAAGCTGTATGATTTTCCGCAAGATCGGGTGCTGTGTTTCAGGGCGCCCAGCTAACATCCTTCCATTGCAATAGACGCGTTGCGTGTTAAAGTTGCGTCCATGGGACGGTTTCGCCAAGGCTCGATTGCAAAGCGCGTCGCGATCAGCGTGATCGCGCTCTATGCGCTTATGCTGCAGGCTTTCGTAGCCGCCGCAGCTCCCGCCTCCGGCTTCGATTTCCTTGACGGTTCGAATTGCGTCCAAGACGCGTCGGGGACGCCAACGCCGGGCGGCGCACAGCATCGTCACCATGGGCTCTGCTGTATTCTGGCCTGCGCCGCCGCCTGCGCCTATGTCGCGATGGCGTCCGGGATCGCGATTTTTCCCATCCGCGCGGCTTCGCCCTTTGTCTGGGCGCAGACTCCTTCGCTGCCAAATCGCCCGCCGCAGAAGTTTTATTTCGCCGCGCGCGGTCCTCCCCAAAGCCTCTGATCGCGCCTTCTCGGCATGGTTTCTCTGACTTGGCGAAGGCCCTGACGGCCGCCTGCTCCCGGCTCAAGACTAAGCGCGCCTTTGGCGCGGCTTGGCTGAACCCGGCAAGGCCCCCTCACCGCTTCAAGCCGGCTTGGAACCATGGCGCGCGATGCGCTGCGCCGCCGTCGATCAGCGGCAAAAATCTCCATTTTCCTTTGTAAGGCCCGCCCGCGCTTTCCCGCGGCGGCGCTTCTCAAAAAGGTCATCCAATGTTGCATTTTGCATCAGGCGGCGGCGCGATGGCGCTCGCCTTGATTCTAGTTGTTGTGTTCGAGACCCTTAAGGCCAGAGGAGCGGCTCATGTCCGCGCCTGAAGCTGTGCTCGCGGGTCTTTACCAGGCCCATGCTCACGAATTGCACGGGTTCGCCCGCCGCCGCGTGGGACGGCAGGAGGCGGAGGACGTCGTGCAAGACGCCTATTTGCACCTCCTCCAGAAAGACGGTTTCGAAACACTCGAACATCCAAGAGCCTTTCTCTTCCGCATTGCCTCTAATCTAGCGGTGGACGCCGCCCGCAAAACCAAGACGCGCACCCGCTACGCCGAAGACGAGATCGAATTTCTCGGCCTCGGGTCAAGCGCCGCCGGTCCCGAGACGACCGTCGACGGCGCCATTGTCGCACATCGGTTTCATGCATGCCTCAAAGAGCTTCCGGCTCCCTGCCGCGAGGCGTTTCTCCTCAGCCTGACCGATGACCTGACCCATGCCGAGATCGCAAGACGGCTTGGCGTGTCGGTCCGAACGATCGATCGACATATGGTCAGGGCATTGAACCATGTGCGGCGACGGTTTCAGGGACCGCAGAAGGGCCGAGCGGCATGATCGATCTCGTCTAAACGAATCAATTTTAATCCAACGCCTCAACCGGGCAGAGCGCGAACGGTGATCGTCAGCAGGCGCAGCGGATCCGCGCTCGCGCCAACGGACAGTTCGAAATCGCCGGGCTCGAAACGAGGCCGAAGGTCCGGACCAGGAAAGCAAAGCTGGTCCGCGCGCAGCGGCAAAGAGAGGGTCGCGCTTTCACCTGCTTGAAGCGCGATCTTGCCAAATCCCTTGAGTTCGAGATGAGGCCGCGCGATGCTGGCCACGACGTCGCGAGCGAAAAGGAAAACCGTTTCTTCGCCAGCGACGGGCCCTAGATTGGCGACATCGACCAGTACTACAAGTTCATCGCCAAGTTTGAACTCTTTCGCGCTGGCGCGGAGATTGGTCAGGGTGGCGTCGTTGTAGGACAGGCCATGTCCGAATGGGAATTGCGGCTCCACCGGGAGGTCGAGATATATGCTGGTGTAGCGATTGCCCGGATAGGCCGGCCGGCCCGAGGGTCGCGCGGCGAAAAAAATTGGAACCTGACCAATCTCGCGCGGCCAGGTGATCGGCAGTCGGCCGGTCGGATTGAAATGACCGCTGAGCACATCGGCCACGGCGTTTCCCGCCTCGATCCCAAGAAACCACGCGGCGACCACGGCATCGGCTTTTTCCACCAGCGCAGGGATCATCAGAGGCCGCCCGGAGAAAATCAGCGCAACGACCGGCTTGCCCAAGTCTAGCACCGCTTGCGCAAGCGCCCATTGGCGACCTGGCAGAACGGGATTTGCCCGGCATGCCGCTTCGCCGCTCATGGTGGCGGATTCGCCAAGACAGAGCAAAACGACATCGGCGCCGCGGCAGAGTTCGAGCGCGCCAGCGATCCCCGAGATATCTTCGTCCTCTATTCCGACGCCGCACGCGCAGACAATCTCGGCATTGGGCAGCGCCGCCTCGAGACCTTGCCGGACGGTGACGGCTTGCCCCGGAGTCCCGACGGCCGCCCAGGGACCCAGCATATCGGCGCTATTATCGGCGAGTGGACCGATGAGGGCGATTCGGCGCAGCCCAGCGGCCAGCGGCAAGATTTTTCGATTGGGCGAGACGCGCTTGTTGGTCAAGACGACAATTGCGCGCCGCGCCACGTCGCGAGCGAGATCCCGCCTAGCCTTTGCATCGAGCGGACCCGAGCTTGCCGTGCAGCCGCGCCGGAGCGGATCGTCGAACAGCCCGAGCCGCGCCTTCAGCGCGAGCACGCGCCGCACCGCGGCGTCGATCTGGCTCATCGACGCCACGCCGCGCTCGAGCGCAGCCGGCAGGCCGAGGCGGTAGGCGTCGCTCATCATGTCTATGTCGACCCCTGCTGCGAGCGCCGCGGCGGCCGCTTCGACCAAATCGGCGGCGACGCCATGACGCATTAATTCCGCGATCGCAAAATAATCGCTGACGATGACGCCCTCGAACCCCTGCTCGCGGCGCAGCCAGTCGCGCAAAAGGGGAATATGCGCGGTCATCGGAACCCCGTTGACGTCATTGAAACTCGGCATGATCGCGGCGCAACCGGCGGCGACCGCCGCCTTGAAGGGCGGCAAATAGACTTCATGCAGAAGGCGCTCGGAAATATCCGCGGATGCGTAATCCAGTCCCGCCAAACCGGCGCCATAGCCGCAAAAATGCTTGGCTGTCGCGGCGACGGCGTCAACCGCGGCCAAGCTTGCGCCCTGTAGGCCCCGCACCTTGGCCGTAGCAAATGTTGCGGCGACCCAGGGATCCTCCCCCGGTCCCTCGGCAATTCGCCCCCATCGAGGATCGCGCGCAATGTCGAGCATTGGCGCGAATGCCAGGGAAATCCCATCACTCGCCGCCTCGATCGCCGACGCCCGAGCGCTGCGCTCCCACAAATGCGGATCAAACAGCGCCGCTTCGGCGAGCGGGATCGGAAATATGGTTCTATGTCCGTGCAGAACATCAAAGCCGATCAAAAGCGGGATCTTTAGGCGGCTTTCCTCCACTGCGATGGCCTGCATGGCGCGCACCTGCTCCGCACCCCAGAGATTGAGAAGATTGCCGACGCGGCCCGCCCGAATCGCATCCGCCACCTCGCCTGCGCGGATGGGCCCAGTGACGACGTCTCCCGCGGCGACCATCGTGAGCTGACCGATCTTTTCCTCAAGCGTCATCTCGGCAAGGAGATTGGCCGCCAGGAGATTAGCGTCGAAGCGATTGCCGGTCGGATTCATCGCCTGCTCCCGTTCATGGCCTCGGCCCAGCCCATGGACGGTATAAGAAACAATCCAGCGCGATCCGCGACGCCCGTAATGCTATTGTGGCTGACCGGAATATGAAACCGAGGCCGATCGTGGAACAAACCAAGACAATCTCCGCCGACGCTCTCGGCGCAATGGAATCCAACAATGGGCTCGCACCCCAGATCGCATCGATGGCCCGCGCCTTCATCGCGTCGCCCGGGCGCTATAAAATGATTTCGCTCGGCGTCGCCATATGCGCCGTAGTTGGCGCGACGGCCTATGGCCAAATTCGGCTCAACGCCTGGAACCAGCCATTCTATGACGCGCTCGCGCGCAAGGACGTTGTGGAGTTCGCGCATCAGCTCGCTATCTTCGCGGGCATCGCCGTCATCTTGCTAATTTTGAATGTGACCCAGGTCTGGCTCAATCAAATGACCAAGATGAAGCTGCGCGAACAGCTTACCCGGGACCTTTTCGATCAATGGCTCGAACCCATGCGGGCGTTTCGCCTCGCGGGCTCAGGCCAAATCGGGATTAACCCGGATCAGCGCATTCACGAGGACGCCCGTCATTTGACGGAACTGTCGACCGATCTTGGCATCGGTCTTCTCCAGGCGACGCTCCTCCTGGCAAGTTTCGTCGGCGTCTTGTGGATTCTGTCGGACCATGTGGCCTTCACGATCCATGGCTCGACTTTCGTCATTCCCGGCTACATGGTCTGGTGCGCATTGCTCTATGCCGGCACCGCCTCCTGGCTGAGCTGGCGGGTCGGGCATCCCCTGATCGATCTCAACGCCGAACGTTATGCGCGCGAGGCCGATCTGCGCTTCGCGCTCGTAAAGGTCAACGAACGCGCCAATGCCCTAGCGGTCGGATGCGGCGAAAGGAATGAAAAAGATCGACTGAACCGCGAACTGGATCAGGTTCTCGTCATCATGCGCAGTCTTGTCACCGGAGTGACGCGGCTCACCTGGATCACGGCGGGCTATGGATGGTTCGCCATCGTCGCGCCAATCGTCGTCGCGGCGCCGGGATTTTTCTCGGGCGATCTTTCCCTTGGCGGATTGATGGTGGTCGTTGGAGCCTTCAACCAGGTCCAGCAGGCGCTGCGCTGGTTCGTCGACAATTTCAGCACGATTGCCGACTGGAGGGCGACGCTTGTTCGGGTGGCGAGCTTTCGATTGGCGCTCGTTCAAATGGACAAGCTTGGCCATAAGACCAATAGAATTGAACGAGTTCCGGCAACCGACGACAAGCTGACTTTTGACAATTTGGGCATCGCCTCGCCTTCTGGCTGCACCAAGCTGAGCGAGCCGCATGTCGCGATTGCGCCGGCGGAGCATGTTCTGATCCGCGGCGCCCCAGGCATCGGCAAGACCAATCTCTTTTGCGCCATCGCGGGCCTCTGGCCGTGGGGGAGCGGGCGCATCCTGCTGCCATCGCTAAACTCCATGCAATTCTTGCCTCAACGCCCCTATATCCCGGCCGGATTGTTGCGTGACGCGCTCGCCTATCCCTCACGGGCCGACAATTTCAACGATCCCGAATTCGTCGCCGCGCTCGATCGCATGGGGCTCTCGCGGCTGGCGCCGGGGCTCGATCGCAGCGCGCGCTGGGACAAGGAATTGAGCGATGCCGAACAGCGAGATCTCGCCTTCGCAAGACTCTTGCTGCATAAGCCCCGCTGGATCCTGATCGACGGAGCCATTGATGCGCTCGACAGCCGCGGCCGCGCCCGCGTCCTTGACTTGCTCCAGCGGGAGTTGCCGCAGACAGCGGTCATAAACATCGGACGGCAGGAGCCCGAGGAAGCTTTCTTCACGCGCGTCCTAAGCCTGACCAAGGACCCGGAGGGACTGCGCTTGGTTCCCACCATCTTCCCGAAGGCGCCGGCCCGTGCGATGGAGCAGACAGCCTCCGCCCCCTGAGCGCTCGACGAAGTTGGATCATGTCGCATCGAGGGCATCGCGAGACAGGCGCGGCCGTCCGAAAAAAGCGTCAGCTCCCGCTCTCGGCTTCAAGCGAATCCTTTTGGGTTCCCGGCGCATCTAGATGATGTGGTTCCATTTCATCTGGATGCGCTCTAGGATCACGCCTCCAATGCCAAACTCCAAGAAGCATGCATCGACCCGGATACCTCGCGGCCGCTCAACCGACGAGGCGCTGCTTGACCTTGTGCAAAGGCAGACCTTCCACTTTTTTTGGGAGGGGGCGCATCCCGCCAGCGGCCTCGCGCGCGATCGCAGCAGGATCGATGCCGATCCAGACGACGATCTCGTCTGCGCCGGCGGCTCCGGCTTTGGCGTCATGGCTATCATCGTCGCGACGGAACGGGGCTGGATCCGGCGCGATGAAGCCGTCGAGCGCCTCTTGTCCGCGGTCGGCGTTCTGGAGCGCGCGACCTCCTACCATGGCCATTTTTCTCATTATCTCGACGGCCGCACGGGCGGCACTATCCGTTTTGGCCGGAAGGACGATGGCGGCGACCTTGTCGAGACCGCCCTCTTGCTCCAAGGCCTCTTGTGCGCCCGGCAATATTTTGATGGATCGATTCAAGCTGAAAAGAGACTTCGCGATCGCATCACTTGGCTTTGGCGCGACGTCGAATGGAGCTGGCACGCCCGCGAGCGGCGCAATGCCTTAACCTGGCATTGGAGCCCGAACAATGGCTGGAGCCTCGACGCCAGCGTCAGGGGCTGGAACGAATGCCTCATCGCCTATGTGCTCGCCGCCGCCTCGCCGACCTATCCGATCGATCCGGCGCTCTATCACAATGGCTGGGCGCAAGGCCGCGCTTTTATCAACCGGCGCCGCTATTACGATATCGAACTGCCGCTCGGGCCCGAATTCGGCGGGCCTTTGTTCTTCGCCCATTATTCCTTCTGCGGCCTAGACCCGCGCTGGCTGCAGGACTCCTATGCCGATTATTTTCACCAAAATGTCCAGCATACGCTGATCAATTACGAACATTGCGTCCGCAATCCCAATCGCCATAAAGGCTATGGCCCCTCGTGTTGGGGCCTGACCTCAAGCGACGATCCAGAGGGCTATAAGGCGCATGCCCCGGACGATGACAATGGCGTCATTTCGCCAACCGCCGCTCTCTCGAGCTTTCCCTACGCGCCGGAGCAAGCGATGCGCGCGCTGCGCCATTTTTACGAAGATCTCGGCGACCGGATATGGGGCCGCTTTGGCTTCGTCGACGCCTTCAGCGAAACGCAGGACTGGTGCGCGAAGTCCTATCTTGCAATCGATCAGGGGCCTATTGTGATCATGATCGAAAATTATCGCACCGGCCTCCTTTGGAAATTGTTCATGGCCGATCCCGACGTACAGAGAGGCTTGAAGCGCCTGGGCTTCGAGGGACCGCATTTGGCTTAGGAGCAAACCGATGGCGGAAAGCCGCCCGGCGACGCACAGCGAATGGGCGGGGGGTGCAACGGCGCCATTGCACGATTGGATGGAGCGGCAATATCGCCTGTCCGCGACCGCAATGTTGAGCGCCATATCGGCGACCCATCTCGTCAAGGACCGGAGCGCCTTCGGCCAGGTCATCCGGCCGGCCAAGGGTTCCGTGCTGGCCTCGCCGATCATCGCCTCCTACGATCCTGATCCGGATTATTTCTTCCATTGGATCCGTGATTCCGCCATCGTCATAGACGCCCTGCGCCGCCTGATCGTCGACGGGACGATCGCAGGCGCTGGCCTCGCCAATGAAGAGATTGATCGGTTTAAGGATTTTCTCGCTTTCAGCGCAAAACTCAGTGGGCTCGACGGCGGCGCGTTCCTCGCCCAAGCCGGAGACTTCCGAGATAAAGTCGATCCGGCGTTCTTGCAATATGTGCGGTCCGACGACGATCTGCGCGACATCACTGGCGAGCGCGTGCTGGGCGAACCGAGGTTCAATCCGGATGGCGGGCTCGACATTCTCAAATGGTCGCGGCCGCAGCACGATGGCCCGGCCATGCGCGCCCTTGTCCTTTTGCGCTTCTGGAGGCTCGACGCAGTTGGCGATAGCGAGACCCGCGCCCGCATGCGCGCCTTGATCGAGCAGGATCTCGCCTTTACCCATCGCCATTGGCGCCAACCCTCTTTTGACATTTGGGAGGAGGAATTGGGGCGCCATTACTATACGCGGCTGGTTCAACGCGCCGCTCTCGCCGACGGGGCCAGATGGATGAACGACATCGGCGATTCCGCCCGCGCCGACGCCCTCGAACAGGCCGGAGAAGAAGTCGCGCGCCATCTCGATGATTATTGGAGTCCCGCTAAAGGATATTACCTCAGCCGCCTTGGCGCCCCGGCCGAGACAGCCGAGAAAGAGCTCGACATCGCGGTAATTCTTGCGGTCATCCATGCCGACCGGAAAGAGGGACCCCATAGCATCCTCGATCCCAAAGCTCTGGCCACGCTGATCCGGCTCGAGGACCTTTTCGCCTCGCGCTACCCGATCAACCGGGCGGCCCCGGACGATTGCGGCCCGGCGATGGGACGCTATGCCGGCGACCGCTATTACAGCGGCGGCGCCTATTACTTCGCGACGCTCGCCGCCGCGCAATTCTACTTCCGCCTCGCCGAAGCGGCGGCGGTCGGAGCGGTACTCCCCGAGAGCCCGGAATTCCGGGATATCCTGGGTCGACTCGCCGCCAATTCCATGAAGAATAACGGCTCGGGTCCTGGACCATCTGCGCGAGGCCCGGCCCATTTCGATGCGCTCCTTCGACGTGGAGATCAATTCATGGCGACGGTTAGGGCCTATGCGCCAGCGTCGGGGGAACTGTCTGAACAGTTCGATCAGGCAACCGGGGCGCAGACATCGGCGAAGTCTCTTGCCTGGAGCCACGCCGCCTTCATCACGGCCTACGCGAGCCGCGGCGCCGCTCTTGGCGCAGCGGCGTGATCGACAAGCTCGAATTCCTCCTGGCGGTGGCGCGCGAGCGCAGCTTTAGCCGCGCGGCCGAAAGCTGCGGCGTGACCCAGCCGACTTTATCTTCGGGAATCAAACAACTGGAAGAAACACTGGGGGTTCTGCTCATCAATCGAAGCTCGCGCTTTCATGGATTGACGGCGGAGGGCGAGCGCGTTCTGGAATGGGCCAAGCGCATCGTCGGCGACGCTCGGGCCATGCGCCAGGACGTTCGGGCGTCAAAAACCGCTCTCACCGGGCACTTGACCATTGCCGCCGTGCCAACCGCGCTGGGGATGGTGGCGACGCTCACGACTCCGTTCCGGGCCAAACATCCCGGCGTCCGATTTACAATCCTGTCCCACACATCGCGCGAAATCCTAACGATGCTGGACGATCTCCAGATCGACGCCGGCCTGACCTATCTCGACAATGAGCCGCTTGGACAGATTCGGACGGCGCCCCTCTATTACGAGCGATACCGGCTCCTGACCTCGGCCCATTGCCCGCTGGGCGACCGCGCCAGCGTCACTTGGGCGGAGGTCGGCGCGATTCCGCTCTGCCTGCTCACCCCGGACATGCAGAATCGGCGCATCATCGACCGGCTGCTTTCAACCTCGGGCAAGCCGCTCGCGCCGATGCTGGAATCCAATTCGACGGTGGTTCTCTTCGCCCATGTCCGGACCGGCCAATGGGCCAGCATCGTGCCGGAAACATTCGCCGAATTGCTTGGAATGAGCGAGCCTCTGCGCTCCATCCCGATCATCGAACCGCAGGAGGTGCACAAGATCGGGCTTGTCCTGCCGCGCCGCGAGCCAATGCCGCCGCTCACCCGAGCTCTTTTGGCGGAAGCCAACAAGCTCGAGCTCGCGCAGCAGTAGAGCTGCGATTTCAATCGCGCGCGGTCGATCTATAGGATCGCTCTATGGAGCAACGGGACTGCTCTATTGATTGATGCGAATTATCGTCGCATGGTTTCAAAAATAAGCAATCAATGGGTGGAAGCCAATGCTAGAGGCCAGCCCCTGGAACGCGGAGCGCGCCCAGGAGATCGTCACCAAACATGCCGGGCTTGAAGGTCCTATGCTTCCAATTCTTCATGCGTTGCAGGAAGAGTTCGGCCATGTCGGCGAGTCCGCCGTTCCACTGATCGCTTCGGCGCTGAATCTATCCCGCGCCGAAGTGCATGGGGTGGTTTCCTTTTATCATGATTTCCGCCATGAGCCCGCTGGACGGCGCGTTCTGAAGCTGTGCCGTGGCGAAGCCTGCCAGAGCATGGGTAGCGAGGCGCTCGCGCAAAGCCTTCTCGGCCGCCTTGGCGTCGAGTGGGGCGGCACGACGCGCGATGGCGAATTGACCGTGGAGCCGGTCTATTGCCTCGGCCTCTGCGCCTCCTCTCCTTCAGCTCTGCTCGACGGCGAACCGCTCGCGCGGCTCACTGCCGCGACGCTGGCCGAGGCGATCGACGAGGCGCGCGGCCTATGACCCGAATTTTCATTCCCAAGGACGTCGCGGCCCTCGCGGTCGGCGCCAATAAGGTCGCCGCGAAGATCGCGGCGGAGGCGTCAACGCGCGGGCAGGCGATCGAAATCATCCGCACTGGCTCGCGAGGCATGCATTTTCTTGAGACGCTGGTCGAGGTCGAGACCGGCGAAGGCCGGATCGGCTACGGGCCGGTCGCGGCTGTAGATGTCGCCTCGCTTTTCGATGCAGGACTCCTTTCGGGCGGCGCGCATCCCCTGCGCATCGGTCGGCCCGAGGAGCATCCCTTCATGGCGCGCCAGACGCGTCTGACCTTCGCCCGCTGCGGAATCGTCGATCCGCTGTCCCTCGCCGATTATGAAGCGCATGGCGGCTGGCGCGGACTTTCGCGCGCCATCGAAATCGGTCCCGCCGCGATCATCGCCGAGGTCACGAAATCGGGCTTGCGCGGGCGCGGCGGCGCGGGCTTTCCGACCGGAATTAAATGGAAGACCGTCGCTGATGCTCCGGCCGACCGCCGCTATGTCGTCTGCAATTTCGACGAAGGCGACAGCGGCACTTTCGCCGATCGCATGATCGTCGAGGGCGATCCTTTTTCGCTGATCGAAGGCATGGCGATCTGCGCCATCGCCATTGGCGCCGCCAAAGGCTATGTCTATTGCCGCTCCGAATATCCCCACGCCGCCAAGACCTTCGCGGAAGCGCTGGAGATTGCGCGCGCCGCCGGATATCTCGGCGCGGACGTTAGAGGCTCCGGGCATGCATTCGACATCGAATTGCGCATGGGCGCCGGCGCTTATGTCTGCGGCGAAGAGACCGCCTTGCTGGAAAGTCTGGAGGGCAGACGCGGCATCGTGCGCGCTAAGCCTCCCCTGCCTGCGCATAAGGGTCTCTTCGAACGGCCGACGGTCGTCAACAATGTCCTGTCCTTCGTTGCGACGCCGTTGATTCTCGATCGCGGCGGCGAATTCTACGCTGGTTTCGGCATGGGCCGATCGCGCGGGACGATGCCGCTCCAGATTGCCGGCAACGTCCGTTACGGCGGACTTTTCGAGGTCGCCTTCGGGCTGACCCTTGGCGAGATCGTCGAAGAGATCGGCGGCGGCGCAGCGTCCGGCCGGCCAGTGCGGGCGGTGCAATGCGGCGGTCCGCTCGGGGCCTATTTCCCGCCTTCGCTGTTCGATACGCCTTTCGATTATGAGGCTTTCGCCGCGCGCGATGGTCTTATTGGCCATGGCGGCCTCGTTATTTTCGATGATACGGTCGATATGGCCAAGATGGCCCGCTTCGCGATGGAGTTCTGCGCGATCGAGAGCTGCGGCAAATGCACCCCTTGCCGCATTGGGTCGACGCGCGGCGTCGAGGTCGTCGATCATGTGATCGAGGGCGTCAAGGTTGCGGAAAATCTCGCGCTTCTCGAAGATCTTTGCCAGACCATGAAATTCGGCTCGCTTTGCGCCCTCGGAGGCTTCGCCCCCTACCCCGTGCTGAGCGCGCTGCACCATTTCAAAGAAGATTTCGCCCCGCGCGCGCTCGCGGCTGAATAAGGTAGACCGACATGGCTCTTGTCACCGAGATCGATTACGGAACCCCAGCGTCGAAGTCGGAGAAGATGGTCACGCTGACCATCGACGGCGTCGAAGTCCATGCGCCTGAAGGCACCTCCATCATGCGCGCCGCGATGGAGATCGGGACGCAAATTCCAAAACTCTGCGCGAGCGACATGCTCGAGGCGTTTGGCTCCTGCCGGCTCTGCCTCGTCGAGATCCAGGGCCGCAACGGAACACCAGCCTCCTGCACGACGCCGGTCGCGCCAGGCATGGTCGTCAAGACCCAGACCGAGCGGTTGAAGGCGCTGCGCAAAGGGGTCATGGAGCTCTATATTTCCGACCATCCGCTCGATTGCCTCACCTGCGCCGCCAATAGCGACTGCGAATTGCAGACGCAGGCGGGCGCCGTGGGGCTGCGGGAAGTCCGCTACGGCTATGATGGCGCCAATCATTTCGCCGAGAAGAAAGACGAATCGAACCCCTATTTCACCTATGACCCGGCCAAATGCATCGTCTGCAATCGCTGCGTGCGCGCCTGCGAGGAAGTCCAGGGAACCTTCGCCCTGACGATCGACGGGCGCGGCTTCGAAAGCCGCGTCGCGCCCGGCCAGGACGAGCCCTTTTTTGAATCGGAATGCGTCTCCTGCGGCGCCTGCGTCCAGGCCTGCCCGACCGCGACCCTCACCGAGAAATCGGTGATCGCCATCGGCCAACCCGAACATTCCGCCGTGACCACTTGCGCCTATTGCGGCGTCGGCTGCACGTTCAAGGCTGAAATGCGCGGCGAGGAACTGGTCCGCATGGTTCCCCACAAGGATGGCAAGGCGAACCACGGCCATTCCTGCGTCAAGGGTCGCTTCGCCTGGGGCTACGCCACCCACCGGGATCGGATCTTGAACCCGATGATCCGAGCCAAGGTCAGCGATCCCTGGCGCGAAGTCTCCTGGGAGGAGGCGATCGGCCATGCGGCTTCCGAATTCAAGAGGATTCAGGCCGCCTATGGCAAACGCTCCATCGGCGGAATCACCTCCTCGCGCTGCACCAATGAGGAGACCTATCTGGTCCAGAAACTCATTCGCGGCGGCTTCGGCAATAATAATGTCGATACCTGCGCGCGGGTATGTCATTCGCCGACCGGCTATGGCCTGAAGACCGCCTTCGGCACCTCCGCCGGGACGCAGGATTTCGATTCCGTCGAACACTCCGACGTCATCCTTGTCGTCGGCGCCAATCCGACCGACGGGCATCCGGTCTTCGGCTCGCGGATGAAGAAAAGGCTGCGCGAGGGCGCCAAGCTCATCGTGATCGACCCACGCCGGATTGATCTCGTGCGGACGCCGCATGTCGCGGCCGACTATCATCTGCCCTTGAAGCCGGGAACCAATGTCGCGGTCTTGACCGCGCTCGCCCATGTCATCGTCACTGAAGGGCTCGTCAACGAAAAATTCGCGCGCGAGCGCTGCGACTGGTCGGAATTCCAGGACTGGGCGGCCTTCGTCGCGGACGCCCACAACAGCCCGGAAGAAGTCGAAAAGCTTTCCGGCGTCCCGGCGGACCTGATCCGGGCGGCGGCGCGGCTTTACGCCACTGGCGGCAACGCCGCGATCTATTACGGTCTTGGCGTCACCGAGCACAGCCAGGGCTCGACCACCGTCCTTGCTATCGCCAATTTGGCGCTGGCGACCGGAAACCTCGGTCGGCAAGGCGTCGGCGTCAATCCCTTGCGCGGTCAGAACAATGTGCAAGGGGCCTGCGACATGGGCTCCTTCCCGCATGAATTCGCCGGCTATCGCCATGTTTCGGACGACGCCGCGCGGCAAATCTATGAGACCCTCTGGGGCGTCCCGCTCGACAATGAACCTGGCCTGCGCATCCCCAACATGCTGGACGCCGCCGTCGAAGGCGCGTTCCGCGGCATCTACATCCAGGGCGAGGATATTCTACAGTCCGACCCGGACACGCATCATGTCGCCGCCGGACTGGCCGCAATGGAATGCGTCGTCGTCCAGGACCTGTTCCTCAATGAGACCGCGAATTACGCGCATGTGTTCCTGCCTGGCTCGACCTTCCTGGAAAAGGATGGGACCTTCACCAACGCCGAGCGACGCATCCAGCGCGTCCGCAAAGTCATGAGCCCAAAAAACGGACTCGGCGATTGGGAGATCACCCTGGCGCTCGCCAAGGCGATGGGCTTCGCCATGGATTACGCCCATCCGAGCGAGATCATGGACGAAATCGCGCGGACCACGCCGAGCTTCGCCGGAGTCTCCTTCGCCAAGCTGGACGAGGCAGGCTCGATTCAATGGCCCTGCAATGAAGCCGCGCCAGAGGGCACTCCGGTGATGCACATCGGCGGCTTCGCCTCGGGCAAAGGCAAGTTCGTCATCACGGAATATGTGCCGACCGACGAGCGGACAGGGCCGCGCTTCCCGCTCCTGCTCACCACCGGGCGCATTCTCAGCCACTATAATGTCGGAGCGCAGACCCGCCGCACCGAAAATGTCGCCTGGCATCCAGAAGATCTCCTCGAGATCCATCCGCATGACGCAGAACTGCGCGGCGTCCGCGATGGCGATTGGGTGAAGTTGCATAGCCGCGCCGGGGAGACAACGTTGCGCGCCCTGATCACCGATCGGGTCGCGCCAGGCGTCGTCTACACGACCTTCCATCATCCGACGACGCAAGCCAATGTGGTGACGACCGACTTCTCCGATTGGGCCACCAACTGCCCCGAGTTCAAGGTGACGGCCGTCCAGATCTCGCGTTCAAACGGCCCAAGCGACTGGCAGGAGCAATATCGCGAACAGGCCGAGCAAAGCCGCCGCATCGTCCACGCCGTCGAAGCAGCGGAATGATCGACGACTCGCTCATCGAGGCCTCGCCGCCGGCGCCGGCCGTCAGCGCGCCCTGCGTCGCGCGGCGCGGATCGGAGGTTTTCGCCTCCGTCCGCACTGTCCCGGAAGAGACCGCCGTCGCCTTCACTGTGAACGGCGCGACTCATGCCGTGATGATGGCGACTCCGGCCGATCTCGAGGATTTCGCCCTGGGTTTCGCGTTCACGGAAGGGTTGATCGAAACGCCGGCCGAGATTTCGAGCTTCGAAGTGGTTACGACGGAGCTCGGCATCGAAGCGCGAC
This sequence comes from Methylocapsa aurea, assembly GCF_000746085.1. Lineage (GTDB taxonomy): Bacteria > Pseudomonadota > Alphaproteobacteria > Rhizobiales > Beijerinckiaceae > Methylocapsa > Methylocapsa aurea. The sequence continues at coordinate 284,708 of NZ_JQKO01000001.1, read as the reverse complement.
TTTGGTTGCCCGAGGATCGCGCCAAGGCCTACTCCGCGCGCCGCCGCAGCATGGCGGGGCCGACCGGCTGCGGCCTCTGCGGCATCGAAAGCCTGGAGCAGGCGATGCGTCCGGCGCTTGCCGTCGTCGGCGCGCGCCGGTTCGACGCTGCGGCCATTGTCGACGCCATGGCCTCCCTCTCCGCAGGACAGAGGTTGCACGAGCAGACCCATGCGGTTCACGCTGCGGGTTTTTGGGCGCCTGTGCGCGGCCTTGTCGCCTTGCGTGAGGACGTCGGCCGCCATAATGCGCTTGATAAACTGGTTGGCGCGCTCGCCCGCGGCGGCATTTCGGCCGCGCAAGGCATCGTTCTTCTGACGAGCCGGGTCTCGATCGAGTTGATCCAAAAAGCGGCCCGGCTTGGAGCGCCTGTCGTCGTGGCTGTATCGGCGCCGACCGCCGCCGCAATCCGTCTCGCCGAAGCTTGCGGCATTACGCTGGTTGCGGTAGCGCGAGGCCAGGACTTCGAAGTTTTCACCCATTTTGACCGCATCATTGATCGAGCCGCCCATCATGTCGCCTGACAAGCTGATCTATATGGCCAACCAAATCGGCAAATTTTTCGCCAGCCAGAAAGCCGGCTCCCCGGTCGACGGCATCGCCGATCATCTCGCCAAATTCTGGGATCCAAGCATGCACGCCAAGATAGAGAGCCACCTTGAGCATGGCGGCGAGGGGCTCGACGCGCTCGTCAAGGAGGCGGTGCAAAAGCTCGCAAGCAAGGATCATTTGAAAGACCACGCTTGCCCGGAACCCGCCAACTAAGGCGTCGCGGCTGGAGCGCTTTCGTTTCCGCGGAATTTGAAGGTGCTCTGTGCGCCAAAGGGAAACAGTCCGCGACTTCGGTAAAAGGAAATATGCGTCAAGCCGCCGATCGGAAGCCTCGTTCCCCCCTTCAAGTCCCCAAGCAGCGCTTGGTATTCCCACAGATTAAATGGGCAATGCGTCAACAAGCCGCTCCCCGATGCCGGGATCCACGCGTCTAGCGGCCGCCCAATCCATTGCAATAGCCGATGGCCATGCTAGGTTAAACTATGGATAATTTTCGCCAAGGATCGGTGTCAAAGCGCGTCGCGATTAGCGTGATCTCGCTTTATGCGCTGTTGCTGCAAGGTTTTCTTGCCGCAGCCGCACAGGCCGAGGCCCGCGATTCCTATGGCGAAATTACATGCGCGCCGAGCAGCCTGGGCTCGGAGTCGCCTAATGGCGGCGAGCCCCATCAGCATTGCCTCTGTTGCGTGCTGGGCTGCGCCGTCGCGGGCGGCGCCTATGTGGCGACGCCGCCAGAAGCCGCCGACTTCCCGGCGCGCAAGGTTTCCGCCATCGTTTGGACGCCGTTCTCCGGCATCGCCGCGCAGTCGCCCCAGAAATTCTACTTCGCCGCCCGCGCTCCTCCCCTGGGCCTTTGAAGGATTCTTCCCGGCGACCGCTTGTCAGGCTGCACAACGCGGGCCTGAATTTGGCTCCTCCACATAAGTCTCGCGCATTCGTAGCGAAGCCGGCGCATCGATTTCGTTCATGGCGAGGTCGCGTCGCAGTGTTGGAGGTTGGCTTTCGGAAGATTGTTGCGCGGTCCTATAGCACTTTCAAGCGAAGCGGAAGCGGATACCGGCTCGCGCTTACGAAGACGGGACAAACTAAAGATTTCGAGATGCTTTCTGATTCCGCGGAAACCGAAAGCGCTCTAGGGCCGCCAAATCCCTCATGATTTCGTAAGGCTGTCGTGCGCCCCTCGCGGCCCCGGCCTGACATTAAGGGTCATCCCATGTTGCACTTGAGAGAGGCTGATTTTATTCCTCCGCAGGAGCCCCTGCGCGCGCGCCGGCTGAATATCTTCTCCGGCGGATCCAAGCGGCGGATTTTCTCGGCCGATGACAAAGCTCGAATTGTCGCGGAGAGTTACGAAAGCGGCAGATCCGTTTGCGCGGTGGCGCGACGGCACGGACTGATGGCGGCGCAACTTTTCGCTTGGCGTAAGAATGCGCGTCTGCGCCAGGAAGAGACAAGACTTGCCCAGGCGGAAGGATTTGGCGACGAAGAAAGAAGGGACGAAGACCGGGTGCGTCCGCTTGGCTTGGCGATCTCCGCTGACGCCGCCGATGGGCGAAAGACTTCGGCGCAAGCCACGCCGATTGAGATCACGATTGGCGCCGTGACGGTCCGTGTTCCGCAAGGATTCGATGCGGTGACCTTGAAAGCAGTGCTGCAGGCCATAAACGCGACTCCCTGATTTCACACTCCCCTGATGGCTTGGGCGCCGCCTCGTCAGCTAACCAGCGCCGCCCATGTCTTCCTTAAGCAGCAATCCGCTTTGGCAGGCCGCGACTTCCTGGAAGTTGAAACGGTTGACGCCTTGCATGTGCGGATCACTCTCTGGCGCAATAGGCTCATCGACGGCATTGGCGAATTTCCCACCGCTCGGAATCCAGCCTATCAAGCCCCGCCTTCAATATCCTGTCGCAACAAGAAAAATCTCTCCGCAACGACAATGAATTGGGCTTCAACAAGCAAGAATCTTCTTTATGGATAGTTTGCTTGAAGCACTGCGAGCGAAGCGGCCAACGGTTTGCGGTCAGTAATGTAACAAGACAAAAATAGAGCCGCATTCTGATTCCAATGGATCTGAAGGCGCTCAGATTCATGGATTTGAAGCATGTTCTGAGTGAAAAGATCGATCAACCTTTTCAAACATGCTCTGGACGACGGCGAGGGAATGCGCGGCATGGCGGAAGAACGAGACCTCCTGAACACCAGCTTCGAGGCGCATCCCCTACGGGGCCGGGTTCTGGCCGAGGTCCACGCGCGCCCCTTCCTGCCAATCGAGACCCCGAAACGCATACTGCATTTCGCGTTCATGACAGATCATGTGGCGGCGGAGAAAGCGCGCGCCGCGCTCGCGGCTTTTTGTCTTGAGCGCGCCTGCTTGGCCCCAACCCCCGGCGCTAAACATCATCGGGTCGAATTGTCGCCCGCCGTCTTGCGTTGGGAGCATCACGGCGAGTTTATGACCTACACCTGGGAGTTTCCGCAGGATGCGCCCAGCGCCCGCGCCAGCGAGGCCGAGCAATTGGCGTTTCGGCCGGGCGCCGACGAACTCGCCGGCGTGATGCGCCTCCTCCCCCAGCCGGGACCCTTGCTCGTCGCGATCGACCTTGACCTGCTCGCCGAAGCGCAGATCGGCGAAACCTGGCCCAGTCTATTCGGGCCTGGCCAATTGGTCGCGTCCGAGGTCTTAGGGGGCGGCGCGATCGTCGCCACTGACTTCCTTCCCGATGTCTACGGCTTCATTCGGATGCTCGTCCTCGATCGCGGATTGACGGCGGTCGAAGCGGGCGCCCTGGTCCAACGTCTCCTTGAGGTCGAAACCTACCGCACTTTGGCGCTCCTTGGGTTGCCAAGGGCGCAGGACCTCGGTCCCGAAATTCGCCGCATCGAGACCGAATTGCCGCGTCTTGTGAAGCAGATGCGGGACACCGAAGGCTTCGAGGCAAGCCGCCAATTGCTCGACCGCTTGACGGCGCTTGCGGCCGAACTCGAGGCGGGCGCGGCGCAAAGCCTCTACCGTTTCGGCGCGACCCGCGCCTATCACGAACTTATGACCCTGCGCCTCGATGCGCTTGGCGAAAAGGCGCTGCCTAATGTGCCGACCTTCGCTGCTTTTCTCGCCCGCCGGCTTACGCCCGCGATCCGCACCTGCGCCGCGGCTGAGGCGCGCCAGGATTATCTTTCCAGCAAGCTCGCAAGGGCCGCGCAGCTCTTGCGCACCCGCGTCAATATCGAGCTCGAAAGCCAGAACAGGGATCTCTTGAGCAAGATGGGCGAGCGCGTCCATTTGCAATTGAGACTTCAACAGGCGGTGAAATGGGTCTCCATAGCCGCGGTGACTTACTATTTGCTGTCCATCCTGCATCTTGTCTTCGAGGGCGTGCACCGTAAGCTGGAGGCCTTCGATCCCATCATCGCGACGGCGATCGCGGTCCCGTTCATTCTTCCCCTGGTTCTTTGGATCGTCCGCCCGCGCAGCAAGACGCCTTAGAGCGCTTTCAGTTTCGGCAGGATCAGAAAGCAGCTCTAGATCTTTGTTTTAGCGCATTTTCTTAACGCGAACTGGCATCCACTTCGCTCGAAAACGCTCTAGATCTTTGGTCTCGGGATGAGTGAGGGGATCGATTTTGAAGATTGAAGGATCAGTTGCCCGGCGTGAGCGATTGCCGCACCAGCGTTCCTATTCCTCAGCAGCCGATTTCGCCCGGCGTTTGTTCATCTCTTTCACGCGCAGGGACATTTTGATGGCGCGCCTTTCCTCGGCGCGGCCGGCGACTGGCTGCAGGATTTTTCTGAACTCATCGCGTTTCTCATGGATCGACGCTATGACGAGGCCCATCGGGATCCCCATGTCGACGAGGACGGCTTCCGACAATTGTAAGCTCGCCTCGATTGTTTCCGGCACGGCGTCGGTGACGCCGAGCTGATAGAGAAGCGTGGCGTGCGGCGCATCTCTCGCGCGCGCGACGATCGTCAGATCGGGATGGTCGGCGCGAACGAGGCGCACGATCTCCTCCGCGTCCGCCGGCTTGTCCATCGTTATGATCAAGGCCTTGGCCTTGCCGAGCCCACAGCGGGCGAGGAACTCGGCGCGAGCGGCGTTGCCCCAGTAGATGTCGACCTTCTCACGCCGGAAGCGCTTGACGAGAGCGGCGTTGGCGTCGACCGCGATATAGCGGATGGCATGGGCTTGGAGCATCTCGCCGACCAGCCGTCCAACCCGGCCATAGCCGACAATGATCGCTTGCGGGGCCTGGTCCTCCGAAGGAGGCGGCGGGAATTCGATAGGTCCAGCGGCGGGGGCCTGCGGCAGCGCTTGGGCGAGGGCGCCAAGGGCGGGAACCGCAAACATCGATAATGTCACGGCGATCATCACATCCGCGCCGATGGCGGCGGGAACCGCCGTCGAGACAATGGCGGCGGCGATGACAATGAAGGCGAACTCACCGCCGGGGGCAAGCAGCAGCGCTGCTTCGACGTTGACGCGCGGAGTTAGGCGCAAAATCCGGCCGGCCAGCCAGGCGACGCAGAATTTGACGAAAATGAGACCCAACGCGAGGCCGAAGGTCCGCAGCGGCGCGGCGATCACTTGCGAGAGATCGAGGCCGGCCCCGATCGACACGAAGAACAAGCCGAGCAGCAAGCCTTTGAAAGGCTCGATCGTGACCTCGATTTCGCGTCGGAACTCGGTTTCGGCCAACAGAATGCCCGCGACGAAGGCGCCAAGAGCCATCGAGAGACCGCTCATGGCGCTCAGCAATCCCGTGCCAATGACGACCAGCAGGCAGGCGGCCATGAAAAACTCAGTCGATCCGGCGGCGGCGACAAGATGGAAAAGCGGGCGCAAGACGACCCGTCCGCCAAGCACCACGAGGCTCAATCCGGCGAGCGCGGGAACGAGGGTCGATAAGATGGTGAGCCCAATGTCGCCGTCATGATTTCCGAACATCGAAACCGCGAACAGAAGCGGCGCGACCATCAGATCCTGAAACAGGAGAACGGCGAAGATCGTCCGGCCGGCCGATGTACCAAGCCGCTTCGTCTCCGCCAGAACCGGAATGACGATCGCGGTGGAAGACAAAGCCAAGGCGAGACCGAGCACTGCAGCCGAGACCGGAGTCTGGTTCAGCATCAGCGCCAACCCGCCGAGCGCGGCGGCCGAGCCAAAGACCTGCAGCGCCCCAAACCCGAACACGAACCGGCGCATCAGCGCCAGGCGCTCCCACGACAATTCGAGCCCGATCATGAACAAAAGAAAGACGACGCCAAACTCCGCCACCGGCGCGATGTCACTGACGTCGCCGAGAGTAAAAGGCGAGAGCCAGCGGAACTTTTGCGCGGCCAATCCTAGTCCATAAGGGCCGAGCAGCACGCCGGCGGCGAGGAAACCGAGAATCGGACTGAACTTCAGGCGCTGGAACAGCGGCGCCACGACGCCCGCCGTGGTCAGGAAGATTAGGGTCTCCTTGTAGTGCTCGGGCGCAACGACGTTCATTGATCTTCTTTCCGGTTCAGATCATCCAGCGCATGCGCTCGCGTTTTTCCGCCGCAAGGGCGTCGAACTAAACAAGGCGTCGGCGGATTTGCTGAACTTAGCGCCCTTTCCAGTCCGGCTGAATCGGAAAGGCGGCCCGAAGCAACTTTCTCGCCGCATTTTTCATTCGCTGCTTCGGAGTTGGCGTCGTATTGGTTTAGGCGCCGCTGCGACGGCGCAGGCGCATTGGCTCCTCCTAATCCACGCTAAATGAGCTGGGACCGGTCGACCGCGCGCGGCCTTCCTTCGCGCGGGATTGGGCCATTTCCTGCTTGCCGGCTTGATGCGTGAAGGCTTCGTCGCCAGGACCGCTCTTTAATCGAGGAAGCAGCAAGAAATGGAGCATAGCGTTCCCCTGATCACGACCGTGGCGGCGGCGCTTGGGCTGGCGTTCGTGGCGGGCATCCTCGCCGTCAAGATCAGGCTCCCGGCGCTCGTCGGATATTTGCTGGCCGGCGTCCTCATCGGTCCCTTCACGCCCGGCTTTGTCGCCAATGGCGACATCGCGGGACAGCTCGCTGAAATTGGCGTCATGCTGCTAATGTTTGGCGTCGGATTGCACTTTTCCCTGGAGGATCTTTGGGTCGTTCGGAAAATTGCATTGCCTGGCGCGGTGCTGCAGATCGCCGCCGCCACGGCGCTCGGCGGGGGCCTCGCCCTCTCATGGGGATGGGAAATCGGCGGCGCATTGGTGTTCGGCCTGGCCTTGTCGGTCGCGAGCACAGTGGTGCTGCTGCGCGCGCTCGAGGCGCGCGGCCTGCTGGACTCGATCAATGGGCGAATCGCCATCGGCTGGCTAATCGTCGAGGATCTCGCCATGGTCCTGGTCCTTGTGCTGCTTCCGCCCCTGGCGGGATGGCTCGGCGGCGACGCGAATGTCGATCACGCAAAGATTGGGCAGACGCTTGGTCTCACCCTTATCAAGATCGTCGCTTTTGTCGCCGTGATGCTGGCGGTCGGACGCCGCATTTTCCCTTGGTTGCTTTGGCAAGTCGCCCGCACAGGCTCGCGCGAATTATTCACGCTCTGCGTGGTCGCCGCCGCCGTCAGCCTCGCCTACGGCGCTGCGCTTTTGTTCGGCGTGTCCTTCGCCCTGGGGGCGTTTTTCGCTGGCGTCGTGATTCGCGAATCAGAGTTCAGCCACCGCGCCGCCGAAGAATCCCTGCCGCTTCGCGATGCCTTTGCCGTGCTGTTCTTTGTGTCGGTTGGAATGTTGTTCGACCCGACCATTCTCGTCGAGCGGCCGCTGCAGGTCCTCGCCGCAGTGGGGATCGTCGTTCTAGGCAAATCAGCGGTGGCGGCGGCGCTGGTGCTCGCCTTCCGCTATCCGCTCAACACCGCGCTCGCGGTGTCGGTTGGTCTCGCCCAAATTGGCGAGTTCTCTTTTATGCTTGCTGGATTGGGCGCTAGCCTCGGCCTTCTTCCAAAAGAGGGTCAAAGCCTGATCCTCGCCACCGCCATCATTTGCATCAGCCTGAACCCGCTCTTGTTCAGGGCGACCGAGCCGGTGCAGGCCTGGGCGCGATCTCGCTCCGCGCTGGCCCGCAGGCTCGAGCATCCTGATGATCCTTTGACGCAATTGCCTATGTCGACGGATGAAAAATTTCTTGCGAAACAAGTCGTTCTCGTTGGCTATGGCCGGGTGGGGCGGCGCATCGCCGAGACTTTGGCAAAGAACGACATTCCCTTCATCGTGGTCGATCAGAATCGCGAGCTCATCGAAGACTTGCGCGAACAGGGCGTCGCCGCTGTATCGGGCGACGCAGCCGAGCCATTTGTCATGGCGCAGGCCCATGCCAAGGAGGCGACCATTCTTGTCATCGCCACATCCGATAGTTTGAATGCGCGCCAGATGATCGCCGCCGCGCGCAGGCTTAACCCAGCCATCGAGACAATCGTTCGCACCCACGACGAGGAGGAGGCCGCGCTGCTCGAGGAGGAGCAGGCCGGAAGGGTATTTCTCGCCGAGCGCGAACTCGCCGCCGGCATGGTCCGAACGGTCTTGGAGCGTTTCGGGCGGCGCGAGACGTGATCCGCGGCGCCCTGAGGCGCGGGCCGCTCCGTCGAAAACTCTGTCAAATTTTTCTGAAGTTTGCTTCAATAGGCCGAGATCCGGCTGATCATTGGCCGAGCTGCCGGCCAGCTGCGGGTCTCGACGCGCGAGGCAAATTGGCCTCGATGGAGGCAATTTGCAAAAGCCCGCCCAAGCGGAGCTCGTCGATCTTATCCTCGCGGTGGGGCGGGAGGATCGCAACGCCTTCCAAAGGCTTTATGAGTTCGCCGCCCCGAAACTATTCGGGATCGTGGTGCGTATCATCCGCGACAGATCTTTGGCGGAAGATATTCTCCAAGACGTCTTTCTCCGAATTTGGCGCAATGCCGGAAGCTTTTCGCCGCAGGCGGGACCGCCGATGGCCTGGCTCAACTCAATCGCGCGCAATCGGGCGATCGATCTCTTGCGCCAAAAGAGCCTGGCGACGCCCGCGCCCACAGGCGAGGACGTCGACTGGTTCGAAGGAATCGCGGAGCCGCGCGACCGCGAGGGGGACATTATGGACATAGCGGCGCTGCGCCATTGCCTAGGAGAAATCGAAGAGCCGGCCCGAAGCTGCGTCCTTCTCGCCTATTATGAAGGCTATTCGCGGGAAGAGCTCGCGAGCCGCTATGGCAAGCCGGTCAATACGATCAAGACCTGGCTGCATCGCAGCCTTACAGCGCTGAAATCCTGCCTGGAAACGACATCATGAGCGAGGAGAGCGAAATCCTGGCGGCGGAATATGTGCTCGGCACCCTGCATGCCGACGAGCGGACCGTTTTTGTCAGTGTGCTGGCGCATGATCAAGCGGCCCGCGACTCGGTCGCCGCCTGGGAAAACCACCTCTCCCCCCTTTGCGGCGTAGTTCCCGAAATTGCGCCGCCTCCGGCGGTTTGGGAGCGGATTGAAAGCGCCCTGCCCGGCCCGCCGCTTCCGCTCCTGACAGTGATGGAAGGCGGCCGGGACGAAGCCGCCGCGACGGCCGCGCTGCGCCGCTCGCTTGGCCGCTGGCGCGCGCTTGCCCTTGGCGCGGGGGCGCTCGCCGCCTCCCTCGCGATTTTCGTCGCGGGGCGAGAAGCGCAGCGCGGGCCCCTGACTCCGCTCTCCTATGTCGCCGTGGTCAACCGGGGCGGCGACCAGCCGGCGCTCATCGTCCGGGTCGATCTCGCCTCCGGCAGCGTTTTCATTCGCCCGGTCGCCGCCGAAGCTCCATCTGGAAAGAGCCTTGAGCTCTGGTACATCGGCGCTGGCAAGGCGCCAAAATCGATGGGCCTCGTCGCCAAAGATCCAATCAAGATGCCTCTGCCTACTGGAGCGTCGTTGGAGAAGGCGAGTTTCGCGGTGACAGTCGAGCCAGAGGGCGGTTCGCCGACTGGCGATCCGACCGGCCCCATCGTCTATTCAGGGCAATTGATCAAGGAATGAGTTGCGCCTTTGCAACTATACTTTATTTTGTTGACGAAGCGGGGCCTGGAAAGAATTATTTCCCCTCTTGCGAAGCTTTATCCATCGCATTTCTATATTAGAACGATTATAATTATAAAATATAATTCTTGAGTTGTTGCGCTTTAGGTCTAGGAAAAGCTGATCATAGCAAATCCAACCGATATCAGGGCCTTGCCCCCATTTTTATCGGAGACCGAAATGAAAACCGCTTTAAGTAGCCACGTGCGACCCATCGGCTTAACCGCTGCTCTGCTCGTCATGTTTCCGGCAATGGCGTTGGGTCAGGACATAGCGCCGGACTCGTTCAGGGAGCTCGAATCTAAATATATCTTCGGCTTCACCTTCGGTTCGGACATAGGTCCCGAAGGCGAACGCGAGCTCGAGTTGACGACAAAGGTCAATTTCCAGAAGCGGACCGGGTCCTACGCCGCTCTCGAGCAAGAAGCGGAATTCGAATATAATCCAACCGACAGTTTTCAGATCGAGCTGGGTGCGGCGGGCGTCTACCATGCGATCAGCGGCGTCGAGGGATTCGATAATTTCCACGGCGTCAATTTCGGCGGCCTGTCGGCGAACTTCAGATACCTTCTAATTGCGCGTGGTCCCGGATCGCCGGTCGGTCTTCAGATTTCGGTCGAACCGGAATGGTCACGCGTCGATGGCGGCGGAAAACTAGTCACGGAATTCGAAGCCCAAACGAGAATCATCGCCGACACCGAGCTCGTCCCCAATCGTCTGTATGCCGCCTTCAATTTGATCTATACTCCAGAACTTGAAAGGGAATTCGGCTACGCGAAATGGGAAAGAGCCTCGACGCTGGGCCTATTGGGAGCCATGACCTTTCGGATTGCGCCCAAAGTGGCGCTTGGGGCTGAGCTGGAATATTACCGCGCATACGACGGACTCGGGCTCAATGAATTTGTTGGGGATGCGCTTTATGTGGGGCCAACGTTCCACGCGCAGATCACGAACAAGATCATCCTGTCGGCCGCCTTTTCCACCCAGATCGCCGGTCATGCGGCCGGCGATGCAAACTTCCTCAATCTGACAAATTTCTCGCGGAACAAAGCTATGCTACGGGCCGTGTTCGAGTTCTAACCCCAACTACGTGATCCATGGAAAATCGAATGCTCAATCCATCCATCAGCCACGTCTTCCTGCCTGCGATCGCATCGGCCTTTCTGATTTTGCTGGGCCAATCGCCGTCTGGCGCGCAGGAGGCTGTCACGCTGCGCACCTCCATCAAAAATCATTTGTTCCAACCTGCCGAACTGAAGGCGCCGGCCAACACGCCGATTACGCTAATCGTGCGCAACCTTGATCCGACTCCTGAGGAGTTCGAAAGCAAGACGCTTCGGGTGGAGAAGGTCGTCGCGGGCAACGCCGAAATCACGCTCAAGCTGCGGCCACTCGCAGCGGGGCGCTATCGTTTCTATGGCGACTTCAACGAGTCGACCGCCGAAGGCGCAATCATAGCGGAGTAGGCTTTTCTAAGAGGATCAAATCCTGCATCCTCGCGCCATGCCTGATCCCGCCGCCAGCAATGCGCCTGAACTTACCGTCAGCGAATTGTCCAACGCCTTGAAACGGACGATCGAGGATCGGTTCGGCTTCGTGCGCCTGCGCGGTGAAATCTCGAACTATCGCGGGCCGCATTCGTCCGGCCACGCCTATTTCTGCCTGAAGGATCAATCCGCCCGCATCGACGCGGTGATCTGGAAGGGCGTCTTCGCGAAACTGAGGACCAAGCCGCAGGAAGGTTTGGAAGTCATCGCGACCGGCAAGGTCACGACCTTTCCCGGCAAGTCCAGCTATCAAATCATCATCGAGGCGATCGAACCCGCCGGCGTCGGCGCTCTCATGGCGCTGCTCGAGGAGCGCCGCCGCAAGCTCGCCGCCGAAGGGCTTTTCGATGAGGCGCGGAAGCAGCTTCCACCCTTCTTGCCGGCCTGCATCGGCGTCGTGACCTCGCCGACCGGTGCCGTCATCCGAGACATCCTGCACCGGATCGCCGACCGTTTTCCGCGCCATGTCCTGGTTTGGCCGGTCCGGGTTCAGGGCGAAACTTCGGCGGCCGAGATCGCCGCCGCGATCGGAGGGTTCAACGCCTTGCCGGAGCAAGGGCCGTTGCGCCGCCCCGACGTCATCATCGTCGCGCGCGGAGGCGGCTCGCTCGAAGATCTCTGGAGCTTCAATGAGGAAGTCGTCGTCCGCGCCGCCGCACAAAGTTTCATTCCTCTGATTGCGGCGATCGGCCACGAGACCGATTGGACCTTAATTGATCATGCCGCCGATCTACGCGCGCCGACGCCGAGCGCCGCGGCGGAAAAGGCGGTGCCGGTGCGCGCGGAACTCGCTGCAAGCCTCGCCGATCTTGGCCGCCGCCATGCCGGGGCGACATTCCGGCTCGTCGAGCGCCGCCGCAATGAATTGCGCGCTCTGCTGCGCGCTTTGCCGCAGGGCGATGCGATCGTCGCCCTGCCCCGCCAGCGCCTTGATTCCGCGTCCGGTCGCCTCCATGGCGCGCTTGCTAGGACGCATGACCGCCAGCGAATCGGCTTGGCGCGCCTATCGCACCGGCTCGCCCAACAATCGCCGCAAGCCAAAATGGGACGCGCGGAGGAGCAGCTCAAAGCGCTACATCAGAGGCTGCGGCGCGCCCTTGCAACAGGACGGGAGCGACGCAGACAAAGCCTAGATCACATCGGCTCCCGGCTCACCATTGCGCGCGCCGCCCGGGTCAAGATCGAGTGCGAAAGGGCGACAGCTTCCCGCCGACGGCTCGACGCCCTGGCCAAACGCATGGAGCATGGCATCTTTGCCCGCATGGAGGCCCGCCGCGCCCAGATCAGGACACTGGCGCAATTGCTCGGGAGCCTCGGTTACGGCCAGGTGCTGGCGCGCGGCTTCGCGATGGTAAGCGACGGGCAGGGTAAGCTCGTGACGAAAGCGGCCGAGATTGTGGACGGCGCGCTTCTGCATATCAAATTCTCCGACGGCCAAAAGACAGCGATCGCCGGGCCGCCGAAGGCCGCCGCTCCGGAGAAGCGAACCAGCAAGGCGCCGCGCAAACGCGACCAAGGCTCGCTATTTTGATGAAGGCCAGAGCGCAATATCTTCAAGCAGAATCGAGCTTATAGTTTCATCTATTTGTTTTGCTGAAATTAATCCGAAAGCCTATAGCTCTTTGGCGTCATGCGCTAAGCAAAGACCAGCGGCATCGGCTCCATGGATATCTTTTCGATTCCCCGCGCGCGCAACGCCTCCGCGAGTTTGGGCCCGGGAGCCGATGGTCCGGTGAAAAGAGCATGATTTGACGCCTCCGGCGCTTGTGCGGAAACGCGGCGAAAACCGAGATCCTCCGAAAGCACGTAATCGGTTCGCCGCGCGATCGCTGGAGCTGGATCGATCCATTGCACCGGCCAGGGCGCCAGATGTACGAAATGCTCGATCAGCAAGGGATAATGCGTGCAGGCGAGCACGATGCAATCGGTGCGTCGGCCATCCCGTGCAACGAAAGATGGCGCGATCTCACGCCAGATCGCCTCTTGCGAAGGACTTTCCCCTTGCATGAATGCTTCGGCGAGCCCCGCGAGCGCGCTGGAGCCGACGAGCGTGACCTGGCAATCGGCGGCATAGGCGCGGACCAAGTCGCGGGTATAGTCGCGCGCCACGGTTCCCGGCGTCGCAAGCACGGAGATGAGCTTTGAGCGCGATTGGCTTGCTGCGGGCTTGATCGCCGGCACCGTGCCGATGAAAGGGGTTTGGGAAAATTGAGCGCGCAGATGCGGAAGAACCAGAGTGGCGGCGGTGTTGCATGCGATGATGACGGCGTCCGGCGCATATCGGGCAATCAAGCGCTGAACGACCGACAAGACCCGAGCTATCAAAGCCTCTTCCGATAAGGCGCCATAGGGAAAGCCCGCATCATCCGCGGCATAAATGATCCGAGCATCCGGCCGCAGGCGCGTCACTTCCGCGAATACGGTCAGGCCGCCAAGGCCGGAATCGAAGACCAGAATTTTGGGCGCGCGCGACATTTAGGGAACCCAAGCGGATTTCTCGATCCTTTCCTTAACTTGTTCCGGCATCGAGATCGACCGGCAAACCAAGCTTAAGGAAGCAGGCAATGGTTAAAGCATTATTGCCAAACGGCCGTCTCGTCAGCGATCCCGACATCCCTCCGCAGCGCGATCGGCGGGGGCATCCGGCGCAGCCGCCTGCTCGACCGGGGATGGAGCCGATGGCGCGGGGCGGAGCCGCGCCTCCGCTCTTGGCCCCTCGACGAGGCGCACAATCATGCCGCGCAGGGTGCGCACGTCCTGCTCGCTCAATGTCAAGCGATGGAAAATATTGCGGAGGTTGCGCCGCATCACCGGCTGCTTGCCAGCGGGTCGAAAAAACCCGGCGCGCTCGAGTTCGCCTTCAAGGTAATCGAAGAAAGACAGCACCATGTCGCGCGGAGCGGCCGGCGAGCGTTCGATTGGGGCGAAAGGCGCTTTTGCGTCGGTCGCGGCGCGCATCCATTCGTAACCGGTCAAGAGCACGGCCTGCGCCAGGTTAAGGGAGGCATAGGCCGGGTTGACCGGAAAGGTGATGATCGCATCGGCCAAGGCCACCTCGTCATTGGAAAGTCCAGTGCGTTCTGGCCCAAACAGGACGCCATGTTTCTCGCCCCCGGCGATCGCCCGCGCGCATTGCGGCATGGCGTCTGCGGGCGTCAAAATGGGCTTGTGCTGACCGCGCTCGCGCGCGGTGGTCGCAAAGACGAAATTCAGGTCGGCGACGGCGGCTTCGAGACTGTCAAAAAGCTTTGCCGCCTCAAGGAGATGAACCGCGCCGGCCGCGGCGGCGTTGGCGCCTTTCTTCAAGGCGCCGGTGCGAGGCCAGCCCTCGCGCGGGGAAACCAAGCGGAAATCCGCCAGGCCGAAATTCGCCATCGCCCGGGCGCACATGCCGATGTTCACCGCGAGTTGCGGCCGCACCAGGATGATGGCCGGTCCACCTTCAAGACTGAGCTTGGTGCGATCGGTTCCAGCGCCTGTCATGGCGATGCTCTCCAAGCCCGGCGCTCGAAAATGCTCTAAGATGAGCGCCGCGCGGCCCGCAGGTCGATGGCTCCGAGGCCCCTCGCGACAGATCGATGATTTTTGGTGCGGGCGGTCGGAATCGAACCGACACTCTGTCACCAGAACCGGATTTTGAGTCCGGCGCGTCTACCAGTTCCGCCACGCCCGCCAAAGACCGTATTCCACGCACCGTGGAGCGCTCTCAAGTCTTCCTTCGCCTTCATTCAAAGGCTCGGCCCTCATCCGCATGGCGCCGCGGACGTTGGTTATGCTCCATGCTCTCGCCAGAAAGGCTCGATGCGCTTCGCACGACTGTTACGTATCGGATTGTGATCGCTCTCGCAACCTGGCGCGGCGCGTCGAATGCTCTTTTTCGACTCAGCCGAAGCCGTTCATCAATGTGCTGAACGGCACAGCCCAACAATAGACGGAAGGTCAGGATCTCGCTCCGATCAGGATGCCCCGCACGCCGATCTCCCGCCCTCGCTTTGCGCAGTTACGCGAACGGAATCAGAGCCATGAGAAAAATTTCGACGGCGATCGCCGCAACCCTTGTTCTGGCGACGACAGCTCTGGCCGTCGAAATGGCGAATCACAAGAACAGCAATGTGCCGGTTGAGGCAAAATCGGCGGCGCCGGCGGCCACCAAGGAGTCTTCGCGGATCATCGAAATCTGGTCGCAGGACGCGCCGGTCCTGAACGACAAGAAGCCGGATGCCGAAGCCCAAGCTTCTGAAGACGCTGAAGCCCGAGAATCCGAGGTCCGGCACTCCGACGTCCGGGACTCGAAAGAGGCAGTCGCCAAAGAGAAGAATGCCAATGATCTCGCTGCAGCGACTGCCGAATCAGCCGAAACTGATGCGCGGCTCCAAGATACGGGCAGCAGCGACGCCAAGACCTCGAGCGCGGCGGACGCCAAATCCAAGAACGCGGCCTCGGAGGAACCTGAAATAGCGTCGGGCAAGGCCGCCGAACCTCCCGCCGGCGCTGAAAAGCCCCGCGCGACGGGAAAGCCGCGTCACGCGCAGCGCGCCGCCTCTCGCTCGCACCACGCGACGAGCAAGGCGCGATCCTTTGGCGCAGGCTCCTCTAGCGAAAGCGCAATCTGGCAGACCGGCGGCGCCTATCGTTTCTCCGGCTCCTTCGGCGGCTGCCAATATCGCGGCTCGGTCAGCGCCTCCGGCTATCACATCGACCGGACTTGCTGAGCAAGCAAGCCCGCGCCGGCGTCATTAGCGCCACTCGCGAATATCGACGAAATGGCCGGCGATTCCGGCTGCAGCCGCCATGGCCGGCGAGACCAGGTGGGTGCGACCCTTAAAGCCTTGGCGGCCCTCGAAATTGCGATTGGAGGTCGAAGCGCACCTTTCGCCGGGCGCAAGACGATCGGGGTTCATCGCAAGGCACATGGAGCAGCCAGGCTCGCGCCACTCGAACCCCGCCGCCTTGAAGATCGCGTCGAGGCCTTCGGCTTCGGCCTGCTGCTTCACGAGGCCCGAACCCGGCACGACCATGCCATTGACGCTGGCGGCGATATGCTTCCCGGCGACCATTTTGGCGGCGGCGCGCAGATCCTCGATCCGGCCGTTGGTGCAGGACCCGATGAACACCCGATCGATCGCAAGATCGGTGATCTTCTCCCCTCCCTGCAAACCCATGTAATCCAGCGCGCGCGCGATCGAGGCCCTTTTCGCCTCGTTCATGGCTGCATCCGGATGGGGGACGCGACCTGTGATCGTCGCGACATCCTCCGGGCTCGTGCCCCAGGTGACGAGCGGCGGCAGGCTTGCAGCGTCGAGGCGGATTTCCGTGTCGAACTGCGCCTCTGGATCGGAATGGAGGCCTTCCCAATAGGCCATCGCCGCCTCCCATGCCGGACCCTTCGGCGCCTTAGGACGGCCCTCGAGATAAGCAAAGGTCTTGGCGTCCGGCGCGATCATCCCGGCCCGAGCGCCGCCCTCGATCGTCATGTTGCAGACGGTCATCCGGCCTTCCATCGAAAGGGCGCGGATCGCCTCTCCGGCATATTCGATCACATGCCCGGTGCCGCCGGCTGTGCCGATCTCGCCAATGATCGCGAGTACGATGTCCTTCGCGCTCACCCCATCGGCAAGGACGCCGTCGACGGTGACCCGCATGTTCTTCGCCTTGGATTGAATCAAGGTCTGAGTCGCCAGCACATGCTCGACCTCGGACGTGCCTATGCCCTGCGCGAGCGCTCCGAACGCGCCATGCGTCGAGGTATGGCTATCGCCGCAGACGATGGTCGCGCCCGGCAAGGTGAAGCCCTGCTCCGGGCCAATGATATGGACGACGCCCTGGCGTGGATCGAGTTCGTTGAAATATTCGATGCCGAACTCTTTCGCATTGGCCGCCAATTGCGCAACCTGGATGCGGCTTTCGGGATCGGCAATTCCCTTCGAGCGATCCGTCGTCGGGACATTGTGATCGACGACGGCCAGCGTCTTTTGCGGCGCGCGGACTTTGCGTCCCGTCAGCCGCAAACCCTCGAACGCCTGGGGAGAAGTGACCTCATGCACGAGATGGCGATCGATATAGATCAAGCACGAGCCATCAGCTTGGCTATCGACCAGATGGTCGTCCCATATCTTGTCGTATAGCGTGCGAGGCTTACCCATTTGAGATCCCATGCGCCCGATGTGGCCATTTTTTGGAAAAAAACCAGTGAGGATGCGTTTCTTACTCGCAAGATCTCCTAGGGGGAAGTACCTTCGCGTCCAACCAGACCTTGAACGCGGAGGAATCCGATGCGCCCGCCGGTTGCGCCTTATCTGACGGTCTCCCCCGCTTTGGCGGCTATTGCCTATTACACCGCGGTCTTTGGGGCGCAGCAAAAAGCCATCATGCCGGCATTCGACGGCATGCGGATCATGCATTGCGAGCTTTCGATCAATGGCGGGTCGGTCATGCTCGCCGACGCGTTTCCCGAGTTCGGCCATACGAGAATCCCGCTTCCAGGCGAGCTCTCAACCTCGTCAGTCAGCCTCGAATACGCCAAGCCCAAGGATATTGACGATGTTTTCGCCAGGGCGACCAAGCTGGGCGCCAAGGGGGAAACCAACCCGACCAACTCATTTTGGGGAACCAGGATCGCAACCTTCCGCGATCCTTTCGGCCATCGCTGGATCTTGAACGCGCCGCTGATCTGACGTCCGGCGCAACTGGTTTGGAGACCATGCGCCTCACTTGAGCGCGCAAGCGCCAAGCCCACCCAGAATCAGGCGCCAGATCGCTTCGAAAGCAGGAGCGATCTCGGGACTCGACCAGTCCCGCGCGTGGAGCGGATGGTGGAAACGCGTTGTCGCGTCGAAGATCGCCGCGCCCATGGCATTCGCGTCGCCGACCGCGAAAGCGCCTTGCTTGACCCCATCATCGACGATCTTGGCGATATGCGTCGCGAGCCGCTCGGAATGGGCGGCGACGATCTTTCGCGCGTCCGCTGCAAGAGCGGCATAGGTGGCGAAAAGTTCCGGATCGCCCTGCGCCTTGGCCCGCTCCGAGGCGATCAAGACGTCGAACCATCGCCGCAGGCGCTCGGGCGCAGGGCCCGCTTCAGCGGCGATCAAGGCCAGCGGCCCGGCGACGCGTCCGAGCCAGCGCGCCACCACGGCGTCGAACAGATCCGCCTTGCTCGGGAAGTGCCGGTACAGACTGCCGTGGCTGACCCCAAGGGCGCGGGCGATATCGACGACGCTCGCCTTGCCCGGGCCGAAGCGGCGAAGGACGGCCTCGGTCACGTTGAGGATCTTTTCGGGCGTCAGCGCGGAATCGTCCATGATTTCTCACAAAGCCTATTGCGGATGGAGGCCCAGCCGCCGAAACTCTCGGAAGAAATATCGTGGTAACAGATATCACTATCTGTTACCACGATATCAAACACCCATGGATCTGCAATGCTATTGCTTTGAGGGAATTGAGTTTTCGCCGCCTCTGGACTACAGCCCCTTCCATTCGGTCCAGGGGGCGACCCGCGTAGGCTTAACCGAAGCGAAAAATCTTCTTGCCTCCCATCGAGGGCCACATGGTTAAATTTCACACTGGAACAAGCCTGCTTGGCGCGAGCGCGGCGAACCCGCGATCGCCCGCCGAGGCGACGCTCGATCGGGTGCAAAATCCGCATGTCGGGGAAAACTACATAGCCCGCTTCACCGCGCCCGAGTTCACTTCGCTCTGTCCGGTCACCGGCCAGCCCGATTTCGCGCATCTCGTGATCGACTACCTGCCCGGAGCATGGCTGGTCGAATCGAAATCGCTGAAGCTCTATCTGACCTCGTTTCGCAACCACGGCGCTTTTCACGAGGACTGCACCTTGCGCATCGGCAAGGACCTTGTCGCGCTGCTGGAGCCGCGCTGGTTCAGGATCGGCGGCTACTGGTATCCGCGCGGCGGCATGCCGATCGACGTTTTTTGGGCGACGGGAGAGCTGCCGGCCGGGACCTGGATTCCAGATCAGGGCGTGCCGCCCTATCGCGGACGCGGCTAAAGCTTTCAGGGGCCCCAATCACGGCGCGAGATTGCCGCGAAGCTGATGAATTGCATCGATTTTTTTCTCCAGCTCCGGCGCGATCTTCACATGGATGGAATCGATATCGGTCTTCAACTGCTCCCGCGTCGTCGCGCCTATGATGCTCGACGTGACAAAGGGCCGCGAAGTGACGAAAGCCAAGGCCATTTGCGCCGGATCGAGGCCGAATTCCGTGGCGAGGGCCAAATATTCATCGATTACGCCCTCAACGCCTGGCTTTTCATAGCGTTGCCCGCGGTCGAACAGGGTCGTCCTTGCGCCTGGCGGACGCGCGCCGCGCTGATATTTGCCGGTGAGATAACCTTGGGCGAGCGGCGAATAGGCAAGGAGCCCCACCTTTTCGCGCAGGGCGATTTCCGCGAGGCCGATTTCGAAAGTTCGGTTGAGAAGGTGATAGGCGTTCTGGATCGATGCGACGCGCGGACCGGCGCCGATTTCGGCTGCGCGCAGAAACCGCATGACTCCCCAAGATGTCTCGTTGGAAAGGCCGATATGGCGCACTTTCCCCGCCTTGACGAGATCGGCTAGGACGTCGACGATGTCCTCGATCGGATTTTCGGGACCGGTGGGCAGATCGCGAAATGTCGTGGCGCTATCGGCGAATAGACGGAGAGGCCGGTCCGGCCAATGCAGCTGGTAAAGGTCGATATAGTCGGTCCGCAGCCGCCGCAGCGATCCTTCCACCGCCGCCGTGATATTTTTCCGATCGAGTTCGGTCGGCTTGCCGCGCAGCCCCGCCAGCTTGCCATGAAGCCATCTCGACTGGCCGCGACCGGCGACCTTGGTTGCGAGGATCACTTTGTCGCGGGTCTTCCGCGCTCGGAACCAAGAGCCGATGATTCGCTCGGTGTTCCCTTGCGTCCGCATTCGCGACGGGATCGGATAGACCTCGGCCGCATCGAAAAAATTAATCCCCTGCTCCAGCGCATAGTCCATCTGGGCATGGCCTTCGGCTTCGGTATTTTGTTGGCCCCAGGTCATTGTTCCAAGACAAAGGGCGGAAACCTGAAGGTCGGTTTGGCCTAGCCGGCGCCGTTCCATTTCAATCTCGCAGATGCACAATGCTGGATTGAGAACTATGCCTTTGCCGGCCTTTGATCAAGCAGCGAGGCTGCATGGCTCCGATTTTGCTTTTCGACTCTGGTTTTTGTTTTGAGGACGCAACAACAGGGAGCTGCTGATGGCGTCGGATTGTCCTGCGGAGCCGTCGTCCTACCGCCTGTTTTTTCTCGACGCGGATGGGCGCATCAAGAAATCGAAAGCGCTCGCTTGCGCCAATGACGACGACGCGATCGACCGATTGCGCGAGCTCGCTGACGGACGGACGCTTGAGCTTTATGACGGGTGTCGGTTGGTGTTAAAGGTCCAGGCCCCGAATGGATCAGGTCAGTAGCGGCCCTCACACCAGCCGCGACTGCTCCAGCGCCGCGGCGATGAAGCTCGCGAAAAGCGGGTGGGGCTCGAACGGCCGCGATTTCAGCTCGGGGTGAAATTGCACCCCGATGAACCAAGGATGATCGTTGAATTCGACCGTTTCAGGCAGGAGTCCGTCCGGCGAAAGCCCGGCGAAGGTGAGCCCCTTTTCGGCAAGGCGCTCGCGATAGGCCGTGTTGACCTCGAAGCGATGCCGATGCCGCTCAGAAATCTCGGTCTTGCCATAGATTGCGGCGATCTTGGAGTGAGGCTCCAACACAGCGCGATAGGCGCCAAGCCGCATCGTTCCGCCAAGATCTCCCTCAGCGGCGCGGATCTGCAATTCATTGCCGCGCATCCATTCGGTCATAAGGCCGACCACGGGCTCTTTGGTCGGACCGAATTCGGTGGAATTAGCGTCGGCGATTCCGGCAAGGGAGCGCGCCGCCTCGATCACCGCCATCTGCATTCCAAAGCAGATTCCGAAAAACGGCACCTTGCGCTGACGCGCGAAACGCGCCGCGAGGATTTTTCCCTCGGCGCCGCGCTGGCCGAAACCGCCGGGGACAAGAATCCCATGCACATGGTCGAGATGGGGCGCGGGATCGCCGCCCTCGAAAATTTCTGACTCGATCCAATCGAGCTTGACCCTGATGCGGTTGGCGATGCCGCCATGGCTCAAGGCCTCGATCAGGGATTTATAGGCGTCTTTGAGGCCGGTATATTTGCCGACGATCGCAATCGTCACTTCGCCTTCGGGATTGCGAACGCGCTCCATCACCGCGTTCCAGCGGCTCATGTCGGGTTTGGGCGCGGGTTCTATCCCGAATGCGGCGAGAACCTCCTGGTCGAGGCCGGCGCCATGATAGGCGCGCGGCGCATCATAGATCGAGGCGACGTCGCGGGCCTCGATGACGGCGCTTTCGCGCACATTGCAAAAGAGCCCCAGCTTGCGGCGCTCCTCGCGCGGGATCTCACGATCAGTGCGGCAGAGAAGAATATGGGGCTGGATCCCGATCGAGCGCAATTCCTTGACCGAATGCTGCGTCGGCTTGGTCTTAAGTTCGCCCGCGCTAGCGATGAATGGCAATAAGGTCAGGTGAATATAAAGCGCATGCGCGCGCGGGAGGTCATTGCCAAGCTGCCGGATCGCCTCGAAAAATGGCAGGCCTTCGATATCGCCGACCGTTCCGCCGATCTCGACCAGGAGGAAATCGACGCCCTCATTGCCGTTCAGGATGAAGTCCTTGATAGCGTTGGTCACATGCGGAATGACCTGGACCGTGGCGCCGAGATAGTCGCCGCGGCGCTCCTTGGCGATGATCTCCTGATAGATCCGGCCGGTGGTGATATTGTCTTCCCGCGCGGCCGGACGGCCGGTGAATCGCTCGTAATGGCCAAGGTCAAGATCGGTCTCGGCGCCATCGTCTGTTACGAAGACCTCGCCATGCTGATAGGGGCTCATCGTCCCCGGATCGATATTGAGATAAGGGTCAAGCTTGCGCAAGCGCACGGTGTAGCCGCGCGCCTGAAGCAAAGCGCCGAGGGCCGCCGACGCAAGCCCTTTTCCAAGGGATGAGACCACGCCGCCGGTGATGAAAATATACCGCGCCATGGGCTTTGAGGATTATCCTGTTTTTGCCGGTTTGGAGAGCGGAATTATGGTCTCCGCCCGTCATCATCCACACAAATAACGCCCGTCTCTTGCACGCACTCAAGTTTGCGGAACGGGACTTTCGTTATTTGTTTAGTTGTTGGCTTTGAGCCCCGCCTCGGTTCGCGCAAGACCGCGCGGACGCTAGGCCAGACCTCATTTCCCGCTTGGGGCTGGCGGCGCGCTCGGCTGAATCGGCGCAGGCGCTTGTTGGCGCTCTTCCTCCAATTGTTTTAATTGATCGAGCAGGTTGCTCGAGCCGCCGTTCTGCTGCGCCGGCGCTTGGCCGGAAGGCTCAATAGGCTTGACGGACTGCAAAAGCACTTCCGGCGCCTTGTTGAACTTGGCGAGGATGGTCAGACTGAGGCTTGTCGCGAAAAATAGAGCGCCCAGAATGGCGGTGGTGCGGGTCAGGACGTTCGCCTGGCCGCGTCCGGTCATGAAGCCGCCGCCGCCGACGCCGAGGGCTCCGCCTTCCGAACGCTGCAAAAGCACGGTCACGACGAGCGCGACCACGATCATGAGGTGAACGACAATCAAGACCGACTGCATTTACAAAATGTCTCCTAGACGACGGAACGATATTGACAATAATCAGTTCGTAACCCCAGCCTGTCCGGCTGATGCGACCACTTCATAATGCTCCCGCGTCCGCAAAGCTAGATGGACGGAGAAACAAATGGCCAGGGTAACTGACTTTGTAAGGGAAGAACTCAGGCGACCGAAACCTCACCCAACCGAAGTGAAATGCCACTGGTCGATCTTGCAAGCTGGAGGCGCCAACGGACCGCTTCTTCAACTTGACACGCGGGGTTCCTCCGATCGAGAGACCCCTGAAAAGCAAAGCCAAACGCTTCAGTTTGATCATAAAAGTGCGGAGCAGCTTTTTCAAATCATTAAAAAAGCGTTTGATCTATAGACGTAGACTTCTTGTCGGCTACGCTCGACGGTACCAGTCATCCCGTGGCGCCCCTTCTTCCGAAGGCCCCCGCAACCCCTAGCATGGGGGCGGAGTCGCGAGCCAGCCTACCGGTATACGCCAGCAATCGCCATGAATTCGGCGGAAGTCAAGCTGGCGCCGCCGACCAGGGCGCCGTCG
The DNA here is from genome assembly GCF_000746085.1 of Methylocapsa aurea. Taxonomy (GTDB): domain Bacteria; phylum Pseudomonadota; class Alphaproteobacteria; order Rhizobiales; family Beijerinckiaceae; genus Methylocapsa; species Methylocapsa aurea. The sequence goes on along the minus strand of NZ_JQKO01000001.1, from coordinate 261,328 downwards.
ACATTCTTTACCGTCATCAGTTCCCCGGCGTTGGCGGGCTTGACGGATCCTCCATACAGAATCCGTACATTGCCGCCCGGCTCCGGCAAATGCCGATTCAGCCTGTCGCGGATGAAGCGATGCATTTCCGCGACGTCTTGGGCGGTGGGCGTGAGGCCCGTGCCAATCGCCCAGACCGGCTCATAGGCTATGACGACTCGCTCCAGCGAGAAATTTTCTGGAATCGAACCGCTCAATTGTCCGCCCACGATCGGGAGGGCGCCTCCCGCCTCGCGCTCGGCCCTGGTTTCGCCAACGCAAATTATGGCGACAAGCCCGGCGCGAAGAGCCGCCGTCGCTTTGGCGCGGACGATCTTATCGGTCTCATGATGCGCTCTCCGACGCTCCGAATGGCCGACGATGACAAAGCTGGCGCCGGCGTCCTTCAGCATCTCGGCGGAAATGTCACCGGTGAAAGCGCCGCTTGGCTCCGCATGACAATCCTGACCGCCGAACCGCACCGGGGATCCGTTGCAACTGGAGGCCATCGCCATCAGCAAGGTCGCTGGGGGACAAATGACGATCTCCGCCTTCCCGGCTTCCCCGCCGGCGACCGCCGAACATATTTTGGCCGCTTCATCAATGTCATTGCGCGACCCGTTCATCTTCCAGTTTCCGGCGACGAGCGGGCGTAATCCAGGCGAGCGTGGTCTATAGGGCATTAAAATGTTTCCGAATGGGCCGGGCGCCGCCGCGTTGCATGCGCAGCGTCGCCTTCTTATAGTCCCGTTCGAAATTGTGAAAGCCCGGCCCCGGGCGCAGCCTTTCAGAGAGACGCAATCCACATGCTCGAATTTATGCGCGCCGCGACGCAAGGCTTGATTGGCCGCTTCATCATGGCGATCGTGATGGGCCTGATCATCCTCAGTTTCGTCATCTGGGGCATCGGCGATATTTTCCAGGGCTTCGGCGTCAATAAGCTGGCGCAAGTCGGAAGCGTGGAGATTACCCTGGACGCATATCGCAACGCCTATCAGACCGAATTGCAACGGCTGCAGCGGCGCGCCCGGCGCAACATCACCAACGAAGAGGCGCGCTTGTTCGGCCTTGACCGGCAGGTGCTGTCCCGTCTCGTCAGCGACGCGGCTCTCGATCAGCAAGCGCGCGCGCTGGACCTCGCTTTAAGCGATCAGGACATCAGCAAGGCGATCGTGAACGACCCCGCTTTCAAGGGGAGAGGGGGGCAGTTCGACCGCCTGCGCTTCGACGAAATCTTGCGTGACAATGGCCTGAGCGAAAAGGGGTTCCTGCGCGAACAGCGCAGCGGCTATTTGCGCAACCAGATTACCGATGCGCTGACCTATGGCGTACAATTGCCCAAGACCATGCTGGAAGCGATTCATCGCTATCAGACGGAAACCCGAAGCATAGATTATCTGGTCCTGCCCCCCTCCGCCGCGGGCGTCATTCCCGCCCCGCCGCCGGAGGACCTGCAAAAATATTTCGAGGACCGCAAACAGAATTACGTCACCCCCGAGTTTCGCAGCCTGGTGGTTCTGTCGCTGACGCCGGCCGCGCTCGCCAAGCCCGAAAATGTCTCCGACGCCGATGCGCAGAAGCGCTACGAAGAAGTCAAGAACGAGCGTTTTGGAGCGCCAGAAAAACGCACGGTCGAGCAAATTCTCTACGCCGATGAGCCGTCCGCCGCGGAAGCCCACGCCAAGCTTGCGGCGGGAAAGAGCTTCGATGACCTTTTGAAAGAGAAAGGCCTGACTCAGAAGGACGCCGATCTTGGAACAGTGACGCGCGACGGCCTCGCCGACAAGGGCGTCGCCGACGCTGCTTTCGCCCTGGCCGAAGGTCAGATCAGCGCGCCGGTCAAGGCGCAGTTCGGCACAGTCCTTTTGCGCGTGGCCAAGATCGTTCCTTCGAGCGTCAAGCCATTTGCGGATGTCGCGGTCGAACTGAAGCGCGACATCGCCATGCAGCGCGCCCGCGCCGAAATCGCGCGGCTTCATGACGCAATCGAGGATCAGCGCGCCTCCGGCAAGTCGTTGGCGGAGGCCGCCGGCAGCGCCGGTCTCGAGCCCCGGACGATCGCGGCGATCAGCGCGGCGGGCGCCGACCCGCAAGCCGCGCCAGTGGGGGATATAACCAATGGCCCGGCCTTGCTGAAAGCTGCTTTCGCCTCCGACATTGGGGTCGACAATGACACGCTGAAGATCGCCGACGGCGGCTATCAATGGTTTGAGATCGCAAAAATAGACAAGGTTCGCCAGAAGACCTTCGATGAAGTGAAGCCCGAGGTCGAGAAGGCCTGGCGCGACGACGAGACGGCAAAGCTCCTTTCCGCGAAGACCGCGGCGTTGGTCAAGAAGATCGAGGCCGGCGATTCGGTCGCCGCCGTAGCCGCCGCCGAGGGCAATCTCGGCGTCAAGCACGCCAGCGACGTGAAGCGCGGCGGCGCCAAGGAGCCTGCTGACGGGCTCACTCCCAATGTCGTTGCTCAGATTTTCAATGTCGGCTTGCGCGGCGCCGGCTCGGCCCGCATGGACGATGGCGGACGCGTTCTTTTCCAGGTCGTCGACGTCGTCGTTCCGGTCGTCGACCTCGAGACCGCCGCTGCGAGCGCCGTTTCCGCCGAGGTGAAGAATGGCCTCGCCGAGGATGTGCTGTCGCAATATATGGCCAAGCTCGAAGACGACCTGGGAGTAAAGGTCAATATGCAGGCGTTCAAGGCTGCGTCCGGCGGCGCGCCGGACGCCTATTGAGCGCCCGCAGATGTTCGCATCTTCTGTCGAGGCCCATGCAGGCGGCTATGAAGCGGGCGAGCCGCGACTTGTTTCGGCTCGGCTCATCGCCGATCTGGAAACGCCGGTTTCGGCCTTTCTGAAACTTTCGGCTGGCCGAAGCGGGCGGGTTTTTCTGCTCGAATCGGTTGAAGGCGGCGCAGCGCGCGGCCGCTACTCGATGATCGGCCTCGACCCCGATATTCTTTGGCGCGCCTATGGCGGCAACGCGGAAATCAACCGCCGCGCGCTGAGCGATCCGGATGATTTCAAACCTTGCCCCGAGCCGCCGCTCGACTCCCTTCGGGCGCTGATCGCCGAGTCGCGGATCGAGACGCCGGAGGATCTGCCGCCGATGGCGGCCGGCGTTTTTGGCTATCTCGGCTATGACATGGTGCGCCAGATGGAGCGCCTTGGCCCGGGCAAGCAAGATCAAATCGGCGCGCCGGACGCGATGATGCTGCGCCCGACCGTGATGGTCGTTTTCGATGCGGTGAAGGAAGAGATTTTCGTCGTCACCCCTTTGCGTCCCGCGCAGGGGATCAGTTTTCGCGCGGCCTATGATGGCGCACTGGAGCGAATCGAAGCGGTGGTGGCGACGCTCGAAGGGCCGCTGGCGCATGAATCGCTTGCCGCCGATCCCTTCCTTGCGGCAGGCGAGCCGCGATCGAACACCGCGGAAAGCCGCTTCCGCGAAATGGTTGAGCGCGCCAAGGATTACATCCGCGCCGGCGATATTTTTCAGGTCGTGCTGTCGCAGCGGTTCTCGGCGCCCTTCGCCCTGCCCGCATTCTCGCTCTATCGCGCGCTGCGGCGGGTCAATCCCTCGCCCTTTCTTTGCTATCTCGACTTTGGGCCGTTTCAGATCGTCTGCTCAAGTCCCGAAATCCTCGTCCGCGTGCGGGAGGGAAAAGTCACGATCCGTCCGATCGCCGGCACGCGCTGGCGCGGCAAGACCAAGGCGGAAGACGACTCCCTGGCCTTGGATCTTCTCGCCGATGAAAAGGAATGCGCCGAGCATTTGATGCTGCTCGATCTCGGCCGCAACGATGTCGGCCGCGTCGCGGAGATCGGCTCCGTCGAGGTGACCGAGAAATTCGCGATCGAGCGCTACAGCCATGTCATGCATATCGTCTCGAATGTCGAAGGCAGGCTCGGCGCCGGGCACGACGTCATCGACGCGCTTTGCGCCGGATTTCCCGCCGGCACGGTCTCCGGCGCGCCAAAAGTCCGGGCGATGGAAATCATCGACGAACTCGAGACCGACAAGCGCGGCGTCTACGGCGGCTGCATCGGCTATTTCGGCGCCTCGGGGGAGATGGACACCTGCATCATTTTGCGCACCGCGATCGTCAAGGACGGGGTCATGCATGTCCAGGCGGGCGCCGGGATCGTCTATGATTCCGATCCAGCCTATGAGCAGCGCGAATGCGTCAACAAGGCGCAAGCCCTGTTTCGCGCGGCTGAGGAAGCAGTGCGATTCGCGACAAGGGTCAAGCGGGGGCAGTAGATTCGACGGCGGCTCTTTTTACGTCGATTGATGAAGGCGACAAACGCGACTGCCGAGACTTGCCACGGACCGGAGACGGAGCGTTTTGCAGTTCCGCTTCGGGCTCCTACACACTGAAAAAAAGCCTCGCTTTGGGCAAACCCTGGCGAGGCAGTTTAGAGGAATCCACGGCAAAATTTTCGAGGCGCCGCCAATTATTTAAGAGCCGAAAGGTCAGCTCCGTAATTGATATGATATGTCTTTCCACCGATAACCAAGGCGGGCACGGATTTGACGCCCGCCGCCTCGGCCTCGTTTATGCGCGCTTTGTCCTTGCCAAGATGCACGATCTCGACATCAAAAGCCTTTGGATCGAGCGAATTCGCCAAATTGGTTTCGGCGTCGGCGCAAACCGAGCAGCCTGCGTGGTAGAACGTCGCCTTCTGCGTCATGATCAACATCCTTTTCTACTGCGCGGAGAAAATGAGCGGTTCGCTGGGCCAACCAGCGAACCGCTTTTCTTCAGGCGCGCCAGGATGATCCAGCCGAACCGGAGGAAATCTGCGGCGCCGCCTGGAAAAGGGTCGGGAACCGATAGACACAACTGATTGTCAAACATCGGCTTTTTCCTCAAAGCTATGTAGACATTGGCAAGTCGTCGGCGCCTCTGTCAAAGACCTTCCACGCTGCGTCGAGCGCCTCTGGTTCGGCTTGTTCATGTTCCGGGCAATCGAGCCGCAAATGTCGTCCCCCGAAAGGAGCGTCCACCAAGGCGCAATGATGCGGGATGTCCTCATCATCATGAACGTAAGCGCGAAAATAGCGACAGCTCACGCAGAGACGTTGAGGGGGTATCGCGCCGGCCTGCTGCAATGCGCGAATGGTCTTGATGACGAGACCGAGAAGCGTTGATTGCTCTTTCATGGAAAGAGTCTCTAGGGCGCGCTCCGCCGACGTGATCGCCAAGCCAAGGCCGCGAACGACATCGTGACCGGCCGGCGTAACCCGAATGGCCACGGCTCGAGCGTCCTCCGGATCGGCGACCTTGGTCAGCAGCCCCTTGCGAACCAGCGCCCCAATCGAGTCCGTCGCCGTCGGCTGGGCGACGCCGAGATGGTCGGCAATGGAGCGGACGCGCATCCCCGTCGCGCCTCGCCCAGCGACAAAAGTAAGCACATGCGCCTGCGTGGGATTGAGACCAGATTCTTCGGCGACGCCCCATTGGTCCGCGCGCATCACGGTACAGATGCGATCGAGCCCGTCACGTAAACGGCGAGCTAGCGGGGTGGAAAGGGCATCGAAGGGAGTCATATTTAATAAATAGGACTCCTATTTATTTTGTCAAGCCATTCTGCATTCTGGGTTCAACTAACGTCAGCTTTGGCAAGCCGTTACGCCGCAGTAGAAGTCAGCCCCCTCGCAACCCACCAGACCATCGCCACCGACCCACCCCCAATCGCTTGACCTTGCCGCGCGCGCGGCCCAAAACACCCATCCCAAACATAAAAAAATGCGACATGACCGCCGTAACGCTCATCGACAATTACGACAGCTTCACCTGGAACCTGGTCCATTGCCTGGGTTCGCTCGGCGCTGACGTCGCGGTGCATCGCAACGACAAGGCGAGCGTCGCCGAGATCATGGAGGCGTCCCCCGACGCAATCGTGCTATCGCCCGGCCCATGCCGGCCGCGCGACGCCGGGATCTGCCTCGATCTCATCAAAGCCGCAGGCGCGTCCATTCCAATCTTCGGGGTCTGCCTCGGCCATCAGGCCATCGGCGAGGCCTATGGCGGCGAAATCATCCGCGCGCCGGAGCCGGTGCATGGCAAAATGGCGACGATCGCCCATCAGGGCGAGACGGTTTTTCGCGGCATCAACGGCCCTTTTCAAGCCGTGCGCTATCATTCATTGGTCGTGCAGGCCGAATCCATGCCGGATGATTTGGGCGTGACGGCCGCGACCGAAGGGCTGGTGATGGGGATTTCGCACAAGAATTTTCCGGCGCATGGCGTACAGTTCCATCCCGAAAGCATTGCCTCGGAACATGGCATGCGGATTTTTGGAAATTTCCTCGATCTCGCTGCGCAATGGAATGAGACCCGTCGGCGAGCCGCAGTTTAAGGGTCTGACATGGATGCGTTCAAACCGCTGATCGCCAAGGTCGCGACCGGATCGAGCCTGACCGAAGCCGAGGCCGAGACCGCGTTCGATCATATTTTTTCCGGCGAGGTCACCCCGGCCCAGCTCGGCGGCTTCCTCATGGCCTTGCGAGTGCGCGGCGAAACGGTCGAAGAGATCACAGGCGCGGTCAAGGCGATGCGGGCGAAGATGCTGCGGGTCGAGGCCCCGGCGGAAACGATCGATATCGTCGGCACCGGGGGCGATGGACATGGAACCTATAATGTCTCGACCCTGGCGGCGCTGATCGTCGCGGCCTGCGGCGTTCCGGTCGCCAAGCACGGCAATCGCGCGTCCTCCTCGCGCTCGGGGTCGAGCGACGTCCTGGCCGCGCTCGGGGTCAAGATCGGCCTCGCGCCGAGGGAGGTCGAGGCCTGCATCGCCGAGGCGGGCATTGGCTTCATGACCGCTCAGGCGCATCATGCGGCGATGCGCCATGTCGCGCCTGCCCGGGTCGAACTCGGCGCCCGCACGATTTTCAATCTGCTTGGCCCGCTCGCCAATCCCGCCGGGGTCCAACGCCAGATGCTTGGCGTTTTTGCGGCCAGCTGGCTCCAGCCCCTGGCGCAAGTGCTGCGCAATCTCGGATCGCGCCGGGTCTGGCTGGTGCATGGAGCGGACGGTCTCGATGAGGCGACGACCACCGGCCCAAGCTTCGTCGCAGCGCTTGAGGACGGCGAGATCCGCTGCTTCGAGATCACGCCGGAGGCCGCCGGATTGCCTCGCGCGGCGCTCGCCGATCTTCAGGGCGGCGATTGCGCGACCAATGCCGCGGCGCTGAAAGCGGTGCTCGATGGCGCCAGGACGGCCTATCGCGACATCGCCATCTTGAACGCGGCGGCGGCGCTGGTCGTCGCCGAAAAGGCCCCCGATCTTAAAGAGGGCGCGGCCCTGGCCGCCGCGGCCATCGATCAGGGCGCTGCGGCCGATACGCTCGCCAAACTTATCAAAATTTCGAACCGCGCCACTCCACACTCGGATGCCCCCTCCGCGGCCTGCGCGACAAGGCAAAATCCATGACCGACATCTTGAAGACGATCGAGGCCTATAAGCGTCGCGAAATCGCTCAAGCCAAAGTGCGCATGCCGTTCGAAACCCTTGAACGCAAGGCGCATGATCACGATCCGCCGCGAGGATTCGTCAAGGCCATCGAGGCCAAGCACGAGACCGGCCAGTTCGCCTTGATCGCAGAGATCAAGAAAGCCAGCCCTTCGAAGGGCCTGATCCGGGCCGATTTCGACCCTCCGGCGCTTGCCCGCGCCTATGAGGCAGGCGGCGCCGCCTGCCTCTCCGTGCTAACCGACCAGCCCTCTTTTCAAGGCAGTCTGAACGATCTCGACGCGGCGCGCCGAGCGACGCATTTACCGTGTCTACGCAAAGACTTCCTGTTCGATCCTTATCAAGTTTATGAATCGCGGGCAAATGGCGCCGACTGCATCTTGATCGTCATGGCCTGCGTCAACGACGCCGAGGCGAGCGCCCTGACCCGCGCTGCGCATGATCTTTCGATGGACATTCTGGTTGAGGTCCACGAGGAGGCCGAGCTTGCGCGCGCGCTGCAGCTTGAGACGCGGCTCATCGGCGTCAATAATCGAAATTTGCGGACCTTCGAGGTCTCGATAGAAACGTGCGAAAGGCTCGCCGAAAAAATTCCGGCAGACCGGATCGTGGTCGGCGAAAGCGGCGTCTTTACCCATCAGGATTGCCTTCGATTGCAAGCCCATGGAATATCGACGCTTCTTGTCGGCGAGAGCCTGATGCGCCAGAAAGAGGTCACGGCGGCGACGCGAGAACTGCTCTTTGGCGATGCGTCGCATTGCGCGCCGCCGCAGGGCAAACGCGAGCACAGATTGCTTTGACTTAGACTTAGAGCCTTCGACGCGCTCCGGAAAGCTGATTTCGATGCCTGACCTCACCCATCTTTCCCCGTCCGGAGAGGCCGACATGGTCGATGTCTCCGGCAAAGCGACGACCGAACGCGTTGCAGTCGCGGAAGGCCGGATCGTCATGCAAAGGGCGACCCTGGAACTGGCTCTATCCGGCAACGCCAAGAAAGGCGACGTCTTCGCGGTGGCGCGGATCGCCGGGATCATGGCGGCCAAGAAGACCCATGACCTGATTCCGCTTTGCCATCCTCTGGCGCTGACGAAGATCAGCGTCGATCTCGAGCCGGACCCGGTCTTGCCGGGAATTCTGGTGCGCGCCAGCGCTAAAGTCTTGGGCCAGACCGGCGTTGAAATGGAGGCTTTGACCGCCGTCTCGGTGGCCTGTCTGACGATTTACGACATGTTGAAGGCGGTGGATCGCGGCATGCGCATCGAAGCGATCGCCCTTGTGGAAAAAACCGGCGGCAAATCTGGAGCGTGGACGCGCGGGCGCGCCCTTCCCGCATGAGCCGCGATATGCTGTTGTCGGTTGCCGAGGCCCGCGCGCAAATCCTTGCTGATGTTTCCGGCGAACGTCCGATCGAGACGGTCAGTTTGGCGCAGACGGCCGGGCGAACCTTGGCGGAGGATCTTATTGCGCGACGAACCCAGCCGCCCATGGCCGTCTCGGCGATGGATGGCTACGCCGTGCGCGCCGCCGATCTAGCGCATCTGCCAACTCGGTTGAAACAAATCGGTGAAAGCGCTGCCGGACATGGTTTTTTGGGGCGCCTCGGTCCAGGCGAAACCGTGCGGATCTTCACCGGCGCGCCGGTCCCAGCGGGCGCCGATGCGATCCTCATCCAGGAGGACGCCAGAGCCGACGACGGTTTCATCGCGCCGGCGCGAAGCGTCTCCCAAGGCCGCTTCATTCGCCCTAAGGGCCTCGACTTTGCCGAGGGCGAAACATTGCTCCTTGCGGGAACGCGGCTTGGCCCATCGCAGATCGCGCTCGCGGCGGCGATGAACCATACTGAAATCAGGGTGGCCCGGGCGCCGCGCGTCGCCATCCTCGCGACTGGGGATGAATTGGCGGCGCCCGGCAAAGCCATCGGCGCGGATCAAATTGTCGCATCGAATTCCTTCGCGATCGCGGCGCTCGTCGAGGAGGCGGGCGGCGCGCCGCTCGACCTTGGCATCGCGCGAGACGAGTTCGCCGCGATCGCTGCCGGAATCAGGGCCGCTCGAGACGCTAAAGCCGATGTCCTCGTCACCCTTGGCGGCGCGTCGGTCGGCGATCACGATCTCATCAAACCTGCGCTGGCTCGAGAAGGAATGAAACTTAATTTCTGGCGCATCGCCATGCGGCCGGGCAAACCATTGATCCATGGCGGCCTCGGGCCCATGGCGATCCTCGGACTTCCAGGCAATCCGGTTTCCGCGATCGTTGGCGGCGTCCTTTTTCTCCGGCCCCTGGTGCGGGCCCTCCTGGGCGATCCGGAGGCCCAAAGCGCACGAAGCGAACCCGCCGTCCTTGGCGGCGCGATTCATGCCAATGACAGCCGGGAGGATTATTTGCGCGCGAACCTGGCGCTGGGCGAAAACGGGATGGCGACAGTGACGCCCTTCGAGACGCAGGACTCCTCGCTTTTGAGACAGCTTGCGCAAGCCGACTGTCTCTTGATCCGGGCTCCCCATGCGCCGGCGGGGAAAGCCGGCGACCCATGCCAAATCATCAAGCTTCGCTGACGCCGCCGACCCGAGCTCTTATTGAACTTTTCCCTTCAAAGGAGTAGCGACAATTCAAGAGCGGAGCCAGTCGAAGGTCCATTCCCTACCCCAAGAGCACGCGACACATTGCGCGTTGGGCCGCATTTGAGAGACGACGTTCAAAGCGAAAAGCAAACGAAACGAAAAGAAGGAGGATATCGCAGATGGATTTTTTTAAAGACGGCGCCCTAAGAAAGAACATCGTTTTCGTGTCGGTTCTGATGATTGGCGCGGTCATCTGGTGGTATGGCTCCACCCATCTCGTCAAGCATCAGCCCGAAGCCGACGAAGAGGCATACCAAGTCGAAGACGTTCAAATCGTGCCGGTCCCGGCAAAGTAATTTGCGACAAGCGGATAGGCGCATCCATCAACCAAAGTTGTCGGCGCATCCTGATTGATGGCGCGAGCGCTTTCAGATCTACCTGAATCGGAAAGCCTCTCTGATTCTTTGCTTTATCGCATTTTCTTGACGCGCGCCGGTTTCCGTTTCCCTCGAAAATGCTCTAGAGGCGCAGGCATATTTCCTGGCGCCGTTATTGACAATTTTCAAACGTTGTTTCAACTTTACCGAGCGAACCTATTCCATTTTCATATCCTATAAATCGGCAATGCGCCCGCAGTCTAGTTCGCTCCTGATCGAACGGTTTCTTCTAATCTGGAAGCGCTCTCAAGATAATCCATGATTCCAGCACTATAGAGATCGCCATCGCGGCGCGTCTCTAATTTCGCGGATAGGCTGACACCATGATATTCACTCAACGCATAAGCGCAGAATTTCTCGGCACTTTCTTGTTGACCTTCGGGGGCTGCGGAAGCGCCGTCCTGGCTGCGGCTTTTCCTGAATTAGGGATCGGCTTCGTCGGCGTCGCGCTGGCCTTCGGTTTAACCGTGTTGACGGGGGTTTACGCCTTTGGAAATATTTCCGGCGGCCATTTCAACCCGGCGGTGACCCTGGGCCTTTGGACCGGCGGGCGTTTTTTCACAGCCTATGTCTTGCCCTATATTATCGTGCAAGTCGCTGGCGCAATCGCGGCGGCGGCGGTGCTTTATGTCGTGGCGCATGGGCAGGCCGGATTTGAGCTTCATGGCTTCGCCTCGAACGGCTATGGCGCCTTGAGTCCGGGCAAATATGATCTCAAATCCTGCGCGATTATTGAAACCCTGCTGACCTTCTTCTTTCTGATCGTCATTCTGGGAGCGACCTCACCCCGTGCGCCCGCTGGTTTCGCAGGCCTCGCCATCGGGCTCGCCTTGACCCTTATCCACCTGATCTCCATCCCCGTCACGAACACGTCGGTCAATCCCGCGCGGAGCCTCGGCCCGGCGCTTTTCGCCGGCAGGGAATATATCGAGCAGCTTTGGCTGTTTTGGGCGGCGCCGATCGGCGGGGCGGTCATCGCAGGCTTGTTCGGGCGGTTCCTCTACCATGAGCCGCGCTAGAAATATTTCCAAGCGATATGGCAACGCCTCTAGTGGCGACAAGTAAAGAGTTAGAGCGCTTTCCGATTCCGTCGAGTCTGAAAGCGCTTGAAAAACTCTCATCGCCTTCTCTTGGTCTGTAAAGAGAGCCGGGCGGCGCGGCTAAAATCATAGCCCCTTGCAGCAAGGCGAAATTCCGCTGCGACTATGATTTTCGATCCGCAAAAAGGCGCTTTTATGCGCCGCCGGAATGCTCGACACGAGGCGCGCGCACGCTCTATAGTTTCGCGACATAAGCGGGACTATGATTCATGAACTCACCGGAAAACGTCATCGAGGCGATCGGAAAAACGCCACTCATCAAATTAAGGAAGGCCTCTGCGGCGACCGGCTGCACCATTCTTGGCAAAGCCGAGTTCATGAACCCTGGCGGATCGGTCAAGGATCGCGCGGCGCTCGCGATTATCCATGACGCGATCAAGCGCGGCGCATTGAAGCCAGGTGGCCTGATCGTCGAAGGCACCGCCGGCAATACCGGAATTGGCCTCGCCCTCGTCGCCAATGCGCTGGGATTCAAGACCGTGATCGTCATTCCCGACACGCAGAGCCAGGAAAAGAAAGACCTGCTGCGGTTGCAGGGCGCCGAATTGATCGAGGTTCCGGCGGTCCCCTACTCAGACCCGAATAATTACGTAAAGCTGTCGGGCCGTCTCGCCGAACGCCTAGCCAAGGAATATCCTGCCGGCGCGATCTGGGCCAATCAATTCGACAATGTCGCCAATCGTCAAGGCCATCTGGAGACGACCGGACCGGAAATTTGGGCTGAGACAGAAGGCAGGATCGACGGCTTCACTTGCGCTGTCGGCACCGGAGGAACGCTCGCGGGCGTCGCCATGGCGCTGAAGGGCAAGAATCCCAACATCAAGATCGCAATCGCCGATCCGCTCGGGGCCGCTCTTTATGCCTTTTACACCAGCGGCGAATTGAAATCCTCCGGCTCCTCGATCACCGAGGGGATCGGCCAGGGCCGGATCACCGCCAATCTCGAGGATGCGCCAATCGATCTCGCCTATCAAATCAGCGACGAGGAAGCCCTGCCGATTGTATTCGATCTCGCCGAACACGAAGGCCTGCTGCTTGGCGGCTCGTCAGGGATCAATGTGGCGGGCGCCATCCGACTCGCGAAGGACCTTGGGCCAGGCCACACGATCGTGACGATCTTGTGCGATTCGGGCGCCCGCTATCAGTCAAAGCTTTTTAATCCTGAGTTCTTGCGCTCGAAGAATTTGCCCGTCCCAGCATGGATGGATCGCAAGCCCTCGATCAAGCCCGATTTCGTCTGACATCGCGAACTGTAGGCGCGGCCGATCCTTCGGCCCGCTTCATCCGATCGCTGGATCTTCCGGGTCCGGCCCAGGCGCATCTGCGGCAAAATCCTCAAGCCCTTCATCCGTGAGCGGGTCCTCGTCCGGAGCGAGATCCGCTTGGTCGGATGGCTGCGGAATCCCAAAACCGGATGGAAGACGGCCATCGAAGAGACCAGCGCCTTTCAGCTCCTCAAGGCCGGGCAGATCGGTGATGGCGTCGAGACCGAATTGGACGAGGAACGATTGCGTGGTCCCATAGGTGATTGGACGGCCTGGGGCCCGTCTTCGGCCCCGCAGACGAACCCAGCCCGTTTCGAGGAGAACGTCCAACGTTCCTTTCGAAATGGCGACGCCGCGGATCTCCTCGATTTCGGCGCGCGTCACCGGCTGGTGATAGGCAACGATCGCGAGAGTTTCCAGAGCCGCGCGCGAAAGCTTTTTCGGCTCGCTTTCGCCGCCCGCCAGCAGCCAGGCGAGATCCGCGGCCGTCCGGAACATCCATTTGCCGCCGACCCGCACAAGATTGACGCCGCGCGAACTATAAGCCGCCTTCAACTGATCGAGCACCGCTACGGCCGTGACGCCGCGCGGCAGCCGCTTCTCGATGTCCTGCTCGCCAAGAGGCTCGGGCGCGGCAAAGAGAAGCGCCTCGGCGATCCGCATGGCCTCGGCCATGACCGCATCGACCTCACGCGAACCTTCGGGCGAGGGGCGGTCGCCGTCGGCTTCGGAAAAAAGTCTGGCGATTTCCGCCAAGTGAAATCCCCCTTCCCGCTTCAACATTCCACCACCTGGACGATCGTCTCCGCGGGGCGGGCTTTGCACTTGATCCAGAGCGGCGCAAAAGGCTCGTCCTGACGGAGCAGAATTGCGCCTTCGCGCGCCATTTCAAGCGCGGCCGAAAGCGACGACGCGCGAATTGTGCGGGCGATCTCGGGAGATGCGCAAAAGGCGATGAGGAAAGTGTCGAGAACTGTCCAATCGAGCGCCTGCCCGGCAAGTTTTTCGAGTTCTCCGCGCGCCTGCGCCAGCGACCAGACAAAGCGCTGCTTTAAGGTTACCCGCGCCAGGGCGTGCTTCTGACGCCGATTTGCATAGGCTGAGAGAAGATCATAGAGGCTCGCCCGCCATTGCGGCGCACCGCCCGCCTCAATGTGCTCCGGCTGACCGCGCATGAAAATATCGCGCCCCAGGCGCGGCCGGTTGACCAGCGCTTCGGCGGCGGCGCGGATCGCTTCTAGGCGGCGCAGCCGCATTTGCAGCGCCTCGGCGAGTTCGGCGGCGGCGGGTTCTTCATCCTTCGCCGCCTGGGGCAGGAGGAGGCGCGATTTCAAATAAGCGAGCCAGGCCGCCATAACGAGATAATCAGCCGCAAGCTCGAGCCGCAGGCTGCGCGCCGCCTCGACAAATTCGAGATATTGTTCGGCCAGCGCGAGCACCGAAATTTTGTGGAGATCCACCTTCTGGCGCCGGGCAAGGTCGAGCAGCAGGTCAAGCGGTCCCTCGAAACCTTCGACATCGACCACGAAAGAGGCCTCGCCTCCAACCTCGACCGAATCTTGCTCAAAACCTATATTCAAGAAGCCCGCTCCATCGCCAAGATGCGTCATAAGCCGAGCAACATGGCGCGCACCCCGGCGCCGAACTTTGACGCGATGGCCATCGCATCGCAAGGAGGCGTTGGGGCAGCGCGTCTATATCCACAAATCTCTTAAACCGCCCAACCTAGGGCCAAAGGCCACCCCGGATCGCGCCCGCGCCAAAGGGGGTTTGATCAAATCAGGCCAAAGTCTTGCGCCAAATAGCCAAGTCCCGGAAAAACGCCGCGCCTTTTCACTGCTCCGCTGTCGCGCCTTGCGCCGTCTTCCATAGCCATTGCGGGCCCTCCGCCCGCAATAGCCGCCTATGGTTCAGTTCTTGGCGACGAAGCAATTGCCTCCGCCACTCTGTATTTTTTGACACAAGGCGTTGGCCTCCTCGTGCGAAAGATTGCCCACCCGAACGCGATAGACCGTCTTGTCGCCGCTGGCGGCCTTGCGAATTGAAGGATGGAAACCCGCCAATTCGCTGTGCTTTTTCATCAGGCGCACCTGAATATCGCGCGCCTCCTGTTCCGACGTGGGCGCCGCAAGCTGCACCGCGAAAGTCCCGGCCGCCGCGGAGCTGGCCTTTGCCGGCATCGCCCCAGCCGCGGCATCGGCCACCTGAACAGGCTTCGCTTTGGCGGTATTCGCCGCCTGCGCCGGCTGGCCGCCCTCTGCTCCGGACGCGGGCGCTTTTGGCGTCGTCGCCACGCGGGCGGTTGTTTTTGGTGTGGAAGCCTTGGCGGCATCCGCGGTCGGGTGCTGCGACGGGGGCGCTGCCTGGGCCTGGATCGGAGGCGGCCGATCGTTGGGAAGAAGCGTCCCGTCGGGGCGGACCGATATGGTCTTCACTTTCCTGGGCTCAATCAAACCGGCGATGCTGAGCGCTTCGCCATGAGCTTGCGCTTGCGGCTGCGCCGGCTCCGGCGGCGGCACAGGAACGCTTGCGGCTCCGCTCACGCCGGCGTGGTCTGAACGCGGCCTCGATCCGCCCAAGGCAATAACGCGCGGCGCCTTCTCCTGCACATGCGACAGATCCACAGGCTGTTCGGCATTATTGACAAGCGCTGCGGGCGCCGCTTGCGGCGTCCTGTTCAAAATCGAAGCATCCTGGGCGGGAACATCCGCCGTCGCGGTTGATTCAGGCTGGATCTTGGTAGGCCCTTCCGCGGCCTTGATCGTAGCAACTTCTCGAACGCTGGATCCTCCGCTCTTGAAGGCGAAGCTGGCCCCGATGCCGGCAACCCCGACAACGATAATCGCCGCCATCAGATAAAGCGGCCGCCGCGACCGAATTTCCTCACCGAAATTATCGATGGGCTGCGAAGGCGCATGTTCATCTTCGTAACGCCAATGCTCGGACCCGTCATCGATGGCCAGGAAGGTGGCGGCGTCATCCATATCGACCGGCTGAGTCGTCGCATCGCGCTGGCGCGCGCCGAGCAATCCAGCTTCGATCGCCGCGAAATCGCTGCTGACGCCGCGACTGGGATCGGCCAGGCTGGACTCGCCCTGGTCCCAGGCGTTGGCCGAACCTTGGCCACGAGGCTCAAAAACGGATTTGTAAGGATCCTCCCGTCCGCCGCCGAGACGGGCAAGCTCAGCAAGAGGATCGCCCTCCGTGCGGCTGGCGGAGTTTGCCGGACGCAAGCGCCTTTCAAACTCCTCAAAATCGATCATCGACCGCCGCTTCGCAACAGGCTCGCGCATGTTCCTACCTCCTGCCGCGCTCACGTCATGGACAATCTTGCGTCCATCGGCGTCACGGCGACTGTGGCATCCGCGGCGGACAAAGGCCGCAGCGGACAATGCTCCTTAACGTCAAAGGCTTCCGTCAACAAATCTCTTAAATTCAACAAGTACCTTGGTCGACCGAGAACTTGGCGGATCCGCCGCGCGACGCCCCCTCGCCGGCGAGAGAATATTCACCGATCGACGCCTGGCCGATCCGGCTAGAATATGTCCTCAAAAAAAGTTGATCAACTTTTTTGGTTCCGACATGCTCCAACCTCTTGAATCTGAACGCTTCCTTTTCGATCAGACAAGTCCGTCCGATCGAGACGCGCTCTAGCGCATTTCCTCGGGAGCGCTGACCCCCAAAATACCGAGCCCGGAGGCAAGAACCATCGCCAATACTCTGACCAGAGCCAGCCTTGCAATGGTCAAATCTGGCCGTTCTTCATTAAGAAATCGTAATTGTGGCTGATCTTTGCCGCGAGTCCAATGCGAATGCAAACTAGACGCCAGTTCGTGCAGATAAAACGCGACGCGATGCGGCTCATGCGCAAGCGCCGCGGCTTCCATCGCCCGGGGAAATTGGGCGACAAGCTTGACGAGCCCGATTTCTCCTTCGTCCTGGAGCAGGCCGAGATCCGCCGCCGCCAATGCTTCTACTGAGAGATCAATTCCAGATATTGCTATAAGCGATTGGCGTAACACGGATTTTGTTCGTGCATGTGCATATTGAACATAAAAGACCGGATTATCTTTCGATTGCTCAATTACTTTCGCCAGATCAAACTCCAAGACCGCGTCGTTCTTACGAAAAAGCATCATGAACCGAACCGCGTCGACGCCGACTTCATCCACGACCTCGCGCAGAGTCACGAAGTCGCCGGAGCGTTTCGACATTTTCACCGGCTCGCCATTGCGCATCAATTTGACCAATTGGCACAGCTTTACGTCGAGGCTCGCGCGGCCCTCCGACAGAGCATCGACCGCGGCCCGCATCCGCTTGACGTAACCGCCATGATCGGCGCCCCAGACGTCAACCAAAACCGCATAGCCACAGTCGATCTTGGCCTTATGATAGGCTATGTCGGAGGCAAAATAAGTATAGGCGCCGTCCGATTTCAGCAGCGGCCGGTCGACATCGTCGCCAAAAGCCGTCGACTTGAACAAGACCTGCTCGCGGTCCTCCCAATCCTCCACCACCTGCCCTTTTGGCGGCTCCAGGCGCCCCTCGTAGACAAGGCCGCGCCGACGCAATTCGGCGATGGCTGCAGCCACCTGATCGCCCTCGGCTCCGCGGGTCAGGGAGCGCTCCGAGAAGAACACCTCATGCTCTATATTGAGCGCGGCGAGATCTTCTTTGATCATCGCCATCATGCCATCAATCGCTACGGCGCGCACATCCTCAAGCCATTCGCTTTCAGGGCGGGTGAGCAGCTCTTCGCCGTATTTTTGCGCCAGAGCCGCGCCGATGTTCTTGAGATAGTCGCCTGGATAAAGGCCTTCGGGAATGACGCCGATCGCCTCGCCCAGGGCCTCGCGGTAGCGCAAATAGGCCGAACGGGCCAAGACGTCGACCTGCGCCCCCGCATCATTGATATAATATTCGCGCGTTACAAAATGGCCGGCGAAAGCCAGCAAATTGGCGAGCGCATCGCCGAAGACCGCGCCGCGCCCATGGCCAACATGCATCGGACCTGTCGGGTTCGCCGACACATATTCGATGTTGATTTTCAGCTGTGCGCCGCTGGCGGGCGCGGGCCGTCCAAATTCCGGCCCTTGTAGCAGAGCCGCGCGCAATATGCGGGAAAAGACTTTCGGCTTGACGCGAATATTGATGAATCCCGGCCCGGCGACCTCGGCCTCTGCGACATCGGGATCATCGGCGAGCGCCGCGGCGATCTCAACGGCGAGTTGGCGCGGATTAGCGAAGGAGGCTTTGGCCTCCTTGGCGTAGACCATTGCCGCATTGGCGGCGACGTCGCCATGCGAGGGATCGCGCGGCGGCTCCACGACGAAACGCCCCAAATCGAGGTCGGCCGGCAGGCGCCCGCTGACTATGATTTTCTGCAAGATGGACGCGATGCGTTCGTGAAACTCAGCAAACAAGTTCATTTCTAAAATTTTACTCCAACCGGGATCCGAACTCAGTCGTTAGACCCGGCTTTGATCCGCCTGTGTTCGACCAAAACGACGGGCGGGCGGAACCGCGACCGCCGACCTCCTTCGCTGAAACATCAGCCGAACGTTAACTGGGGTCCGGTTCGCGTTAAGAATGCGCGAGAAAATAAAAAGCTAGGACCGCCTTCTGATTCCCCAACGATCTGAGGTCGCTATGGAGCGCGCGCTTGAAAAAAGCGATCGCCTCTTTCAATTCCAACCTGCGCTAACGCATTGAATCTGAGCGCCCGATTGGGAAGCGCTCTAGCGCAAATCCGGCGCCTCGTCAAAAAGCCTGCGATGTTCGGCGACGGCATAACGGTCGGTCATTCCGGCGATGTAGTCGCAGACGAGCCGGGCGCGGCGCGCCTCGTCTGTGCCAGCTTTGAGCGCCGCGGCGGCCCATTCCTCGGGCATCAGCTCCGGCACTTTGAAAAACTGCGGGAACAGATTGTAGATGATCTCGGCCGCCTGCTCCCGCACGCGGGCCAGGCGCTGATGCCGATACATGTTTTGAAATAGAAAGCTTTTGATCAGCCGCTCGACGCTGCAGGTCGCCTCGGAAAATCCGATCAGCGGCAGGTCTTGCGCCCGCACCTCATCGACGCTCGCAACCCCGCTCGCCGCGATCCGGCGCGCGCTTTCCTCGATCGCGTCCTCAATGAAATGGGTGATGAGGCGGCGCACCAGCTCATGGATGACCCGGACCGGCTCAAGACCGGGATAAAGCGACTCGATTTCGCTGCCAAGGTCGCGCAGAAAATCCACCTCGGCAATTTGCGAGAAGTCGATCAGCCCCGCGCGCAGGCCATCATCTATGTCATGCGCATTATAGGCGATGTCGTCGGCGAGCGCGGCGGCCTGGGCTTCGGCGCTGGCAAAACGCGCAAGGTCGAGGTCTCGCACCGAGTTGAATTCGAGAATTGCCGCCGGGAGCCCTCGTTTGGAGTAACGCCCGACCGGCGCGCCATCGGCTTGCAGCAGAGGGCCATTGTGCTTGACCAGTCCCTCCAGCGTCTCGTAAGTCAGGTTGAGCCCGTCGAAGGCGGCGTAGCGCCGCTCCAGCTTGGTGACGATCCGCAGCGTCTGGGCATTATGATCGAAGCCGCCATAGGGCGCCATCAACTCGTCGAGCGCATCCTCGCCGGTGTGGCCAAAGGGCGTATGGCCCAGATCATGCGCCAGGGCGAGAGCTTCGGCCAGATCATCGTCAAGGCCAAGCGCCCGAGCGAGCGAACGGGCGATCTGACCGACCTCGAGCGAATGGGTGAGCCTCGTGCGATAGTGATCGCCCTCATGGGGAACGAAGACTTGCGTCTTATGCGCCAGCCGCCGGAACGCCGACGAATGAATGATCCGATCGCGATCGCGTTGAAACTCCGAGCGCGACGGCGAAGCGGGCTCGGCGATGAGTCTCCCACGACTTAGCGACGCGGCCGCCGCATAGGGCGCGCGCGCAGGTAGAAAGGCAAACGCTTGCATGAAATCCTGATTCAGCGGCTTGTCTTATTGCAGTCGCTAGGAAGGAGACATATGTTCCCTATTTGACGGTGAAGCAAGCACTCTCGCAATGGCGCGCATTTTGCTTGGAAACCGCCTACGGTTTCCAATCGAGGTATCGAAATGAGCGAAGTTTTGGCCGAAGCCCCTGTCGAATTGACTGATAACGCGGCGCGGCGCGTCGCCGAGATCTTGAAGACAGAACCTGCCGGCTCCTTCCTGCGCGTCGGCGTCGACGGCGGCGGGTGTTCTGGATTCACCTATACTTACAACATCACGACCGAACGCGCCGAGGACGACCTCGTTTTGGAGCGCGAAGGGGCGACCGTGTTGGTCGACCAAGTTTCTCTGGAGTTTTTGCGCGGCTGCCGGATTGATTTCATCGACGATCTGATGGGCCGGATGTTCAAAATCGTCAATCCGGCCGCGACGGCGTCCTGCGGCTGCGGCTCCAGCTTCGCTGTCTGACGTCTCGAACACGCGGAATTTCAGTGATCTATGGGGACAATGCGTCACATTCGCATTGTCCCTATTGTTTTTGGAGCCGCCTCGAGATCCGAGTCTTCGGGTCCCTTTCGCCTTGGATCGTCGGCAAGTTAACGCTGATGGCGGCCCCCCGGCCCACATTTCATCCAAACATGATCGGCTATTGTCTGCTACATGACAGGCTAGGCGCACCCGCGGTTGGACCATGTTCACTGTGGAATGCTTCAATTGTTTGAATCCGAGCTATTCCTTCCCGAACAGATGACTCAATCCACTCGAGAAGCGCCCGGCCCGGACCGTTCGATCCGCGCGCGCCCCCCACATTGATCCTTGAGGTTCACGAGGTCCGCATGCTTTGGAAAGCTTCCCTCGCTGGCGCTGGCCTCTTGGCCGGCGCCGCGCTTGTCAGCGCTGTGACCGATGGCATCGCCAACCGAACAGCGCGAGAGGCCTTTGGCGCGATCGCAACCGGCGCCGGCCGGTGGAGCGCCGATCAAATCATCGCCGATCCTTGGAGCGGCCGGGTGCGCGTCGCCGGAGCGGCGTTCCGAAACGACGAGTTGTCGGTTCATGCGGGCTCTCTTATTTTCCCCCTCGGGAGCGAGGCGCCTCCCGCAGTCCTTGTCGCGGCGGCGCGGGCTGCGACAAACATTGCGAGCGCCGAGGACGTAACGATCGAGACCGGTCTTGCGACCTATAGGATCAAGCGCCTGGACCTTTCCGGGGCATCGCTCACGAAGGCCGAACTCGCGCAAATTCTCGATCCAAAGAGCGCGATGACGACGGCCGAAAGACTCGGCAAATTTTCCGCTTCAGCGATCTCGATCCCCGAACTTGTCGCCGAAACGAAGTTCGGCTCCGTGAGCCAGAAGGTCCTCTATCGCGATATTTCATTGACCGACGTCGTCAATGGCAAAATCTCGGCCGCGAGCGCTGCCGGGGCCAGCTTTTCGATGTCGGATTCCGAAGGCGGCGAAGCCAAGGGCGCCTATGGTCCGATGAGTGCGAAAAACATCGATCTTCTCCTCGCCGCAAAGATCATGACCGGGACGCGAGACCAAATCGACGCGCCGATGCGCCCTCTCTATGAGAGCTACGCTGTCGATGGATTTTATTTTTCCGACGCGAAGACGCGCTTCGAAATTGACGTCAAAAGCCTGACCGGACGTGGGGTCAAGGGGCGCCCGCCGCGTCTGCCTTGGTTCGAGGCCAAGAACGGCGACCAATCCGCCGGCGGGTCTCAAAAACGCGCCGCGCTGCTTTTCGCCGATGTCTTAGATTCCTTCGATGTCGATGAAATGGACGCAGACGATGTGAGGCTAACCACACATCAAGGCGATAAGCCCGTTACTCTTTCGGTCGCGCATGTCGGGGCCGCGCGGCTTTCTGGCGATAAGATTGCCGAAATCAACTTCCGAAATATGGCGCTCGTCGCCGACAAAGCCACAATAGGGATTGCCGACATCTCCTTTCAGGGAATCGATCTGAAAAATCTGCGCGAGGCCGTCGCGAAGGCCGCGCCAAATAGCCCTGGCGCTGCGCCTGGCGCCAGCGCCAGGGCCGCGATTCCCTCCATCGAGGAGATCATTCTGAAAGGGATCCAAATTGAAATCGCCGCGAAGGAGCCGGAAGGGGCCGGCGTCTCATTCAAGACGGAGCGCTTCGGGCTGCGCGGTTCGAACCAGAAGGACGGGCTGCCGACCCGCCTCAACGTCGCGCTCGATCACTTTACCTGCGCAATCGGCCTGGCCGAGGAAGGAGCATTCAAGGATCTGGCCGCCATGGGCTATTCGCAGCTCGATCTCTCGGGCCGCATCGAGGCGGATTTCAACGAGCCCAAGCAAGAACTCGAGATAGGGACGATTGCGCTGGAGGGGGCGAACATGGGAACGGTGCAGGTCTCCGGACTTGTCGGCAATGTCTCGAAGGACCTTTTGTCGCCAAACCGAGTGGTTTCCACGGCTGCAGCCCTAGGAGCCCGGTTGAGAAAACTCGATTTACGCATTGAAAACAACGGATTTTTTGAAAAAGCGATCGCGGCACAGGCGAGAAGCCAGAATAAGTCGCCCGATGAACTGCGCCAAAGCTATGCGGCCGCCGTCGCCCTGCTGGCGCCGATCGCGCTTGAAAATGGGCCGGCGGCAAAAGCCATCGGCGCGGCCATCGCGAAATTTGTCGCCGATCCAAAATCCCTGCGCCTCGTCGCGACGGCGCCGGCCGGCCTCGGCGCCGCGGACCTGACATTGCTGCAGACACCCGGCGCGCTCCTACGAAAGCTCGAAATAGAGGCGACCGCGAACCAATAGGTTCGAGCCAACAAACGTGGCGGTCCGCGCAAATCCACGTAGGTCAAAGCAAAATTGCATCGGTTTGCCTCTTGATCGCCGTTGCGACAACATCGCCGCGCTCGAATACGGTTTGCCGGAGGTCTGACAGGGCTGGCGCACAGCGCAAAGCTGGTGTATGTGGCGCATAGCTTTTGTTTAACGTGTGGAGACAAGACGTGGTTTTACCAAGAACAGAATTCAAGAGCGGTGGTAAGGACATCGAGGCCTTCACGCTTGATGATCTCAGCAATGGAAGCTTCGAGGTTATGTTTATCGACAAGACGACCCAGAAGAATCTTGCTAGCTATACGGTGCAGAACCAGAAGTTCAAAGAAAAGGGCGCCGTCTACGACATCACAAACTTTTTCGATTTTGCCGTAGCCGAATTCAAGGCCATCGCAGGCTGACGCGCCCGCGTGGGGCAACTGGATGAGGGCGCGATCGTCTTGTCAACGGCGAAGCTGACCCGCCGACATGGCGTTGCCCCGCAAAGGCGCCAAGAGAGCCGCTCAGCCGGAGAGCCTAGGCCAAGTTGGCGTCTCGCCGTCGCCATCGCGAGCGGCGGGACAGTCCAGCGTCACCCCGTGGTCCCGTCGCCTGCCGAAAGCGGGCTATTCCACTTCTTTATAGGGACCCGCCTCGCCTGGCTTCAGGCCAAGTTTCTCGAAGGTTTCTTTCGGCAGATCGATGACCATGGAGACAATATGGTCGTCTGTGAGATTGAATGTCTTGATCACATTCAGGACCGCGTCATCCTCCTTGGGAAGCCAGGAAGCGTAGAGCGCAACATCTTGCTCGCCCTCCGCGGGGTTCCCAGAAGTCACCTGAATTAGCCATCCTTCGAACATTTTCCGTTTCCTATTTTGCGTAATCCGAGGTCCAATTGGCAAAGGCTCAAGATCAGCGATTGTCCTCAGCATAGCGCCGGACCTCGTCACCTGATCGAGGCGGTTTCTGCAGCCCGTGAACAAGGAAGGGGCGAGCAAAATTGGCGCCGCTTTGGGTCGAGGATCTCCCTTCGAAAGAGAGGGCAAGCCTTTCCGCTTCGGCGCGCCCGAGGCGGCTGTCGCCGGTTTGGATGCGAAATATTGCGCCCCGGCGAAGACGGCGCCCGGTTTCTTTTGAATTCACTTCCACCGCAGTCAGCGCAGGCTCAGCGCGCCCACCAATAACCTGTTTTCGCGGGATAATGGTAATATCTTAGCCAGTTAGCCTGGACATTGCGCGCCGCGCCGGGATGATCGGGTCCATACATGACATAGGCGTCGATCGGCAACCGCCGCCGCTCATCCTCAAGGATCCGCGCTATGATTCCCTCGGCTGCGGCTCCGAGTTCAAGCGCTTGCGCAACCAGGGCCGCATCCCAATCAAAAGCGGCATTCGCCAGGATCTTCCTTAGGTTAGAAGGAAGCGCATCGTAGCAATCGAATTGCTTTTTCAAAGTCCTCATGCGCGGCTTCGGTCCCAATCGCGACAGGCAACCTTCGCGGGAACGCGCCGCGGGTCGCAAACCGCGATCTTGGCGCAAAGCGCGAGAAGGTGACTCTTGCTACGGGGCTTCCGGTCGAATAGCCCCGTCCGCACGCCGCGCGCGCAGAGATGAGCGGACGCGCCCGAAACCCTTGCCCTGCTGCAAGCATAGACCGGGCCGATTGGTCGGAGTGGCGGGATTCGAACCCACGACCCCTAGTCCCCCAGACTAGTGCGCTAACCGGGCTGCGCTACACTCCGACTTCGGCCCTTATAGAGAAAGCCTTTGCCGCGCGCAACGCTTGCTATGCGCCAGCCGGATGGAACGCGGCGAATTGCATTTACCGGATAGGTTTCAAAAGCTTATAAGAAAGCCGCTCGGTCGCGAGGCTCAGAGCCGGCGCACCGCTTCGAGGATCCGTTCACATTCCTCCAGGTCGATCAGAGCCGCGCGCAATCCTGCGACGGCCCTAGCCGGCAAGGCGGCTGCCGGCGGCCGGCCAGGAAAGATAAGGCTGTCCGCATCCGGTGCGGCGGAGGGCTGCGCCGCAAACTCTTCGGCGGCTAGGGAGGCAGGCCCGAATTCCAATGAATCGGCATCCAAAGAGCGCCGATCGAAAACACTTTCCGTCCGATCCTCCTTCCAGGCGGCGTCCTGGTGCAGAAGCGGCAGATCGCGCGCGGCAAAAGACGCGAAGTCAGCCCCGCTTTGGCTCGCCGCGGCGACGGCGCGGGCGCCCTGCTCTTTCAAAATTCTTTGCACCCCTTTGATCGTATAGCCTTCGCCGTAGAGGAGCCGTTTGATCGCGCGGAGCAGCTCAACATCCTGGGGGCGGTAGAAGCGTCGGCCCCCTGCGCGCTTCAGGGGCTTAATGTGCGTGAAGCGCGTTTCCCAGAAGCGAAGGACATGCTGCGGCACATCGAGCTCGTCGGCCACTTCGCTGATCGTGCGATATGCGTCGGCGCTTTTGTCCATGGCCTCACGCTCCGGATCTCTCGTGACCCTCTGCTCCACCGCTGACCCTGGCTTTTCGCTCCTAACCCGCTCTCGCAAGCACGATCTTGCGCGCGGGCCGCAAGGCTCAAGTTTGACCCACCGCCGCTTGCCGAAGCATAACGCCTGAAGCGCCTGCCGATCAAATGCCCTCATGAGATTGGCGGGAAACAACAAAACGCACATGCTGCAGGAGATCAGCGGCAAAGACGGCGTCTAGAGCATGATGCCGAAAAGTGGAAACCGGTTTTCGGACGACATCATGCTCTAACTCTTTGAGAAGAGACGGATTCAGACTTTGGACGAGATCGCCTTGCGATTCCGTCCAAAATCATCCGGCTCAAGAGCGCTTCCCGATCGATTGGAAACATCCGATCGAAAGGAATCGCTCAGATTTTAAAAAGTTAGAACATGTTCTTATGAGACATCGGATATATCCGATGTCGAAGCATCAAGAAAGTCGATCAGCTTTTTTAAGAACATGCACTAAGGGAGCCGCCTCAGTCGGCTTCGTCCGCCACCACCTGTCCATTGATCCGAGCCTTCAATACGCTCGAAGGCTTGAACACCATGACGCGGCGCTGCGTGATCGGCACCTCGATGCCGGTTTTTGGATTGCGCCCGATGCGCTCAGACTTGGAGCGCACGACGAATGATCCGAAGGACGACAGTTTTACCGTTTCGCCCGCGGCCAAAGTATCAGCCAATTCATTGAGCACCATTTGCACAAGAACCGCTGATTCCTTGCGCGACAAGCCGACGCATCGGTATACCGCTTCCGCAAGATCAACCCGCGTGATCGTGCGAGGCGCCAATTCCGCCAAGGACTCAGCCATTTGATCCGCAGGCGAGGCTCCAGCGGGTTCAGCAGCGGACATGGCTGCAAATTTAATCATTCCGAAATCTCGATATCTGTTTAATTCAAACTGAATGGGATGGAAAAAGGGGTGTGCTGGAAGGGCGCCGGCCCCGTCGGATGTCTCGCATCAAGCGGCGGAGGGCGGGACGCCTCTAGCTTATTCATTAAATCCATTTTCATTCGAGAAATGCCGGAATCACCGGTTGAGATGATTCCAATCGCGCGCGGCCTTTCGAGGGACCAATGTTGCTTCCGGCGCGCTTTTGAAAAGTCTGGAACAAATTTCACGTCAAATCAAGGTATCTTCCATAATCGCCGGTCTCGAACCCTCACCAGCGAATAAGCGCCGACGCCCAGGTGAACCCGCCGCCCATGGCTTCGATCATCACAAGGTCGCCGCGTTTGATCCGGCCGTCATCGCGCGCCACAGCCAAGGCGAGCGGGATCGAAGCCGCCGACGTATTTCCATGCATATCGACGGTTACGACAATTTTTTCAGGCGCTATCCCAAGCTTCTCGGCGGATGCATCGATGATCCGGCGGTTGGCCTGGTGCGGCACGAACCAATCGAGTTCACTGGCGGTCGTCCCGGTGGCGGCGAAAGCCTCGTTGACGACATCGGCAACCATCCCGACCGCGTGGCGAAAGACTTCCCTGCCGGCCATGCGCAAGTGGCCAACCGTCCTGGTCGTCGACGGACCTCCGTCGACATAAAGCTTCTCGCGGTGGCGCCCATCCGAGCGCAGATGCGAGGTAAGGACGCCGCGATCCTGCGCCGTCCCCTCCCCTTGCTGCGCTTCGAGCACGACCGCCGCCGCCCCATCGCCAAAGAGAACGCAGGTGGTCCGATCGGTCCAATCGAGGAGACGCGAAAAGGTCTCCGCGCCGATGACCAAGGCGCGCTTGTGCGATCCCGAGAGCAGGAACTTATCGGCGGTCGCCAAGGCGAAGACAAAGCCGGAGCACACGGCCTGGACATCGAAGGCCGCGCCATGAGTCATGCCAAGTCCAGCCTGAATCTGGGTTGCGACGGATGGGAAGGTATAATCTGGCGTCGAGGTCGCCACTATGACGAGATCGAGGTCGGCGGCGCTTAGGCCAGCATCGGCGAGAGCCGCTTTTGCGGCGTTGAGGCCAAGCTGGGACGTCGGCTCGTCCGAGGCCGCGATATGGCGCTGGCGAATGCCGGTCCGCTGCACGATCCAGGCGTCGGTCGTATCCAGCGACTTTTCAAGATCGGCATTGCTGACGATGCGCTTGGGGAGATAGGAGCCCAGACCCACGACAACGGAGCGAAGCTTGCCTGGCGATTCATCTGTCACGGGGAATATCCATCGAGAACGAAGTATTTCAAGAACCGGTCGAGGTGTTCTCCGGCTCACCCATGGCCCTGAGCTTCGGAGGCGCCGCTGGACGATCCTGATGCGAGAGAGCGAGAGAGGCGCGTATTCTGCCGAGCAATTCGTGCCGCGCCATGTCGTAGCCGATTTCGATCGCGCCAGCGGTTCCGACGGCGTCAGAGCCGCCGTGGCTTTTGATGACGACGCCGTTCAGGCCGAGGAAAACGCCGCCATTGAGGTTGCGCGGATCCATTTTTCCCTTCAGCGCCGCAAAGGCGCGCCTCGCTAGGAAATAGCCAATTTTGGACATGATGTCCTGACTGAGCGCCTCGCGCAGATAATATCCCATCTGCTTGGCCGTGCCCTCGGCCGTCTTCAACGCGATATTGCCGGTAAATCCCTCGGTCACCACGACATCGACGGTTCCCTTGCCAATATCGCCGCCTTCGACGAAACCGAGATAGTCAAGGTTCGGCAAGGCGGTTTCCCGGAGCAGGCGCGAGGCCTTCTTCACCTCCTCGATTCCCTTGACCTCCTCCACGCCTATGTTCAGCAAGCCCACCGACGGCCGCTCAACCGCGAGGACGATCCGCGCCATGGCCGAGCCCATGATCGCGAGATCGACCAAGTGCTGCGCATCCGCGCCAATGGAGGCGCCGACATCGAGAACGATGGTCCGACCCCGAATGGTCGGCCAGATTGCCGCGAGGGCGGGCCGGTCGATTTGCGGCATCGTATGCAAGCAGGTCTTGGCCATCGCCATCAACGCGCCTGTATTGCCCG
Organism: Methylocapsa aurea; assembly: GCF_000746085.1. Classification (GTDB taxonomy): domain Bacteria; phylum Pseudomonadota; class Alphaproteobacteria; order Rhizobiales; family Beijerinckiaceae; genus Methylocapsa; species Methylocapsa aurea. The sequence goes on along the minus strand of NZ_JQKO01000001.1, from coordinate 233,236 downwards.
CGGAAACGACGACATCGGCCTCATTTTTTCGCACGGCGTCGATCGCAAGCCACATCGACGAGGTCCGGCGGCCGGCGCGCAAGGCTTGGCTCGGCTTGTCATCCATCCGGACGGCGACGTCCGTATGCTGCACCGTCGAAGCCGTCTTGAGTTTCGGAAAGGCGTCAAGATGCGGCCGGATCAATGCCTCATCGCCGAAAAAGGCAAATTTCATGTCCGGTCGACGTTCAAGCGCGCGGGCGGCGCCGGGAACGAGCATTTCGGGCCCAAAGTCTCCGCCCATGGCGTCGAGCGCAATTCGCACTGGCTGCATCATTTAAGTCCGGAACTCCGGGTCACCCCAAAAAGCGCGCCGTTCGCGCCAGGCGAAATCGTCTTGGACGAAACAGTTTGAGGAATCACCCTATTTCGGCGGCGGGAAAAATTAGGCGGCGCGGCTGCGTTTCGCCTCGATGGATTCAACGCTACGCCGTCCAAATGGACCGCATCGCCAAGTTCAGGTCCCATCTCGCCGCTTTGATCTCTCCAATATAGGAGAGTCGCCTCTGTAGGGAATAGCACAGGAAGTTCGCGCATTTTGATTATGGCCCTTTGCGCCGCCGGCGACGTTCAATTTTCGTCTGCCTTGGCTCGGGTCCTGGCCCGCGACAGCCTCATTGTCCATTTCAAGACGCATCCATTGCCCACCGATCCGGCGGCATCGGAATGACGCGCCCGCTCCTGGCCGCGATTCATCGGAAAACCGCCAGCCGGAGCGCGGAGCAACCCCTCGGCGACGGCCTCGATCCGACTTTTGCGTTCAGCAGCGCGATCAATCTTGCCAAGCGTTCTTCCCTCGAGCGGAGACGGCGGATCCAGACCTTAAGTTGGAGGATCGGGCGGCGCATTGAAGCGGCGTCTCCCTTTTTCGCCGCGACAAACATGGGTAAACACTGGGAAATCCATTTTGTTCAAGCTTTTTTTTTCGCCCCGCGCGCCAGCCGCCCGCTTTTTTGGGAATCTGATGCGTTCAAAGGCCCTCCCTGCTTCGTCCTCATCCTCGATGTGGTCCGCTATGGGCAAGCTTGCGTCCGGGATTGGAAGACTCCAACGCCCCCGCCTGTATGCGTCCGATGCAGGATCGCTGACCCGCCTCGCTTCGCCAGCGCGAAGACTGCGAGGCGCGCCTTCAGGGCTCTTCCTTGAGCTTCTTCAGCACCGCGAAAGGCGAGACCTTTTCCACCGGATCGCCGGAAAGAATGCTTTCGTCGAAGCGCGCGCCCGGCTTGCGCGGATATGGATCGAGGCTCAAGACCAAGAATTCCTCAGCCAGCGCGCCAAGATCGATGCGTCCGTCGACAATCGGATCGGGCGGATCCCTCCCTTGCGTTGAAAAAGCCGCCGGAGCCTCGCTTCCTGTATCGAGGTCCCAACTGGCGCGGCCGGATTCTGATGCGATTTCGGGGGCGGGCGCGAAGCCAACATCGATGTCCGCTTCGATCTCGGCCTCGAAAGGATCGAGGCTGACGACGCATGTCTGAACTGCCAGGGCATGGAGACGCCCCCTGATCCTTATCCCTCCGCGGCCCTGTTTCGTCGCCTGGAAATTGGCGTCAAGGCTTAAGATTGCCTCCAGGCCGTCGTTTTGCGCCATCGCCGCGCATTCGGCCGGATCAGCGCGGATCGATATTTCGAGCCCGCCTTCGGGAACGTCGTCAACCGCCAGCGGACGCGAGAAATGTCCTGCCTCACTCCGGAGCGCGGTTCCACCCGCGTCGGCATTGCGGGATTTGGCGCCTGGATTGCCCTTGGATTTCATCGCAACCGCCTCCTGCTGCTGCAGATCTACGCATTTGAGCGCAATCGCTTCAAATCTAATTGGCCCGATCCGAGAAATCTGCAATTCCCGATCGCGCCGCAGGCATCCTCTCCAAAGATCAGCCGCCAGTCAGAAAGAAATGACGCAAAACTCCAAGCAGGACAGCGTCGGCTCTCCTGCTCCGGCGCCTCAACAAATGCCGTCTGCTGAAGCAGCGATAGCGAAAATTTCGAGCGCCGCCAACGCTCGATGCGGCGGTCCTCTCCCTCAGACAATGGTTGAAGGCTCAGGAAACGGAACCGGGCCCGTTGCAAAGGCCTCAAGCGGCGCCTTTTCAAGCGCCAAATGCATCGCAGCAACGTAACGGGCAAGGCGGCCCGGATTTTCGTGGTTGCAATAGACGTTTCGCGCGAGCGCGGCCTTGAGGGCTGGCGCGCCAGCGCGCAAAGCTTGATCATAGGCCGCGGCGCGCCCGAGGAAGGCCTCGGCAAGCGTCTTCATGCGCTTTGGCACGCTGACGTCGCCGATGCCCATTTCCCGCAAGGCAATCTCAAAATGACGAAACTGCGCGTCCGCGAGATCTTGAGCCATGGCGGGAGCTGGAGCCGCCATCGCATTGAGTCGGCGCAGAACTAGACTAGCGTGGAGCGCAATCGATTCGAAGCGGCCCTCGAAGCTGTCTTCGATGGCATATTCCGTGAACAAGCTGCGATTGCGGGCCGCGTCCACGATTTCGCCGTGAAGCCGTTCAATAACTTTACGGTTGGCGGAGCGCCGGAAGAGCCCGAAAATCATTCTGTCTCCCGTCCAACTTTCGCCGTCATCCGGCCACATAGAGGGAATCCGACTTCCGCCGCCTTGCTTTTCGCACGGCCGGGCGTTAGGCGTCGACGCATCCTCGGATCGCGGCGACGAGCGGATCGTTTCTGAAAAGATTGCTTTAAATCCAAGCGACTCGATCGGCAAATTCAAAAGTTCGTTTTGTTGCTTTTCCGCGGGCGAACCCGTTCCCGCTTCACCGGAAAATGCTTTAGGCTGGAGGCTCAAGGATGCGGTTGGACATTGCGGCCCCTGCTCGCCATCGGAAGACCGGCAAACCGGCTTTCGGCGCAGCCTGCTTGAAACTCGCCGTTGCGGCGACGCTTGCGCTCGGGCTTGGCGGCTGCCTCGGCTATGACGGGAAGGTCATCCACGGGTATCAGCTTGACTCAAAAACGATCGACCAAGTCAAAGTGGGCGCGTCGGCTGAACAGATACTGGTGCTCATGGGAACGCCAACGACCACGTCCACCATCGGCGGCGACGCCTGGTATTACATCACTCAGGTGACGGATCGCAGCGTCCAGTTCATGGCGCCGAGTCTGATCGACCAGCGCGTGTTCGCCGTCTATTTCAGCAAGGCGAAAAAAGTCGAGCGCATCGCTAATTATGGCATGGAGGACGGGAAGCTCATCGACTTCGTGACCCGGACGACGCCAACCGCAGGAGCGGAATCCACCTTCCTCAAGGGAATGTTCCTCAACCTGCTGAAATTCAGCTAGACAATTTCCTAGTCAAGCAAGCACCTGTTCGCGTTATAAAAATGCGATAAAATACAAAAAGCTCGAGCTGCTTTCTACTGAAAGCCTAGAGCAGCAGCTCTCGCCAGTGTGGGCTTCGCCGGTTGAACGCCGGCGAAGGTTCGCCCCCAACCTCAATGGGCGAGCGCCGCAAGCAGCAAGAGCGCGACGATATTGGTGATCTTGATCGCCGGGTTCACGGCGGGGCCGGCGGTGTCCTTGTAGGGATCGCCGACCGTATCGCCGGTGACGGACGCCTTGTGCGCGTCGTCGCCCTTGAAATGCTTGACCCCGTCCTTATCGACAAAGCCATCCTCGAAGCTTTTCTTGGCGTTGTCCCAGGCGCCGCCGCCCGAGGTCATTGAAACCGCCACGAAAAATCCGTTGACGATGACGCCGAGCAGCGAAGCGCCCAGCGCCGCGAAGGCGGAGGCCTTCGAGCCTGAGATGAAAAGCACGCCGAAATAGACGACGAGCGGAGCGAGAACCGGCAGCAACGAGGGCACAATCATTTCCTTGATCGCCGCCTTGGTCAGCATGTCGACCGCGCGACCGTAATCGGGACGCTCCGTTCCCAGCATGATTCCCGGCTTTTCGCGGAACTGGCGCCGCACCTCCTCAACGACCGATCCCGCCGCCCGACCGACCGCCGTCATCGCGATTCCGCTGAAGAGATAGGGGATCAAGCCGCCAAAGATCAGGCCCGACACGACATAGGGATTGGAAATGTCGAAGGAAACGGCCTCCATTCCCTTGAAATAGGGAAACAGATCCGGGTTCGCGGCGAAATGTTCGAGATCATGGCTATAGGCGTTGAACAGGACCAGGGCGCCAAGTCCAGCAGAGCCGATCGCATATCCTTTGGTCACCGCTTTCGTCGTATTGCCGACCGCGTCGAGCGCATCGGTGACGCGGCGCACATCCTTAGGCAGGCCCGCCATCTCGGCGATCCCGCCGGCATTGTCGGTCACCGGCCCGAACGCGTCGAGCGCCACGATCATTCCGGCGATGCCGAGCATAGTGGTCACCGCAATCGCCGTTCCGAAAAGACCGGCGAGCTGGCTGGTCGCGATGATGCCGCCGATGATGACCAGCGCTGGCAGCGCGGTCGATTCGAGCGAGACGGCGAGGCCCTGGATCACATTGGTGCCATGCCCCGTCACAGAGGCCTGGGCGATCGAGACGACAGGGCGCTTGCCCGTCCCGGTATAATATTCAGTGATGACGACGATGAGGCCGGTCACGATGAGCCCGATGAGCCCGCAGAGAAAAAGGCGCCAGCCGTAGATCTCGACCCCATTCACCGTGCCGATCTCGCCGAATCCGACCGTTAAGGCGGTTGCGACGGCAAGGCCGATGATCGATAAAAGCCCAGCCGCGATCAGGCCCTTATAGAGCGCGCCCATGATCGAATTATTGGCGCCGAGCTTGACGAAATAGGTCCCCGCGATCGAGGTCACGATACAGGTCGCGCAGATCGCCAAAGGATAGAGCATGGCCAGGAACAGGACCGGCTGGCCCGTGAAGAAGATCGAGGCCAGAACCATGGTGGCGACAACCGTCACCGCGTAGGTCTCGAAAAGATCGGCCGCCATGCCGGCGCAATCGCCGACATTGTCGCCGACATTGTCCGCGATCGTCGCTGGATTGCGTGGATCGTCCTCTGGGATTCCGGCCTCGACCTTGCCGACAAGGTCGGCGCCGACATCGGCCCCCTTGGTGAAGATGCCGCCGCCGAGCCGCGCGAAAATCGAAATCAAGGAGGCGCCGAAACCGAGCGCCACAAGCGCGTCGATCGTCTCGCGCGCATTGGGCGCGTGATGGAGCGGTCCGATGAGAACATAGAAATAGGCGGCGACGCCGAGCAGCGCCAGACCGGCCACCAGCATGCCGGTGACGGCCCCCGCCTTGAACGAAATATCGAGGCCGGCGCCAAGCGATTGCGCCGCAGCCTGCGCGGTGCGGACATTGGCGCGGACCGAGACATTCATGCCGACGAATCCCGCCGCGCCCGACAGGATCGCGCCGATCAAGAACCCGATGGCGATCGTCCAGGACAGAAGCAGGCCAAAGCCAAGGAAGATCACGACGCCGACGATGCCGATGGTCAAATATTGGCGTTTCAAATAGGCTTGCGCGCCCTCGGCGATGGCGCCGGCGATTTCCTGCATCCGGGCCGAGCCGGGATCGGCGGCCAAGAGCTTCAATGACGTCACGACGCCATAAACGATCGACAAAAGCCCGGCCAGAATGATCAGCCAAATTGGACTCATCTGCTTCCACCCTTTATTTTTGTTGCAGCCTTTAGTGCTGTTCACGGCGTTGGACGAGGCCAAATGCCCGCGCTCGAATCTAAACCTTTGCAGAAAGTGCGAGAGGACGCAATCGCCTCCCACCCGGTCAATCTCCAGTAATGCTTGGCCCACCTCGCAATGCAAGTTCCCGGTGGCTGCAAGCGTTCTAGAAGTGCTGAAACGATGGTCTGGCGAAGCTCAAAGCCCTACCCTCACCATCCTTGAATATGGGCGGCGATGCGCCCGGCGCTGCGCCGCCGATTACGCTCACATTTATTCCGGCCGCAGCGGCGGCGGCCTCGAAGCCGGCGGCTTTTGCGGGCGCAACGGCGCAAAGAATCTCGTAGTCGTCGCCCCCGGTCAGGATCGTCTCGATAAGTTTCGGCTCCAACTTCAAGGCCTCCCGCGCGGCCGCCGAGAGCGGAACCTTCGCCGCCACAATCTCCGTCGTCATGCCGACGAGGCCCAGCATTTTAGCGAGATCCCCGGCAAGACCATCCGATATATCCATTGCGGCATGAGCATGGAGGCGCAGCGCCTCGCGCAAGGCCAGGCGCGGCTGCGGCAATAAGTAGCGCTCGCGGAGATAGGCGGCGGAGGCCGGAGTCATGACAGCGGTCCAATGCCGGTCTTCCGGCGCGTCAAGCCGCAGCTTCAAGCCGAGCGCGCCATCGCCGATGGTCCCGCTCACATAGAGCAGATCGCCAACGGCGGCGCCTCCCCGCGGAAGCATTTTTTGCGAGGGAACCGCGCCGAGCGCCGTCACCGACAGCATGAGCGGGCCCCGCGTCTTCACCGTATCCCCGCCGAGCAGCGGGCATTGGTAAGCCGCCCCATCCTGCTGAAGTCCCAGAGCGAAAGCCGCGAGCCAGTCCGCCGTCCAATCCTCCGGCAGCGCGAGGCCAAGGAGATAGCCAATCGGCTCGGCGGCCTTGGCGGCGAGGTCGGAGAGGTTGACGCGCAGAGCCTTGCGCGCGATCGCGTCCGGCGGATCATTCACGAAAAAATGCACCCCGGCGACCAAGAGATCCTTAGTCAAGACGATGTCCTGGCCGGGTCTTGGCGCCAGAGCCGCGGCGTCGTCGCGCAGCCCAAAAGCCCCCGGCCCCGCAAGCGGCGCAAAATAGGTTGCGATCAAATCGTCTTCGGAGGGGCGCGGCATGATCTCACCCCAAGTTTAGAGCGTGCAAAGTTGCGCGGCTAAATTCTCGGTTCGAATTCCTCGGCGCGAAAGCGCCGCGCCAGCCCATCCAGCACGGCGTTGACCATTCCGGCCTCTTCTCGGCCAAAAAAAGCGCCGGCGACATCGACATATTCCTTGATGGAGACGCGCGCGGGAATATCGGAGCGTTGCTTCAATTCGTAGGCGCCTGCCCGCAAGATAGCGCGAATGACGGAATCGATCCGCGCCAAAGGCCACCCTTCAACCAGAGTCTTGTCGATAAGGCGGTCCAGCGGACCCTGATTGGCGATGACGCCCTTCATGATATCGCGGAAAAATTCGATTTCGGCGGCCTTATAGCGCTCGCCTTCGATTTCGTTGCCAATCCAGAAGGATTCGAATTCGGCGCAGGTTTCGTTCAGGCCCTTCTCCGTCACCTCCATCTGATAAAGCGCCTGGACAGCGGCGAGGCGAGCGGCGGAGCGTCCATCGGCATTGGCCATCAGACGCGCCCTATTTCGGCTTTAAGGCGATAGAGCGCCAGCGCCGCGCGCGCGGCGTCGCCGCCTTTGTCGCCCTGCTTTTGCGCCGCGCGCTCCAACGCTTGCGCCTCGGTCTCGACAGTGAGGATTCCGTTGCCGAGCGCCAGTTTGCGCGACACGGCGAGCGCCATCAAAGCCCGCGCGCTCTCGTTCGCGACAATCTCGAAATGATAGGTTTCGCCGCGAATAACGCAGCCGAGCGCGACCGCGCCGGCGAAAGGCTGACCCAATTCCTCGGCGTGGTCGAGCGCGATCGCCATCGCGATCGGAATTTCGAGCGCGCCCGGCACGCCGACGCGGTCGAAAACGGCGCCGGCCGCGTCAAAGGCCCGCGTTGCGCCCTCAAACAGCATGGCGCCGATTTCGTCATAAAAGCGCGCCTCGACAATGAGGAAACGGGCGCCATCGACGCCTGTGTCGGCTGGAGCATCGGAGCGGCGCGGCAGGGCCATTAATCGCCTTCACTCGAGAAGAGGGTTCAAAGGGGAAGCTTCGCCAGGCTCTTCAAGCGAGCCCGCTTCGAGTAACAAGCGAAATCAGCCGCGGCAAGTCCAAAGCGCGCCATTGCGCGGCGGAGATTGGCGGAAGCGCGCGATTGACGGTCGCGGCGGATCGGCGCCATTCGTTTAAAACGCCGCGCGCTTGGTCTATTTTCCCGTCCCGGCTATAGAAGCGCACCGGATCATCACTTCCATTCGCCACACTATTTTTTCGCCGCGGGCTAAGCCCTTGCCCCCGGCGTGAAGCAACCCAAGCGCCAAAAACGCAGGCGGAAGCGTTCGCTTGCCATCCGGAGGCCGCAGGAGGATCGAATGCAAGAGGATTTTGCGCCCGCTCCCACATCCGGGCTTGATCGCCGCGCCCTAGCGACGACGTCGAGCGGCGGCCAGCTCGTCGAAGCGCGGGCGGCGGGCCAGCCATTCGCGGCCACGCTGAGCGTCGATCAGGTCGAGAGCGATCCATTGGATGAGGCCGCGCGCCGAATCGATCATGCGTTTCACGGAATGCTCGCCAAAACGACAAATGGCGTCTCGCCCATGGCGCTTGGCAAGTCTTTCGCGGATTGGGCGGTGCATCTTGCGCTTTCGCCTGGAAAGCAGATGCAGCTCTTCGGCAAAGCGGCGCGCAAATCGGCCCGCTTCGGCGCGATCGCAGCCAACGCCTTCATGAGCCCGCGCTCACCGCAAAGCATCGAGCCGCTGCCGCAAGATAAGCGCTTTGTCGCGGAGGAATGGCGGAGCTGGCCCTATCATCTGTTCTCGCAAGGATTCTTGCTTCAGCAGCAATGGTGGCACAATGCGACGACCGGAGTCGGCGGCGTCACCAAGCAACACGAAAATGTCGTCGCCTTCACGATGCGGCAAATGCTCGACATGGTATCGCCATCCAATTTCATTCTCACCAATCCGGTCGTCCTACGCCGCACTTATGAAACCGGCGGCGCGAATCTCATCAAGGGCTTCGCCAATTTGCTCGACGATTGGAGCAAACTTCACGACAATGCGCCGCCCCGCTCAAGGGCTTTCGAACCTGGACGCAATGTCGCCGTGACGCCCGGCAAGGTGGTGTTCGCCAACCGCTTGATCGAACTGATCCAATATGCGCCGCAAACGGAAACGGTTCGACCGGAGCCGATCCTTTTCGTCCCGGCCTGGATCATGAAATACTATATTCTCGACCTTTCGCCGGGCAATTCCCTTGTTCGCTACCTCGTCGAGCAGGGTTTCACCGTGTTCATGATTTCCTGGCGCAATCCGGACGCGGCCGATCGCGATCTCGGGATGGAGGATTATCGCCAGCTTGGGGTTATGGCGGCGATCGATCAGATTTCCGCGATTCTCCCCGGCCGCAAGATCCACGCAGCGGGATATTGCCTTGGCGGCACGCTCCTATCGATCGCGACGGCGACCATGGCCCGCGACGGCGACAATCGCTTGAAGAGCCTTTCCCTTTTCGCGGCTCAACATGATTTCACCGAGGCCGGAGAACTCACGCTGTTCATCAACGAAAGCCAGGTCAGCTTTCTCGAGGAGTTGATGCGGAGCCAAGGCTATCTCGACGGCATGCACATGGCCGGAGCCTTTCAACTCTTGCGCTCCAACGATTTGATCTGGTCGAAACTCGTCCGCGACTATCTGATGGGCGAACGCGAGAGTCCCAGCGATCTCATGGCCTGGAACGCCGATGCGACCCGCCTGCCCTACCGAATGCATTCGGACTATCTCCGGCATCTGTTTCTCGATAACGACCTCGCGGAAGGCAGGTTCGAAACCGCTGGCCGCCCGGTTGCGCTGACCGACATCCGCGCGCCGATCTTCGCCGTGGGAACGGAGAGCGATCACGTGTCGCCGTGGCGTTCGGCCTTCAAAATCCATCTCCTAGCCGACGCCGACGTCACCTTCCTGCTTACCTCCGGAGGGCATAACGCCGGAATCGTTTCCGAGCCGAACCACAAGCGACGGCATTACCGGATTCGCACAAAGACCGAACGGGACATTTATCTCGACCCGGATCGGTGGATAGCGACGACAGAACCTCAAAGCGGCTCCTGGTGGCCGCAATGGGCGGCGTGGCTGGCCGCAGCATCGGGCCCAGATCAAGAGCCGCCGCATTTCGACGATCAGGACTCTTTGTGCGCCGCGCCTGGAACCTTTGTGCTCCAGCCATGATCCGCGCCCCCAGATTCCTTAAGCAGAATCGAAATTGCCCCTTGTCTGTTAGTTTTGACGCATGTCTTTAGCCAAAAAGTCTGCAACTTTTTGTCGTTATGCTCTAATGCTCTCGAAGCGCCTTTCGAATTCCCTGGACAAGCGCCCCACCTAGATGTGGTTTGCAAAATACCTGCAACACGCCGGCGTGCGCGGCCTTCTGCTCGATCGCTAGATCCGGATGCCCGGTGATGAGAAAGGCGGGAAGCAAGGAACGGCGATCCCGCAACTGCGCAAGCAACTCCAATCCATTCATCGCCGGCATATGATAATCGATGACGAAACAGCCTTTGACGGGCAGCGTGGGCTGCGCCAAGAGATCCATGCCGCTTTCAAACGCCTCAACGTCGAATCCCTCGGTTTCCAAAAAAAAGCGCAGCGAAACCAGAACCGGGCGATCGTCATCCACAAGGACGACTTTTGGAGCCTCGATCGAAGCGCGTTGGAAAAGGGTAGCCTGCATTAAAGCGTCTGCTGTTGCATTGGAGTTCAAGACGGCGCCGCCCATTTTTTGAAGTCTGCCGGAGATCGAACAGGGACGCGCTGATCTAGGTCAGATGCACACACGATGGTGGATCGCACATGGAGTCGCATGTCCTTCAAGATCAAAGCGAAATCTTCGCCTTCCTTGGCAATCCGGCGACCCACGGGCTCGCGGGGCCGGTGATCCGCGTCGACACGCATGGGGCGGCCGTTTTCCTCGCCGGCCGGGACGTCTACAAGATCAAGCGAGCGGTCCGCTTTCCTTTCATGGATTTCTCGACGCTGGACAAGCGCCGCCGCGCTTGCGAGAGCGAACTTGCCGTCAACAAGGCGAACGCGCCGGAGATCTACCTCGGGGTCACGCCAATTTCGAAGGACCAGAACGGCCTGAAGCTTGGCGCCGGGGGGACAATCGTCGAATGGGCGGTTCATTTGCGCCGTTTCGATGAAAACCGCACTCTGGATCATCTCGCCGATCGCGGCGAACTCGATTCTGCAATCATCGCCAAGCTTGCGGATGTGGTCGCCGCCGCGCACCGGCGCGCGCGCCCGGTCATCGAGGAACACGCGACGCTGGCGCTCCAAGCGCAGATCGAAGAAACTTTGCTCTCCCTCGAAGCCGCGCCCGATATCTTCCCCCCGCAAGGCGCCGCCCTGCTTCGAAACCGCATGACCCGCGATTTCGAGCGGCTTTCCCCGCTCCTTTCCGCGCGTGAAGATCAGGGCCTGACGCGCCGGTGCCATGGCGATCTGCACCTTCGCAACATCGCCATGATCGACGCCGCGCCGGTGCTCTTCGACGCGCTCGAATTTGATGAGAAGTTGGCGACTTGCGACCTTCTCTACGATCTCGGATTTCTGCTCATGGACCTATGGACGCGAGGACTGCGCGCTCATGCCAACTTGCTGTTCAACCGCTACTTGTCGACGCGCCTCGAAGCCGCCAACGAACTCGATGGCCTTGCCGCGCTGCCGCTTTTTCTTTCGTTGCGCGCCGCGATCCGCGCCAAGGTGACCGCGCTGCAGCCCGCCAGGGACGCCGGACATATAGCGGCGGCGCGCCGTCTTTTCGAATCGGCCTGCGATTTCCTGGAGCCGGCCAAGCTGGAACTGATCGCGATCGGCGGCCTGTCAGGGACGGGCAAGAGCTCGCTCGCAAGAGCTCTAAGTCCGTCGATTGGACGCGCTCCAGGCGCCCTGCATCTTCGGAGCGACATCGAACGCAAGCGCCTCTATGGTCTCCGCGAATTCGATCGCCTGCCGGACGAGGCCTATCGGCCGGAAATCTCGGCGAAGATCTATGAGCGTTTGCGCAACATGGCGGCCGTCGCGCTTGCCGCGGGCCAAAGCGTGGTGATCGACGCCGCGCATCTGAAAGCGGCAGAGCGTCTGGCCGAGGCCTACCTCGCCGGCCGCCGCCAAGCCTATTTCACGGGGCTTTGGCTGGAAGCGCCGACCGATGTTCTGTTCGAGCGGGTCGCCAGACGAAAAGACGATGCGTCGGACGCGACGCAAGCCGTGGTGGCTGCGCAGGCGCAAGAGAAAATCGGCGCGATGGATTGGGAGCGCCTCGATGCGTCAGCTTCGCGGGATTCTCTCATCGACCATGCGCTCGCGTCGATCCGCCGCAGCTCGCCGAGCGCGCCGCAGTAGATTTGTTTCAAATCTTCGGCGGCAGCAGCACCGCCGCGCCCTCGAGTCTCCCGGCGCGCAAATCCGCTAAAGCCTCGTTGGCTTGTTCGAGCGGGTAGGCCTTGGTCGAGGTCTCAACCCCTTCTCGCGCGACGAAGCCGAGAAAGTCGATCCCGTCCTGCCGCGTCAGATTGGCCACCGAGACGATCTGACGCTCCTCCCACAGGATTCGATAAGGAAAGCGCGGAATATCGCTCATATGGATTCCGGCGCAAACGACGACGCCCCCTTTGCGGAGGTTCGCAAGCGCCATAGGCACGAGGTCTCCGACTGGCGCGTAGATAATGGCCGCATCGAGCGGCTCAGGCGGCTTTTCGTTTGACCCGCCAGCCCAGGCGGCGCCGAGCCGCATTGCGAAGGTCTGTGCGCCGACATCGCCCGGGCGGGTGAAAGCGAAGACCGTTCGGCCTTGCTTTCTCGCCACTTGCGCGACGATATGGGCAGCGGCGCCGAAGCCGTAAAGGCCAAGGATTTTGCCAGGGCCGGCAAAGCCCAGCGAGCGCCAGCCGATCAAGCCGGCGCAGAGCAAAGGCGCAAGCGCCGCCGCAGAGCCTTGTTCGCTTAATGGAAAAGCGAAGCGCGCGTCCGCGATGGCATGGGTCGCGTAGCCGCCATTTCGGGTATAGCCGGTGAAAAGCGGCCGATCGCAAAGATTTTCCCGCCCGCTCGCGCAATAGGGACAAACGCCGCAAGTATGCCCGAGCCAAGGGATGCCGACCCGGGCCCCGACCTGGAAGCCCTCCACGCCGGGACCCAAGGCGTCGATGCGCCCAACGATTTCATGTCCGGGGATGATCGGAAGCTTGGGGTCCGGCAGTTCGCCATCGACGACGTGGAGATCGGTCCTGCAGACGCCGCAAGCCTCGATCCGGACCCTCACTTCGCCGGGGCCGGGGATAGGATCGGGCATTTCCTCGAAGACCAGAGGCGCGCCGATTTTCCGCAATGCCATGGCGTACATGGAAAGCCCTTTGACGACGAACTCAGGCTAGAGCGCTTCCCGATCAGATTCTATGAAATGCGGGCTCATTCTGCTCGAAAAAGCTCCGCCAATTCAATGCGCCAGCAATTGGCACCGGGCGGTTTGCTTAAGGAGATCGCGGGTGACGCCGCCCAGAATCCATTCCCGGAACTTGCTATGGCCATAGGCGCCCGCGACGATCAGATCGGCGGCTTCCTTGTGGCCGAGCGCGTCGAGTTGAGCGCCCGCGTGGTCGCGCAAAGGCTCGACAACGCCAACGCCATTCACGCCATGCCGGGCAAGCCAGGCGACGACGTCCTGGACCCGGCGATTGGCCTCCGCCGGATCATTATCCTCGTCGATTTCAGCGACGATCGCCTGCTGGCACGCGCGCAAAAATGGCAGGGCGTCGAAAACCGCCCGCCGCGATTCGCGCGTGTCCTTCCAAGCAATGAGAATCCGCTCGGCCCGCAGGATCGGGACTTCATTTGGAACGATGAGGAGAGGACGCCCAGTTCGCCCTATGAGGTCGCCCGGATCGATCTGAGGGGCCGGTTCGTTCTTGTCCTCGACTGACGTCTTGCCGATAATGACGAGATCGGCGGCGCGGCTTTGTTCGGCGATATAGACTGCCGGCTCCTCGAGCGCCGACCGCCACTCGATCTCCTTAGCGCGGCCCGCGAGCGCCGTGCGAAAACGCTCCTCGGCCTGTTGCACGCGCTGCTTGATCTCGGCGAGATTATCTTCAGCCACAAATGCCGCGCCATAGCCGTCCGTGGCGTAATACATGGGGATGATCTCGGCCTGCGCCGCGACGCCGATGACTCGCGCGGTGAATCGCTCGGCGAGATCGCCGGCGATCCTGAGGCGGGCGTCATTGCGCTGGTCCAGATCGAGGTGAACCATCAAGGTGGCGTAAGACATGACCAGCTCCCACTCGCGGCCTTCTTGGCCTCGGCATCCGCTCTAAAGCGTCTCTTGAAGTTAAATCGGCAGACGACTTAGCTGTCTGTCTTTGTGCAAAACTTTAAATGCAAACCGGACTCCGCTTCGCTCCAGATGTGTAGTTCGAAGGTCAAGCCGACGCGTTGATCCTAATCAAACAATCACCTGGGGCGTTGATCCGCCAGCCTGAAACCGATGCGCCGCGGAACCAGGCGCTTTCGGCGATAAAACGCGCCGCCATTCGATCCGATCCATCCGGGCGCGCGCCACGCTCCGCTTTGTCAGTTGAGGTTTTTTTTATCAGGCAAGGCCTGACAGGCGTAAAGATCAGTTCGATCGCTGCGCCGCATTGCAAATGGGCGGAGCGATGTTTTCGACGCGGTTAACCTTGTCGCATCGACAAACGCCCTACCCTTTCGCTCCCGCCCTCGCCGGGATTTCCGCCTTGGAAATGAGTTTTGTGGTGGATTGGCCGGGCGAAAGGTTCGCAAGCACCACCCTGCCGCCGCGCGCCTTGACGATATCGGCGCCCACCACCGTATCCTCGGTATAATCGGCGCCTTTGACGAGAATGTCCGGCTGCAAGACCTTGAGAAGCTCGAGCGGCGTATCTTCGTCGAAGAGGACGACTGCTGAGACGCCCTTGATGGCGCCGATGACCGCGGCGCGGGCAATTTCGTCTTGAACCGGACGCGACGGCCCTTTCAAACGACGCACCGATTCGTCGGAATTCAGAGCCATGATCAGGCGGTCGCAGGTTTCCGCCGCCTGCCGGATGAGAGAAATATGACCTGGGTGCAAAAGATCGAAACAGCCGTTGGCGACGCCAACGGTCAGTTTCTCCTTCGCCCAGGCCCAACGCAAAGCGGCTGCCTCGGCGAGGCCGACATGACGACCATCGTTCACTGAGGGAGACGCCATCTCCGAAGCGAGCGAGGCGTGCAATTCGTCCAGCGTCACGGTGGCGGTGCCGACCTTCGCGACCACGATGCCGGCGGCGTGATTAGCCATTTTCATGGCGTCGCGAATCGACAGCTGCGCGGCGAGAGAGGCGGCCAAAACGGCGATGACGGTGTCGCCGGCGCCTGACACGTCGAACACGTCCTGCGCCACGGTGGCGAGATGAATCGGCGCATTGCCGGCCGAGAAGAAAGACATGCCCTTTTCCGACCGGGTCAAAAGAATATTGGCGCCGGACATCTCCTGCGCGCGGGCGGCCGCGGCCGTCGCCTCTGCGTCGCTCTCGCAGGGAAGTCGCGTCGCGGCGGACAGCTCCTTGCGGTTCGGAGTGAGGATGGATGCGCCCCGATAGGCGGTGAGGTCGAGGCGCTTCGGATCGACCAGAACCTCCTTGCGCGCGGCGTTGCACCTGCCGATGATGGCGCGCAACACGCGTTCCGAAAGCGCTCCCTTGCCATAGTCGGAAAGAATGACGACGTCAGCCGGCTCGATCGCGGCGAAGGCGGCCGCGACCAGGCGATCTTCGACCTCTTCGCCAAAGGGAGACGTGTCTTCCTGGTCGACGCGAACGATTTGCTGATGCGCCCCAAGAACCCTCAGCTTGCGCGTCGTCGGCCGTCCGTCGACGGCGATCACTCCTGAGACATCGACGCGGCCGTGGTCGTGCAGGAGATTGAGGAGCTGGTCCCGCGCGCCATCCACTCCGGTCAAGCCGACGACATCGACCAAGACGCCAAGGGTCGCGAGATTCGCCACCACATTGGCGGCGCCGCCCGGCACTGATTTTTCCGACAGGGAGCGAACCACCGGCACCGGCGCCTCCGGCGAGATGCGGCTGACGTCGCCGTGCAGATAGCAATCCAAAATGAGATCGCCGATCACCGCAGCCCGACAGGTCGCGAAGCGATCGAGAAATGGGAGCATGTAAAGTCCAATCCGCGGGCTGAAGCGAACCGAAGCCGGAGCGCTATGCAATGGGTGGGCGACAGGCAAGCGACGATGCGGGAAGCCGCCATGCCCATTGCCGCCATGCCCATTTCAAGTCAAAATTCGAGCATGGCCTGCGAGCGGCGTGCGGTTTTTCGTACATCATCAAGCGCAAATACAAATGCGAAAGATTATAATCGAGCGACCCTGAAGCGGCCTAGCTCTAATGCAAAATTGCTGTTTCGTCAGCTCAAATCTGACAGTTGACAGTCAACGCTTTCTTACTCGCTCCGCTTTTGCCCCACTAATGTCATTTATCTTGCAAGAATCGCGTTCAAGCAAAAGCCGCTCCGGTCTCGCCAAAATGGACGTAAGTCTAGAGCGCCGACCTCTCTTCGGATGAAAAGCCGCGCGACAGTTCCGCGCCCGCCAGAAACAGGTGGTAAAGCGAACTCGCCGGGACATAGCCGACAAGCGGCCGCCGCGCCGCATCCAGTTGGTCGATCCAGCCCCCCTCAAAGGGCCTGTCGAGAAAGTTTTCCAACAAGGCGTCGCTCATCGCCGATGCGAATGACGCCGCATCGGCGTCGCCGAGCAAATGCCGAGCGACCGCCGCTTTCGCGCCTTCCGTATGCGGCCAGATCCGGTGCGAATTCTTCAGCACGCTCATATCGGTCGCGACCTCGTCGAACACGAGCCCATTTTCAGAAAGGCCGGCGCCGCGCGCGCTGTGATCAAGACGCTTGATCCAGAATTGGAGGTCCTCGCCGGACAGCTTTTCGTACTCGCGCAGGAGCCACACCCACTCGAAGTGATGGCCGGGCTCGAAAATCCGGCGTTTCACGGCGTCAGGATGAGCGCTCCAGTCCTGCGCGAAATATTCCAGCAGGACGCCCGGATCGGCAAGGAACATGCGGTCTTGAAACAAAGCGACAAGTTTTTTGGCCCGCTCGATATAGCCTTTGCCGGGAGCCGCAACCTCCAAGGCGAGATAGGATTCCAGGAGATGCATATGCGGATTTTGCCGCTTGCACCGATCTTCGATGGGAGCCTGGTCGAAGAGGCCGCCGTGCGCTCGATCCTCGAGATGGGCGTCGATAAACGCGATCGTCTCATCGGCCATTGCCACGAGGCGGGAATCGCCGTTCAAGCGGTAGACCCAAGCCAGGGCGAAAAGAATGAAGGCATGCGCGTAAGCATCGCGAACTTTTGAAACAGGAGCGCCTTCGGCGTCGACTGAAAAAGCGAAACCGCCCATGGCGCCGCCACCATCGCGAAAATCGCGCAGCAGAGAGTCCAAGGCGATCTCCGCAAGGCGCGCCCCTTCTGGAAACCAGCCAAGATAGGCCGCATGGGCGAAGACATAGATCTGCCGGGCCTGCGCCATGGCCCGTCGCGGAACCGCGCCGACTGGCCCGCCGCTCCAATCCAGGCGCTCGTGAAAGCATCCGCGCCTTGCGTCAAAACCGGCCGTCGACCAAAGCGGAAGCGCCTTTGAGATCAGCCAATGATTGAAATTTTTCGCACTGGCGCGGGCCTGCGTCAATCCGCTCGAACTGAGGGAAGAGCCTAAATCCGGCGCGATGGCTTTGTCTCGATTGGTCATGCGCCAACACATAGCCGCGAGTTTGGAGCGCTGTCTAGCTCGCGCCCCCAATCCTCTCCCCGGTGATGGCGGGGCCGGCTGATTGCGCTCGAGCGGATCACGCGGCCCGCGCCTGCCGCGTCGTATCGATCCGGTAGGATAGAGCTTCGGCCAAATGCAAGCTTCCGACCCTCTCCGTCGCGTCAAGATCGGCGATGGTGCGGGCGAGCTTCAAGATCCGATGGAAGCCGCGCGCCGAGAGATGCAGGCGGTCGGAAGCGTCGCGGACCAGCGCGAGACCGCCGGCGTCCGGTTGCGCCACCGCCTCGATGACTGCCGAAGGCGCCGCAGCATTCGATCCGATTCCCGGCAGCCCGAGTTCTGCGTAACGGCGCACCTGAATCGCGCGGGCGGCGGCGACGCGCGCGGCGACCTCCTTTGAGCCTTCCGCAGGCGGGGGCAGCATCAAGTCTGCGGCGGCGACAGCCGGGGCCTCGACATGAAGATCGATGCGGTCAAGCAAGGGACCCGAAAGGCGCGCCAGGTATTGGGCGATGCAGCGGGCGTTCGGTTGCCGGTTGCAGGCGAATCCGGGGTCCGTCGCATGGCCGCACCGACAGGGGTTCATCGCCGCGACAAGCTGGAACCGCGCGGGATAGACAACGCGATGATTGGCGCGCGCGATTGCGACTTCGCCGGTTTCGAGGGGCTGGCGCAGGCTGTCCAGCACCTGCGGCTGGAATTCGGGCAATTCGTCGAGAAAGAGAACGCCATGATGGGCGAGAGAAATTTCGCCCGGCCGCGCCCGCGAGCCGCCGCCAACCAAAGCGGCCATCGACGCCGAATGATGCGGCGCGCGAAACGGACGTCTGTCGGTGAGCGCGCCGCCGGCAAGATCGCCCGCGACCGAGTGGATCAGCGAAACCTCGAGAAGTTCGCGCGGGGACAGCGGCGGCAGGATCGACGGCAGCCGCGCGGCGAGCATCGACTTGCCAGCGCCTGGCGGCCCGTTGAGCAAGAGATTATGGCCTCCGGCAGCGGCGATCTCCAGCGCGCGCTTGGCGCTTTCCTGACCCTTGACGTCGCGGAGGTCCGGCTGCGTCCCCACCGCGCTGCGAATGGCCGGGCGCGGCGGCGCCATGACCTGCGTCCCCTTGAAATGATTGACCAACTGGATCAGGGAAATTGGGGCCAGGACATCGATGTCCTGGCTGGCCCAGGCGGCCTCCGGGCCGCTCGCCTGCGGGCAGATAAGGCCGTGGCCGCGAGCGTTCGCAGCGATGGCGGCGGGGAGAACGCCGGTGACGGCGGTGATGGTTCCATCGAGCGCGAGTTCGCCCAAGACGGTGTAATTCTGCAAGGCGTCTTGCGGAATGGCTCCGATGGCGGCCATGATGCCGAGCGCGATCGGCAAATCATAATGGCTGCCCTCTTTCGGCAGATCGGCCGGGGCCAGATTGACCGTAATGCGCTTGGCTGGCAAAGCGAGGCCAGAGGCATTCAGCGCGGCGCGCACTCTTTCGCGCGACTCGGCTACGGCCTTGTCGCCGAGGCCGACGACGGTAAAAACCACATTGCCATTGGCGATTTGCACCTGCACATCGACGGGCCGCGCCTCGATGCCTTCAAACGCAACCGTCGCGACCCTGACGACCATTGGGCGAACCCCGCAATGCAGCTTGCCCGAAGCTTAGCCGAGATCAAGCCCGCGCGCAAGAACAACTAGGGAACGAAAATTGATCTTATGGCGTGCATCGATCTGGCGACCGCGCTAAAGCACGCTCCGCGCGATGCTTTGCTCTGCTTCCTCGACGGCCTGCGGCGTGCCGACATGCAGCCAGAGTCCGTCGAGTCTTTGACCAAATAGCCTGCCCTTCTCGGCCGCCTGAAAGAAGAACGGCGCGAGCGCGTAGACCTCTCGGGTCTCGTTCTCGAAAAGTTCGCTCTTGATGATGCCGACGCCGGTATAGACGAAAGGGGCGACCTGACGCTCCTCGCGCCGCGTCAGGCGGCCATCCGTCGCCATCAGGAAATCGCCCGGCCAATCGACTCCAATGCTCGCCGTCGTCGCCGCGACGAGCAGCAGAATGTCCATTGCGCCGGGGTCCCAGGCCGCGGCGAGGCGGCGCAGATTATCCTTTGGCCCTTCAATCCAAAAAGCGTCGGTGTTGGAGAGAAAAAACGGCTCGGGCCCCAGCAAGGGCAAGGCCTTGCCGATCCCGCCGCCTTGATCGAGAAGTCTTTCGCGCTCGTCCGAAATCAGGATTTTGGGCTTTATTCGGGCGCCAAGATGCGCCTCGATCTGGTCCGCCAAATAATGCACATTGACAATTGCGGTGCCGACCCCGGCCGCCGCGAACCGGTCAAGCATATGGTCGATCATCGGCTTGCCCGCCACTTTGATCAGCGGCTTTGGCATGGTTTGCGTCAAAGGGCGCATCCTGCTGCCAAGACCCGCCGCGAAGACCATGGCTTTGCCGGGCATGAAAGAGGACATCGTCTCAACAGCCTGTTGCGGTTCGCTCAGGGGGCGGGATCGAAGATCCTCGGCAGATGCGTCTCATACCAGATCTTGAGGTCCGCCAGAATCGGATGAGCAAGGTCCTTGACCAAATATTTTTCGACATGCGGCAGATGGACGAGATAATCCGGCCTGTGGTCGCGCGCATCGAGGCGGGCGAAGATCCCCAGGATCTTGGTCGCCCGCTGCGCCCCGAGAACGGCGTAGGCGCGGGCAAAATCGGCCATGTCGAAGCCGGGGTCCGCCTCTCGCCGCAGGCGGGCGTAATGAGTGAGCAATTTCAATTCGATGACATTTTGAACGTCAACCCGCCCATCCTGCAGCAGCGAGACGACGTCATAGGCGGGATGGCCGAGGACGCAGTCCTGGAAATCGACCATGCCGACCTTCGCAACGCCTTCGCGCTCGGCCAGCCAGATAATGTTAGGCGAATGATAATCCCGCAACGTCCAGGTCGTCCGCGTGGTGACGCCCTCCTGCAGCGCCCGGCGCCAAAGATTGACGAAGGTCGCCTTGGCGCCGGAGGCGAGTTGGATGCCGGCGACATGGGGCGCATACCAGTCGAGCAACAGTTCGACCTCGATCGAAAGCGCATCGAGGTCATAATTTGGAATTCGATAGGTCTCATTGTCGTCGACCGGCAGCGTGTCGGGAAGGTTCGCATTGTGCAAGGTTGCGAGCGCCGTCACCGCCCAGGCGTAGCGCTCCTGATTCACTCCATCTTTGCCAACAATCGGCTCCGAGCCGAGATCCTCCAGTAGAATCAGTCCGGCATGGAGGTCGAAGGCGAAGATCTCCGGCGCTGACAATCCCTGCTGGCGCAGGCCCTGGTCGATTGCAATGAAAGGCCGGATGTCCTCAGCGAGCCGCGCGATCGCGCTATACGGCTTGCCGTAGCGCAGCGGCGGTCCATCCGACTGCTTTGGCGAAATCATCAAGATGGCGCTTCGTCCATCCGGCTTGACCAAGCGCTCATAGGCGCGCCTCGAAGCATCGCCCTGCATGAATTGACGCTCCGCGTCGCTCCAGCCGCTGCGCTCGAGGATGTCGTGAATCGCCTTGGCCTTGCCGAGCCGCGCGGCGAATGCCCCGATGCCGGTCAAGGTCGCCGCGCGGAAGGATTCGCCGCGATCGGGGTCAAGGTTGAATTCGATATCAAGCCGATCGGCCTTCAGAAATTCCCCGGCCCGGTCCGGCCATTCGACGAGAACAAGCGCCCCCTCGGAGGCCTCTTCCCAGCCAAGTTCCGCGAGTTCATCAGGCTTGCCGATCCGGTAGAGATCGGCGTGAACGATCGGATAGCGCTCGCCCTCATAGACCTGCATCAAGACGAAGGTCGGGCTTGGAACTTCAAGATCGGGCTCGCCCGTGAGGAGGCGAATCAGCGCGCGGGCGAAGGTCGTTTTCCCGGCGCCAAGATCGCCGGACAGGGTCACGAGATCGCCTGGACCAATCAATGCGGCGACATCGGCCGCAAGCTCCCGAACGCTCGCCTCGCCCTCGAGAGCGCGCGGCCAGATCGTATCGGGCTTGGTTTCCAGCGCCGCCTCAACCGCCATCGCGTTCATACTCCCTGCGCTGTTTCAACCGCCGCCAGCTTCACACCCTCGGCTGGAAAGATGCAAGTGACGGTCGTCCCTTCGCCCGGCGCTGTGTCGATCAAGATGCGGCCGCCGTGGAGCTCGACAAAGGATCGCACAATAGAAAGGCCAAGCCCGACGCCGCGGTGGCGCGAACCCGTCGTATGCGTTTTGAAACGATCGAAAATATGTTCGACGATCGCCGCCGGCATGCCGCGTCCCTGATCGGTGACCTTGAATACGATTTCATCGCCGCGCCGCAAGGCCGCAAGATCAACAAACTGGCCCGGCGACGAAAAGCCGATGGCGTTGGACAAGAGATTAAAGAGGATTTGCCGGATGCGTTTGCCGTCGGCGATAAACGCGCCGACGCCGTCCATGACCGAGACGCGCAACGTGAGGCTCGTTTCATCGAGGCGGTCTTGCACGCCCTCGGCCGCGGCCTGCATCGTTTGCGCAATGTCGACTTCCTCGAGCGACAATTCCATCGCATCGGCGTCGATCGAGGCAAGATCGAGAATATCATTGATGATCGCCAGGAGCGCCGACGAGGATTTCATCACATAGCCGGCATATTCAAGCTGCTTCTTGTTCAGCGGCCCGACCGCCGGATCGCCCAGAAGCTGGATGAAGCCAATGATATTGGTTAGCGGCGAACGCAATTCGTAGGACACATGATGGACAAAATCGTTGCGCAGCTTTTCGGCGTCGATCAGCGCCTGGTTTCGTTCGGTCAGCGCTCTTTCGACATTCACCCCTGCCGTCGCATCGATGAAGGTGAGAAGGGTCGCGCCATCGGGCAGCGGCGCGGCCGCGCAATCGAGGACGGATCCGTCGCGGCGCGCGAGGCGGCGTTCGAACCCAAGGCGTTGATCCTGCAGCCCGGCGACGACTGCGCGTAAATCCTCCCAGGCTTCGTTATCGGCGAAAAGCGGTGCGCAGATCGCCGCCACGCGATCGATATGCGGCCGGTCGTCAAGCTGATTTGACTCGAGCGTCCACATGCGCGCGAAGGCGGGATTGAACAGTTTCAGGCGGCCATCGCTGCCAAACACGGCGACGCCTTCCTTGAGCGTATCAAGGGTTTCGCCCTGCACCCGGATCAGAGCGTTGAATTGGGATTCGAGGTGGAAGCGCTCCGTTACGTCGTCGAAAAGATAAGTGACGCCGCCTTGCGGATTGGGATTGATGACTATGCGCAAGGTCCGTCCATCAGGCAGGTACCAGGCCTGCTCGTCCGTCTCGAGCGATTGGTAGGCGTCAAGAAGGGCTCTCTTCCAGGCGCGGAAATCGGCTTGTTCGGGCAAGAGCCGCGCCGCGCGCAGCCGGTCGAGGATTTCGGAATCGGTTGGATGTTGATCGAGCCAGGCCTGATCGAGCGCCCATAGTTGGCGATAGGCGGCATTGTGAAACACAAGGCGCTTCGAACGGTCGAAAATGACGACGGCGGTCGAAAGCTGATCGAGAGTGCGCGCATGCGCCTGCATTTCACGGTCGAGCGCATCGCGCATGGCTTCGATCTCGGATACGTCCATGGCCATCCCGACAGAAGCGGTCCCAGCTGGCGCATCGACGATGTCGAGCATCCGCCGCTCGCCGACAACCACCGCAGGCGCACGTCCACGCCAGATGGCCCTGGCGGCGCGCGCCTCGGCGCTCGCATCGCGCGCCGGACGGTCGAGAAGCTCGATGCCTCGCGAGACGGCCGCGGTTGGATCCTCGGCTTCGACTGCGCGGGCATAAGCGGCATTGACCCAGGTCAGCCGGCCTTCGCCATCGCGCACCCATGCCGGATTTGGAACCGCGTCGAGCATCGCCCACAAGGCGTGAAGTTCTCCTATCGTTCGCACCTGCAGCTCGTGCAATCGAATGAGTTCGAGGCGATCGCCGGAAACATCTCGGATGCGCATGACGGCGAGGCCATTGACCGGGCGACCCTCGGCTTCGAGATGGCGTCCGCTGAGGCTCGTCAGCGTAAAGCGGAAGGCTTCGCCGCGATCGCGCAGCTTCGCGAGGCAGGCGTCGAGGCTTTGCGCCAAGTCGGGGGCCAGCCACGACCCGAAGGCAAGCACGCGCCGGGCATTCGATGCGTCGGTCACAAGGCCGAGATCGCCCTCGATGTCCGGCTCCTCGCCCGGCCGATCCCAGGCGATGACAATCTGCGATTCGGCGGCAAGAAAAAGTTCAGCGCGGTCAAGTCTGGCGCGCAAGGCGGCGAGCTCCAAATTGAGCGCGTTCTCGCGGCGCATCCACCGCCGCCGTCCGGTCAGATGCAACAGGGCGGTGAGAGTCGAAAAAAGAACCAGGCCGATAATCAGCGCGATGGCCGCGACGTCCGCGCTCTGGCGCAGTCGGCCAGCAAGGCTGGTCTCAGCGAGAAGGGGGTCCGGCCAGAAGCGCACCGCCAGCGCGGGCGCGCCAAGGCAGACAAGCGCGGCGCAACCGCCAAGCCCCTGGCCCAGGCGCAGCCAGGATAGCCGCCGCCAAATTCTCGCGCCTCGCTGGCGCCAGCGCCACCCCATCCACGCCTCCCGGTGCGGTCCCGACCCAAGCCCGCCGCCCGCCGAATTCTCTCACTCTAGCGATAGAATGAATTCTTGAGAATCCCGTAAATGGAGAGCGCAACGGCTTCCACCATGTCCGTGCGGCAGGATTTCGGCGTCGGAAGATGCGGACTAGGGCGTGGACACAGCCGAAAAATCCGGCTGCCGACATCCTGCTCAGCGGCGCCAGCGCGCCTCCCTATTCAGCGGAGTTGGGCGCCGCTTTAACTTCTTCCGCATTTTTAATTCTTAATGCGCTCTGGTTTCCACATTGCCAAAACATGCGCTTGCGCCCGCAATGGCCGGAGCTCTCAAAAAAACTGAATAAAATCTCGTTCAATGCGTGAACTAAATTAGAATTAATTTGGCTTCCGTTCTAATCCGCCGCCCCCAGGATTGAAATTGGAATCTAAAACTTTTTGAGCGTAGGCGGCCTCACGTTCCATATCAAGAATCCTATTTTCGCACGTTTGCCATTCCCCGCGCCGGCATTCCTTGACCCTGCACCCGAATTCGCACATCGCAAGCTCCATCGGCACGTCCTGGATGACATATTTCCTCAAGAGGTTCTTGAACCACTCGAACATATCGGCTGTTCCTCCCAAATTCCATCCACTCACAGCCAGCTAAGGCGCTCTTATCCAAACGGCGGCCAGCAAGATCAAAGACAAAATGCATAGGTGGCGGAGGGAGCGTCCGCCCGACTTTTATCGTATTGATTTGAACTATATGAAGCTACTCAACGAATTGAACGCCAAGGTTATCGCGTCATGAGGCGACGTCAACGATCTGATCGCATGGCCCGGACCACAGTTGCTATATGTCTTCAACTTTCATCCATCGAAACCGCATTGCAACTGCTTAAGCGAGATCAATCGGAACCGGCGTTGGCAAGGCGGCGGGCAGAGCTAATGCCCGAGGTTGCAGGCCTTGTCGGTGGTGGTCGAGTTCGGCAGCGCTGGATTGGTCACAGCCGTGTGGACCTGCGTCGCATGAGCGCTGGTTGGATCCGGCTTTGTGTACGCCCAAACGCCGGTGCTGTATTTCAAATCGCAGCACCAAGCCTTACTCGACTGCTGAAAGGGCGCCGTCGACGTATTGCCGTTGCAATAGATTATGTTGGTCGTGTTCGTGTTCGGTATTGAGTGCGAGCTATTATCCCATTTGGGCACGCCAGCATTGACTTGCGGAATCGTAAATTCCGTGAACGGCGGCGCCTTGGTGATCGTGAACGTATAGGTTTGCGGGGCGCTCTTATTGTAGCCATTGTCGATAAGGTACACGGGGCACGAGGAAGGATCGCGGGCGTTGATGATAAACGCCGGATTCAATTCGTTGACTGGCTTGTCGTGGGCCAAATCGTTGACGCAGACGCGATAGCTCGAAAACCTGATTGGAGATTGCGCCGAATATCCGAGCGCAATATTGATCGGCGGCTCGGCCGGAAATTTATTCTCAAGATGCTCCAAGCTTGCGAAATCAATGATATATCCCGTTGCCTCAGCCTGAATGTTGCCCACGGCGTCGTCGACCGAATAGGCATATGCGCCGGGTATGTCCAGATAGGTCTTGTTGTGAATGAGGTTCACCCACGGGTTGAACACGTATGCCGGGCTGGGCAGAGTCCCGTAGTTCAACTTATCGAATTCGAGCTTGACCTTCAGATATTTGGTATAATCTTTAGGTTTGCCTCGCGCCTGGGTCCAGTAGCCCGGCGTGTCCTCCAGCAAGTTCGCCGTCGCGCTGCACCCTTTGCCCACTTCATTCGCCGCGGTCCACGGAGCCCATCCATAGGCATGCGATATGATCGCATCGTCTGTTTTCGGAACGGCGGTTCCTGTGCAGGTCTTGTTTTTGATGAGCGCGACATATTGATTGTAATTCGCAACGATGAGATCCCGCACGTCGAGGAGGGCGTCGCAAAATGTCGTGGACCCTCGATCGCTATGGCGGCAGGACGCGGTGTATTTCTTCCAATCGGTCCGCAGATTCTCAATGGGAGCCCACAATTTATTGGGCCACTGCGGCGGCGCGGTCAGATCGGGCGGGGGGTTCGGGCTAGGCGGGCTCAATCTCGCAAATACTTCAAGCGGCGAGGCGAATTTCAGAATTGTTTCCGGCGGCGTGCTATCCGTATAGGTGACCACGAATTGCGGCCAACCCGGATAGTCCGTCTTGAATTTATTGAGGCGGGCCTGGGCGGTCGCCATCGCCATAGGCGAACCGACATAACCGACCTGATCGTTCTGGTATGGCCCCATCGCAGCCGGCGCATAGGCGACGTTGACGTAACTCACGTCAAAATCGGCGTTGCGGATGTCGAGCGAATTTGGCGGGGAATCATTAACGACCTTTTGCGCCTGCCGGGCGCCGAGGGTCGCTTCGATGAGCTGGCTCGGGCCGTTCTTCGGCAGCGTGCCCATGGTATCCTTGAAAAATACCAGTTTGCACGGCACCGGGCAGGTCGGCCAGGTGGGGTTCGCCGCCAGCGACGTCAGCGGCGTCTGGCCCGTCCTCGATTTTGATTGATAAGCCTCAAGATACGCCTTTGGCGGCGTCGACGTCGGGCTGGTGAACAATTGTATGTTCTGGCCCTGCCACCATTCCGCATATTGGTCGTTCGCGTTCGGGCTTACGGAAGCAACCAGTTGCGTATAAAGGGGAAGCGTGATGACCACGCTTTGGTGCGGTGCGATGCCGCCGTCCGGATTGATGTAGAATCTGTTGGTCAACGTCCGCGGGTACTGATGACTGGGTATTTGACTGTTCGGCACCTTGCAGATCGCCTGGATCCAGACATCCTCGGCGCCGAGGCCGGTCTCAAGCTCGGGAAAGAGATATTGATCGTCGGAATCGTTGTAAATCTTGATCGTCATGGTGGGCGGCGTAACGGGGCACTGGACAAGCGCCTTCGCGGGGCAAACGGCAGCTAGAATCGCCCCGACGAAAAACGCTGCGAGGCCCACCGCCGCCTTCGGCTTATCGTTTCCAACCCAATTCATCGACATTCTCCAGATAGCGCCGATTGAAAACAAACCTGCACCTGTTCGTGGTTATTGGCAAGCCCCGATCGCCGCGGAGACGTTGGCGAAAAGCGTAGGACGTTCCGAGGTCGGGCGGAACGCTGAAGCTCCCAAATTTTCCGTCGTTAAGACGCATCTTTCGCCTGGCTTTTGATGGGATGCGCGACGCCGGACGCATTAAGCTGACGATGCAACTTGCGGTGGCTGCAGTTCCGCGATCATCCCCAGAATGTCTGCGAAGAGGTTGCCTGAAATGGCGGCTTCGGCCATTCGGAATGCGACATAGCGCCTGTGGCTAACGACCTTCGCGCCGATCTTGATCAGCTTTTCCTTCAGGCTCGTCAGCGACCAATCCTTCATCGGCTCCGGCGTCGCCAGCGCGCGCAGAAAATTACCGAGATTGTAGGTCAGCGCATGAAGTTGAAGGCGGACCGTGTTGGCCGCAAACGCGCGGCATAAGAACCGCGTCCGTCTGACCGCGCCCTTGCCTTCCTTAATCCACCGCTGACATGTCCCCTGCTTGTTGTAGAAGGACAACATTCTCGGGAGGCCTCGCCATGTTGGTCACGATGAAGCCGACGCGCGGACAAAGTTCGCCCAAATGCCATTCCACCGTGGCGACCACCCGGCGCGGCTTAGCGATCGTCATCGCCCAGCGCGGGCCAACGATATTCACGAGGCGGTTGCGACGCTTGATGGTTGGGCAGACGAGGAGGCTCTGGCGCAAGCGGAGCATATTTGCCGGTGAGGGAGTGACAAGAGTGAAAGCAACCGCCATGCCGAGCGTAGATGATCTCTTAAAAGGCCGCCATTTTGACCGCGAGATTATCATCCTCTGCGCGCGTTGGCGTCTTCGGTTCAAGCTTACCTTCCGGGATCTCATGGAAATGATGGCCGAACGCGGATTATGGCCAGCGCCGCAGGATCCCTTTGAGGAAAATCCGATTTTCCTGATGCTGAGGCTCCCCGGCGACACTTGGGTCAGGCTGGCTATATGGCTTGCGATCGGTCTCGTTATCAATTTTGTTTACGGCATCAAGCATAGCCGTATGACGCAGGAGACCGAGGCGCCCGCGCCGGCCGAATAAACCGGCAGACTTCTTGCTCTGTAAAGGGCTGCCCAGTTGGCAGGCGCAAAATAACGGACAAGAATGGACCGCACCACGGAAGTCACCTCCAGCGAAGCGGGTACGATCCTGACGGTCGATCTCGCTGCGATCGTGGCCAATTGGCAGACCTTGCGGGTCGTCTGCGGCGACGCCGAATGCGGCGCCGTGGTCAAGGCCGATGCTTACGGCCTGGGGTTGCGCCCCGTCGTCAAGGCGCTTTATGAGGCTGGCTGCAAGACTTTTTTCGTCGCGCATGCTTTCGAAGGCCGCGCCGCCCGCGCGATTGCGCCTGACGCCGCAATCTTCGTGTTGAACGGAATGCGGCCCGACACCGCGCCGCTTTTTGCCGATTTCGATCTGGCGCCAGTGCTCTGCTCCGTGCCTGAGATCGAAGATTGGGGGCAATATTGCGCCGTGACGGGGCGGCGCGCGCCAAAAGGCGGATTGCTTCCCGCCGCCTTTCGTCTTGAAACCGGCCTCAATCAGCTTGGCCTCAAGCCCTACGATCTGGAGCACGGCATTCATCTTTCGCATCTCTTCGACGTGAAGCTCGTCATGACGCAACTCGCCCGCGCCGAGCATGAGGCGATGATCGCCAAACAGATCGAAAAGTTCGAAATCATGCGGACGAGATTGCCGAACGCGCGCGCCTCGATCGCCAATTCAGGGGCGATCTTTCTCGAAGCCAATCCGCTCTATGATGTCGTGCGGCCGGGCTATGCGCTCTATGGCGGCAATCCGGCGCCCGGGCGACCCAATCCGATGAAGCCCGTCATACGGCTTGAATCGCAAGTGATCCAAGTGCGCATTTTGGAGCCCGGCGAACGCGTCGGCGACGATCAGGGCTGGGCTGCGCGCGGGCCGCGGCGCATCTCAACGATCAGTGCTGGAACCGCCGATGGCATCCCGCAGAGCCTCACCAAAACCAAAAATGGAGCGGGTGGAGTAGCGATCGTGCAAGGCAAGCGCTGCCCCTATATCGGCGGGGTCGGCATGGATCTCGTCGCCGTCGACACCAGCGATTCCGGCTATGTTGAGCGCGGCGACATCGTCGAATTGATCGGTCCGTCGATCACGATTGATGATTTCGCGGCGGCGGCCGGCATCAGCGGCTACGAGGTTTTGACGCGGCTCGGCCAGAGATGTCATCGCCGCTATCAGAAGCTGTGAGCGGGCCGGGCGCATCTTTGATATGGGCCCATTCACCCGCTGCCGCGTTTCGAGAGGAGACGAGCATGGAAATCAAAGAGGGAGCCTGCCTCGCAGCCATGTCCTGCGGCAAGCCGGTCTATCTTGTCGTGTTGCTCGATGAGCCGGGCGCGGCGGATGCAAAACTCGTCGACATCGCGATCAATTGGCAGCCGACGATGCTCAAAGCCGATTTTCTGCTGGCCGAGGCGCCGTTGCCTGGAAAACAGCCGAATAGCCGGAAATGGTTCGAAACCGAGAGCAAAAGCACGGACGAGATCCAGGCCGGGATCAAGGAAGCCGCCGCGGCCCTCAACACATTTCTGGATGAGATGCTGGCCAAGCGCCGTCTCGACGACAGCCATCTGGCCTTGGTCGGTTTCTCGCAAGGCGCGGATATGGCGCTTCATGTCGGCCTGCGCCGCCCCAACACCATCGGCGGCATAGTCGCCTTTTCAGGGACGTACAGCGGCGGCGAAGCAGAGAGCGCCGAGATCGTGGCGAAGCCGCAAATCCTGCTCATTCATGGCGACGCCGATCCCGTCGCGCCGCTCGACGCTATGACCAAAACGAAAGAGGCTTTGAAGGCTCTGGACGCGCCGGTCAAAAGCATGACCCGCAAAGGCGTTGAACATCTGATCGATGATGATGGCGTGATGGCCTGCGAGACATTTCTGGCCAAGGCGCTGATCAAGCCGAAGGTCAAAAAGGAAAATCATGACCATGACCACCATGAGCATGATGATCACGACCACGATCACGGGCATTGACGGCCTTGACAGGATCTTCCGCACCAGAACGCGCTGGCAATCGTCCGGCTACAGGCAGGCCGCTGGTATCGGTCGTCAAGTTTTTAGGACAGTCGGCGGCTTAAAATAAGAGAGGCTCTGGCTCGTCTGGTTTGTGACGTCATGCGGCTTTCCGACGGCGCCGCAAGCGGCGATTGGTTATGCTCCGTCGTTTGATCCTTTCCCGTTCGATGAGAATGGCGAGCCGCGGCCGAAGTAGACGTTGGCTGGCGTCGGATTGTCGATGCTCTCGTGATGGCGCCGGTCGTTGTAGTCGGCGACGAAGTCCGCGATCTGCGCATCGAGATCGCCGGCAGGCAATAGGTCTCGATCAGGATGCGGCTTTTGAGCGTCAGATGCCAGCGCTCAATCCTGCCATGGGTCATTGGATGATAGGGCGCAGCGCGGACATGCTCCATGTTCTGGCCGTCGATCCATTTGGCGAGGTCGGCCGAGATGTAGCTGGAGGCGTTGTTGGGGGCTCTCCAAACAGGTAAGGCTGGTTGGGAGTGAAGCACCCTGCCCGACGAACGGCGTTCGCAGTTTTGTTCTGATGTGGCGGAGGGAGCGGGATTCGAACCCGCGATACGGTTTCCCGCATACACACTTTCCAGGCGTGCGCCTTCAACCACTCGGCCACCCCTCCGGAGTTTCGCTCAAACGGACGTCTTGCGTCCGCCATTTGCTCGTCCTGCCGGGCATCCTGAAAAATGCCTCCGGCGATGCGGCGCGTCGCGAATAGGCTCTACTATCGTGCGGCGCGGCGCGGCGCAAGCTTGCATCCCCACATCCCGCCAACGCCTTGCCAACTCCCCTCCAGCGTCCGCTCCGGGTTGGAATTGACGCCAGCTTCCCCTATGGTCGCGGCCCCGAATCGAATGGATCATCCAAAATGGGCTCCGCCGTCGACCCGATTCTTCGAACCATCGCCGCCGAAATCAAGGCGCGGCCCGAGCAAGTCAAGGTTGCGGTCGATCTTCTCGACGAGGGCGCGACGGTTCCCTTCATCGCGCGCTATCGCAAGGAGGCGACTGGCGGTCTCGACGACACGCAGCTCCGCGATCTCGAAGAGCGCCTCGCCTATTTGCGCGAGCTAGAGGCGCGCCGCGTCAGCATCCTCGACTCGATCCGCTCCCAGGGCAAATTGACCGAAGCGCTGGAGGCGAAGATCGCCGGCGTCCTTACCAAAGCCGAGCTTGAAGATATCTATTTGCCATTCCGGCCCAAGCGCCGGACGCGGGCGGAAATCGCCCGCGAGCGCGGACTTGGGGCCTTGGCCGATCAAATCCTCGCCAATCGCACAGCGGCTCCAACCGAATTGGCGCAGGCATTTCTGTCTGAGGCGGTCCCCGACGCCAAGACCGCGCTTGAGGGCGCCCGCGACATCCTGACGGAAGCTTTTGCCGAAAACGCCGATCTCATCGGTCAGCTCCGCGCCTATCTCAAGGCCCATGCGGTGCTTCGCGCAAAAGTCGTCGAAGGCAAGGAAGAAGCGGGCGCGAAATTCTCAGACTATTTCGACCATAGCGAACGCTGGGCCAATGCTCCGAGCCATCGCGCGCTCGCCATGCTGCGCGCCCGCAACGAAGGGTTCCTTTCGCTCGACCTCGAAATCGACGCCGAGAACGCCGCGCCTCTGAAGCCGGTCGAACGGATGATCGCGGAGACCTTCGACATTCCCCTTCAAGGCGGTCCGGGAGATGTCTTTCTGCTCGATGTCGTCCGCTTCGCCTGGCGGGTCAAACTCTCGCTGCATCTTTCGCTCGATCTGATGAACGAATTGCGCGAGCGCGCCGAGGCGGAGGCCATTCATGTTTTTGCGCGCAACCTCAAGGATCTGTTGCTGGCGGCGCCGGCCGGAGCGCGGCCGACCATGGGTCTTGATCCCGGCATCCGGACTGGCGTGAAAGTCGCGGTCGTGGACGCCACCGGCAAGCTGCTCGAAACCGCTGCCGTCTATCCGTTTCAGCCCCGCAACGATATCGCCGGGGCGATGGCGGAGCTTGCCCGGCTCATCCAAAGACACCGCGTCGAATTGATCGCGATTGGCAATGGGACGGCGAGCCGAGAGACCGACCGATTGTCCGCCGACGTAATCGACGCCCTGCCCGATCCCAAACCGGTTAAAGTGGTCGTCAGCGAAGCCGGCGCCTCGGTCTATTCCGCATCGGCCAAGGCGGCGGCCGAGATGCCCGACCTCGATGTGTCCTTGCGCGGCGCGGTGTCGATCGCGCGGCGCCTCCAGGACCCGCTCGCCGAACTCGTCAAGATCGATCCCAAGGCGATCGGCGTCGGTCAATATCAGCATGACGTCAACCAGACCCGGCTCGCCCGCTCTCTCGACGCCGTCGTCGAGGATGCCGTGAATGCGGTCGGCGTCGATCTCAACACGGCCTCCGCCTCGCTGCTCTCGCGCGTTTCCGGGCTCAGCGCCTCGCTGGCCGATGCGATCATCGCGCACCGCGACCAGAAGGGCGCCTTCGCCTGCCGGCGCGACATTCTTGGCGTATCCCGCCTCGGTCCTCGCGCTTTCGAGCTTTGCGCAGGCTTCCTGCGCATCGTCAATGGAACGGAGCCGCTCGACGCTTCGTCGGTTCATCCGGAAGCTTATGGTCTGGCCCGCAAAATCGTCGCCGCCTGTGGCCGCGACGTCCGCTCGCTCATGGGCGATGCGGCAGTATTGAAATCGCTCGATCCGTCCCGCTTCGCCGATGAGCGCTTTGGCCTGCCCACCGTGCGCGACATATTGGCCGAGCTCGAGAAGCCAGGCCGCGATCCGCGCCCCCAATTCAAGACCGCGCGTTTCGCCGACGGCGTCCATGACATGAAGGATCTCAAGCCTGGCATGGTGCTGGAGGGAACTGTCACCAATGTCGCGAATTTCGGCGCCTTCGTCGACATTGGCGTGCATCAGGACGGCCTCGTCCATGTCTCGCAGCTCGCCGACCGTTTCGTCAAGGATCCGGCCGCCGTGGTCAAGGCGGGCGATGTCGTTGAAGTGCGCGTGGTGGAAGTGGACCTGAAACGCAAGCGGATCGCGTTGTCGATGCGAAAGGACGCGGCTCCGTCCGTGCGCCCGGCCGCCGGGCCGGCGAACGGCGCAAGCGAACGGCGCAGTCAAGCACAGCCGGCCGCGGCGCAGCCGAAAGAAAAGTCAATGCCGCAGAGCGCCCTTGGCGCGGCCCTCAGCGAGGCGCTGCGGCGCAAATAGACGCCGCGCCAAGGCAGCGAAAGACATTATTCCTTGATGGCGCGGGACAAATTCTTCGCGCCCGCGAAGGCCGCTTCCTGCGCGGCGTCGAGCCTGGCCGAGGTCACGTCGGCGTCGCTGAAATCCGTGTGAGCCAGGCGCGCGCCGCGAAAATCGGCGCCCCCCGCTTCGGCCCGGCTGAGCGAGGCATTGGCCAGATTCGCGCCCGAAAGCTTGGCAAATTGCAGGTCGGTCTGGGCGAGATTGGCGCCTTCGAAATCCGCGCCGGTGAGATCGGCGGATTTCAGGACCGCGCGCATCAGGCCCATTGATTGGTTCTTCATGTCGGCGGCAAGGTCGGCGTCCCTGAACTTGGCGTTTTTCATGCTGGCGCGCGAAAAATCCGCTGTGATCCGCGCGCCCGAAAGATCCGCGCCGTCAAACTTCGCGTCCTGCATCTGGCTGGCGAAAAGACCGGCTTTTTTCAAGCTCGCGCCGGAAAAATCCGCCGCCACGGCCCAGACTTGATCCAGCACCGCGCCGTCCAATTTCGCACCTGCAAGTTTGGTCTTGTTCATCCGCGCGGCGCGGAAATTGACGCCGCGCAGATCGAGCCCGGAGAGGTCCAGGCCATTGAGGCTCTTGCCAGAAAGGTCCGCCGGCGCGCCCTTGGCCGCCTTTGCCGCCGCTTCAACCTCCTCGCGCGTCATGTCCGCATTGGTGAACATCGGCGTCGAGAGATCGACATTGCGCATCATATCCTGGGCCTGAGCCATCGCTGAGGGCAAGACCGCGCCAGCAAAGAACAGGACTGCGCCGGCGAAGGGGGTCATGAAGCTGCTGCGGCTTTTCATCGAAGGCGCTCCGATGTTTGGGACGAAGGGTTTCGGCGTTGCGCGGCAGGCCCTCCGCAACGCCTCGCATGAAAGTCAAGGCATGAAGGCTGGTGCATGAAAGTCAGGAAATACCATAGCAGAATCCACTTGGACTGACCTCGCTCCAGCCTCTTCCTGTCAAATTTATGCGGTCGCGTCCATTCGGCTTCGGCGAAAGCGCCTATATTGAGGCTATCAGACGCGAAGCCGCGTTTAATCGCAGCGCCCCTCCTTCACCTGCAAGGCGGAATGGACCTTTGTCATGACCATGGAAACCACCGCACCCATCGCCGGCGCCGAAGCCGAGGCTCCCGCAACCCTCGCGCTTGCGACCACCCGCTCAATCGACCTCGCGCGGATCAAGACGCGGCGCGAGCACGATCTCCTCGGCGAGGCCGACATCCCAGCCGACGCCTATTGGGGCGTGCATACATTGCGCGCTGTCGAGAATTTTCCGATCACCGGCGTTCCTATCGGGCATTTTCCGGAACTCGTCCGCGCCTTGGCCCTGGTCAAACAGGCGGCGGCGCGCGCCAATCGGCGGCTTGGACATTTGCCGCTCCAGAAAGCGCAAGCGATCGACCGCGCCTGCGAACGCATCGCGACGGAGAAGCGGTTTCTCGATCAATTCGTCGTGGACGCTGTGCAAGGCGGCGCCGGCACTTCAACCAATATGAACGCGAACGAGGTCGTCGCCAATCTCGGGCTGGAGATCATGGGCCGACAGCGGGGCGACTATGACGCGCTGCACCCGATCGACGACGTCAATATGGCGCAATCCACCAATGACGCCTACCCGAGCGCGCTGCGCCTCGCCGTGATCTTCGCAACGGCGCCGCTTGTGCTGGGACTGCAGGAACTCGCCTACGCATTCAAGGCCAAGGCGGTCGAATTCGGCGATGTGCTCAAGATCGGCCGCACCCAGCTGCAAGACGCCGTGCCAATGACTCTCGGCCAGGAATTCGATGCGTTTCATACAACGATCAAGGAGGATATCGACCGATTGCAGGAGGCGAGCGCCTTGTTCCGCGAAATCAACCTCGGCGCCACCGCGATCGGCACCGGCATCAATGCCGATCCCCGCTATGGCTCGCTCGCCGTCGCGGAGCTGGCGCGTCTGTCCGGCCAGCCGATGGTCCTCGCCTCCAACTTGATCGAGGCGACCTCGGACATGGGCGCCTTCGTGCTGTACTCGGGCGTGCTGAAGCGTATCGCGGTGAAGCTTTCGAAGATTTGCAATGATTTGCGCCTGCTCTCTTCCGGCCCGCGCGGCGGGTTCGGCGAGATCCGCCTGCCGGCGATGCAGGCGGGCTCCACCATCATGCCGGGCAAGGTCAATCCGGTGATCCCCGAGGTCGTGAGCCAGGTGGCCTATCTCGTCATTGGCCATGATCTCACCGTGACGATGTGCGCCGAGGCGGGCCAACTCCAACTCAACGCCTTCGAGCCGACGATCGGCTTCTGCATCCTGATTTCGATCCGCACCTTAACCGCCGCGATCGATACGCTGACGAAGCGCTGCGTCATCGGGATCGAGGCGGATCGCGAGCGCTGCCTCAGCCTCGTCGAAAACAGCATCGGCCTGGTGACCGCGCTTGGCCCCGTGCTCGGCTATGAAACCTGCTCGCACATCGCCCGCCGCGCCCTCACGGAGGGTCGCCGCGTTGCCGACATTATTCTCGAAGAAGGACTCCTGACCGAGGCGCAGTTGAACGATCTGCTCAAGCTTGAGACCATGACGCGGCCCTCGCGGATGGCGATGGCGGCCTCGGCCGCGCCGAAGCCGTGATCTCAAAAAATAGCTGCGGACTTTTCTTGGCTGAGGCCATGCTCTGGATGCGGGTAAGCACCTAGCCGGCGGCGGCCGCGATCAACGCTTTCATAGGAACCGCCTCATCCGCGAGTTGATCCGCGGGGACCGCCATTCGCTCGCCAACGAGCCGCTTGGCGGCCATGAACTCCGACAGGCGATTCACCGCATCCGCAGCGATAACCAGGCCCTCCTTGAGATAGAAGGCGATGAAAGACGAACTGTCCGTCGAGCCGCGGATCACGACCTGCTCATAGCCATCGGACAAGCCGACCATCTGCAATTTTAGATCATATTGGTCGGACCAGAACCAGGGCGCCGCCACAGCCGGGCTCGGCCTGCCGGTGATCGCCGCGGCGACGATGCGGGCTTGTTCAAGCGCGTTCGGAACCGATTCCAACCGGATCTTGCGCCGCAGAAAGCCGTGGCTCGCATGGGTCGTGCAATCCCCGATCGCATAAATGTCGGGATCGCTGGCCAAGCAGACATCATCGACGACGATCCCACCGTCGACGAGGAGGCCAGCGCGCTCCGCGAGCTCCGTGTTGGGGACGAGGCCGATGCCGATCACGACGAAATCGGCGGCGATGGATTCGCCGCCGCTTTGGACAGCGCCGACGCTGACGCCGTCAGGACCCGCCGTAAACCCGGTGACCGAGACGCCGGTGCGGATATCGACCCCAGCCTCGCGATGCACCCGTTCATAGAACTTGGATAGCTCTGGAGCCGTGACGCGCGCGAGAACGCGAGGCGCGCCTTCCAGGACAGTGACGTCGAGGCCGCGCTTGATGGCGACCGCGGCAACCTCGAGGCCGACGTAGCCGCCGCCGACAATCACAAGACGCCGTCCGGCCTCAAGATGCGGCCGCAGCGCCTCAACGTCCGAAATCTTGCGAATAGAGAAGATATTGCCCAAATCGGCGCCGGGAACCGATAGCTCG
This sequence comes from Methylocapsa aurea, assembly GCF_000746085.1. GTDB lineage: Bacteria > Pseudomonadota > Alphaproteobacteria > Rhizobiales > Beijerinckiaceae > Methylocapsa > Methylocapsa aurea. The sequence goes on along the minus strand of NZ_JQKO01000001.1, from coordinate 196,052 downwards.
CGGGCGCGGCCTCCGGTCGCGATCACAAGCTTGTCGTAATTGAGCGAGCCGCCGCCCTCAAAGACAAGCCGCGTGGCGTTCCTATCGATCTCCTCCACCCGGACGCCCAGCCTCACATCTACATTCGCCTTCTCATAGGCCACAGCGGCTTTGTAGATCAGCGCGTCGGCGCCGATCTCACCCGCAAGATAGGTCTTGGACAAAGGCGGCCGGAGATAGGGGAGATGAGGCTCTTCTCCAAGTAGAACAATGGCGCCCTCGAATCGGTTTTGCCGGAGAAGCGTCGCAACTTCGCCGCCTGCCTGACCCGCGCCGACGATTGCAATTGTCGAAGCGCCGCTGAGTTCCGTTGAAAATGACATGCGGCCTAGTTTCCCACAATTTGCCAGGAGAACGGCGGTTCTAGCAAAGGAATTGGCCGAAAGCAGCCGTCAATCCGCGGATTTGAGGGCGATAGCGATCGGATTTGGGCCAAGTCCAATTCCGCGCATCGGCAAAATCGGTTGGCCGGCGGCGCCCCGGATCAACTCCTCCCGCCTTTCCAGGTTGATGGGTGGCGGGACCGAACCAGCCGCCGCGGATTCTACAGCCAATAATGTATAAATGGCCGCAATGACAGACGCGCCTCGGTTCCCGGCTCAGGCAAGCTTATGCAGCAACGATAAGCAAGGGAACAAAACATGGCTTGGCAAGTTCTGGGCTCGGGCGGCGTGAAGCATATTTTCGCCATATTTGGGTCCTGCCATGCAGATGCGGTTGTTCGAAGAATGTCAACTATCAGAACACAGTTGGTGATCGACGAGGAAGAATTTTTAAGATGAATGGGATGCTGAAACGCAACGGCGCGTCCAGGAACTTGCTATTGGAGAGCAGGTTCGAAACGGTCGAGCCGGGATTTCCGCGTGAAAAGCCGATTTCCACGCAATTTCTTGGCAAGCTTCAAAAAGCATTTGAATTGCCGGCGGCCCATACCGAGCCGGAAGCAATTCGCGCCTTGCTGCGTCAAATTGAAGCGGAGTTTGACGCGAAGCGTTGACGTTTGATCCGCGAATGCGAATCCGCGATCGAGCCTTGTCCCCGCCCCATTAAGTTTACGCTCGCCCATAAGCCAGAACGCCTAGGAGAGCGTCCTTGGATTGGTTCGGAAGGAGAGCCGATCGGCCGCGCCAGCCGGTTTCGGCTCGGCGCATCTAGTCCTTCGCGCGCTCCACATAGGAGCCGTCTTCGGTCTGCACGACGATGCGGGTTCCTGGGGAAATATGCGGCGGCACCATGGCCCTGGCCCCGTTCGAGAGCTTCGCGGGCTTATAGGAAGACGACGCGGTCTGGCCCTTCATCGCCGGTTCGGTCTCAACGACTTCAAGCGTGACCCGCGCCGGCAATTGGATGGCGACGGCGACCCCATTGAACATGGACAACACGCAGGTCATGCCTTCCTGCAAATAAATGGCCTGATCGCCGATCACCTCAGGCGGCACGACGACCTGATCATAGGTTTCGGCATTCATGAACGTGTAGCCATCGGCGTCCTGGTAAAGATAATTGAAATTCGAGTCCTCAACATAGGCCCGTTCGACTTGCTCGGTCGTCTTGTAGCGGTCGGTCGTCTTGACGCCATCCGATAGTCGCCGCATGTCGATTTGCGTCGTCGGAGTTCCTTTGCCGGGATGAAAACTTTCGGCGGTCAGGACAACATAGAGCTGGCCATCTTCTCTCTCGATAATATTGCCTTTGCGGATCGAACTGGCGATGACTTTCACTGGCTTTCCTCTATACGATACGCGCTCGCTGAACCGCGCGCTCAAGCCGCGGCTCGCGAAATGGGGCTGGAGCGCTTTCAGGTTCCACAAGGATCAGAAAGCGGCCCTAACTTTTTATTTGTCGCATTTTCTTGACGCGAACCGGCGGCTGGTTCGCTTGAAAATGCTCAAGAGCGCGGGTTTGGCGATCAAATAATCAGTTTGATCGCCAAACCCGCGCTCCAATTCACGGAGTTGGAGCATGTCCCGACCGGCAAAGTCGAGCGCCTTTTTCTTGGCATGCTCTAAAGAGCGAATAAGCGCAACATTCCGGCTCATCGCTAGCCGCCTTCGGGGTTGCTTTTCAAGCGAAATAGCACAATGAGCAAACCCTCGCCTTGGTGGACGCCGCATATTCACCGCGACCGGCGGCCTTTTCTCAAGGCGCGCGGCAAGATGGTCGCGGCGGCGCGCGCGTTCTTCGCCGCAGAATCCTTCGTCGAGGTGGATACGGCGATTCTTCAGGTCTCGCCGGGCAATGAAGCTCATATTAGCGCGTTTTCCACCGAGATCATCGATGCTGCGGGCGCCGGCGGCCGGCTCTATCTGCATTCATCGCCTGAATTTGCGGCCAAGAAGCTGCTTGCGGCCGGCGAGGAGAAGATTTTCACTTTCGCCCATGTGTTCAGGAATCGCGAAAGGGGAAGGCTCCACCATCCAGAATTCACCATGTTGGAATGGTACCGCGCCAACGAGCCCTACCAGAGACTGGTCGAAGATTGCGCCGGCCTCCTCGCCGCGACCGCCGCCGCGGCGGGAACGCGCGACTTGAGCTTTGCCGGCTGTTTCGCCGATCCTTTCGCCGAGCCCGAGGTTTTGAGCGTCGCGGAGGCTTTCGACCGATTCGCCGGCGTCGATCTTCTTGCAACGATCGAGGACGACGAACCGAACCGCGACGCCTTCGCGGTCCTGGCGCGAAATAGCGGCTTGCGAATCGTCGAAGACGACACTTGGTCGGATATTTTCAGCAAGATGCTGTCGGAGAAAATCGAACCGCAGCTCGGCCATGGTCAGGCGACGATCCTGATGGATTATCCGGCGAGCGAGGCGGCGCTGGCGAAACTGCAGACGGACCGGCGGCTCGCCGAGCGTTTCGAACTCTATGCCTGCGGCGTCGAACTCGCCAATGGGTTCGGCGAATTAACCGATCCAGCCGAGCAGCGCCGGCGTTTCGAGGCGGAAATGGCGGAGCGGCGGCAAATTTACGGCGAGGCCTATCCGATCGACGAGGATTTTCTCGACGCGCTGGCGATCATGCCGGAGGCCAGCGGCATTGCGCTCGGCTTCGACCGGCTGGCGATGCTCGCCACTGGGGCGACCCATATCGAGCAGGTTCTATGGACGCCGGTGGCGGACATAACGGGGATTCGATGAGCGGGAGGACGCCGGCCCTGCGCAGCGCCGCCGATCTCGTCGAAGCCGGTCTCCTCCCTGCAAGAATGAAGGCCGACATCGAGCGGGTGGCCCAAACCTACGCCATCGGCCTAACGCCAACTGTCGCCGGCCTGATCGACGCCGCTGATCCGCACGATCCGATCGCCCGCCAATTCGTGCCGGATACGGCCGAACTCGTTGTGAGCCCGGAAGAACGGGCCGATCCGATCGGCGATGCGGCTTTCAGCCCGGTCGAGGGCGTCGTCCATCGCTATCCCGACCGCGCCCTTTTGAAACTGCTGCATATTTGCCCGGTCTATTGCCGGTTCTGCTTTCGCCGCGCGACGGTCGGGCCGGGCAGCCCGACTTATCTGGCGCCAAAGGCCCTCGACGCCGCCGTCGCCTATATCGCGGCTCATTCCGAGATCTGGGAAGTGATTCTGACCGGAGGCGATCCGCTGACGCTGTCGCCGCGCCGGCTTGAAGACATCATGGCGCGGCTCAAGCCCATCGGCCATGTCAAAATCATCCGGCTGCATACAAGGGTCCCGGCGCTTGATCCGGCGGCGATCACGGATCAGCACATCGCGATTTTACGAGACGCCGGCAAGACCGTCTATGTCGCCCTCCACGCCAATCATCCGCGCGAATTGACGGCGGAGGCGCGCGCCGCCTGCGCCCGCTTCATCGACGCGGGCATCCCAATGTTGAGCCAGAGTGTCCTTCTCGCCGGCGTCAATGACGATATCGAAACCCTGATCGCGCTCATGCGCGCCTTCGTCGAGGCCCGGATCAAGCCCTATTATCTGCATCAGCTCGATCTTGCGCCGGGAACCGCGCATTTCCGGACGCCGATCGCTCACGGCCGCGACTTGATGCGCCAGTTGCGCGGCCGGGTGTCCGGGCTCTGCCAGCCGGCATACATGCTCGACCTCCCCGGAGGCCATGGAAAGTCACCAATTGGCCCAAATTATGTGACAAAGACGGGCGAGGCCGATTCCTACCGGATCAGCGATTACCATGGAGACTCGCATCTCTATCCCCCGCGAGGCCAGTCCTCCGCGTCCCCACGGCGCCCCTGATCAAGAGCGATCCGAGCTTGGCGGGATGCGAACTTGCGTGGCGATTTGCGGCGGCGCTGCGACTGAGGGGGAACCGATCGCGCCGCGCCGCGTGATGCTCAACCGTTTCAAGGGGAAGCCTTGCTGAAATTCCTTGCCTGCGCCTTGACTTTCGTCGCGCTCCTTTCCGGCGGGCCGTCGCAAGCAAAGGGCCCCGCTCGCACCCAACTATCCGCAGCGCAAGCGCAGACGCCGGCTCCGCCGCCCGCCGCGCCGGAAGTCGCCCCGCCCATCGCGGCAGGACCGGAGGCGCCCGAGCCGGCGCCAGCCGGCCCAGAACTCGACAAGATTCACGCGGCCCTGAAGCAAATTGAGACAAATCTCGACCGTCATAACCTGACTGATCCGGAACTGGTCGCCTTCCGCCAGCTGATTGATCCCGTCGCGGACTCGGCGCATGCCATCATCGGGCGGCTTGAGCCGCGCCTCGCCGCGATCCAGACGCGCTTGGATCAACTCGGCCCTAAGCCGGACGACAAGTCGGAGCCCGAAAGCCCGGCGGTCACAGCCGAGCGCGCCGATCAGCAAAAAAGTTACGACGGCGTCAACGAACTCTTAAAACACGCCCGGCTGATCGCCGTCCAGGCGCAGCAGACCGCCACCCAGATCGCGGCCCGGCGCCGCGCCTTGTTCACCCGCTCTCTGTTCGTGCGGACATCGAGCATCACCAGCGCCACATTCTGGATCGACGTCTGGCGCGAAGCGCCGGAGCATCTTGGCGCCGTGCAGTCGGTGTTCCGCAATTGGATCAATGGGATCAACAATCGGCTCGATGGCCACCGCCTGCTGTTCTACTGGGGCAGCGTCGCGCTGATCTTTCTGCTTTACGCACCGCTCGCCCGGCTGGCCCGCCGCGTGCTCGCGCGCAGTCCCGACGCCAAGGACCCAGGCCGCTTTCTGAAAATACTGGGCGCCTGGTGGGTCGCCTTGACATTGGCGGCCCCCCCGATCGCCGCGGTTTATGTCATCAGCGCCGTTTTTGACGCCTTCAATCTCAGCAACGCGCGATTGGAGCCGTTCTTCCTGGCGCTCAGCGACGGCGTGTTTCGAGTCGCCATCACCGTCGGCATCGCAAGAGGCTTGTTTGCGCCGACCCGCCCCAATTGGCGCCTGCCGAAACTGAGCACCCCCGTCTGCGAAAGAGTCGCCCGCGTCGCGATCAGCGTCGCCGCCATCGTTTCGCTGACCCGCGCCTCAGAGGCCCTGAACGACGTCGTCGGGGCGTCCTTGGCATTTTCCGTCGCCCTGCGTGGCCTCGGCGCCTTGATCGGAGCGATCACCCTTGGCGTGGGATTATGGGGAATTGGCGGCGCGGCCGCGGCCGATGAAGCCGCCGGAGATTGTCTGGGTCCTGACCTCACCGGCCAGCGCGACTGGTTCGGGCTTCTTCGCGTCCTGGCCTGGACGATCACGCTCGCCGTTGTCGTCTCAATTCTGACCGGATACGCCGCCTTCGGCAGCTTCCTGCTTGACCAAGTGGCGCTGACTGGCTGGGTCGGCTGCCTCTGGTTCATGTCGACCGTTCTGATCGATGAGGCAATCGCGACCGGACTGAAGCCGACAAGTCGCATCAGTCAAAGGCTCGTCGCCAGCAGCGGGCTGCGGCGCGGCTCGCTCGAGGTGCTCGCCATTTTGATGGGCGGCGTGATGAAGCTCGCGCTTTTCATCATCGCCGCCTATTTGATCCTGGCGCCATGGGGCGTTCAATCAGCCGATGTTCCGAGCGATTTCCGCGCCGCCTTTTTTGGCTTCAAGGTCGGCGACGTCACGATTTCTCTCTCCAGCATCGCCATGGCCGTCCTCATCTTCGGCCTGTCCTATGCCGCGATTCATACGCTGCAACGATGGTTCAACTCGAGCCTGATGCCCCTCCTGGGCCTTGATTCCGGTCTGAGCAATTCGATCAAGACAAGTCTCGGCTATGTCGGATTCGTCATCGCGGCCGGACTCGCGCTCAGCTATCTCGGATTGAATGTCGAAAAGCTCGCCATCGTCGCCGGCGCCTTGTCGGTCGGCATCGGCTTTGGCTTGCAGTCGATCGTCAATAACTTTCTTTCCGGCCTGATCTTATTATGGGAGCGCGCGGTGCGCGTCGGCGACTGGATCGTGGTCGGCTCGGACCAGGGTTTCGTGCGCAAGATCAATGTGCGATCGACCGAAATCGAGACTTTCGATCTCGCCCAGGTCATCATCCCAAATTCGAGCCTGATCACCGGAGTCGTCAAGAATCTCGTGCGCAACGATCGCACTGGCCGACTGACGATCCCTCTCACGGTCGCCGGAACCGCCGATCCGGAAAGGGTTCGCGAGGTTCTGATCGCCGTCGCGAAAACCCATGAACTCGTATTGAAACTGCCCGCGCCGCAAATATTGTTCATGGGAATGTCGGCCAACGCCCTCGATTTCGAGCTGCGCGCCTATGTCGGCGACGTGGAAAAGCTGTTCCGGGTCAGAAGCGACCTCCATTTCGAGATTTTCAAGCGGTTCAAGGCGGAAGGTTTTTTCGTCGGCGCCGCGCCCGAGCCAACCAAGATCCAAATCCAGGGTCTGGACCATTTCGAGAAATTTCAAAAACCGATCAGCGATTTCGCCTCGGACCTCCCCTTGCGCAGCGCGGCGAACCGCTGAACGAGGCGGTTCGACGTTTGGCGATTTGGGCGGAGGTCCCTACGCCGACGCCTTTGCAATTTGCCGCTCAAAGGTCTTGGCCAAATCCTCGGACGCGTTCTGGGACAAATGCCCACTTTTCACAAGGAGCACGCAACCATGCTCCGAAAATAGCTCATGCGCCCGTCCGCCCGGGTCGCGAATCCAGGCGCCCGCCGGATAGGCTCCCTCCGCATCGCTGAACCGGCCTCCGAGGACGAGAATTTCTTCGCCCCCTTGTTGAGGCGGCCGCTCGACGCGAAGGCCCGGCGCCATGCGGGCCAGGATGGTCGATACGCCGGCAAAGGCGTGCAAGGGCTGGATCGCAAGGCCAGCCGTCGCCGTCTGTTCCCAAGCGCCCGAAAGGGTCTCAATAACCACTCTCGCTTTGTCATCAGGGGCGAACTGCCACAGTTTGACGAACAGCGTGCAGCCCTCCTTGGTGAACGGCGCATGCGAGGAGCCGATCGGGTCCCTGAGATAGGCTCCAGCCGGATAGCGCCCATATTCGTCCTCGAACACGCCTTCAAGGACGAAGACCTCCTCGCCGCCGCCATGTTCGTGATGCGGGAAGAAGCTCCCCGGCGCGAAGCGCACCAGGCTCGTGGCGCGGGCGATTTCCGCGCCGATCCGGTCGAGCATGATCCGATCGACGCCAAGCTGGGGCGAGGCGACCCATTCGGCCTCGCCCGGACGAACCACGACCCGTTGCGAGAAATCTGCGCGGATTTTCATTGCACTGGCGACCCCTTGGAGGCGACGAAGCGCCGGCCCGATTATGCGGCAAGCCAACGGCGGGTCAATGGCGTCGAGGACAACCGCCGCCACACAGGGCGAATGCCTACATCGCAAATTGGAACATTACGCCACGCTCTTGCTTAGCGTTTCCTTAAGCGTTTCATCGAATAGTTTCCAAACCCCCACTAGAACGATTGGAAACCGCATGTATTTCAGCCTCGGACAGGCCGCTAAAGAGGCGGGCGTCGCCAAATCCACGATCTCGAAAGCTTTGTCTTCCGGCAAGTTATCTTATGCCGAGAAAGGAACGGCCGGTTACAAGATTGACGCCGCCGAACTGTTCCGCGTGTTTCCAAGAACCTCGAAAACAGAGCCGGACGAACTCCCCTCGAACGATTGGAAACCAAGTCAAGGCCACATGGAAACGGGCGTTTCTTCGGCGATTCTCGAGATCCAACTGATCGGGCTTAAGCACCTCATGGCCGAGAAAGACCGCCGGATCGCCGATCTCGAAGCCGATCGGTCGCACATCAGAGAAGATCACAACCGCATCGCTCAAAACTGGCAGGAAGAGCGCCTTCGCTTGCTGAAATTGATCGAGGATCAGACCGGCGCCGTGAAGCTCTTAACCGACGAGCGAACACGCCAAGTGAAAGAGGCTCCGCGCGGTTTGTGGGAGCGGATCTTTGGCTCCAACCGGCGGAAGTTCGCAGCGGCGGCATGAAGGCGCTGCTACTCTGACGCATGATCTCTCCCGGCGCATCTCTCCCAGCCGCCAGCACCTTCTTGGGTCGCCGCGCTAAAACCGGGTAACGATATCGGCCAGCGCCGGTCGCGGCCGATCCTCGCGTGGGGAATCGGCTCGGCCAATATGAATGAAGCCAGCCATCTTTTCGTTCTCCGCAACGCCAAGACGGGCCAGGACTGCGCGGTCATAGGCGTACCATTCCGAAAGCCAGACCGACGCGAAGCCAAGCGCGTTGGCCGCCACGATCAGATTCATGCAGACCGCGCCCGCCGATAAAACCTGCTCCCATTCCGGGATTTTCTCATGGCGGCCAGCGCGGGAGACGACGCCGATGACGAGCGGGGCGAGCGAAAAGCGCTTTTTTTCCGCGGCCAGCCGCGTCAAATCGGCGTCGGGATGGGACTTCGCATAGACCTCCGCGACGATAGCGCCGGCGCGGTCGCGGCCTTCGCCCTCAAAGACAATGAACCGCCATGGCGCGAGCTTGCCGTGATCGGGGACCCGTGCGGCGACCCGAAGCAGGCTGTCGATTTCCGCGCCATTGGGACCCGGTTCGGTCAGAGAGGCGGCCGGCGCAGAGCGTCTGGTCTTGAGTAGCTCGATCATATCGTTCATGGCGGGTTCACGGTATCCGGGTTAAGAAAAATGTTCCATGACGACATCAAATCGCGCCATTCACGAAGACACAAGCTACAAGGCAAAGAAATCCAATTGGGGGCTTATCGAAAGATATAAAATAAGATAAAGTTTGTAGACTATATATAAAATGATTTCGGGAGGAAATGACAGGACTAAAGCAACCCGCTTCGTAACCAGCGTCCCTATGCGTTATTCGTTTGCGAGATCCCCATCCTCCTTGCCCAACCTCGCCATTTTTGACCGGCGCCCGCACTGCGATCGCCGCTGTGAACCGCAGTCTTGCGGTAGGGATTTATCCTGGTCAACCAAGGTCCGGCCCACCGGTCTAAGACTGGCCGCATGAATTCGCCTTGAATTTGCCTATACTATGCGCCTGCATCGGACTCGCCATCTCGGACCAAATCATGTCGCTTCTGGATACAGCCTCCTCTCCCGCCGCCCCCGGCCTTGGCCTTGCGCGGCGCGGCCTGAATTCCGCCGATGCCTTAGAGCGCGCATCCGCGCCAGCGTGGACCCCCAAGGCGACCTGGATCGCGCTTGCGAGCCTCGCCTGTTTTTGCGGTCTGGCTCTCGCCTGTTGGCTCGCCAGCGGAACCGTTGTGCCCTGGGATTCAAAGAACCATTTCTACCCGATGTTCCGTTTTCTCGCCGATGCGCTCCAGCACGGCGAAGTTCCACTCTGGAACCGCTATCATTTCGCCGGACATCCGGCGATCGCCGATCCGCAATCCTTGATCTTCACGCCGAGCATGGCGCTTTTCGCGCTGGTCGCGCCAAACGCCTCGATGCAGCTGTTCGATGCCGTGATCCTCGCCCATCTCGCCTTCGGCGGATTTGGCGTGCTTGGCCTGTGCCGGCGCTGGCGCTGGCATCCGGCCGGAGCGGTCCTCGCGGCGCTGATCTTCATTCTCGGCGGCGCCGCCTCCTCGCGGCTGCAGCACACCGGCATGATCATTTCTTATTCCTTCTTTCCGGCCGCCTTGTGGAGCCTCGAAATCGCTCTGGAGCGCCGATCCTATCGATTCGCGCTTCTTTTCGGCCTTTTCGCCTCGTTGATGGCGCTAGGCCGCGATCAAGTCGCGTTCCTTCTGTGCGCCGTGCTTCTTGGCCGCGCCATTTATGCGGCGGTCGAATCCGGGCGAGCGCTCACCTATTTGCGCCGGCGCGCCGGCGTCCTCGCCCTCGGCGGCTTCACCATCGTCGCGATTATCTTCGTCCCGGCGCTCCTCACCATGCAATTTCTTGGCGAGTCGAACCGGCCGGGCATCGCTTTCGGCGTCGCGGCGGCGGGTTCTCTCGCGCCCGTCAATCTGATCACGCTCTTCGCCCCGAATTTCTTTGGCTCCCTCGATCAGCTTTATGATTACTGGGGGCCAGAGTATGCGACCATGCCCCGGCCCGACTGGACCGACCGCGCCGTCAATTATCTTTTCATCGGCACTTTGCCGATCCTGCTCATCGTCTGGCATGGTCTTGGCGCGGGGCGGCTGTTTGGCCGCGGCGCCCGTTTCTTCATGATCGTTCTTGGCGTCGCCGCCCTGTACGCCCTGGGCCGCTACACGCCCTTCTTTGCCCTGGCTTTCGACAAGATCCCCGGCGTATCGCTTTACCGCAGGCCAGCGGATGCGACCTTCATCGTCAATATCGCCCTAGCCTTCAGCGCGGGATTTCTCCTCCACCGCTTTGTCGAGGATGGCCTGCCAAGACCCTTTCCCGCTCTGCCCGATCGGCTGGCCTGGACGCTCGCGGCGGCGACCCCGCTGGCGCTCGCCGTTCTGATCGGCACCGGCCTCGCATTTTCCCTCGGCGAGGGCCGCGTGACGACCTCGCTTAGCCAACTTGGGGTCGCCGCAGCAATGAGCGCGGCGGGAACCGCGCTCCTGTTCGCGCTCAAGGCGCGCCGGTGGCGCGGACTCGCGGCGAGCCTATTCGTGGTTTTGAGCGGCGGCGAAATCCTCTGGCGCAATGCCGCCTCCTCCCTCAACGCCGAGCCCGCGGAGCGCTACAGCGTCTTTACCGGCATGAAGCCAGGAGAGGCCGCGGGGATCGAGGTGCTCCGGCGCGAGATCGCCGTCAAGGCCCGCGACGGCGGTCGCCCGCGCGTAGAGATTCTCGGCCTCGGCGGGCCGTGGCAGAATGCGTCGATGGTTCTCAAATTCGAAGACACGATTGGCTACAATCCGCTACGCATCGACGATTATGAGCGCGCTGTGGGCCCGGGAGACAATGCCGGCGATCCCAATCTCCGCCATTATCCCGGCACGTTCCGAGGCTACAAATGCCGTCTTGCCGCGCTTCTTGGTCTCGAATATCTGGTTCTCGACCGGCCTTTGGCGCGGCTGCCGCGCCAAGTGCCGCGCCCTGCCGCCAGCCTGATCTATTCGAGCGAAACGATGTATATCTACAAGCTCGGCAAGACCGCGCCCCGGGCCTATTTCGCCTCGAAGATCAAGGCGGTCGATAGCGAACAGGTTCTCGATGAACATGTCTTGCCGGATTTCGATCGCACCAAGGAGGTCTTGATCGATCAATCCAGCATTGCGGATCTTCCTCTCGCGCTGCGCAGTCTGGTTTCAGGCCAAGAGGTCACCGCGAACCCTGCCGCCGCCGCGCCTCAGGCGGCCGAGGCGCCGGATCAATCGCGACTTGAGATCGTCAAATACGGGGACAATTCGGTCGAGATCGAAGTTGACGCCGACCGGGCCGGCATCGTCGTATTGCACGACCTATTTTATCCGGGCTGGGAGGCGCGCGTCGACGGCCGGCAACAACCCGTGCTGCACGCCAATATATTGTTTCGCGGCGTCGAAGTTCCAGCAGGGCGTCATCGGGTCCAGTTTGCTTTCCATCCGCTTTCATTTGCAAACCTCGCCGGCGCCGTCTCCAGCGTTTTACACAGGGACGGAGAGTAAAGCCTTGTCGAGGCGGCGCGCGCGAAAGGCTCCCTGCTCGATTTGGCGAGGCTTCAATTGGAGGCAATCCTCGCTGGCGTTTTTGGGCGCGCGGCAGTTGCCGGTTTGGCGGCGCAGAGTGCGCCAATGCGAAAGGCGTCCTCACGACGGCTGGGCGATCGGCCCCTACATCATTGCCGGATGCGTCTTAATTCTCCTATCGGACTTCGCTGTCGCGCAACCGGAGAGTCCGGGCGCTTCCTTCTTGCGCGGGACCAGCGACCGCGACGCGGCGCCGATCGAAGCTCCGCAATCTGTCGTGCATCTGTCCGCCCTGCTTGGCGCCAATGATGCGCAGCCTCTGCGAAGCGGTCTCCAATGGCGCGTTTTCGACGAAAAGACCGAGATCGACGGAACCCATCAGCTCGTCGCCCAATCCTCGGAAGCGACGCCCGCGCTTGCTCTTCACGATGGTCATTTCATCGTCCATGCCGCATTCGGTCTCGCCGGCGCGACCAAGCATGTCACGATCAACGGCAAATCGCTGAGCGAAAAGCTCGTTCTCAACGCCGGCGCGCTGCGGATCGTCGGCATGCTCGGAGAAGCTCCGATCGCGGCGCAAAAAACCTCGATTTCAATCTATGTTCCCGAGCGCGGAAATTCGGAAGCAAAACTGATCGTCGCGAACGGCAAGGCCGGCGATACGATCGGCCTTCCGGAAGGCAATTACCATATTGTCTCAACCTTGCTCGACGCCGCGAGCAATGGCGCCACCAGCCCGACCAATTCGGTGGTCAGCGCCGATCTTCGGGTTCAGACGGGCAAGCTCACCGATGCGACGCTCCGCCATCGCGCCGCTCTCATGACGTTGAAGCTCGTCAGCGGCCCCGGCGGCGAAGCGCTCGCCAATACGGCTTTCACCATTCTGACGCCGGGCGGCGACGTCATCCGCGAAATGATCGGGGCCTTTCCCTCTCTCGTCCTCGCCGAAGGCGAATATGTCGCCATCGCAAGGCACGACAACAAAACCTATCAGACCAATTTCAAGGTCGTCTCCGCGCTTGATCGGGACGTCGAGGTTCTCGCGAAATAGTATTCAAGCTGGTTTGGGCTTCGACAGAAACGCCGCAAAGGCCGCGCGGGCTTCCGCCGACTGCAATGCCCCCGCGAAGAGGCGCGCTTCCTCCTCGATCCGCGCGCGGATTTCCTGCACATCGCCGCGCAGGAGGCGGCGCGTCGCTTGGATCGCCTCGCGCGGTTTGGCCGCAATCCACTTGGCGCGCTCGATCGCGAAAGGCCTTAATCGATCGGCCGCGACGATGGCGTTGGCGAGACCCAGCCGCACCGCCTCCTGCGCGCCGAAGGGTTCGCCGAGCAGCAGGAACTCGCTCGCCTTCGCCATGCCGATCCGGCGCGGCAGAAGCAGCGAGGACGCGGCTTCCGGCACGAGGCCGAGATCGACGAATGGCATTCGGAACGTCGCGTCAGGCGCGACATAGGCGAGATCGCAATGCAAGATCATTGTCGCGCCGATGCCGATGGCGGGCCCCTCGATCGCGGCGATGAGCGGAGTTTGGCTGGCGGCCAGGGTCTTGATGAATGCAAAGGCGGGGAATTCGCCAGGTTCGCCGCCGAACTGAAGAAAATCGGCGATGTCATTGCCGGCGGTGAACGCGCCGCCCGAGCCCCCGATGAGAATGGCGCCGATCGATTCCTCGCGGTCGGCCGTGATGAGCGCTTCGGCCGCCGCCAGATACATTGCTCCGGTCAGCGCATTCTTTTTTTCCGGCCGATCGAAGGTGAGGCAAAGGATAGCGCCGTCGCGCTCGATCTTGACATATTCAGCCATTCCTTGGACCCCGTTAGAGCATGATGCCGAAAAGTGGAAACCGGTTTTCGGGCGACATCATGCTCTAACTCTTTGATGAGAGCCGGATGACTTGATGGAATCGCGTTGCGATTCCATCAAGTCATCCGGCTCTAGAGAGCAAGGGCGCCGGAGTGAACCGAGCCGGCGCCGCGCGTGACGGCGCGTTCGAGGCCGCTGGCGCCGCTGGCGATATTTTCCGCGAAGAATCTTGCGGTCGCGATCCGAGCGGCGAGCGCTGGATCATTATCGCCGGCGGTCAAGAGCCGATGCGCGGCGAGCGCGCCCCTCGCGAGCGCTGCGCCGCCTGATGCATAGGCAAAGAGGCGGAGGTAGGGCGTCGCCCCGGCAAGCGCATCGTCCGGCGCGGTTTTCGCGGCTTCCAGCAGGAAGGTGGTGGCGCGCTCCAGCGCCGCGATGGACTGGCTCAAGCAGGTCTCCATATCGCCGAATAAATCGGAATTGGCTTGCCGCAGAGCCTCCGCCGCCGCCCACATATCCGCGATTTCGCGGGCGACCGCCACGCCATTGGAAAGTCCGAGCTTGCGCTGCACGAGATCGATCGCCTGAATCCCATTCGTGCCCTCATAGATCGCCGCGATCCGGGCGTCGCGCATGAATTGCGCCGCGCCGGTCTCTTCGATAAAGCCCATGCCTCCATGAACCTGCACCCCGAGCGAGGCGACCTCATTGCCAATGTCGGTCGAAAAGGCCTTTGCGACCGGCGTCAGCAAAGAGGCTCGCTCCAGCGCCGCGCGCCGCGCCCCCTCATCCTTCGCAAGACGCGAATAGTCGATCGATTGCGCCGTCATAAGGCAGATCGCCCGCGCCGCCGCCGTCAAAGCCTTCATCGTCATGAGCATGCGGCGCACATCCGGATGATGGACGATCGGACTCATTTCGCCGCTGCCGCCTTTGGCGTTGGAGGCGCGGCCCTGACGGCGCTCTTTCGCATAGGCCAGAGCATGCTGGAACGCCCGCTCCGCGATGGCGACGCCCTGCACGCCGACATTCAGTCTTGCGCTGTTCATCATCGTGAACATACAGGCGAGGCCTTTGTTTTCTTCGCCAATGAGCCAGCCGATGGCGCCGCCATGCTCGCCATAGGCCATCGTGCAGGTTGGCGAGCCATGAATGCCGAGTTTATGCTCCAAGGAGACGCAATGGACGTCATTGCGGGCTCCCAGCGAGCCATCGCCGTTGACGAGAAATTTCGGGACAAGAAAAAGCGAGATGCCGCGCGTTCCAGGCGGCGCGTCGGGCAGGCGCGCCAGCACGAAATGGACGATATTCTCGCTCAGATCATGCTCGCCATAGGTGATGAAAATCTTGGAGCCGAAGAGCCTGTAGCTTCCATCGGGCCGGCGCTCCGCCTTGGCTCTGAGGGCGCTAAGGTCGGAACCGGCCTGCGGCTCGGTCAGGTTCATCGTGCCTGTCCATTGCCCCGAGACGAGCTTGGCCAGATAGAGATCCTTCAAATCGGCGGTTGCATGCGAGTGAACCGCCTCGATCGCGCCAAGGGTCAGCAGCGGGCAGAGGCTGAACGCCATATTCGCCGCGTTCCAGATTTCGATGCAGGCGGTATTGAGGAGAGCCGGCAGACCCATGCCGCCATAGTCAAGAGGCGCGGTGATCGCGTTCCAGCCGCCCGCCGTCCATTGGCTATAGGCGGCGGGCCAACCGGGCGCCGTCGCGACCGCGCCGTCCGCCAGTTTCGCGCCATGCTTGTCGCCAACCGCGTTCAGAGGGGCGAGGACATTTTCGGCGAATTTTCCCGCTTCCGTCAGAGTGGCTTCCGCGAAACCATCGGCGAGATCGGCATAGAGTCCATCCTCGATCCCCTCGTGAAGTCCGGCCTCGAAGGTCATAGCGAACAGAATATCGGCGATAGGGGCGCGATAGCTCATCGATCAAACTCCGCAAATGACCTCGTTGCGGCGCAATTGCCGCGTCTTTTGACGGCAAACGAATCAGGGTCCAACAAGGACGCGCGGGCGGCGCGCACCATGTTGCAGCCTGTGGATCAGGCGCCGTCAAGAAGGAATATAGGCGGATGAAGAACGATGTCGCGGCAACGGCTCATGCTGGAGCCGCGCGCCGGATGGCGGCGGATGCGGCCGGCGTCGCCGAAGCCGCGCGGATTTTGCGCGGCGGCGGTCTCGTCGCCTTTCCGACCGAGACCGTTTATGGGCTGGGCGCCGACGCGACCTCGGAGGCAGCGGTCGCGCGCGTCTATCGCGCCAAGGGCCGGCCCGCCTTCAACCCGCTCATCGCCCATGTCGCGACTTTGGCAGCGGCGCAAGAACAAGGCATTTTCTCGTCCGAGGCCGCCTTGCTCGCCAAGAGCTTCTGGCCGGGTCCGCTGACTTTGGTCGTTCCCCTGGCCGCGCAGGCCACCGTCTGCGCGCTCGCCCGCGCTGGCCAGGACACGATCGCCTTGCGGATCCCATCCCATCCGGCCGCGCTCGCCCTGATCGCCGCTGCGGGTCGGCCGCTCGCCGCCCCTTCCGCCAATCGCTCCGGCCGGGTCAGTCCCGTCGCCGCCGCCCATGTCGCGCAGGATATTGGCGGCGAGATCGACCTTATTCTGGACGGCGGGCCCTGTTCCTTGGGGCTGGAATCGACAATCATCGGCTGTCTTGAGGGGCCCCCGCGCCTGCTGCGGCCGGGCGGCATTCCCCGCGCCGCGATCGAAGCCGCGCTGGGATTTTCCCTCGCCGGACCTTGGCAAGAGTCGTGCTCGCCCGAGGACATTCGTTCGCCCGGCGCCCTCGCCTCCCATTACGCGCCGCGCGCAAGGCTTCGGCTTGAAGCGACGACGCTGGACGCCGGCGAGGCGGGACTTGATTTCGGCGGGCGCTTTCCGGCCGGCGCCAATGTGCGCGACCTGTCGCCCTCGCGCGACCTGAGCGAGGCGGCGGCCAATCTCTTCGCCTTTCTGCGCGAACTCGACGCGCTTGGCGCCTCCTGCATCGCCGTCGCGCCGATCCCTGGGGAGGGATTGGGCGAAGCGATCAACGACCGATTGAAGCGGGCGGCCGCGCCGCGGGCGTAGGACTCGACCGTTCCCTCAAGGCAGAGTTGCTTCCGCCCCCTCACATATTCGGATAATTCGGCCCGCCGCCGCCTTCGGGCGGAACCCAATCGATGTTTTGCGCCGGATCCTTGATGTCGCAGGTTTTGCAATGCACGCAATTTTGCGCATTGATCACGAAACGCGGATCGGTTTTCTTTTCCTCATCGGCATAGACGACTTCGTAAACGGCGGCCGGGCAATAGAGACGCGCCGGCTCGCCATATTCGGGCAGGTTTTTGGCGATCGGAATCGACGGGTCCTTCAAATGCAGATGGACCGGCTGGTCTTCCTCATGATTGGTGTTGGAGATAAACACCGAGGATAGCTTGTCGAAGGTGAGCTTGCCGTCCGGCTTTGGATAGTCGATCGGTTCGACCTCCTGCAGCGGCTTCAGGGTCGCGAAATCCGGCGCGCCATGCGGCAGAGTGCCGAAGGCCGAGCGGCCAAACATCTCATTGGTCCACATGTCGAGCCCGCCGAGGGCGATGCCGGCCGTGGTGCCAAATTTCGACCACAGCGGCTTGGCGTTCCTGACCTTGTAAAGGTCCGCGCCAATCTCCGAGCCCCGCCATGCGGCCTCATAGGAGGCGAGCTCATCATTGGCGCGACCGGCCTTGAGCGCCGCCGCGACATGTTCGGCCGCGAGCATTCCGGAGAAAATCGCATTATGTGAGCCCTTGATGCGCGGCAGGTTGACGAAGCCAGCGGCGCAGCCGATCAGCGCGCCTCCTGGAAAGCAGAGCTTGGGCACGGATTGCCAGCCGCCTTCCGTGATGGCCCGCGCGCCATAGGACAGCCGCCGCCCGCCCTCGAAAACCGGCGCGATCATCGGATGCGTCTTGAAGCGCTGAAACTCGTCGAAAGGAGACAGCGTCGGGTTCGAATAATTCAGGTGAACCACAAAACCAACTGCGACGAGGTTATCCTCGAAATGGTAGAGGAACGAGCCGCCGCCGGTTGCATCATCGAGCGGCCAGCCGAATGTGTGCTGGACGAGGCCAGGCTGGTGCTTGCCCGGATCGACGCGCCAAAGCTCCTTCAGGCCAATGCCGAATTTTTGCGGCTCGCGGCCCTGGTCGAGGCGGTAATTGGCGATCAACTCCTTGGCGAGGGAACCGCGCGCGCCTTCGGCGATCAAGCTATATTTGGCGCGCAGCTCGACGCCGCGCATGAAGCCATCCTTGAGGCTTCCATCGCGCGCGACACCCATATCGCCGGTGGCGACGCCCAATACTTCGCCAGCCGCGCCATAGAGGATTTCCGTTCCGGCGAAGCCAGGGAAAATCTCGACGCCCAGGGCCTCCGCCCGCGCGCCCAGCCAACGCACCAGATTGCCGAGCGAGCCGATGAAATTTCCATGATTGTTCATGAGTCTCGGCATCGCAAAATTGGGCAGCCGCAGCGCTCCCGTTCGGCCGAGGCGATAGAACCGGTCGGCGCTCACCTCTGTCTTCAGGGGCGGGTTGCTGTCGCGCCGCCAATCGGGGACGAGCCGATCGAGCGCGCAGGGATCGATGACCGCGCCGGATAAAATATGTGCGCCGAGTTCGGACCCTTTTTCGATGACGGCGACCGAAAGCTCCGGGTCGAACTGTTTCAGGCGGATCGCCGCGGCAAGGCCGGCTGGGCCGCCGCCGACAATGACGACGTCGAAATCCATCGCCTCGCGCGGCGGCAATTGCGGTCCTGCCTCGGTCATGCTGGTTCAATGCCCCTGGAGCGCTTCCCGATCAGATGGACTCATCGAATCGACAAGGAAGCGCTCAAATTCAAAAAGTTGGATCGCCGATTTTGACGGCGTCGATCCATCAAGACGTATACGATGGCGCCCTGTCCTTCAATTCATGCGAGCGCCGCGTCCGCGCCTGAGCATCAATTCCGACGAACGAAGAAGCGATCCCGTCCATGGTCGAAAATTTGGTCGAACTCTTACGGTGGTACAGCGCGATGGGCGTCGACATCGCCGTCGATGACGCTCCGCATGACCGGCTGGCCGAATGCCGAGAGGCGCGGACCAGGGCCGCCGCCGACGTCGACGTCGCGCCGCCGCCAAAGCCGGAGGCCGCCCTCGCCCCGCGCGCCGCGCCGCGCGAGCCCGCATTGGTTCTTCCCGCCGACGCTCTCGAGCAATCCGCCCGCGACAGCGCGGCGGGCGCGCAAACCCTGGCTGAACTGCGCGAAAGGCTTTTGCGTTTCGAGGGCTGCGGCCTGAAGGCGACGGCGACGCAGCTCGTATTCGGCGACGGCGACCCGAACGCCGAAATCATGTTCGTCGGCGAGGCGCCGGGCGCGGACGAAGACCGCCAAGGCCTGCCCTTCGTCGGCCGCGCCGGGCAATTGCTCGACAAGATGCTCGCCGCGATCGGGCTCGAGCGCGGCAAGGTCTATATCGCCAATGTCGTGCCCTGGCGCCCGCCCGGCAACCGCACGCCGACGCCGCTTGAAACGGCGGTCTGTCTTCCATTCACGCGCCGGCAAATCGAACTCGTGCATCCGAAAATTCTCGTTTGCCTCGGCGCCGCCTCGGCGCAGACTCTTCTTGGCGCCAAAGAAGGAATCATGCGCCTGCGCGGCCGCTGGTTCGATTATCCGCTTGGAGAAACGAAGATCCGCGCGATCGCCATGCTGCATCCGGCCTATCTGTTGCGCCAACCGGCGCAAAAGAAACTAGCGTGGCGGGACTTGCGCTTGCTCGCAAAGGAAATTGGACGTTCTTCCCCGGCGCGCTAAAAGTCCATTTGAAAACGGGGCGGAAGGTCGCTTAATGGCCGCGCGTGGCCGCTTAGGAAAAGAGCCGGGAGCCGAGCATGAGATGGGAAGATTTTCGCCGATCCGACAATGTCGAGGACCGGCGGGGCGATGCCTATGGCGGCGGCGGCGGGTCAATGGGCGGCGGGACCGGCAATCTCGGAATTGGCGCGATCGTGATTTTGGGCCTCATCGGCTGGGCGCTCGGCATCGATCCGCGCCTGCTCATCGGCGGCGCCGAAATGCTCAATGGCGTGCGCCACGGCCCGCAAACCAGCCAAAGCGCTCCCCCGCAACAGCGCCAGACCGGCGCGCCCTCCGATCAGATGGGGCAGTTCGTCGCCGCGGTGCTGGCCGAGAACGAGGATGTCTGGACGGAGATTCTTCCCGCCCAGAAAGGGATCGCCTTCGTCAAGCCGACTCTCGTTCTCTATAGCGGTCAGACCCGCTCCGGCTGCGGCGGCGCGAGCGCGGCGATGGGGCCCTTTTATTGTCCCAACGATCAAAAGGTCTATCTCGACACGGCCTTTTTCCGCGACATGAAGCAGCGCCTCGGCGGCGGCGGCGACTTCGCCTACGCTTATGTCATCGCCCATGAGATCGGACATCATATCCAGAACCAACTCGGCATCCTGCCGAAGGTCCAGGCGGCGCAGCGGCGCGCCGTGAGCAGAGGTCAGGCGAACGCCATCTCGGTGCGGGCCGAACTCATGGCCGATTGCCTGGCTGGCGTCTGGGCCGCCAACGCCGAGCGCAAATATCAGATTCTCCAGCCGGGCGACATCGAAAAGGCGGTCGCAACCGCGCAGGCGATCGGCGACGACCGTCTGCAAAAGTCGGCGCAAGGCTATGCTGTGCCCGACTCCTTCACGCATGGCACCTCGGCGCAGCGCCAGCAATGGTTGAACAGGGGCCTGAAATCGGGCCAGGTCGATTCCTGCAATACTTTCGCCCAGTGAGCTGCGGCATGCTTTCGGCGCACAGTCCCGGCTTGTCCGAGGCGGCTTCCCGGCCTGCGTCCACGCTCCGCCAGCCCTTGACGGCAAAAGCGTTATTGCGCACCACTGTTCGCGGCCCATAAAGTCATGATCGCGACGCGCCCGCGCGCTATCTCCTGCAAGCGCCCCTTCAAACGCCCGAGCCCCGCATGAACATCGCCCAGAACCCGACCTCCCTGACTGACGTCGAGCCTGATGAGGCCGGGCCTCTCCCCCGGCGGCGCTCCGTCGGCGTGCGGGTCGGCGCCGGCAAGGCGGCGGTGCTGGTTGGCGGCGGCGCGCCGATCGTCGTCCAGTCCATGACCAATACGGATACGGCCGATATCGAGGGCACGGCAGCGCAGGTCGCCGCCCTTGCCAGCGCCGGATCGGAGCTTGTCCGCATCACGGTGGATCGGGAGGAAGCGGCCGCCGCAGTGCCCTATATTCGCGACCGGCTGGCGCAACTTGGCTGCGAAGTCCCGCTCGTCGGCGATTTTCACTATATCGGCCATAAGCTCTTAGCTGACCATCCAGCCTGCGCGCAGGCGCTCGACAAATATCGCATCAACCCGGGCAATGTCGGCTTCAAGGACAAGAAGGACCGGCAATTCTCGGCCATCGTCGAGATGGCGATCAAATATGGCAAGGCGGTGCGGATCGGCGCCAATTGGGGCTCGCTCGACCAGGAGCTTCTGACAACGCTCATGGACGAGAATGCGAGATCCCCCGCCCCGCTCACGACCGGAGCCGTGACCCGCGAGGCCATGGCGCGCTCGGCCCTGCTGTCCGCCGCCCGCGCCGAAGACATCGGGCTTGGGCGGGACAGAATCATCCTCTCCGCCAAAGTCTCCAATGTGCAGCATCTCATCGCGGTCTATCGCACGGTGGCGCGGCGCAGCGATTATGCGCTGCATCTCGGCCTGACCGAGGCGGGCATGGGATCGAAGGGCATTGTCGCCTCCTCCGCCGCGCTTGGAATTCTCCTGCAGGAGGGCATTGGCGATACGATCCGGGTCTCGCTGACTCCCGAGCCCGGCGGCGACCGCACGCTCGAAGTCCAGGTCGCGCAGGAAATCCTGCAGACCATAGGGTTCCGCACCTTCGTGCCACTGGTGGCCGCCTGCCCCGGCTGCGGGCGCACGACCTCCACCGTATTCCAGGAACTCGCGCGCGATATTCAGGGCTACATAAGGGATGAAATGCCGCTCTGGCGCGCCCGCTATCCAGGCGTCGAGACGCTGAATGTCGCGGTGATGGGCTGCATCGTGAATGGGCCGGGCGAATCTAAACACGCCGATATCGGGATTTCGCTGCCCGGCACCGGCGAGACGCCTTCGGCGCCGGTGTTCATCGACGGGGAAAAGGCGATGACCCTGCGCGGCGAAGGCATCGCCGCCGAGTTCAAGACGATCGTGGAGGACTATATCGAGCGGCGGTTTGGCGGGGAGAAAAGCGCGGCGGAGTGAGGGAAGCGGTCTCGCTTGATCAGCGTTGGGCTGGTGGGCGGACATTTGCATCTAATTTACGAACGCTGTAAGCGGCTGATTTAATTGATGCGACTTCACTGTGCATATTCTTGAGATTAGCGCGATAGGCACAAAGTCGGCTTACCATGCCAGTTGCCCAGCAAGACCCCAAAAGCTGCCGTTAGGCGGCGGAGCGGCCATCGTCGCAAGGCGCGCCGCGATGCTGGCGCCCTCCGCGGGAGTTATGCCGCCTTGATGATGGCCATTAAGCGCAGTTGAAACCTGTCCTGGCGACGTAGCAAATACTCTGACCGAGGTTTCTCTCAAGAATTTGGCGTATTCCAAAGTGATTGAGTTCAATGATGCTTTCGAGCTGTTGTAAGCAAGCCAGTTGAGCCTCACCAAAGGCGGCTCCATACGCGCTGTCATGCTGTGTGAGCCAAGCGCGGCGGATTGATTGATGATGCGGCCATCTTCTGATTGTAAAAGCATCGGCAGAAACGCGTTTGTAACCGTGGCCACGCCGAAGACGTTTGTCTCGTAAGTCTCCCGAAAGTCCTGCAATGTCGTTTCGAATGGTTTCTTTTTCTGATCCCTGGCAATCCCCGCATTGTTGATCAGCACATCCAGTCGACCGATTTGGGCGCTCACCCACGTTGCCGCTCGTGAGATGGTGACAGGATCAGTGACATCCAGTTGAACCGAAACAACATCCCCGCCCACTGCGCAGAGTTCTCTTGCGATGGCATGGCCGCGCTCAACATCACGCGCGCCGATAATGACTTTCAAGCCGTTCGCAGCTAGCTGACGGGCTATTTCAAGCCCCATACCTGCGGTGGCCCCGGTTATTAGAGCGACACGGGGAATTTTCGCTATCCTGTTGATGGAATCAGTCGTTGGCATGATTGCTCCGAATGGTCATATATAAAATGCCTTATACAAGGACCTTTATATACTCATTCCCTCACTGAAGCAAGGATCCTTATATAAGGATAATTATATAATAATGTATGAGTCATTGAGATTGGCGGCTCTGAGTCTGAAGCGCGCGCAAATTGCTAAAAGCGCGGCATTCGATAGGCATCTCGCGAGCCTAGGTTTGACCATGGCCCTTTGGGTTGTACTCGACCGAATTCGGGCCAATCCAGCGCAATCAACACATGCACTCGCCAATGCGAGCCTGATGACGGATCAGTCCGTTGGCGAGCTTGTCAGCAAATTGGCGAAGCGAGGCTTGATCCAGAGGGTAGCTGGGCCGGGTCGATCGATCCGCCACCATCTTACCGAAGCGGGAACAGAATTGCTCGAAAGAGCGGCGCCCTTGATGGCCAACGCCTTGGAGTCCGCTTTCGCGGGGTTAAGCCGTTCTGAGATTGAACAACTCATACAACTGCTCAACAAGATCGCGCCGTCGAAAACGGAAGTGTGACTTAACTTCCAATCGATCTTGTCCTCGGCGCGTTGCTGACGCCAATTGCGCTTTTCAGGAAGCTGTCAAGCTCAAGTCAGAAGGGCTCGAAATCAGCATGAAACCCTTATAAAACAAGGGCTTCTTGCGTGCTGCAAAATTCTTGAATGATGCACAAAGCCGAAGTGCCGCTCCGGCGCGAAAGCAGAGATCTTTAACTCAAATCAGCCCGGCGGCGATATTGATCGTCAGCGCCAGCACCGCGCTGTTGAAGAAAAACGCCAAAACGCAATGGGACACAGCCACCCGCCGCATCTCATGCGAGGAAATATCGACATCGGCGGTCTGCGACGCGACCCCGATCACATAGGAAAAATACAAGAAATCATAATAATCGGGGTTTTCGGTGCCGGGGAAGCGCAAGCCGCCGCGCTCGCTCCTGGGCCTGCCCGGCTCAGCGAAATATTCATCGAAATATTCATGCGCATAATGCAGCGCATAGGTCAGATGGATGAAGAACCAGGCGCTCAGAATCGTCGCCACGGCAAGCCCGACGTGAAGGCCTTTCGCCAGACCAGATAAGTCCTGCGCGGCGGCGAGCTGCATGATGATGGCGCCGATCGAGGCGATCGCGGCGAAGCTCGTCAGGACAAGGACTAAAAACTTCCCCTCGTCGGTCGACTTGGCGCGACGCCGGATTGATTCCTCGGTCGCATGGAAGATCAACCAAGCGGTTGTGATGAAATAGATCCAGGTTCCTATGTTCCAAGCAATCAGGAAGCGGGTCGAGCCGCGAAAGGAATCGGGCAGAAGAACGCCAACAAGGAGGCCGATCGCCACGCCTAGAAAAAGGCGCGGATGCGCGCGAAGGATTCGGAACAAACGGACAACAAAACCTATCATTGAGCCGCTCTCCCGTTCCGGCGCCGGATCGCGGCGGGGTTAGTTCTTGCGCGCGGCGACAAAATGGGCGGCCTGCTTCAGGATCGTCGCCTTCGCGCCCTGCGGGAACGAGTCGAGCGCGTCGATCGCTTTCGCCGAAAGCGCGTCGCGCCGCTCCCGCGCGGCCTCCAGGCCAAGCGCCGCGACCAAGGTCGCCTTGTTGCGCTCCGCGTCCTTGCCGGCGCGCTTGCCGAGCGCGACCTCGTCGGCCTCGACATCAAGAATATCGTCGGCAACCTGGAATGCGGCGCCGAGCGCCTGACCATAAGCGGATAGCGCGGCGCGCGCTTGATCGTCTGCTTCGGCCAGAATCGCGCCGGCGTTCACCGCATAATGCAAAAGCGCTCCCGTTTTCATCGATTGAAGCTTGATCACGGCTTCCGCTCGATGCGGCTCGCGCGCCTGCTCGGCTTCCAGATCGAGCACCTGGCCGCCGATCATGCCGCCAAGGCCGGCGGCGCGGGCGAGCGCGAGGACGAGCGCGATCCGGATCGCGGGATCTGGATGAGTCGCCGGATCGGCCGTCACATCGAAGGCAAAGGTCAAGAGGCCGTCGCCAACCAAAATCGCGGTCGCTTCATCGAAGGCCTTATGCGTCGTCGGCCGACCCCGACGCAGGTCATCATTGTCGAGGGCGGGAAGATCATCATGCACGAGCGAATAGCAATGGATCATTTCCAGAGCCGCGGCGGCGCGCAAGATCCCTTCGCCCTCAACGCCAAACAGCCGCGCCGTCTCGATCATCAGAAAGGGCCGGAGCCGCTTGCCGCCGCCAAGGCTCGCATAACGCATCGCCTCGAGAAAGCGCGGCGGCCGCGCGGTCTCGCCGGGCAGGATCGAAGGCCCCAGCAAGCGATCGAGCATATGCTCGGTCGCGGCGGCGACCGCGTTCAGCCGAGCCTCGAATTCCCCGGCCGGCCCGTCCGTCATCGTTGCATCATCCTTATAAGCCTGAGCCAAGAGGCGTCTTCCTTTTGATGCGGCTGGGTTGTCCAAGAGCGGTTCCCGCCCGCACGACCGCAAAGCGCGCGCGGCTTCTCTCCCAGGGGAAAGGCTCCCGCCGATAAAGTCGAGACTCGGCTTGCCCGATCGAACGAGATCGGTCAAGGCTCGGGCTATGTCATCGCGGCCTCGGCGAACGGGTTTCTTGAACAGACTCTTGCGCGTCATTCTCGGGGTTGGCCTGGCGCTGGCGATGGGTCTGGCGGCCTTGATCCTCGTCTATCGCTTCGTCGCGCCGGTTTCGACATTGATGCTCGCGCGCTGGGTCCAAGGCGAAAGCGTCGAGCGCCGCTATGTTCCGCTGGAGCGCATTTCGCCTGATCTGCGCACAGCCGTCATCGTCTCGGAAGATGCGCGGTTTTGCCGGCACGCCGGCGTCGATTGGGGGGCGCTGCGCGAGGTAATCGATGCGGCGGACGACGACGGTCCCTCGCGCGGGGCTTCGACCATCACGATGCAGAGCGCCAAGAATCTTTTCCTCTGGCCATCAAAGTCCTTTATTCGCAAGGGGATCGAAATCCCCGTGGCGCTTCTGATCGAGCTGGAATGGCCAAAACGACGGATTCTTGAGGTCTATTTGAACATTGCCGAATGGGGCGATGGCGTTTTTGGCGTCGAGGCGGCGGCGCAGCGCTATTTTCATAAAAGCGCCGAGCGACTCGACGCCAAGGAAGCCGCGCTGCTGGCGACAGCCCTGCCCAATCCGCGGCGGCGCAATGCGGGGCGCCCCTCGCGCGTCCATGCCGCGCTCGCCCAACGCATCGCGGCTCGGGCGAGAACGGCGGCGCCTTTCGTCGAATGCGCGCGGTGAAGCGCTTCCCGATTCGATGAAATCCGCTTTATCGTTTTGTTTTATAGAATTTTTCACGGGCGCCCGCGGCGGCTGTGCTTGAAAATGGTCTCGCATCCTTTTTGAGATAGCCAGCGCCAGCGTTTCATTGTATGAGGCGAGCCACGCTGTCATTCTCGGGTTTTGCGCCCGATCTAACTGTTGCTGGAAAAAGACATGGCCGTTCCGAAGCGTAAGACCTCCCCCATGAAGCGCGGATTTCGTCGTTCCGCCGACGCGCTCAAGGCTCCGACCTATGTCGAAGACAAGGATTCCGGCGAGCTGCGCCGTCCCCATCACGTCGATCTGAAGACCGGCATGTATCGCGGCCGGCAGATTTTCACCCAGAAGCCGACCGAATCCTAAGGGCCTATCCCCCCGGGATCGCCCTCCTCAAAGGCTTTCCGATCCGGTTGAATCGGAAAGCCGAAGTTCTTGCTTTATCGCATTTTTTGACGCGAAGGCGCGTTCGCCTTGCTTGAACACGCTCCAACTCATTGAATCCGAGCGATTCCTTCCCGATAAGATGACCCCATCTGATCGGGAAGCGCTCTAGAGCATTTTCGAGCGGAGTGGATACCGGTTCGCGCTAAGAAAATGCGACAAAACAAGGACCTAGAGCTGCTTTCTGATTCCGCCGAAACGGAAAGCGCTCTAGACAAGCTGACTGAAAATCAGGCCAAGCCCGATGACCGAGACAACCCATATGAGGGTCCGGAGGTAGGGAATGCCGATCAGGTAAACCGGGATATAAACCAAACGGGCAAAAAAGAAGATCTCCGCCCCAAGCGCGGTGGTTTCATTTGTCCGCCCGGCAATCTGAGCGACGAGAATCAAAGGGGCGAAGAGCGCCAGGTTCTCCAGCATATTATATTGGGCCCGCTTCGCGCGCGCGACCCATCCCAAGGGCTCGGGCACATAGTCGCGATTGCCGACAAGCGTTTCTAGGTCCAGCTGCTGCGCCGATCCAACGACGGCGAGCAGCATCTGCGCGAAGGCGAGCGCCACGGACCAGACCAGCAGTTGCAATTCAATTGACATCGAAAATCCCCCTTTGAAGCGATGCCTTAAACACAGTTGGGATTGTGTTTAGGCGGCAGCCAAAAGTCTCTTGGAAACGAGCTCGCGCAACGCGCGAAGGTCGCGAGCGAAGAACCGGATGCCCTCGGCCAGCTTTTCAGTCGCCATGGCGTCTTCGTTCAAGAGAAAGCGAAAAGTCTTCTCGTCGAGCGAGAGTTTTGCGGGAGGGTGAGACGCCGCCGTCTTTGGATCGAGCCGGCGCGGCAAGTCGCCTTCATCCTTGGCCAGTTCCTCGAGCAATTGCGGCGAAATCGTCAACCGGTCGCAGCCGGCCAGAGCCTCGATCTCCTCCTTGTTGCGGAACGAGGCGCCCATAATCACTGTCTTCACATCATGGGCTTTGAAATAGCTATAGATCTGGCGGACGGACACGACGCCCGGATCCGTTTCGGCTGCATAGGTCTTCCCTTCGGCTTTCATGTGCCAATCGAGAATGCGCCCGACGAAAGGAGAAATGAGATAGGCTCCGGCATCGGCGCAAGCGACTGCCTGGGTGAGCGAGAAGATCAAAGTCATATTGCAGTCTATTGCTTCGCTTTGCAGAATTTCGGCGGCGCGAATGCCTTCCCATGTGGCTGCGATCTTGATGAGGATGCGCTCGCGGCCAACCCCGCGCTTCTCATATTCCGCGATGATCGAGCGCGCCTTGGCGACCGTCCCCTCGATGTCGAAGGAGAGATCCGCATCGACTTCCGTCGACACCCGGCCAGGCACGATTTTTGTCAGCTCCAATCCAAAGTTCAGGGTTAGCCGTTCGGTAATCTCGCTCGTCAGATGATTATGGCTCAAGCCCCATAGAATCGCCTCCTCCAGCAGTTGGGCGTAACGAGGCATCTGCGCCGCTTTCAGGATCAACGTCGGGTTGGTCGTCGCGTCGACAGGCATGAAAGCGCGGATCGCCTCCATATCGCCGGTGTCGGCGACAACCGTTGTCATGGCTTTCAACTGTTCGAGCTTGGTGGGCATGGGGCGATCCGATGGAGGGAGAGAGTGATGGCTAAACGCGCGAACGCCAGCATTGTTTCCGCTGCGACATTAGCTTGGTCGCCGTCTCCGCGCCATCACAACGCGCGCCCATTCGACCCCGCCGGACCCATAGCGCAAAGAATCGGGCTCGCGGACACGGCCGCCCTGTCGATTCGCCGGCCGAACGCGGCTTGCCGCGAGGCTGCCGACGCAACCTCCAAAATGCCGTTAAGACGGCGATAATCGACCGGCTTTGTCAGAAATTCGTCGATTTCAGCCTCTTCGGCCGCCAAGCGATCGTCGTCGAAAGCATTGGCGGTCAGGGCGATTAAACGAACGGGAGCGCTGCCGGCCGCGCGCTCCGCCCGCCGGATCCGCCGCGCCGCCTCGAGCCCATCGATGCCGGGCATCCGAATGTCGAGGATTATGGCGTCAAATGCCGAGCGCGCCCCGCTAAGCGCCTGCTCCACCAGCGCCACGGCGGCGAGGCCATCACATGCCCGCGTCACCCGCGCGCCAAGTTTTTCAAGATGGCGCGTCGCAAGCAAAGCATTGATGTCATTATCCTCCGCAAGGAGGATTTCATCGCCGGAGTTGGCCCGCACTGGCGCCCTCGGGGGCGGCGGCGCCTTCGCGCAAGCCTCCCCGGCGGCGCCAAGGCGAGCGAAGAGCGAACGCGCTCGGACCGGTTTGACCAACCAGCCGTCGAAGCCGTCGACAAAACTCTCGCCGAAGGCGCGCCGCTCGAAAGGTGAGAACAGCAGCAAGCGGCGGGTGATGCCGGCGGTTCTGGCAGCGTCGCCAAGCCGGCGCGTCGCAGCCGCGCCGAGGGCGCAGTCGACAATGAAAATGTCATATGAAGTGCCAGATGGGACGGCGGCGAGAAGGGCCAAGGCGGCGGCCTCGGTTGCCGCATGGCGGACGCTTGCGCCCGCCTCCGCGAGCCGCTCCGCCAAAAAGGGCGCTGCAAAGGGCGCGGCCGCCACGATCAGCGCGCCCTGGCCGCTCAGATCGGGCGCCTCGACCCGCGCCTTCTGCGCGCTTCCGCACGGGCGAAGGGGAAGGACGATTGAAAATCTCGATCCCTCCTGGCCCGCCGCCGCCAGTCGCAGCGCGCCGCCCATCCGTTCGACGAGCCGCTTTGAAATAGCGAGCCCAAGCCCGGCGCCGCCGTAGCGATTCGTCGCCGAGCCGTCGCCTTGTTCGAACTCCTCGAAAATGGCGTCGCGGCGATGAACCGGAACGCCGGGCCCGGTATCAATCACATCAATGCAAAGCGCGTGTTCGCCCTGCCTGGCGACGCGAAGGCCGACGCCGCCGCGATCGGTGAATTTGACCGCATTTCCGGCGAGATTAAGCAGGACCTGGCGCAGCCGGGCGGCATCGCCAATGAGGCGCGCCGGCACATCGGCGGCGATCGAGCTCGCGATTTCGAGCCCTTTTCCCTGCGCTCGCGGAGCCAAGAGCTCGACACAACTTTCAACCAGCGTCACAAGATCGAATGGTTCCTCGGCGATCTCGATTTTGCCCGCTTCGATCTTCGAAAAATCGAGCATTTCATCGATCAGCGAGGCCAGCGCGACGCCCGACCCGCTAATCGCCTCGATATAGCTTCTTTGCTCCGCGTCGACGCGCGTATCGAGCAAGAGCCCGGCCATCCCCAAAATGCCATTGAGCGGGGTGCGGATTTCATGGCTGAGACTGGCGAGAAAACGCGATTTAGCCTCGCTCGCGGCCTCGGCGCGCTCCGCCGCCGCGGCCGCCGCCTTCAATTCCCAGACTTCATCGCGCAGGCTTTCCCGCTCGTCGCAAAGTAGGGCCTCGCGCCGCCGGCGCCGAACACGGTCGACGAGAAGCCCAAGGATCGCGGCGAGAAGCAGGACGCTCAACAGAACAGCGCCGCCGCCGAGCGAAAACAGGCCCGCGCCGATGGACGAAAAGGCAGCAAACGCGAGCGCTTCGGTCATGTCGCCTCGGATCTCCGCCTATCGGTCGAAGGCGGGGCTTCAAGACGACTTTGACCGAAAAGCTTTGAGATTTCCTTTGCGGCTTGGACGCTAGTTTAGTGGATCAAACGCGTCAGCGCGCGTCCGGCCTTCGACTGAAGCTCCTTCCCCGTCAGCACGCCGTCCTTATTGGCGTCGGCCGCTTTGAAAAGCTTTTCGACAATGGCGAAATACTCGTCTTTCGTCAGCGTGCCATCATCATCGGGATCGCCGGCCTTGAATGCGCTCTTGCCAAGCCGGGCGCCTACCTCTTTGGCGTCAAGCGTATCGTCGGGATCCTTGTTGAGCTTCTCGAAGAAAGCGCCGGCGGCCTCTTTCACTTCGGCAAGATCGAGAGTGCCGTCGTTATCCTTGTCGACGGCTGCGACAATCGAAGACGCCGCCAAGGCCGCCCTGTCCGGAAACCCAATGAAATTTGCGGCCAAAAATCCGCAAAGGCCAATCTTGGCGATCAAAAGGCGGCGATCAATCATTATTCTGCTCCATTGTTGGCGCCGAGCGCGCCCGGCCGCTCCAACCAATCAACTGCGCGGCAACGTGATCTGTTTCCAAAAAATAGGATTTTTCGCGAGCGCATGTTCTTATGAGACATCGGATATATCCGACATCTCATGAGAACATGCTACAACTCATTGAATCTGAACGATTATTTTTCGATCAGATGACTCCATCTGATCGGGAAGCGCTTGCGGAATCACCAAGCGCTCTACCTCTTTGCTTCCTTCATTTTCCGAACGCGAACCAGTTACTTCAATGGTGAAAGCGGACCGGGACCGTGAAACTGTAGGAGCCGCCGCCCATTTCAGCCGGCGGAGCCGGAAACGGGCTCGCGCGGTGTGCCGCGGCGACCGCCTCCTGATCCAGCGCCGAGGACCCCGAACTCCTGGCGAGGCGGGCCGAGATGAGCCTGCCGCCTCGGTCCAGCGTGAAGGAAATCGACGGCGTTCCCGTGTCCGTGCGCGCCGATGCCGGATAACGCGGATACCGCGCGAAATGCGCCCCGACCAGACTGTGCCATGAGGCGGAAGACATCGATGGAGCCCCGGACGCGCCTTGCCTGGGCGCCGCCGAGGACTGCCCCCGCGCCGCCTGCGTATGGAGGGGCGCGCTCGTGCGCGGCGCCGGCGGCTTGAGTTCTTCCTTTTCCAGCTTCTTTTCGACTTTTTTCAGCGGCTTCGGCTTGGGTTTGGGAGCCGTTACAAGAACCGCGGCCGCCTTCGGAACCGGAGGAAGCTCTGGGATCGCCATCGTCAGCGGCGGCTCCTCAGCTTCAGGCTCCACCTGGGTCATTTGCGGACCTGGGAGAAGTTCGGTCGCGCTTTCCGGCGAGATCGCCACTGGCGATAGTTCAATCATTACCGCGGCGGGAGGCTCGCCGGCGGGGGGCGGATTGGTCCGATACAAGAGCCAATAGACGAAGCCCGCATGAACGAGGACGACCAAGGCCGCCGCTATGATCCATCGCCAAAGCGGCGGCTCCTCGGTGGATGGAAATGCGCTTCCAGAAACCATCGTCATGGCCGGGGCTCCGACGCCGGCTTCGCCTCGGACGGTTTGGTCTGTCCCGAGGGAGAGGCCTCGCCGGCCGACCCTGAGTCCAAGCCGACCAGCCCGATCTTCAAGTAGCCGGCGCTGCGCAGGAGGTTCATCGTCTCCATCACATCGCCATAGGAAACGGCCTTGTCGGCGCGAACGAAGACCCGCTGCTCCTTGTCGGCCTGCGTCGCCGCATCGAGGGCGCCGGCCAAGTTCGCGCGATTGACCAGATCCTCGCCGATCAGCAGGGAAAGATCCGACTTCACCGTGAGGAACAAAGGCTTATCGGGCCGCTGCGCCGGTTGCGCCGTGGAGGAGGGAAGATCGACATTGACGTCGACGGTGGAGAGAGGCGCGACGACCATGAAGATGATCAGGAGCACGAGAATGACGTCGATGAAGGGCGTCACGTTGATCTCGTGGTTGATCTCGAGATCATCTTCCCCGGAAGAAAGCCGAACAGCCATGCGCGTTCACTCCGCTGACTGGCGCATCGGGACCACATGCGGCCCGTCGGCAAGGACGGCCGCGCGGTCGACGTCGCGGGAGAGCATGCGAAGAACTTCAGCGGCGCCGTCGCCGAGCAGCGCGCGATAGCCGGCGATCGAGCGGGCGAAGACATTGTAGATCACGACAGCTGGAATCGCCGCGATAAGCCCCATGGCGGTGGCCAGCAAGGCTTCGGCGATGCCTGGCGCAACGATCGCAAGATTGGTCGTATGGCTCTGCGAAATCCCGATAAAACTGTCCATGATGCCCCAGA
Organism: Methylocapsa aurea; assembly: GCF_000746085.1. Lineage (GTDB taxonomy): Bacteria > Pseudomonadota > Alphaproteobacteria > Rhizobiales > Beijerinckiaceae > Methylocapsa > Methylocapsa aurea. The sequence goes on along the minus strand of NZ_JQKO01000001.1, from coordinate 163,427 downwards.
CCGTCCCGAACAGGCCGACGAAGGGCGCGGTCGAGCCGATCGTCGCCAGCACGCCGGTGCCTCGCGTCATGGTCCGCCCGGCTTGCGCCTCGATCCGCGAAAGCAAAGCGGCGGCGCGCTCCTTGACGCCTTCGGGCGGAAGCCCGGCGGAGCGTTCGGTCTCATCGACCGCCGCCGACACGAAAAGAGCGACGGGAGAGCGCGCCTGCGCGAATTCCTTTTCCGCCGCGCGCAGGCTGGTCGCGCGCTCTAAAATTTCGAGGCCGCGCCGCGCCGTGCGCCTGGCGCTCCAAAGTTCGATCGTCTTGGCGAGCCAGACTGTCCAGGTCGCAAGCGATGCGAAAGCAAGCCCGACCATGACGACCTTCACGGTCATGACGGCGTTGAGGAACATTCCCTTTGGCGTCAGATCCTGCGGCAAAGTCGAAGGAGAAGCGGCCTCAGCCCGCGGCGTGGGCTTGGGCTCTTCCGCCTTCGCTTCGGTCGGCGCAGCTGGCGCCGCGGACTCCGCGGCAGGCGCTGATAAAGCCGGAGCAGGCGTGATGGCCAAGGGCGATGCCGTGGACGGCGAAGCTGGAGCAGGCTGAGCCTGGGGCGCCTCGTCGTTCGTTTGAACTGGCGTCTGGGCCTGCGACGGGGCGGCGCAGAGAAGCGCGCTCACGCATAAAGCGGCAAGAGTTTTTCCGACAAGACGGTTCATTCGACGCCGCCCGCCTGCCAGATCAAGGTCCGCCCAGCTCATTTTAACTATCCTCTCTTAGCATCATGACGGAGCCCTGACGCATGTGAAAATGCGACAGAGTCCTGTCGGCCGCCGCCGCTTATCGGAGATATTTTCATCAAGACATATGTCGAACTCGGGATCAATCCTGCGTCCGTCAGATGGCGGGATTCAACCGCCGTCATGTCTCCACCCATTGTCTCAGCAGATTATGATAGGTCGAAGTCAGCGACGCCAACGCGGGATGCCCCGGCGCATCGCGCGTCAATTGCATGATCGCGGCGTCGAGCTCAAATAAAAGTCCGCGCCTTGTCTTATCCCGAACCAGACTCTGAATCCAGAAGAAGGACGCCAGCCGCGCGCCCCGCGTCACCGGCGTGACATGGTGCAGGCTGTCGGATGGGTAGACGACGAGATCGCCCGCCGGCAGCTTGACTTCATGACTGCCGTAAGTGTCCTCGATGGTCAATTCACCGCCGTCGAAATCGTCGGGGCCGCTGATGAACAGGGTCGCCGACACATCTGTGCGAATGCGGATCGCGCCATCGGCGGTTTGCCGAACCGCATTGTCGACATGCGCTCCAAATCCCATTCCGACTTTGTAGCAATTGAACAAAGGCGGAAAAATCGTGTGCGGCAGAACCGCCGAAATAAACAATGGGCAGCGCTGCAGCGCGCGGATCACGATCTCGCCGAGTTCACGGTGCTCGGCGCCGCCTTCGGGCAATTGCAGGTTGTTCTTGACCTGCGCCGATTGGTGCCCGGCGGTGACCCGCCCATCGACCCACTTAGCGCGCTCCATCGCCTCGCGGCATAGCGCGAGCTGGTCCTGGTCGAGGACATTGGGGATATGAACGATCATATGAGCTCTAACGGACGACGATCATAAATCACGACAGACTCCCAGCGGCGCGGCGATTTTTTCATCGCTGACGGCGGACTTTCCGGCGCGCCGCGACCGGCGCCGCAGCCACATCAGGACCCCGGTCACAAGCAGGACCGCCGGCAATGCCCCGCTAAGAAAGCCGATCGCTTGCCAGAGCGGCCCGTGATGGGTCGCTTCGTGAACGCGGCGCAACCAAGCGGCAAAGGCGTCGCCCGCGGCTGTGGGCGGATGCGTCGCCGCCAACGTCTGATCGTCGACCAGCACGCTGCGGCGTTCGCCTTCCTGGGTCAAAAGTTGAACCCGCCAGACCTTGGCCTTGTCAGTCGGCGCCGACAGCGCCGCCGGGCGCAGGCCTTGGCCGCTTTGCAAAGCAATCTCGACGACCCGCTGCGGATCTTGCGCCGGCCGAAGCATCAGAGCCGCGCCGGGGCCTTGGCCTGCCCCTGGGCGCTGCCCCTGCGGCGCAAGATCGGCGAAAAGGCCGATCAACCCGCGCGCCTGCTCCGGAAAGCATAAAGACATGCCGGTCAAGGCCATCGCCGCCAAGGGCAACGCGATCCAGACTCCCAGCGTGTTGTGCAAGTTAACGCTTGCCGTCGCGCCGCGCCGCCATGCCAACGCCTGGAGAAATCCGGAGTTGCGCGGCCACCAGAGCCAGAGGCCGGTCAAGGTCATCATCAAGAGGCCGACGCCCACCCACCCAACAATCTGGCGGCCCGAGAATTGGGGGACCAGCAGATTGGCGTGCAGCGCATGCGCGATGCCGACTAAAGTGGCGCGGGCATCGACGAGGCCCAAAACCCGACCGGTCGGCGGATCGAGATAGGCAATGCGCAAACGATCCCTTGGGGCCGCCGGCGTTTCCGCCCCGCCGCGCAAGAGCACCGTGACCGGCGCGCCCTCCGCCTCGGGCCAGCGCAGCACGGCCGCCTGCGCTCCGGGAGCAGCCTTGGCCGCATTGCCGAGATAGACGCCAGCCGCCTGCTCGGCCGCCGCCCCCGTGACTGCGTAACGCGAGGGATCGATCAGCCTATCCACCTCGGGGCCGAAAACCAGCAAGGCCCCCGACAAAGCGATGGCGGCGATGAGGAGGCTAAGACCCAGTCCGATCCAAAGATGGACTTGGCGAAACATGCGGCGGACCCAGCCGGAAGAAATCAATTCCATGACCACAAGGCGAGAGAGAAGCGAAGATGAGCGCCTTCTAGACATGGTTTGAAATATAAATCAAGGTAAACTTAGTTTATAACTATTCTAATTAAAGAATTGCAAAGCTCACTTGCTTGCTCTCCTTGAGTCATGATAGTAACTGGTTGAATTCAACGAATTAGAATGATTCTAATCTAGTTGGCGGCAGGGGGCAATACGTTATGACGCGGGAGTTCATTACAGAGATATTTGGCTATGGTCGCAAGATCGCTGACAACGCCGACCGGAAATTCATTCGCGCCAAGACCCGCGCGCCAATGGCGCGAGCCGCCATCGGCCTCGCATCGGTCATGTTCGCGGACGCCGCCTTGGCGCAAGAGGCCGAGCCGGTCGCCCTCGATCAGGTCGACGTCGCCGGCCCAGGAGAAGGCGGCAGCGACTATAATCCGCGCAAGCTCAAACTATCCCGCATCCCGACCTCGATCCTCGACACGCCGCAAAGCATCACCATTGTTCCGCAGCAACTGATCGAGGATCAAAAGGACACCACCGTCGTCGAGGCGCTGCGCAACGTGCCGGGCGTCACCTTCTTTGGCGGCGAAGGCGGAACGCAGGGCGACAATATCGCCATCCGCGGCTATTCCGCGCGCAATGATTTCTATCGCGATGGCGTTCGCGATCCAGGCTGGTACACGCGCGACACCTTCAGCGTGGAAGAGGTGGAAGTGCTCAAGGGCCCATCGTCCTTCTTGTTCGGACGCGGCTCGACGGGCGGGGTCATCAACCTCACCAGCAAATTGCCGATGTTCACGAATTTCAGCCGGGTCGAAATGTCGGGCTATACCGCGCCTGGCGGACGGGTCACGGCGGATTTCAATCGGACCTTCGGCGATTCAGCGGCCCGCATCGTGCTCCTCGGCAATGACACCAATGTCGCCGGCCGCGATCATGTCAACACCAAGAGGATCGGCGTCGCGCCCTCGATCATCATGAACATGACCGACGCGACGAAGGTCACGCTGAGCTATATCTTTCAGCAGGACAATAATATCCCCGACTACGGGATTCCGCTGCTGCCGGGTTCATATTTCGGAACATCCTACGGACAGCCGGCGCCGGTTCCCAAGAACACTTTCTATGGCCGGTTGACCAACGGCTTTTCGGATACCGAACAAGTCGATGCGCATATCATCACGGCCAGGATAGATCATAAGTTCAACCCGGACTGGCAGATCTCCAATGTGACCCGCTATTCCTATATCGACCGGTTCGTGCGGGTTCGCGGCGTGCAGGTCGGCAACCAGCTCGGGACGACGGCTCCCAACATCTACAACGCCCCTGTCGGCGGCAATCTGCTCAATCCAGTCCCGTATTTCTATCCCGTCGGCGGCCTTTGGGTTCAGAACCGGAACAATTTCCAAAATAGCACCAACAACTCGCTTCTGACCAACCAATCCGATCTCGTCGGCCATTTCGACACTGGCTTCTTGCGCCATACGCTGCTCGCCGGCGTCGAGCTCTCGCAGGAAACCCGGAGTCATTTCCGAACCACGCTGACTCCAGGCGATCGGGTCGACATCGGATCTCCCAATCCCTATCCGTTCAACCCAGGACTTTTGCCGACAAACAGCACCTTGCAAGACGACATTGGCCGCACCATCGGCATTTATGCGAGCGATCAGGTTAAGATAAACGAATATTTCGAACTGCTCGGCGGGCTGCGTTACGACTTGTTCAAGGTCTGGCAATACAGCGCGACCGAGAACACATTGACCAGGGCCGTCGTCGGCCAGTTCAACGCGACGACGCCCTTCAACATCAGCAATAATGTAAAATTCTTGAGCTGGCGCACCGGCGGCGTCGCTCATCCAACCCAGAACAGCAGCGTCTATCTGATGTATGGAACATCGTTCGATCCCTCCAGCTCGTTCCTGACCATCGTGGGCGGCCAGCAAAATCTTGCGCCGACGACGAGCGAGAACCTCGAATTAGGCGCCAAGGTCGATCTCTTGGAGAGCCGTCTCAGCCTAACCGCCGCTCTGTTCCAAATCACCCAGCAAAACGCGATTGAGACCGTCAATTCGGCGGCCGGCCTTTATGCTCAAGTCGGCACGACGCGGGTGAGGGGCGGCGAAATCGGGGTTGCTGGCAAGGTGACCGAGGCCTGGAGCATATTCGGCGGCTATACCTATATGGATGGCCGCGTGGTCTCCAGCGCCTTGAACCCAACAGGCTTCTTCCTCAACAATCCCGGCAATCAGCTTGCAAATGTCCCGCATAATACATTCGCGGTGACCAACACCTATGCGATCACTCCGGCTCTGACCGTTGGCGGCAGCATCTACTATGTTGGCTCGCGCTTTACGACGGCTACCGATATCGGCCGCGTTCCCGGTTATTGGCGCTTCGACTTGCTGGGCAATTACAAGATCGACGATACATTCTCCGTGCAGGCAAATATCTACAACCTCGCGGATACGAAAAACTTCGAGACGATCACTGGCTTCGGGGCGGCCATTCCCGGGCCGGGCCGCTCCGCCGTATTGACCGCCAAGGTTTCCTTCTGAGGCAAGGGCAAGGGGCTTTGGCCGGCTCCGCTTCAGGCCAAAGCCCCGACTACTGTCCCATGCCAAAGAAAATATCGGCGGCGAAACTCCGTTGCGCGCCGGGGGGAGGCGCTGGGAAGGGCGCGGCGCGCGCGACCAACGCCACGCCTTCCGCATCGAGATCGGCTTCGCCGCTCGAGCGGAGCAGCGAAGCGCTAACGACCTCGCCGGCATCGTCGAGAGAAAATAAGATGGTCGCGACGCCGCGTGCGCCACGCTTGATCGCGTCCTCCGGATAATGTTTCGCCCGCTCCAGCATGCCGAAAACAAGCAATTTATAGTTGACCGGCTCGTCGCCGCCCTCAACCGGCAAAGGCATTGCGACGGCGCGAAAAATCGGCGGTCCCAAATCCATTGGGACCGAAAGCCCGGCTTGCGCCGCCAATCGCGTCGCGCCGTCAGCGGCGCGCGCCGGCAAATCCGACGAAACGGGCCCCTGCGCGCCCGGCTTGGGCTCCCCGCGCGACGCCGCCGCCGATCGTTCGGCTGGCCTTGGCTCGGAGCCGCGCCTTGATCCAGAATCGGACTTGTCAAAGACGGGCTTAGGTTCGGCGACGGCCTTGCGCTCAGCCGTCTTGGTCGGAACCTTCGTTGGATTTGGCCGAGCTTCGCGCTTCTCGCTTGGCGGCGCCGGGCGCTCGGCTGGCTTGGCTTGGGCAGCTGGCTTGCGCTCCGAGTCCTGTGGCGGAGGCTCAGGCGGATCTTGCCGCGCCTCCCGCTTCTCCCCCTGGAGCGGCGCCGGCGCGTTTTCCGCGGCCTTGCCCTCCGGCGCCGCCTCCTTTCGGGGAGGTGCAGGCTCGGTCACAAGCTCGACCGGAATTTCGGCCGGCAATCGGATTTGCTCGGGGGCTCGCTCAAAAAGAACGAGCGCGGACAATAGGCAAATGTGCAGCAGCAGCGAGATCCCGACCAACAAATTCGGAAAGCGCGCAATGGACTTTGCGGAAGCGTTTCGTCCCGCCGCTGGAGCGACATAAAAGCTGTCGCCTTGATCCGAGGCAAAGCCGGGTTGCCCTTGGGGAAGGTCAGGCGTCGCGACCATGCCGAAATGGCTTCCTTTGCTAATTGCTCGCGCCGCCGAACCTTGCGTTACACAGCCAAATCGAACCGATATTCTCTGTCATGCTTAATCTTCGCGGGTCGTGTGACGCCTTAACCTGCGCGTTGCGCGGCCAGTGTTTCGCCGCCCGCGCAAGTTTCGACGATCGCCAGAGCGGCCTCGAACGCCGCCTCGACATCGAGCTTCGTCGTATCGAGCACGATGGCGTCCGCCGCCACCTTCAGCGGCGCGGCGGCGCGGCCGCTGTCGCGCGCGTCGCGCTTGCGAATATCGTCGAGCACGGCGGCGTAATCGACCTTCTCGCCGCGGCCTTTCAGTTCAAGCGCGCGGCGCGTCGCCCGCGCCTCGACGCTCGCGGTGACAAATATCTTGGGCCGCGCATCGGGACAGATCACCGTGCCGATATCGCGCCCGTCCAGCACCGCGCCGCCCTGCCGGTGGGCGAAATCGCGCTGAATTTCGACCAGCGCCGCGCGCACCTCTGGGATAGCGGCGACGACGGAGGCCGCCTCGGCCATGTCGCGGCCGCGCAGCGAGTCTTCATCGAAATCGGTCAGCGCCAAGCCGCGCGCGGCCGATATCGCGGCGGCGCGGTCGAAAAGGTCATGACCCTGATCGAGCAAGGCCCGCGCCGTCGCCCGATATAGCAGTCCGGTGTCGAGATGCGGAAGATTCAAGTGACGGGCGAGACGGCGCGCCAGGGTGCCTTTGCCTGATGCGGCGGGGCCATCGATCGCGATGATCATGCGAACTGCGCCCCCAGGCGCTCCATCAGGGTCTTGAATGCTGGAAAACTCGTTGCGATCATGCGCGCGTCATCGATCGCCATCGGCGCGCGCGAGGCAAGGCCCATGCACAGAAAGCTCATCGCGATGCGATGATCAAGATGGGTCTTGACCAAGCCGCCTCCCGGAACATCGCCGCTCCGGCCTTCGACAATCAAATCGTCGCCGACAATTTGACAATCGACCCCCGCCGCGCGCAACCCCGCGGCGACGGCTTCGAGCCGGTCGGACTCCTTGACCCGCAATTCCTGGAGGCCGCGCAGGCGCGTTTGCCCCGATGCAAAGGCGGCGGCGACCGCCAGGATCGGATATTCATCGATCATCGAGGGCGCGCGGGAGGCCGGCGCATCGACGCCCTTGAGCGCGGCCGCGCGCACCCGAAGATCCGCGACCTCCTCGCCGCCCTCTTCGCGGCGATCGAGGATTTCAATGTCGGCGCCCATCTCAAGCAGGGTGGCGAGAAGCCCCGCGCGCAAGGGATTCATCATCATCGCTTCAATGATGATGTCGGAGCCTGGCGCAATCGTCGCCGCGACCAAGGGAAAGGCGGCGGAAGACGGATCGGCGGGAACGATCACCGGCGCCGGATGCAGTTCCGGCCGCCCGTCGAGAGTGATTTTGCGACCGTGAGGGCCGAAGGCCTCGACGCTGATCGAAGCGCCGAAATGCTTGAGCATTTTTTCGGTATGGTCGCGGCTGGCCTCGGCCTCGATCACGCTTGTGCGGCCAGGCGAATTGAGGCCGGCGAGCAGCACCGCAGATTTGATCTGCGCCGAGGCGACCGGCGGATAATATTCAATCGGAATCGGTTCGCTGGTCCCCTTCAGCACAATTGGGCAGCAACCGCCCGTCGCCTCGGACAGGACCTCGGCCCCCATCAAAGCAAGGGGATCGAGAATCCGCCGCATCGGCCGTTTGCGCAAAGAGGCGTCGCCATCGAATGCGGCGACGATCGCATGGCCGCCGACAACGCCCATCATCAAGCGCATCCCAGTCCCGGAATTGCCGAAGTCGAGCGGTTCGCGCGGCGCCAGCAGCGAGCCGATTCCGCAGCCGCGCACCTGCCAGCTCCCATCTCCACGCCGCTCCACCCCAGCGCCGAGCGCCCGGCAGACGGCGGCCGTGCGCAAGACGTCATCGCCTTCGAGCAAGCCCTCGATTTTGGTTTCGCCGACGCTCAGGAGCCCGAGAATCAAGGCCCGATGCGAAATCGATTTGTCGCCGGGAGGCTTGAGGCGGCCCCGCAAGGGTCCGCTCCTGTGGGCCGAGAGCTGATTCGCTCCAGCCTCCATCAAAGTCTCTCCTGAAGAATATTCGCGTGAGGACAAGAAAATCTCTTAAAGTTTGCGATGCGCGTCCGCAGCGCTGGTAACACGCCCGCCCCTCCCCTGTCATCAAAGCGCAGCTCCGTTCAACTTCCATTTGACAGGCGGGCTTCGCACCACTAACCGGACAAAAACTTTGCGGCGGCGGCCCGCGGCCAGAAAGTCGCCGTCCCTTGAAGAGGTAGGTCTGTGGCGAAACCAGAGCTCGGCAATAAGCACCAATGTCAGCATTGCGGCGCGCGATTCTTCGATCTCAATAAAAGTCCGATCACATGTCCGAAGTGCGGAACGGTTTTTCACGCCGCGCCGCTCTCCCGCGCGGCCCAGCGCGCCGCTGCGGCCGACGATGAAGACGTTGAAATCGCGCCGGGAGCCGAACTGGTTTCGCTTGAGGACGCCGATGTCGGCGAGGACAAAATCGCGGCGGTGGCGGATGATGACGTCGAGATCGAGGTCGCCGACGATACATTCCTCGAGGAAGAGGAGGAAGACGGCGACGATGTCGTCGACCTGATCGACAGCGACATAGAAGATGACGAGGAACGCTGATGTTTAGCTTGTGAAGCGCGGTGGTTGAGGTTATACAGCCGCCGCGTCTCCCGTCGTTCTATCCGGCGGGAAGGTCCTTTTGGGGCCAGGGTCCGAGCCCAGCCGGACCGTTGCGAATTTCGAAATAATTAGGGGTCATAGCTCAGTTGGGAGAGCGCTTCAATGGCATTGAAGAGGTCGGCGGTTCGATTCCGCCTGGCTCCACCACCCCCCGCCCGTATTTTGCAGCGCGGCCCATCCTAGGCTGATGGCGTGACTGTCTAGGCGATTCGCGGCCGCGCGTTCAGCTTCATGCCGAACGTTTCGTCCGAAGCATGAATGGCGCTTATCCGTCCGCTCCTTTGATGTAGTGGCCTGCACCCACATCTATAAGCGCGAGAGCCGCCGATTTGTCGGAGCCGCGCAGGCAGCAAATCCGTCATGCCTCCACTGAACCCAGGGATGGCGCATGAGGCCCAGTAAGGCTTGCCGTCACGGGGAGCTGTCCAGGGTGGAACCAATGGCTCCCATCGACATTCCTAGGTCACTGCAGCGGCAGCTGCGACTATGGATGGAGATAGAAATGGACTGGAGCCGCATCGAAGGAAACTGGAAGCAAATCAAAGGGAAGATCAAGGAGAAGTGGGGCGATCTTACCGATGATGATCTCGACAAAATCGAAGGTCGGCGCGAGCAGCTCGAAGGCAAGATCCAGGAGCGCTACGGCGTCGCTAAGGACGTTGTCAAGAAAGACATCGACGACTGGATGAAGACATTGCACTAGTTTGCATGCGCCGGGCTCTGGCGCGACGCGCTGGGGCCCGGATTTGTCCGAGCGATGCACGGGACGCGCTGCGAAAAAGTTTGTATGGCAGCACCCCGAGTTGCGCATTACGAAAGCAAGAAACGCAGGGCATTCTAAGAAGGAGATCGAAGACGACGCGTTGCCGACCGGAACAAAGGGGGCGGCGCGAAGCGCGGACCGGGACGCCGTCACCCGGAGCAAGGATCGAGGCCATGGACCTCCTTGACACAACGCATCGTCCGCCAGAGGGCGCCAATCCGGACTGGACAATTCCACAAGGGTTCGAATCCTATTCGAAGGCCGAGCATGACGTCTGGATCGCGCTTTACGACCGTCAGGCCACGATCCTGCCGGGACGCGCATGCGATGCGTTTTTGCAGGGGCTCCACGCGCTCGATCTTCACGGCGAAGGCATCCCGGATTTTGAACGGCTGAACCGACGGCTTTGCGCGCTCACAAGTTGGCGCATCGTCGCTGTTCCAAGCCTTGTGCCGGACGACGTGTTCTTCGATCACCTCGCCAACCGACGCTTTCCCGCGGCCAATTTCATCCGGCGCGCGGATCAGCTCGACTATTTGCAGGAGCCGGACATTTTCCACGATGTGTTCGGGCATGTTCCTCTCCTGACCGACCCGGTCTTCGCCGATTACATGCAGGCCTATGGCCAGGGCGGGCTTCGCGCGCTCAAACTGGGACGCCTGCATAATCTGGCGCGGCTCTATTGGTACACTGTCGAGTTCGGCCTTTTGGAGACGCCCGCCGGGCTGAGGATTTATGGCGCGGGAATCGTCTCCTCCAGGAGCGAGTCGATCTTCGCGCTCGAGTCGGCATCGCCTCATCGCATCCGCTTCAATCTGGAGCGGGTTATGCGCACGCCCTACCGCATCGACGATTTTCAGCAGATCTACTTCGTCATCCCTTCGCTGCAAGATCTCCTCGACGCGACCATCAAGACGGACTTCGGTCCGCTTTATGCCCAGCTCGCCGGCCAGGCCGACATCGCAATCTCGGGCATCGAGCCCGGCGATGTGGTCTTATCGCGCGGCTCCCAGGCCTATGCCAAAGGCCGCGTCACTCAGTAGGAATGAGCCAAGCGATGGCGGGAAGAATGAAGGATAAAGTCATCATCGTGTCGGGCGGCTTTGGCGTACTCGGACGCGCGGTCGGACAGGCCGCGATCGAGGCCGGGGCCTGTGTGGCGCTCATCGGCCACGGCCGACCGGAGGAGATCGCGCCGCATGACCGGCTCATGGCGATTGGCGGCGTCGATCTGGAGGATCTCGCGCCGACAACGCGCGCCTTCGAGGCCGTCGCCGCGCGTTGGAACAAGATCGACGGCCTCGCCAATATCGCCGGCGGCTTCCGATGGCAGACGCTTGAGGGCGGCGACCTCGCTGTCTGGCCCGACCTCTTTCGCATGAATGTCTTGACCGCCGCGACAACGATGAAGGCAGGGCTTCCCTTCTTGCGCGCGGCGCGGGGCGCAATCGTCAACGTCGCCGCCGCGGCGGCGCAAGACGCCAAGGCCGGAATGGGCGCTTACGCCGCTTCCAAGTCAGGCGTGCTCCGGCTCACGGAAAGCGCCGCGGAAGAACTCAAGGACGCTGGTGTCCGGGTCAATGCAATCCTGCCAACGATCATCGATACGCCGCGCAACCGAAAGGACATGCCGAACGCGGACTTCACGCGCTGGGCGCAGCCAGACCAAATTGCGCGAACGATTCTGTTTCTACTCTCCGACGACGCCAGCGCGATCACCGGCGCCGAGCTTTTGATCGCGAGTCGGAGCTGAGCCTTGCTCGGCTATCTATCGCGGTCGGGGCGTTCTTTTCCCAGTCGATAAGACCGTCATCGACCGCTGACAAATCTGCGGCGGAGAAGCCGCAAATCGGTGCGTCGTTTTGGCCACAGTAAACGCCCGTTTTGGCCCGCGCCGCGGATGCGCTTGCCGGCCACCACCGGCCATGTCATAGAGTGAACCTAACCCTCATTCCCGGACGACGGAGGACCAAGATGATCTCCAGCAGAACCGCCGCGGCCATCATCGGCGCTTTCTTTGGCGCGATGGCCCTGCCCGGCTCCGTCAGCGCCGGATCGCTGGGAAGCGTAGACGGTTTGCCCTTTTTCGGCCATCCCTATCCTTACGGATACGTCTATCGTCGGCCTCCCGTTGAATGCTACGATATCCATTATGTCGACACGCCGGACGGCCCGCGGTTGGAGGAAGTCTGGATCTGCGGCACCCCTGTGACCGCGAGATATTGATCTCACAATCGTTGGCCGCCCTCCGGCGATGACGAGACCTGCGTCCCCTCCCCTTTTGTGCCCCATCGGGTTCCGCATGTTCCCGACCCAGAGCGAATGAAAAAAAGGGGCTTTTGCAACAGGCCCGAGCCAGGTATGGCTTTCGGATCGCCCTCTGGCATCAATCTTGATTGCTGGCGTCAAACCTGATTAGTTGTAGAGAAACGCGCGTTTACCGCTGGCGGCGCGTCCGCCGGGATTGCCCTCTCGAAGAGCCGTCGCGCTATGCCGGCGAAGTCTCTTTGGACGCAGCGCACAATGGATGCAAACACAAACCGCAACTGACTTATGAGCGGCGCGAATTAACGGGCGTGGTTCCTATAGGCTCCAGATCTTGGAGACCGTTCAGAGGGAGTTTCCGGGCCCGTTTTGCCCAACCCTTTTCGCCTACAACTCTCCTTTGACTATGTTATAAGTAGATCTAAGTTAGATATTCAACAGATCGACCCATAAGTCTTATTTTTTAAGGGTAGGCTTAAATACAATTTTCAAAAATATATCTTTTTGTCTCAGAAATGTCAATTTTATTTCTTATATGTATTGCTAGCTTAATTTTATATTTTTATAAATTAAGGAATTATAGCCTATAATAATATTAACCTCTGCATTTGTCCGTATATATATAACCAAATGACGATATAAATGTTTCCATTTTCGATTGTAAATTTAAGGATTGTCGGATAATAGAAGCTATATCAACCCATGAAGCCCTGAATTGCCGAGGAGGCTTGCCGACGCCGCTTTCCCTTCCATGCGACGGCGTTCGCCTCGTGGACGACACATTGCGCAACGGGTTTGCGCCGCTTTTTCTTAGGATCCGTTCTCAGATATATAACCTAAGTGCGTCTTGATGCGAAAAACGTAAATATGATATTTGGATCAAACTTTCCGATAAAGCGACCGAAAATATCCGATTGAGCGACAGTGAGTTGAACAAGATGCTGCAGATTAACAAGCGGCCGCCGCTTCCGGGCCGGGATTCACAAAAGCCGGCCGCGCCGCTTATCGATGCACTTAACAGCAGCATCAAGATTGTGAGGCGACAATTACCTATAATATCCGTCATTATGCTTTGCAGCATTGCGCTAGCGGTCCTTTATCTTTTTAACACCCCGCCGCTATTCACCGCGGACGGGGCGATGGTTATCGACACCCGCAAGGTTCAGGTCCTCCAGCAGCAATCGGTCTTGGGCGACATTCAGATCGACGCTTCGACCGTGCAGACGCAAGTCGAAGTCCTGAAGTCGGACAACATTGGCCTGGCTGTCATCAGAAAGCTCCATCTCTCCGATGATCCGGAATTCGTCGGACCCAGCAAGGGCCTGATGAGCGCCATTCGCGGCCTCCTTGGGGGGTTCTCGAAGCCCGAGCCGCCTCCGACCGAAGCCGACCGCGAGCTGGCCGCCCTGGGTTATTTTAACAGTCACCGAACCGTCAGCCGGCAGGGTTTGACCTATGTGATTGAAATTGGCTTCACCTCGCTTGACCCCAATAAGGCCGCGCAAATCGTTAACGCGATCGTCTCGGCTTATGTCGACGATCAGCTGGACGCCAAATATCAGGCGGCTCGGCGCGCTGGCGTCTGGCTGCTGGAGCGCATCAAGGAGTTGCGCGCCCAGGCAACGGCGACCGAACGCGCCGTCGTCGATTTCAAAGAAAAGAACAATATCGTTGAAGCTGGCGGCAAGCTCATCGGCGAACAGCAGCTCGCCGAAGTGAATAGCCAGCTGATCCTCGCCAGCGCGGCGACTGCGGAAGCAAAGGCGCGGGTCGAGCGGATCAATGCGGTGATGACGCAAGATGTCGCGGATGCGTCCGTAGCGGATGCATTGAAAAGCGAAGTGATTATAAAGCTGCGCGGTCAGTATCTCGACTATGCTCAACGCGAAGCTATTTACGCGCAGAGATATGGCGCCAACCACTTGGCGACAATCAATTTGCGCACGCAAATGCAGGAGCTTCGGCGCAGCATCAATGACCAAATGCGCAAAATAGCGGAGAGTTATAAGAGCGATTACGAAATTGCTCGGACGCGGGAAAACGCCCTCAGAAAAAGTCTCGCCAATGTCGTAACTGAAACGCAAACCTCGGACCAGGCTCAGATTCAGTTGCGAGAATTAAAGAGCAACGCCGATTCGGCGCGCACGCTCTATGACAATTTCCTTCAGCGTTACATGGAGGCCGTCCAGCAGCAAGACTCCGTCCCGATCAGTGAAACGCGGATGATCAGTCCTGCTGTCCCGCCGATGATCAAGAGTTCTCCCAAGACGGCGATGACCTTGTTGATGGCCCTGGCCGGGGGCGGGTTGCTGAGCTTTGGCTTTGCTTACCTTCGTGAAGCATCGGACGGCGTCCTGCGCACGACCGATCAGGTCGAAGATATTCTCCACGTCAATTGTCTGGCCATGGCGCCGGCCCTGAAAATCGCCTCGCCGCGGCCGGACGGCAAAGGCGATGAAGTCGACGGCGCCCCGCCGCCGCGAAAACGGCCGGGGGGGCAGGATTTTCTTGGCAATCTGATCGACGCCCCGTTGTCGCGCTATTCGGACGCCGGCCGCTCAAAGAAGGACGCGGCGCCGCGATCCGAAGGCAGGGGCGGTGGAGCCGCCGCAGCCTTGCTGAAGCCGGCCGGCAGCCAGGATTTCCTGCGCTACGTCGTCGACGCTCCATTTTCGCGTTACGCGGAGGCCATCCGGTCCGTGAAGATTGCGGCCGACCTCAGCGGCGTGCTGAAATCCCACAAAGTCATCGGACTGACCTCTACTTTGCCCAACGAAGGCAAGTCCACCATCGCCGCCAATCTCGCCCATCTCATCGCCGATGCCGGAGGCAATGTCGTGCTGGTTGACGCCGATTTGCGCAGCCCGACGCTTTCGCATTGGCTGGCTCCGGACCTTCCCGGTTTGATTGACGTCGTGATCTCCAACATTTCGCTTGACGCCGCCATCACGACGATCCCATCGACGAGATTGGATTTTCTGGCCGCGGGCGCGACCGCGAAACTGCCTCACACCAATGAAATTCTCGCCTCGGCCGCGATGAAAAAGGTTATCGACGCCCTCCGCGTCAAATATGACTATATTATCGTGGACCTGTCGCCTGTCGCCCCGATTGTCGACGTGCGCACCACCGGTCACATCATCGACACCTATGTCTATGTCATCGAGTGGGGCAAGACGAAGATCGAGGTGATCGAGCGCGGCCTGTCCGAGGCGCAAGCCGTCTATGATCGGCTGCTCGGCGTCGTCCTGAACAAGGTGGATACGTCCGCGCAGAGCCGTTATGAGCGCTATCATGGCAATCATTACTACCGGAAATATTATTCCAAATATGGCTACCTGGAATAGCGCGCCTTTGGCGGCGGTTCTTTCGGCGGAGCTTCGGCAGGAGACAAAAATGTCTTGCCCGTCGTCCGTGCGCCCACAGGTTTCGATACGTGAAATTCATGCGCTCCGCATAGCGGCGCGCATTTCCTGAACGCGGTTCTGGCGATTCGCAGACAAACCTAGAGCTGCTTTCTGTTTCGGCGGAATCAGAAAGCAGCTCTAGGTCTTTGTTTTGTCGCATTTTCTTAACGCGAACCGGTATCCTTCGCTCGAAAATGCTCTAATAAATCAATGCAGCGTCCCTCGCGCCGCCGCTCCCTTGGCTGCACTCGGACGGCTTTGGCTTGAGGCATGTTTTGGCGACGCGGTTTCGCTGAAAAGTTCGGCGAGTTTTTCTGTCATTGCGCCGCCAAGCTCCTCGGCGTCGACAATCGTCACCGCGCGGCGATAATAGCGCGTCACGTCATGGCCGATCCCGATCGCGATGAGCTCGACCGGCGAGCGCGTCTCGATCTCCTCGATCATGAAGCGCAAATGCTTTTCAAGATAATTGCCGGGATTGACCGAAAGCGTCGAATCATCGACCGGCGCGCCATCTGAAATCATCATCAAGATGCGCCGCTGCTCCGGCCGCGCGAGCAGACGCTTATGCGCCCAGTCGAGGGCCTCGCCATCGATGTTTTCCTTCAACAGTCCCTCGCGCATCATCAAACCAAGATGTTTGCGCGCGCGGCGCCAGGGCGCATCCGCCGACTTATAGATGATGTGGCGCAGATCGTTGAGCCGTCCCGGCGCCGCCGGCTTATTCGCCTGCAGCCAAGCCTCGCGCGATTGGCCGCCTTTCCAAGCTCTTGTGGTGAACCCTAAAATCTCGACTTTGACGCCGCAGCGCTCAAGCGTCCGGGCGAGAATATCGGCGCAGGTGGCGGCGACCGTAATCGGGCGCCCACGCATCGAGCCGGAATTGTCGATGAGCAGCGAAACAACGGTGTCGCGGAAATCGGTGTCCTTTTCACGCTTGAACGAAAGCGGCTGTTGCGGATCGATGATGATGCGCGGCAGACGGGCGGGATCGAGCATCCCTTCTTCGAGATCAAACTCCCAGGACCGGCTCTGCTGCGCCATCAGGCGGCGCTGCAGGCGATTGGCCAGCCGCGCCACAATCGAAGAAAGATTGTGCAATTGCTTGTCGAGGTAGGCGCGCAGCCGTTCGAGTTCCTCCGGATCGCAGAGGTCTTCGGCGGCGACGATTTCGTCGTATTTCCTGGTGAAGGCTTTGTAATCGACGCCGCGCTGTTCGGCGCGCGCGGCGGCGGGCGGACGGCGCGGATCGGCCGCCTGCTCGCTGTCGGAAAATTCAGCCTCATCCTCGAATTCGCCGGTAGGCGCATCCTCGGAGTCCATGTCGCTATCTTCCATGGCCTCCATGGAAGCATCCGATTTTTCCATCTCCCGCGCGTCGCCGGCCTGATCCTCGGCGCCGTCCTGGTCCTGGCTCGCATCGCCCTCGTCGGGCTCGTCGACGCTGCTTTCTTCCTCTTCCGGGTGGCTGTCGAGACTGCCTTCCTCAAGCATTTCAAGCGCGGTCAAGAGCTTATGCACGGAGAGGGCGAAGGCCCGCTGGTCCTCGATAGACGCGCCAAGCGTGTCGAGATCGGCTCCCGCCCGCTCTTCGACCCACGGACGCCAGAGATCGACGATCCGCTGCGCGCTCCTGGGCGGCTTCAGCCCTGTCAAGCGCTCGCGCACGATCATGGCGAGCGCATCCTCGAGCGGCGCATCGGCCCTGACCGCGATGTCGGCATAACGGGCGCGCTGAAACCGATCGTCGAGCATCGCATCGAGATTGGCGGCGACGCCCTGCATCCGGCGCGACCCGATCGCCTCGACCCGCGCCTGTTCGACCGCGTCGAAGGCCGCGCGCGCGGCGGCTGTTTGCGGCGTCAGGCGGCGATGAACGTCGCTACTGTGACAAGTCAGACGCAGCGCCATCGAATCGGCATGGCCGCGCAAAATCGCCGCCTCCCGCGGGTCGAGCCTGCGCCCGGGCTCGGGCAACCGGACCTTTGCGCCAGCTCCGGTCTGAATCAGGCTTGGCCTCTCAGGGGCGAAGGAAACCTCGAGTTGCGGCATCCGCGACAGCGCGCGCATGCAACCAGCCACCGCGCGCTTGAAAGGCTCCTGCGGCGCCTCGGCTTTCCCCGGCGGCTTCTGATTCGAGCTGGTCAAGGCGGCTCCTGTCGAACCTGAGAGATTTTGTGTCGTTTCAAAATGGGCGAGAGCGGCGGGCGGCTCCAGAAAGACGGCCTATTGGCGCGCCTCCGCCTTGAAGGAACAGAAGGGATCGCGGCCCCCAAGCAAGCCCGACGATCCCCCAAGTCGGCTGGACAAAGCCGGCCGCGCGCCGGCGTCAGCTCATCACGACATTAACCGCGCTCTCGGGCAGATCCTTGCCGAAGCAGCGCTGGTAGAATTCGGCGACCAAGGTCCGCTCCAGTTCATCGCATTTATTGAGGAAAGTCAGCCGGAAGGCGAAGCCGATATCGCTGAAGATCTCCGCATTCTCCGCCCAGGTGATCACCGTGCGCGGGCTCATGACCGTTGAAAGGTCGCCGGCGATGAAGGCGTTGCGGGTGAGATCGGCGACGCGAACCATCTTATTGATCGCGTCGCGGCCTTCCTTCGTGTCCTGGAAACGCTTGACCTTGGCCAGCACGATGTCGACTTCCTTGTCGTGCGGCAGATAGTTCAAGGTCGCGACGATCGACCAGCGGTCCATCTGACCCTGATTGATCTGCTGGGTCCCATGATAGAGGCCGGAGGTGTCGCCAAGGCCAACGGTGTTGGCGGTCGAAAACAAGCGAAACGCGGGGTGAGGCCTGATCACCCGGCTCTGATCGAGCAGCGTCAGTCGGCCAGAAACCTCGAGGACGCGTTGAATGACGAACATGACATCGGGCCGGCCGGCGTCATATTCATCGAAGCAAAGCGCAATATTATTCTGCAGCGCCCAGGGAAGGATGCCGTCGCGGAATTCGGTCACCTGCTTGCCGTCCTTGAGGATGATCGCATCCTTGCCGATGAGATCGACCCGCGAGACGTGGCTATCGAGGTTGATCCGCACGCAGGGCCAATTCAGGCGCGCCGCGACCTGCTCGATATGCGTCGACTTCCCCGTGCCATGATAACCGGTGATCATCACCCGGCGGTTCTTGGCGAAGCCCGCCAGAATGGCGAGCGTGGTGTCGCGATCGAACAGGTAATCGGGATCGAGGTCGGGAACATGAGGATCGCCCGTCGAATAGGCAGGCGCCTCCATGTCGCTGTCGATGCCGAAAACCTGACGCACCGAGATTTTCATGTCGGGCAGACCGCCTTTGGCGGCGCTCTCGTCGATTATTGCGCTTTGCATTCATCCTCCGCGCCGGTGGGCTCGGTTTCCAGGCCTTGAGCCGGTCAACCTCCAGGGTCCCGCGGCCGGCTCAGGCGGGCTTGACCGATTTCAGGTAGTTATAGGCGCGTATGATTTCGCGCAATTTGTCTTCATTGGACCGGTCGCCGCCATTGGCGTCCGGATGAAGGCGCTTCACCAAATCCTTATAACGGGTCTTTATGGCGACCGCATCCGCGGCATCGTCGAGCCCCAACTGATCCAAGGCTTTCAGCGCGGCCAGTCCGTACCGAGGCTTTGCCGGCTCAGAGCAAGAATAACGCCGGGCCTTCGCCCGGACCATTCCGAGCGTGTCCCCAGGGTGCGACGGATCGTCGCCCTCCTCGCGGAAATTCTTGTCGGTCCGCTTCACGCCCATGGACCATGTCGGGCGATGCCCAACCACGGCGTCGCGTTGATAAAGCGCCACAGCTTCGGCGCTCATGCCATTGAAATAATTATAAGAAGCATTGTACTCGCGGACGTGGTCGAGACAGAAGCAAAAATATTGCCCCTCCCGCAACCGGCCCATCGGCGCGCGGAATTCGCCTGGCTCAAGACAGCCAGGGCGCTCGCAACGGGCCTGATCCGAGCGCGAAGCTTGCTTAGGTTCCGGCTTGACCCGGATGCGATCGAAGATGCGGGAGTTCAAATCCATGGCGGCGGCATTATGAATGTCTTTGGTGTGGCCGCAAGCGCGTCGGCCCGGTAAAATGATAAATAAGCTTCAGCGCGGCGATAAACTTAGAAAGCTGGAGCGCCAGACCGGCCTTCGGCATGACGACAATCGCCGATCGTCCGTTAATCTTTCGGGATATTCGCGCGCCCCGGTCGCGGCCGACACGCGCCAATCCCGCCCAGGAGGAATAAATGAGCAACGAAGGCAATGCATTAGGCGAAGCGGCGGTGGGCGATCACATCAAGGCGAAATTACAGGCCGCGCTCGCTCCGACTTTTCTGGAGGTCATCGATGAATCGCATAAGCATGCGGGCCATGCCCACGCCGTGATGCGTCCAGGGACGGCCAGCGGCGCGGGCGGCACGCATTTTCAAGTCAAGGTGGTGTCAGAGGCCTTCAAAGGCAAGAGTCGGGTCGACCGCCACCGCACCATCAATAATCTCCTGCAGTCCGAACTCAACGCCGGCGTGCACGCTCTGGCAATAGACGCCAAGGCGCCAGGCGAGTGATTTTATGCTTACTATCAAGAATTTACGGATAAATCCTGATCCTAACTCTTGACGGGGCACACCCGCGACGCGCCCGCCAGCCGCCTTCGCGAGCAAAAAGGCGGTTTCCAACTCGGGCTGAACCAATGGGGGCGATGGCGCGGCGCTGCGTTTGGTCCAAAATCTGCTTCTTTCCGCCGGATCATGCCTGCCGAAGGATTGATCGCGCGTCGAAGGCTTCCCGACCAGCGGCCTTCGGCGCTCCGCGAGAACGGAAACCGACCGAGAACGGAAACCGACAATGACGACGCCAGCAACAACCGCCTCGGCGATTCCGCAGCTGCCTCCCGAGCGGCTTGAAGAGCTTCGCGCGCAGCTCCTCCAGTATCTCTATGCGACCGGCGCGCCTCCGGACCATTCCGTGCCAGCGGCGCGGATCGAGGCGGAGCTCGGACTGACTCGCGACGAAATGCGCGCCGTCCATAATCATATTCTGCTGCAAGGCCTCGTGGCCGAACGGGCTCGCATGGGGCATATCGGCTTGAGCACGCCGGGCAAAATTGCAGCGAAGCAATTGATCGAACCCGACACCGATGATTAGGGCGCGCATTCGGCCTTGGGGCTCGCGCCTTCACCAGGTTCATAGCGCTCTTTCCTAAACGCCTGATCGCGAGCAATTTTACTTGGCTCTAGCGAGCGTGAGGAATTCGCCTGCGCTCTGCTCAAGCGCAAGTGCGACGAATCAAGAAATAATGAGGCGGCTGATGATTATTTGCATTGCATTTTAGCAGGGACCGCGTCAAATCCGGCGCAAGAGCGCGGTCGAGTTCCGGGTTGGATGCAAAAGCTTATAGCATGTTCAAAATTAGAACTTGCCCTAGCCGTTTGAATCTATGGGGTTCCTTTCCCAGTCAAACGACTTTCGCCTGATCAATGGCGACGGGATCAAAACCTGCGGCAAGGTTCGCCATGAGCTCTTCTTGTCTTGGAAGAACCAAATAATTTCGGCTATTGCTGGCGCCATCCGCAGCCAAGGGCGGCGTCTAATTCCTTGCGATTATGAACGAAACGTTTGTTGTGAAATCTTTCGGCGCAGTCCAATCGGATCGCCCGCCGCGCCATTGCACGCCTGAGGGGGAAGGCACATGAATACACTGGTAATGCGATTTGCTGCGCCGGGTTTGTTCAGGCTGGCGCTGGCGCTGCTGGTATTTGTCCACCATGTATCGAGGCTGAATATCGGCTCTGCGGCGGTCTATATATTTTTTGTGCTTAGCGGATACTGGATCTGCACCATGTGGACGGTGCGGTATTCCAAGACGCGCGCATCCTACCTGACATATTTGATATCCAGGACATGGCGGCTCTTGCCGGTATTTATGCTCTGCTCCGCCATCACATGGGTCGTTTTGTTTTCAATCGGCTCCATACCGAACAATATTGGCAGTTGGTTTCATCAAGCCACATCGAATCTCTTGCTGCTCGGATATAATGGCCTTTCGTTCAAGCCGAATGTGCCCTCGTGGTCGCTCGACATTGAAATGCAATTCTACATCGTCGCCCCGCTGCTCATCATCCTTATGTCCCGGAGCCTGTGGATGCTCCTGGCCTGCGCTCTCCTCTCATTTGGCGCCTATCTTCTGAATGCAACTGTCACGGTCGCCCCTTTTCTTATATTCTTCGCCATTGGCGTCGCGGCGGGATCCAGCAAATGGAGACCTGATCCAAGATTGGCTTGGGGCTCCCTTGGAGTGACCCTAGCATTGATCGCGCTTTGCCTAGCGGGGCCATTCAAAGGCGTCCTCCTCGGCGGCGCAAATCCAGGACCTCTCTTTGCCTATAATGGCGCAGCCAGCGTCGTGGTCGGCCTTATGATGGCGCCGTGGGCGATCTATACGACCGGCTGCAAGAGCCCTCCGTCCGATAGGATGTATGGGGACCTGTCGTTTATCGTCTATCTGCTGCACTGGCCTGTCTTACGCGCCATCACCCGCGCTGATAGCGCTTACGGCGACCGCTTCATGGCCATTGGAGAGGCCCTGATCGTCGTCATGATCGGTTCTTGGCTGATCTGGCGCCTCTTCGATCATCCAATCAACAAGCTGCGATCGAATTGGGTCGCTGGACGGCTCGCGCCCAGCGCGCGGCCAGTCTTGGCCTCCGCGGCATGAATTTGCCCCGGCGCCGCGTCGCATGATGCAAAGCGCGACCGGGCGATGACGACCACCTCGTCGAATGGGGCGGGCAAACAAATCCCCGCCCGCCAATAGGCGGCGCGCTCCGAGGCGACGCCGTCCAAGCCTGGCGCGCCGGATGCAGGTGGCCGTCGGCGCAATCACTTGGTATTTTATTGCAGACAAGCGAAGAAGCGGCGTAAAGAAAATAGAAAATGCCCCAAGAGCTGGTGGGCCGGGCAGGACTCGAACCTGCAACCAGACCGTTATGAGCGGCCGGCTCTAACCATTGAGCTACCGGCCCCGGCGGCCTCGACGAGGCCGTTAAATAGCCGGGGAAGCGCGCATTACACCTTTTTCGCGACGCGGCGCAATGGCTATGCGAAGAACTTTTCTGGGGCCCATCCTCAGGAGCTTGAGCATTTTCGAGCGAAGCAGCCGCCGGTTTGCGTTAAGAAAATGCTGCAAAACAAAGAACTTGAGCTGCTTTCTGATTGCTGCGCATTTGAAAGTGCTTGGGCTCCGCTGTTTCCAGCCGGGGCTTGCCGCAGCGTTTTGATTGGCCGGTTTCTTCTCGGCAAGAGGAGT
This sequence comes from Methylocapsa aurea, assembly GCF_000746085.1. Classification (GTDB taxonomy): domain Bacteria; phylum Pseudomonadota; class Alphaproteobacteria; order Rhizobiales; family Beijerinckiaceae; genus Methylocapsa; species Methylocapsa aurea. Next base: position 140,573 of record NZ_JQKO01000001.1, on the reverse strand, counting down.
GCGGCAAAACCATACGCAACGCTGCAGCTCGTTGCGCCGCCGCCATTCGCAAGCGCTTTTGCTTCCGATCCCGCGTTCGGCTTCTGATCGGAAGAATTGATGTTTCATCGTTTTGAGCGCTTCTTGATGCCGACCGCCCTGCCGCCCGATGCGCCGCCGCCGCAGGAGTTGATCGCCTTCTATTGGCACTACGCCAAACAGGCGCGCGGCTTTCTGGCCGCCCTCGTCGTCGTCGGGGCCGGGGTGGCGTTGCTCGACATTACGATCCCGGTCTTCATCGGCCGCGTGGTGACGCTTGTCACCCAATCCAACGGCCATGATTTGCTGCAGGTCCATTGGCGCGAACTGGCCGGGATGGCCTTCGTGCTCGTGCTCGTGCGTCCCGCCGCCTATTTGGCGCAAAACCTGATCAGGAATCAGATCCTGACGCCAGGCCTGACCAACCTGACCCGCTGGCAGAATCACTGGCATGTCGTCCGGCAAAGCTGGGCCTTCTTCCAGAATGACTTCGCCGGCAGGATCGCCGGACGGATTGTCCAGACCGGCGCCTCGCTGCGCGAATCGGTGGTCTCTTCGGCCAGCGTGCTATGGACCGTTCTCATCTACGGCACCAGCGCCGTCCTGGTGTTGAGCGCGAGCAATGTGCGGCTAGCGGTTCCGCTGCTCATCTGGTTCGCGTGCTTTTCCGCGCTCTTGTGGTTTTTCGTGCCGCGCATGCGCGACCGCTCCCGCCTCAATTCGGAGGCCCGCTCGGCGCTGACCGGCCGCGTCGTCGATTGCTACACCAACATACTGACCGTCAAGCTCTTTGCCCGCGCGAAGGATGAGGACAACTTCGTGCGCGAGGCGATCGATGCGCACACCGACGCATTTCATCGCCAGCAGCGCCTGAACACGATGTTCGGCTTGTTTCTTTCCCTGTTGAACGGAGCGCTTATCGCCTCGATCGGCGCCTCAGCGATCATGCTGTGGCAGAACGGCCTCATCACGTCGGGCATGGTGGCAACGGCCTTGCCGCTGTCGTTTCAGATCAATGGCCTCTCGTGGCTTGTCGCCGAAAATGTCACCACGATTTTCGAGGCGATCGGAACCGTGCAGGATGGAATGCGCTCCATCGCGGCGCCCCGCCAGATGCCCGACAAAGCCGATGCGGGGCAATTGCGGGTCACAAAAGGCGAGATCCGGGTCAAAAACGTGTGTTTCGGCTATGGCGGAAGCCGCGCGGTTTTGCGCGACCTCAACCTCACCATTCGCGGCGGCGAACGCGTCGGCCTCGTTGGCCATTCCGGCGCCGGAAAATCGACGCTCGTCAACTTGCTGCTGCATTTCTACGAGGTCGAATCCGGCACCATTCTGATCGACGGCCAAGATATCGCCGGGGTCACCCAAGAGAGCCTTCGCAGCCATATCGCGATGGTGACGCAGGATACCTCACTGCTGCACCGTTCGATCCGCGACAATATCGGCTATGGCCGTCCCAGCGCCACCGAGGATGAAATTCGCCAGGCCGCCGCCAAGGCGCATGCGCTGGACTTCATCGAGGGGCTTGAGGATGCGCAAGGCCGGCGCGGTTTCGATGCGCTCGTCGGCGAACGCGGCGTCAAACTGTCCGGCGGCCAGCGTCAGCGCATCGCGATCGCCCGCGTCATCTTAAGAAACGCGCCGATCCTGATTCTCGACGAGGCGACCTCCGCGCTGGATTCCGAGGTCGAAAGCGCCATCCAGGACCAGCTCGGCGAACTGATGGAGGGACGCACAGTGGTCGCCATCGCGCATCGGCTCTCCACCATCGCGCAAATGGACCGGTTGGTCGTTTTAGACCATGGCAAAGTCATCGAAGAAGGGACGCATGCCTCGCTGCTGCTGGCTGGCGGCGCCTATGCGCGCTCCTGGAGCCGCCAATCAGGAGGATTCGAAAGCGTCCCGCCCGCGCGCGGCGAAGGTGCGCCAGGGAATCGGCAGGCGGTCGGATCCGGGGCGAGGGCTCCGCAGAGCATCGTCTGACCTTGAAAATTCCGCGCCTTTTTTAGCGGCCGCATGACGCCATCCAAAAAGTCTGCACCCTTTTTGGCGTCATGCTCGTCTTCTAACGCATGACGTCATCCAAAAAGTCTGCACCTTTTTGGCGTCATGCTTTAACGCGGCGCGCGTTTCGCCAATATGCGCTGGAGCGTGCGGCGATGCATATTGAGCCGGCGCGCCGTCTCCGAGACATTGCGGCCGCACAGCTCATAGATCCTTTGGATATGCTCCCAGCGGACCCGGTCGGCCGACATCGGATTTTCCGGCAGCTCGGATTTATCGTGGTCGGTCGCCATGAGCGCATGATAGATTTCGTCGGCGTCGGCAGGCTTGGCGAGATAGTCGAAGGCGCCGAGCTTCACCGCGGTGACGGCGGTGACGATATTGCCATAGCCGGTGAGGATGATCCCGCGCGCATCCGGGCGTTTCGCCTTGAGCTCACAAATCACATCGAGCCCGTTGCCGTCGGCGAGCCGCATGTCGATGACCGCGAAGGCCGGCGCGTGCTCGGCTATCGCCGCCAGCCCTTCGGCGACCGATTGGGCGGCGGTCACGACGAAGCCATGCATCTCCATGCTGCGGGTGAGACGGGCCAGGAAGGCCTTGTCGTCATCGACGATCAGCAGCGACCTGTCCTGCCCAAGGATGCTGTGTTCATCACCCGGCGCTTCGCTAAGAACTTCGGTCTTGACAGGCTCAGGCTCGTTTTTCATCGCCAACTATCTCGCTTCGAGCATCTTCCGGCGAAAGAGGAACCCATCCGCCGCGCCAAACCGCGACGAAACAAGAGCACCCTAGCGCATTTTCGAGCGGATCGAACACCGGTTCGCATTAAGGAAACGCGATAAAATAAAGAGCTAGGGCTGCTTTCTGATTCCACGGATGTTGGCCGCAGTCTAACGCCATTTGCATGGGATATCCACTTGCGTGCAAATACTAATGACCGAACCTTAACGGCGAACCAGGGCAAAGGCGGGTCCGAACAGGCGGGATCATGGCCATGCTTCAGCTTTAGCGGTCTTGGCCGCGTCGGCCGCCGCTCCTTTGGCGTCGCGCTCGAAGGCGGCCCTCGGCCAGGTGATCATGATCACGGCGCCGCTCTTCGGCGCGACGAAATTCGCGGTCACGACGGTTGCGCCCGAACGCTCAAGCAGCGTCTTGGCGATGAACAAGCCAAGCCCCAATCCGGAGCCTTCTTCCGACTTGGCGCGCCGGTCGATCTTGGTCGTCACATAAGGCTCCCCGACCCGCCCGACGACATCGGACGAAAAGCCCGGACCGTCATCCTCGATGACCACCGTAACCGCGGCGACATTCCATTGCGCGGTGATGCGAACCTCTGAAGCGGCGAAGTCGATCGCGTTTTCGATCAGATTGCCAAGCCCGTATAGGATTCCAGGATTGCGGCGGCAGACCGGCTCTCGCCCCTCGCCATCCTTGACGATCGTTATGAGAACCCCGAAATCCCGTTGCGGGCCGACGACTTCCTCGAGCAACAGGCCCAAGGTCATTTCGTCGAGAATATTCCCGGCCTCGTCGCCCAGCGAGGTGAGCTTGCCGAGAATGCTCCGGCAGCGGCTGACTTCCTGCGCGAGGAGGGCTATGTCCTCGCCAAATGGGCCGGTTGACGGAAGCTGCTTTTCAAGGTCCCTAACAACCAGCGTGATCGTGGCGAGGGGCGTGCCGAGTTCATGCGCCGCAGCCGCCGCCAAGCCATCGAGTTGGGTCAAATGCTGCTCGCGCTCGATCACGAGTTCGGTGGCGGCCAGGGCGTCGGCGAGCTTGCGCGCCTCGATGGCGACGCGGGAGGCGTAGATTGCGATGAACGCCGCGCTGATGACATTCGCCGCCCATAATCCTGCGCTATAAATAAACGGCAATTTCAGGCTTTCCCGGGGAAACCAAGGCAGCGGGTAATGCCAAAGCGTCAGGGCCGAAACCGCGCCGATCATGAGCACGGTCAGGAGCAATGTGAAACGGCCGGAGAGCGACACGGCCGAAATCATGATCGGGGCAAGGAACAGCATCGAAAACGGATTTTCGATGCCTCCAGTCAGATAGAGAAGCGCCGTAAGCTGCAAGATGTCATAGCCGAGCATGGCTGAAGCCGGCAGGTCCTCAAGCCGGTCGATGCGGCCAAAACGCAGCCGCAAGCCGATGTTCAACCAAGCGGAAATGGCGATGACTAGAAGGCAGGGGCCGAGCGGAACGGCAAAATGCAGCACAAAATTGGTCACGAACAGCGCGATCGCCTGCCCAAGAAGCGCGAGCCATCGCAACTTCACGAGCGTATCGACGCGCAGCCTCCGCGACCGGCGGCCAAGGTCAATGTCCATTAGATCGGCCATCGTCATCGCTTACACCGGCTGGCCAGCCCTGAGGCCGGCAATTCTGTTTCGCCCTGTTGTTTTCGTTTGAACGCAACGCATGTTTGGTCCCTTTTGCGCAGCATTCTGTCAGCATTTATTACATATAATTAAATCATATTGTCTGACATTCGCGCTTCCGCTCAAATGCTCTCATATTTGGCGCCTCGCGCGCCGCCGCGCTCTCGATTGAGGCGGCGCGAGCTGGCTATTGTCGTAAAATGATCACATGTATTTAATCGTCAATCGAATTGCTTGCAGTAATTGGATCTTTTTGCCTCCGCATACATTAGTTTTGGTAAGATCGTTCTTTACGTGTTACGGATACGTAACAAATATGCGAGCGTAAGCATCGCCCTGTCGGCCCCCGCCCGTGGCGGAGCGTCGGAGTGGCGAGCAGCAACGTTGTCGAAGGAATTCGCGTTGGCCGGTTCGCTGGCGATGAGAGCTAAAATGCCAATTTCCTATGAAATGCACGAAATGGCCCATCTTGTTTTCGCGCCAGCGCGGGTCGCGTCGGATTTCGCGCGGACGTGGTTGTCGAGCCCCGCCAATCCCTTTTCCTACACTCCGGTCGGCCGCAATCTGGCGGCCTCGGCGGAGCTTTTCGAAAGAATGACCCGGCGTTACGGCAAGCCCGCTTTCGGCCTCGCCCGCACGACTGTCGCCGGAAGAGCCGCGCCGGTCGTCGAAAAGGTTGTTTGGGAGCGCCCCTTCTGCAAACTTCGCCGTTTTGAAAGACAGTTCGAAGATGACAGCTTGCCGCCGCAGCAAAAGCTTCTGATCGTCGCGCCGATGTCCGGCCATCACGCGACGCTTCTGCGCGGCACGGTGGAAGCTTTTCTGCCTTTCTACGATGTTTACATTACCGACTGGATCGACGCTAGGACGATTCCGGTTTCAATTGGCCGCTTCGACCTCGACGACTATATCGACTACATCATCTCGATTTGCGAAACCCTGAGCAAGGAGCAAGATGGCGTCGCATTGCACACGCTTGGCGTCTGCCAGCCGGCGGTGCCGCTGATCGCCGCGATTGCCCGGATGGAGGCCGAGGGCAACCCCCATGTTCCCGCTTCGATGACATTGATGGGCGGTCCGATCGACACCCGGCGCAGCCCGACCAAGGTCAATCTCCTGGCGCAAGAGCGCGGAAGCGCCTGGTTTGAGAAAAATTGCATCAAGAGCGTGCCTTTTGGCTACCGCGGGGCCGGCCGCAGCGTCTATCCCGGCTTTCTACAGCTTGCCGGCTTCATGGCGATGAACATCGATCGCCATCTTTCGGCGCATATCGATCTCTTCAACCATCTCGTCGAGGGCGACGGCGACTCGGCTGAAAAACATCGCGATTTCTATGACGAGTATTTGTCGGTCATGGATCTGACCGCCGAATTCTACCTCCAGACCGTCGATGCCGTCTTTGTCCGGCATGCGTTGCCAAAAGGCGAAATGATGCATCGAGGCGAGAAGATCGATCTCGCCGCCATCCGCCGCGTCGCGCTTTTGACGATCGAGGGCGAGAACGACGACATTTCCGGCTTCGGCCAGACCTTCGCCGCCCATGATCTTTGCCGCAATCTTCCGCAGTCGATGAAGGCGGATTATCTGCAGGAAAAGGTCGGCCATTACGGCGTGTTCAACGGCTCGCGCTTCCGCAATCAGGTGGTGCCCCGGATCCGGGCGTTCCACGCCTCGAACAAGGCGGCGGGCAGAACCTTGACCGTCGTGGGAAGCGCCTGAAAAAATAGTTCGGCGCGGTGGCGACTCGCATTCGGTCAAGCTAAGCTGCCTTCCATGCAGCGCCCCTTGCAAAGAAACGCGCCGCGCGTTTCCGAAATCACCTCTTTCGAGGTCTCCCACGCGGGGGAGACCTACCGGATCAATTTGAAGCGCACCGCCGCCGCCCGGCGTTTTACCTTGCGCGTGCGCGCCGCCGCCCATGATGTCGTCTTGACCATCCCGGCGCGCGGCAGCCTCAACGAGGCGAAATCATTCGCCGAACGGCACGCAGCCTGGATAGGGGCGCGGCTGCGGCGGCTGCCGGAAAAGATGCGCTTCAAGCCCGGGGAATTGGTGCCCTTGCGCGGAGTTGTCCACAGAATAGCGCATCGCCCGGCGCTGCGCGGGAGCGTCTGGATCGAAGCCGCGCCGCAAGACTTGGCGGATGAGGCGATCCCCTTGATGTGGGTCGAAGCGGAAGCCTCCTTCGTCCCGCGCCGGGTGCAGGATTTTCTGATCCGGGAGGCTAGGCGCGACCTTGAGGCCGCAGTCGCCCGCCACACAACTCGGCTCGGGGTCCGCCCCTGCAAAATCACCTTGCGGGACACGACCAGCCGGTGGGGATCATGCTCAGCCTCGGGCGCGCTCAATTTTTCTTGGCGCTTGATTATGGCGCCGCATTTCGTCCTCGACTATCTCGCCGCTCACGAGGTCGCTCATCTCGTGCATATGAATCATTCCGCCGCCTTTTGGGGGGTGGTCGCGCAACTCTCCGCCGAGATCGAAACCGCCGAAGCTTGGCTGAAGGCGCATGGGACCAGTCTGCTCCGCTTTGGTCCGGGCAAAAATGCGAGAAACTGAAAGATCCCAAAAAGCCGGCGCCTTTTGGGATCATGTTCTCTGTAACGCATGATCTCATCCAAAAAGTCCGCAACTTTTGGGGATCATGCTCTGGACCGCTTCGTTTCGACGCATGATCTCATCCAAAAAGTCTGCAACTTTTTGGGATCATGCTCTCTGCAAAAGCTCAGGCCACCGGCGCCGGCGCGGCCGCCGCAACTTCATCGAGGCGCTTTCGATAAAGCGCTGCAAAGTCGATCGGATCGATATAAAGCGGCGGAAAGCCCCCTCCGCGAACCGCATCGGCAACGATCTGACGGGCGAAAGGAAACAAGAGCCGCGGACATTCGATCATGACGATCGGATGCATATCGTTGGGGGAAATATTGACCAAGCGAAAAAGGCCGGCGTAATCGAGCTCGAATTTGAACAAAAGCTCGGCTTCTGCGGTCGCCGATCCTTCGAGCAGGATGTTCACCTCGAAGTCGGTTTCAGCGACCTGGCGCGCATTCACATTGACCTGAATCGCAATACTTGGGGCATTATCTCTCGGCCCCAGCGAGCGTGGCGCATTCGGATTCTCGAATGAAAAATCCTTGGTATATTGCACCATCGCATTGATCGCGGGCGCCACATCCGTTTGAGTTCCGCTTCCATTACCATTTGTCATTGCAAATCTCCCGCGAGTGCGGGTAGCACGGATGCAAAACTGGGACAAGCGACCCGCCGCGATGCGCTTACCCCGCAAGGGCCCGCCCGCGAGCGTCGACAAGTCCCTCTTTCGCCAATTGGGCCGGCATTTTCCTGCAAAGCGCGCAGATGCTTTTGCAGCGCCCGCGAAGGCCGGCATAGCGTCAAGATCATGCTTAAGCGGCCCTGTCGGCGGATTTTTCGATCGCCCGATGAGGCCGTCCAATGAAAAATCGCTCTGGACATCGCGGTTTAGGTCAGTGCGTTTCCCATTGCGGTGGAAAATGAACTAACAAGGAGCTACATGACATCCCAGCCAGAGTTGCTTCGCACAATGTCGACGGATATTCCCCGCCTCTATCTGATCACGCCGCCCATTTCCGATTGGGCGGCTTTCTCGCCGGTGCTCGACGCAACGCTCGAGGTCTGCGACGTGGCCTGCATTCTGTTGCGCACCGAGGCCAACGACGATGACGATAGGGCGAAAATCATTGGCGGCCTCGCTCCTTTGGCGCAGTCGCGCGGCGTTGCCTGCCTTCTCGCCAATGACTCACGCCTGGCGATCAGCGCCGATGCTGATGGCGTCCACATCGAGTCGACCGGGGAAGAGCTGAAAGCGGCCTTGAGCGCCCTGCACCCCGGCCATATCGTCGGAGCAGGCGGATTGACCACCCGCGACGCCGCCATGATGGCCGGCGAAGCTGGGGTCGATTATTTGATGTTTGGCGGTCCCGGCTGCGCTGAACCGCATGCCAGCATTGTCGAGCGCGTCGCGTGGTGGGCGGAAATCTTCAACCTCCCCTGCATCGGCTACGCTCATGATTTCGCCGGCATCGGCGATCTCGTTCGCGCCGGCGCCGACTTTATCGCGCTCGGCGACGCGGTCTTCGCCCATCCGAGCGGCGCCGCCGCCGCTTTGAGCGAGGCCTATGCGATCCTGGCGGCGACCCGTGAACCAGCCGAGTAAGAGATTCCCATGAGATTATGTTGGCTTGCCAATGCAATCCGGCTTGGCGCCACAGCCATGCTTCTTGGCGCTGGCGTTCTCCTGGGAGAGATGGCGGCGGCGCGCGAACTGGCGGTTCCCGCGCGGCTTGGCGGAGCCCCGGATCTGGCTTACGCGGCCTACCAGCGCGGCTATTATACAACCGCCATGCGCGAGGCGATGACCCGGATCGAGGCCGATCCCAACGACGGGCCGGCGATGACCCTCCTTGGCGAGCTTTACGCGCAGGGCCTGAGCGTCCGGCGCGATCCCGTCGAAGCGGCGCGCTGGTACAAGCTCGCAAGCGATCGCGGCGACCGGCAGGGAACTTTCGCGCTGGCGATGGCGAAACTGAAAGGCGAAGGCGCAACGCAAGATCGCGCCGGCGCCGCCGCGCTTTTCGAAAAGGCCGCGTCGCAAGGCCATCCCGGCGCGCTGTATAATCTTGGCATTCTGGCGATTGAAAATAAGGGGGCCGGCTCCGACTACGCCAAGGCGGCGCGGCTGTTTCAGCAGGCGGCCGAGCTTGGCGATCCCGACGCCGCCTATGCCTTGGGCCTGCTCTTTAGAGATGGAACAGGAGTTGAAAAAAACATCGCCCGCGCGGCTGAATGGATCGGCCGCGCCGCAAAGGACAATTACCTTCCCGCGCAAGTCGAATACGCAATCATGCTGTTCAACGGGACCGGAGTCGAAAAAAACGAGGCGGCGGCCGCCAAGCTGTTTCTCAAGGCCGCGGTGCGCGACAATCCAGTGGCCCAAAACCGCGCCGCGCGCGTCCTCGCCACCGGGCGCGGCCTGCCAAAAAACATGGTCGAGGCGATGAAATGGCACCTTCTCGCAAGAGCCGCCGGGCTCAAGGACAGCTGGCTCGACAGCGAACTCGCCAATCTCTCGGCGCAGGATAAGGCCGCCGTCGAAGCCGCCGTACATGAGTATGTGGGACATTGAGGCAATGCTTCAGGAAACGCCAAGAAGAGCACTGAGGCGGAGCCTCAAGATTGAGATGGAGGAGGAGCCTCAGAATTGAGACGGAGGCGCAGCCTCTGGAAGGGACAATCCGCAGGCCGCGAGCGCCTCGCGCATATGCGCCGGCGCCGGGGCCTCGACGCCGACGGGTTCTTTGTTCTTGTAAAGGGGAATCACGATGGCGCGGGCGTGCAATTGCAAAGCGATGGCCCCGCCCCGCCCGGCCCCATAGATCGGATCGCCGAGAATCGGCCAGCCCAGCGCGGCGCAATGAACCCGCAACTGATGCGTGCGCCCAGTCAGAGGCGTCAGCGCCAGAAAGGCGCGGCCCTCCGAGCGCCCGAGAAGCCGCCATTCCGTCTGCGCCGGCAGGCCGGCCGGATCGACCTTCATCCACCAGCCGCGGGTCTCGTCGAGACGCCCAAGCGGCAGATCGATCAGGCCTTCATCAGCCGCGGGTCCGCCTTCGACGATGGCCCAATAGGTTTTCTTGATTTTGCCTTGCTTGAACAAAAGTCCAAGTTTTTCCAGCGCTTTATGGTGGCGCCCGAGCACGAGGCAGCCCGACGTGTCGCGATCGAGCCGATGCGCCAAGGCGGGGCTCCGCGGCAGGCCGAATCGCAGCGCATGAAACAAGGCTTCGAGGTTTTCGCCCCCTTTCGGACCGCGATGAACCGCTATCCCCGCCGGCTTGTCGAGGACCAGCATCAGGCCGTCGCGGTAGAGTAGCCGGGCGTTCAGCTCCTCCTCGGTCATCGCCGGCCGCACAGAGGCGCTGCAGCGAGGCTCACCACCAGCCGCGCCATTTGAACCAAACGAGTGGAATGATCGCGCTGATCGCGATCAGGACCAGCGCATAAGCATAGCCATAGGTCCAGTCCAATTCGGGCATATACTTGAAGTTCATGCCATACATGCTGGCGACGAGGGTGGGCGGAATTCCGACCACGGAGACGATCGTCAGAAGTTTGAAAATATTGTTCTGGTCAATATTGGTCAGTCCCAAGGTCGCATCAAGTAAAAACTGGATCTTGTCGGTCTGATTTTGCTCGTAATCGTTGAGGGAGGCGACGTCGCGATTGAGATTCTTGAGCTTGGCGCGGCTATCCGCCGTAAGGAAATCCGCCGCATCGCTCATGACATAGGGAATGAGCCGCGACATGCCGAGGAGCACCTCGTTGATCTTCGAAGTAAATTCGCCGATCCGCCCAATCTTGCGCAGCACCTTTCGCAGATCGCCGCTGTCCTCACGGGCCTCGCCGCTTAGCCGGCCTTCGGCGCCGCCAAAAATCATATGGGACACAATATCGAGATCGGCGTTGATCCTTTCCAAATCATCGGCGACATGGTCGATAAACACACCCAGAAGGGCGATGAGGGCGCCCGGACCGCCAGTAAACCGTCGGTCGCCATTCGGGGCGTCGAAATGGAGATGGTCGCAGGCCTTGATCGGCTTGAAGCGGATGGTCAGGACATTTTCCTGGCCGAGGACAAATCCGAACGGCGTCGTCTGCGCCTGACCCGTGGCGCTATAGTAAACCATCGGAATCGTCAAATAAAGGCGATCAGCGGCGCTGTACAGCCGGCTCGACGTTTCGATTTCGGAGAGTTTGTCGAAAGTCGGGACCTCGACCCCCAGAACGCGTCGGATAAAGTCTATTTCCAGCGGATCGGGTCGAAAAGCATCGATCCAATTGACCTCGGGCGGCAGCGTCTTGGCGTCGAGCGCAACCTTGATGTCGCCCTTTGCGGCGGTGTTGTGAAAGGTGAGCATCGAACCTCGGGGCGGGCGTCTGGACTGGCGGCGATCTCTTAAACTTAAGCAAGCGAAGCGACCGTCATGCGACGGCGCCTTGGACCGGGTTCATTTCCGCGCCCTTCCGATGACGGCCCAAAGCGGGTCGAAGCCTTTGCCGGGCGGCGCGAGCGTCCGCGTCTCGACAGCCGCAAATCCCGCCCGCTCCAGATAGAGCCCGACGAGCTTTGCATGCGCCTCATCCTCCAGCGCCTGCCAGATCGCGACGGCCTTGGTCGGAAAGCATCGGTTCGAGAAGGTGATCGCGACGGGGCAGTCGGCCTTCAAGACCCGCGCGAGTTCCCGCAAGACAGAAATGGGACTTTGCAGATATTGCACCGAGACGCAAATCGCGGCGGCGTCGACGCTGTCCGGGCCAAGTGGCAGCGCGGGATTCTCGTTCAGATTCTGCACGAAAAAGCGCGACAGCTGCGAATTGGCAGAAAGCTCGGCCGCATTCATGCCATGCCCGATGACTTCGCCGTAAGCTGCGTCGCGCGGCAGATGGCTGATCCAGCTCGACATCAGATCGAGAATGACGCCGCCTGGCGGAAACAACTCGCGGTAAAGCGCGGTCACCGCCGCGATCGCGGGGCCGTCGATATGGGTGACGAAACGCGGCGCGGCATAGAACAGGTCATCGGCGGCGGCGTCCGACTTCTCGAAAGCATTTGGCGGCAATTCAGGCAGCGCATCCATATCGGCAAATCCACCCGCCCCTATCACCCTTAAGGTCTGCGCCGTTAATTTTGCGAGCGCAGGTCATTTTTGGCCGCATCCTCAAAAGGGGTGATACTGAAACAGCCAGGTTTCGCTCAGGACCTTTTCGCCGGAACGCAAAAATAGCCGCATCTCGACCGGGTCGGCGCCTCCGTCCACTGTGAAATCGAATTGCGCCCGCCAATGGCCCGGCACATCGTCGGGGACGGCCTCGGTGAAGACATAAGAAAAGCTTCCGCGCGAAGCCCAGAGCACCGCCTCCGGCTTGACCCCAAAGGGCAGGCCCTCGAGTGGCGGCCCCTGGAATTCAACCATGAATTTGCGCACGCCCCTGGGGCGCGGCTGGCCGGGCTGGCCGCCATTGCCCAATCGGGTCGCGACGCAGCGCGCGAGATCGGTCGGAAAGGGCTCGTCGGCGCGCCAATAGAGGCGATAGGAAAGGCTGACCTCCGATCCCGCCGTCGCAGGCTTTTCAGGCACCCACATCGCGACGATATTGTCGTGGATTTCGTCGTCGGTCGGGATCTCGATCAATTGGACCGAGCCCCTGCCCCAATGGCCCAAGGGCTCGACCCAAAGCGAAGGACGGCGATCGTAATAGACCCCATCTTGATAGTGATCGAAATTGCGGTCGCGTTGCAACAATCCAAATCCGCGCGGATTTTCATCGGTGAAGGACGAGGCCATGATTCGCGGCGGATTGTTGAGCGGGCGCCACAATCTCTCCCCCGCCCCCGTCCATAGCGCCAGCCCGTCGGAATCATGGACTTCGGGCCGCCAGTCGACGCCGGAGTCCTTTTTGGCCTCCGAGAACCAGTACATCGAGGTCAAGGGCGCAAGGCCAAAGCGCGCGATCGGGGCGCGAAGGAAGAGCGTCTGGTCGATGTCCATCGTGACGCCCTTGCCGCGGGTCAGCACGAATCGGCAGGCGCCGACGATGGAAGGACCTTCCAGCAAGGCGTAAACAGTCAGCGAATTGTCGGTTTCGTTCCGATCGACGTAGAATTTGGTGAAGTCGGGAAATTCCTCCGACTTGCCGGCGACCGCGACATCGAGCGCCACGGCGCGAGCGGAAAGGCCATATTGACGCAATTCGCCAATCGCGCGGAAATAAGCCGCGCCGAGAAAAGCCACCCAATCGTTCTTGCGCCAATCGAGCGGGCCGCTCTTTGGCTCCTGGATGCGCATGCCGGCGAACCCCGCGCCCTGCGGCAGTTTTTTCGCGATCGAATCGGCCGGCATGTCGAAATAGCTTTGATCGTAGATGATCTCGCGCGCGGCGCCCGCATCGACCACATTCATTTCGACCGCTTTTTGGAAAAACATGCCGAGATGAAAAAAGCTCACCGGAAACCGGCCGGGTCCCTGCGCAAAAAGGGCGTGGTCGATGTCAAATTTGATCTTGCCCCAGGCCTCATAATCGATCTTGCCGACGATCTCGGGCGCTGGCCGCGCCGGGCCGACATAGGCCTCGCCGGCCATGCGTCGAGCGGTCGCCTTGAGGATGTCGAAGGAAAAGGGCTTGGCCGGCCCAAGCTTCAGCCCATCCGCCGCGACGGCCAGGCGCGCCTGCGGTCCAAGAAGCCCTGTCGCCACGGCCGCCTTCAACACCGATCTGCGGTCAAAGGCTCTGCTCATCCTGATTCCTTCACGTCTGGCGGCTTAGCTGCCGGATGGACGACCGGCGGCGAATTGGCGGCAGGCCCCGCCGCGCAGCCCCAGCTCCGCGCCAAGGCGCGAAAACGCGGCGCGCGGCTGGATCTTTAGTCGCGGATGGGTTCGTTCTTGATGGCGGTGCGCATGAAATAATAAAGGAGAACGAAGCCGCATAAGGCGAAGCCCGCCTCAATGGCGCGGCTGACCAAAGGATCGAGCTGCAAAAGGCCGCCAAGCGCCCAACCGGCCGCCCAGGAGGCTCCGACCATTTCAGTGCCGACCAGAATGGCGACCGCGAGGAGGGTCGAGAAATGGACCCAATTTATTTTCTTTTGGTCAGCCAAATGTCACCAGCTCCGAACCTTTCAAGGGACTATGCCCGTATATCATAGAAGCTGGCGGAGCAAGCGCCTCGCCAGCTTCTAAATATTGCTAATCACGTAAGAAGCGAACCTAGGAAACGCCGATGAGCAACGAGGCCGCGAATGCCGGTGAGACCCATGGCTCCGATTTGCCCTGGCTCGCCTCCTACCCAGCGCATGTCCCGGCGCGGATCGGGACGCCGACCTACCGCTTGCTGGGGGACGTCGCGCGGGATCTCGCCGCTCGGCGCGGCAAAGCCAAGGCGTTCACCACGATCATGCCCAATGGAATGGCGGCGAGCTTGAGCTTTACTGAAGTCGATCGGCTTTCGGATGCTTTCGCCGCTTACCTTCGCGAATGCCTCGGCCTCGAGGCGGGGACGCGGGTGGCGGTGCAGATTCCAAACGGGCTCGCCTATCCGGTCGTCGCCTTCGGCATCTTCAAAGCGGGCTGTATCCTGGTCAATGTCAACCCGCTCTATACCGCCGCCGAAATGGCCCATCTCTTCGCGGATGCCGAGCCAGGCGCGATCGTCGGCATCGACATGTTCGCCGACAAGCTCGGCGCGGCGCTGGCGGAAGCGCCCATCCGGCATGTGGTTCTGGCGCAGGCAGCAAGCCTCTTTCCAATGGTGCAGCGCCACCTGATCGGCTTCGTACAGAAATATGTGAAAAGGCAGATACCGCCTCCCAATTTTTCCTCTGTCGGCTTTTCTGATGCGCTCGCCTGTGGCGCCGCCCGGATCAAATCGGGCGCCGATATCGCGGCTTACACGCGGATGGCGACGCCTTCCGATACAGCCTGCCTGCAATATACCGGCGGCACCACCGGCGTCAGCAAGGGGGCCATGCTGACCCACGCCAATCTGATCATGAACGTGGAGCAATTCCTGAGCTTCACCGGCTCCGACATCAGCCAAGCCGATCATCTTCTGACCGTGCTGCCGCTCTACCACTGCTTTGCCTTCACGGTGAATTTCCTCGGGTTCTTTTATCGGGGCGCGCATAATATTCTCATCCCCAATCCAAGGCCGCTCAGCAATCTCCGCAAGGCCTTCGCGAAATCCGAGGTCACCTTCATCACCGGCGTAAACACCTTGTTCAACGGCCTTCTGCACGAGGCCTGGTTTTGCGCCCATCCCCCGCGCAGCCTGCGCGAATCGGTCGCCGGAGGCATGGCTCTGCACGAAGCCGTGGCGCGGCGCTGGCGCGAGGTCACCGGAACGCCAGTGATCGAGGGCTATGGCCTGACCGAAGCCTCGCCGGTCCTGACCTTCAATCCGACCGGACGCGCGAAGCTTGGCGCGATCGGCGTGCCGCTTCCTTCGACCGAGCTGAAATGCGTCGATGACCAGGGGCGCGAGGTCCCGGTCGGCGAGCCTGGAGAGCTGATCGCGCGCGGGCCGCAGATCATGGCGGGCTATTGGAAGCAGCCGGAGGAAACCAAGAATGCGCTTCGAGGCGGATGGCTTTTCACCGGCGACATAGCGACAATGGATAGCGAGGGCTATTTCACCATCGTCGACCGACGCAAGGACATGATTCTCGTCTCCGGCTTCAATGTCTATCCCAATGAAGTCGAAGCCGTGCTGGCCAAGCTGCCGGGGGTGAAGGAATGCGCGGTGGTCGGCGCGCCCGACGAAGCGAGCGGGGAAGCGGTCAAGGCCTTTATCGTGCGCAGCGATCCGGCGCTTCGCGCCGAGGCCGTCCGCGCGTTTTTGAAGAGCGAGTTGGCCGCCTATAAGGTGCCGAAAACCGTTGTCTTCCGCGACGAACTGCCGAAGTCGAATGTCGGGAAAATCCTCCGCAAGGATTTGCGCTGGGAAGGCCTGCTGGAACAGGGCTTGAAGCGCCAGTGACTTCATTCACCAGCGCAGCAGGCGCGCTCCCGCAACGGCGCCTATGACGGTGACGATGGCGATGGCGAGCGTATACCAGGCCGCCACGAAAAGCGGCGAATCATCCGGGCAATGCGCGGCGTAAAAGGCGGCGCCGATCGCTCCGGCGAAGAGGCCCGCGCCGGCGCCCGCAAGCGCCGGATGCTCGGGCGCTCCATTGCGGAGAGCCAGGACGATGGCGACAAGCGGCGCGGCGCTTAAGAACGGGATGCTCTTCAAGCAGAACAGCGCATTGGCGCCCAAGAGTCTCTGGCCCCACTCGTTCGAGGGAACCGCGAATATCTCCGCCAGACAGGCCGCTGCCAGCAAGGCCGGCGCGACGGCGAGCAGGAGGGCTGCGGAGCGCACATCCGCGCCCGGCCGGACCAGGCGCAAGACCAGCGCGCCCGACAATCCGATCAGCACCGCCGCGAGGCAGAGCTTGAACAGCAGCCTCGGCTCGCCGAGCAAGGCGACGATTTGGGGCCTCAGCCCGAAGACGGCGACGAACAATCCAAGCGCGATCGCGACGCCCGGAATCAAGGCCAAGACCAGCGCCTGCCCTGGCGGCCGCAGACGAATCTCGCTATCGGCCGCAAGGGCCCGGATGAGGTCGCCGGTCTTCATGCCTCGGTCTCTCTGAATTTGGCGGCGAGCGCCGCGAGGCCGCGATGAAGGGCGACCCGAACCGCCCCTTTGCTCAGCGACAGCCGCGAGGCCGCCTCGTCGATCGAAGCGCCGTCGACGGCGATGACCTGCACGACACTGCGCTGTCCGGCCGGCAGGCATCCAAGATGACGATTGACGTCGGCGGCGACCGAACTCGGCTCGTTCTCGCCGGATGACAAAATCTCGGCGAAATCGTCGATCGGAAGGTCGATGCGGCGGCCGCGCCGGCGCAAGGCGTCGATGAGCTTATGGCGCGCGATGGCGAAGAGCCATGGACCGATCGGCGCGTCCGCGTCCCAGGTCTGACGTTTGAGATGGATGGCCAATAGCGTCTCCTGAACGACGTCCTCGGCGTCGGCGTCAGCCATGCCGGCGCGCACAAGCCCACGCCGAGCGAGCGCACGCAGCACCGGAGAAAGTTGCCGCAACAATTGCTGATAGGACCCAGCGTCTCCGGCATTGCCGGCGCGCATCAGCACAGCCCATTCCTTCTCGCGGACATCGACGCGCACAAGCGCTCCATTCGCTCTAATTCGGCCGATCCGGCCACCGCGTTACGCGCAGCGCCATCACATCTTTGTCATCAAAAAAATGGCGCCGCCGGGTAACGCCGGATGGAGACGCCACGAAGAAGACTGCGTGGGACCGATGCAGCTTTCGCCTCTCCCCCGAACCCAACCGGCTTTGCCGCATCCTCGTAAACGCCTCTGAAAAAAGGAACAAGTCATGACAACCAAAACGCAATTGACCGCCGCTTCCCTCGCCGGCGCGCTCGCGACCGCGCTTGCCCTTGTTGCGACCAACGCCTCGGCTGGCCCTGTGGCGCCACGGCCGTCCATGGATAAGTGCTATGGGGTCGCCATGAAAGGCCAGAATGATTGCGCGGCCGGCGCGGGCACGACCTGCGCTGGAACCTCCAAGGCCGATTATCAGCGCAATAGGTGGAAATATGTCGCCAAAGGGACATGCGAATCCATCACCACGCCGGAAGGCCAAGGCAGCTTAAGCAGTTCCTGAACATTCGGCTTTGCGCCGAGCGCGCCGCTGATGCGGTCGGCCCGGCGACCGCTTGCACTCGCCTGTCACAAAAGAATCGGCGCCGATGCTTGGCGCCGCCTCTCGAATGAATGCAGAAAAAAGCGTAGAAAAGATGCCTCCCGTTCCCCACGGGCGGGACATAAGCGGGATTTTTCCTCCCGTGCGGCGAAACAATATTTCTTGAACAAAGGAATCTGCCATGAGCACCAAGACCGAGATCACCGCCGTCAGCCTCGCGGGCGCATTCGCCGCCGCGCTCACGCTTCTCGCGACGCCCGCTTCCGCCGCCATGGGCGACGAACCGGCGGGCAAGGAGAAATGCTACGGCGTCTCGCTCAAGGGCCAGAACGATTGCGCGGCGGGCGGCGGCACCAGTTGCGCGGGCTCGTCCAAGGTCGATTACGACGGCTCGATCTGGAAATTCGTCCCCAAGGGCACCTGCGAAACCATCAAGACTCCGCATGGCGTGGGATCGTTGAAGCCGATCAAGTCCTGAGTCCACAGAGGGGCGCGGGTCTTCCTCGCGCCCTTTTTTAGTGCGGTCGCGGCTTCCCAACGAGCAAGGCTGCGATCAGGATTTGAGTGCAAAGGGCGACATCCATGCGTTTTCCATCGATGCTTCCTGCCAGCGCCGGCGTCGGCTTCAAGCCACAGCATTTCGCGGCGATCGCCGCAGCGCGCCAACCCCTCGGTTTCTTCGAGGTCCATGCCGAAAACTACATGGGCGCGGGCGGGACGCCACATGCCCAGCTTGGATTCCTGCGCGAACATTACGCGCTGTCGATCCATGGCGTCGCGCTGTCCATCGGCTCGTCGGAACCGCTCGATCGCGATCACCTCGCGCGGCTGAGGCAGCTTTGCGATCGCTATCAACCCGAAAGCTTTTCCGAGCATCTTGCCTGGTCTTCTCATGGCGGGATCTTTTTCAACGATCTCCTGCCGCTGCCCTATACGCAAGCGAGCCTCGCCTCGATCATCGCCCATGTCGATGAAGCGCAGAACGCGCTCGGGCGCCGCATGCTGCTCGAAAATCCGGCGACCTATGTGCGCTTCGCGCAGAGCGAAATCGCAGAGACCGCCTTCCTTCGAGAGATCGCGCGCGCGACAGGCTGCGGCCTGCTGCTCGACGTCAACAACGTCTTCGTCTCGGCCCGCAATCATGGCTTTGACGCAAGCGCCTACATCGCCGATTTTCCGCTGGATTTGGTCGGTGAAATTCATCTTGCCGGACATTTCGAGACCGTTGACGACGCAGGCGCGCCGCTTTGCATCGACGCGCATGGATCGCCGGTCATCGATGATGTCCTCGCCCTGTTCGACGACGTCGTCGCGCGCGCCGGGCCGCTGCCAACCTTGATCGAATGGGACAATGACGCGCCCGACTGGCCGGCGCTGCGCGGTCAGGCGCTCGTCGCGCAAGGCCGCCTCGACCGCGCGGGCGCCTTGCGCGCGCGATCGGCGGCGTGAGCCGCGCCAAGCAAGCAGCCATAACGACAATAGCGGAGCGCTCGCCGATGCCAACGCGTTCACCCACTCTCGAAGGCGAATTCGCCCGAGCGCTGCGCGATCCCGACTTGCCTTTGCCTGGCGGCGTCATCGCCCACACTTCGCTTCGCCCGCAGAAACGCTTCGCGGTCTATCGCAACAATGTCATGGTCGGCCTGATCGGCGCTTTGGAAGCGCGCTTTCCGGCGACAAAGCGAATCGTCGGCGCGGATTTTTTTACCGCCTCGGCGCGCATCTTCGCCAGCGCCCACCCGCCGCATTCGCCCTTGATGATGACCTATGGCGATGCGTTTCCCGATTTTTTAGCGACATTCGAGCCGGCGGCGGAACTGCCTTATCTCGCCGACGTCGCGCGACTGGAAGCGGCCCGCACCCGCGCCTATCACGCCGCCGACGCGCGCCCGCTGGAGCCCGCCGCGCTCGCCGGCGTAGAACCGGAGGCCTTGGCCGGCCTGCGCTTCGTTTTGCACCCTTCCGTCGAGATCGTCGCTTCGGCCTTTCCAGTGGTGGCGATCTGGGCGATGAACGGGGGCGAATCAGAATTCGCCGAACTGACCGATTGGCGCGGCGAAGACGCGCTGATCTCCCGGCCGATGCTTGATGTCGAGGTGCGGCGCATGCCCGCCGGCGCCAGAACCTTTCTGCAAGCCCTCGGCGCGGGACAGCCGCTCGGCGCGGCGGCGGAAGCAGCGCTGGCCAGCAGCCCGGAATTCGACCTAACGATCAATCTCGCCGCGCTGCTTGGCGGCGGTTTAGCGATTGCTGTGATCAACGAGGCATTGGAGGATTCTTAAGCCATGACGCATGCGCCAGCGACCCATTCGGACTCGGCCTCCTGGCCAGTTCGCGCGATCTGCTCTTTCATTGGTCTCCTGGACCGGATTCCGCAGTCCTTGATTTCGCTCGCGGCGCGGATTTTTCCCGCCGGCGTGTTCTGGATGTCCGGCCAGACCAAGGTCGAGGGCTGGCATTTGAGCGACAACGCCATCGCCTTGTTTCGCGACGAATACGCCCTGCCCCTTATCGACCCGGCGGTCGCAGCAAGGCTCGCCGCCTTCAGCGAGCATTTCTTTCCAATTTTGCTCGTCATCGGCCTCGCCAGCCGTTTCGCCGCGCTGGCGCTCCTGGGAATGACAGCCGTGATCGAAATTTTCGTCTATCCGGACGCGTGGCCGACCCATGGCGTTTGGGCGACCTGCTTTCTTGTCGTTATCGCTCGCGGACCCGGCGTTTTCTCGCTCGATTACCTGATTGGACGGTTCTTTCGTGCAAGATGATCGCACCGAAAATAGATTTATTTAGTCTATCGTATCTATATAATGTCATTATTATTACAAATTTGCAAAATAGGGGAACATTTCACCAGCTGAGATCGTTGTTTTGCAGAGGCCAAGAAGGGGATGACAATGGAAACCCTCATTTGTCTTTGGAGAGCAAAAATGTTCAAGCTTGCGGAAATTGCCTCTCTTAGCGCCGCTTTTATTTGCGGCTTTGTCGGGTTGGTGTTTGGCCAGACATCCGCCCCCTACCCGCCCATGCAGCCGCCGGTGGTCTTTTATGCGCTCCCCGGCGACGCCGGCGTTCCCACCCCTCTTTATGAGGGCCGCTCCGTCTATCGGATGTGGGATCCTGGCGCGTTTTACAGCGGATCGGATGAATCCGGATACCAGACCGGCAACCCCCAAAATCCAAGAACCGGCGAATAGAGCGCCGGCAAAAGGTCCACCAAGCGGATCAAGATTCTACGGATAGGAAATCGAGCCCTATATCAAGAACGGCGGCGCTGTGAGTCAGCCAGCCGACGGAGATCAGGTCGACCCCGGACGCGGCGATTGCCGGAGCGGTCGAAGGCGTAATCCGTCCCGAGGCTTCGGTGACGGCGCGGCCGGCGACGAGCGCAACAGCTGAAGTGAGCGCGTCGGGGCCCATATTGTCGAGAAGCACGGCGTCGACGCCTTGTTCAAGCGCTACGCCGAGCTGCTCCAGCGTATCGACCTCAAGCTCAATTTTGACGAGATGGCCAACCCCGGCCCGCGCGCGCCGCAGCGCCTCGGCGACGCCGCCAGCAATCGCCACGTGATTGTCCTTGATCAGCACAGCGTCGTCGAGGCCGAAACGATGATTGCCGCCTCCCCCCGCCCGGACCGCGTATTTTTCCACGGCGCGCAGGCCCGGCGTGGTTTTCCGGGTGCAGACGATTTTGGCCTTATGGCCGCGCACGGCGCCGACAATGGAAGCCGTCGCGCTGGCGACGCCGCTCAAATGGCCGAGAAAATTAAGCGCGGTCCGCTCCGCCGTCAAAATCCCGCGGGCCGGTCCGCTGATCGTTGCAATGACGTCGCCAGGGGAGACCTCCTCCCCGTCCCGGCGTTCGATCTGCATCGAAATCCCGGGATCGATAAGCTCAAAGGCGAGCCGCGCCAGATCGAGCCCGGCGATGACCCCTGGCTGGCGCGCGACCAGCGCGGTCCTGGCCATGACGCCGGGCGGGACGACCGCGTCCGTGGTGAGATCCCCAGCCCGGCCCAAATCTTCAAGCAGAGCAGCGCGAACCAGAGGTTCGAGCATAATCCGCGGGAGCGGCTGAGGCGGCGGCATTGGCTCGGCCTTTCGGGTTCAGAGGGCCATAGCCGAGCTGAGCTCACGCGCCTCGATAAGCGCGTCCTCAAGCCGCAGCGTGGTTCTTTGCGCCTTCCTATCCTGTCCCGGAAAATCGGTTCGCGCATGAGCGCCCCGGCTCTCGCGGCGGCGCAGAGCGGCGATTACGATCATCAGGGCGACGATCGCCGGATCGCTCGCCGCGCCGCCGGAGCGCGCCAGAGGAAGCAGCGCTTGCGCGGCTTGCGACAAGCCATCGCTCTCGCGCAGAACGCCGGCGGCGGCGGTGAGAATCGGACGGATCGGAGCCGGATCGGAGCCGACGATCTGAGCCGCGTCAAAGCTGGGCTTGCGCCGTCGAGGCGGACTTGTCCCAGCAATGCTTTCGGCGACAAAGCGGCCGCAGACCGCCGCTTCGAGCAAGGAGTTGCTGGCGAGGCGGTTGGCGCCATGGAGACCCGTGCAAGCAGCCTCGCCGCAGGCCCATAGGCCTTCGACCGAGCTGCGCCCGGCAAGATCGACGGCGATGCCGCCCATGTGATAATGCGCCGCTGGGCGGATCGGGATTGGCTGAGTGACGGGATCGACCCCGGCGCCCTGACAGAAACCTGCGATCGCTGGAAAACGGCGGGGGAAATCCGCGCCGACAGAGTCCCGCGCGTCAAGAAAGACCCGGTGTCCCGCCGCCATCTCCCGCCACACCGCCCGCGCGACCACATCGCGGGGGGCGAGTTCCGCGCCTGGAGCCTCCGCCATGAAGCGGCGGCCGGTTTCATCGATGAGAATCGCGCCTTCGCCACGCACCGTTTCGCTGATCAGTTTCAGCGGAAACGACTCGCTGTCGAGCGCGGTCGGATGGAACTGAACAAATTCCAGATCAGCCATGACCGCGCCGGCCTTCGCAGCAAGCGCCAGCCCTTGGCCAAAAGACCCAGCCGGATTGGTGCCATATTGAAACAGGCCGCCAATCCCCCCCGTCGCGATGACGACGCGATTGCTGGCGAACAGGACCGGGCCGCAGGACGTATTGGCGATGACGCCGGTGATGGCGTTATCGTCCACGACCAATCGCCGCGCGGCGATCCCCTCGATGACGGTGATCGAGGGCGTCTCGCGCACGCGGCGGGTCAAGGCCCGCATGATTTCGCGTCCGCTGCTATCGCCCCCGGCATGGACGATCCGGCGACGCGAATGGGCCGCCTCGAGGCCAAGCAGAAGATTGCCCTTGCCGTCGCGATCGAAGGGCGCGCCAAGGCGGATCAGCGTTTCGATCGCGGCCGGCGCGGCAGCCAGAATCGTCCGCGCGGCGGCCTCGTCGCAAAACCCGTCGCCCGCCTCCAGAGTATCGGCGAGATGCAAGGAAAAATCATCGTCCGGCCCGAGACTGGCGGCAACCCCGCCTTGCGCGAGAACGCTCGAGGCTTCAAAGCCGAGCGGCGCCTTGGTGAGCAGAATCACCGGCTCCGGCGCCATGGCCAAGGCGGCGGTTAGGCCGGCAAGGCCTCCGCCTATGACAATGCAAGTCCCCGCCGCGTCGCGAAACTCCGCCATCGCTTGGCTCTCCAAAATGACGTGATCGCCTTACTTGACCGCGAGCATCCGCTCGACGGCGCGGCGCGCCGGCGCGGCTATTGCGGGGTCGATCTCCACTTTGCCGCTCATCGTCTCCAGCGCGCGCCGAATGTTGCGCAGGCTGATCTTCTTCATATGAGGGCAGAGATTGCAGGGACGGATGAATTCCAGCTCCGGATACTGGATCGCGACATTGTCGCTCATCGAGCATTCGGTCAAAAGCACAACGCGGGACGGGCGATTGTCGCCGACATAGGACAGCATGGCGGCGGTGGAGCCAGAAAAATCGGCTTCCGCGACGACCTCAGGCGGACATTCCGGATGCGCCAAAACGATCACGCCGGGATAATCCTCGCGCAATTCCCGGACCTCATTGGCGCTGAAAAGCTCATGCACTTCGCAATGACCGGACCAGGCGATCACCTCGACTCCCGTCTCGGCGGCGACATTGCGGGCGAGATATTCGTCAGGCAGCATGATGACGCGTGGAACCCCTAAGGATTCGATGACGGCCTTGGCGTTGCCGGAGGTGCAGCAGATGTCGGACTCGGCCTTCACCGCGGCCGACGTATTCACGTAGGTGACGATCGGAACGCCGGGATAGGCCTGCCGCAGCCGCCGAACGTCGGCCGGCGTGATCGATTCGGCGAGCGAACAGCCAGCGCCTTGATCCGGGATGAGGACGGTCTTGCCGGGATTCAACAATTTCGCTGTCTCAGCCATGAAATGCACGCCGGCGAGGACAATGACGTCGGCGTCGACCGTCATCGCTTCGCGCGCGAGCGCCAGGCTGTCGCCAACGAGATCGGCGACGCAGTGAAAAATCTCCGGCGTCTGATAATTATGCGCAAGGACCACCGCGTTCCGGGTCCGCTTCAGCGTCATGATGGCGTCGATATCTTGCGCGTAGATAGGCCACTCGATCGCTGGGATCGCGTGGCTGACCTTCGCATAGAGATTTTCCGCGTGGCGCACGTCCCCGTGGGACGGCAGCGAACGCGATAATTCCACGGGCGACGCCATAGTCTTATACTCCATATGAGCATTACGCAGACATATGCTGGTGTTGAGCATAAGATTTGTCAAGCCCTTGAAATGGGCAGCTTGGTTCCGACGATCGCGCGCTCGGTGAAAACCTCTCGTCTAAACCGGAAGAGTTTCGCGGGACGCCCGCCGGTGTCCTGACTGGTCTCCCCGGTTTCCTCGACAAGCTCCTGTTGTTCGATCAGGCGGCGGAAATTCTGCTTGTGGACCAGCCTCCCGGCCAGAGCTTCGACGCAACGCTGCAATTGCAGCAGCGTAAAGGTTTCCGGCATCAGTTCGAACACCACCGGATGATATTTGATCTTAGCGCGCAGCCGCGCGATCCCCGTCGCCAGAATGCGGCGGTGATCGAGAATCATCGCCCGGCCCATGCTTGGCGAGGAATCATTTGCCGCCAAGGATCGGGCCGGACTTAGCGGTCCATTGCGCTCGGCCTCGGCGATCAATCCAGCTTCATAGAGCAATTCGTAACGCTGCAGAACGAGTTCCTCGTTCCAGGCCCGGCCATCGAAGCCGAAGGTGATCGCCGCGCGCTGCCAACGATCGTGCCGCAGCGACGAAGCAGGCAACGCCTCGGCCCATGCCCTCAGCCGCGGCAAAATCACGGTCTCGATCATGGCGGGGGCGCCGACGCGATGATCCTCCCAAGGAAAATAAACATACCAACTGCGCCACGTCGCCACGAATTCGCCGGCAGCCCGCTGCTCTCGGGTCAGGCCAAGATAGCTGATCGAGATGACCTGTTGCTCGGCCCCGCCGCGATCCCGATCGGCGAAAGTGTAGAGCTGCTCGACATAGCCGAGCGGCAGCCGCGTTTGCCGCTCGACCCAGGCGCGCAGGCCAGATTGCAGCGAACGATGCGCGAGTTCGAACGGACCTGACGGCAACGCTCGTTCATCTTGGATCGTCAGGACCAGCGGCTCGCTCTCGGTCACGGCGACCAGCACCGCTATGAGGTCGGCCGCGATCCCCTGCCCGCTTGGGAGCGGCGCGGTCGGCGCATTCGCCGCGCTCATGTTGATGTCGCGAATCGTACCCATCACGCAAGCAAAGCCTTGCCGCACCGATAGATCAAAATAGCATCAATGATGCAAAATATCGTCAATGGTGAATATGGAAATGATCGACGGTAGGGTTGAGGCTCCTCGCCCGCTCCGCGAGGGTGCGCCCGCCAGCTTCATCGCCAGAAGCCATGTAAATGGCGCCGGCCTGAAAGAAAAGCTTTGCCTCCACGGCGCCCGATGAAAGCGCGCGGTCGATCCAGCAAAGCGCCTCGCTCATCTTGCCATCGCGGTGCAGAGCCCAAGCCAACGCGGACTGAGTCGAGAAGTTTTCCCGCAGCCCCAAGTCCATGCGCGCCCATTTCACCGCCTCGGCTCCGTCTTCCGCGACGTCGACATAATAATCAGCGAGATGGTGATAGAAATGAACGTGGCCATCCTGCGCCGATTGGAGATAGGCCGCCAGCGCCTTCTGCTTCCAGAAATGCGCTATTTCAGCATCCCCCTTCAAGTCATAGAGTTCGCCGAGCGCCTGCTCCAGATCCGGTCTATCGACCGCCGCCGCGACGCGCTCGAGAATGGCGGCCGCCTCGCCATGGCGTCCCTGCGCGCCAAGCAATTCGGCGACATGCTCGCCGACCAGCCAATAGCCGGGATAAGCGGCCTCCGCATGATCGTAATGGTCTCGCGCCTGATCATAACGGCCCTGCATGAAATCCAACAGGCCACGCTGAACTTCAAGCCAGGCATAGGAGCGCATTTGCTTGGCGGTCAGCAGGTCTTCGGCTTCCGCGTAAAGACGATCCGCGCCCTCGGCGTCGCCCATTTTAAAATTGAAATGCGCAAGACGGGCGAGCCCATCCCATGTCTGCTCCGCGTCCAGCACATCGCAATAGGCGCGTTTGGCCTCTTCATAGCGGCCGTGCTGGAAGTCGAGATCGGCTCGGATCATCCGGCATTCCCTGCTGTCGTACATCGCCTCGACCGAAGCGAGAGCGGCGCCAACATCGGCGAGGCGATGAAACTTGAAGGCCAGATTGGCTTTCAACAGATAGAGATCGCCGGGGTTCGCCAGCAAAGGAATTGCC
Organism: Methylocapsa aurea; assembly: GCF_000746085.1. GTDB lineage: Bacteria > Pseudomonadota > Alphaproteobacteria > Rhizobiales > Beijerinckiaceae > Methylocapsa > Methylocapsa aurea. The sequence goes on along the minus strand of NZ_JQKO01000001.1, from coordinate 114,056 downwards.
CTGTCGATCAGGGCCTCCACGCCGGCGAGCGCGCGCAGATCGCCGGAGATCGCCGCTTTCTGGTAGCGGCGATAGACATATTTGGTCAGCCGCTCCGTATCTTCCGGGACGGACAGAGCCGCCTCGCCAATATCGGCGATATCCTGCTCGATCCGCGCGATCTCGGCTACATAGCCGGCGAGGCTCTTCATTGAAAAATCCTTCGCGGCTCCCTACCAGGGCTCCGCCAGATAGGGAAAGACGGGCAGGAACGCTTTGTCGTTCGCCACCGGATTTGGCGGGGTTTTCGGGACGATCGGCGCGCTGTTCCAAAGAGCGGGATCGTTCAACAATTCGATGTGGTATTTTTTTCCGTTGAGCATGGCCGTCATATCGAGGAACATCGATAGGAAGCGCGTCGCCACCTGATCCTCCAAGCGGCGGCCGAAGGGCCAGGTGCCCGTCGTGTCCATGTCGATTGAATTCACGTTCGGGATAAAAATATCGATTGGGCGGCGCAGCGGAATCGGAAGGCCCTTCTTATTCCAGGACTCGTCCGGCATGTTCAATTCCTGAAACAGAACTTTTTTCACGCGGGGAAAGGCTTCGGCGACCCAGGAATAGGTCCGGTGGACGGACACCGAAGAATTGTCATGATCGAAAGCGCTGGCAAGGCCGAGCGCGCTGATTGAGGGGCCAAAGCCCCAGCCGAGATGGCCAAGCCTTTTGACGAAATGCGGCGCCAGCCAGAAGTTATTGGCGCCCATTTGCCGATTGTCTTCCCGCTCGCTCAAGGCGGCATCGGCGAAAGCCTGGCCGTCCGTATCGACGAGCTTATATTTCTTCAATTCGTCATCCAGCGTCCAGGCGTCGATCAGCACATGCGGATGCTCGATCCAGAAAGGATCGTCAGGAATCGTCTCGATCTTGTTTGCGGCTTTGAGGACCCAGCTTTCGCCCCATGTGTTCACGATGCGGTGATCGTTGGGCGCATCGGTTAGGAAAGCGAGCGGCAGTTCAAGGATGATCGCGTTGCAGTTCTGTCCAGCCCGGGCGTCCTCCCCGGAATAGACAAAACGGAAGTTCCCGTTTTCATCCTTCTTGAAGCGATCGCCGCTCCAGGTCAGCGGACCTTGCGGCAAATCCTTCTTCAGGCTGTATCCCCATTCGGGCAGGTTCGGATCGTAGTTGAAGAGGTCGTTGCCCTCGAGTTCGAGGAGCGTCTTGGGGATCTTGAGCTCCCTGACATCCTCCCTGGAATGGGGCACGTGATAGAATTGCGGCGCGTAATTGATCGAACGGAAAAAGCCGGGCAGATCATTGAAGAAAGCGTCGTCTCGTCCGCCGATGAACGCCTTGATCGCATGGCCGCCCGGCGATTGCAGAGTAACGCTTTGATTGGCGTCGACGACCGCCGAAAAAGCGCCGCCTGGAAAATTGAAAAAGCGGATATGGGCGCGATTGTCCCGATCGATCGTCACCCGAACTTCCGACGGCTTGAGCGTGCTCAAATATTTGTTCTTGACCCCGTCGAGGTAGGTTAGCAGACCCGCCAAGCTATGGTCTTCCTTGCCTGGGCGCACGATCCGGCGATCGGGCGCGATCAGAATGCGGTAGAGCATGTCCTGATCGAACACGCCCGCTTCCGGCACGGAGGCGAAGGTGAGGGCGATGACGACTTTCTCGCCGCCGCTCGCATCGTCCGATGGAAATCCAAAAATATCATAGAGATCAGCGGCGCTGACATCGATGTCTGAGAAAATGGAATTGACGGAATTGGGATCGTTATGGTCAGCCATGGACGCTCTCCCCTTAAAGCATTTTCGAGCGAAGCGGACGCCCGGCGTTTAAGAAGCCGGTTCGTGCTAAGAAAATGCGACAAAATAAAAAGCTAGAGCTGCTTTCTGATTTTCGCAGACCCTAAAGCGCTTCTGCGCCCACGTGCAATGGACGCATAAAGAGACTTGCACACAGTAAAGAGACTTGCACACAGATCCGATGACGATCTCGAACTGCGACGATAGAGCACACGGCGCCAAAAATCTACAGTGAGGCGCCGCACAAAAAAATGACTTGCAACGGTTTGCCGATCAGCCTCGCGATGACTCCAGGCATCTCCGTCGCGGCCAGAGGAGGCCGACGGAGATCGTTTCATCCCACGCACAGCGCTTATCCGAAATCCAACTCGATCGCCGCGATCGCATGGCGTGGCCAGCGCCAGGGCGCGACGAATACGGCGTCGCCGCGCAATGTCAGAGGCGCCGCCCAGGGATTCGCGGCGAGCCAGATTTTCGCCGCGCGGGAGATCCGGCGGCGCTTGATAGAATCGATCGCGGTCCTGGCTTGATCGAGAGTCGGCCGCACCTTGACTTCGACAAAGGCGATCGCATCGCCGCGCCTTGCGACAATATCGATCTCGCCGCCTTGGACGCGATAGCGGCAGGCCAGAATCGAATAGAATTTAAGGCGCAACGCTGCGACGGCGAGCCGTTCGGCCATCATGCCCTGAAGATGGGCCTTCTTACGATCTCGGGTCTTGCTCAAGGCTTAACGGTCGCGTGCGGAAAGTTCGACGGCGCGGGCATAGACTTTACGGCGCGGTTGGCCAGTCTCGGCCGAGACCACGGCGGCGGCGTCCTTGACCGAAAGCGTCTCCAGCGCCTTGCCGAGCTTGGCGTCGACATCTTCCTGGCTGTCGGCCTGCGCGCCTGGCGCCGGCGGTCCGACCAGCACGACGATTTCGCCTTTGGGCGCGGGTTCGCTGGCCAGCGCCGCCGCCAGTTCCGGCAGGAGGCCGCGCCGCACTGTCTCAAAATATTTCGTGAGTTCGCGGGCGATCGCCGCCTCGCGCGGTCCAAGAACCGCGGCCAGATCGGTCAGGGTCTCGGCGACCCGGCGCGGCGATTCGAAAAACACCAGGGTTCCGGGAATCTGCGCGAGTTCGGCGATGCGCTGGCGCCTTGGACCGCTTTTAGGCGGCAGGAAGCCCTCGAAAAAGAAACGATCGGTCGGCAAGCCGGCGACGACCAAGGCGGCCAGAACGGCGGAGGCGCCGGGGACCGACACAACCTCGATATTTTGCGACAAGGCGTCGGCGACCAGCTTGAACCCAGGATCCGAAATCAACGGCGTGCCCGCGTCCGACACCAAGGCGAGCGCGGCGCCGCTCGCCAGACGCGCGAGAAGATGGGGCCGCATCACCGCCGCATTGTGCTCATGATAGGCGACAAGCGGGGTCGCTATGCCATAATGAGCGAGCAGCGTCTTGGTCACCCGCGTATCTTCGGCGATGACGGCGTCCGCGGCGGCCAGCGTCGCCAGCGCGCGAAACGAAATATCACCGAGATTGCCGATCGGGGTGGCTACAACGTGCAGCCCCTTGCGGATCGGCTCGGCCTCCGCCCGCAGACCGAATGCAGTGAACTGGCCCGCAGGCTCCTTTTCGGACGAGATCGCCGCACGCGGCGCGCCATCCTCGCCAAACTCAGGTCTCTTCGCCTCGCCCCTATTCATGGATCCACCCGCTGGTCCGTCCCTGAAGCCGATGCCTCGCCGACCGAATCGTTCTATAAACCATCCATTTGTTCTATTTATAGAACGACGCCTCGGTTGTTGCAAGAAGGAACCGCGCGAACCCAGATTCTGTTCGCCAGAATTCGATTTTGTGACTGAAAAGGAGCATTGGTTTCATGCTATCACGGTTCAGGCTCCTCCCGCGCATTTAAGGCGCGGGAAAAACGCGCTTGGAGGTTTGCCCGGATGAGACTTATTTCGCGCGGCGACGGCGGTTTCCTGCATCTTCGCAGCGCTGGCGCGAACGCGCTCCGAGCGCTGGGCGTAGTTGGAATCGCAGTGTCGCTAGCCGCGTGCGGATCCTCGAACGGTCTGTTTGGACGCGGTCCCGGCGACCCTCCCGCGCCAACCGTCAATGTCGCAATGCCGCAGCCGCCCGGCCCGGCCGAACAAATCGGCTCGGGACCCGTGCGGGTTGCGCTCATCCTGCCCCTGACGCAGGCGTCGGGGCCGAGCGTCGTCGGCCTCACTTTGCGCAACGCCGCCGAACTCGCTCTCGCGGATGCGGGAGGCAATGATCTCACCTTGCTCATCAAGGACGATCATTCGACCCCCGACGGCGCCCGCGCGGCGGCTCAGGCGGGACTTTCGGAAGGCGCTGATCTTATTATCGGTCCGCTGTTCGCCCCCGACGTGCGCGAAGTCGGCAAGGTCGCCCGCGCCGCCCGCAAGCCGGTCATCGCCTTTTCGACCGACACGTCGACGGCGGGCCAAGGCCTCTACCTTCTGTCGTTCTTGGTCGAGAGTTATGTCGACCGGATCATCGATTACGCCGCCTCCACGGGCAAGAAATCGATCGCCGCGCTGATTCCAGACAATGATTACGGCCGCGTGGCGGAAGCCGCGTTCCAGCAGGCGGCGGCGCGCGACAATGTCCGGGTCATGACAATTGAACATTACCAGCCTCAAACGCTCGCCGCCGCCGCGCAAAAGGTCGCGGCGCTTGGCGATCAGATCGATTCGCTGTTTATCCCGGAACAGGCCGACGCCATGGCTGCGGTTTCGCAGAGCCTTGTCGCTGCCGGAATAACCAGCAAGAAAGTGCAAATTATCGGCACCGGCCTTTGGAACGACGCCCGCGTGCTTAAACTTCCGGCATTGCAAGGGGCTTGGTTCGCCGCGCCCGACAATGGCGGCTTCAACGCCTTCGCGGCGCGCTACCGAGCTAAATTCGGCTCGGATCCGACCCGGATCGCGACCCTCAGCTACGACGCCGTATCGCTCGCCGCGGCGCTCGCGCATACGCAGGGCTCGCAGCGCTACTCTGAAAATGTGCTCATCAACCGCTCCGGCTTCAACGGCGCGGACGGCGTTTTCCGTTTCCGAGCCGACGGAGCCAATGAGCGAGGCCTTGTCGTTTTACAAATTAACAATGGAGTCGCAGCGCCCATCAGCCCGGCGCCGCACTCCTTCGCCGGGACTGCGTCGGCAATTTAACCTCCCCCGCCCGTTTCTGCGCATGATTCTTGCTTAGGACAGGGCCGTCGTCCCATACGACGCCAAGCGGTGACAAGCCGAAGACCTTTGGCGGCTTTGGCGCGATTGGATTCTCGTTCCGATCGTCCGAACCCGAAGTTCCGGAAAATTTCGCGCCTGGTGAAGCGCTCGGAGCGCTTCCTTTCAATCGCCGAACGCGCTCGATCCACGCGGAGCGCTCGAAAATTTCGGTCCCATGCGCGCGTGTGCGAACCCGTCTGCGTCTTTGTCCATCAGCCGGCTCGCAAAATCCAGGAACCTTTTATGACTTCGATCGATCAAACTGCTTTTGCCCGGCTCGAGACGGAAGGACGTCTGCTCAAGCCATCTTTGAAGGCGGCAACCCATAAATCAGGCCGGTTCGGGTTCCGCGGGGATATTGGCATTGAAGGCGACACCGTTTTGAAAGAGGTTTTCGCCACCGCCGAAGGCGGCGAACCCTATATTTCGTTCATTGCCGGTCAGCTCGATCATTTCAAGGACGTGAAGCCGCTAACGGAATTGCTCGGCGAGACGATAAAGGCAGATGGCAAATATTTCTTCTATTGCCATGATCTGGAAGCAGGAAACCGATATCTTGTTCCCCTCGGAGGGGCCAAGATCTATGCTCTGCCGATTGACGACACATCGGTCTATAATGAGATGATCGATTGTCTTTATCTCGACAAACAAAAGATGAAGAAATTCGACACGGCCGCCAAGCTGGACGCCGTCGCCGATGGCGCCTTCGAGTTCGACACGAAATACGCTGAAATCTCCTTCGAGGACTGCCTGAAGCAGATCGGCTGACGCCCGAAACCCAAGCAATCGCGGGCAGGTTCGATTTCGCTTGAGGACATCGCGCGCCGGCAGCGAACTGGAGGCGATGGCGCTAGAGCGCTTCCGGTCAGATGGAATCATCTGATCGAACAGAAATCAACCAGATTTCAACGACCGCGGGCGAACCTCGCTCGCGGCGTAACTCTCCCCATAATCCGCAGATCGAACCGATGGGCCTGGACGGCTTCCGCTTCCTTCCAAGGGCGTTCCACGGCGTCCCAGCACGCGCGAGGGCGCGGGGGCCCTCACGCCAAGGCTGAGCAACCATCAGCCGCCGACGCCCCTCCGACGCCCCCAAAGGGCCCGGCCCTTTGAGCCGCAGTATGATCCAAACGCTGCGATGCCGCCTTGGCTGCCGCTCCGGCGTGGAAAAAACCTCGGGACCGGGAAACATTCCATTGGGATCGAGAGTTGTCGCCGAAGGCGACAGTTCATCGTGGCCAAAGCGGTTTCCGATGTCATAGTTCGGAATGCGCTCATCGGAGGCCGTCCATGTCCCTTTCAACCCTCTTGCTCGCCGTCGTCCTTCTGCTGCTTGTCGGCGCCATACCCTCTTGGCCCTATAGCCGGGGCTGGGGCTATGCTCCTTCCGGCGCTCTTGGCGCTATTCTTCTCGTCATTGCCATTGTCTTGTTGGCGCGGGGCGGTATGTGACCAACTGCCGCGCGCGGAGCGGAGGCCTTTGTGACGCGCTGAAATCGGAAAAACGTTTTTGGCGCGATGGAACTTATTGCCAAGTTTGACGTTGGAATGCCGCACGGAATGTGCGACAGCCTGCCGCATCTGGGCGCGGCAGAACTGAAACGAGAAAAACTACTTAGAGGGAGATTCCTATGTCGCTTCTGTTCTTGTTCGTGGTCCTTGCGGCCCTCATCGCCTGCCTGCCAAGATGGTCCTTCAGCCGCGATTGGGGCTATGGCCCGACGCTCGGCTTGAGCTTCATCTTCGTCATCGCTCTCATGGTCGTCTTGGTGAACGGTTGGGCCGATAGCCCCGGCGGCGGCGGCGCGACGATGTCCGGCCAAAGCTTTTCGACGGCCCGGTAATCTTGAACCTCGTCTTTTCGGGGACGGGCCATATCGGGCTTAACCAACCGTAAAGCTCGCGCCCGGCGCAAATTGGCGACGCTCTTCGAGAAAAGAATATGCCGACCGTCATGATTTTCGAAGCAGCGTCGCTGCCTTTCGCCGAGATTTGTCGGCGCTTTGCGACGACATCGCCAAGTTGACCGCGCCTGTTTCTGAACTCGTGCGCGCGGAGGCTTGGCCGCGACGAACACGGGTCTGGGGCGCGGTCGGCACGGTTTGAGGCGCGATTCAGGAGACGCGGCGCAAACTTCCCACAGAGGGTCCAAGGCGGCAGGTCGAGCATCTCGGGCGCGATGGTTTTCTTGCAAACATCGGCGCCGGGAGGTGGTCCCTGACCTTTTTGACGATCAGCTCTATTTGCCCAAAAAACGGCGGATCAACGCGGGCGCTCCCCCGGTTTCGGATGCGCGGATGCGCCGCGCGGAACCTATCCGGTTCGGCGGCGCGGACAAAAGACCTGTCGGAATAGCTCCTTCAGGGCCTCCCTAGAGCAGATGTCTTTAGGCGGAATTGACTTTGATGCGTCTCGCTCTGTTTTGACGCATGACTTTGCCCAAGAGCCCGCAGGTCCCGGGCGTCACGCTCCCGAACGGCGCCGCCTTGGCGACAGCGCCGCGCATCAGGCTCAAACAAGAGCGCCCTTGGCCTGAGGTTCGTCCTTTCGGTGCGATTTGCGATCAAAAAACAAAGCCTGACTGATGACCGCCTTCAAACTGTCGACGCCGAACGGCTTGGTGATGAGAAAGGCCGGCTCCGGCGGCGTTCCAGTCAGGAATCGCTCCGGATAGGCGGTGATGAAAATGACCGGAACCGAGAAAGAGCCGAGAATCTCATTCACCGCCTCCAGGCCCGAACTGCCATCGGCGAGCTGAATATCGGCGAGGATAAGGCCCGGCCGCTCGCGAGAAACGGATTCGACGGCTTCGCGATGCGTGCGCGCCACTCCGATGACGCGGTGGCCCTGCTCCTCCACCAAAGTCTGCAGATCGAGCGCAATGAACGGCTCGTCTTCAATGATCACGACATCGGTGCGAATCTGGTTGGCGATTTCTTTTCCGGCCGCGTCGATCAACGCCGCCGCCTCATCGTGGGAGCAGTCGAGCGTTCGCGCCACCTCGCTTGTGTCGAATCCTTCGAGCGCGGCGAGAAGAAATGCGATGCGGGGCCGCAGGGTAATAGCTTCCAGATTTCGCTGGGCCCCGACTTCGTCTCCGGAAAACCCGACGTCGTCAACGTGATCATTGACCGGCATGGAGCCCCAAACCTCAAGGAACAAGCGATAAAGCGCGGTCCGCACATCATCGCTTTCGTTGAAACTGGCCGGATCCGCGACGATCGCTTCGAGGGTGGCGAGGACATAAGCGTCTCCGCCCGCCTGCGACCCCGTCAAGGCTCGCGAAAACCGGCGCAGGTAAGGTATGTGCGACGAAATGGCCTGAGATATCGACATTGAAAAAACCCCCTGGACCATAGCTCCGGCAAAGCAGCGTGGCCGGTGAATTCCAATTGGTTAAGAAAGGTTCCCCCCTTGGGGAACTTTGTCTCAGGCGGAGCGTTGGAACCCGACATCTGTCGAGAGTTTACACAGCGAATATGGCTTAACAAGGCTCTTTAAGGAACAGTGACGCTTGTTGTTGGGTGACGTTCACGCGATGACCGTCATAGGGGGAATGATGAAGGACGATGAGAGCCAATGCAAAGGGCGCCCAGTGACAAAACGAACAAAATTGGGCAAGGCGCTGATTAAGGGAGGGACAGTCCGATCAACCAAGACGACAGATATGGAATATGCAGCGCTCAAATTCCAGGACCTCGCGGAGGCGAGTGTCATCGCCGAGCCACGGCTGAAGAAAACTTCGCCAAAATGTGATTTGGCGGAACAAATAGGCTTGGGTTTACGAAGCGTTTATGATGATATTCTCGCACAGCCGGTCCCTGACCGCTTTTTTGACCTCTTGCGACAACTCGAAAGCGTTTCGGGCGCTCATTCGAAGAAAGACGCTCCGTGACCATCGCGCACGCGGACTATGCGGACGAGGAGAAGATCGAGGAAAAGCCTCCGGCGGCTGCGCCAAGCGCGCAGATGACGGCGGATATTCTCGCTGTCATCCCTAATCTGCGCGCCTTTGCGGTTTCCTTATGCGGCAATCTTGACCGCGCAGATGACCTCGTCCAGGAAACCCTGGTCAAGGCGTGGAGCAAGCTCGGCTCCTTCGTCGAAGGAACCAATCTCAGGGCTTGGCTTTTCACCATCCTGCGCAACATCTACTACTCGGAATACCGCAAGCGTCGGCGCGAGGTGGCCGACCCGGATGGAGCGATCGCCTCCCGATTGGCGACGGCTCCCGCGCAACATAGCCATATGGACATGCTCGACTTTCGCGCCGCGCTCCATCAATTGCCCACTGATCAACGCGAGGCGCTGATCTTGATCGGCGCCTCCGGCCTTTCCTACGAGGAAGCAGCCGGCGTTTGCGGTTGTGCCGTCGGCACCATGAAAAGCCGGGTCAATCGCGCGCGCGGCCGGCTCGCCGAGCTGTTGTCGATCGGTTCGAGCAGCGAGTTTGGAAACGATGGGGATTGGCAGGCGGTCGACCCCATTCTGGTCGGCCAGCGCTTTTCGCACGGCGGCGGCGACTGACCGCGGCTCGGACGGCCGATAGCCGCGCGACGCTTGGGCCGGCAGCTCCTACTCCCTCCATCCGTCATGACAGCGGCGTCACGCATGGATGAGCCCGCCCCATCGACAAGCAGCAAGCCGGTCCGAATCGAAACCGATAGCCTTGGGCCGATCGAGGTTCCCGCCACCCACTATTGGGGCGCGCAGACGCAACGCTCCTGCGTCCATTTCGCGATCGGCGCAGAAAAAATGCCGCTCCCGATCATCCGCGCCTTGGCCCTCGTCAAACGCGTCGCCGCCGAGGTCAACCGGGACCTCGGGCTTTTGCCCGCGGAGCTCTGTGGGGCAATCGCCGCCGCGGCGAGCGAGATCGAGTCCGGGCGGCTCGACGCGGAATTTCCCCTGGCTGTCTGGCAAACGGGATCAGGCACGCAGACCAATATGAACGTCAACGAGGTGATCGCCAATCGGGCCAATGAAATGCTGGGCGCCCCGCGCGGCGCAAAGCACCCGATTCACCCCAATGATCACGTCAATCTCAGTCAATCCTCGAACGATTGCTTTCCGACCGCGATGCATATCGCCGCGGTCTTCGTCATCAAGCGCGGCTTCGAACCCGCCTTGCGCGATCTCGAACAGGCGCTGAGGCGGAAATCGGAGGCTTTCGCGTCGATCATCAAGATTGGACGCACGCATTTGCAGGATGCGACGCCGGTGACGCTTGGACAGGAATTTTCCGGCTATGCCGCGCAGCTCGCCTATGGACAGGAGCGACTCGAGGCGACTTTGCCCGGACTCTATCGCCTGGCCCAGGGCGCGACTGCGGTCGGCACCGGGCTCAATTCGCCGCGCGGCTTCGCCGAAGCTTTCGCGGGCAGGATCGCGGCCATTGCCGGCCTGCCCTTTGCCTCCGCGCCAAACTGGTTCGAAGCGCTCGCCAGCAACGACGCTTTGGTCTTCGCCCATGGCGCGGTGAATGCAATCGCCGCCAGCCTCTTCAAAATCAGCAATGACATCCGGCTTGCCGGCAGCGGCCCGCGCTGCGGGCTCGGCGAGCTGATCCTGCCGGAGAACGAGCCCGGCTCCTCGATCATGCCCGGCAAAGTCAATCCGACCCAAGCCGAAGCCCTGACCATGGTCTGCGCGCGCGTTTTCGGCAATCAAGCGACGATCACCTTCGCCGGATCGCAGGGTCATTTCGAGCTCAATGTCTACAAGCCGGTCATCGCCTTTTGTTTTCTCGAGAGCTTGCAGCTTCTGGCCGACGCCATGGAAAGCTTCCGCATCCATTGCGTCGAGGGATTGGAGCCGAACCGGGAGCGAATCGGCGAATTGGTGCAGCGATCCTTAATGCTCGTCACCGCGCTCACGCCCAAGATCGGCTATGACAATGCCGCCAAGATCGCCAAGGCCGCGCATGCCAGCGGGGCGACCTTGCGGGTGGAGGCTCTGGCCTCCGGTCTCGTCACGGCGGAAGAGTTCGACGCGCTGGTCCGCCCGGAAGCCATGCTGGCGCCGCGCGGCTGACCCGCGCCTTCGCTCTCATCGGCCCATTGGTTCAGTTTTGCAGCCAGCCCAGGTAAACGGCGACGAGAAGAAACACCCCCATTAGGCCCCGGTAGACGACAAAGGGCCAGGTGGAAAAGCGCTCGAGGATGCGCAGCAGGCCCCAGATCGCGGCGAAAGCGGATATCGAGGCGATCACTAGGCCGAATGCCAGGATCGACCAGCCCTGTGCGTCAAGATGCGCCTTATGGAGCTCCCACATTTCCTTCAAGCCGGCGGCGGCGATGGCTGGAAGCCCGAGAAGAAAAGAAAAACGCGCCGCCTCTTCGCGCCTGAAGTCCCGGAACAAAGCTCCCGTCAAGGTTGAGCCAGAGCGTGAGACGCCGGGGATCAACGCTCCGATTTGGGCCATTCCGATCACCATCGCATCTTTCAGCGTCGCGTGATCGAGGGTCCGTTTGGGCCGAGAATAGAACTCAGCCAGCGCCAGCAGCAGCGCCATGACGATACAGGAAATGCCGATGACGGTGAGGGTGCGCAAGGGCGAATTGCAGGCGTTGAGAACGGGCGAGAGCAATATGCCGGCGACGATGATCGGAATCGTCGCGAAGACGATCCAAACCGCGAAACGGAAATTCCAATTTCCAAAATCGCGCCGCGCGGCCGCCTGGAGCGAACCGAAAACAAGGCCGCGCACATCCGTCCAAAAATAGCTGATCACCGCCGCGAGGGCCGCGACCTGCATCGCCGCTGAAAAGGCCGATCCCGGATCTTGCCAGCCAAGCAAGGCGGGGACGATCCGCATATGCGCGGTCGAGGAAATCGGCAAAAGCTCGGTAATGCCTTGGACCACGCCGAGAACGCCAACTTTGGCATAGCCGAGCGCGATGAAACCGGTATCGAGCCCTTGGGTGCAGGCAGAAGCCATATTCGATCTTCCCCGGAAGTTTGGGTGACGGGATGGAGCGCTGGCCGCGTCCGGGCTTGTTTTTCCAGACTCCAGCCAGAAGATCAACGTGAAACCCGAGCTTTGCATTTCCCTCAATGGTCTCCGCTGGTCGCGCTTCCGCTCCGGCGGCTTGCGCGGATCCAGCCCACCAGCGAAAGCAAAGCTGTTTTTCTAGAACGAGTTCCGCTTTCGCGCTGGCTCGCCGAGCCAACATGCGGCAAAACAGCAACGCATGCGAAAAACCAAATGCCTTGCGCGCCCAAACGCTGTCCTCATCTTGCCGCTTGGACAATATGCCTTTTCGTGACCACCCTTCCGAACGCCGGAAAACGGCTTTGACCGGCGGCGGCGCTTGCGCCGCGTTGCGGCCTTGCGGCAGTCGCGCTGGCCTGCTTGGCTCTGCCCAGTCTAGCCCCGCCCTCATCGGCGCCGTATTTCTTGCCGCGAGCTTAGGGCTCGCCGGCTTGGAGTCGCTCGATGCCGCGGAAAACGCGACTGAACAGACGCGTGGCGTCAGATTGCTCGATCCCGGCGACGAAATGATGTCGATCGCTCCCTTCCCCGAGTTAAAGCCGGGCTTCGCCGGACGCACGGAGCCGCCGCCGCTCGACAAGATTCGTCTTGCCGTCGCTGGAGGCGCATTCAGCAATCTGGCCGGACCGATCCCCCGCGCGGCGCCTTTCGAGATTGTCGCGCCCTCGGCGAACCCGGACCTCGTCTGGGACGCCGTCTCGCGCAATGCGAGCGCCGGCGGGCAAGTCATCGCCTATGACGTTGCGGAAGCGGACTTGCCCGCGGTGATCGACCGTATGGCCGTGGTCCGTGGGCTGGCGAAGCTCGCCGCCGCGCGGCCCCAGCCGATGCGGATCGCGGCGGGCGGCCCGCTCGCGCGCAAGGGCGACAGAATCGAAATCGAGATCCCGGATGTCTTGCGCCGCGCGCTCGTCCTTTTCGACATTGCCGGCGATGGCAGCGTCGAGGCGCTCTACCCCATCGGCGCAGATCCGCGCGTGATCCAGACTCAGAACTTTCGCTGGGCGTTTCAAATCAGGGAGCCATTCGGCGCCGATGTGATTGTCGCGATCAGCGCTGCACAGCCGATGGATGCCCTGGTGCAGGGTTTGAAGGAGATCAGCCAGCATCGCAGCGCCGGACAGGTCCTGAAGCTGATCGCCAGCGCCGCGCCGGCCGACGCCCGCATCGGCTCGGTCGCACTCTCGAGCGCGCCGTAGGTCCTTTCAGCGACACGTGATCGAAGCGGCGGCGGAAGCTTCTTGATCGGAGCCAGAAGATAACGGTGGCGGCGAGCGCGATGGCGGACATGAAGGCTTGCGCGCAGCGATCATAGCGGGTCGCCGATTGCGATATTTCAAAACACGCGCCTCCGCCCGATGGGACGCCACCAGCCATGTGTGTTGCTCTGGCTCCTTGGGGACATGCTTTGGGGCCTCGCGCGAACCGAAGGTTCCGTTCAGGTTCAACGTCAAACCGAACCAGAAGACGAACGCGAGCTGGGCGGCGCGAAGTTCGCCAGATCGCGCGAGCGCCGCATTGTCACGTCGGCAATAGTCGTCGCCGTAGAGTCCGTCAGGGGTTTATGGCGCGGGACTTCAATCCCGATCCGGCGCTCCCAGGGGGAAGATTGGCCGGAACGGCCGCGCCTCCTCCACCGCCCGGGCGAAGGATGGGCGGGCAAGCAACCGGGCGCGGTAGGCGCGCAACACTGGATAAGCCTCTGAAATCCGGTGCGTCCAGTCCGCGTAGAACAATGAGGGCGCGGCCGCGCAGTCTGCCAACGTGAAGTCCGCGCCAGCCGCCCAAGTCCTGCCGGCAAGCTGTTCTTCGAGCCAGGCGTAGGCGCGCTCCAGCCTTTCCCTGGCGAGGACCAGTCCTTCCTCGCTCTTCACCGGGACCCGCTTCAGCGCACTGTCTACCGCGACCTGCATCGCCTCCATCACGTGCAGGTCGAAGAAGCGGTCAAGGAAGCGCACCTCCAGCGCAGCCATCGGGTCCGCTGGCAGCAGGGGCACCGGCCCGGAATGAGCGAGCTGCAGGTGCTCGATGATGATGCTGGTCTCGACGATGTTGCGCTCGCCATCCACCAGCAGCGGAAACTTGCGCAACGGCCAACGCTTGAGCCACTCGGCCGAATGTTGCGGCGTATCCGGCCCGAGGCTGCGGAACTCGAAGGGCGTTCCGTTCTCGTATAGCGCAATGAGCACTTTCTGGGTGTACGACGAGAAAGGATGACCGTAGAGCGCGAGCGACATCGTGGGACCTCCGAATTCAGACTAATTGCATTATGCAAGCGCTTGAACTCTACTCATACCACTTGCATATTACAAGTGTAAATCCCAGGAGAACGGCCATGCCGCAGACCGGACGATCCGGCTGCCCGATCAACCTGACGCTCGAACAGCTCGGCGACCGCTGGAGCCTGATCGTCATCCGCGACGTCATGTTCGGGAACCGGCGCAGCTATGGCGAGCTGCTCGCACAGAGCGAGGAAGGCATCGCCTCGAACATCCTCGCAGACCGGCTGAAGCGCCTGACCGCGTCCGGCCTGCTGACGCGACGCCCCGATCCGAAACACCGGCAGAAAGGGATCTACAGTCTCACCGAAGCGGCCATCCAGCTCGTGCCTTTGCTCGCGCACATGGGCGCTTGGGGCCGTCGGCATACGCGCTCGAGCAAGGAATTGTCGGTGCGCGCGGAGCTGCTGGAAAAGGGCGGCGCTCCGCTTTGGAACGCCTTCATGGACGAGCTGCGCCACCTGCACCTCGGCGCGCCGCGTCCGGCGCGCTCAGTGTTCGGCGAACTGCAGGCCGCCTACGAGAAGGCGCTCGCGCGCCGCGCCCGCTACGCTCAGGACTGATTGATCAGAGCCAGAAGATGACAGTGACGGCGAGCGCGATGGCGGACATGAAGGCATGCGCGCAGCGATCATAGCGGGTGCGGACGCGGCGCCGATCTCGATCTTGTGGCGGCGGCAGAAGCGCGGCGTCGTGCGGGATGGGGACCTTGCGATATGTCTTGGATGGGATGCAGACATCGATCCTGCGGGCCGCGAGCGCCTTACGGGACCAGTCTGCGTCATAGCCCCTGTCTCCGATGAGCGCATTCGTTCTGGGGATCACGTCGAGCATCAAGGCAGCGCCTTCGCACAAGCATTTTAATCGGTCCCGAGCCTGGATCGGCAGCGCTCCTATCTCTTCGCTTTGACGGATGAATTTGTCCAAAAGCTCTGCGGCTTTTTGGAGTCATGCTCAAACTAAAGAGGCGCGATCCGAGAATACTTAATTAGAATAGATAAAAAACATAGTTCTTGCAACGATAGATCTGCATATGTATTTCTTCACAATGCTCATGTTGATGGAGTGTAAAGATGTGCGGCAGCATGGAAGAAAGAATTAGAATAAATCAAATATTGAATGATGCTGTTATGACGTACAGCGGAGATCCGTCGATTGGCCCGGATGAGCTTACACAGTTTTTGTTCGGCGCGCTGCAAACCCACTACCATGGCCTATGCGTCGATGAATGCTTGGAGACGACGGCGCGCGATTTCGCCCTCCGCCATCTCGCGAAGCTTCCACGCGCCAATCCGCCCTCCAAGCTTCGCGTTCCCGCAGCGGCATGAACCTGCCTTTTTCTTCTTTATTCGAGCCAGTTTGAGGGAGCCGTCATGGACCCGTGCGAAACCCCACGCAATTCAATCGCCGCCGTTCACGCGGACGCGCCGGCGGAGCATCTGTTCTTCGCCCAATACCGCTATTGGATGGCGGGTTACGCCACGCGAGACACTTTTTGCCTGGATTGCGCCTGGGACGTATTGCTCCGTTTCGTCGGACAAGATTCAGCGAAAGTCCTTTATGGCGAGTTTCATCTGTTCACGCGGATCTTGAGCAAGCAGGCGCGCAGGACCATAGGATGGCGCCCAGATATCTGCCGCTGTCTCTGCCGCGACGAATATCTCGCGCTCAGACTCGTCGCCGCCTCGCAACAGGGCGATCTCGAACAGGAAATTTTTGCCGCAACCGATCTTTTGGGCGCCGATACGGTCCATGCTCTCTTGCGGGCGAGCCGCTCGCTGGCTCAAGCCCTCAAGGGGAGAAGATTTGTTTTGGCGCCCATCAAGCGGTCCCAGTCGACCTCGGTCTTTCCGCATGCGCCGCATGGGCATACGCTTCAGTAAGGGGCGCGCGGTTCACCTTTCCGGTGGGCCTCCCCTATGCGCCTCGCGCAGAATCGCCGCATTCAATTCGCCGCCGAAGATGAAGATCGAGGCGACCATGTAAAGGAACACAAGCGCGATCATCACCGAGGCGAGGCCGGCGTAGGTGGTGACATAATTGCGAGCGAATTCGGCGAGATAGGAGCCAAAAGCAACGCCGGCGGCGACCCACAGGGCGAAGGTCAGCAAAACGCCGACCGCCACCTCCCGCAGCGACCGATGTCCTCCCGGCAAAAATTTATGCACAATGACCAGCGCCAGCAAAATCACCAAAGTCGCGATGCCTAGGCGGCTGAAGGCGATCAGCCGCTCGAGCGGCTCGAACCCCGGCGCAATGCGCAGCGCCGCCGTCCAGATCATCGGCGCGAAGACAACGAAAAGGGCCAGGGCCAGAAGCGCGAAAGCTCCGACGAAAACATAGGCGATCGACTCGAGGCGCAACAGCCACCAGGAGCGCTGCTCCCTGACGCCATAGGCGCGGTTGAGGCCGACGCGAAGCGCTTCGACCCCGCTCGACGAAAAATAGATCGCCAGGGTGACGCCAAGGGTCAGCAGGCCGCTTCGAGTCTGCGTCAAGACGGTGTGGATTTCGCCCGCCAGAGGCGCGGCGACCTCCTCCGGCCAGGTTTGGAACAGGATCCGAACCGCCTCATCGGCGAGGTTCGTCGAGCCGAAAAAAGCGCCGAGCGCGGTCACGAAAATCAGAAAGGGAAACATCGAGGTCAGGATCGAGAGCGCGATATGGCTGGCGATCGCCCAGCCATCATCCAAGGAAAAGCGCATCGCCGCATCGACAAGGATGCGAAGGGCCACGCGCAATCCGCGCAACGCGCTTCGGACTGGCCTCGGGCGAGCCTGGCTCACGGAATCTCACCTCGATCGCGGCAAAGGCCGCCCGCGTGGAATTACGCACAGAAACGCATCCATAACCCATCTTCCAAGCAGTAAGAGGCATATTTAAAGCCGAGTGGCGCGGAACCGTTCCGTCTTCTCCTTCTACCTAGCCCGTTCTAGATTCGTTCCCTTTCCCACGCGAATCATGTAATGAGCGATCATGGAGCGGGTCCTCTTTCTTCTTAATGGCGCGCCGGTAGTGGTTTCGGACGCCCTTCTGGGAGCCGTGGCCCTTGCCTTGCTGCTTCTTGCGGTCGTGGCGTTCAATCTGAGGCGCGGCGCGCGCGCCCAGACCCTGGAAGGCTTCGCAGCCGAGGCGAGGCAGCGCGACATGGAGCGCGCAATGACCGAAATCGCCCGGCAGAACGCTGAATTGACCGGCCGGCTGCGCAGCGTGGCTGAATTCTTGGGATCGCGCCAAACCGATCTCGCGCGCCTTGTGTCGGAACGGCTCGACGCTGTTGGCGATAGGGTCGGCGATGGTCTTGAAGCCTCAAGCCGCACCGCCGGCGCGCATCTCGCCAGATTGAACGAAAGGCTGGCGGTGATCGACGCAGCTCAGACGCGGCTCACCGGACTGACCGAGGAAGTCGTCGGCCTCAAGGAAATTCTCAGCAACAAGCAGGCGCGGGGCGCCTTTGGCCAGGGCCGGCTGGAGGCGATCATTCGCGACGCGCTTCCCGAATCGGCCTTCGCGTTTCAGCATACGCTGTCGAACAGGACGCGACCCGATTGCGTCCTCCGCCTTCCCGGCGATCACCGGCTGATGGTGGTCGACGCCAAATTTCCGCTCGAAGCCTTCACCGCTTTGAAGGACGCCGCCAGCGATGAAGCCCGCAAATATGCGGCGGCGCGGGTGCGCGCGGATGTCGGCAAACATATCCGCGACATCGCCGAGCGCTATTTTCTGCCGGACGAAATGCAGGATATCGCCATGCTGTTCGTCCCTTCGGAATCGCTCTACGCCGACATCAACGAACTTTTCGAAGACGTCGTTCAAAAGGCGCACCGCAGCCGCATCATCATCGTCTCGCCTTCGCTTTTGGTGATGGCGGTGCAGGTCATGCAGGCGATCGTGCGCGATGCGCGGGTGCGCGAAGAAACCCATATCATCCAGGCCGAGGTCCGCCGCCTCGTCGACGATATCGCGCGGCTGCGGGCGCGCGCCGCGAAGCTCGACGCCCATTTCAAGAACGCCCAGGAGGATGTCGGCCAGATCATCGCCTCGGCCGATAAAATCGCCAAATGCGGCGAGCGCATCGAACAGATGGACTTCGCCGAAGCCCCGGATGCGGCGGCCGTCGTCAAGATGAAGGCCGCCGAGTGAGCCTTGCTCAACCGGCCTTGGGCTGCCAGAGCCCCAGCGCCGCGCCGGTCGGATCGACGATGATGGAAAACGAGCCGGTATTAGGCACCTCGGTGACGTCCTTGACGATCGAGGCGCCGAGCGTCTTTGCCTTGGCGGTGGCCGCCGCGAGATCATCCACCAGCACATAAGGCAGCCAAGCCGACGGCGCGCCTGGCATGGGATGTTTCATCATGCCGCCGCCGGTGCCTTCGCCAACGCCGATCAGGGTATAAGTAAAGCCAGGGCCCATTTCGGCATCGTGCAGATTCCAGTCGAATAACGACTGATAGAAAGACTTGGCTTGGTCGATATCCGTCGTGGCGAGCTCCACATGCACAAAGGGATTGGCCATGATCTGCTCCTTGAACCGCCCCCGGCGCGGGACGCACTTGCACCAAAATGAAGGAATAAACGCTGCTTATGTTAGGGCGCAACTCCGCCAAGTAAAGCCAACGCCGTGAAGCTATCGTGACGCGCCCTGCCCCCGCGCCGGGCGCTCTCGGCCCGCAAACGAGACCAGCTTGGCGGCTACGCAATTTCTGATGATTGATATATGATGATTTGATTCTGAATGTTGGAGGAAATGCCATGAAGCGCTGCGCTTGCGATTCGCTCCCTGACGCCGGAAGGCGCGCCTTCTTCGCCAGCGCCGCGGCCGCCGCCGGCGCCGCCGCAACAACGGCGCTACCATCATCGCCCGCCGAGGCGGCGCCCAAACCGGCGCAGTCGGATAAGAAGGAGTTGGCGGACAAGCGCAAATTCATGGAAGAGGCGACGCGGCTGGCGATCGAGTCGGTCGAGAAGGGCTGGGGCGGCCCCTTCGGCGCCGTGATCGTCAAGGACGGCGAAATCATCGGGCGCGGCCAGAACCGCGTCCTTCTCACCGGATGCCCGGTCTTCCACGCCGAGGTCACCGCGATCATCGACGCTTCCGCCAAACTCAATCCCAAGGCCTTGCTTGGCTCCGACTACAACGCCGGCACGATCCTCGAGATGATCCCGCGCGAGGCGAATTCTCCCGATCTTGTGCCGGAGCGCGCGCGGATGCTCAAAGGCTGCGAGATCTACATCAATGGAGCGCCCTGCCCGATGTGCATGAGCGCCATCTACTGGTCGCGCATCGACCACGTCTATTTCGGGGCCAGCCTGAAGGACACCAGCAAGATCGGCTTTGACGACGCCTTTCAATATGAAGATTTCACACGGCCCTGGGACAAGCGGAGCATTGCGGTGACGGAGAATTTCGAAAGGGAGGCGTGCCTGGCCGCCTACCGCGCCTGGGAGAACAAGAAGGATCGGCACCCTTATTAACGGCGCTGCTGGACGGAGAGCGCCTTTCCTTTTCGGGTAAGTCAAACCGGGTTTGCGCGGGGATCAGATGAAGGTAGTTAACATCGATCTTCGCACTTAAGTATTGATCGTCATGCGTTGGCTGGCCCTCATCTAAAGATGATGTCAGAACTCCCCGTGCAGCCGCAACGCAAAGACGGATATCGGCCCACGATCGAGGTTATGCGCTGGATTGTGCAGGAATTGATAATCAACGGTGACCTGAACGCCGTCCATGACATTGTATTTGTAAAAGGTCTCGAAGACTTGCTCGCCGCCGTAGGACAAGGCGCCGTCGCCGATATAGACGCTCGTTCCCCCTAAGCCGAAATATCTGATGCGGCTGTTCGACAGCCCGCTCGCGGCGACGGCGGCGCCAATCGTATCGTTCGGGCGATCCCATGACTGCCCGGACAAGGAGAAGCCCGCGGAAATCGAGCGGTCGATGTCGGTGTAGTCGACGGTTTCGAACCGTCCATCCGCCATGCTCGCGCGCAGGAAAAAACCGAGCGTCGGCGTCAATTGCTGTTCGATATTTACGCCAACGCCGGCTTTAAATTGAAGCTTGCGCATATTGTTGATATCTGGCGGAAAGAAGCGCGTCGCGAAAGCGAAATTGATGACATCGTCGATCTTGCTGATGTAGCCGCGATCGCCAAAGGCAAGGAATTTGATTTTGCCCGGCTGGTCGAACAATTCGTAGCGCTTCTCGATCTCGAAGATTGGCATGAATTGGCGCAACAGCACGGGCTCGATCTTCTGGCTGTTGGGAATGTCCGACAGCTGGAATACGCCCGCGCGCGCGGTCCAAGACTCCTGCTTCCATTCCATCGCGGCGCCATAGGTATAACCCCAGGAATCGGCCGCGTAGTCGAAAGCGCCCATTGTGTTGATCGCGAAGTTCAGGAAGGTGTTCGTCGCGTCATGTGCATATTTATTGTCGTCAAATATGTCGGGGACGCCAAACTTGCCTACGGTGAAGGTCAGCCTGTTGGAATCCACGGAGCCGGCGAGCTGGTTTAGCCCCCCTTCTACCGCCTCGCTTTCGCCGCCGAGGCCGATCGTCTGACGCAGGAAATAGCGCTGGAAGCGCAGGTAGGGCGCAGAGCGGCCGAATTTGGCGACGGCGCCGTTCACATAGGCTGCCGCGCCGACGGAATTGGAGAGACCGAACCCCTGGTCAATCTCCGGGTTCACATAGGCTTCGCCGCCGCTCCAGAGGCGTGCGCCGAAAAAACCGTCGGCCGTCGAACCATCGCGCGCTTGACCTTTCGAGCGGAAGCTGTTCGGCCCATCATAGAGAGCCGGAAATTTCGGATAGCCCTGCGCGACATTTGTGACCTGCGCATGCACGCTGTATTGCTCCGGCCCGGCGGGCTTGGTTTGATTTGGTTCTGCATCGTTCGCTTTGCTCTCGCCGGTCTTTTCATCCTGCGCGGCATTATTATCTGAAAAGCGATAGTTCAGCCCGAAGCGAAGCAGATGGGCTTCATTTTGTTCATGGGCGCCGAGTTGAAACCCTAGGCCATTGTCATAGACCTGATTTCCGAGCGCTTGGTTGACGAACAAATACTCGAAGCGCGTCGACCAATGAGTGTCTAGCGCATATTCGACACCCCCGCCGAAGGCGTATTTCATGCGCGAGGATTGCGCCACGGGTCCATAAAAGCGTCCGAGCGGCGCCGGGCCATGAAACGTCAGCATAGAGGCTCCGCGCCACCCGCCAGCAGCAACGCCGGCGGTGACGTAAAAAGCATGCGATCGACCGCGAAGCCGAACCGGCCACGAAAATCGGAAAAATAATTGCCGCTCGGGTCGGAGGAAATGCCATAGGCCGCGATGCCCAATGGCCCGTAGGCCGGCGGCGCAAGATACAACCCGTTTGGAGCGGGGCGCGCGTCGAGAAAATTCAATTCGGTTTCGAGGCCGTAGACCCATGGCCCATATTGCCAATCAAAGCCGACATGCGCTCCGAAGGAGAAGCCCGAATGGTCGATGCTTTTGGGGTGGAGATCAAAGGCGTTGCTCGTAAATCCGCTGCCAGCCTCCAATAGCCTTTCGCGATACAGGGGAATGGCGCCGCCGACATGGAAGCCCGCCCAGGTGAACGCCGGTGGATTGGGCGGCTGCGCCGGCAACTCCAGGGCCGCAGCCGCGCCTATTGCGGGAAGCAACATCCCGATCAGCGTCGACATGGTCAGATAACGCATCAAAACTGCTCGGCTTTGCTGTCATTCTCCCGAATCGGCATGCTGCTCACTCCGAGTTGAGCAAGATTTGCGCGGTTCGACAATGGTTTGAACAGAATCCTCTACGGGTGTCAGGATCATGACAGCCACCGTAGATGTTCGTTCAGCCCATTAATATCACGCCACTCCAGCGCATTGCTCGGCCACAGGCGCAATTTTACGAAAATTGCCATTTCCTCCACAATGCGCAACTACTGACGTCTTGGCAGACTAAAGCATCGGGCCAGAGCGTCGGGCACGGAGGAATGTCATGGGGTCGAAACTTCGTTTTGTCGGGCGGCTAGCCCTGGCTGCATTCACCGTTGCAGTGGCTTTGCCCGCCGGCGCTCCCTGGGCCGCGCCCGCGGGCGGAAAGGCGCAGGAGGGCGGAAAGCCGAATATTGTCATCATCTGGGGCGACGACATCGGCCAGTCGAACATCAGCGCCTACACTAACGGACTGATGGGCTACCGCACGCCCAATATCGACTCCATCTCGCAACAAGGGATGATCTTCACCGACTATTATGGGGAGCAGAGCTGCACCGCGGGGCGCTCGGCCTTCATCACCGGCCAAAGCGTGTTTCGGACCGGCCTCAGCAAGGTTGGCCTACCGGGCGCGGATCTTGGTCTGCGCAAGGAAGATCCGACGATCGCCGAATTGCTGAAGGCTCAGGGCTACGCCACCGGCCAGTTTGGCAAGAACCACCTCGGCGACAAGGATGAGATGCTGCCGACCGCGCACGGGTTCGATGAATTCTACGGCAACCTGTATCACCTCAACGCCGAGGAAGAGCCGGAGCTTCCCGATTATCCAAGGCCGAACGATCCGGAGTTTCCGAACTTCCGCAAGAATTTCGGTCCTAGAGGCGTGATCCACAGCTTCGTCAATCCGGACGGAACGCAAAAGATCGAAGACACCGGGCCTCTGACAAAAAAGCGGATGGAGACGATCGACGACGACATCGCCGCGCGCTCGGCCGAGTTCCTTGAAAAGCAGGTGAAGGCCGACAAGCCCGTTTTCCTTTGGGTGAATTTCACCCATATGCATTTCCGAACCCATACCAAGCCGGAGAGCTTAGGTCAGGCCGGACGCTGGCTCGGGCCCTACGCCGACACCATGATCGACCATGATAGAAACGTCGGCACGGTGCTCGCAAAGCTAAAGGAACTGGGGATCGAGGATAACACGTTCGTTTTCTATTCGACCGATAACGGCCCGCATATGAACTCGTGGCCGGATGCCGCGATGACGCCATTCCGCAATGAAAAGAACTCGAATTGGGAAGGCGCCTATCGCGTGCCGGCAATGGTTCGCTGGCCAGGGAAGATCAAGCCCGGCTCGGTGTCGAACGAGATCGTCTCGCATCTCGATTGGCTGCCGACGCTGCTGGCGATGGCGGGCGCGCCCGACGTCAAGGAGAAGCTGCTCAACGGCTATAAAACTGGCAAAGCCACCTATAAGGTGCATCTCGACGGCTATAATCTTCTGCCCTACCTCACGGGCGAAGAGAAAAAAGACCCGCGCAAGGAGTTCTTCTATTTCTCCGATGACGGCGACCTGACGGGTCTGCGCTACGACAATTGGAAAGTCGTCTTTGCTGAACAAAGGGCGCCGGGAACCCTGCGGGTCTGGTCCGAGCCCTTCACGCACCTTCGCGTGCCGCTGATCTATAACCTCCGGCTCGATCCCTATGAGCGCGCAAGCATCACGTCGAACACCTATTATGACTGGATGCTCGACCACGCCTTCATGCTGGTGCCTGCGCAAGCCTATATCGGCAAGTTCTTGGCCACTTTCAAAGACTACCCGCCCCGGCAAAAGGCGGCGAGCTTCACAATCGATCAGGCTCTCGAAAAGCTGCAGCAGCCGAGCGTGGACTAACTGGAGAGTCGCGAGCGGACGCGGGTCTTGAAATCAAGCTGTAACGAAGCGATGCCGGCGATCGGGTGTTGGCTTCGCGCCAAGAAGAACGCGTCCCAGGGCCGGCTGTGCCAAATAAAGATAGCTGCGCAGCCGCCTGCAGCGCGCAGAAATCGGGGGGGGGGGCAATGTCAGATTATCTCCATTCTGCTATTTTCAGGTCGCCCCCGACGGTCCAAGTTCTTTCAAACCCCGCCGCATCGTGACACGCCCCACCCCAAAAACCCGCTCAAAAATCCGTGCGGGCGCGCATCGCGGCGGCGAGCGTTCCTTCATCGAGATAGTCGAGTTCGCCGCCGACCGGCACGCCATGCGCAAGCCGCGTCGTCTTGACGTTTAGATGCGCCAGAAGATCGGTGATGTAATGCGCGGTCGTCTGCCCATCGACGGTGGCGTTGACGGCCAGGATCACCTCCTTGACCTCATCGCCCGCCACCCGGTCGACGAGGCTTGCGAGGTTCAAGTCCTTTGGGCCGACACCGTCGAGCGGCGACAAAGTTCCGCCAAGCACATGATAGCGCGCCCTTAGGGCGGCGGCGCGCTCCAGCGCCCAAAGATCGGCCACGGTCTCGACGACGATCAGCGTCGCGCGGTCGCGCCGAGCGTCCTGGCACACGGCGCAGGGATCGCACGTGTCGACATTGCCGCAAACCGAACAGGTAACGATCTTTTCGCGCGCCGCCTGAAGCGCGTCGGCGAGCGGCCCCAACAGCTCGTCGCGCTTGCGGATCAAATGGAGCGCGGCGCGGCGCGCCGAGCGCGGCCCCAGCCCCGGCAGGCGAGCCAGCAATTGGATAAGCCGCTCGATCTCTGGACCCGAGACGCGCTCCGCCACTAGGATTTCGCCATTAGAAAGGGAGCTTCATGCCAGGAGGCAGGGCGAGGCCGGCGGTCACGTCCTTCATTTTCTCCTCCATCAGACGCTCGGCCTTCTTGCGCGCGTCATCATGCGCAGTGACGATGAGATCCTCGAGAATTTCCTTTTCATCGGCTTTCAGCAACTGATCGTCGATCCCGATGCTTTTCAACTGCCCTTTCGCGGTCAGGGTGACCCGAACCATGCCGCCGCCAGCGCAGCCTTCGACCTCGAGGCGGTCCATTTCGGCCTGCATCGCCTGCATTTTTTCCTGCATGACCTGCGCTTGTTTCATCAAACCCAGCATGTCGCGCATCGGTGTTCCCCTTTTCTTGCGCCGTCGCGAACCGATTCGGCCAAGCCCTTCTCATAGGTCGGCCTCGGGCGCGATGTCATCGACAAAACCAATCTCGTCGTCACTTCCTTCCGCCGGCGCGTCGGCTAGCGCCGCGGTGTCCGCGGCGGCCCGGACGGCGACGATCTCCGCGCCGGGGAAATAGGCTAGCACGCTTTGGACCAAGGGATCGGCGCGTATGCCGGTCATCGCCGCCTCGGCCTTCGCGGTCTCCCGCTCCTTCAGGCTGGGCGCGCCCGATTCGCGGGAAATCGCCACCATCCAGCGCTGTCCGGTCCATTCCTGAAGCTTGCGCATCAGATTTTGCGCAAGCTGCGGCGAGGCCCCCGGCGCTTGAGAAAATTCAATCGCGCCATCCTCGAAACGAACGAGGCGCACATCCCGTTCAAGCGCGAGTTTCAATTGGATGTCGCGATGAAGGCCAGCGAGCGCGACAACATCCTCGAAGCGCGCCAGCCGTGGCACAGGTTGTGTGTCAGAGACGGTTTCGGGCGCGGCCTCGCCCCGATGCGGCAGGACCGCCGCAGCAGCGCTGGCCCGGACGGATCCTGAAGCGCCATTGCGCGGCATGGGATCGCGGCCGCTTGCTTCATGGGCTCCAGGCGCGCTCCCTTGCGGAGAAAGCTTTCTCTGCCCGCCGACGCCCCCGTCTCCAGCGGCGTTCGCAGCGGCGGCCAGCTTGCGCAAGGCCTCATCGGGCGTCGGCAGATCGGCGGCATAGGCGAGCCGGACCAGGACCATGTCGGCGGCGGCGAGCGGACGGATGGATTCCTTCACCTCCTGCAGCCCTTTCGACAGCAATTGCCAAGCCCGCGTCAGGACCGGCATTGACAAAGCCTCCGCGAAGTGGAGACCGCGCGTGCGCTCGTCCGGCGTGATGGAGGGATCCTCGATCGTCTCGGGCGCGAGCTTCAGGCGGGTGACGAGATGGACAAATTCAGCGAGTTCGACAAGCACCGCCGCCGGGTCCGCGCCGCGATCGTAGAGGTCCTTCAGTCCGCCAAGGGCCAGCGCCATCTTGCCTTGCATCGTCGCCTCGAAAAGGTCGATGACGCGGCCCCGGTCAGCGAGGCCCAGCATCAAGCGCAAGGTTTCCGCCGCAATCGCGGCCTGGCCCGCGCCGGCGCCATGGGCGATCGCCTGATCGAGCAGCGAAAGGGCGTCGCGGGCGGACCCCTCCGCCGCCCGGGCGATCAGGGCGAGCGCCTCCTCTTCGATCGCGACGGACTCCTTGACGCAGATCGAGGCCAAATATTTGATCAGCGCATCGGCGTCGATGCGGCGCAGATCGAATCTTTGGCAGCGCGAGCGCACCGTGACCGGCACTTTGTCGATTTCGGTCGTCGCGAACAGAAACCGGACATGCTCGGGCGGCTCCTCCAAAGTCTTCAACAGGCCATTGAAAGCCTGTTTGGAGAGCATATGCACTTCGTCGATGATATAGACCTTGGTCCGCGCCAGCACCGGGCGGTAGCGCGCGCTTTCGATGATTTCGCGGACGTCGTCGATGCCGGTATGCGAGGCGGCGTCCATCTCTATGACGTCGACATGCCGCGATTCGATGATCGCTTGGCAATGAACGCCAAGCTCCGGCATGTGGATCGTCGGGCGCGTCACCGCCGGCCGGCTCCCTTGCGCCGGCAATTCATAATTGAAGGCGCGGGCCAGGATGCGCGCCGTCGTGGTCTTCCCGACGCCGCGCACGCCGGTCAGGATATAGGCTTGGTGGATGCGATCGAGGTCGAAGGCGTTCGACAGGGTCTTGACCATGGCCTCCTGGCCGATCAGATCCTCGAAACGCGCGGGACGGTATTTACGGGCAAGAACAAGATAGGGATGCCGCCGCGCCTCGTCCCCCCCGGCGCCAAGAGGCGGACCCGCATCGCCCGTGGCGGCCGCGCTGTCCTCCATGCGATCCTCTTGCATCGCGCCGCCGGTTCAGGAAAGAAAAAGACGCTGGAGCCAGACTCCACCGGGCCTTGAATTCGGCCGTCCAGTCGGAGCGGACTGGAGCATGTCTCGAAAGAAAGAACGCCTTTTTCGGGACATTCTCCAATTCTTTGTATTGAGCGACGCCTCTTCGATCAGATGGATTCATCCGATCGGGAAACGCGCTAAAGCGCTTTCAGCTCCCGCGGAATCAGAAAGCAGCTCTAGGTCTTTGTTTTGTCGCATTTTCTTAACGCGAACCGGTATCCACTTCGCTCGAAAATGCTCTAGGTGGGAGGCTGGACAGAGACCCGCCCGGTCTCGTTAGGGCTGCTTCCTTCCGGACCTGACCCGGTTGGCGAGTGGTGCGTCCACCGCCAACCTCCCGGCCCTTATTTGGACTGCCGGCGCAAATTTCGCAAGCGCTCTCCTTCCACGGCGCACAAATTGTGCGCTGCGATTTGGCGAGAGCCGGCATTGCGGATACATTCCCGGCGGTCCGGCTAAAGCTGCCTCGAAAGGAAGATTCATGCAGGAAGGGTCCTTTCGCCCGCCTCGCCCAGCGGAACGCTCGGCGAGCGCCGGTTTTGCCGTCAATCGGCTCGATCGCATGTCGGAGCGCCGCAACGACGCCGCTTTCATCCAGGAATTGAAGCAATCTGGCGCGGCCCGCAGCCTGGTCCTTTTCGGCGAGATCCCCGTCCTGAAGCGCGGCGCTGAGGGCTATGACGCTCTGTTCACCGCCGCGGAGGCCGAAAGGCTGGGCGAGGCGCGCGAGACTGTCTTTCTGGGCCACGACGGAGAAAGCGCGCTTTTCGCCATATTGATCGACGCCGACGCGCCGGAAATCGCGCAAGAGCGCGACGATATCGCCCTGATGGACCTGCGCCAAATCGCAACGCAAGACCTTGCGCCGGCGGGGATCCTCGGCGCCTTCGGCCAGGCCAAGAGCCTGATGCATTGGCACGCGCGGCACCGCTTCTGTTCGAATTGCGGCGCGCCGAGCCGGGCTTTTTCGGCCGGTTGGCGGCGCGCCTGCGACGCCTGCGGGGCGCAACATTTTCCGCGCACCGACCCCGTCGTCATCATGCTGGTGGTGAATGGCGAGGATTGCCTGCTTGGCAGGCATGCGGGCTCGCGCCGGGCCGGACACCCCGAGGGGATGTACACCTGTCTCGCAGGCTTCGTCGAATCGGGCGAGACGATCGAGGACGCCGTTCGCCGCGAGGTATTCGAGGAGGCGGGGATCAAAGCCGGCCGGGTCGATTATCTCGCCTCGCAGCCTTGGCCTTTCCCGGCTTCGCTGATGATCGGCTGCATCGCCCAGGCGCCGAGCCGGAGCCTCACCATCGACGCCAAAGAACTCGACGACGCTCGCTGGTTCAGCCGCGAAGAGGCTGGACTCATGCTCGCCGATCGGCACCCCGCCGGATTGATCTGCCCCCCAAAGCTCGCCATCGCCAATCTCCTGATCGCGGCCTGGGTCGCTGGAGAGACGCGGTGACGAGGCGCCTGGCGGAGGCCGCGGCATGACGACAAAAGCGCTGGTGCTGTTTTCCGGCGGCCAGGATTCCACCACCTGCCTTGCTTTCGCGCTGGAGCGCTATGGCCATGTCGAAACCATCGGCTTCGACTATAACCAAAGGCACCGCATCGAACTCGATCAGCGCACCGCGATCCGCGCCGCCTTTTCCCGCGAATTTCCGGCATGGCGCGAGCGCCTCGGCGCCGATCACCTGATCAGCATCGAGGCCTTGGCGGAAATCTCCACCACGGCTATGACACATGATATCGCGATCACACTGAACGAGCGCGGACTGCCCAATACGTTCGTCCCTGGCCGAAATCTCATGTTTTTGACGCTCGCGGCGGCGCTCGCCTATCGGCGCGGCGTCAGGCCCATCATCGCCGGCATGTGCGAGACCGATTTTTCCGGCTATCCGGATTGCCGCGACGATGCGATCAAAGCCATGCAACTCGCCCTCAATCTCGGCATGGATGCGCGCTTTGTCCTGGAGACGCCGCTGATGTGGCTCGATAAGGCGCAGACGTGGCGCCTGGCGGAAAGTTTGGGCGGCGAGAAGCTGGTCGAACTCATCATCGAGTTGAGCCACACCTGCTATCTCGGCGAACGCGGCGTCCGGCATGATTGGGGCTATGGCTGCGGCTCTTGCCCGGCCTGCCTGCTTCGCGCCGAGGGCTGGAAGAAATATAAAGCGCGGTGAAGCAAAGCTTCACCGCGCTCATTATTCACGTCGACATCGTTTGCCCGCTTCGGCGTCCGATCACTCGAACACCAACTGTATGTTAGTGATCGTCCGGTCAAATAGGTCCGTGGGAATATAACAATAAGCGTTCATCGCAACCGGCGCTTTTTGGCAATTGTAGTGGGCCGAAGTCCATTCGTAACCAGCCTTGCTCATGCAACCGGCAATCGCCTTGCGGATATCGCTGCTATCCTTGATCTTTCTCTCGTCGGGAAAAGCCGTTTCTCCCTCGAGTTCGCACTCGGACATGACCACTTTCTGATGCTGGAAAAAATATCCGCTGCTGGAGACAAACAGGATTTCCATGACGAAGAGGACGAAGACGCCGGCAACGAAAGCCGCCGCCGCCTGAAGCTTGGTCTTGTAGAAATGATGATTGAAAAACGTTAGTCCGCTGGTGGCGATCAAGCCGCCGCCAAGGATCAGGGCCCAGGGCGCGACAAATATGCCAATGCTTTGATCCATTAACGATTTCTCCTGCTGATTCGGTCAACACATACTTTGCAGGAGTCATCAGCCGCATGGGCGAAGCTCATGGGCGGTTACAGGGGGAACCCCATCCCCTGGTCAGGGCTCGACGGGCCGCGACCTTATCCAGGCAGTCTAAAGGGCGCCGGGCGAGGCGTGTCAAAACCACGCTACGCGACTTAACGCCGCATCCTAGCACAAGTTGGGACCGCATATTTAGGCGGCCCGGTTCAAGGCGGACACAAAGGCCTGCCGCGCCAACCCGGCGTCAGGAAGCGGCTGCCGCTCTCCGGCTTCCTTGAAGGCTGCAATCGCGGCGTCGAGCATGGCGATGGCTTCTTCGAGCATTCGCGGCCGCTGCGTCCGGTTCCAGATCGCGCCGAGCGCATAGGCAAGATTGATCTGGATCTTCGCCGCCTCCAGCGGAGCGCCTTCTTTCGACCTCTCCTCCAAGGCGGCGCGATAGGCCCCGGCGGCCTCCTCCAGGATCTTTTCTCCGCCGCCGCGCTCACCGAGGGCGAGAAGCGCATTGCCGAGATTATTGGCGGTCGTGGCAAAGGCCGAGGGCGCCCGATCGCGCGTTCTTTCCTCGAGCGCCGCCTTATAGGCCGCGATCGCCTCCCCGATCCGGTCCGCGCCGCCTTCCTGCTCGCCGAGAGCTTCGAGCGCATTGCCAAGGTTATTCTGCATCATCGCCCAATCGAGCGGGGCGGCCTCCCGGCTCGTCGCCTCGAGCGCGGCCTGATAGGCGGCGATGGCGTCCCGCAGAGGCGCCTTGTCGCCCGAGCGCAAGCCAATCACGGACAAGGCATCGCCAAGATTGGCTTGCGCCATCGCCCAAAGGGCCGGATCGCCGTCCGGGGTCCATTGTTGGAGAGCGGCGCGATAGGCGTCAACCGCTGGGCTGAGCCGCTCCAAGCCGCCCTCTCCCTCGCCGAGGCTGCGCAAAGCGTCGCCGAGATTGTTTTGCGCACTCGCCCATTCCATTGGGGCGCCCTCGCTTGTCCATTCTTCGAGCGCGGCGAGATAGGCGTCGACGGCCTGCTCAAGCCGGTCAGCGTCATTGTCGCAGGTGCAGGAGGCCAAGAGCGCATTGCCGAGGTGAAATTGGGTGACGGCCCAATCGCGCGGCGTCTCCGTCCGGCAAATGAGGCCAAGAGCGCGCTGGCAGCATTCGATGGCTTTTGGAAAACTCGCCCAATGGCCGAACTCACAGCCGTCAGCGAAATATTCGCGGGCTTCGTCCATGCAGAAACGCCATGCGGCCTTGCCATCGAATCCCTCGCCGCCCGAGGCCTCGACAAGGGCGAGGGCCGCGGCGTATTTTTCCGCCGCCGCACAATAGTCGAGCCGCAGATGATCGATCGTCGCCGCGGCGGCGTAGATTTCCGCTTTGTCCCGCCGGCGATCCCCGGCATCGGTCGCGATCGCCTCGAAACCGCGCTCCAGGGCCGCGCTTGCGGCGCCAAAATCGCCGCCATCGATAAAGGCCAATGTTTGCGCCCGGATCGACGCAAGACCTGGCCAGCCGCCGGCGTCAGGGGCAAGGCTCGCGCGCAATTTCGCCAATTCGTCCGCCGCGCCGCGCACTCTGTTCACGATGTCCGTTTCGGGAATGGCGGCGGCGCGGAATTCGGAAATGCCCGCGACAAGCGATGCGATCGCGACGCCGGCCTCTTGCGCGAGCCGGGCGGCCTCGGCCTCGACAGGCGACGGAGCGTCGTCTGCCGCGGCATTGGCCTTGCCCAAGGAGCCGCCGCGGCCGTTGCCTTGACCGGCCCGGTTAAGCGAGATCCGCGCCGCCCAAGCGCCTCCCCAAATTGCAATAAAGCCGCAGAAAGCCCAGACAATAATTTGGTTGCTGCGACTTTCGTTAACTACATGAACAATTTCTTCTAACCTATCCAAGCCACCAGTAAACATACCTGTCCCCAACGCCACGCCACATTTGAATATATACTAGCATGTCATGACGCAGGCTCGAATAACGCACAACAGATCACGATGAATAGGCTCTTCCGTGGCAAGACTGGATTTAGCGGAAATTGGGGAATGCCGAAGCTGTCGCCGGCTCTCTCTCTCTCTCTCTCTCTCTCTCTCTCTCTGTTGGTTTCGGATAAATCCCGAAGTTTTGAGCAAACCTTGGCGCGCGTCCGCTTCTCGCAGCAATGTTGAGCCGCCCGCCCAGCCGCGGGGGCTCGAGCGGACTTGCGACGCGCCCCTTTCCTCCCCCCGCCATTCGTGTATAAGGTGGCCGGCGCGACCCTCGCGCATCCCATCCGCCCGAACCCTGCTGGACGACATCCCGGCCGGGCCGCGCCTATGGAAAATCCCCCTCCCGGTCTGGCGCCGCAGCCCCTTGGGCGCGAATGCGGCGACGATCCGGGCTTTTACATTTGAGAGGTTCACCCGATGTCGATTACCGCGGAGCGCAAACAGGCGCTCGTAAAAGACTATGCTTTGAAGCCCGGCGATACCGGCTCGCCCGAAGTTCAGGTTGCGATTCTGACCGAACGGATCGCCAATCTAACCGAGCATTTCAAGACCCACGTGAAAGACAATCATTCGCGCCGGGGTCTGCTCAAACTTGTCTCGCAACGTCGTCAGCTCTTGGATTACGTCAAGACAAGAGACGAGCCGAGGTACAAAGCCCTGATCGAACGTCTCGGCATCCGGCGCTAGAGCCTATTTGGAGGTCGGTTCGCTTCCATGCAAATGCGCTGAACCAAGAGTTGGAGCGGCCTTCTCAAGTCCGCTGAAGCTGAAGCGCTCTCCGGTCTCCTGAAGGCGGGCCATCGCGCCAAGCGGCGGCGGGCGCCCCACATTTATTAAAGGGCTGGCCTCGCAAAGTGTGCCGATTCTTGGGTAAGTTACTGCGTTAAGGCAATTGAGATAGCGCGACCAGTTCAACCTGAATCGGTCGCGCTTTGGAGCGGGTCCTCAACCCGAGGCCGCTCTAAAGCGGGTCCGCGCGAGCAGCCCCCTTCCTTGCAAGGCGCGCCTCGGAAACCCAGGCCACTCTTGTAAGAATATACGCGATAAGGGCCTGCGCGCGGATGCGCGGACGATGCTTTTGAATGAGGAGCCGGGGCGGCTCCTCATTGATGCGGGACGCGACGGCATGGGGCCGCCGGTCCCAAACCAGGTGATGACGAACGCGCCATGGCAGGATCGCCAGGCGCTGTCCCGGGCGGCTTTTCAGTCCCCACGCGACAGCTTCTTGCCGTCTTGCTTTGACCTTCGTCTTCGCCTTTCACTTGAAGAAAGACGAAAGAATGTTTGAAATCCATCGTGAAGAACTCGATTGGGCCGGACGCAAGCTGGTCCTTGAAACCGGCAAAATCGCCCGCCAGGCCGACGGGGCGGTCCTCGCCACCTATGGAGAGACCACCGTTCTCGCCACCGTCGTCTCGGCCAAATCCGCCAAGCCCGGCGTCGACTTCTTCCCCTTGACCGTCAATTATCAGGAGAAGGCTTTCGCGGCGGGGCGCATCCCCGGCGGCTATTTCAAGCGCGAAGGCCGCCCTTCTGAGAAGGAGACCCTGGTCTCCCGCCTGATCGACCGGCCGATTCGCCCCTTGTTTCCGGAAGGCTATCGCAACGAAACGCAGATCGTCGCGACCGTGCTGTCGCATGACCTCGAGAACGATCCCGATATTCTGGCCATGGTCGCCGCTTCCGCGGCCCTGACCTTGTCCGGCGTCCCCTTCATGGGGCCGGTCGGCGCGGCGCGGGTCGGCTTCATCAATGGCGCGGTCAAGCTCAATCCGACGCTCGAGGAATTGAAGGACTCCACCCTCGACCTCGTCGTCGCCGGCACCGGCGACGCCGTGCTGATGGTCGAGTCGGAAGCCAAGGAGCTTTCGGAAGCAACCCTGCTCGCCGCCGTCATGGCCGGCCACGCCGGCTTCCAGCCGGTGATCGACGCGATCATTCGCCTCGCCGAGAAAGCCGCCAAGGAGCCGCGCGAACTCATTGTCGCCGACAAGGCCGAGATCGAGACGGCCGTGCGCCAGATCGCCGAGGACGAACTTCGCGAAGCCTATAAGATCACCTCGAAGCAGGATCGCTACAAGGCGGTCGATGCGGTGAAGGCGAAAGTCGCCGCCGCGCTGTTTTCAACCGAGGACGAAGCCAGATTCTCCAAGGAGCACGTCGCCGAGGTCTTTCACGACCTGCAAGCCAAGGTGGTGCGCTGGAACATTCTCGACACTGGAATCAGGATCGACGGCCGCAATTTGACGACCGTTCGGCCGATTCAAGCCGAGGTCGGCATTCTGCCCCGCACCCATGGCTCGGCTCTGTTCACGCGCGGCGAAACGCAGGCTCTCGTCGTGGCGACCCTCGGCACTGGCGAGGACGAGCAGTTCGTCGACAGTCTGGAAGGCACCTACAAGGAGCGCTTCCTGCTGCATTACAATTTCCCTCCCTATTCGGTCGGCGAGACCGGCCGCATGGGATCGCCCGGCCGGCGTGAAATCGGCCATGGCAAGCTGGCCTGGCGCGCCATTCGGCCAATGCTGCCGACCGCCGCCGAATTCCCCTATACGGTGCGGATCGTCTCGGAGATCACCGAGTCGAACGGCTCCTCCTCGATGGCGACGGTCTGCGGCTCCTCGCTCGCTCTGATGGACGCCGGCGTTCCCTTGAAGCGGCCGACCGCCGGCATCGCCATGGGCCTCATCCTCGAGGGCGAACGCTACGCCGTCCTCTCCGATATTCTCGGCGACGAAGACCATCTCGGCGACATGGATTTTAAGGTCGCCGGCACCGACGAGGGCATTACGTCGCTGCAGATGGACATCAAGATCACCGGCATCAACGAAGAGATCATGGCGGCAGCCCTGGACCAGGCCAAGGCGGGCCGGCTGCATATTCTTGGCGAAATGTCCAAGGCGCTCACCGGCGCGCGGGCGGAGCTCGGCGAATTCGCGCCGCGCATCGAAACCTTCAAAATCGCGACCGACAAGATTCGCGAAGTCATTGGCACCGGCGGCAAGGTGATCCGCGAAATCGTCGAAAAGACCGGCGCGAAGATCAATATCGAGGATGATGGAACGGTGAAGGTCGCGTCCTCGGACGCCAATTCGATCCGCGCCGCGATCAATTGGATCAAATCCATCGCGACCGATCCGGAGGTTGGCCAAATCTATGAGGGCACTGTCGTCAAGGTTGTGGATTTCGGCGCCTTCGTGAATTTCTTTGGCTCCAAGGATGGCCTTGTCCATATTTCCCAGCTCGCCAAGGGAAGGGTCGCAAAGTCCTCCGACGTCGTCAAAGAAGGCGACAAGGTGAAGGTAAAGCTTCTAGGCTTCGACGATCGCGGCAAGGTGCGCCTGTCCATGCGGATCGTCGATCAGGAAACCGGGGAAGACCTCGAAGGCAAGGAAAAGGCCGACCAGCAGGAAGCTGGCGAGTAGGACTTCCAAAAGAAGACCGGCGCTCCCCGCAAAGGAGCGCCCCCGTCAGATGCGCCGATCCGCCGCCACGGGGCGGCGCTGGGACGGCGGGCGCATGACGCGCCGGCTGATCCGCACCATGAAAGCCGTCCCGAAAAGCGGCGTCAGAAGATTGAGGACCGGAACCGCAAGCATCGCCGCCATGACCAGGCCCGCGATGAACAGCCGGCCCTCATGCATTTTCCGCAGACGGCGGACTTCGGCCGGGGAAACGTGGCGCGTGGCCGCCAATTCAAAATAGCCGCGTCCGAACAAATAGGCGTTGGCGCCAAAAAAAGCGATCATATTGACGCCGGGCACAAGCAAAAGCAGCAGCGCGGCGAGATTGACGACGAGCGCCACAGCCGAAAACTTTAGCGCCAGCCATGTCGCATCGCCAAGCGCCAGCGCCCGCCCTGGCTCTCGCCCGGGCTCGATCTCCAGCTCGACTTCCTCGGCCAGTTCATCGAAGAAGAACCCAGCGACGAGAAAAGAAGTCGGCGTGATGAGAAAGGCGAGGCCGACAAATAGGCCAACCCCTCCAATCAGCGATAAAATCGTCGTGATCCAAGGATTTGAGAGCCAGGCGGCGGGAAGCGAAAGAGCGGCGACCAGCAGTTTTTCCAGCCCGAGCCAGATCAGGCCGAGAAGCGCCAGCGTCAACAGCATCGTCTTGATAAGGACTTTCCGAAAGGGCGGCGTAAGCATCTGATTTGCGGCGGCGAGCGCATCGTCGAACATCATCGTCCTTTTCGCCACTTGAATTGGCCATATGAGGCAGACTCCGGCGCGGAGCGGCTCTGGCCCGGCCTCAACTGAAGCGCTTTCGGAATCAGAAGGCGCTCTCTTACCGCATCTTTCGCGAACCGGCCTACGCAAACAAATCGGAGCATGTAGGGATCGAAAAAGTCGAGCAACTTTTTCGTGATATACTTCAAAACCTTCTGCTTCACGCACAAATGAATCAATAAACTCGATTGCGATGGCGCCGGTTCGACGCGTCGTCGTCATCAACTCATCGCAAAAACGCGGTTTCATAAATCAGCGTTGGTCGGCGGCGACTAACCGCCTAGAGCATGATGCCGAAAAGTGGAAACCGGTTTTCGGACGACATCATGCTCTAACTCTTTGATGAGAGGCGGATTCAGACTTTGGACGAGATCGCGTTGCGATTCCGTCCAAAATCATCCGGCTCTAAGTGCGATAATGGCCGCAAGAGAAACCAACCGGCGATTTAAGAATTATAGAGGGGAGATAAGGTAAAGCCCAGGGAGCGGACAGACCAAAAGGATCGACGATGAACAGCGCCGGATTTTTTGACGTTCTTACTTCGTTTACCGACCGGAGCCGCCAACTACTCGGCCGCCGCGACCTTGCCCTGGATCAGGCGGAAGCCGCCGCTGGAGTGGTTCAACTTTGCGAGGCGCTCCTCTCGGGACGCGGCGAGGCCTCCGGCATGGCCATAGCGAGCGAAGTGTTGAACCGCTACCTCCGCCTCGACGAGACCGGGCGTCTGATGCTTTTCGAGGCCTTCGCCGAAAAATTCGGACCCGATCGCGAAAAGCTCAGCGACGCCGCCAAGGCATGGCTGGACGCGCCCTCCGATGCCGACGCCAGCGATCTCCATTATTTCTCCGAGGCGCGGCGACAGGAATTGTTCCGTCGGCTCAACCGCGCGCCGGGCGGCACGCATGCCCTTGTGCGGATGCGCGCCGATCTCCTAGAGCTCGCGCCCAACCGCCGGGATCTTGCGCCGCTCGATCGCGATCTCGTTCATCTCCTCACCTCCTGGTTTAATCGAGGCTTTCTGGTCCTGCGGCGCATCGACTGGTCCTCGCCCGCCATCGTCCTTGAAAAAATCATCCATTACGAAGCCGTTCACGAAATTCGCGATTGGGACGATCTGCGCCGCCGCATCGATCCGATGGACCGGCGTTGCTACGGCTTTTTTCATCCCGCCCTCAGCGACGAACCGCTGGTTTTCGTCGAAGTCGCCCTGACCCAGGCGATGCCGGACGCGATTGGCCCCCTGCTCGCGGAAGACCGGGCGCCCGTCGCCCTCGAGCAGGCGCGCACGGCGGTTTTCTATTCGATCTCCAATTGTCAGCGTGGCCTCGCCGGGATCAGCTTCGGCAATTTTCTGATCAAGCAGGTCGCCGAGGATCTGCGCCGCGAATTGCCCAAGCTCGAGACTTTCGTCACGCTCTCGCCGGCGCCGGGCTTGGCGCGATGGCTAAGGCGCGGCGAGGACGTCTCCGTCCCCGAGGAAAGCCGCGCCCTTCTCGACAGTCTCGATGACGAATTCTGGCCGCAGGACGCCCCTGCGGCGGAGCGTTTGCGCCGCGTCATCGAGCCCTTGGCCGCGCAATATTTTCTGAAGGCCAAGCGCGCCGATGGAAAGCCGATCGATTCGGTCGCCCGGTTTCACTTGCGCAATGGCGCCCGGCTCGAGCGGATCAACTGGCTTGGCGACCGCTCGATCAAGGGACTGCGTGAAAGCGCCGGCCTCATGGTCAATTACCTCTATTACCTTGATGAGATCGAAAAGAACCACGAAGCCTTCGCCAATCATGGCGAGGTCGTCGCTTCCCCCGCCGTCAAGAAACTCCTGAAACCCGAGACCAGGTCGCGCTTCGCGCGCGCGGCGCCGGCCTCTTCCGGCTAAACGTCCTTACCCCGCGGCAGAAGTCCCAGCG
The DNA here is from genome assembly GCF_000746085.1 of Methylocapsa aurea. Classification (GTDB taxonomy): domain Bacteria; phylum Pseudomonadota; class Alphaproteobacteria; order Rhizobiales; family Beijerinckiaceae; genus Methylocapsa; species Methylocapsa aurea. Next base: position 76,080 of record NZ_JQKO01000001.1, on the reverse strand, counting down.
ACGCGCAAGGCCGCGGCGCTGGGACTTCCTATCAGCGCTGCATCGCCTTCCTGATCTTCTCGTCCGTCTTATATTGGCTCAGGGCGTAGACCGACCATAGCGCCGCCGGAATCCAGCCGATCAGCGTAAGTTGAAGGATGAGGCGTATGATTCCTGCGAAGGGTCTGCCGATCGTGAAGAATTGCAGCCAGGGCAGAAAAATCGCAAGCAGCAGGCGCATGAGGATCCCCTATTCCCAGTCGGCGCGACCGGCTTCCGGCAAGATGGTCATGCCAAGGCCTTGCGCAAGGCTTTTCTGATCGAGCTTCCGAGTCGAGGCTCCTTTCGCAAAATCGGCGCGGCGCTTATTCTCCGCGCGGCTAAGGCGCGAGCGCCAATGCAAAGGCCGGCCACAGGCCCCAGAGGTTTGCAAAAATATGAGCCAAGGTTCATTTACGCCTTATTCCGTCGCTCCGGTCGGCCGAAGCGAGAATTCGGACGCGGATCTATGACCCGCGTCTGGTCTCCCGAACCCGCGAAAGCTAATAAAAGCATGACAAAACACGAAGCCGACCGTCCTGTCCGGCATGATTGGACGCTCAGCGAGATCATCGCGATCCACGATTCTCCGCTGCTCGATCTGATCGCGCGGGCGAACCGCGTCCATCGCGAATTTCAAGATGTGAACGACGTCCAAAAGGCGAGCCTTCTTAGCATCAAGACCGGCGGCTGCCCGGAGGATTGCGGCTATTGCCCACAATCGGCGCATCATGGCGAAGTCCATCTCGACAAGATCGAGATGATGCCGAGCCAAGCCGTGCTCGATATCGCCGCCCGCGCGAAGGCCGCTGGAGCCGACCGCTTTTGCATGGGCGCGGCTTGGCGGAATGTGCGCGACGGCGCGCAATTCGATGCAGTGCTCGAGATGGTCCGCGGCGTCCGAGCGCTCGGGATGGAGGCCTGCGTCACGCTTGGCATGTTGAACGAGAGCCAGGCCGCGCGGCTGAAGCAGGCGGGGCTCACCGCCTATAATCACAACCTCGACACAGGCCCGGAATTCTACAAGAATATCGTCACGACGCGGACCTATGAGGACAGGCTCGCGACCTTGCAGGCGGTGCGCGGCGCGGGACTCGAAATGTGCTGCGGCGGCATCATTGGCATGGGCGAAAGCGTCGCCGACCGCGCCGCGATGTTGCAGGTGCTGGCCGGCTTCGATCCGCATCCCGAAAGCGTGCCGGTCAATGCGCTGGTTCCGGTCGCGGGCACGCCGCTCGGACAAAGCGAGCGGATTGATCCGCTCGATTTCGTGCGGATGATCGCGACGACGCGCATCGTTTTGCCCAAGGCGCGGGTGCGGCTCTCAGCAGGGAGATCGGACTTGAATCGCGAGGCGCAAATTCTATGCATGGTCGCTGGCGCCAATTCGATCTTTTATGGCGAGGCCTTGCTGACCACCCAAAATGTTGCCGAGAATGAGGATGACGCCTTGTTCGCCGCGCTGAAAGCGCCAGCGCGCGCGGCAAAGCCGGTCCGCGTCGAATGAGCGCGAATAGACTTGGCCCGACCCTGCCCCCGCAACGCAAGAAATTCACGAGAATATGTGTTCTCGGCATGGCTTTTGCTTGGAGCGCCGCTGCAGCGACATTGGCGCAAGACGCTCAGGAAAGCCCCAAGGTTCAAGAGGGCAAGGCGCAAGAGATCGAGCGACACCTCGCCAAGATCAAGCTGCCGCCCGGCTTCTCAATCCGGCTTTACGCGCTGGTTCCGGGCGCCCGCGCCATGGCGGTCGGACCGAGCGGCCGTTCGGTTTTTGTCGGAACGAGGGGAACGAAAGCCTATGTAGTGACGGAGGGCCTTGGCGCAAGCGGCGCCCCGGAGGTGACGGAATTTGCCGCCGCAATCGGCATGAAGATGCCGCATGGCCTGTGCTTTTCGAAGGATGGCGCGCTATTCGTCGCCGAACAGAATCGGGTCCTGTCTTTCGACAACGCTGAAACCACCTATCGAAATCCCTCCCTCAAAGCCACGACCGTCGTCGCGCAAGGGCAGCTGATCCCGCCGGAGGACGAAAGCGAAAACCACAGCCGGCGGGTCTGCCGCATCGGCCCCGATAACAAACTTTATATTTCCCTTGGCCAACCCTTCAACGTGCCGCCAACGGAGCGGATGGAGCGGTTCGACGCATGGGGGATCGGCGGCATCATCCGAATGAATCAGGACGGCTCGGTGCGCGAAATCTTTGCGCGCGGCATCCGCAATTCTGTCGGCATGGATTTCAATCCGAAAGATCAGACCTTGTGGTTCACCGACAATCAGGTTGATCGGCTGGGCGACGAGATTCCTCCCGGTGAATTGAACCGCGCGGTCAAGGCCGGGCTCAATTTCGGCTTTCCTTGGTATGGCGGCGGCCACATCCGAACCAATGAGTATAAGGATCAGACGCCGCCACAAGGCGTCGTGTTTCCGCAGATCGAGATGGCCGCCCATGCCGCCGATCTCGGCATGATCTTTTACACAGGCGCCCAATTTCCGCAGAAATTCAAAGGCGGGATCTTTTCCGCCCAGCACGGCTCGTGGAACCGAACCGCTCCGGTTGGCGCCCGGGTAATGTTCACATCGCTGAAGGCCGACGGAACCGCCGACAGGACCGAACCCTTCGCCGAAGGCTGGCTCCAATCGGATGGTTCCTATTGGGGCCGCCCCGTCGATGTGGCGCCATTGCCCGACGGCTCGCTGCTCGTTTCCGACGATTACAATGGAGCGCTGTATAGGATCGCCTACACGCCATCGAGATGATTGAGGGCAGGTCTCTAAAGCTTTGGAGCATGTTTCAGAAGGCGCCCCTTATCCTGATGCGCCACAAAGCGGCGTCTCGAAGGATGAAGGCCTGCGCGTTTTAGACCCCCTCCTTCGAGACGGCCTCCGGCCTCCTCGGGACGGGGGGCGTTTTGAAAACGCGTTTGCGCGCTACATCCCGCCCAAATGATCCGCGACGGTGAAAATATCCTTGTCGCCCCGGCCGGAAATATTCACCACCAGCAAATGATCGCGCGGTTTTTGCGGCGCGATGTCGGCGACCTTGGCCAGCGCATGCGCGGGCTCTAGCGCCGGAATGATCCCTTCCAGTTTGGCGCAGAGCTGAAACGCGGCGAGCGCCTCCGCATCGGTCGCGGAGAGATAGGTCACCCGGCCGGTTTCCTTTAGCCACGCATGTTCCGGGCCGATGCCCGGATAGTCGAGCCCGGCCGAGATCGAGTGGCCCTCTTCGATCTGCCCGTCGGCGTCCATCAGCAGATAGGTGCGGTTGCCATGCAAGACGCCGGGCCGCCCGCCGGCGAGCGAGGCGGCGTGTTTTTTATCGAGGCCGAAGCCGGCGGCCTCGACGCCATAAATTTCAACTTCAGGATCATCGAGGAAAGGATGAAACAGGCCGATCGCATTGGAGCCGCCGCCGATGCAAGCGAACAGCGAATCCGGCGCCCGTCCCTCGGCGGCGAGCATCTGCTGCCGGGTTTCCTCGCCAATGATGCATTGGAAGTCTCGGACCATCGCCGGATAGGGATGCGGGCCCGCCGCCGTCCCGATGCAATAGAACGTGTCGGCGACATTGGTGACCCAATCACGCAATGCTTCGTTCATCGCGTCCTTCAGCGTCTTGGCGCCGGACTCCACCGGCACGACCTTGGCGCCGAGCATATTCATCCGAAACACATTGGGCTTTTGCCGCTCGACATCCACCGAGCCCATATAGACGATGCATTCGAGCCCGAATCGCGCGCAGGCGGTCGCTGTGGCGACGCCATGCTGGCCAGCCCCGGTCTCGGCGATGATCCTTGTCTTGCCCATGCGGCGGGCGAGGAGAATCTGGCCAAGCACATTGTTGATCTTATGTGCGCCGGTGTGATTCAATTCCTCGCGCTTGAAATAGATTTTCGCTCCGCCCTCCGATCCCGACGCGGCCGCCGCCTTGCGGCAATGTTCGGTCAACCGCTCCGCGTAATAGAGCGGGCTCGGCCGCCCGACATAATGGGTCAAGAGGCCATCGAGTTCAGCCTTGAAGGCGGGATCCTGCTTGGCGGCGTCATAGTGTTTTTCGAGATCGAGGATCAGGGGCATCAAGGTTTCGGCGACGAACCTCCCACCGAAGAGGCCGAAATGGCCGCGCTCGTCGGGTCCGCTGCGAAATGAATTGGGTCTTTGGGCGAACACCGCGTCTGCCTTTCCGCGAGAGCATGATCTTAAAAGTTGCAGATAATCCCGCTCTAAGGCGCTTCCCGATCAGATGGAATCATCTAATTTTGATCGAAAAAGTCGATCAACTTTTTCAAAACGGGACCTAGAGCGCTTCCGCGCTTGCCCGAAGCCGCATGCTTCAGGAAGCACCGTTGTTTTAGACGCTCCGGCGCCTCGAACCAAGCGTTTCATCGCCCGCGCGGCCCTGTCGACCCAAGCTGGCGGCGGCCGAATGCGACATCGCCCGAACCTGCGCGATGAAAGCCGCGATCTTGTCCGGATCCTTCACGCCCAAACCGCTTTCGACGCCGGACGAGACATCGACCCCATGCGCGTGGGTCAGCGCAAGCGCACTCGCCACGTTTCCAGCGTCAAGCCCGCCGGCGAGCAGCCAGGGCTTTTTGGTCTCGATCGCATCGAGCAAGGTCCAGTCGAAACCCGCTCCATTGCCGCCGGGACGAGCCGCGTCTGGTTTCGGCGCAGCGTCGAACAACAGCATATCGGCGACCGCGTCGAAAAGCCGAACCTGCTCAGGATCGGCCATAGCGCCAACGCCGATCGCCTTCATGACCGGCAGGCCAAAGCGCGCCCGGATCGAGGCGATGCGCTCCGGGCTCTCGCCGCCATGCAATTGAAGCAGTTCGGGGTCGAGCGCGGCTATGGCGGCCGCGAGCGAGGCGTCGTCGGCGTTGACGGTCAACAACACCTTGGTCGCCCGCTGGCCAACCCGCGCGCCAAGGGCGCCCGCCTGATCCAGCGAGACATGCCTTGGGCTTTTGTCAAAAAAGACGAAGCCCACCATGTCCGCGCCGCAGGCGAGCGCCGCGTCCAGGCCGTCCTTCGTCGAAAGGCCGCAAATTTTTACGATCATGTTCGTAAGCTGCCTTACCGGCTTTGTATGGGGCGATAAAATAGTAGAGGCCGCGGCTGCGCCGCTTCTGCCGCCGCGCACCCGCGATTGTCTTGACCCTTAAACGCAATCGGCCACGGCGCCAGCCATCGCGCCGTCAAAATTTCCGCTTCTCGGCGCTCGGCGGCGAGCGCCGCGCGACCTCCGCGGTCAGACGTCTGACCTCCGCTCGCGCGCGCCGCGCGGCCTGGCGGTATTTGCCCTGCTCGAGCCAGGTCGCAAATCCCCCGATGACGACGCCAAGCATCACGCTCAGGAAAAAGACGAGAAAGAACGGCGCGGTGATTTCGAGGCCAGTTTTTTCGCCATGTGCGAAAGGATCAAAGGAGACGGTGACCAATTGGCGATTGGCGAGCGCGACCGCAAGACCGGCGAGCACAAGCGGAACCAGAAAAAGCAGTTTCAAGAATCTTTTCATTCGCGCCCGCCGAAGAAATATGCGCCCGCCGCCGCGCGCTTCAAAGCTTGTAGAGCCAGGTCAATTCAGGCTCAAGCCCGCCGATGGGGCTGAACCGAGGCGATCGCGCGCAGGAAATCAGTTGTGGTAGCCTTCGTTCAGCCGCTCGCGCATTTCCTTGCCGGTTTTGAAAAAAGGCACCACTTTTTCATCCACCGCGACATGCGCGCCAGTGCGCGGATTGCGCCCGACCCTCGCCTCCCGGTGCTTCACGGAAAAAGCGCCGAAGCCGCGCAGCTCAACCCGGTCGCCCCGCGCCAGCGCGGCCGTGATCTGGTCGAGAATCGCGTTGACGATTTTTTCGACGTCACGCAGGTAAAGATGCGGATTGCGGTCAGCAATCCGTTGCACGAGCTCCGATTTGATCATTCGCCCCGCCCACGAAAGGAAGTCTCTGTCTCGAAAAGAAAAACTCGCGCCCCTCGAGCTTCAGTTTGCGCCGTCAACTTGCCAAATGGAGACAAGACCGTCAAGCATGCGCCCCTCCGCGATTCCGGCGCCGCGATCCAGCATGCGGCTTAATCCATCGAGCTGAAGGAACGCGGCGAGTTGCGCGGACAGGCTCAAGATCCCCAGCCGCTCCAGGGACCTGCGCTGTTTCCAGTCGCGCACCGGAAGATCCTTGGACACGGATTTTTCCCGTTCCAACCACTCGATCGCCTCGCGTTCGCCGCCGAGCCGATCGACGAGGCGCAGATCCAGGCCTTGCCGGCCGGTGAAGATCCGACCATCGGCGACCGCGCTCAGTTGTTCGTCATTCATCGCTCGGCGATCCTTCACCAGCGCCTTGAACCAGGTGAAGCTGTCGCCGACGATGGACGCTAGCGCGGCCCGCGCTTCGGGGCTCGCCGGCTCGTAGAAATTCGGCGCCGCCTTGAGGGGCGATGATTTGACGTCCTCGACCTTCACGCCGATCGTATCGAGCAACTTTGCAAAATTTGGATATTGGACCAGGACGCCGATCGAGCCGACCAGCGCATTGCCTTGCGCGACGATCTGTTCGGCCCCGAGCGCGGCGATGTAGCCGCCCGAGGCGGCCATGCCCCCAACAACGGCGACCGTCGGCTTCTTCGCGGCGAGACGGCGCAGCGCCTCGTAAAGCCGCTCCGCCCCGGATGTGGTGCCGCCCGGGCTCTCAATCGAGATCAGCACGCCCGCCGCCGCCGACCCTTCGAGTTCGCGGATCAATTTCAACGTGTCGCGATCGCCGGTGATGACGCCTTCAATGGCTAGGCGGGCGATATGGGGCGTCACGTTCAAAGGCGCATCCGCGCCCGAGATTCGAAGGCCTACGACGAGAACGCCGATGATCGCCGCCGCTGCGGCGGCTATGCGCCAGAATGACAATTGGCGCCGCAAGAGACGACGTTCGACGAGGTAATCGGCGAAGAAGGGCGCGGCCATCAGCAATCCAGACGTTCGAATTCCTTACCGCACCCGAATGACGTTGCGTCCGCTGGAAATTCCGGCCAAGGCCAACCCGCCCCGTCCTGGAATTGCTCGGGAGTTCGGTCTCCGGCCCGTTTCGGATTAAGCGATTGTTTCAAGGCTACCGGTTCGTCTTCGCGGAAGCAATAGGCCTACCGCGCGCCGCGGGGCTCATCCGGCCTTGAAATTGCGGCGCGCGGCCTCCGCCCGAAGGTCGGCGAGCACGGTTTCGCCCGCTACCGCCTTCGAGCCTGTTGTCACCAAGGGTCGCGCCGCTCCAGGCAGATAGACATCGACGCGCGAACCAAACCGGATCAGGCCAAAGCGCTCTCCAGCGCCCAGCGTTTCACCCTGGCGCACGAAGCAGACGATGCGCCGCGCGATCAACCCGGCGATCTGCACCACGCCGATCCGGCCGGCGGCAGACTCGATCACGAGTCCATTGCGTTCATTGTCCTCGCTGGCCTTGTCAAGATCGGCATTGACGAAAACGCCCGGCTTATAGGCGATCTTCGCGACGCGGCCGCTCACCGGCGCGCGGTTCACGTGACAGTCGAACACCGACATGAAAACCGCGATGCGCAGCATCGGCTCCGCGCCAAGGCCGAGTTCCGGCGGCGGAATGAAAAAACCGATCGAGCATATGACCCCGTCGGCGGGCGAGATCACCAGACTGTCGTCGACCGGCGTAAATCGGACCGGATCGCGGAAAAAATAGACGCACCAGGCGGTGGCGATGGCGCCGATCCAGCCGAGCGGGCTGAAAAACGATCCGAGAATAAGCGCCCCAAAGCCAAATGCGGCGATAAAAATATAGCCTTCCGGGTGGACCGGCGTGACCTGCCTGCGGATCGAATCGATAATCGACATGGAGCCATCCTGTTCTCGCGACATTCTTATCGCCTGGAGCGCGTCCTTAAAAGACTTGCTCCGTGGTTTTGTGGGGCGCCCCCGCCTCATACGCCTGAAACGACGTCCGCGTCCTTGTCCGGAAGGATTTCCTGCTCAAGCTCGCCGCGCGCCTCTTGCCTCGCGCCGTCTTGATCTGGCGACTCGATCATGATGCTGATCCGTCCGCCCTCCTCGAGCGCGGCGCGGCGCAAGGTTTCCTCGGCGCGCCTGATCTCGTGCTGGCGGCTCCACATCGCGGCATAGGCGCCGCCACGCGCCAGCAGCCCGTCATGCGAGCCGCGCTCGACGATCGCGCCTTTGTCGAGCACGAGGATCTCGTCGGCGTTGACGACGGTGGAGAGCCTATGCGCGATGACCAGAGTCGTGCGGCCTTTGGAGACCCGATCAAGCGCATCCTGAATCTCGCCTTCCGTGAAGGAATCCAGCGCCGAGGTCGCCTCATCGAGGATCAGAATGGGCGGCCCTTTCAAAATCGTCCTGGCGATCGCAATCCGCTGCTTTTCGCCGCCCGAAAGCTTCAGCCCGCGTTCGCCAACTTGCGCCCCATAGCCGCCCGGCGTCAGCTCGATGAATCGATCGATCTGCGCCAGACGCGCCGCTTCCCTTACCTCCGCTTCGCTCGCATCGAACCGGCCATAGCGAATATTATAATCGATCGAATCGTTGAAAAGCACAGTGTCCTGCGGGACGATGCCAATGGCTGCGCGCAGCGATGCTTGCGTCACCATGGCGATGTCCTGCCCGTCAATGCTGACGCGCCCTGAAGACGGCTCGTAGAATCGAAAGATCAGGCGCGAAATCGTCGACTTGCCCGCGCCCGAGGGACCGACGATCGCCACGGTCTTGCCCGGCGGAACGTCGAACGTCACATCCTTCAGGATCTGGCGGCGCGCGTCATAGTGAAACGAGACATTGTCGAAGCGGAGCGCGCCTTGCGTCACGGCGAGAGGTCTCGCGCCGGGCCGGTCCCCGACCTCGGGGCTCTGCTCCAGAATATCGAACATCATTTCGAGATCGATCATTGACTGCTTGAGCTCGCGATAGACGAGACCCATGAAGCCCAGCGGCTGATAGAGCTGGATCATCATGGCATTGACGAGAACGAAATCGCCGACCGTATTGGCGCCGCTTCTGATGCCGGCGATGGTCAGCGCCATCACGCCCGTCAAGCCCAATGTGAAAATGATCGCCTGTCCGCCGTTCAGAAAAGCCAGCGACGTATAGGTCTTGACGCTCATGCGCTCATAGCGCGCGACGGACTTGTCGTAGCGCTGCGTTTCGCGCGCCTCGGCGGTGAAATATTTCACAGTTTCGAAATTGAGCAGACTGTCGATCGCCTTGGCGTTGGCCTCGGAATCGCTGTCGTTCATCTTGCGGCGAATGGCGATCCGCCAATTCGTCGCGGCCGTGGTGAAGGCCATATAGGCGAAGATCATCGTCGCCACCAGGGCGGCGTAGCGCCAATCGAATTGGAACAGGAAGACCGTCAGGATCAAGGTGAATTCGACGATCGTCGGAACCGCGGTCAGCATCGTGGTCCGGACGATCGTCTCGATCGAATTGCGGCCGCGTTCGAGGATGCGGGTGAGGCCGCCGGTCTTGCGCTCCAGATGAAAGCGAAGCGAAAGCAGATGCAAGTGCGCGAAGACGTCGCGCGCAAGACGGCGCACGGCGTGCATCGCGACATCAGCGAAGATGGCGTCGCGGACCTGGGTGAAGAGCGCCATCGCAATCCGCAAGGCGCCATAAAGCAGGGTGAAGGCCAAAGGCGCGGCGATCACGCCAAAAGCTGGATGGCTCGAGGGATCGGTCAGGGCGTCGGTCGCCCATTTGAACGAATAGGGCACCGATATCGTGACCAATTTGGCCGCCAGCAGGAGAGCCAGGGAAATGAAGATCCGCAGCTTCAGGTCGCGGCGGTCGGCTGGCCAAAGATAGGGCCAGAGCCTGCGCGTCACGCCGCCGAACCGCGCTTTGACGGGCAACTTGGCGGCTTTCGACGCAATGTCGGGAACGACGGACTGTAACATCTGACTCATTTGTTGGCGCTGACGCGGGCTCAAGGCGCTAGCCGCCTCGCCCCCAGCAAGAGACGAGCCCGCGCAGGCTTGGTTGAGGTTCATATAGGGCGCAATGCAAGCCGACCAAAGCCGGCCGGCAGGTTCGCGGCCTTTTGGGAGGCAAGCTCGAACCGAGGGGCGCCGGCGTCAGCGGTCCTTCGGCAGGACCAAGACCTGACCTGGATAGATCTTGCGAGGATCGCGGATCTGCGCGGAATTGGCCGAATAGATCTGCGTGTAGCGAACGCCTTTGCCGAACATTTTCTGGCTGATCCGCCACAGGCTGTCGCCGCGCTGCACGGTGGCTGTCTCGACCGGCTCCGTTCCAATGCGAGAGCCAGAGACGTCGGCGCGGGCCGCCGGCGGCTGGGTCCGGGCCGGCGCCATGCTGGCTGGAACATCGAACGGAATTTCCGCGCGGGAGGCGACCGCCCCGACAAAGGAATCGATTTCATCGGCGCGCAGTGCGTAATGTCCGACGCCGAGGCTCTTGGCGAGCTTCACGGACCATCGGCCATCGGGCCCGGCAGTGACGGCCGCAAGGGAATTTTCATCCAGATAGAGCCGGATCAAGGCGCCTGGGTTTGCGATCCCGGAGGCGAAAAAGCCTCCATCCGGCTCGACCTCGACGGTCTTGAACGCAACGCGCGGCGCCGCGCGGACCTCCCCAGCTGCCGCAGTTGGATCGGCGAAAAGGATCGTCGCCTTTCCCGGCTCGGCGAGGGCGGCCATAACCTGACCCTTGCCTTTTTCCGGCACGGAGACCGTCACGCTCTGAACAGAGGTGCGCTTGTCTCCGGCGCGCAAGGTCAGGACATGGTCGCCGGGAGCCAAGGGCTTTGGCTGAAGCGCGAAAAGCCCGGCAGAATCGGCTGAAGCTTCCGCCAACGCCGCGCCGCCCGCCATCAAGGCGACCCGCGCGCCGGGAGAAGCGCGACCGGCGACAAGCGCCGCGCCGGAAGGCTCGACCCGAACAAAATCGAATAGCGGCCGCGCCGCGCGCAAAGAGACAGATTCGCCTGCTGCATCAAGGGGGGCGACCAAATCTTGCGCGCCGACCTGCCGCTCCGGTTTGGGCTTGAGCGGAAAGAGCGGCCAGACTCCGCTCCCGACAAGCGCCGCAAGCGCGAAACAAAAACCGAACGGAAGGGCAATGGCTTTGGAATGCATCGAGCCTCCATTCCGGACCAGCCGCCGCGCGGACCTCGTCGCGCTGGCGCAACAGGCCTCACGGCCAGCCCCAGGTTGCCCATCCCTAATAGCAAGGAAAACGATTCCGGGCCCCTGGAGAAACGCCCCTTGACCCTATAGGTGCGGCGGGCGACAAGCAGAATATGTCGTCGAAACAAATTGGCGTCGAGGCCAAGCCTCGCCTCGTCCGCACTGTTTGCGTCTTTTGCGGCTCCGCCCAAGGCGTGGACCCCGTCTATGAGGCGGCGGCGGCGAGCCTTGGCCGCGCCATGGCGAAAGCCAACGTCGGTCTTGTTTATGGCGGCGGCGGCAATGGCCTCATGGGCGCGATCGCCCGCTCCGTGCTCGCGGGCGGCGGCGAAGTCACCGGCATCATTCCCGATTTCTTGCTGCGCAAGGACAGTCTCCTGTCGGAAATCCACGAATGCGTCGTCGTGCCCGACATGCACACGCGCAAGCGCCTGATGTTCGAGCGCGCCGACGCTTTCGTCGCCCTGCCTGGCGGCATCGGCACCCTGGAGGAATTGGTCGAGCAATTGACCTGGGTGCAGCTCGAGCGTCACTCGAAACCGGTCGTGATCGCCGATATCGGCGGTTTCTGGCAGCCTTTGCTGCATTTGTTCGCGCATATGCGCGAACATCTTTTCATCCAATCTTCGTTTGAGGTGCGCTATCTTGTCGCCGAAAAGATCGAAGACATACTCCCGATGATCGAAACAGCCGCGGCGAGGGCCGAATTGCTCGGCGCCCGCAAGGAGACCGTTGATCCGCGCCTGTAAAGCGTATTTTCCTGATGACTGTGTCACAACGTCAGCGCAATTTGATCGCCATGGATGCTGATGCCCAGCCACTCGATATGATTTTAAAGGCAGATTCGGCGGAACGGCTGCTCGAACCGGCGAACCCGCCGGGGGCTGCGGCGTGGCGCCGATTCGCGATTCTGCTCGCCGCCTGTTTTCTGCTCCACGCCGGCTTGGTGGCGGTTCTCCTGTATGAGAATCGCCTAGAGGCCGACAAGCCGACGCAGGAACAGGAAATTCCGGTGGAAGTGGTCATGCTGCCGCCGCCGCCGGAAGAGAAACCCGCGCCCAAGCAAAAGCAGCTTCCGCCGCCGCCCGACCTCGTTACGCCGCCGATCGTCAAGCCGAAGCCGCCGCCGGAAAAAGTCGAGCTTGAGGACGTCGAAGTCGCGCATGACGCGCCGATGGCCGCCAATAGCGCGACGACCGCGAAGGGAACCCCCGACGCCGAGACGAAGGCTCCCCGCGCCGCGCCGCCGCCAAAGCTTGTCGCGCCAAAGCCGACTCCCAACAAGCCGGAGGAGGAAAAGGCCGAGGCTTCGGCGCAAGAGACGCCGCAAACGCCGGCCGCGCCCTCGGAGCCGCCAAAGCCCGCCGACGACAATCCCGACGCCGAACCGCTCGACAAGGCCAAACCGGCGCCGCCAACGAAACCGAAAGACAAGCCAGCGCCGCAGGATACTAAGAAGCCCGCGACCCAGGGCAAGAAGGCCACGGTGGCGCAGCAACTTGCCGCTCTATCTCCGGCCCCGAATTTTTCGCTTGGATCGACGGCCAAGTCCGCGCCGATCGCCGGCGGGACCGACAAAGCCAGCTATGAATCATTGCTGTTTGGCTTGATCAAACGGCAAATGCGATTTCCGCCGGGGCTTCGCGGCCGGCATCTGACAGGGGGCGGAATGGTCAGCCTTTACGTCGATGAAATGGGGCACTTGACCCATCAGGCGGTCTATCGCGCCAGCGGAGCGCCGGACCTCGACGCCGCATGGCTTGAAGCGGTTCGCCGCGCGGCGCCCTTCCCGCCGCCGCCACGAGGCCTGCCGCATGCTTTTCTGCTGGGATATCCCATCGCGGTGGAATAGAGCGCGACGCCAAAAAGGGCGCAGACTATTTGGGTTCTCTTACCGTGCGCCGGACTTGAACAGCTTGTAGTTGATGGCGTCGGTCAGCGCCTGGAACGAAGCATCGATGATATTGGCCGAGACGCCGACCGTCGACCAGCTTTCCCCGCTCGCGTCGCGAAACTCGATCAGGACCCGGGTCACCGCATCGGTGCCGCCCTGAAAAATGCGGACGCGATAGTCGACGAGTTCGAGATCCTCGATGAAGCGCTGATATTTGCCAAGATCCTTGCGCAGCGCAAGATCGAGCGCATTGACCGGGCCGTCGCCTTCGGCGGCCGAGATCAGAACCTCGCCATCGACGCGCACCTTGACGATGGCCTCCGAAACCGAAACGAGATCGCCTTGGGCGTTGTGGCGGCGCTCGACATCGACGCGAAAACGCTCGACCTCGAAATAATCCGGCGCCTGGCCAAGAATCCGCCGCGCCAGCAGTTCGAACGAGGCGTCGGCGCCCTCATAGGCATAGCCGAGCGATTCCTTCTGCTTGACTTCCTCGAGAAGGCGCAGGACCCGATGATCGTTCTTGTCGAGCGGCACGCCGATCCGTTCGAGTTCGGCGAGGATATTGGACTTTCCGGCCTGGTCGGAGACGAGAAGCCGGCGCTTGTTGCCAACGGATTCCGGCGCAACATGCTCATAGGTTTGCGGCGCCTTCATCACCGCCGAAGCATGAATGCCGGCCTTGGTGGCGAAGGCCGAGGCGCCGACATAAGGTGCGTGCCGGTTGGGCGCGCGATTGAGCAATTCATCGAGCGTATGGCTGACCTTGGTGAGCGTGGCGAGCCTTTCGATCGTCACGCCGATCTCGAAATTTTCCGCATAATCGCGCTTCAACAGAAGCGTCGGGATGAGCGATGTGAGATTGGCGTTGCCGCAGCGCTCGCCAAGGCCGTTCAGCGTGCCTTGAATATGCCTTGCGCCGGCGCGCACCGCCGCCAGCGAATTGGCGACCGCGTTCTCGGTGTCGTTGTGGGCGTGAATGCCAAGATGCGATCCCGGCACATGTTTCGCTGTCGCCGCGACGATGCGCTCGACCTCATGCGGCAGGGTTCCGCCATTGGTGTCGCAGAGCACGATCCAACGCGCCCCGGCGGCATGGGCGGCCTTGGCGCATTGGAGCGCATAATCCGGATTGGCTTTGAAACCGTCGAAGAAATGTTCGCAGTCGAGGATCGCCTCGCGCCCTTTGCCGCGCGCCGCCTCGATCGACTGGCTGACGCCATCGAGGTTTTCTTCCAAGGTGCAGCCCAGCGCGACCCTGACCTGATAGTCCCAAGTCTTGGCGACAAAGGTGATGGCGTCGGAATCGGCCGCAAGAAGCGCCGCAAGGCCTGGATCATTGGCGGCGGACCGGCCCGGCCTTTTGGTCATGCCGAAGGCGGAAAAACGGGCATGCTGGAGTCTTGGCTTGCTTGCGAAAAACGCCGTGTCGAGCGGATTGGCGCCCGGATAGCCGCCCTCGATATAATCGAGCCCAAGGCCATCGAGCAGCGCCGCGATGCAGCGCTTGTCGGCGAGCGAGAAATCGACGCCGGTGGTCTGCGCGCCATCGCGCAAGGTGGTGTCGAAAAGGGCGATTTTTTCGCGCGTCATGTGCGCCCGTCCTTTGTGGGTTTGGGCGATAGAACTTTTTTCATGCGCGTATTGCCGAGATATTCGCCGTCGATCTCGATGGCGTTGCGGCGCTCCGCGACAAACCCAAACTTTTCGAACAAGGGCTTTCCGGTGTCGCTGGCGTCGACTGCGAGCGCCGCAACGCCGCGCGCGGCGGCGAGCTTTTCGATCGCGTCGAGGAGAGCGCTCGCGACGCCAGTGCGGGCGACGGCGGGATGGACATAGAGCTGGTCGATCAGGCCTCCGTCCAGCAACACGATAAAGCCGACCGGACCGCCGCCGATCAGCGCGATGAGGGTCAGGCCTTTGGCGAGAGTCTGGCCGAACGCCTCCTCGTCATCCGCGCGAGACGCCCAGGCGCGGCGCTGCCCCTCATCATAGTCCTCAGCGCTCAACTCCTCGATGGCGGCGAAGCGGATCTCGGCGAGAAGCGGGATGTCGGCGGGCAGGAACGGCCGCAGCGTCGGCTTTGGGAAGGCGCTGGCGTTCATCGCTTGGGCTCCCAAGAGGTCGTGCCATCCTTATTGTCCTTGAGCGCGACCCCCATGGCTTCGAGTTCGTCGCGGATGCGGTCCGACTCGGCCCAATTTCTTGCGCCGCGCGCCGCATTTCGCGCTGCGATTAGACCGTCAACCTCCCGCTCGCTTCGCCCAATCGTTTGCAAATATTCACGTTGAAGCTTTACCGTATCGGGTACGCGGATCTCGTCAGCTGAACGGTTCAAAATCCGCCACATCTTGAAATGCTCCTCTTGAGGAAGCACCCCAAGCAATTCAAGCGATGCCTTCAATTGCTTGGCAGATTCCAAGTTTTTGGCACGCGTTCCTTTATGCAGCATGTGGATTGCAGCGAAAGCCGCCGGAGTATTCAGGTCATCCTGCAATGCCTCAAGAACAGGCTCTGGAACCTTCGCATCGCCATCCACACCGTCCGTGGCGAGAAACCATTCGACGCAGGTCGAATACGCCTCATCCAACGCCTTCACCGTAAAGTCGATCGGCTGGCGGTAATGCGTCTTCAGCATCGCAAGACGCAGCACTTCGCCCGGCCAGCTCCGCCCGCCAAATTTATTCGTGTGCAGCAGCTCGTGGATCGTCACGAAATTCCCAAGGCTCTTGGACATCTTCTCGCCTTCGACCTGAAGATGGCCATTGTGCATCCAGATATTGGCCATCACGTCATGGCCAAAGGCGCAGCAGGTCTGCGCGACTTCGTTCTCGTGATGCGGAAACACGAGGTCGATGCCGCCGCCGTGTATGTCGAAAGTCTCGCCGAGATGTTTCCAGCTCATCGCCGAGCATTCGATATGCCAGCCCGGCCGCCCCCGCCCCCACGGGCTCTCCCAGCCCGGCTCGCTCTCGCTTGAGGGCTTCCACAGCACGAAATCCATCGGACCGCGTTTGTAGGGCGCGACCTCGACCCGCGCGCCGGCGATCATATCGTCGAGCGGGCGCTTCGAAAGCTTGCCATAGTCCGGCATCGACGGCACGTCGAACAGGACGTGACCTTCCGCGACATAGGCATGGCCCTTGGCGATCAGCTTTTCGATGATCGCGATCATTTCGGCCATATGCTTTGTCGCGCGCGGCTCCACCGTCGGCGGCAAGCATCCGAGCGCGGCGGCGTCCTCGTGAAAAATCGCCGTCATCTCATCGGTCAGGACGCCGATGTCGACGCCGCGCTCGGCCGCGCGAGCGTTGATCTTATCGTCCACGTCGGTGATGTTGCGGACATATTTGACATGTTCCGCGCCATAAACATGCCGGAGCAGACGGAACAGAACGTCGAAGACGATCAGCATCCGTCCATTGCCGATATGAAGATGATCGTAGACCGTCGGGCCGCAGGCATAGAGCCGCACATTCGCGCGGTCGATCGGCTCGAAATCCTGCTTCTGGCGCGTCAAAGTATTGTAGAGCCGCAGCGACATATTTTCCCCTCGAGCCTGCGCTGGCCTTCGGTGTCGCGGTTGAACTCTTTTATGAGGACAAGACGGCTCCAGCCAGAGGCAAGGCTAGCCGATACATATGGTGATGGTCCGGCCTGCGCCGATCAAGCTTGTCATCTTTAAACTATGCGCGAGGAAGCCTTCACGCGTCAAGCGGAGCGGCTTGATCGCCGATTCATTCGCGCGAGTTAACGGAATTTTCAAGCGCTTTCGACACAATAAACCTCGCCGATTCCGCCAGATTTTCGAGATTGCCATGTCCATCGCCACTCCCGACCGCCGCAAAATGTTTCGCGCAGTGCTTTTCCTGATCAGCGGCGTCCTGGCGGTTTTCGCCCTGGGGATCTCGGCCAGGGCGGCCGGGACCCGGATCTTGATCATTCCTCCGGACGATGGCTATGGCTTTCAGGAATGCCTGGCGTCGAAATCAGCTTGCGGGCTCGTCGTGGCGGACGCTTGGTGCGAGGCGCATGGGCTCAAAGCCTCCAAGTCCTTCGGGCCGGCGGACGCCTCCGGGACCGCGATGGATGAGGAAAGGCCCGCCAATATCAAGCCGGGCTCCTTCCTCGTCGCCTGCGGCGACGCCGTGAACTGAGCAGCTTTCCAAAAAGCCGCGCTTATTTCACCCAATCAGCGCATTTTGGCGCATCGCTTCCGCCGCCCCAGGGCTGCAAAGGCACCGCCGAGGTCGAATTTTTCGGCGAGCCTTCGATCAGCTTGTCACTATAGACCATATAGATCAGAATATTGCGCTTGACGTCGCAGCCACGCACGATCTGCATTTTCTTGAAGAGAACCGCCCGCCGCTCGCGAAAGACAACGTCGCCCTGCTCGAATTTTTCCCTAAATTTGATCGGCCCATATTGACGGCAGGCGAGCGAAATATCGGATACCTGTTCGGCAACGCCAAAAGCTCCGGCAAGGCCGCCCTTTTCAGGAACCGTGAAATGGCAGGCGACGCCTTCAACCACCGGATCATCGATTCCATAGGTTGCGAGTTTGTCGTTTGGCGTCAAAAAATTGAAAACGGTCGACTTCCGGAAAATCAAGTCCGGATCCTCCGACCCGGCGACGCCGCGCTCGCAGGCCAGGATCATGGCCGCAAAGGCGGCGAGGCTCGAAATTAAAAGCCGATGCATAAGTGACGACATAAGCGTAGGCTCTCCGCAAGTTCAAGGCGCCAGAGCATTTTCGAGCGAAGTGGATACCGGTTCGCGTTAAGAAAATGCGACAAAACAAAGACCTAGAGCTGTTTTCTGATTCCGCCGAAACTGAAAGCGCTCTAGACCGCCCCCGATCGGATGAAATCATCCGATCCGAAAGGAATCGCTCGGTTTCAATGAATCTGAGCATGTTCTGATCGAACGAGGCGGTCATGTTTTTGAGAACATGCTTTGGCGGACCAATTTCGATGGCTCCCCGCTCGCATTCCATGGCGCGTACATACATCCAAATATGGTCATGATAATACCACCTTAGGATGGAAAATCGGCGAAATGACGCAAGCAGAGGCGACTTACCAGAGAGCAGCATCGCATCGGGCGCCCGGGAACGAAATGACCCGGATGGGCGCGCCGCCGTTCATCCGCCTACCCCGCAGATGCCTGGCCGCGAGCCTCTGGATCATGCTTTACGCGCTCGCGCTTTGCCCTCTGCCGGCCCTCGCGCAAGGGATCGACTGCGCCCGCATTCCCGCCCAGATCGCGGCGCTCGACAGCGCCGCGCCCGCCCGCCCAAACCATGACGCCGCCGCCCTGCGCCGCCAGCGCACGGAGCTCGATCGCGCGGTCAGCTACGCCCGCTCGCTTGGCTGTGACCGGCCGCAAATCCCTTTCTTCGGCAGCCCCGCCGCCGCGCAATGCCCAGGCCTCAATGCGCAAATTCAACAGATGCAAAATAATCTCGGCCAATTGCAGTCAGGCGGAAGCCAGTCCGATCGCGCCGCCGCCAAGGCGGATCTGATGGCGCGTTATAACGCCTATTGCCGGGGCGTCGTTCAGGCGGCGGTCCAACCGCGTCAGCGCGGCTTTTTCGACCAGCTTTTTGGCGGCGGCGATCTCTTTCCGCATTCAGCGCCTAACCAACCCTTCGAAGAGCAGCCTCGAATCGATGAAGAGGAGGCCGGCGCGCGCGGCGGCTCGCAGGCGGTCTGCGTGCGCTCCTGCGATGGCGGCTTTTTTCCGCTCAGCATTTCGGCGCGGCGCGCCGATTCGGACCATCTAAGCAATCTGTGCCAGGCGCTCTGCCCTAATGTCACAGTCAGCGTCTATACGCGATCGCCCAACCGGGAAATAAGCACCGCCGTCTCGCTCGATACCGGCGAAGCTTACGTTGATATGCCGAACGCGTCGAAATTTCAAAAAAGCTTCGATCCCGCCTGCACCTGCAAACCGCCCGGACAATCCTGGGTCGAAGCCCTCGCCGGGGCGGAGCGCCTGCTCGGCCAGGAACGCAAGGGCGATATTCTGGTGACGGACGAGAAAGCGGCGGAGCTGTCGGCCCCCAAAGCCGATTCCAAAAGGCGCTCAAAGGCGGGCGCCGAGCCCAATCCTATTTCCACCAATCCGGCCGGCAAGGAAAAAGCCGGCAAAGACTTGGCCGGCGGCGCGGCCTCGAACCCGCCGGTGCTCGGCGCAACCGCCAAGAATGCGGCCGGTCCGAATCATCTCCCCGGTGAAACCCAGGAAGTCATCGGTCCTGATGGGCTCAAGCGGCGCGTGCGGATAGTCGCGCCAACGCTTTGATCCGGCCAATCAGCGGCAGGAGCGCCGCCAGTTCAGGCCCGGTGTCGCGACCAGTCAGGGCAAGCCGCAAGGGATGGAACAGCGCCCTGCCCTTGCGCCCGGTCCGCTCCTTCAAGACCTTGGTCCAGGCGGTCCAGACCGTCTCGTCCCAAGGCTCCTCCGGCAGGGCCGCGCGGGCTGTCGCCAGGAAATCCGCGTCCAAGCCCGAGTCGGCGTCTTCGGCAATTGCAATCTCGCCTTCGACGATGCGCCACCAATCCACGACGTCAAGGAAGGCTTCAAGGTTGCCGCGGACGGCAAGCCAAAAAGGCTTGGCCTTGTAGCCTGCGATGTCATGAGCGGCGAGCCGCTCCCGCACCGATTCAAAACTCAAGCCATGCAGGGTGCGGGCCGAGAGCGCAGCAAGCTCGGCGGGATCAAAACGCGTCTGCGTGCGTGAAATCTGCTCGAGGTCGAGCGAAGCGACAAGTTCGTCAAGGCTGCCGATTGGATGCAGAGCTATGGAGGAGCCGATCAGCACGGCCGCCGCTGCAACCGCCAAAGGTTCGATTCCTTGATCGCGCAATCCGCCGATCGACAAAGAGCCAGAGCGCTTGGAAAGGCCTTCGCCGGTCGCCGAAGATAGAAGGTTATGATGGGCGAAGGCTGGGACCGCCGCGGCGCCGGATGGCGCCAGAGCCTCGAAAAGCTGATGCTGGACCGCCGTATTGGTGACGTGGTCCTCGCCGCGGATGATCAGGTTGATCTTCAGGTCGAGGTCGTCCGCGACCGAGGGCAAAGTATAGAGATATGAGCCGTCCTCGCGCAGCAGCACGGGGTCGGAGAGCGAGGCGCAATCGATGTGGCTCTCGCCGCGCACGAGATCATTCCAGCGGACGATTTTCTGGTCGAGTTTGAACCGCCAATGTGGCCGCCGGCCCTCGGCCTCGAGCCGCGCGCGCTCTTGCGCCGTAAGCTCAAGGGCGGCCCGGTCATAGACCGGAGGCAAGCCGCGCGCCTGCTGGCGCTTGCGCTTGCGGTCAAGCTCCTCGGCGCTTTCATAACAGGGATAGAGGCGCCCCCCCGCGCGCAGCCTTTCAGCGGCGGCATGGTAGAGCGGCAATCGCTGCGATTGCCGCAAGGTGACGGCGGGCGCGATGCCGAGCCAGGCGAGATCGACCTCGATCGCCTGGGCGAACTCCTCCCGCGATCTTTCCACATCAGTGTCATCGAACCGAAGAATGAATGTTCCATGATGCTTCTTTGCATAAAGGAAATTCAACAGCGCCGTCCGCGCGTTGCCGATGTGAATGGCGCCCGTCGGCGAAGGCGCGAAGCGAACGATGGGATGCGGCATCACTTTCCCTGACGATGGCGCCGCGCTTTGGGCTCTCTGACCCAAGCGCGACGAAGTTTGAAATAGAGCTTTTTCACCACCGCTCCAGGAAAGGCCAGCGCGGAGTTATAAGAATGACGACTATATATGGAGCGATCCTATTCTGCGTCGTCCTGACCGCCCTCAATTGCGTCAGCATCGGGATTGCCATGGTCCGAGCAAGGCCAAGGTCCCGCCCCTTGCCGGCGCCCGACCAAGCGCCCGGAGTTAGTCTGGTTCGGCCTCTCTGCGGGCTCGACAATTTCTGCGAAGAAACCTTGGGATCGAGTTTTTCACTCGACTATCCCGCCTATGAAGTGATTTTCTGCGTCGCCCGCGCCTATGACCCTGTCATCCCGCTTGTCGAGCGCCTGATCGCCCGCAATCCTCACGCGCCATCGCGCCTCATCATCGGCGACGAGAAAGTGAGCCTTAATCCCAAGCTGAACAATTGCGTCAAGGGCTGGGACGCGGCCAGCTATGACTGGATCATCCTCGCCGACGCCAATGTGTTGATGCCAAAGGATTATATTCAGCGCCTTCTGGCAAGCTGGAAGGACGATACCGGGCTTGTCTGTTCGATGCCGCTCGGCTCGCGGCCGCAAACGCTCTGGGCGGAACTGGAATGCGCCTTTCTCAATACATACGAGGCGCGCTGGCAATATTGCGCCGAAGCCGTGGGGCTCGGCTTCGCTCAAGGCAAGAGCATGTTGACGCGCCGCGATATCATCGAAGCCGGCGGCGGCATTCGCGCGCTGGCTTCCGAGATCATCGAGGACGCCGCCTCGACAAAACTGGTGCGCAGCCAAGGCCGCGCCGTCAACCTCGTCGACAGCCCCTTCGAACAGCCGCTCGGATCGCGCTCCGCGCGCGAGGTCTGGCTGCGGCAATTGCGCTGGGCGAGAACCCGGCGCAAGACTTTTCCGCTTGCTTTCGCGCCGGAAATCCTCGCCGGCGCGGCCTTTCCGTGCCTGGCCGCGGCCTATGCGGCCTATTTCCTGGGTTGGAGCGTGACCGGCGCCGTCTTTGCCGTCGCCATCGCTTGGGTTGCTCCCGAATGCCTCCTGGCCGTGGCGAACAAGTGGCATTTTTCCTGGCGGATGCCCTTTGTCTTTCTCCTTCGCGACCTGATGCTCCCGATCATCTATATCGACGCCTGGTTCGTCGATCATTTCACCTGGCGCGGCAATGAAATGAGCATGCGCGAGGATGAGCCAAGCGTCGAACAGGGGTAGCCCGAGGCCTTTGAGCGGATGATCGCCGCGCGCCGCCGGCCCATCGCTTCACCCCCCCGTTGATTACTCGACGCCGCCAGGAGCGGCGCTCCCGCTTGGCGCGGGCGAGGCGGGACTCTTTGGGGAACCCGGATCGCGAAACCAATTGACGATCGGATAGCGCCGGTCGCGTCCGAAATTCTTCTTGGTCACCTTGACGCCGGGGGCCGACTGGCGGCGCTTATATTCGGCGAGATAAAGCAGCTTTTCGATTCGCTTCACGGTCTCGAGGTCGTGGCCCAAGGCGACGAGATCGCTGACCCGCATTTCCTTCTCGACAAGCCCATCGAGGATCGCGTCCAGCACCTCATAGGGGGGCAGCGAATCTTGGTCCTTCTGATTTTCGCGCAATTCGGCGGAAGGCGGCTTGACGAGAATATTTGGCGCGATCACCTCGCCATCGGGTCCGAGCGCGCCATCCGGCTTCCAGCGATTGCGCAATTCAGCGAGGCGGAAGACCTGCATCTTGTAGAGGTCCTTGATCGGATTGAATCCGCCATTCATATCGCCGTAGATCGTCGCATAGCCGACCGACATTTCCGACTTGTTCCCGGTCGTGACCAGCATCGGGCCAAACTTGTTCGACACCGCCATCAGCAAGGCGCCGCGGGCGCGGCTTTGGATGTTTTCCTCTGTCAGACCCGGCGCCGTTCCCTTGAAGATCGGCGCCAGCACTGTTTGGAAGCCTTCGACAACCGGAGAAATCGGCAGCATATCGTACCGAAGCCCCAGCGCGCGGGCGCAGCTTTCGGCGTCGGCCAGCGATTCCTTCGAGGTAAAGCGATAGGGCAGCATGAGGCAATGGACGCGCCGAGCGCCCAGCGCATCGACCGCGATCGCGGCGCAAAGGGCTGAATCGATTCCTCCCGAAAGGCCCATCACGACGCCGGGAAAGCCGTTCTTGTCGACGTAATCGCGCAGCCCAAGGACGCAAGCGGCGTAGTCGGCGCGGTCGCCTTCCTCGATTTTGACCTTCGGTCCCTCGACGCAGGCAAACCCATTGGCGCCGCGCTCCCACACCGTCCGTGCGACCATGGAGGCGAAAGCCGGAAGCTGGAACGCCAGCGAGGCGTCGGAGTTGAGCGCGAAAGAGGCGCCGTCAAAGACGAGTTCGTCCTGGCCGCCGACTTGATTGAGATAGACGAGCGGCAATTTGCTTTCGACGACGCGGGCGACCGCGACCGACAGGCGTTCGTCCCCCTTGCCGCGCCAATAGGGCGATCCATTTGGAACAAGGAGGATTTCGCCGCCGGTCTCGGCGATGCATTCGACCGGGTCGGGGCCCCAAATATCTTCGCATATGGGGATGCCGATCCGCACGCCTTTGAAGACGATCGGCCCCGGCATGGGACCCGGCTTGAAGACGCGCTTTTCATCGAAAACGCCGTAATTCGGCAAATCGACCTTGAACCGCACCGCCTCGATTCGCCCTTTGTCGAGAAGGGCGTAGGCATTGTAGCAGTCGCCTCCTTCGACGAAGGGAAGCCCGACAAGGAGCGCCGGCCCGCCATCGCTCGTCTCCAAGGCGATTTCCGCGCAGGCCGCGCGGCACGCCTCCACGAAAGCCGGTTTCAGAACGAGGTCCTCGGGCGGATAGCCGGCGATGAACAATTCGGAAAACATCACAAGGTCCGCGCCGAAGGCGGCGGCTTCTTCGCGGGCCGCCCGAATCCGGGCAAGATTGCCCTCGATGTCGCCGACCGTGCAATTGATCTGAGCGATCCCGATGACCAGACGGTTGGCGGGCGCCTCGACGCCCAGTTCAGGCGAACCGATGGCCCCAATCATTCGAAGACATAGGCGTCCATCGCCATCACTCCGCGCTCGGTCGAGGCATGGACGCGCCTTCCCTTAGCCCCTTCCCCAGCCGCGCCGAATGCAAAGGGCAGCGGCAGGAAATGCTCCTCAGTCGGGTGGTTTTCCCTGGCATGGGGCGCGAGGACGCGATAATCGGCGATATCGTCGATAGCGCCCGCCTCGGCCTTGGCGAGGATCCAGTCGTCGAAATCCTGCACCCAGTCCAGCGCGGGCGCGTCGAAGGCGCGGCCGCCGTTGAAAACCTCCTCGAGATTATGGGTCAGGCCGCCGGAGCCGATGATCAGCACCCCGTGTTGGCGCAGGGGCGCGAGAGCGCGGCCAAGCGCGATGTGATGACCCGCGCCTTGATCAGCCTGGATCGCCATCTGCACGACCGGAATGTCGGCTTCGGGGTACAGTAGCTTAAGCGGAACCCAGACCCCATGATCGAAGCCGCGGCCGACGATTTCCTGCGTTGGAAAGCCCGATTGCTCCAACAGCGTCGCGGCGATCGTCGCGAGTTGAGGCAAGCCGGGGGCAGGATAAGTCAGTTCATAAAGCTCATCCTCGAATCCCTTGAAATCATAAAGCATTCCGGGGTTCGCATCGGCGCTGAAAGATGGGATTTTCATATCGAAATGGGCCGAGGCGATAAGGATCGCCTGCGGCCGGCCGCGCGCCTGCCCCAACTCTTGACCGAACCGCGCGAAAAAATCGCGCGCTGGACTTTGGTGCAGCAGGAGATTGGGCGCTCCATGCGAGATGAAGAGAGTCGGGAAAGCGGTCATGATGCGCCCTGATTTACGCCTATTCGGCGGCGTCGACCTCGCTTCGGCCGCGTCCGATGCGCTCGGTCTTAAGCAATTCCGCGACCAGGAAAGCGACCTCGATCGCCTGTTCCGCATTCAGCCTCGGATCGCAATAGGTATGGTAGCGATCATGCAAATCGGCCTCGGAGATCGCGCGCGCGCCGCCGATGCATTCGGTGACATTCTTGCCAGTCATTTCGAGATGCACGCCGCCGGCATAGGTGCCTTCCGCCTGATGCGCCGAGAAAAATGTCCGGATCTCGCTCATGATCTTGTCGAAAGGCCGGGTCTTGAAGCCGGACGCCGCCTTGACCGTATTGCCATGCATCGGATCGCATGACCACACGACGCTGCGGCCTTCGCGTTTGACGGCGCGGATCAGGCCCGGCAAGTGGTCGCCCGCCTTGTCGGCGCCGAAGCGGCAGATCAAGGTCAAACGGCCAGGTTCATTGGCCGGGTTGAGAATGTCGATCAGCGAAAGCAATTCATCCGGGCCGAGCGAGGGACCGCATTTCAAGCCAAGGGGATTCTTGACGCCCCGCGCATATTCGATATGGGCATGGCCGGGCTGGCGGGTGCGATCGCCGATCCAGATCATATGACCCGAGGTCGCGTAATAATCGCCCGTCGTCGAATCGATCCGGGTCAGCGCCTCTTCGAAGCCCAGCAGCAGGGCCTCGTGCGAGGTATAGAAATCGGTCTGGCGCAATTCCTGATGCGATTCCGGATCGAGCCCGATCGCGCGCATGAAGCCAAGCGTTTCGGTGATCCGATCGGCGAGTTCCTGGTAGCGCGCCGATTGCGGGCTATCCTTGATGAAGCCAAGCATCCAGCGATGCGCATTTTCGAGATTGGCGTAGCCGCCGGTCGCGAAAGCGCGGAGGAGATTCAAGGTCGCCGCAGACTGGCGATAGGCCATCAGCTGGCGCGCCGGATCGGGAATCCGTCCCTGCGCCGCGAAAGCAATATCGTTGATAATATCGCCGCGATAGCTCGGCAGTTCGACATCGCCCAGCTTTTCATTGGGCGCCGAGCGCGGCTTGGCGAATTGACCGGCGATCCGGCCGACCTTCACCACCGGCAAAGCCGCAGCGAAAGTCGCGACCACCGACATCTGCAGGAACACTCGAAAGAAATCGCGAATATTGTCGGCGGAATGCTCGGCGAAGCTTTCGGCGCAATCGCCGCCTTGCAGCAGGAAGGCTTCGCCCGCGGCGACCTTGCCCAGCATGCGTTTGAGCTTACGCGCCTCACCGGCGAAAACGAGCGGCGGAAATCCCGCGAGCTGGCCTTCGACCTCGGCCAGCGCCGCGGCGTCGGCATAGTCGGGCACTTGCTCGATCGGCTTGCCTCTCCAACTCGCAGGCGACCAGATATCGACAGGCATCGTAACAAAACTCCTCAGGGACTGGCCCTCAAATCCTTTGGCTCGAACAGGGTTTATACAGAGGTTTTCGCAAATGGCGATATGTGGAAAGAATCGCCATTTGGCTCCCGGCTCTCGCCCATGCCGATCCTGCTCAGGCGTCCATGATTGCGGCGCCGGGACCTTCCTCGCCAATGCTCTCTCGAAAATAACGCGCCGTGCGCGTGCGCATGGTGACAAGCTCCTCGGCCGAGGTCGGATGCACGGCCATCGTCTCGTCGAAATCGGCCTTTTTCGCGCCGAGTCTCACGGCGATTCCCAAGGTCTGCGCCAATTCCCCCGCGTCGTGGCCAAGAATGTGGACGCCGAGGACGCGGTCGCTGACGCCATCGACCACGATCTTCATCAAAGTCTTTTCCTTGCGTCCGGACAAGGTCGCCTTCAACGGCCGGAAACTCGCGCAATAGATGTCGACGCATTCATAGGCCGCGCGCGCTTCGGTCTCGGTCAGCCCGACGGTCCCAAGTTCCGGCGTCGTGAAGACGGCCGTCGGAATATTGGCGTGATCGACCTTGGTCGGCTTGCCGCCGAAAACCGTATCGGCGAAAGCATGGCCTTCGCGGATGGCGACCGGCGTCAAAGCAACCCGATTGGTGACGTCGCCCACGGCATAAATGGAGTCGATGTTGGTCTTGGAGAAAGCGTCGACCTTGACGGCGCCCAGGCGATCGAGTTCGACCCCGGCCTTTTCAAGTCCGAGCCCGAAAGTATTCGGCCGCCGCCCCGTCGCGATCATGACCTGATCGACGTCGATCCGCTCGCCTTTCGTCAAGGTCACGCTGAAGCCATTGGCGCGCTTGTCAATTCGCGTCGGAAGGATGCCGAATTCGATCTCGACGCCAGCGTCAATCAGCGCGTCGCGCACGCCAATGCGCATCTCCTCGTCGAAGCCGCGCAGGACATTTTCACCCCGCATGACCAGCGTCACCCTGGTCCCGAGCCGGACGAAAATCGAGGCGAACTCCACCGCGATGTAGCCGCCTCCGACGATCAACATGCGCTCCGGCAATTCCGGCAGATCGAAGATTTCGTTCGATGTTATGGCGTGTTCGCGACCAGGAACATCCGGTTCAAGAACCGGCGCGCCGCCGGTCGCGACAAGGATCGTGCGGGCGGAAATCCGGCGGCCGTCGGCGACGCGCACCGTGTGAGCATCCTCGACTTCGGCGCGACAATCGAGGATCGGCGCGTCGGCCTTGGCGAGATTGGCGCGATAAATGGCGGAGAGGCGCGAGATTTCCTCCTCTTTCGCGGCGACGAGTTTTCGCCAATCGAACGAGGGCGCGGCAAGGCTCCAGCCAAACCCCGCCGCGTCGGCAAAGTCGTCGTGAAAACGGCTGGCGTAGACCATCAGCTTTTTTGGCACGCAGCCGCGGATCACGCAGGTTCCCCCGACCCGGAATTCCTCGGCGACGAGAACTTTGGCGCCATGGCCAGCGACGATCCGCGCGGCGCGAACGCCGCCCGACCCCGCGCCGATGACAAAAAGGTCTACATCGAAATCGCCCATCACAACGCCTCCGCCGCGTTGCCGATGCAACGCCACGCGCCTTCAGAATCATCGCCCTGCCGCGACGGGTGATCCTACCCAAAAAGTCTGCGCCACTTTGGGCTCATGCTCATTGAGATCTTGCTCAGATCTCATGGCCCTTCTTCTTCATTTCCGTTCGCACGCGGGTCATCATGTCCGTCGATATCTTGCCTTGCCAGCCCTGCATCGCGGTCACGACGTCGGTCAGGACGGCCGGCTGCGTCTCGACGTATTTTTTTCCCGCCTGGCTTTCGAAAAAGGCCACCGCCACTTTCAAATCCGCCTCGCTGATCTGCTTGACATAGATCTGCGCCGCAATGTCAACCATTTCATCGGCTTGCTTGTTGAATTCCGGCTGGAGATCGGTCAGCACCGTATTGAGATCGCGGATCAGTTCCGGCCGGGTCTGAGTCAGCGTGGTGGCGATCTGATCCATGAATTGCGGGATGACGATGCCGAAAGAGCGCGACATTCCGGACGCGACCACCAATGCGCGCGCAGCGGCAAGATGCGATGCGGTCGCCGGGCCAGGAGTTGCAGCGACAGGACTCGCGGCGCTAGGATTTGCCGGAGTTCCTGGCGCTTGTTGCGCCGCCGCGAACGGCCCAGCTGCAACCCAGAGGGCCGCCAAGAAGGCCAATCGAGAGGCTGAGCGAAAAGCCAGGCGCGGACCGTGTGTTTTGAGATTCATGCGCAACCTATTCCTCCATCGAGGCTGAAAACCTGAAGTGTTTGGCGCAGCGCCTACGGCTATGCCGCAGGCAAGGGGTCGCCCGCGCCGCTCAATCGATTTGGCCGAAAATCTCGACGCCGGCGGGACCGGCGCAGATCACGCCCGTGGCGATCCCGATGAAAAGCCCGTGTTCGACGACGCCTGGAACCGCGACAAGGCGCGCCGCCAGCTCATCCGGATCGGGAATGGAGCCAAAAAAGCAATCCAAAATAAAATGCCCGTTGTCGCTAACATAGGCATGGCCGCTTGGATTGGTGCGCAGGCGGATTTCGCCATAGCAGCCGGCGGCGCTCGCCGCCGCCAGGATCATGCGCTTGGTCGCATCGAGGCCGAAAGCATTGACTTCGACAGGCAGCGGAAATTTGCCGAGCGTCCTTACGAATTTCGACGAATCGGTGATCACGACCATGCGTTGCGACGCCATGGCGACGATTTTCTCGCGCAGATGAGCGCCGCCGCCCCCTTTTATGAGCCGCAATTGCGGATCGAACTCATCGGCGCCATCGACCGTCAGGTCGAGTTCGGGCGTTGCGTCGATGGTCGACAAGGGAATCGAATAAAGCTGCGCTTGGGTCCGGGTGCGCTCGGAGGTCGGCACGCAGATCACCCGAAGCCCTTCAGCGACGCGCGCGCCCAGCAATTCGACGAAATGCGCCGCAGTCGTGCCGGTGCCAAGGCCAAGCCTCATGCCCGGGCGAACCAGATCGAGCGCCTTTGCCGCAGCAAGCCGCTTTGCATCGTCTAGGCTAAGAGCAATCATCGGCGCTCGCGAAATTTCCGGCAAGGATTGTCGCCGCACCGCCGGGGTAGTCCCTAGCGGGCGCTTTCGTCAACCCTTGCTTGCGTCAACCTGGCGTCGCCCCCGCGCCGGCCATGCCCTTGAAGCAGGTCGATCGCGGCGCCGGCTCATCGCGCCGGCGCCGTGCAGACGACGGAATCGTTCAGAACATAGCAAATGGCCATGGTCCCGGTGCGCAGATCGACCCGAAAGACGCCGCTTTCACCGGTATGGCGCGAGGCGATCAAGGAATATTCGCTCGACGCCTGAGGCCCGGCGCCTTCGCCCGGCGGGTAGCAGAGCGTGACGCCGACGGAGCCCTCCCTCCCCAGGCCATATTGGCAGGCGCCTACCTCGCCCGTGGCGCGATCGAGACGATAGACGCGGTTGAGGTCGACCGCCGGGCAGGCGAGAAATTCATAATTGGCGGCAAATGCGCCTTGCGCTGCGCCAAAAGCCGCCAGTCCGGCGGCGAACCGGCATCGGGCCTTGCGCGAAGAAAGAAAACCCGAGAACCACATCAGCTCACCTCCCGCTAAAGTCATCGCCTGAGCGATTCCCGCGTTTTTACACCAAAAGCGCGCCATCCGCCGCACCAGCCGCGGCGCGCTATTTGGCGGCGTCTGTTGACCGCCCAGCGGCGGCGACTTAAGCTTTAGATAATGCTGCAAGATCTCCCGCCCCGTCCGCTTCTCGTCTTCGACCTCGATGGCACGCTCGCCGACACGGCTGGCGATCTCGTCGCGACCTTAAATGCCATTTTGGCGCGCGAGGGCCTCGCCCCGATCGAGACGGCCTCGGCTCGAGCCATGGTCGGCGCCGGCGCCAGGGCGCTCGTCCAACGCGGCCTCAAGGCGCATGGCGTCGAGGCGTCGGAAGCCCGCCTCGACGAATTATTCACTGATTTTCTGGCCTATTACGAAGCCCATATCGCCGACGAAACGGTGTTGTTCCCAGGCGTTTGCGCCGCGCTCGACCGCTTCGAGACGGCGGGCTGGAGCTTCGCCGTCTGCACCAACAAGATTGAATATCCCTCGGTCCTGCTTTTGACCGCGCTCGGCGTCGCCGACCGGTTCGGGGCGATCTGCGGCAAGGACACTTTTGCGGTCAGCAAACCGAATGGCGCGGCGCTGCTGCAAACGATCGCAAAAGCTGGCGGCGATCCCCGCCGCGCCATCATGGTCGGCGATTCAAAAACCGACATAGACACGGCCCGCAACGCCAACATCCCAGTGGTGGCGGTCAATTTCGGCTATACCGATCAGCCCGTCGAGGCCTTCAAGCCGGACAAGGTCATCGGCCATTTCAACGAATTATGGGATGCCGTGGAAAAACTGAGCGAAGTTTTCCGCGCCGCTTGAGGCAAGGCTAATGCCCCGCGCTTCGCAAGTAGCGTCTCCGTAAATGCCTTGCGCGACATTGAACTAAACACTGAATGCTAGCGTTGCCAGTTGCGCCTTCGACGATCGATTTGTCGGGCGATCTGCCGGAAATCGATCTGGCCGGAGAAACGCAATGAGCACGCTCCTCATCATCATTATCATTATATTGTTATTTGGCGGCGGCGGATATTACGCCTATGGCAACTATGGCGGAAGGGGTCTCGGCGGCGTCCTCGGCACCGTTCTCATCATTTTGCTGATCCTCTGGCTCCTTGGCCTGCTGCGCTAAATTCCGCGATGCGCCATAGGACATGCCCGGCTTTGCGCCGGGCATTTTTCTACCGCGAAAATTTCTTATACTTCATCCGGTGCGGCGTGAGGCTGTCGACGCCGAGACGCCTCTTCTTGTCTTCCTCGTAGTCGGCAAAATTGCCTTCGAACCATTCGACATGGCTGTCGCCCTCGAAGGCGAGCATATGGGTCGCGATGCGGTCCAGGAAGAAGCGGTCATGCGAGATGATGACCGCGCATCCGGCGAAATCCGCCAAAGCTTCCTCCAATGCGCGCAGCGTGTCGACGTCGAGATCATTGGTCGGCTCGTCGAGCAAAAGAACGTTCGCGCCAGATTTCAGCATTTTGGCGAGATGCACCCGGTTGCGTTCGCCGCCCGAGAGCTGGCCGACCTTTTTCTGCTGGTCCGAGCCCTTAAAATTAAAGGCGCCCGTATAAGCGCGCGAGTTCATTTCCCGCTTGCCCAGATAGATGATTTCATTGCCGCCGGAGATTTCCTCCCAGACATTCTTCTTGCCGTCGAGCGCGTCGCGCGACTGATCGACATAGCCAAGATGCACCGATTCGCCGATTTCGATCGTTCCCTTGTCCGGCTTGTCCTGGCCGGTGATCATGCGAAACAAAGTGGTCTTGCCGGCGCCGTTGGGGCCGATGACCCCGACTATGCCGCCGGGCGGCAATTTGAACGAGAGGTCGTCGATCAACAGCTTGTCGCCGAAGCCTTTCGAGAGATGCGAGAAATCGATGACATTATTGCCGAGGCGCTCGGCGACCGGAATGAGGATCTGCCCGGCGGTCGGCGCCTTGTCGTTCTGTTTCTGGACAAGATCGTCATAGCGCTGGATGCGCGCCTTGGATTTGGCCTGCCGCGCCTTGGGGCTCGAAGCGATCCATTCGGCCTCTGCCTCCAACTGGCGCTGACGCGCCTCCTCCTCGCGGCCTTCCTGCTGCAGGCGCTTCTGCTTCTGCTTCAGCCAGGAGGAGTAATTGCCCTCATAAGGGATGCCACGGCCTCGGTCGAGTTCGAGAATCCATCCGGTGACATTGTCCAGGAAGTAGCGATCATGGGTGACGATCAGGATCGCGCCGGGATAGTTGCGCAAATGGCCTTCCAGCCAGTTCACGGTCTCAGCGTCGAGATGGTTGGTCGGCTCGTCGAGAAGCAGGAGATCGGGCTGTTCGAGCAGCAATTTGCAGAGCGCGACGCGGCGGCGCTCGCCGCCGGACAGCTTGGTCACTGGCCAGTCGTCGGGCGGACAGCCAAGGGCGTCCATGGCCAAATCCACCTGCGCGTCGAGATCCCAGAGGTTCTTCGCCTCGATCTCGTCCTGCAGGCGGGTCATCTCGTCGGCAGTCTCGTCGGAATAATTCATCGCGAGTTCGTTATATTTGTCGAGGATCGCCTTTTTCGACGCGACGCCAAGCATCACATTGCCGCGCACGTCGAGCGTTTCGTCGAGCTGGGGCTCCTGCGGCAGATAGCCGACCTTCGCGCCTTCGGCGACGAACCCCTCCCCGGTGAACTCCTTGTCGATGCCGGCCATGATCCGCAAGAGCGTCGATTTGCCGGCGCCGTTGACGCCGAGCACGCCGATTTTGGCGTCCGGGTAGAAGGAGAGATTGACGTTGTCGAGAACCTTCTTCCCGCCGGGATAGGTCTTGGTCAGGCCCTGCATGTGGTAGATGAATTGCCGCGCCATGGGGCTCGTGTCTTCCTGCTTAGAGAATGTTGAAGCTGAGAGCTATGTAGCCGCGCGCGGCGCCAGGGTCCAGGCCAACCGGAATTTCCCGCCGACAAGCCCGCAGGAACCGCCCAGGCCGCGAAAGAGAGACTGTCTTGCGAAAGTCATCATCGGCTGGCACTTGCAACCGGGCGCTTGACGGGAAACACTTCCTTAGGAAAGCCGACTCGCTCAGGAAACGCCAACTCGGCCTTTTGTCGAAAGGATTCGCCTCTTGACCAATATCGGATTGCGCGAGCTTGGCGCGATCGTTCCTGGCGCACGGCGGACGGAGACCGACGCAGCCGCTCGTCCCGCCACAGCGCCTAGGCGCGAAACCCCTGATCCGGCCTCGGCTTCTCCTTTGGGAACAATCTTCGCCGCCGATCTGCCCGAGGCCGCCGAAGCGCTCGGCTATGACGCCCCCTTAAATCTCCTCGCGGAGCTCGCCGCCCATGCGCGGACCGAAACCCCGCTCGCGATCGGTCTCCTCGGCCGCTCCGGGTCCGGCAAGAGCCTGGCTTTGCTCAGGCTCCAGCGTGCTATTGAAGCCTTGAGCGCAGCCGCGCGCGACGCCGGCTCGACGCCTTTCCTTTCCAAAATTCTTACCCTGCGGATTGATGCGGCCGATATTGACGGGTTTCCGGCGGCGGCGCTCGCGCGCGCGCTCCATTCCCGCCTCGCCGCCGATTTTCCAGCCCTGACCATTGAGGCGACCTATACCGCGCGCGATCCCCACATCGCCGCCCGGGAGGCCTTTGAGCGGCTCGACGCCGCGCGCAACAAGCTCGAGGCCGAGCGGGTCTCGCTCGGCGAGACGGACGCGCGGCGGGCCCGCCTGACCGAATCCGTGCTTTACGAGGCTGCCGGATCGCAGGTCGACGCCTATGCAAGCGCCCATCGAGCCCAGATCAAGAACAGCCTCGCGGGGTTCGGCGTCACTGGCGATCCGATCCTCGGCTTCAAGGATATGGTGCGCGCCATCGCCGACAGGAGCGCCGCCGGGGCCCGCACAAGCTTCGCGCTGCGCGCCTTTTGGGGGCTTAAGGGGCAGACCAAGCTAATCGTCGCCGCCCTTCTCTTGGCCCTCTCGGGCCTTGGCCTGGGCATGGCCTTCGCCGAGCAAACGACCTGGCTTGGCTGGATGCGCGGGAACGAAGCCTTGGCCGGCGCCGCGCCCTGGTTCGAGGCGCATATGGATTGGCTCTTGACCCTGCGCCAACTGGCCTTTGCGGGCGCCGCGCTCGCGCTCGCGGCCAATATCTGGCGGGCGCTGCGGCTGATCCAGATGGTCTTTCGCGGCGAAGCCCTGTTGCAAGCCGATCTTTCCGCACGGCGGCGCGACTTCGATGGACATTTCGGGCACCAGACGCGGCGCGTCGAGACGCTGGCCGCCGAAGTCGATCGCCTGAGCCGGCGCGCCTCGGAGGCCGAGCAGCGCGCGGGCGGCCTGCAAGCGGCGAACCCGGCGCTTGCCGAACCCTCCCCCTTTTCAGCCGATGTCGTCAAGGAGCAGGCGCAGCGTTTCATCGCCGCCGTCGGCGCGCTGGTTCAGAAATCGGGCGGCGCGATCGAGGCGCCCCAACGCATCGTCATAGCGCTCGACAATCTCGACGCCGCGCCGGCCTCCCGCGCCCGCGAGATTCTGGCGCAGGTCAGAGCCTTGCTCGGGCCGGGGTTCGTCGCGCTGATCGCGCTCGATCCCCGCCGCATCGCTCTTGGCGGCGGGGACGATGACGCGCGCCTCGATAAATGGATTCAGGCCCCGTTTCAAATCGGCGCGATCGCCGCGAACGCCGATTACGCCGCGCTGGTTGGCGCCATCCTTGGCGCCGCCAAGGCGCCGCCGCCGATCCCGAGCCCCGACGCGCGGCAATCGGCGCTCGACGAGCCCCTGTCGGAGGCCGAAGCCAAGCTTCTCGCCGATTTGGCCCCGCTCGCCGGCGGTTCGGCGCGCGCGGTGAAGCGCTTCGTCAATCTCTACAGGCTGATCCGCGCCCAAGGGCCAAATCACAAAGGCGCGCTTGCCTTGATGCTTGCTTTGGACGCCGGCGGAACAGAAGCCGAAATCGCCGCCGTCAACGACGCCATCAAGGGACCCCGAGGCGAGCTTGCGGGAGACATCCATGTTGACTTCCAAAAAGGCGGCGCGCGGCTTGTAAAGGCGCTCGACGCCGTTCAAGCCGCGGAAGGCAAAGTCACCGTCGATGCGGCGCGGCGCGCCTTCGCCGCCGCCCGGCTCTTCTCATTCCATTCTTAAAGAAGCAAGGCAAAGCCAAAGCGCCCTGCCCTTCAATATCAGGACGCAAGCGGTTGGGGGCGCGGCTCCCGTTCTATTGGAACATCTTCACGGCGCTTTCGAAGGCTTGCCAGACGCCCCAGACGATCGGGATCGCGACGCAGGTCCAGGCGATCGTCGCGGTAATTTTCATGCCGCTGGCCGCCGCGACGTTCGAACCACGACGCGCTCCCTGCGCGGCCTTCAAAGCGCCGGGCGTTTCCTTCATGAGCCATTTGTCTGCGACCGGGCGCACCAAGGCGTTACAAATCAAACCGACGGCGAGAAAGCTCGCCAGGATATACAGGGTCCGATCGTAGACGAGGGCGCGTTCGACGCCGGCGGCGATCTGCGCGTCGCGAATATAGCCAACGACGAGCGGGCCGACGACGCCGGCTGTCGACCAGGCGGTCAACAGGCGCCCGTGGATGGCGCCGACGAAGCGCGCGCCGAAAATATCGGCGAGATAGGCCGGCACGGTGGCGAAGCCGCCCCCATACATCGACAAAATGATGCAAAAAGCGGCGACGAAGAGGCCCTTCGAGCCCATATGAGCGAAGGTCGGCGTCAATGCGTAAAGAATGAGCCCCAAGCCGAAGAAGATGAAATAAGTCGCCTTTCGGCCGATTTTATCTGACAGCGAGGCCCAGAAAAATCGGCCGCCGATATTGAACAGGGAGAGAAGCCCGACAAAGCCCGCCGCGACCGTGGCGACCGCCGTCTTCTGGGCCGCATCGAGAGCGGAAAAGCCGACGCCGGGGGCGCCGGCCAGCGCGCCCGCAAAAATTTCCTGCAGCATCGGCGAGGCCATGGCGAGAACGCCGATTCCGGCCGAAACATTGAGGCAAAGGATCGCCCAAAGGAGCCAGAACTGCGGCGTCTTATGCACATCGGCGAGATCCACATTGCCGGAGGTGACGAGGCCGCTCTTGGACTGGGAGGGAACCCACCCCTTCGGCCGCCAGTCGACGGCTGGAACCCGATAGCCAAAGGCGCCGATGAGCATCGAGATAAGATAAAGAATGCCCAAGACGACCAAGGTTTTCCAGACGCCAACATCGCTCGCTGTCTTGAAGTGATTCATGAGCAGATTGGCGAGCGGCGAGCCGATCAACGCGCCGCCCCCAAATCCCATGATGGCCATTCCGGTCGCCATGCCGCGCCGGTCGGGAAACCATTTTATTAGCGTCGAGACCGGTGAAATATAGCCAAGACCAAGTCCAATGCCGCCGATGACCCCCATGCCGATCCAGAGCAGCCATAATTGATGCGCATAGACGCCAAGGGCGCCGATCAGAAACCCGCCGCCCCAGCACAACGCGGCGACAGCCCCGGCCTTGCGGGGGCCCGCGCGTTCAAGCCAGCCGCCGAACACGGCCGCGGACAAGCCGAGAAAGACGATGCCAAGCGTGAACACGACCAGAAGATCGCTCACCCGCCAGTCGCAGGAGCGCGTGAAAAGCGCGGCGAAGGTCGAGATATCCGGGCAAGCGACCGATTTCTCAATGCCGAGCGCGCGAGACAGCGGCAGCCAGAAAACGCTCAGTCCATAGGACATGCCGATGCATAAATGGATGGCGAGCGCTGCGGGCGGAACCAGCCAGCGGTTGAAGCCGGGTTTGGCGATGATTCGCTCACGCGACAGAAATCCGGGGCTGGATGCGCTCAGCGGAGCCAATTTTGCAGCGGTGCTCATGAATTTTTCGTCCCTTGCGCGCTGCCGGGCCCGGCGGGGGCTCGCGCGCGTCAATCCTGCCCCAAGCGTCGCCGGCGCCGCGGCCCTGCAGCTAAGTCGGCCTTAGCCATAGCTTAGCGAATGTTCAAGATGGCTACAACGGCCGTCATGGTTGCGCCCCTCGCCGCGATGCAGGCCAACGCATTTGCGGGGCCGCCCTCCCAAAACCCTTCAGGCGCAGGACTTGCCGGGGGTCCTCCCCGCTGGAACGCGTCTTGCTGCGCCCAGATGCGGGACCAAAACGCGATCTGGCAAAGTCTCGGCAATTCGGATAATTCACGGTCCACCAGCACCGCGCGCCGCAGTCTGTGGACGGTTGGCGAAAGAGCAAACAGAACCCATGAAATTCTACATGACCCCCGGCTCCTGTTCGACCGGCATCCACATCATTCTCGAAGAGCTCGACAAGGCGTTCGAGGCCTATATCGTCAACCTGCCGGCCGGGGATCAGTTCAAGCCGGACTACCTCGCGATCAACCCGAAGTCGACGATCCCAACGCTGGTGCGCGACGACGGCTCCTCGCTTACCGAGGTTCAGGCCATCGCTTATTGGCTGGGGCGCACGCATCCGCGCGCAAAGCTCCTGCCCGAAGACATCGAGAGCGAAACAAGGATTATCGAGACGCTCGCCTTCGTCGTCGGCACGGTGCACGGCCAGGGTTTCGCGCGCATTTTCGCGACCCCGACCTTTACCCGCAACGAGGCCGATTTCGAGCAGGTTCGCGCATTCGGCCGCGAACTCGTCGAAAAATGCTTCGGCATCCTGAACGCGCAGCTGGCCGGCAAGGATTATGTGGCCGGCGCTTTCTCGATAGCCGATCCAATCTTGTTTTATGTCGAGTTCTGGGCCGACAAGACAAAAATTCCATTGCCCGCAAATCTTCAGGCGCATTACCGGCGGATGCTGACGCGCCCCGCGGTGCAGCGGGTGTTGCGGGAGGAAGGCTATAATCTCGCGACCTTGGGCGTTGACGCCGCGTGAGCGCGCGCCGAATATTGCCATGAAAACCTAAGCCATAAGCAGCCTGACGCGATCGGAAATCTGGACGATGAGACCTCGCCCCGCCGCCGCATCGAGCTTCCTTTTCCTCACTGCTCTTATGATCTCGAACAGTGGCTCAGAGGCAAAGCCGGCGCGCTGTTTTACAAGCGACGAAGGCAGCTACCCGTGCGCGTTTGTCGCGACGGGCCAAGACGGCAGCTTCAAGATTTCCGCGCCCGGCCAGCCGACCTATATTCTGACCATCGACGAGCCTGGGGTCGCATTTGGCTTTGTGAACTTGGGGACGCGAAACATATCCCTGCCAGGACGCTTCCTGCGCAGCAAAACCGACCCCGCCTGCTGGGTCAATGATTCCACCCACGCCAAAATCTGCGCCCAATAAGCGAAACGCGGATGATGACGCCTCAGGTCTTGCCATTGGTCCCATATTGCAACACCTGAACTTTTTCCAAAGTCACCAGCCCGCTCCCCATCATGGCGTCCAACACCGGCAGGAAGGCGTCGATCTTCTCCTTGCTGTCGACAATTTCGATCAATAGCGGCAGATCCTCGGAGAGCCGTAGGATCTTGGCGCTGTGCAGCCGGCTCGAATGGCCAAAGCCCATTGGCCCGCGCAGCACGGTGGCGCCCGCGATGTGCGCCTCGCGCGCCTTGAGCACGATCGCCTCATAGAGAGGCCGGCTCTGGTATTTGTCGTTCTCGCCGATGAAGATTCTCAGAAGCATAGCGTCACGAGGAATTTGCATGGCTCATGCTCCCTTCAACTGATTGAGCCCGGCGGCGGCGGCATGTCCCAGCCACACCGCCAAAAAGCAAAGCACAAGGGAGAGACCGGCATTGGCGCCGGCCCGCAGCCATTCGCCCTCGCGCGCGAGAATGAGCGTCTGCAGGCTGAAGGAGGAGAAAGTCGTGTAGCCGCCGCACAGGCCAACCATCACAAAAATGCGGGCGGTGCTGGAAACCAAGAGGCGGCCATCGGGACCGGTGAGCGTCGCGAAAAAGCCAATGACGAAGGACCCGCTTATGTTCACAAGAATGGTGCCCCAGGGGAAGGTTTCGCCAAAATGGTTGGCGACAAAGCCGGAGACCCAGTAGCGCGCCGCGCCGCCAAGGGCGCTTCCCAACATGATCCAAACATAGGTCATCTTTGGGGGTGATCCTTTGTTCTTTGACGGAGACGGCTAACGGCTAGCGGATCAACCCATAATCGATGTAAGCGACCTTGTCCCCCGGCGCCACCGAGGTCGCATCCTCGGGCAGTTCGACGAAACCATGCGTGCGGGTGAGCGAGGTCAGGACCGCCGCGCCCTCGACCGGGTATTTTTCCGCGACCATCTCGCCTGAAGCGTCTCGCCACAAGGAAACCCGGACATATTCGCGCCGACCCTTCTTCTTTTTATAGGCGAAACCGGAGCGAACCGGAAGCAGCGGCGCGGGCTCATGCACGGCGCCGGACAGCGCAGCGATCAAAGGCCGAACCACATAGATGAAGGTGACGAAGACCGCGACCGGATTGCCCGGCAGGCCGACGAAAGGCGCGCCTTCGATCACCCCCATTGCGACCGGGCGCCCCGGCTTGATGGCGAGGCGCCAGAACACCATCGAGCCATTTTGCGCAATCGCCGCCTTGACGTGATCCTCCTCGCCGGTCGACACGCCGCCGGAGGTCAGGACAAGATCGTGGGTTCGCGCGGCGTCCCGAAGAGCCTGGCCGATTTTGTCCGGATCGTCGATGAGGATGCCGAGATCGGTGACGTCGACGCCCTGGCGCCGCAACAGGCCATGCAACACGAAGCGATTGGCGTCATAGACGGCCGCTTGGCGCAGAGGCTCCCCCGGCGAAACAATCTCGTCGCCGGTCGAGAAGATGGCCGCCTTCAGGCGGCGCCGAACCTGAAGGCGATCGACGCCAAGCGCGGCGGCGAGGCCCAGATCCTCGGGACGCAGCAACCGACCGCGCGCGAGGGCGGCCTCGCCTTTGGCGATGTCTTCGCCGCGCAGACGCCGGTTCGCCCCTTGCTCCAGCCCCGGCGGCAGGCCCACCGAACCATCGTCCAAGACGCGGCAATCTTCCTGCATGAACACCGTGTCCATCCCCTCGGGCATGGCGGCGCCGGTGAAGATCCGCACCGCCTTGCCGGCGGCGGGCGCCGGGCCGGGCGCGTGGCCAGCCGCCACCCTCCCCTCGACGGAAAGAATCGTTTCGGCGTCGGGCGAAAGATCATGAAAACGGACCGCATAGCCATCGACGGCGGAATTGTCGAAACCCGGCAGATCGATCGGCGCTTCGAGCGCTTGGGCGAGGATGCGGCCCTCCGCATCGGCGACACCGACCGTCTCGACGCCCTCGACGCAAGGCACGCGGGCGAACAGCAATTCCACCGCCTCGAAGACCGGCATCAAGGCGCCGCCAGCCGAAAAACTATCCTTGCCGAGTTGGGCCATCGGATGAAAACGTCCTCAAAGGTTCAAGCCCGCGCCTCTTGCGCAAGGAGACAAATCGTTTCCTCCAAAGGCCGCGAGAATTCGAGACAAAAATCGGCGATGGCCTCGGCGTCGTCGAGATGCGCCTGTGGCAGATGCGAGGGAAGGCTCAAGGCGCCATCGCTGACGAAGGCCTTAATGCTCGGATCATTTGGGTAAAGCAACGGCTTGGCGTTGGCCGCGCGATGGATTTCGATCTTGGCGTGGGCGTCCTGCTTATAGCCTTCGACCAGAACGAGATCGACCGGGCTCAGATGGCGCAAGAGACCAGCAAGGCTTGGCTCCTGCTCCGCGCGCAATTCATGCATCAAGGCCCAGCGTTTGACCGAGGCGACGAGCACTTCGGCCGCGCCCGCCTCCCGATGAAGGAAGGAATCCTTGCCGGGCCGATCAACGTCAAACGCATGATGCGCATGTTTGAGCGTCGAGACGCTGAGGCCGCGCGCGCGCAACAGAGGGATCAGCTTGACGATCAGGGTCGTCTTGCCCGCGCCGCTCCAGCCAGCAAGACCAATCACCCGCATGGCGGGACGCCGCGTTGGGACGCCTCGCTAGCCGAGACGAAGCCGAGATCACGCAAGCCGCGCGCGACGTCCGCTAGGCCCAGCGCGTCGATGAAAGCCTGCACCGCCCTCTCTCCACGCCGGCGGCGCGCAATCGCAAAATCATAATGCTCTTCGCCGATCGGCAGGAACCCGAGGCCATAGGCGCGCGCGACCGGCAGAATTGCGACGCCCCAATCGGCGCGGCGCTGGGCCACGGCGGCGGCAACCGCATTATGCGATTTCGGCTGGTTCCAATAGCCGCTCGGACGCGCGGCGCCAATCAGCCGATCGATCATGATGCGGGTGCCGGCGCCCTGATTGCGATTGACCATGTGACAGTCGGGATCGGCGAGCGCCGAGGCGATCGCGGCCTTCGCGTCGCGGCCCTCGAAGCGCTCGTCGCCCAGGCGATAGACAATGCCTTGCATGCGCCGCCAGCCTTCGACAAGGATCAGTTCGTCCGAAAGAAAGGGCGCGTTATAGACCTCCGTTTGCGGGTCCAGCAAATGGATCGGAGCGATGTCGCATTCGCCGCGCTTGACCGCCGCGAGGCCCCCCATGCTGCCGATCGAAACATTGCGCACGCCGACGCCCGCATCGGCGAGTGCGTCGATGACGATTTCGAGCCCGATGCAATGCGACCCCATGATCACGAGATCCGGCGCCCGAACCTCTGGATTGAATAAAGTAACCTCCGTTCGCGAGCCCTCGGCGAGATGATCGGCGAGAGCCTCAATGGTCAAGAATCCATCGGCTTGGGCGAAGGCCGAGATCGACCCCGAGCCCTTCGACAAGGGAAAGGCGTTGAGCCCTTCGGCGCCCCGCGTCAAGGCCACCATGACGAATTCGGTCCGTCCCAAGTCGGACAGGATGCGGACCGGAGCCGTCGCCTCGACGGTCGCTTCGGCGCGGGCGGGAAGGCCGCTCATCGCGCGCAGCACCGGGACGACGAAGTCGTGGAAGGTGAACATGGCCGAAGTCGGAAAGCCGGGCAGGATCACGACCGGCTTGCCATCGACAACCGCGAGACACAGCGGCTTGCCCGGCTTCAACGCGACGCCATGGGCGATAATGCCGGGCTCGCCGAGCCGCGCCACCACGCGATAGGTCAGATCGCCCGCGCTTTTCGAGGTGCCGCCAGAGAGAATGACCATGTCGCAGCGTGACAGCGCGTCCCGCAACGCCGCCTCTAGCAAGGACTCATCGTCGCGGATCGCGCCGAGCATGATCGCCTCGCCGCCATTTTCGCTGACCGCCGCCGCGATAATCGGCGCGTTGGAATCATAGATCGCCGCCGGGCGCAAAGGCTCCCCCGGTTGAACCAGTTCGTCGCCGGTCGAGACGACCGCGACCTTGGGTCGGCGATGGACCGGCGCGCTGGCGAGGCCGCAGGCCGCCAGCATGCCGATCTCGCGCGAACCGATGCGGGCGCCGCGCCGCAAGAGCGTCTCGCCGAGCGCGATGTCGCCACCGGCAAAGCCGATGTTCTGACCGGGCGCGAGACTCCGGCGCGCGAGCACATGGCGCGGTCCGTCCGGATCGGTCTGCTCCACCATGCAAACGGCATCGGCGCCGCGCGGCAAGGGACCGCCCGTGGCGATGGGCGTCGCCGTCATGCTTCCGACTTCGAGGCGCGGCGCGATTCCGCAGGCGATGGTCTCGTCGTTCAGGGTCAGGCGGACGGGAGCAGCCCCGCTGGCTGGCGCGACATCGGACGCGCGCAGCGCGAAGCCATCGACGAGCGAACGGTCGAAAGGAGGAACGTCGATCGGCGCGCGAATAGTTCGCGCCAGAACCCGGCCAAGGCTGCCGCCCAGCCCGACGATTTCCGCGTCGAGCGGCCGCATCGCAAGGGCGCCCTGGAAGCGCCGCGCGGCCTCCTCGCGCGAGAGCACCGTCAGAAACTGCTCCTGCGCGGATGAAGGAGCGCCGCTTTGGCTAACGATCTTGCTCATCGCGTCTCGAATCGGTCCATCACAGAAATTGGGCGAAGATAGGTTGCCCGGCAGCATATCCCTCGCATTCCGGCTCCACCAGCAGCCAGGCGTCGGCATGGCCAATCGCAGCCCAAGGGATATCCCCTGTCGCCAGCGGCTCCCACAATCTGGCCCCGGAAGCCCCGATAGCCCGGCGCAGGAGCACGAGGTCGCAGATCCCCGGATCGGATGTGATTTTCCGAGTCAAGGTCAGGGTTTCGCCGCGGTCAGCGTCAACCGCCCCCGCAAGCAGGCGAAGGCAGGGCCTGACCAGCAAAAGCCAGGCCGCCAGCGCGCATTCGATCCGGTCCGGCGCGAAAATGACCGGAGTGGGATTTTCCGTGGATAGCGCCGGCAAGAAGCCGCAACCCATCGTCTCCCCCGGCCGAACAGCGATCCCATGGACGAGAAGGCCTCCGTCGCGGGACAGCATTGGCGCCGCGGAATGGTCCGCCCCAGCGGCGCCAATCACCAGAATGAGATCGGCGTCTGACTGCGCCAAAGCCTTGGCCAAGTCTATCCTACCCACGACATCAACCGCATCGAGGCGACTGGTTGCGCCTTCCCGAGCGGCCATGGCGCAGATCCATTTGCCGGCGGCCCCCCGCGACAAGACCCGCAGCCGAGGAATCCGCAGGCTGACCTCCTCGATCCCGGCCAGCCGCAAAAGCGCAAGATGCGCGGGCCGCAGCCTCTGCCCTTCGGCGACGATGACCGCGCCTTCGGCGAAATCGCCCGCCCTCACCCGCGCGCCTTCGCCCGGCGCGACGGATTTAAGGATTTCGAGCGGGAGCGAAGAACCCTGTCCAGAGACACTCGCCAAAGGCAAGACGGCATCGGCGAAATCGGGCAAAATATCGCCGACGCCGACCCGAACCAGCGCCGCGCTCGCGATAACCGGCGCGTAGCTTGACGCCCCGAGCG
Source organism: Methylocapsa aurea (assembly GCF_000746085.1). GTDB lineage: Bacteria > Pseudomonadota > Alphaproteobacteria > Rhizobiales > Beijerinckiaceae > Methylocapsa > Methylocapsa aurea. The sequence goes on along the minus strand of NZ_JQKO01000001.1, from coordinate 32,636 downwards.
TATCTTGCGCCGCTGCCGCCCAGCCTTCGCGCAACGCGACCGGCGCCAGCGGAATGGCGGCGGGCGCGCGAATGGGCGCCGCCGCGACGCCGTCCGCCGCATCTTCGAGCCGCATGAGCGCCGGGGCGATCGCCTGGCAATAGGGGGAGAGCGCGGCCAAGGCTTGGGCGAGCGGCGTCAACTCCCGAACAAGTTGCGGCTGCTGAAAATCATTCAATTCACGCGACCCCCTGGAACCTTGAGCCCGCATATATTACGCTTCAGGCTTTCAGGGCTTATAGCCGAAACGATGAAATTGCAGGCATGACGGCTGAAACGACTTCGATGCTTCTCGATCTGCGCGGATTGCAGTGCCCCTTGCCGGCGCTGCGCACCCGTAAGGCGTTGCGCAAACTCGCGCCCGGCGATCTTCTCGTCGTCGAATGCACCGATCCCCTCGCCGCCATCGATATTCCACATCTCGTCAATCAGATGAACGATGCGCTGGAGCGGCAGGAAGCCGCGAACGGACTCCTCACCTTCCACATCCGGCGCAGCCTCCCAGATCAGGCGCAAGCAACCATGAGCAAGCAATCGTGAGCGGAACCGATCCTGCGGAGGCCAAGACCCTGGCGGCGATCGTCTTTGGCGAGGGCGAGGATCCTAATAACATCGTAGCGGATTTCGCGGACGAACTTGCCCGGCGCGGCCATCGCATCGGCGGGCTGATTCAGATCGCCGCCACCGCGCAAGATTGCGAGTGTCGCGAAACCCATGTGCTTGACGTCGAAACCGGCGCCCGCTTGCCAATTTTGCAGGATCTCGGCCGCCATTCGCAATCCTGCCGGATCGACCCGGCGGCTCTCGCCAATGCCGGCCATCTGATTTCCGGCGCGATCGCGCGAAAGCCCGAGCTCCTGTTCATCAACAGATTTGGCAAGCTCGAGGCCGAGGGCAAGGGACTCTTCGCCGAGATCGGCGAGGCCGCCGCCTCGGAAATCCCGACCCTCGTCAGCGTTTCGACGCGCTATCTCGATCCATGGCGACAATTCACGATGGGCCTCGACGTGGAGCTCGCCTGTTCGCGCGCCGCGCTTGATCAATGGTGGAGCGAGATCGCCGCTTGGCGCGCGATCTACGCATAAGCGCCGCCGTGTCAGAGGCCTGGTGGCGGAGCGGCGCGATCTATCAGGTCTATCCGCGCTCCTTTCAGGATTCGAACGGCGATGGGATCGGCGATCTCGAAGGCATCCGGCGGCGGCTCGATTATCTTGCCTGGCTCGGCGTCGAGGCGATCTGGATCTCGCCCATCTATCCCTCGCCAATGCATGATTTCGGCTATGACGTCGCCGATTATTGCGGGATCGATCCGATCTTCGGTTCGCTCGAAGGGTTCGACCGGCTTGTCGCGGAGGCGCATGCGCTCGGGCTGAAAATCATCCTCGACTTCGTTCCGAACCATACGTCAATCCTGCATCCCTGGTTCGCGGCGAGCCGCCGCTCCCGCTTCGACCCAAAGCGGGATTGGTACATCTGGCGCGACCCGGCGCCGGGAGGCGGACCGCCCAACAACTGGATCAGCAATTTCGGCGGCAGCGCCTGGACCTTCGACGAACAGACCGGCCAATATTACTACCATGCCTATCTGGCCCAGCAGCCGGACCTCAATTGGCGCAACCGCGAGGTTCGCGCGGCGATGCACGCGGCGATGCGCTTCTGGCTGCGGCGCGGCGTCGACGGCTTTAGGGTCGACGTGATCTGGCATCTCATCAAGGACGCGGCGCTGCGGGACAATCCGCCCAATCCGGCCTGGACGCCGCAACGCCCCGAAATCGAACGGCTGATCGAGGCGCATTCCGCCGATCAGCCCGAGGTGCATGGGGTCATCGCCGAACTGCGAGGGCTCATCGACGAATTCGACAATTGCGTCCTGATCGGCGAGATCTATCTGCCGATCGAGCGGCTGGTCGCCTATTATGGCGAGGGGCTCTCCGGCGCGCATCTGCCGTTCAATTTCCAGCTTTTGCAGACGCCCTGGGCCGCCGGACCCATCGCCCGCTTAATCGAAACCTATGAAGTCGCCCTGCCGGAAGGGGGCTGGCCAAACTGGGTTCTCAGCAATCATGATCGGCCGCGCATCAAAGCCCGCGTCGGGCCGGATCAAGCGCGCGTCGCGGCCATGCTGCTCTTGACCTTGCGCGGGACGCCGACCCTTTACTATGGCGACGAACTCGGCATCGGCGATGTCGAAATACCCCCGGATCGGATTTGCGATCCCTGGGCGAAGCGGGAGCCCGGACGCGGCGTCGGCCGCGATCCCGAGCGCACGCCAATGCAATGGGACGCGACCGCCTTCGCGGGCTTTTCGACGCATGAGCCGTGGCTCCCGCTGACGCCCGATTGGCGAACCCGCAATGTCGCGGCGATGCGCGCCGATCCGGCATCGATCCTGTCCCTCACGCGCGCCCTGCTCCACTATCGGCGGACGCGCGCCTCGCTTTCAATCGGGCTTTGGCGGCTTCTCGCTTGCGAGGGCGACCTGCTGGCTTTCGAGCGCCGCAATGAACATGAGCGGACGATCGTCGCGCTCAATCTTGGCGCGGCCGCGCAGGTCTGGTCGCTCCCTCCCGAACTGCCGAAGCTCAAAATCGCGATCTCGACGCATTGCGACCGGGACGGCGAGCCCGTCGGACCGGCTCTGAGCCTGCGCGCCAACGAGGGCCTGGCGCTCGAACCGATTTAACTGGACGTCGAAACACTCACGTCGCTTCGGCTTCGAAGGCGACGAGTTCGACGCCTTCGGCGACTTGATCGCCAAGCTTGAACTTGAACGCCTTGACGACGCCGGCGCTCGGAGCCCGAAGCGTATGCTCCATCTTCATCGCCTCGATGACGAGGACCGGCTGATTGGCCTCCACCGCGGCCCCCAATTCGACCAGGAAAGTGATGATCCGGCCCGGCATGGGCGAGGCGAGCCGGGCGGCGAGTTGTCCGGGCGAAAAGCTCGGGTGAGGCGCGGCCGCGGCTGGATCGACCAGCGCGAAGCGATGCGCCGCTTCGCCATTGCGAAAGACCGCGATCTCGTCGCGCGAGCGGACCCAGACCGCCGACAGGCGCCATCCATCGAGATCGGCGGAGAGAACGCCATCCGCGCCGAGCGCGCCGCGCGCGTGAAAGACCGCGCCGTCAGGCAAGGCGAGCCGCCATCCCTCGCGCAAATAGACAATGCCGATCGTCACATCGTCGCGGCCTTGCGGGGCGATCTCACGCAAACGAAAAGTCTCCTCCCCCGCCTCGTTCAGCCGCCAGCCGTCCTGCCTGGACCAGGGACTCCAGGGGTCCTGCGACAGCTCCGCCTCCCTCCGCGCGACGGCGGCGCGCGCGCAGAGATGTCCGATCGCGGCCAGCGCCAGGGTCGCGTTCGAGGCGGGTTGCTCGGGGACGAAAAGATCGCTGCGATGCTGCTCGATAAATCCAGTGTCGGGCGCATCGCGCAAAAAGGCCTCGCTGGCGGCGATGGCGCGCAACAGCGTTATATTGGTCGCCGGGCCGATGCTGCGCACCGCCCCGAGCGCGGTCCGCAGACGCGCGATGGCGGAGGGCCGATCCTGATCCCAAACGATCACTTTAGCGATCATCGGATCGTAATGGATCGAGACTTCGTCGCCCGCGCGGACGCCGGCGTCGATGCGCAGATTCGGGCTCGGCTCGGGAAAGTCGAGACGCTCGATGCGCCCCGCCTGCGGCAGAAAATCCCGCGCCGGGTCCTCGGCATAGAGCCGCGCCTCGATGGCGCATCCGGCGCGCGCGATTTGCGCCTGCTTCAACGGCAGTGGGGCGCCCGCCGCGATCCGGATTTGCCATTCGACGAGATCGATCCCCGCGATCATTTCGGTGACCGGATGTTCGACTTGCAGGCGCGTATTCATTTCCATGAAATAAAAGGCGGCCTCATCGGGTGAAACGAGAAACTCGACCGTGCCGGCGCCGACATAACCGATCGCCTGCGCCGCGGTCACGGCGGCTCGGCTCATGGCCTTTCGGAGGTCATCTTCGAGGCCGGGAGCGGGCGCCTCCTCGATGATTTTTTGATGGCGGCGTTGGATCGAGCAATCGCGATCGAAGAGATGGACGCAGCTTCGATGCGCGTCGGCGAAGACCTGAACCTCAACATGGCGGGAGCGCGGCAAATATTTTTCGATGAGGACGCGTTGATCGCCGAAAGCCGCCGCCGCTTCGCGCCGGGCGCCGGCGAGCGCCGCCGCGAATGCGCTTCCGCTCGCGGCGATTTTCATGCCCTTGCCGCCGCCGCCAGCCGAAGGCTTGATCAGGACCGGATAGCCGATGCGCGCGGCTTCATGTTCGAGCAGGCGGGCGTGCTGGTCGGCTCCGTGATAGCCGGGCAGAAGCGGCACGCCGGCTCTTTCCATCAGGCTCTTGGCCTGCGATTTATCGCCCATGGCGCGGATCGCCGCCGCTGGCGGCCCGATGAAGGCCTGTCCCGCGTCGACGCAGCTTTGAGCGAAATCCGCGTTCTCCGATAAGAATCCATAGCCGGGATGAATCGCCTGCGCGCCCACGCTCTGCGCCGCCGCGATAATCTTGGCGCCGTCGAGATAGCTCTCGCGCGCCGGCGCCGGGCCGATGCATAGAGCCTCGTCGGCGAGCGCGACGTGCATCGCTCCCCGATCAGCCTCCGAATAGACCGCGACCGTCGCGATGCCGAGCCGCCGGGCGGTTCGAATGATCCGGCAGGCGATCTCGCCGCGATTGGCGATCAGGATTTTGGAAAACATGACCTGCATCTGGCTAACGCCTTACATGCGGAAGACGCCGAACGGCGTTGGCTCAATCGGCGCATTGAGCGAGGCGGAGATGGAGAGGCCCAGCACCATCCTTGTTTGCGCCGGATCAATAATGCCATCGTCCCAAAGCCGGGCGCTGGCGTAATAGGGATGCGCCTCCCGCTCGAATTTTTCGCGGATCGGCGCCTTGAAAGCCTCCTCGTCCGCAGCGCTCCAGACGGTTCCGGCCGCCTCCAGATTATCGCGGCGCACTTGCGCCAGGACATTGGCGGCTTGCTCGCCACCCATCACGCCGATGCGGGCGTTGGGCCACATCCAAAGGAAGCGCGGGCCGAAGGCGCGGCCGCACATGCCATAATTGCCCGCGCCGAAACTGCCGCCGATCACTACGGTGAATTTGGGAACATTGGCGCAGGCGACCGCCATAACCAGCTTGGCGCCATCCTTGGCGATGCCCTGAGCTTCGTATTTCTGGCCGACCATGAAGCCGGTGATGTTTTGCAGAAAGACCAGCGGAATTTTCCGCCGCGCGCAGAGCTCAACGAAATGCGCGCCTTTCAGCGCCGACTCTGAAAACAAAATCCCATTATTGGCGAGGATGCCGACGGGATAGCCGAAAATATGCGCGAAGCCGCAGACCAAGGTCGTCCCATAAAGCGCCTTGAACTCATCGAAGGCGCTGCCGTCCACGACGCGCGCGATAATTTCGCGGACGTCGAATGGCTTACGCGAATCGGCGGGGACGAGGCCATAGATTTCTCGCGCGTCGTACAGCGGTTCTAGCGGCGCCCGGAGCGCGATGTCAGGCCGCTTTGTTCGATTTAGATTGCCGACGATGGCCCTTGCGCGCGACAGCGCGTCCGCGTCGCTCGAAGCGTAATGATCGACGACGCCGGAGACTCTTGCGTGAACCTCGGCGCCGCCGAGATCCTCGGCGGAAACGACTTCGCCGGTGGCGGCTTTGACGAGGGGCGGACCGGCCAGAAAAATCGTGCCTTGTCCGCGCACGATGATCGCTTCATCGCTCATCGCCGGGACATAGGCGCCGCCGGCGGTGCAGCTTCCCATCACCACCGCGATCTGCGGAATGCCGGCGGCCGACATCTTGGCCTGATTGTAGAAGATGCGGCCGAAATGATCGCGATCTGGAAAGACCTCGTCCTGATTGGGCAAATTGGCGCCGCCGCTGTCGACCAGATAAAGACACGGCAGGTTGTTCTCCTGCGCGATCTCCTGCGCGCGCAAATGCTTCTTCACGCTCAACGGATAATAGGTGCCGCCCTTGACCGTGGCGTCATTGGCGATGACGACGCATTCTTGGCCGCGAATGCGTCCAATGCCGGCAATGAGGCCCGCCGCCGCGATCGGCTCGCCATAGACCTCATGCGCGGCGAATTGCGACAGTTCCAGAAAAGGCGTCGCCGGATCGAGCAAGGCATTGATGCGATCGCGCGGAAGCATTTTTCCACGCGCAACGTGTCTTTCGCGGGCCTTTGGGCCACCGCCTTGCTTGATCGCCTCGACCTTGCGATGCAGGTCCTCGACAAGGCCCTGCATCGCCGCCGCATTGGCGGCGAAATGCGGACTATGCGGCTCGGCCAGCGATTTGAGAATAGTCATCGGCGCGCTCAATTCCCCTCGAACAATTCGCGCCCGATCAGCATCCGCCGAATTTCGCTCGTGCCGGCGCCGATCTCATAGAGCTTGGCGTCGCGCAACAGGCGCCCGGCCGGATAATCGTTGATATAGCCATTGCCGCCGAGAAGCTGGATCGCGTCGAGCGCCGCCTGCGTCGCGCTTTCCGCCGCAAAGAGCAAGGCGCCGGCGGCGTCCTTGCGCGCGGGCTGACCGCGATCGCAAGCGCCCGCCACGGCATAGACATAGGCCCGGCAGGCGGAAAGCCGCGCATACATATCGGCGAGCTTGCCCTGGACAAGTTCGAATTCGCCGATCGGCCGGCCGAATTGCTTGCGCTCGCGCGTATAGGGCAGACAAATATCGAGACAGGCCTGCATGATGCCGATCGGTCCAGCGGCGAGCACCGCCCGTTCGTAATCGAGGCCGGACATCAGCACGCCGACCCCCTGATTGACCTTGCCGAGCACATTTTCCTCCGGCACCTCGCAATCCTCGAACACGAGTTCGGATGTTGGAGACCCGCGCATGCCAAGCTTGTCGAGTTTTTGCGCCGGGCGGAACCCCTTGAACCCCTTCTCGATCAGGAAGGCGGTGACGCCATGTCCGCCGGCGGCCGGATCGGTCTTGGCGTAAACGACCAGCGTCGAGGCGTAGTGTCCGTTGGTGATCCATAATTTGGCGCCGTTCAGCACATAGCGGTCGCCTTTCCTGTCGGCGCGAAGGCGCATTGAGAGAACGTCGGAGCCGGAATTCGCCTCCGACATGGCGAGCGCGCCAACATGTTCGCCGGAAAGCAGCTTCGGCAGATAGCGGCGCTTTTGCGCATCCGTCCCATTGCGGCGGATCTGATTGACGCAGAGATTGGAATGCGCGCCATAGGAGAGGCCGACGGAAGCCGAGGCGCGGCTGATCTCCTCCATGGCGACGCAATGGGCGAGATAGCCAAGGCCCGCGCCGCCATAGTCTTCCTCGACGGTGATTCCGAGCAGCCCGAGGGCGCCCATTTGCGGCCACAAGTCTTGCGGAAACGCGTCGGTCCGGTCGATCTCCGCCGCGCGGGGAGCAATGTTGTCCGAGGCGAATGCGCGGACCATGTCGCGCATTATGTCGAGGTCGGAGCCGAGCGCGAAGTCGAGAGTGGGATTTTGCGCCATGATCTTCCCTTAACGCCGCGCTGCGGGCGAATCCGAGCCGCAGGCTACGCCCTTGAACCCTATCTGGCGATGACGGTTTCAGGATTCGAGCCCGGTTCCGCGAATTTGCCCTATTCGCCCTCGCCATGCGATAGCGAGAACGAACATTCACCGGTCCGCATCCATGTCCACGACAGCCATCGACCTTTGCCGCGCGCTTGTAAAATGTCCTTCGGTGACGCCGCAGGACGGCGGCGCCCTTGGCGTGCTGGAAGCGGCGCTGAAACAGGCTGGCTTCACAACGAATCGGCTGGTGTTTTCAGAGCCGGGCGCTGCGGACATCGACAATCTTTACGCCCGCATCGGGACAGCCGCCCCCTTCCTCGTCTTCGCCGGCCACACCGATGTCGTCCCAGTCGGCGACGCTTCGAAATGGCGGTTCGATCCCTTCGCGGCGGAGGTCGCCGATGACGCGGTGTGGGGCCGCGGCGTCGCCGATATGAAAGGGGCGGTCGCCGCCTTCGCCGCCGCGGCGCTCGACTTTGTCGCCCGGCATGGGACGCAAAAAGGCTCGATCGGCTTTCTGATCACCGGCGATGAGGAAGGGCCGGCGATCAATGGCACGGACAAGCTGCTCCGCTGGGCCCATGAACGCGGCGAGCGCTTCGATCATTGCCTCGTCGGCGAGCCGACCAATCCTCACGCGCTCGGCGACATGATCAAGATCGGCCGGCGCGGCTCGCTCAATGGGACGCTTGCGGTCCATGGCCGGCAAGGCCATGTCGCCTATCCGGATCGCGCCCAAAACCCGATCCCGCATCTCCTGCGCCTGCTCGAGACTTTTCACGCGCCGTTGGACCACGGGACGGAGCATTTCGACGCCTCGAACCTTGAAATCACCTCGGTGGATGTCGGCAACCCGGCCTTCAACATTATTCCGGCGGAAGCCAAGGCGCGATTCAATATCCGCTTCAACGATTCCTGGACGCCGGAGACCCTCGCCTCGGAGCTGCGGCGCCGGCTCGAAGAGGCGGCGGAGGGCGCGCATTACGCGCTGGCGTTCGAGCCTTGCAACGCGCTGGCCTTTCTGACGCCGCCGGACGGCTTCGCCGCGCTGGTTTCCGCCGCGATCGAAAAACGCACCGGCCGGACGCCGGTGCTCTCAACAAGCGGGGGCACGTCGGACGCGCGGTTCATCCGCGCCTATTGCCCGGTGGTGGAGTTCGGCCTCGTCGGCGCCACCATGCATATGGTGGACGAACATGTGGCGGTGCGGGACATCGAAGCTTTGACCAAAATTTACGAGGCGATATTGGAGGATTATTTCAGCTGACCTCACGGCAGGATCGCAAAGGCTCGCGCGGGAAAGCCGAGGCCCGCCTTGACCTTCGGCCAGGAGACGACAATCAAGGCGCCCGTCGCCGGAACCTTGTCGAGATTGGCCATGACCTCGACCTGATAACGGCCGCTGGTCAAGATATAGGTTTCGGTCTCCATTTTTTCCGTGACGTCGGCGTCGAGCGATTCATGGCCTATGGCGGCGATTCCCCGCCGCTCGACCAGGAACTTGACTGCTTCCAGCGACCAGGCCGGGAAAGGCGTCCGCTTGAAGCGCTCAGGATTAGCCTCGAAATCCTTGGACATATCGGTCCGCAAAGCGACGAAGGAGCCGCTCGGAACGCGGCCATGCCGTTTTTCCCAGGCCCGCAGATTTTTGAGAGAATAGGCGTGGTTCGGGCCGCCTTTCAGAAAGGGGGTCGCATCCAGAACGATGAGCGGCAGGATCATTTCCTTCAGCGGGATCTGGTCCATGGTGGCCCCAGCGGCGTCAAAATGGGCGGGCGGATCGACATGGGTCCCGTATTGGCCGACCATTTCATAAAATGTGGCGCGAAAGCCGTCTTTTTCGATTGTGTAGGGCGCCTTCGTTTTGGGATCGATGGCGGGGCTGAACCGCGCTTGGCCGAAACCGGACCAGACTGGCGTCTGTGGGCCGAATGAATGGGTGAGATCGACAAATGGCTTGGACGCGATGATTTTATAGGCCCGCGCCAAACCGCTTTCTCCTTGCGCCGGGGCCGATGAGGAGACCGCGACAAGAACAAAGGCGAGGAGCCGCGGCCAATTCTTGAAGGAGGCCCGCTTTTTGAACATTGCAAGAGATGCTTCAGGTTTTGCGGCGGCGTCCGCGATGCCTATATAGGGGCCAAGCCATTGTCGCATTTATCCGTAAAGCTTGGCGCAAGCATCGCCTCGCGCAGGGGGGCTTTATTTGGCGCCGCAGAAAAACTCTGGATTTTCGCGCTATTTGCTGCATGGATCATAGCAAATTTTTCAACGAACAAAAGCCCGGGCTCCGCCGCCGCCCTTCTCTGCTGGAGAGAGGGCGACGATTGCTCAGCTTACGCTTGCGATCTATGAATGGAATTTTGGAACATGCGCAAGGTCATCGGCGGCAAGCTCCACGGCATCCGCGTCACCGAGTCGAACCTCGAATATCACGGCTCGATCACGCTTGACCCGGAGCATTGCGAAGCCGCCGGCATTCTTCCGCTCGAATTCGTCGATATCTGGAACAAGAATTCCGGAGCGCGGATTTCGACTTATGTCATTTTGGGTCATCGCGGTTCGCGGTGCTGCATCCTCAATGGCGCGGCGGCCCGGACCTGCCAGCCGGGGGACGAACTCATCATCTGCAGCTCGATCTATGTGGATGGTGCGGACATCATCGATCTCAACCCCGCCGTTCTGACCTTCGACGCCGGCAACCATGTCGTCGAACGATTGCGCTATTCCGTCAGCCGCGACGACGCCGGACGTTACCAATTCGCCATTCTCGACGAAGCTGGGGCGCAGCTGCCGGTTCCGCTCGTCTCCGGCGCCGGCCGCAAGCGCCTGGGCTGACGCCCGCGCCGCGGGCTGCTGACCAAAACGCCGTCCTCCATTATTCCCAGCGAAGAGAAAATTCATCGCGCCTATTTGTCATCGCGACGAAGAATAAGCCGACATAATCTTGACACTCCGGGAGGCCTTCTCCTAAGTAACGGACATAATGTTCGCCATATCGAACGATCGGCAGCCCTGTGACACTCGTCTCGGCAAGTAAGGCGGCGGGCCTGCGCGAAGTCGACGCGCCGCATAGCCTTGTTGCGCATTTCGGCGCCGAACATCCGCTCCAAATGGATGCCGGGATTTCCTTCAGTCCCTTGACGATCGCCTACCAGACCTATGGCGCGCTCAACGCCGACAAGTCGAACGCGGTCCTGGTCTGTCATGCGCTGACCGGCGACCAGCATGTCGCCAATGATCATCCGATCACCGGCAAGCCCGGCTGGTGGCAGACCATGGTCGGACCCGGCCGCCCGATCGACACGGACCGCTATTTCGTCATCTCCTCCAATGTCGTCGGCGGCTGCATGGGAACGACGGGGCCGGCCTCGCTCAATCCGACGACCGGGCGCCCCTATGGCCTCGACCTTCCGATCGTCACGATCAGGGACATGGTGCGGGCGCAAGCCATGCTCATCGACCATCTGGGCATCGACACGATATTTTGCGTCGTCGGCGGTTCGATGGGCGGCATGCAAGTCCTGCAATGGGTGGCGAGTTTCCAGGAGCGCGTCTTCGCCGCAATGCCGATCGCGACCGCCGCCAAGCATTCGTCGCAGAATATCGCCTTCCACGAGGTCGGGCGCCAGGCGGTGATGGCCGATCCCGATTGGCGGCGCGGCCGCTACCTCGAAGAAGGCGTCATTCCGACCAAGGGGCTCGCAGTCGCCCGGATGGCGGCGCATATCACTTATTTGTCGGACGAGGCCTTGCAAAGCAAGTTTGGACGCAAATTGCAGGGCCGCGTCGCGCCGACCTTTTCTTTCGACGCCGAGTTTCAGATCGAGAATTATCTCCGCTATCAAGGCATGAGCTTCGTCGACCGTTTCGACGCCAATTCCTATCTCTATGTGACTCGGGCCTGCGACTATTTCGATCTCGCCGCCGATTACGACGGCTCGCTGGCGCTGGCCTTCAAGGGCGCCAAGACGCGCTTTTGCGTCGTTTCCTTCAATTCGGATTGGCTTTACCCGACGGCGGCCTCCCGCGCGATCGTGCATGCGCTGAACGCGGGCGGGGCTTCGGTGTCCTTTGTCGACATCGAGACGGATCGAGGCCATGACGCATTCTTGCTGAACATTCCCGAATTCATCGCAACCTCGCGCGGGTTTCTCGACGCGGCGGCGCGCGCGCGCGGCTTGCCGCCCGCCAAGACCAGGGCAAGCTGACCTTTGCGCAATGAGGAAAATCCGGCAGGCGCCCCGCCGACGATCGCCGACGCCGCGCGCGTCGATCTGCTGCTTGTCGCGGATATGGTGGACCCAAACAGCCGCGTCCTCGACGTCGGCTGCGGCGATGGCGCGCTCTTGCGGCTTCTGGCCGAGGAAAAGGGCGTTGACGCCCGCGGCATCGAACTCTCCCAGCGCGGCGTCAATGATTGCGTCGCCAAAGGCCTTTCGGTCATTCAGGGCGACGCCGACACAGATCTCGAAGCCTATCCCGACGACGCATTCGATTACGTGATCTTGTCGCAGACCCTGCAAGCGACCCGCCATCCGCGCAAGGTGCTCGAACATATGCTGCGGATCGGGCGACACGCGATCGTGTCGTTCCCGAACTTCGGACATTGGCGGATTCGGGCGCAGGTCGCGCTCGGCGGCCATATGCCGCTCACGCGCAATCTGTCATGTCCCTGGTACGATACGCCGAACATCCATTTCTGCACGATTTTGGACTTCGTGGCGCTGGTGCAAGAGATTGACGCCCGCATCGAGCGCGGCGTCGCGCTCGACCGTTTCGGCGCGCCATTGGCCTATAGCGCGCCATGGATCTGGAATCTATTCGGCGAACAAGGCGTGTTCCGGCTGACCCGCAAGCGATAAAAAATTCTTTAGAGAGCTTCCCGATCGGATGGAATCATCTGATTGGAGGGAAGCGCTCAGATTTCCGTTCTATTTGTCCGCATTGAAGAGGCGTCGATAGAGCGTGCTGCGGTGGACTCCAAGCCGCCGAGCAGCTTTGCTGACATTGCCGTCACATGCGTCGAGCGCGGCTCTCATGGCCGAGAGCTCGGCGTCCCGCAATTTCTGCTCAGCTAGACCGGCGGAAGGCCCGGTGAAGCACCTATCCCGCAAATCCCAGGGGCAATCGCTGGGGAGAGCGTGACAATCGGCCGGCAAGTTCAGGATTCCAAAAAAACGCCTGCCGTCCGTACCGATCAGTTCGCTGGGTCGAGAAGTTCTCTTTGGCGCCTCGAACAATTCTTCAAACCGGGCGCCATCCAGGACGCTCCAATCCCGCTGGACGAACGAGAGACCGCGGCGGTTGGCGGCGATCAGACGCTGGCCGTCATCGAACACCAATAGACCCTCTCGGACTGCGCCGACCACGGCGGGATCGGTGTGGAAACGCAAGACCGTGTATCCATCGAAAGCGCCGCCATTGAAAAAGCGGTGCTCGATTTGATCCACCGCGAGACGGACGAGGCCGAGCGCATGGATGTGCTGAACGCGGGCATGAGCCGATAGATCAAGCACGCCAACGACCACGCCACGCGGATCTGTGATTGGGATGGCCGAACAACTGAGGAACTTGTGGGCTTCAAAGAAATGTTCGGCGCCATGCACGGAGACAGCGCGTCGCTCAGCCAGGGCCGTCCCGATGGCGTTTGTGCCAGCGGAACCCTCGCTCCAGCCGACGCCTGGCCGCAGCGTAACCTCGGCTGCCTGGCCAGCGAAAGCGACATCGCCAACCACATCGAGAACCGCGCCTTGCGCATCGGTCAGGATGACTATGCCGCCTGTGTCTCGCGCCTCGGCGTTAAGCGCATCGAGCTCCGGACGACACAGTCGCCTCAATCGTTCATGACGCTCGCATAGGGTCTGAAGTTCTTGTTTGTCTGGCGGCTCGATGTGAGGCAGTCGGCTTTGATCGAGCCCAAGTTCGGCGCACCGCAGCCACGATCTCAAGATCGGCTGTTCCACCTCATCAATCGGCAATTCGCCCCGGCCAAAGAATTTGGCCCGCGCTGATTGAATGGAGGGAAGAGAAACCATGCCCATCGCGGCGCCTTCACAGTTCACAATTTGCGATATATAATCTCCAACTGTCCCTGGTTACAATAATACTAGCTAAAAAGTATCTTTGTCGGCATACGCCGATTGTCGCAGTGTCGTATTTTCATCACTAGTAGTCATAATACAAAGTTAATTGCATATTCAGCCCGCGCGTATTGTCGCAGTGTCGTATTTTACGCCAATTTGCACAACGCTGTCGCGAGTTGCGGCACTATTAGCTGAAATATGGATTTTTCACGGAATATTTTTTGCTCTTTGCCTAGCTTTACCTATTCTGAGCGTTGACCAGCAAGACGTCATGCGGACTAATACTTCCCGAAGTCGAAAGACAGAGGATCGACGCTAAGCCGGCGTCAGGCCGGCTGTGGGAGGCGCCCCGTGAGCAAGTCCGAACGCATGGCCAATCAAGAATTATTCCAATCGTATTGTGGCGACTCGCTTCGCGCCCTATGGGACTCCTTAGACAATTTGTCGCTGGCGAAAGAGACCAAGCTCTGCTCCCGCACGTATGACATCGAGCGCGCGTCCGACGCCGTTCTCGCGGTCAAGGCCGATTGGACAACAACAAGCCATGCCTTGACTTCATTGCATCGCGCGCAGCGCAACAAAAGCTTGATGCTGGCTTGGGTAATCGTAATGAGCCTTTCAGGTATTGGCCCATCACGCGCGGATACAACGGATCAATTGCTCGATCAGCTCAAGGCGAAGGGGATTCTGACGAAAGGCGAATATCAGACATTGAAAGCGCGCCATGCCGCTGAACTCCAGCAGCGCGCCGCGCCGCCAGCCCAACGTCTGGTCAAAGAAGAAAAAGTCGTCATCGTACCGGACGATCGCCCCCTCCCCCGCCTCGACAAGGGCATCGGCGCCCATATCGGACAGGTCGACGTCGGACTTTCTGGCGAGTTGGTTTTCTTTGGAGCGGAACAATTCAAGCAACAAGGGACAGGCATCGTTGCAGGTGGCCTCGGCGGCGGAAGCACCGTCAATAACTCGAACGCCATCCGCTCCGGCCTGCTTCCGAGCGCCCTGGTGCTAAACCTCGCCACCAATCAAATGGGCTATGATCTCGGCTTCACCTTGGGGCTCTATATGGGCGGCAATAACATCCAAGTGGGCCTTTTGAACGCTAATAGCGGCGGCGCTGCGGTTGCCCTCAGCACGCCCGGCATCGATCTTCGCCAAGTCTTCGGCACGATCGGCGCGCCTGCCTTCGGCACGATCAAGATCGGCCGCGACATTGGCTTGTTCGGTTCGGATGCCATTATCAACGATTTCACGCTGTTCGGCGCGGGAACGATTGCGGGAAACGCGAGCCCCTCCAATACCAGCCTCGGCCGGATTGCTTTCGGCTATGTCTATGCCGATTGGATTCCGCAGGTCACTTATACCACGCCGGATTTCTACGGCTTTACGGCTTCGATCGGCGCGTTCTCGCCTTATCAGGAGTTCGACTCCACCGGCCTCTCCGGCACTTTGACCGCGCATGATCAGCCCGGATTCCAGGGGCGCCTGAAATTTGTCGGCAATCTCGCGCCGGATGTGAAGCTGACCGCCTGGACCGACGGCCTTACCCAGCAGCATCGCGCTGAAGTGGGCGATGCCGTTTTTCTTGCCCCGGGCGCCAATACGCGCGCCCTCGCGGTCGATGGCGGCGCGAGATTGGATTGGGGTCCGGTGAGCCTTCTCGGCTATGGCTATTACGGAGTCGGCCTCGGCACGACCGCCCTCTATTTCGACGGCGTCAGCATCGATGGCGCCAAGCGCAAATCATCAGGCTTCTACGCCCAGGGCAGCCATACGTTCTTCGAATGTTTGACAATTGGCGGCAGCTATGGCGTCAGCTACCTCAAGGGGAATTGGATCGACAACGCACCCTTGTTCGGCAATGGCGCCCTCGTCGCCTCGAACGCATCCACGGTGGTCTTCGGCCGCTACAAATTCACCGACTGGGTCAGGATCCAAGCTGAATGGATCCATTCGCTCTCGCGCAATCAGGCCGGTCAGGCCTGCTTTGCCGCCTTCGCCCGCTCAATCGAGGTCAGAATGATCTGCCTGGCCTCTTCGGCATCGCCCCAACGCTCGATCTTTACCCATTTACCCGGTTCAAGATCCTTGTAATGGGCGAAAAAGTGCTCGATCTGACGCAGCGTGATCTCGGGAAGATCGGTGAAATTCTCGATGTTCGCATAGCGTTTCGTCAGCTTCGCGGAAGGAACCGCCAGGATCTTTTCATCCCGGCCGGCCTCGTCTCCCATCAGTAGAACGCCGACGACCTTGCAGCTCATGATCGCGCCCGGCACGATCGCACGGGTATTGGCGATGATGACGTCGCAGGGATCGCCATCCTCCGACAGAGTATGCGGGATAAAGCCATAATTGCCCGGATAACGCATCGAAGTGTAGAGAAAGCGGTCCACGATCAAGACGCCGGCTTCCTTGTCCAGCTCATATTTGATCGGCTCGCCCCCGATCGGAACTTCAATGAGGACATTCACCTCAAACGGCGGATTGGTGCCGATCGAAATCGCGTCAAGGCGCATACTTATCTCCAAAAAAGCATTGATGGGTTTGCGCCGCCCTTATGGGCGGGTTTTCAGGACCGTCAGCTCCGCAGGACGCCTAGAGCGCTTCCTGATCAGATGGAATCATCTGATCGAAAAGAAATCGCTCAAATTCAACGAGTTGGAGCATGTTCTGATCGAAAAAGTCGATCAGAACATGCTCTAGATCTATTCGTCGTCCAGATCGTTTGGCCACGGCCTCTTCGCGGAATTGTAGGGGCCCCAAAGCGCAATCCTCTCGACCGGATCGCGCTCTTTAGCTTTTGATGATGCATGGTCCGTCGGAAAGCTGGGACCGCTTCCCGGTTCATGCGCTAGCTGCGCCGCAAAATACCCTACTCGAAAGCAAAGGCAAGCCGCGCGCGCGTTTCGGAGCCGAAGCGCTCTTCGGCCTGACGCACATTCTGGCCGCCAAGCCTTGTATAGAATTGCACCGCCCGCTCATTGTCCGCCAAGGCCCAAACGAGAAAGGACGAATAGCCATGCCCGGCGAGATCCTTGCGGGCGAGTTCGAATAGACGCTTGCCGAACCCCAGCCCCTGAAACTCCGGCGCGATATAGAGTTCGAATACTTCCCCGCCATAACGTAGGGACGGCACGCGGTTGCGCCCGTAGCTTGCGTAGCCGCCGATCGTTTCATCGAAATCCAGGACGAGAAGGCGGGAGCCGCGAACGATCGCCGAGTGCCACCAGAGCGGCCCGCGCCGGGCGATCATTTTTTCCAGTTCGCGACCTGGAATAATGCCGCGATAGGCGTCGCGCCAAGCGGCGTCATGCACGTCGGCTATGCCTTGAGCATCGCCTTCGCGCGCGTTTCTGATGGTGATGACTGCCTCGATCATCTGACAATGTTAAGACCGCTTGGCCTGCTCCCGCAAGACCTTCTTGGGTCTCATTCGTTATTGTCCCGAGCGCCTAGAGCATGTTCCGAAAAAGTTGATCGACTTTTTCGATTAGAACATGCTCCAACTCGTTGAATTTGAGCGATTCCTGTTCGATCGGATGATTCGATCTGATCGGGAAGCGCCCTAGCAAAGGAATCGCGACATTGATTGCGAGAAACCGCTCAATTGCGGCGCTCTGACGCGCGCTTGCCTCCTGTCCTAAGCCCGGAAGTCAAGATCCGAAGACACGCGGCGAAAGACTGGCGGCGAAGAACCAGCAACCGCATTTTCAAATTTTCGCGATGCCGCTAAGGGAAGGCATCATTGGCCCCGATGGCCCAGCCATCATCCAAGCCATCCTCATCGCATAAACCCGAACGGCGTCAGATCTCCCACGACGGGCGCGCCCGATCCAGGTCCAGCTCCTCCTCAAATGGGACCGGCTCGCTCGGCGGCGCGCTCGGCCGCCGCGTGCGGTAGACCCCTTTGATGAGAATCGCGAAGGCGACAACGGCGCAGTCTACGAGGGTCACCCACCAGATCTGGGCGGTCGCAACGCCCAGAAACGCAAGAGTCAAGATCGCCACAAGTCCGGCCAGGACGGCGGGCGCGACAAGGGCGGGAATCCGCCCTGCGAGCAAGAAAACGCGCGCGGTCAACACCGCAAAGGCGAAGGCGCCGACAAGGCCAAGGTCATACCAAAGGACGAATAGCAGGCTCCTTGGCGCCTGCGCCGGCAAATAGCCAAGGTTCAGAGCGCGGTTCGCCATGTCGAAGCCATGCCCGGTTATCAAACGTGGCCATTGCGCGGTGATCAGATCGCTCCAAATTTCCATCGATATCGATCCCGGTCCCGCTTCCAAACCCGTCAATCGGAAAACGACGACGTAAAGCAGCACAATCACGGGAGCGAACAGGATCAGGGGCGCCAAGCTGTAGGCGAGGAATCGAGACGTCCGGCCCGGCTCCGACATGGCGATGGCGAAGGCGAAAGCTCCCGCCCCCATCGCCGCCAGAACGATCTGAGCCGATCCCGCCAGGGCCACAGCGGCGGCGAGGAGGGCGAGTCCGGCCGCCGATATCCAATGTTCCCGCAGGGACAGCGCCCCGAGCGCGGGCCAGACCAGGACGATCAACGTGATCACCGAGCGATTGAACAGCGTCTCGTCGAATTCGGAGCCGTGCCAGAACCACTCAAGCCCCAAAAGCGCGAGCGTGAGCGTCGCCAAGGCTGTCAGGACGAGGCCGAAGGGCAATAGATAAAGGTCGAAAGCCTTCGTCTTTTCCGGAAGATAGGCGGCGACGATGGCGACGAGAAAGGTGGTTCCAGCTGTCTGTAGAAAGCGTTGGCCGGCGATCGCCGGAAACGGCGTCCAGAGCAGCGACAAGCCTGCCCAGAACGTCAAGAACAGCGCGGCCGCGCCCGCCGAAGAAAGCAGCGCGACGCGCAATTGCCGCGCCCCATGATTCGGCGCGTCAAGCAATGCGCCCATGAGGATCACGATCGCGCCGGTTGGCAAGAGAACGTAAATCGCGCCGCGCGAGAGGACGCCGGCGCAAGGCAGGCCAATCATCAAAAGCGCTAATCCCAGCCGGATCAGCACCTTGGCTGCATCCGCCGTGGGCGTGTCAGTGTGTCGAGATGCGGCGGACATGGCGAACGCTTGGTCAAAAAGGCTCAGATGATCTGATCCCGACCGGCATCTTAACGCCCAAATCGGCTAAGCGCTGTGGAAGTTGAGCAACACTCAAGCATAAAATTCATTTCCAGGGCCGCTTCGGCTCCCACCCTGGACGGTCCTCCAAGGTCATCCATGCTCAACACCCTCCGGGCGAAACAGGTCGATGTGCGCGGCCGTAGACCGCCCTTAAGGTCTCAGCGTCTGACTGAATGAAGAGGTGGGTGACTTCAAAGGATTGTGATTCCGTCGGATTGGCGCGCCGGGGGGTCATCGACAGCCAGCCGGTGAAGACGACCGAGAGCGGCGGCCTTGTGGCTACGACGCCGGGAAGAAGATCAAGGGACGCAAGCGCCACATCGTCACTGATACGCAAGGGAACCTTGTCGGCCTCATCGTGCATGACGCTGGGATCCAAGATCGCGACGGAGCGCCCAGCGTGCTGGCGTCGATCCGTCGCTCTGTCCGTAGCTTCGGCGCGTCTTTGCCGGCGGCGACTCGATTTCGCCGCCGCCTGCCCCGTTGGCCGGTTACTGAATGGATTGGGGTATGGAGACTATTTTCGCCAGCGCTGGGTGACCTTGGGTGTTGAATAAGAAGATCATGTAATAGCCGGGCAGAAGTTTCTCTGGCGAGGAGTCCACATACCCCGTAACCGTCGCTCCGCTCTGAGAATACGGCACGGGGATCAGCCGCTGCTCCGAATCATAGGCATGGGTGTTGTAGCCGAGGCGAACGAGGTTGATATAGCCGACCTGGTCGTTAGCTCCGACAGTCATCGTGAAGCTCTGTCCTAATTGGAGCGTCGTCGGGGCGGAAACGATTGTCGGTCGCGGCGCAGCTGTTCCAGAGCCATCGTAGTTGTACAGATACGCTGGATAATAAATCTCCGCATTGAGGTTGTTCACCGGCCCTGGAGCGCCGCCGCCCGCGGTCAGCACCGACCCGTCCGGAAGGACGAGCGTCGCCGAATGATAAAGACGCGGTATTGAAGCCCAGGCGCCAACTGTCCAAGTTCCAGTGCGCGGATTCATGACCTCCGACTGATAGGCGACATTGCCGGTCGTCTCGTTGTAGACTGAGGATCCCCCAGTGGCGAGGATTCCTCCGTCTGGAAGCAGCGTCAAATTCCCCCAGATGCGATCATGATGGATGTTGTCGACATCGCTCACCGCTGGCGGGTAGCTGGAAAGATCAACGATTTGAGCCCTCTGGTTGGCGCGCACCATCAACACCTTATTAGGGGTGAAGCCGGGCATCATCACTGAAGGATAATATGTTCTCCCCGGGGCCATCAGCGCGCCCGTATCATTCATGCTTCCCGAGCCGCTGGTGGTGAGCCTGAAAATCTTACCATTATGCTGGAGAAGATTGACCGCGCCATCCGGACCAACGATGCCCCTCGGATAAAACCATTCGTCTACGTCGCTTATTGAAATCGACGACAAGGTTCTCCAGCCAGACGTCGGATTGAAGACTTCCGGCGTCACCGCGCCCACCCCCGGGGTGAGTTGCCCGCCGAGGAGCAGCTTGTCGCCGTTGCGCAAAGTGGTGATTGAAGGATACCAACGCTTGAATTGCATCCTCCCCGCGTCGATCAGCGCATTATTGCTCGGGTCAAAGATATCGATATTATTATCCGAATAGTTTCGCGTTCCATTGATCGTGACATCGCCACCGAGGATCAGCATCTTGCCGGACAGACTTGTGCTGCCGGAAAGACCTTCCCCGATCAGACTCGCCGCGCTGCAGAAGATGTCCGTCTGTGTCGTATTGGCAAGGATCAGATGCGAGTCCGCTCCAGTCCCAATCGCAGGATCCCAAACGTCATAGACGAGTTGCGCTCCCTGCTGACCCTGCTCATCGGTGCCGTAGGTCAAGACGCGTCCATCCGGCAAGAGCCCCATGTGAAGCGGGATGATCGGCCACGGAAAAGCCGGACCAAAAAAGCCGCCGCCGCCCCCGCCTGTCGGGGTTTGCAAAAGGCGAAGGCCCTGACTGAGCTTGAAGTTCTTAGTGAGCTTAACGTCCCCAATAGGGGGCTTTTTTCCTTTACCCGGACCGTACCCATAGTCGATTGGAGCTTTCTTATCCTTTTCGAGCTTAAATAGTCTGAGATCAGGGCTCCCTGAAAACACTTCTGAGGCGACAAATGCAGATGGAATTACTAGAAGTACGCCAAGACTTACTTTTGTTAGACGGCTTAGCGCCGACAATCGCTGAAACGCAGCCCCAAAACGATAATTAATGCGCCACATGGCCAAACTCCCCGGAAACTCGGTAGTGACATAATAAAGCCTTGAGACGCCATACAATGTTGATTTCAAATACGAACTTAAAAAAGGCTCTTCTCTTGGCTCTATATAGTTAATTAATACACCTGATAATATCATATTGCAAGTAACACATTTAGTATATACTTATATATACGTATATTTAACTATGATTAATATGCTAATGGCCTTTATTAGTTCATGCGCGGCAATTTACATTGACAAGAAACTGTCACCGCTCCTTCACGCAAGTAGCGCTGCATATCGTTCTCAAAAGTGACGCGGCGCGCGTTGGCGAATCGTGCGGGCGCTGGTTGATCCTGACGCCAGGGATAGACTCTGCGGCCCCGTCCGCTCGCGCATGATCCCCGAAAGCAGCGGCAAAAATGGATGCCTTTGCCAACTCGAAATGCATGCCAAAGGTGGCGCCATGTCTACTTTGGTCCGCCGAGCCGATGGCCCCCTTCCGTGTGGTTCTCGACGGTATTTGACGCCGGCCCCATGCGTTCGACCGCTCGACACAATGTCTTCCGACAAGCGATGCCGATCCGGGCAAATAATTGGCCAACGGGATTGGCGGCCAACGCAATGTTGATTTTCCTCTTGATCAGCGCCGCCGCCGACTTCGACATTGTCTCTCATCCACGCCCACAGGTAGATGCGCTGTCTTGCCTTGGCTCCTCACGCTTATAGCCAGAGCATATTATGCTCCAACTCCTTGGTCTAACGCGATTTTTTTCAATCAGATGATCCTATCTGATCGGGAAGCGCTCAAAAATGCGATCGTCACGGCTAGGCCACCAATGGAGACCTCGTGGCGCCTTGGGTGCTTGACGGCCCGAAGGAGCGCGACGCCTTCCCTCTTATATGTCGATCAGATTCTCGTTGCCGGCTCCCGCTCGGCATTGCCGTCGCGCGGCTGACAACCCGCCAACTCACAAGGCGCCTGGCGCGCGGCAAGCCAAGGAAGCGGCCCGCGCGACTCCGAGGTTATCCGCCCCACCTACGCGCCGGACTCCAAGCTAATCCATCCTTCAAGAGGCTCAGGATGAGACGCGTTCTCCACACTCGAGGCGCTCCTGCGCGCGGTAGCCACGCGACCTATCCCTGTTTGGTGAGAAGCTATTCGCATTGCAATCAACGCCTTCACGCCGAGCAATTCCGAGAACTTTTTCGCCCCCCCCCGACAAGACGCCAACATCATCGGACAACGCACCGGATCCGCATACGCAACAATATTAAATCAACTATCTATTTCGAATTATAATATATCATCACTACTAACTAGTATTAACATAATAATATCTAGCAAACACTCCGATTTTTGTTGACGTTTAGAACAGCTACATCTATGCATATCGCTATATAGAGCACCACATTGACATAAAAGTGTCATATATAGATTATTTAAATTTGGCTTGGTTCGCTGTACCAATGCAATGCGCTTTTATAAATAATAATAACTATTATTAATGCGCTGCCGATTAATACAATATTATTTGATATCGGCTTTGGGGGAGACGATTCAAGCTGCGGCCAAGAGCGGATCTATCAATCGTTGAGAACGTCTTCGCGACGCCTCTCAGCTTACGCAGTCTTTTCTGCGCCCGCAAAGGATGAGCTTGAAAATGATTACTCCTCAAATACCTCAAACGCCGCCCCGGACCTCTTTCCATTTGGTCAAGCAAACGGCTTATCTAGCCAAGCGCTGCTTCGACATTATAGCGGCTTCGGCCCTTCTGTTGTTCGCCCTACCCTTGATGGTCATGACAGCGGCGGCGATTGCTTTGGATGGCGGTCCTGTCCTTTACTTTGGCAATCGCGTCGGCGCGAACGGAATTTCTTTCAAATGCATAAAGTTCCGGACGATGATACCTGACTCCGATGGCTGCCTGGAAGAATATCTCGACCATCATCCGTCCGCGCGAGACGAATGGCTGCAAAGTCGCAAATTAAACTTTGATCCGCGCGTGACCTTCATTGGAAGACTTCTGCGGCAGTCGAGCCTCGATGAAATCCCGCAATTGCTAAACGTCATCAGAGGCGAGATGAGCCTCGTCGGGCCGCGCCCCGTAACCCGGGCAGAACTCGAAGATTATTACCGTTCAAGCGCCGCGCTCTACATGAGCGTGCGGCCCGGAATGACAGGGCTGTGGCAGGTGAGCGGCCGCAATGATGTCAGCTATGCAACTCGCGTCGCGCTTGACGAGCGTTATGTGCGCGATTGGAATATAGTTCTTGACATTTTGATCTTGTGTCAGACGCCACGCGTCGTCCTTTCGAGGAGGGGCGCACGATGAGCAGTCCTCCTACGCCTACCAGGGATCATTCCCCCCAGCCACGGCAGGCAGACGAAGAAGCAGCCGTCAGCGCGCTAATATCAACATATGCTGGCGAGACCGCGGCAAATCTTGAGGAATCCCTCGAGAGCATATTCGCTCAAACCGTCCCACCCGACCAATTGGTGCTTGTGTTGGACGGCCCCGTCGACGTCGCCCAAGAGGATGTTATCTCTCGATATGCGATCGATTCCCGCATCGACGATGTGACTCTTGTGAGATTGCCGAAGAATCGCGGACTCGCAAGGGCGCTGAATGCCGGGATCGAACGTTGTTCCGGAAAATATATAATGCGCGCAGACAGCGACGACATATGCGATCCGCGTCGACTAGAGTTGCAGCTTGACTATTTTAGGACCCATCCCGACACCGATATAGTCACTGGCTGGTGCGTTGAATTTTACGATGAGGGCGGGCCGGAGATGGTGAAGTCTTCGTCCGTCCATCATGACGCGGTCGCCCGAGCTTTGCGCTGGCGCAACGTGCTTACCCATGCGACGGTGTTGATTCGAACGGAAGCGCTTCGCAAGGTTGGGGGGTATCGCCCTGATTTCGGCATGCTCGAGGATTACGATCTCTATGTTCGGCTTGTCTTAAGCGGCGCGCGCTTTCATGTGATCCCCAGAGTCCTTCTGCGTATGCGCACCAGCATCGCGCAGCGCCGGCGGCGGGGCGGACTGCGCTATTGCATGAACGAAATCCGATTTCGCTTTTCTTGCTTTCGCGCCGGCTTTCTGAATGTGATCGAGTTCTTTTTGGTCACCCTTATGTATATCGTATTCCGTTTGATTGGCGGGTCTCTCCGCGACCGCCTCTATCCTATTGCGCGAACTCCGACATCGAGCAGGCCGGAACTTCAGACCCCTCCGCCCAGCGCGATGAGCGGCAACTAGCACCTGGATTGGAAATCATGGACGCGAAAGTCAACCGCAGTCCGTTGTCTGTCGACGACGCCGCTGAACCCTGGGATCAGGTTCGGGGCGCCTTCGGCGGATCGCGATCGAAATTGGACCGACATCTCTGGCGTTCCTATATATCGCGTTTTTTTATGGGATTTTCCGTCGTTATGATCGCTTTTGCGGTGGCGTGGCCGTTTTTGCCGCGTCGCTATGAGGCGACGACCACGATTATTCTCCATCCCACGGATCCAGAGTCGTCATCAGATTCGGCGCAATATATGCGCCAGCCGCTTGACGAAAGCGCGATCCAGTCGGAGATCGACCAAATCTCTTCGCCGACGCTGGCCGCTGCGGTTCTTGCCCAGCACTCTCTCGCGGCTGATCCCGAGTTCAATGGAGGCTGGAGAAATTGGTTCGGGCTACGAACCACATCAGAGTCCGACCTCCGTCAAAATCTCCTGAACCGTCTGTCCGTTTCAAAAGGCCGTCGCTCCTACACGGTGAAATTTGGCTTCACCTCGTCCAGTCCCGCCAAGGCGGCGGCGCTGACAGACGCACTGCTTAAGGCATACCTCGCTGATCAATTGGCGCGTAAGCGCCGGACGATTGACCACCACACCGCATGGCTTAGCGAACGGGTTGACCTATTGCGGGCCAAATCCGACGCCTCGCAGGCTGCGTTAAAGGATTTTCTTGTCCAAAGCGGCCTGATCGACACGGGGGCGACCATCTCCCTTGAGCGCGAGCTGTCTACATTGAGCAATGAGGCGGCTCTGGCGCGGTCGCGGACGACTGAGGCGCAGTCCCGCGCGGATGCGCTCTCCGAGCTACAAAAAGCCGGTAAACTTGATAGCGCGCCAGAGGTCCTCGCCTCGCCCTTCATTCAAAAACTGAAAGAAAAGATGGCCGGCGCGAAATCCGCAGTTTCGCCAGTGGATATTCCCCAAAGGGCGATCGAACAGCTGATTGCAGCTGAAAGCGACCGCCTCGTTCGAGCGATGAAGACGGAAGCCAGCACTTCGATGGAGCGCGAGCTCGCCCTGCAACGCGCGATAAAGACAATTCGCGAGGAGATGATTCGGAGGCAACATTCCGAACTCCACCTCACCGAATTGCGACGCGACGCGGAGTCCGGAAGGAAAGCGCTCGATACTGCTTTGGTGCGCCTTGCCGGTCAAACCGCGCGGGCGAGTTCAGTCATACCGCATGTCGACATCCTCACTCCCCCCGAGGAGCCAACGCGTCCGGCGTTCCCCAATCTTCTTCTCGGGATTTTGGGAAGCCTGATCGCAGGCTGTCTCGCTGGGGCGGCGATGGTATGGCGGCCTCTTTCCAACTGGGCGCACCGCCTCTCCGCGCATTCCGGGCGCTAAGGAGTTCAGTCGAGTGGCGATTGCTGCGCCCAACTTTCGTTCCTCGATGGGCTGGGCTCCGCCGGCGTTCGCGCTGGCTTGGATCGGCGCACTCGCGGCGCCAGTCGATCTTGGCGCGGCGGTCTATGCGATCCCGCTTGTGGCCGCTGGCGCAGTTGTCCTGGCGTTTATTTATCTGAATGCCGCGCGGGGCCACCCTTTCGCCATCGGCGCCATCCTCGTCTTCGTTACGCTTCTGATCGATGCTAAGTTCAGCGAGCGCGAGCCCTTCGTGCCCGATTCCCAGGTCGCGTTAAAGATCGCCGCCTGGACTGCGATAATTGGGCTCGCGTTTCTGCGCTGGCGCAGCATCAGCCGCATTTTCTTCAAACCGGAGATTGTTTTGCTATTCGCCTATGCGGCAATAGCGGGCCTTTCCGCCCTGTGGTCCGAGGTTCCGGCCTTTTCCGGCGGCGCGGCGTTTGGCCTCTTTGCTTATGGCGCTTTGGCCTGCATTGTCGTGGTAGACCTCCGCGAGGAAACCGTCATCCGCCTCTTTGTCTGGACGCTCGTCGCCTTTATCTGCGCCGGCATTATTGGCGCGGTCGCGGCTCCGAACATTACGTGGCTAACAGGATCGCTTGATGAATCCGAAGCCGGCACTCGCTTACAAGGCTTTGCCGGTCATCCGAACGTCTTCGGCCAATTCGCCGCGATATTAATATTGATGGTGATGACGGCGCGGCGAGAGGGGTTCATCAGTCGCCCTATTTGCTATGTCATTTTGGCATTGAGCGTCGCAACGATCCTAGCAACAGGAAGCAGGACGGCAATTGTCGCATTGTTGATTGCCTGGGGACTAGTTGCCTGCCGAACCAGCCGCTTCGGGGGCGGCGTCGCCATTGTCATATTGGGCGCGCTCGCATTCGCCCTAGTGTTGGCCGCATGCGGCGCGCTACCTGACATTGTTGGATTATTCGGCAAGCTGAGCCGGACAGGGCGTGAAAGCGAAATCCTAACGCTCACGGGCCGCACCGACTTGTGGGATATCGCCTGGACACATATTCTGCAAAGGCCATTTTTCGGCTGGGGCTATTTTGGCACCGAACAGCTATTCACGAATAGCGTAGATCCGATGTTCGCGGACCAGGCAAAGCATGCGCACAATATGTTTCTGCAATCACTGATTTCGGTCGGCTTCCTTGGCTCTTTGCCAGGCTTCGCCTACGTTTCCTTGCTTATCAGCCGTTTCGTGAGCGACCCAGATCCAACGCGCGATCGGATCATCTTGCTCGTGCTTGTTTCCGGATTTGGCGAGCCCGGCATCTTCGGAATGCCAGTTATGGAAACGTTCTTTTTTTATTGGATTCTGGTGCGGGAGACCGCGAAGCGTTTGCCTCCTCAAGGTTGTCATTTTGAACAAGCGATCGATTTCGCTGCGCAACCACCTGTCAGACCGGCGAAGGCGTTCACGGATTCTATGAAGCCGATCAGATGAGGTGGGTCTTCCAAGCATCGACTAGGGGAGCGCTTCGGGGTCGGACAATGCGGAGTCTGCGGTCGATGGCGCGAATCCCATCAACAGTTGCGCCGGTGGACTAGGAGCTGAACTTACATGAAATTCATTCCATCGATGCCCTCTTTCGTACCGACAGGGTGGCTCCACGCTCAAGCGAGGCCGTGGGCGGCCAAGGGCCTATCCTATTCCCAAATTCTGAAAAGGACTTCGGCCAACGGTCAAGCCTCGACCAATACGGAAATTAAGGCTAGACCCGCATTGACGGCCAGTCCCAAACGGCCACGCGAGATTTTGCTGTGGCACTGGGGGCGCGCCGGGGCTGGCTCCAAGTTCACATATGAGCTCGCGCGCGAACTCCGGAACGTGCAAGGTTTCCAGCTGACCGTGTCCGCCTCCGAAGGCTCGCAATTGGCGATCCTGACCACTTCGATGAAGGATGTCGCGCTGCGCAAGGTGCGCACCTTTCATGGCGACAAGACATCTTGGAGAGGCAAGCTAAACGCCGCTCTGGCGCTTCTTGGCCTATGGCAATTGGCGCGTGATTTTCGAGGGATACTCAACGAACGTCGGACGGATGTTGCAATCTGCGCGTTCCAAGCAATATGGGATGTCGCGGCCATTCCCGTCCTACGCCGCCGCGCCAGTCGGTTCATTCTCATTCTGCACGACGCCAAGTTTCATCCGGGAGACTACTACCCCTTTCGCGCGAGCGTGCTTGGCTGGGAGATTGCCAGCGCCGACGCCCTCATCGTGCTATCCGATCATGTTGGTCGCTCCGCGGAGAAGTTCTACGGGTTTCCGTCGGACCGCATTTGGACCGTGCCCCATGGCGCGTTTTCTTTCGGATCGGGAAGCGTCACGCCGCGCAAGTTCCCGCATCATCGTCCGATGCGGCTTTTGTTTTTCGGACGGATCGTCACCTACAAGGGGTTGGGCCACCTGCTCGACGCCTACCGCCTGCTGCGCGAGCGTGGGGTGGCGGTTGAACTCGAGATCGTCGGTTCTGGCGATATTTCACCCTATGAATCGCAGCTTGCCGGTTTGCCGAACGCATCAATCATCAACACCTGGGTCGATGAAGAGCAGATCGCACAGGCTCTCGCGCGTGCCGACGTTGTGATGCTGCCCTATATCGAAGCGAGCCAATCCGGAGTCGCGGCCGCCGCTCTGACCGCTGCGCTTCCAATCGTAGCCACGCCGGTTGGCGGCCTCATTGAGCAAGTGCGCGACGGGCAAACCGGTATAATCGCGAAGGGCATGGGATCCGAGGACCTCGCCGCCGCGATCCAATCCTTAGTCGACGACCCGTCACTCTACGAAATCTGTTCGGCCGGAGCTCTTAAGCACGCTCGGGAAGAATTGGGTTGGACGCCGATTGCGGCCGCAATTGGCGATATTGTCAATGAAGTGGCCTCTCGGCCGAAGCGGCGAGGCCAATGTTGACGCACAACCCGATTTCGCAGACCGGCGCGCTGCGTCTTCTTATCGGAACCCGCTCTATTGGCGGGCTGCGGCATCTGCCCGCCTTACGCTGGCTCGGCCATCGTAGCGGCTATGCGGCCGGCGTCCTTATTGTCACCGGACTTAGCGTCGGAACCTCGGTCATTGCACCGTGGTTTCTCGGTCCCGCGGCCTTCGGGACCTTCACGCTTCTGACTAGCCTGTTCCAATACGCCACCAAGACCGATCTTGGCCTATCGCAGCTGGCCGATCGAAAACTTGCCCTCGGCGACAGCGCCGATGCGGATTGGGTCGCCAATATTCTGCGCTCCCGCTTGATTATCGGTTCCATAGTGCTCGGATTGGTTGTTCCGCTAGCGATGTGGATCGCCTGGGTCACGGGGACGCTTCCGGTGATCGGCACGGCTATGGCTATTGCCGCCGGAGGCGCCTTCATGATCGCAAACGGACCGGTCACAGTGTTTCGCGCCACGTCCAAGGTTTGGGAATTCACAGCCGCCGCCCTGCTTCTGAACGCCGGCTTGACCGCGCCGCGTCTGGCCGGTCTCGTCTTTGGCGGCGTGACGGGATGCTTTATGGCCCTCGCGCTGTGGTATGGTGCCCTCGCGGCTCTCCTGTCGCGTTCTGTTTCCCCAACTGCCACAAGCCCCACGCCGCTGGTCCCTATTCTGCGCTTAGCCCTGCCCCTCTTTGCATTCAACGGCGTATGGGAAGTCTATCTATCCGCGAACCGCTGGATCTCGGCGGGATTATCCTCCGCGGACGATTTTGGGCTGTTCGCGTTTGGCGCAAACCTCGCCTTGACCGGAATTGGGATGTTCGCCACGATCGCGCAGGTCCGCTACCCAAAGATCCTCGCCCACATGGCGAAACATTCGCCCGGCGCCGGTTCGAGTTTGGTCGAACGCGAGACGCTCCTCCTGTGTCTCGTCCTCTCTGGCGGGGTGGCGTTGGCGATCATCGCTGCGGGGCCAATGATTGAACTTGTGTTCCCACGCTTCGAAAGGGCCGCTCCGGTCACGAGGGCGCTGGCCATTTCGTGCGTTCCGCTTGCGGTTGTCGCTTCGAGCCTTCCGATCGCGATATCCTTATCGCTCAGGCCCTGGGCCCACGCGGCCAGCATTTTCATACCAGCATTCATGATTTTGCTTGGCGCGATGGTTGCCGCTGATCGATCCGCAGGAATCACGGGTCAGGCATGGGCGTGCACGGCTTCCGGCCTTGCCTTGATTATAGGCCTTGTCGCTTTGATGCGCAGCCTTGGCATACTTAAGGGTTGGGCGGCTATTCGCATCATCCTTTTGCAAGCTGCTGCGGTTGCCGGACTTGCCTGGCTCGCCATCGCCGTTACGCCGGCTGCCGCCGAGACTGTTCCGCCTGAGGATTGGGAGCTCGCCTTCACGGAAGACTTCAAAAGCCTAAGGTTTTGGGACGAGGCCCCGGGCGGCGTTTGGGAGCCGCATTACGCTTGGGGCGCGCGCACGATCAAGGTCAACAAAGAGCTTCAATATTATGTCGATCCGCGGCAGCGTCGCGATCACCCCGCGCTCGCCAGCCTCACGCCCTTTCTGCTCGATGAGGACGGACTGGTCATTCGCGCTCATCCTATCCCTATTCCTGACCTGAAATTCGCTGAAAATCTGCCCTTTGCCTCTGGACTGCTGACCACCTATCAACGCTTTTCGTTTACTTACGGTTATGTAGACATATGCGCCCGCGTTCCTAAGGGAAAAGGGCTCTGGCCCGCCTTCTGGCTGCTTCCCGTCGATCAGACCTGGCCGCCAGAAATCGATGTTATGGAGGTTCTGGGCCAGAATGTTTCGGAATATCACGCCACGGCGCATTCGCGCGCCGGCGGCAAAGATGTTGAATTCTCCAATAAGATCGCAACGCCGGACCTTTCCGATGATTTCCACGTCTATGCTATGCGATGGACGGCGGACGAGGTCGTTTGGTACTTCGACGGGCGGCGCGTCGCTTCGGCCCCGACCCCGGCGGATATGCACAAGCCGATGTATCTCCTGGTCAATCTTGCGGTGGGGGGATGGGCGGAGCCACCCGATGCTTTGACAACGTTTCCGGCGGATTTTCACATCAGCCGGATCAGGGTTTTTATGGCCCCGCAACGCGGCGTCGCAACTCAGTGAGACATCTTTTTGGCAAGCGCTCTGCCTTTTTTGCGGCCTTTTAGCGCGCGCCAGGATGTCGAGGGGCCATTAGAGCATGATGCCGAAAAGTGGAAACCGGTTTTCGGACGACATCATGCTCTAACTCTTTGATGAGAGGCGGATTCAGACTTTGGACGAGATCGCTTTGCGATTCCGTCCAAAATCATCCGGCTCTAGCTGCTCGGACGTCTGGCGCGACGAGGCTTGGACAATCCGTCCGCGATGCATCGTCATAGGGTCAATCTGGAATTGCGCAGCCTGGCGCTCTTCCGAAGTTCGGCAAAACGATAATGATCGACTGGAAACACGCGCTGTTCACAATCGGATTTAGCGCCATCGCGGCGACCCGAGCGGATCGTTGGCTTCGCTGGGCCGCGCGTGGCTCTGGCGTCATCCTGATGTTTCATCGTGTCCGGCCCTGGCGCGAACAGAGCTTCGCGCCGAACCGATCCCTCGAAATCACTCCAGATTTTCTGGATCGAGTCCTCACATTGCTCGATGAAGATGGATTTGACGTCGTGGCCTTGGACGAAGTTCCGGCGCGACTTGAAGGCAGGCGCACGCCTCGGCCTTTCGCGGCGCTCACCTTCGACGATGGTTATCGAGATAATCTCACATATGCATGGCCAATCTTGAAACGGCATGGGGCGCCATGGGCCCTTTTCATTGTGTCCGATTTTGCCAGCCGGCGCAGTCCCCCTTGGTGGCTCGAGCTTGAGGAGGCGATTGCCTCACTGGAGTCCTTTGAGGTCATCCTCGATGGCGAGAAGCACATCTTTAAGACGCATGGAGCCGATGAGAAATATGCGGCGTATCATAGTCTCTGCCAACGCCTCAAAGCGGGACCAGAATGTCAAATGCGGGCCGTGCCTTCCGAACTTGCCGCGCAAGCTAATTTGGATCTTAGTCAATTGGGAGCGGAGCAATGCGCGAGCTGGGATGAGATCGCTGTGCTGGCTCGAGACCCAAATGTGACGATCGGGTCCCATACTCAGAGTCACCCAATTCTACGCCGCCAGAACACGTTCGCTGTGGCGAACGAAATCAAAGATAGTAGGTCCATAATCGAGGAGCGGCTCGGCCGGCCTGTCCGGCATCTGGCCTATCCGTCCGGCGACAGCCGCTCCGTCGGTCCGCGTGAATTTGCTCTGGCCCGCGGCGCCGAATATCTCACCGCTGTCACCACTCGTCCAAGCCACATCTGGCCAAGACACGCGGATCGGCTCACGGCCTTGCCGCGCGTCTCGATCAACGGCAACTATCAAACCGAGACCGCGGTTCGCGCACTGCTATCGGGCGCGCCATTCATGGCGTGGACCGCCTTCTTGGCGTGAACCTTTTTCGGACCAAGGCGGCGCCAAATCATGGCCGAATCGATTTGTCGACGCGATGGGTTGAGTGTGGTGACTAAACCTGGCGCGGGTGATCGAAAGCACGAGGCATCGTCAATTCACCCCAGGCGCCGCGAAATAATCGACAATCTTCCTTAACTAGCTCGTCTACAATCTTGGCCAGGATCTCAAGGGTTCTCTCTAATTATTTGATTTTTATGGTGAGCGCGATGGGATTCGAACCCATGACCCTCTGATTAAAAGTTTGACGGCCTCATTTTTACGGCGATTTCTTGCTTTTTCCACAATCTAAAAAGCCGTTTATTATAAGGCTATTATCATTCCCCTTGTTTTCCCGTCAATTCTGGCGTTATCCTGTTTCTGCTTACCGAGCGCTTACCGTGCTTACCGGACGCTTACCACGGCAGAAAGTCAGAGGGTCGGGCCATGCCAAAGGGACGGATCAGCAAACGCTCGGTCGACGCTC